>NZ_JBVQSP010000002.1:266854-378736 GCF_055720965.1 Leifsonia sp. PARNA 1/14
CTTCGACCCGACGATCATCTCCACAGACATCGAGTCGGTGCTCCTCGACAAGGATCGCGGGGCGCAGCGCGCGTTCGACTACTTCGCCGAGCGCGGTCCGCTCCCGCACCGCTGGCGCTCGGTCGGCGACTCGCGCAGCGACTACAAGATGGCCGACTTCGTGCACAGCACCGGCCGGGAGATCGCCCACGTCGACGTGCGCCCGGCGGACGGCGTGCTCGAGCGTCCGTACGAGGTCATCACGATCGGCGACGAGATCCACGACAGCGCGGGTGCCGAGTTCCTCGCCCATTGGAGGCGCGAGCTCGGGCTGGACGAGGACGCTGACGGCGGTGCCCCCGCCCACTGAGGCACCTCAGGCCGCGCGACCGCGCACCTTCGCGATCGACTCGGTCATCTCGCGGTAGAGCCCGAGCCGACCGTCGGCCTCGGCGGCGAGCAACGCCTCCGCCTGCTCCGCGTCGGCGCCCGAGAACCACGACGCGACCGTGACCCCGTGCCCGGGCCGGCGCACGACCTCCACCGCGTCGCCCGCGCCGACCGTGCCCGTGTGCACGACCGCCAGGTAGGCGCCGACGCGCCCCGCCTCGGTGAAGCGCCGCACCCACTGCGGCTCGCGCATCCGGCGCTGGAAGGTCGCGCACGGCGTGCGCGGGCAGGTGACCTCCACGACGAGCTTGTCGCCGATGTGCCAGCGCTCGCCGATCTCGGCGCCGTCGACGTCGAGGCCTGATGTCCGCAGGTTCTCGCCGAACAGCCCGGGCGGGATGGCGCGGCCCAGCTGCGCCTCCCAGTAGTCAGCGGCTTCGTCCGCGTACGCGTAGAGCGCCTTGCCGACGCCGCCGTGGTGCTTGCGGTCGGCCTGCACATCGCCGTAGAGGCCGAGCGTGCGCACCTTCAGCCGCGGCTCGACCGGTTGCTTGTCGATCGCGGTCACGCCGACGTTGCCCGCGTCCGGGCGCAACTGCGCCACGCGGCAGACGGCGAGGATGCGTGCGGTGCTCTCGTGCGGTGCCATGCCCTCCAGTATGACCGGGAGGTCCCGGCCCTGCTGACGCACGGTGCGGCCGCGCGCCGGCCTCACACCACCCGTGGTCGCGCGAAGGCCGCGACCGCGCCGGCCAGGAGGAGGAGCGCCCCGACGGCCGCCACGATGAGACCCAGCCAGAGTCCCGTGTAGTCGGGCACGACGGCGTGCTGCGTGTACTGGGCGTACGTGTGGACCGGCAGCGTGGGCATCGGGCCGGAGAGCGTCGCGGACCGTTGCGCCGCCTCGACCGCGATCAGCCCCCAGACGACGCCCACGATCGTGGCCAACGCGCCCACCCCGATCAACCACATCACGTAGGGTCTGGGCCGGCGACGCTCATGCATGAGAAGACCTTAGACCAGACGGCCCCGCCGACCCGAGCACCGCTACCGCACCCCGCGCATCATCCGCAGCACCCACGGGCTCAGGAGCGCGAGGATGAGGCCGATCACCACGGCGACGGCTCCGATCACGCCGAAGTAGATGCCCTCCGTCGCCGGCGAGTAGAGCTTGGCGAGCTGACCCGACATCGCCGTTCCGAGGGCGACGGACAAAAAGTACAGCGCCACCATCTGCGCCTGGAACGCGTGCGGCGCCAGCTTGGTCGACGCCGAGAGCCCGACCGGCGAGATCAGCAACTCGGCGATTGTGAACACCAGCAGGATGCCGACCATCGCGAGCAGCGGCGTGCTGTTCTCGCCGCCGCCGGCCCAGAACAGGAACAGGAAGAACGCCAGGCCCATGATGACCGTCCCGGCCGCGAACTTCAGCGGCGTCGACGGCTGCCGGTCGCCCCACTTGGTCCAGATCGCAGCGAAGACACCCGACAGGATGATGATGAAGATCGGGTTGATGGACTGCACCCACGAGACTGGGAACTCCCACCCGAACAGCATGCGGTCGAGCCGCTTGTCGGAGTAGATCGTGACGACCGTGAACTGCTGCTGGTAGAGCGACCAGAACGCCGCGTTGGTGATGAAGAGCGGGATGAACGCGAGGATCCGGCTGCGCTCGTCGCCGCTCAGCAGGCGCGAACTGAGGATGACGATGAAGTAGGCGATCGCGGCCACGATCGTGATGCCGATCACCCAGAGCGCCAGGTTGATCGCGTTGATCACGCCCGTGAGCACCAGCGCCACGATCACGATGATCCCGACCACGGCGATCCCGATCATGAGCGGGTAGCGCGAGCCGGGCAGCGGGTTCGGCACCTCGCGCGCGCGGTCGGGGAGGCGCTTGCGGCCCAGCGAATACTGGATGAGGCCGATCGCCATCCCGACCGCCGCGAGCCCGAAGCCCCAGTGGAACCCGAGCGTCGACTGCAGCAGTCCGGTGAGCAGCGGCCCGAAGAACGCCCCGAGGTTGATGCCGAGGTAGAACAGCGAGAAGCCCGCGTCGCGCCGTGAGTCGTGCTCGTCGTAGAGCGTGCCGACGATGCGGGTGGCGTTCGCCTTCAGCCCTCCACTGCCGACCGCGACGAGCAGGAGGCCGACGATGACGCCGGCGTAGCTCGGCAGCAGGGCCAGCGAGATGTGCCCGGCCATGATGACGACGGCGCTCCAGAACAGCACGCGCTCCGAACCGAACAGCCGGTCGGCGAGCCAGGCGCCGAGGATGGTCGACAGATACACCGCGCCGCCGTACGCGCCGACGATGCCGGCAGCGGTCGCCTGGTCGATGCCGAGGCCGCCCCGTTGCGCGGAGTAGTAGAGGTAGATGAGGAGGATGCCCTGCATCCCGTAGAACGAGAACCGCTCCCACATCTCCACGCCGAAGATGTTCGCGAGCGAGCGCGGCTGCCCGAAGAAGCCGTGACTCGCGTCGGTCGTGGTGGTCGCCCCCGCACCGCGGGTCTGCCCTTCCGGTCCGTTGCTGCTCCCCGTGTCGGTCATGCCGACCATGCTCCCACTGCGAGCGGCGACGGTGAACGCTGCGTTCTAGGTGGAGGATTTGCGGAGGCTACGACCGCGACGCCAGCTCACCCAGCACAGCCTCCAGCTGCTCGACCGCCCAGTCGAGATCGGCCGGTTCGACCACGATCGGCGGGGCCAGCCGGATGGTGGAGCCGTGGGTGTCCTTCGCGAGCACTCCCCGCTCCATCAGCAGTTCGCAGACCTCGCGGCCCGTCGCGAGTGCCGGGTCGATGTCGATGCCCGCCCACAGCCCGGCGCCGCGCACCTGCAGCACCCCCTGCCCGATGAGCCGCTCGAGGTCGCTGCGGAGGCGGCGGCCGAGGAGCTCGGCGCGCTCCTGCGGTTCCCCGGTCGCGAGCAGCGCGACGACCGCGCGGCCCACCGCGGCCGCGAGCGGGTTGCCTCCGAAGGTCGAGCCGTGCTCGCCAGGGCGGAGCACGCCGAGGACGTCCCGATCGCCGACCACCGCCGACACCGGCACGATGCCGCCGCCGAGCGCCTTGCCGAGCAGGTAGAGGTCGGGCACCACGCCGACGAGGTCGCAGGCGAACGTCGACCCGGTCCTCCCGAGGCCCGACTGGATCTCGTCCGCGATGAGGAGCACCCGATGCTCGTCGCACAGCGCCCGCAGCGCGGGGAGGAACCCGGCAGGAGGCACGACGATGCCGGCCTCCCCCTGGATCGGCTCCACCAGCACCGCGACCGTGTCCGCGTCGATCGCCGCCGCAACGGCGCCGGCATCACCGTACGGGACCGTCCGGAATCCCGGCGTGTAGGGGCCGAATCCGTCGCGCGCGTCCGGGTCGTCGGAGAAGCTCACGATGGTGGTGGTGCGGCCGTGGAAGTTGCCCGCCATCACGATGATGTTGGCGCGGCCGTCCGCGACGCCCTTGACCCGGTAACCCCACGCGCGCGCGACCTTGATGGCCGACTCCACCGCCTCCGCACCGGTGTTCATCGGCAGCACCATGTCCTTGCCGGCGAGCGCCGCGAGCTCGGTGACGAACGGACCGAGCTGGTCGTTGTGGAACGCGCGGCTGGTCACCGTGATGCGCTCGAGCTGGGCGCGGGCGGCATCCAGCAGCAGCGGGTTGGAGTGCCCGAAGTTGACAGCCGAGTAGGCGGCGAGGCAGTCGAGGTACCGGCGGCCGTCGACGTCGGTGACCCAGGCGCCCGCCCCTTCGGCGATGACGACGGGGAGCGGATGGTAGTTGTGCGCCGCGTGCTCGTCCTCGACTGCGATCGCCTGCGCCTGACGCTGAGTCGGGGCGTCGCTCGAGGGGTGGATGCGGTGGGCGACGGTGTCGGTCATGGTCGTCCTCTCAGCGGTTCTGTCTCTTCCTGGGGGTCCAGCCTCATCGCCGGAGTTCGAGGGTGCAGCACTTGACGCCGCCTCCGCCGAGCAGCAGCTCGGAGAGGTCGACGCCGATGGGTTCGTACCCGTGCTCGCGAAGCTGCCGCGCGAAGTCGAAGGCGCGGGAGGCGACCACCACGTGGTACCCGTCGGAGTAGGCGTTGAGCCCGAGCACCGCGGCGTCCTCCCCGTCGACGAGGATCGCGTCCGGAAAGCGCTCGGCGAGCAGGGCACGGCTGTCCGCATCGAACGCGCGCGGGAGGTAGGCGATGTGTTCCCGTCCCGGGGCGTCGTCCAGCACGGCGAGCGCCGTGTCCAGGTGGTAGAAGCTGGGGTCCACGAGCCGCAGCGTGAGAACTTCTCGCCCGAACACGTCCGCCAGCTCGCGATGGCTGGCGTCACTGCTGCGAAACCCGGTGCCGGCCAGTATCGTCTCGCCGACCAGCAAGAAGTCGCCCTCGCCCTCGTTGACCTCCCGCGGCGACACGACCTCGAAGCCGGCGGCTCGCAGCCATGCGCGATACGCCGGCCCCTCCGGCTGCCGTTCGGGATAGGCGAAGCTCGCGCCGTAGGCGACGTTGCCGACCACGAACGCTCCGTTGGCGGCGTAGACCATGTCGGGCAGCCCGGGGAGCGGATCGATGAGCCGCACGTCGAAGCCGAGCCCGACGTAGAGGCGGTGCAGCTCGTCCCACTGGCGCAGCGCGAGCGGAGTATCGGTCGGCAGGCCCGGGTTCATCCACGGATTGATGCGGTACACCACGTCGAAGTGCTCCGGCCGGCACATCAGCACCGTCCGTGCCCGGGGAGTGCGCAGTGGTCGCTCCGCGCGGGCGCGCGCCTCCTCGTCGGTGATGGACATGAGGACAGTGTCACACACGGTTGTCGGCGATTGTCTGCGTCGTCACGCACGAAATCGCCGCCAGAGGCCGTCGCGCGCAGACTTCCTGCGTTTGTGGTGCCGCGGTGTGGCGGCGCGAATCAGCCGCGCTCATCCCTTGCGCACAGGCGCACGATACTCGCGTAATCTTCCCCTGCGCGCAACGATCCACCGTATGCTTGCGCCGTGGACAACCTCGATCGCAGCATCCTCGACCTGCTCCGCCAGAACGCGCGCGCCGGCTACGGCGACATCGGCGGCGTCGTCGGCCTGTCGGCCTCGGCCGTCAAGCGCCGCGTCGACAAGCTCGTCGCCGACGGGGTCATCCGCGGCTTCACCATCCAGGTCGACCCCGCGATCGACGGCATGAGCACCGAGGCGTACGTCGAGCTGTTCTGCCGGGGCACGGTCTCGCCTGAAGAGCTGCTGCGCATCCTCTCCGCGGTTCCGGAGGTCGTGGACGCCGGAACCGTCACCGGGAGCGCCGACGCGATCGTCCACATCCGCTCGCGCGACATCCCGAGCCTGGAGGCCGCGCTCGAGAAGGTCCGCCTGGCGCCGAACGTCGACCACACCCGCAGTGCCATCGTGCTCTCGCGGCTCATCAACCGCGGCAACAACTGACAGCCGTTCTGCGAGAACGTTCAGCAGACGCTCAGCGGCGGAGGGCTTGAACCGGCCACGCATTCGGCGATCAGTGGCACGATGGGCGCATGAAGCTCCTCGTTGTCGAAGACGATCCGGACATGGGAGGCCTCGTCGAGCGAGGCCTGGCCGCCGAAGGCTACGACGTCACCCTGGTCACGAACGGCGTCGACGCCCTCATCGCCCTGCGCGGCGACGCGTTCTCCGCGGCAGCGATCGACGTGATGCTGCCCGGGATGAGCGGCTTCGAGCTGTGCCGCCATATCCGCGAGGCCAACAATCCGATGCCGATCCTCCTCCTCACCGCGCGCGACGCGATCGAGGACCGCGTGCACGGGCTCGACTCGGGTGCAGACGACTACCTGACCAAGCCGTTCGCGTTCGCAGAACTGGCCGCGCGCGTCCGTGCCCTGCTGCGCAGGGAGCCGAGCGGGATGCGTCCCCAGGTGAGCGTCGGCCGTCTGACCATCGACTCGCACGAGCACCAGGCGCTGGTCTCCGGGCACGAGATGCCGCTGAGCCGCCGGGAGTTCACCCTGCTGCGGCTGTTCGCGACGAACCCCGACAAGACTCTGTCGCGGTCCGACATCCTCGAGTCGGTGTGGGGCACCACGGACAACATCGGGACCAACGTCATCGACCAGTACGTCTCGTACCTCCGAAAGAAGCTCGACCTCGCCGGCGCCGGCCTCTCGATCGTGACCGAGCGCGGCCGCGGGTATCGCCTCGACGCGAAGAACGCGCTCGACTCCAAGCAGCCGACGGCGGAGGCTCCGGCGCCGTGACGTGGTTGCGGCGCCTGTCGATCACCGCGCGCATCACGATCGGCAGCCTCGTCGTCGCCACTCTCTTCGGCCTCGTCGCCGTCGTGGTGATCCGGGTGGGGGTCGCCTCCATCCTCCACAACGCCACCAATACGCTGCTGACCAACGACGTCACCGCACCCGCGGCATCGGTCGAGGCCAACCCGGCCGGCCCGTTCGACCTGCCGGGCGGAGGCCAGGAGCTGGCCGTCGTCGACGCGGACGGCGATATCCTCGCCTCGACGCTGCCCGAGTCGCTGGAGGACCGGATCCCCCGGCTCCTCGCGCTCGGCCCCTCCCCGTCGACGATCTCGGTCAACGGCAACACCTACGACGTGTTGGTGCGCAGCGTGCAGACGACCGCCGGCGAGATGCACGTGATCGCTGCGCGCAACGACGAGACGACGTCGCTCATCCTCGACCGGCTCACCCTGGCGCTGCTGGTGGGCGCGCTGGTCCTGATCCTCGGTTTCGGTGCCGCATCGTGGTTGCTGGCCCGCGCGGCCTTGCGCCCGGTCAGCAGGATGCGCGAGCAGGCCGACCGCATCGCTGGCAGCGAGCGCAGCGGGTCGGGCGACGACCCGGAGGGGCTGCTGACGGTCGGCCCCGCCCAGGACGAGCTGTCCGAGTTGGCGACGACCCTGAACGACCTCATCCGGAGGCTGCGGGCCTCCGCGGACCGCGAGCGGCAGATGGTGTCTGACGCCAGCCACGAGCTGCGCACGCCGCTCGCTGTGCTGCGCGGGCAGCTCGAGCTCGCCGAGCTCGACGCGGGCGACGCCGACGCGCTCCTCGACGACATCCGCTCCTCGCACTCGACGGCGCTGCGGCTCGGGCAGCTGGCCAACAACCTCCTCGAGCTGTCACGCATCGAGGCCGGCCCGTCGAGCGGCCGCATCGACTGGCGCACGCTCGTCGACGAGCTGACGGATGCCATCGACCGGGCGCGCCTTCTGGTCAGCAGCGACGAGGACGCCCGCCCGATCTCGGTCGACTTCGACTACGATCCCAAGCGACGCCCCGACCCGGAGTCCCGTGTCGCGCTCTCACCGACGGACTTCGGGCGCATCCTCGACAACCTCCTCGGCAACGCCATCACCGCGATCCGCGGCCAGAAGGACGGCGCAGGGCTGGAGGACGTCGTGAGCGCCTCCTTGCACGTCGAGGCGCACTCGGTCGTGCTCACGGTGCACGACTCGGGCCCGGGGATGCCCGAGGGCTTCATCCCGGTAGCCCTGGACCGCTTCACGCGGGCTGACGGCGCCCGCACGTCGACCTCGGGAGGCAGCGGCGGGCTCGGCCTTGCGATCGTGGCGGCGCTGGCGGGCGCGGCGGGGGGCGATGTGCAGCTCGCGAACGCGGCGAGCGGCGGCCTCGTGGCGACCGTGCGGCTGCCGCTCGTGCGGATGTAGCGGCTCCGCGCGGGAGTTGCCCGGGTCAGCTTCCGCTCAGTGCCCCGTGTGGTCGGAGTCGACGCCCGCGTGCGGACCCTGGTCGAGCCCGTCGAGCGACGCAAGATCGTCCGTGTCGAGCGCGAAGTCGAAGACGGCGAGGTTCTCGGCCATCCGCTGGCGGTTGCGCGACTTGGGGATCGCGACGAGTCCGTTCTGAACGTGCCAGCGCAGCACGATCTGGCCGGGCGTGCGTCCGTGCTTCTCGGCGAGCGCGGCGAGCACGGGCGACGCCAGCAGGTCGCCGGAGCCGCCGATCGGGCTCCACGACTCGGTCACGATCCCGTGCTGGGCTCCGTAGGCGCGCTGTTCGAGGCGCGGGATGGCGGGGCTGAGCTCGATCTGGTTGACTGCCGGCGCCACGCCGGTCTCGGCGATGAGCCGGTCGATGTGGGCGGGCTTGAAGTTGGAGACGCCGATCGCGCGGGCTTTGCCGCTCTGCTGCAGCCCGATGAAGGTCTGCCAGGTGGAGACGTACTGGTCGCGCGCCGGCAGCGGCCAGTGGATGAGCAGCAGGTCGACGTAGTCTGATCCGAGCCGCTGGAGGCTGGCGTCGAGTCCGGCGACCGCGCGGTCGTCGCCCTGGTAGCCGCCGTCGAGCTTGGTGGTCACGAACCAGTCCTCGCGCGCGAGACCGCTCGATTGGAGACCGCGACCGACTCCGGTCTCGTTTCCGTACTTGGCGGCGGTGTCCACGTGCCGGTAGCCGACCTCTGCCGCCGCGACGATCGCGCGCTCGACCTCCGCGTCGTCGAGCGGCCAGGTGCCGAGCCCGAGCTGCGGGATGGTGGTGCCGGAGTTCAGTGCGATCGCGGGCACAGCCGTGGAGAGGGAGGGATTCTCGGTCATGCGTCTCAGGGTACGCCCGGGTAAGGTGGCGCTCGTCGGAAGGAGCGCCATGACCGCCATCCCCCCTGTCCCGTCCGATCCGGACGAGGTCGCCCTCGCCGTGGAGGCCGCGATCGAGGTCGAGGACCTCGCCGAGCTGCGCCGCCTGGCCGATGCGGGAAGCCGGGACGCCGAAGACGCCCTCGTCGAGCTGGCTGCCGAACGGGGCGACCTCGACGAGCTGCGCCGCCTCGCCGCCGCGGGCAACGCCGACGCCGCCGACGAGCTCCTCGAGCTGGAGGAGGAAGAGGAGTAGCCGCCGCCGCTCCCTCTAGATCACTCCTTCCGACAGGCGCGTCGGGTTGCCGAAGCGGTGGTTGGTGATCGAGATCGCCTGCTCGTGCACGAAGGGGAGCACCTCGATCCTCCCGGACGGCGTCACGGCGCCGCTGTAGACCGCGACGTCGGGGGTCCCGCCCAGTGCGGCCGCGATCGCGGACGGGTCGCCGCCGATGAGGCGGATGCGGTGGGCGGCGATGCGGCGTCCACGCACCCGGGAGAGCCAGTGTGCGTCGGTCTCTACGACGACCTCCACGTCTCTGGCCTTGAGCACCTGCTGCGTCGCTCGGGGGAGGGCGATGCTCGTGCTCACGGTGAACGGCGAGCGCGCGACCGTTCCCGCCGCCAGCACGCGCAGCAGTTCGGGGAGTCCGCTGCCTTCCGACAGCCGGATCGCCACGGGGACGGGCCGGTACCGGAAGACGTTGCGCTCGACCCCGAGCCCGCTGACGTCCTTCGCCTGGTGGAACTCGGTGGCGACCGCGATCGCGTCGCTGAGCGCGGAGCGGCGCACGAGATCGAAGGCCGGGTAGTCCATGGCGGACTGTCCGGACTCGATGAGTTCGGTCACCCGCGGCTCCAGGCCGCGCAGGTGCAGGCTGGAGCTCGAGGATCCGGTCTCGGCCTCCCACGACCCCAGCCCGATCAGATAGTTGGGTCCGCCCGCCTTGGCTCCCGCTCCGACGGACGACCGCTTCCAGCCGCCGAACGGCTGCCGCCGCACGATGGCGCCGGTGATCCCACGGTTCACGTAGAGGTTGCCGGCCTCCACCGTGTCGAGCCAGTGCCCCAGCTCCTCCGAATCGAGAGAGTGCAGGCCGGCGGTGAGGCCGTACTCGATGGCGTTCTGGTACCGGATCGCGTCGTCGAGCGTGCGCGCCGTCATCACGCCGAGCACCGGACCGAAGAACTCCGTGAGGTGGAAGTACGACCCCGGCTGCACGCCCGTGCGGATGCCCGGCGACCAGAGCCTGCCGCTGTCGTCGAGGGGCTGCGGACGGACGAGCCACTCCTCATCCGCGCCCAGAGTCGTGAGCGCGTGCAGGAGCTTGCCGGATGCCGGTTCGATGAGCGGACCCATCTGCGTCACCGGATCGCTCGGGTAGCCGACCCGCAGGCTCTTGGTCGCGTCGACCAGCTGGTTGCGGAACCGCTCCGAGCGGGCGACCGACCCGACGAGGATGACGAGGCTGGCCGCCGAGCATTTCTGCCCGGCGTGGCCGAAGGCGCTCTTCACGATGTCGGCGACGGCGAGGTCGTAGTCGGCGCGGGGCGTGACGGTGATGGCGTTCTTGCCGCTGGTCTCGGCGAGCAGCGGGAGGTCGGGCCGCCACGAGCGGAACAGCTTCGCAGTCTCGTACGACCCGGTGAGGATCACCCGGTCGACGCGCGGGTCGGCGACGAGCTGCTGCCCGAGTTCGTTCTCGGCGACGTCGATGAGCGCCAGCAGTTCCTGAGGGATGCCGGCCTCCCACAGCGCTTCGACCATTACCGCGGCCGCGCGCCGCGCCTGGGGCGCTGGCTTGATGATCACGCCGCTTCCCGCGGCGAGTGCCGCCAGCACTCCGCCGGCCGGGATGGCGACGGGAAAGTTCCAGGGAGGCGTGATGACCGTCAATGCCGACGGCACGAAGCGTGCACCCTGCACGACGTCGAGCTCACGAGCGAGCGACGCGTAATAGTGGGCGAAGTCGACCGCCTCGCTCACCTCCGGGTCGGCCTCGGCGATGGTCTTGCCGGTCTCTGCCGCCATGACCTCGATGAGTCGATCGCGGTTCGCCTCGAGAGCGTGGCCCGCCCGGTCGAGCAGAGCGCCGCGCTCAGCCCCGCTGCGTCCACCCCACGCCTGCCCGGACGCGCGCACAGCGGCGATGATCCGGTCGAGGTGCCCGGCGTCGACGACCTTGGCGTCCGCGATGGTGCGCGCGCCCAGCTCGCTCGACACCGACCGGGCGAGGATGCGACGACCCCACCCGCGGTTCGCCGCGAGCGACGGGTCGGTGTCCGCGGTGTTGTGGAACCCCGTCACCGGCGGCTCGAGCCGACCTCCACCCGATCCACGGCTCAGTCCGAGCACGACACTCGTGAGTCCTTCCGCGGCCGACGGCTCGGTCTCGACCGCCGGCGGTCGGAGGAACGACTCGGCGGTCTCCTGCTCCCACTCGCGCGAACGGTCCTGCCTGCGGTTGGGCAGCGGCGCCGCGCCGTACGCGAGCGGGTCGGCTTCGAGATCGGCCACGGAAGCCAGGAACCGGTCGCGCTCGCGATCGAAGAGCGCGGGGTCGGAGTCGAGCTCGAACACGGCCGACATGAAGTTCTCCTGGCTGGCGTTCTCTTCGAGCCGGCGGATGAGGTACGAGATCGCGACGTCGAACTCGCCCGGGTCGACGACCGGCGTGTAGAGCAGGAGCTGGCCGACGGTGCGCTTCACGGCCTCCGCCTGAGCGGTGGCCATGCCGAGCAGCATCTCGAAATCGATGCTGTCGGCCACCCCGCGTCGCGAGGCGAGCAGCCAGGCATAGGCGACGTCGAAGAGGTTGTGGCCGGCCACGCCGATCTTGACAGCATCGGTGTGCTCGGTAGTCAGCGCCCAGTCGAGGACGCGCTTGTAGTTGGCGTCGGTGGCCTGCTTGCTGCCGTAGGTCGCGAGCGGCCAGTCGTGGATGGCCGCGTCGACGCGCTCCATCGCCAGGTTGGCACCCTTGACGACGCGCACCTTGATCGGCGCCCCGCCCTGGGTGCGGCGCTGCGAAGCCCACTCCGTCAGCCGCTGAAGAGCGTCCAGCGCGTCGGGCAGGTAGGCCTGGAGCACGATGCCGGCCTCCAGCCCGAGCAACTGCGGGCGGCTCAGGATGCGCTCGAAGACGGCGATCGTCAGGTCGAGATCGCGGTACTCCTCCATGTCGAGGTTGATGAACTTCGGCGTCGGCGACGATGCCGCGAGCTCGTACAGCGGCACGAGCCGCTCGACCACGCGGTCGACCGTCTCGTCGAACGACCACATCGAGAGCTGCGACGCGATCGACGACACCTTGATGGAGACATAGTCGACATCGTCCCTGGCGAGGAGGGCACGGGTGCCCTCGAGTCGCCGAGCGGCCTCGGCCTCGCCGAGCACGGCCTCGCCGAGCAGGTTGAGGTTGAGCCGGGCGCCGTGACCGGCGGGATCGCGCGGAGCGCGCAGGTGCGCGATGGCGGGGCCGAGCTTCTCGGGAGTGGCGTCCACGACGAGGTGCCCGACCATGCCGCGCAGCACGCGACGTGCGATCGGGATGACCACCCACGGGACGACGGGACCGAAGACGCCTCCGAGCCAGATGGCGGCACGCATGTACCAGGGCAGGAACCGCGGAATCCTCTTGGCGACGCGCTGGAGGTTGTAGCCGGCGACGAACAGATCCTGCGGGCGGGCGACCCCGTCAACGAACCCGACCGCGAAGTCGAGGCCGTCGGGGTCGCGGAGCACGCCGGCGAGGCGCTCGGCGGCCGGATCGCGTGGCGCCTGCGCACCACCCTCCGCGCTGCCTGCCGCACCGCCCGCGCTCTCGGCCAGCCAGCGCCGAACGAGCTCGACCGCCTCCTGGGCCAGCACCGCGGGCCGTACCTCGTCCGTGTGTTCAACCATGTCCACGACTGTAATTCCTCGCTTCTGAGGCGACGCGGGACCACTCCCGATCGGTGGAGAAGTCACAGCCGGCGACGCCTGTGGATACATTCTCGACGGGCAGTACCATCAGGAGAAGCGAACGTTTCCGAACGATATCGTTCACCCCAGCCGAATGGTCATCATGCTCGACCTCCGCAAACTCCGTCTGCTGCACGAACTGAGGATTCGCGGCACCGTGGCAGCCGTCGCCACGGCTCTCTCGTACAGTCCGTCCTCCGTCTCGCAGCAACTCGCCGCACTCGAACGCGAGGCCGGCGCCGTCCTGCTCGTGAAATCCGGGCGGCGCCTGCAGTTCACGCCGCAGGGCGAGCTCCTCGCGCAGCGCGCGGCGGAACTCCTCGACGCGCTGGAGGCCGCCGAGTCCGCTGTCGCCGGATCCAGCACCACCGTCGCCGGGATCGTCCGGGTCGCGGTCTTCCAGTCCGCCGCGCACGCCATCCTGCCCGCCGCGATCGCCGCGCTCGCCCGCGACTATCCCGCGCTGCGGGTGGAGGTCACCGAACGCGAGCCCGAGCAGGGCCTCTTCGAGGTCTCCGCACGCGACTTCGACCTGGCCGTCGCCGAGCAGTACCCGGGCAGCACCCGTCCGCTGCGCTCCGACCTCGACCGTACCGAGCTCGCCGCGGACAGCATCGACCTCGCGGTCTCCGCCGACCTGCGGGCACGCATCCGCGCGACCGAGCTGGCGGGCGCCGCCGACCTCCCGTGGGTGCTCGAACCGGTCGGCACCGTCTCGCGCACGTGGGCCGTCCAGCTCTGCCGCGCGGCGGGATTCGAGCCGGACGTCCGCTTCGAGACCGCGGATCTGGTCACGCACATCCGGCTCATCACCACCGGCAACGCCGTCGGCCTCCTCCCGGGGCTGGTTTGGGCGGGCGGCCGACCGGAGGTCGCCCTCCTGCCGCTTCCCGGCGCCCCTCGCCGGACGATCTTCACCTCCGCGCGCCGGGCGGGCGCGACCAGCCCGGGCGTCGTCGCCGTGCGCGCCGCCCTCGCCGCGGCAGTGCCCGCCGAACACGTCCCGACAGGCCAAGACACTCCCGTAGGCTCTGACGCATGACCGACCCCGCAGCCTCCCCCGCCGCCGCGTCCCACGACGTCGTGATCGTCGGCGGCGGCCACAACGGCCTCACCGCCGCCGCCTATCTCGCCCAGGCCGGACGCAGCGTCATCCTGCTCGAACGCCTCGACGACGTCGGCGGGGCGGCCGTCAGCGCGCAAGCCTTCCGTGGCGTGGAGGCACGGCTCTCCCGCTACTCGTACCTGGTCAGCCTGCTGCCGCAGCGGATCATCGACGAGCTCGGCCTCGACATCCGGCTGGCCCGGCGGCGCTACTCCTCCTACACCCCCGTTCCCGGCGACCCGGAGGGCGCGGGTCTGCTGATCGACAACACCGACGCCGACGCGACGGCCGCCTCTTTCGCACGCATCGGAGCAGCCGAGGACGCCGAGGCGTTCACCCGCTTCTACGAGTCGACGGCAGCTGTCGCCCGCGCGCTATGGCCGACCGTCACCGAGCCGCTGCTCACCCGTAGCGAGGCCAGAGCGCTCGTCGGCGACGACGAGCTGTGGGACGCCCTCGTCGAACGTCCGATCGGCGGTTTCATCGAGTCGCGCCTCAGCGACGACCTCGTCCGCGGCGTTGCGGCGACCGACGCGCTCATCGGCACCTTCGCCAGCGTGTCGGATCCGGACCTCGCCCAGAACCGCTGCTTCCTCTATCACGTCATCGGCCAGGGCACCGGCGAGTGGGATGTCCCGGTCGGCGGCATGGGCTCCGTCAGCGGGGAGCTCGCCCGCGTCGCCCGCGAGGCCGGCGCCCGCATCGTCACCGGCGCGGAGGTCACCTCGATCCGTCCCGACGGCTCCGTCTCGTACACCCGCAACGGCCACGAGCGCCGGGTGGAGGGCCGGCACGTCCTCGTGAACGTCGCCCCCGACGTCCTCGACGCCCTGCTCGGCGAGGCCGCCGATCCGCCGCGTCCGCGGGCGGAGGGCGCCCAGGTCAAGGTCAACCTGCTCCTGAAGAGGCTGCCCCGACTGCGGGACGCCTCGGTCGACCCGGCGGCAGCGTTCGGCGGCACCTTCCACATCAACGAGACGTACACGCAGCTGGAGGCCGCCTACTCCGGGATGCTTCGAGGTGTGATGCCCGAGTTCCTCCCGTGCGAGATCTACTGCCACACGCTGGCCGACCCCAGCATCCTCGACCCCGAACTCGCCGAGAGCGGAGCCCAGACCATCACCGTCTTCGGTCTCCACACCCCGGATCGCTGGCTGACCGACGACAACAACGACGCGACCCGGCAGCGCCTGCAAGACGCGGTGCTCGCGTCGCTGAACTCGGTGCTCGCCGAGCCGGTGGAGAGCCTCCTGCTCACCGACGGCGACGGCAATCCGTGCATCGAGACCAAGACCACGCGCGACCTCGAGCAGGCGCTCAACATGCCGGGCGGCAACATTTTCCATGGCCCGCTGTCCTGGCCGTTCGCCGAAGATGGCGACGCCCTCGGCACGCCCGCCGAGCGGTGGGGCGTGGCCACCCGGCACGAGCGCATCCTGCTGTGCGGCTCCGGTGCGCGGCGCGGCGGAGCGGTGAGCGGGCTCGGCGGCCACAACGCGGCGATGGCGGTTCTGGAGGACTGAGAGGACTCGCACGCGACTCCCGTACCGCCCTCTGCCTTTATCGCAGGAGGGTGACTATGGTGAGGAGCAGGAGGGGCTCCTAAGGAGGTCACCATGCTGCCGCAGCCGACGGGACGACTGGTTCGCAAAGAAGACGGGGTCTATGTGGTCCTCGACCGCATCTTCAAGGCGCCGATCGAGGAGGTGTGGTCGTACTTCGCGAGATCTCCGCGACTCGCCCTGTGGATCGGTGAGTACACGGGCACCGGGTCGACCGGGGCGGTCAAGTTCCGCATGAACGCGGAGGGCGACGGCGCGGAGTGGCAGAACGTGGCGGTCATGCTGTGCGAGTCGCCGCACCGCCTCCACGTCGACGTCGGTGAGGCCCCCGACTCTCTCGTGATGTTCGTCCATCTGACGGAGGCGAGCGGTCACACGACCGTCACCTTCGGGCAGCGGCTGCGCGCGATCGCGAATTCGGCCGACTACTGCATCGGCTGGGACTACTACCTCGACCGGCTCGTCGCCGTGCACGACGGCAAGACGATGCCGAACTGGGACGACTACTACCCGGCGATGCGCGACCACTATGCGACGCTGTGCCACGAACTGGACCACGACTTGCGGCTCGAGCACGCCACCGCGCAGCGGAACGGCACGACGGGCTGAACCTGGCATGCTGCGCGGGAGCGCCGGTGGCGGTCAGTGCCAGCGGTGGTCCTGGAGGGCGACCCGCGGCCCCCTGCGCTGAAACCGGAAGCCGCTCGCGAGGATGAGCCGCACGACGCGCTGACGGTCGCCTCGCCAGGGTTCGAGCAGTTCGAGCATCCCGTCGTCGTCGACACGGGAGCCGGTGAGCGCCTCACCGACCTGGTGGGCGAGGTGGTAGTCGCCGACGCTGACCAGGTCGGGATGACCGTGCGAGCGCTGCAGCGTCTCGGCCGCCGTCCACTGGCCGATGCCGGGGATGGTTCGCATCGCACTGTCGGCGCCGTCGAGGGAGGCGGCAGCAGCGATCGCCCGCTCCAGTGACGGCGCGACCGCGAGCACGGCCTGGATCGCGCGGGCGCGGCGCGGATCGACGCCCGCCCGGTGCCAGTCCCAGGAGGGGATGCCCCGCCATTGCTGAAGGGTCGGGACCACGCGGAGGCCGTCCGGCGCCGGCCCTGGCGCGGGCTCGCCGTACCAACGCAGGAGGCGCGCCCACGACCGGTAAGCCTCCAGACTCGTCACACGTTGCTCCACGATCGCCGGGAGGAGGGCCTCCAGAACGAGGCCGGTGCGCATGAGACGGAGGCCGGGATTGCGGTGCAGGCTGTCGCGCAGCAGCGGATGCGACCGGACGTCGAGACCCGACCAGTCGTCGTCTCTGCCGAGCAGGGCCGGAACGGCGTCGATCGCCCAGTGCGCCCCCGCGCCCCAGGCGGCAGCGCGCACACTGCCGTCGGCCGAGGCGCGGAGTATCCGCAGCGTCGCCGGCCCTTCGGGGGTGCGCCAGCTGCGCCACATCCCCTGCAGATCCCACGCGGTGGTCGGGTCGTACGGTCCGCGTCCGAGCTGGCCGATCGTCCCGGGGACGTCGAGCGCGCCCGCAGGACGGTACACCGTCTCCACGCCACGCCCGGAGCGGGCGTCGGCGGGGAGAACGGCGGTCATGAACGGCATGCTACGTCACACGGCTGACGACTGTCGGTGGTCGCCTCTACGTTCTCCCCATGGGAATCGATATCGAAGCCGATGCCCTCGTGCGCCTGCGCGAGCGCGTCCGGGGAACCGTCTACGTCCGCGGCGACGAGGGGCTCGCCGCCGAAGTCGCCTGCTTCAACCCGGCGATCCGCCACGACCCCGACGTCGTGGTCGCCGTAGAGAGCGAGGGCGACGTCGCTGAGGCCGTGCGCTTCGCGCGCGAGCACGCGCTTCCGGTGCGCGTCCAGGCCACCGGGCACGGGTCGGAGGCCCCGATCGTCGGTGGGCTCATCGTGTCGACGCGCGCGCTCGACGGCATCGACGTCGACGCACAGGCCCGCCTCGTCACGATGGGAGCCGGCGTGCGTTGGGCGCCGGTCATCGCACGGGCGGCCGAGTACGGTCTCGCCCCCATCACCGGGTCGTCCACGAGCGTCGGCGCCGTCGGCTACACCCTCGGTGGAGGCCTCGGGCCGTTGGCGCGCACCCACGGGTTCACCGCCGACTGGGTCCGCGGCTTCCGCGTCGTCACGGCTCAGGGCGACATCGTGACCGCCGACGCGAACTCGCACCCCGAGCTGTTCTGGGCGCTCCGCGGAGGCAAGGGTGGTCTCGGTATCGTCACCGAGATGACTCTCGAGCTGGTGGCGCTGAGCACGCTCTACGCCGGCAGCGTCTTCTTCGAGGGCGATGCCATCGAGCCTGCGTTCCGTGCCTGGGTCGACTGGGCGGCTGGGCTGGGCGAGGAGGCGACGACGTCCGCCGTGCTGCTCCGCGTCCCCGACGTCGACGGCCCTCCGCCGCCGCTGCGCGGACGAACGGTGCTCAGCGTCCGGTTCGCCTATCCGGGCGACAGCGCGACGGGCGAGCGCCTGTTCGCGCCCATCCGGCAGGCAGCACCTGTCTTCCTCGACGCCGTCGCGCAGATCCCGACGACCGCGGTCGCGAGCATCCACAACGACCCCGAGCAGGGATCGCCGTCGTGGATCCGCGGCTTCATGCTCGACGACTTCGACGCCGCCGACGGCGACGCGCTGCTAGACGTCGCCGGTCCGCGTGTCGAGAGCCCGTTCCTCGCGCTCGAGATCCGGCAGCTGGGCGGAGCCGCCCGCCGCGACACGGCGGACGGCACCGCGGTCGGAGGCCGTGACAGCGGCTACACGCTGAGCGCGATCGCCGCCGATCCGGCGACGTTCGAGAACGCCGCTCCGGCTGCGGCGGAGGCGCTCTCCCGCGCTCTGCAGCACCGCATCTCGGCGATCACGAACGTCAACTGGTCCGCCGACCTCAGCGATCCGACCACCTTCGAGAATGCTTGGCCTCCTGCGGTTCGCGTCAGACTCACCGACGTGCGCGCCGCCTACGACCCCGACCACGTGTTCGCGTTCGGGCCGAGCTGAGCCCTCGCCGTCACGGCGCCGACGGAGGCCGTCACTCGCTCCAGACGCTCGGGGCTGCCGCGCGCGTCGAGGGCAGGGCCGCGTCCGCTCCCCATTCCAGCAGCCAGTCCGGCACCGTGACATCGGTGGGGGCGGGCCCGACCGCGTCGAGCAGCTCGGCGATCGAGACGACCCCGCCCGAACGCTTCAGGAAGCGGCCGCGGATGAACGCCTGCGTGTAGATCTCCCCATCGACGGTGAACCGCTGCTCCACGTAGACGGCCTTCTCGTCGAAGCCGAGGATGCGGGACTCCACGATGAACGGCTGCCAGAGCTCCAGCGACTTGCGGAACGAGATGGTCTCCGACGCGACGACGGGATACCAGCCGCGCTGCTCGAAGATCGCCCAGACTCCGTTGCGCCGGAGCAGATCGAAGCGCCCGATGTCCGCAATCGACAGATAGACCCCGTTGTTCATGTGCTTCAGGATGTCGAGGTCGGAGGGCAGCACCCGGAATCGGGTCCGTGCCACGTCCCAGTGGTCGAGCCGAGGCCCGAAATGGGAGAGGAGCGCGTGGAGCATCGTCCGGAAGATCATGTGCACGCGGTCATGTTAGTGAGGCGCCAACGCCATCTCATCTTCATTGTCGACGGCCTCCAACCCCGCTAGGGTTCTTCGAGGGGGAAATCGTGTCGTTTCGAACAAACCACGGTCGAGGTCGGCTGTCGGGCACTTCCGCACGTGCGCGAAGGGGCGCGGCAACGCTGATCGCTGCAGCCGCCATTATGTCGCTGCTCGCCGGATGCGCGCTCTTCGGGGGAGGCGTGAAGCCGAGTGCGTCGGCGACCCGCACGGCGACGCCCACGCCCACGAGCACGCCGAAAAGCCAGAGCAGAAGCCTCGCGACCAGCACTCCGGTGCCCACGAGCACACCCGTTCCTGCTGCGACGCTCACGCCCGTTCCGCAGGGCACCGTCGTCGCCGAAGGCAACGTCGCCTCGCCCCTCGGCAGCATCCACTTCCATTACCGGATGGTCGCGAACGGCAACAACACCTACTCCGCCCAGTACTCGAACTTCACCTCCACGGTTCCCGTGCCGGTCTCGGTCACCCTCATCGACATCGCGCCGAACGTCGGCGACGGACTGACCTACCACGGGGTCGGCGATCAGCTCCTCGGGGGCCCTACCTCGTCGGCGCAATCGGCGACGGCCCTCATCAACGACGGCCAGCCGTCTTACCTGACCACCCTGGTGACCTACTCGTCGGCCGCGTCGTTCGACGGCGTCCCGCAGGAGCTCGGCCCGAACAAGGTTCTGGCAGTCAATACGATCCGGTGGTCCGTGCCGGTGCGGCCGTCGAACGTCCACCCGGTCGACGGCGGAGCCCGCGCCAGCGCCGCGGGGAGTGTCGTAGCCTCGACCGCGAGCGGCGCACCCCGGAGCTATGAGGTCGCCGAGGGCGACACGACGATCGCCGTCGCGGACCGCTTCGGCATCCCCGTCGAGTGGCTGCTCTGGCTCAACCCGGATCTACCGGGTGGCACCGGCAGCCAGTACCTCTACGCGTCGACGAAGCTGAACCTCGACCCGGACAGCCTCTGACCGGGCGGCGCGTCGCACCCGCTCAGCGCGGCAGCGGAACCTCGAGGATGCTCGACCCGGGAGGAGGGGCGGAGAGCGCCTGATCCAGCTCGCCCTTCGTGCGCACCACGCGGTGCTCCCATCCGTACGCGTGGGCGAGAGCCGCGAGGTCCACCGACTGCGGCGTGTACAGCACCCGGTCGAACGCTTCGGCCGGCGCGGTCGCCGCGACTTCGAGACCGTCGAAGATGGTCCCGCCGCCGTCGTTGCCGACGACGACCTGCACGTGCGGCCGCTCCTCCCCCGCTCCGCCCAGGAGGGCGCCGACGTCGTGAAGCAGGGCGAGGTCACCGAGCAGCACCCGGGTGACACCGGAAGCCCCGCCCTCCGCTCGAGCCCGGGCCGCACTGGCGAGCGCGATCCCGGTCGCCGTGGCGATCGTCCCGTCGATTCCCGCGAGCCCGCGATTGGAGTGGACCACGATCTTCTTGCCCGGCACCAGCCGATCGGCGTCGCGGATCAGCCGGGAGGCCCCGAGCACCAGCCGATCGTGGGGCCAGGTGTACCGCCACAGCGCTTCGGCCAGCAGCGCGCGCGTGATCGGCGCCCGCACGGCCGCGAGCTCCGCCCGCGCGAACGCCAGGGCGTCGGACGGCTCGTACGAACGCGCCTTCTGCACATCGGGGGCGGTGGAGGCCGGGTCGGCCGAGCGTTCGGCGTCCTCAGTGAGTCTCCGGCTCGCGAACACCCAGCTGCCCACCCACGAGCGCACCTCGGGGCTGCGGAGGTCGACCTCCGCCGGAGCGTTCGCTTCCCCCACGACGCGTGCCCGATGCCCAGGGTTGTACGCTTCGGCGCCGGTCGGAGCGACGACGATCACCTCGACGTCCGACCGCTGCAGGAGCGCCGGGACCTCTCGGCTGAGCGTGGGGTGCCCGAACACGATGGCCCGCTCGACCCGGCCGCCGAACGCCTCCTCGTGGAGGAGTTCGCGGTAGGCGACGACCAATTCCGGCCCGAACCGCGAGCCGCTCGACACCTCCGCGAGCAGCGGGTAGCCGCCCGCTCGCGCGAGGTCGGCTGCTGCGGGGCCGGCGTCGGCCCCGGCGACGACGACCGTCAGCGGGCCGTCCTCCAGTTCGATGACCGACCGGTTCAGCACCTCCGGCCCGGCGGTCGTGGGGAGCTCGCCCTGCTCGACACCGGCGACGGGCGGCACCGCGACCGAGAGCGGTTCGCGGAACGCGACGTTGAGGTGCACGGGCCCGGGGTCTGCGGTGGCGGCTCCGACGGCCTCCTCGACCGCAGTGCGCGCGAGCGAGCGGGCGGCATCCTGCTCGTCGGCGGCGCCGATCGGTGCGGGGATGTCGCGCGTCGATCGCACGACGCTCCCGTACAGGCCGTCCTGCCGCGTCGTCTGGTTGGCGCGGATGCCGCGGAGCTCATCCGGGCGGTCGGCCGTGACGACGATCATCGGGACACCGGCCTCGTGCGCCTCCAGCACGGCGGGGTGCAGGTTGGCGGTCGCCGTCCCGCTGGTCGTGACGATGACCGTGGGAGCACCGGTCTCGCGGGTGAGCCCGAGCGCCAGGAAGCCGCCGACCCGCTCGTCGATGCGGACGTGTAGTCGCGCGGCGCCTGCGCGTTCCAGTTCGGCCGCGGCGAGCGCGAGCGCCTGCGAGCGAGAGCCGGGGCTCACCACGATGTCGGCGACGCCTGCCTCCACGAAGCCCGCCAGGAGGGCGAGCGCGTAGTCGGTAGCGGGGCTGTCCGCGCGGGGCAGCCGAGCGTGTGGGCCGGCTCCGAGGTCCGCGGGCTCTTCCGAGACCCGCGGGTCACCCATCCCGGCGGCCGGTCTGGTCGTCCGGACCGTTGTCGTCGAGTTCGGCGAGCTCCTTCTCGAGCCGCTTGATGCGCTCTTCCTGATCGTGATCGACTCGCAGCTTTCCGAGGAACTCGAGGTCGTCGTCCGGTGCGCTGATGCGTCGGGCGGCCTCGGCTCTGCTGCGGCGGCCGCGACCGACCAGGAACCAGAGGACGCCGCCGATGATCGGGAACAGGATGATGATGAGCAGCCACACGGGCTTGGGTAGGCCACGCACCCGGGAACGGTCGAAGAGGGCGCAGTCTGCCACCGAATAGATGTAGAAAACCGCGGCTGCGACGCCGAGGACTATCCAGAGGCGAACCATGGCTACATCGTAACTCTCAGAGAGCGTGCCTAAGCTGGGAGGGTGAAGCGGATTCCCTCTTGGTTGACTTACACCGTGCTGCGCCTGGTGGTGTTCGTCGTGCCGCTGATCATCCTTCTCGTGATCGGCATCGTCTGGTGGGCAGCGGTCATCGCCGCCGCCCTGATCGGGCTCTGCCTGTCGTACATCCTGCTCAGCAAGCCGCGTAACGCCGTCTCGTCAGATCTGTACGCCGTACGTCACCGGGACAAGCCGGCGGCGTCGCCCGACGACGATGAAGACGCCGCGATCGACGCGGCGCAGTCCGACGCCGATCACGGCGGAACCGCCTCCGGTCAGAAGGCGTAGGCGGCGCCGAGCGCGAGCGCCACGAGCAGCCCGGTGATGCTGGTGAGCTGCAGTGCGGTGACGAGTTCGCGCGGGGTCTTGCCGAACAGCGTGATGACGCAGGCGGGAAGTGCCGCGAGCAGCGCGAACATCCCGAACCAGGCGAACGGGTAGAACAGCGCGAGAACCGCCAGGATGCCGAACGGCACGAGCAGGAACACGCAGAACACGATCCGCGAGGCCCTGTTGCCCAGGAGGACCGCGAGCGTGCGCTTGCGCGCCTGCTTGTCGGGCCCGATGTCGCGGATGTTGTTGACCATGAGCACCGCGCACGCGATCAGTCCGGCGATCACTCCGCCGAACCAGGCTTCCTGGTTCACCGAACCGGCCAGCATGTAGGTCGTTCCCGCCGTGGCGACCAGCCCGAAGAAGACGAACACGAAGACTTCGCCGAGCCCGTAGTACCCGTAGGGGCGCTTGCCGCCCGTGTAGAACCATGCGGCGGCGATGGCCGCGGCGCCGACGATCAGAATCCACCAGTACTGCGCGAGGAGTACGAGGATGAGCCCGGCGACGGCCGCCAGCCCGAAGAACGTGAGGGCGACCGCTAGCACCTTCTTGGGTGCTGCCTTGCCGGATCCCGTGAGCCGGCCCGGCCCGACACGGAACTCGTCGGTGCCGCGGATGCCGTCGGAATAGTCGTTGGCGTAGTTCACGCCGATCTGGAGCAGCACCGCGACCGCGAGGCAGAGCAGGGATCGCACCGGGTGCCAGATACCGGCGCCCTCGATGACCTTGGCTGCTCCGACTCCGATGAGCACGGGCGCGACCGCTAGCGGCAGCGTGCGCAGGCGCGCGCCGGCGATCCAGTCGGCGGTCGTCGCGGGCCGCACCGTGGAGGCCTTCGCACCGGGGCGTCCGCTCCTGCCGCCACGTGGTCCTCGCGCCGGTGGGGGCGCCATCCGCTGCATCCGGGGGTTGTTCTGGCTCATCACAGAGCGAATCGTAACAACAACGGCTATGCCTCCGACTCCGCGAGGCCGGCGGCGCGAGCGAGACGCGCGGCTCTCACCCGGTCCGGCTTGCCGCTGCTGAGGCGCGGCAGCGCGCTCACCGTGACGATCCGCGCCGGAGCGGCTGCGCGCCCCAGCTCACGGACGACCCGTTCGCGGACGTCGTCGAGGCTCCCGCGTCCCGTCGCGACGACGACGGGCACCTGTCCCCACTCGTCGTCGTCCGCGGCTACCACGACGACGTCGCCGAGCACCGGCATTGCGCGAGCGATGCGCTCGACAGCGTCCAGCAGGATCTTCTCGCCGCCGGAGATGATCACGTTGTCCGCCCTCCCGCGCACCGTCACCCGGCCACCGGCGACCTCGCCGAGGTCGCCGGTGCGGTACCACCGCGCGCCGCCGTCGTCGTGGAACGACGCCGCCGTCCGGTCGTCGTCGCCGATGTAGCCTTCGGCCAGGGTCGGCCCGCTGATCTCGAGCAGTCCTTCCACCGCGCGCACCACCGTCGTGCCGATGGGGACACCGTCGTAGACGCATCCTCCCGCGGTCTCGCTCGACCCGTAGGTGGTGAGGAGGCGAGCCCCGAGCGCCTCCGCCCGCTCCCGCAGCCGGGCGTCGAGCGATTGGCCGCCGACGAGGATGCGGTCGAACCGCCCCAGTGCCGTGCCGACCTCGCGGTCGCCTCCCTCGGCGGCATCGACGATCCGCGCGAGTTGCACCGGCACCAGCGACGTGTAGAGCTGTTCGCCATCGAGCTCGCCCGCCAGTTCGGCGAATCGCCGCGGGTCGAAGTGCCCGCCGCCATAGTAGACGGGCTCCGTTCCCGCGGCGAGCGAGCGCACGAGCACCTGTGCCCCCGCCACGTAGTGAGCGGGAAGCGCGAGCAACCACTGCCCCTGACCCCCCATAGCGCCGGCGGAGGCCGCCGCACTCGCGAGCAGAGCGTCGACGGAAAGCGCCACCCGCTTCGGCACACCGGTCGACCCCGAGGTCTCGATGACGAGCGCCACATTCTGCGGTGCTCGCTCCCCGAGCGCCGGCCACTCGCCCGACGCTTCCGCCAACGTTGTTCCGGCGTCCGCCTCCGCTGCCTGCCGCGGTACGCCACTCCGTGGAACCACCGCCGGCCCACCATCCGTGAGCGCCGCGCGCAGAGCCACGAAGACGTCCTCCGGCCGGCGCGCATCGACCACCTGGTATGGGCGCGTCACGTCGCCACCTCGCTCAGTACTGCCACGGGAACGGCGACCAGTCCGGCTCGCGCTTCTCCAGGAATGCGTCACGCCCCTCCACCGCCTCGTCGGTCCCGTACGCCAGCCGTGTCGCCTCCCCCGCGAAAACCTGCTGGCCCACGAGCCCGTCGTCGACCGCATTGAACGCGAACTTGAGCATCCGGATCGCCGTCGGCGACTTGGTGAGGATCTCCTCCGCCCACTCGACCGCGGTCTGCTCCAGCTCGGCGTGCGGTACGACGGCGTTCACCGCGCCTCGTTCGTAGGCCCGCTTCGCGGAGTACTCCCGAGCCAGGAAGAACACCTCGCGTCCGAATTTCTGCCCGACCTGCCGCGCGAAGTAGGCGCTGCCGTAGCCGGCGTCGAACGAGCCGACGTCGGCATCGGTCTGCTTGAACCGCCCGTGCTCCGCGCTCGCGATGGTGAGGTCGCAGACCACGTGAAGGGAGTGCCCGCCCCCGGCCGCCCAGCCGGGGACGACAGCGATGACGACCTTGGGCATGAAGCGGATGAGTCGCTGGACCTCCAGGATGTGCAGGCGCCCGCTTCGCGCGCTGTCGATCCCCGAGGCCGTCTCTCCGTCGGCGTACTTGTATCCGTCGCGTCCACGGATGCGCTGGTCGCCGCCGGAGCAGAACGCCCAACCGCCGTCTTTCGGGCTCGGCCCGTTCCCGGTGAGCAGCACCACGCCGATCTTCGGGTTGGTCCGCGCGTCCTCGAGCGCGGCGTAGAGCTCGTCGACCGTGTGCGGACGGAACGCGTTGCGCACCTCGGGCCGGTTGAAGGCGACACGGGCGATGCGCCCGGTGACGTCGTGATGGTAGGTGATGTCGGTGAGCGCCCCGAAGCCGGGGGCATCCCTCCACACCGCGGGGTCGAAGAGCTCTGATACTGCCGAAGACATGCCCCAAGCCTACGATCGCACCGATCCGGGCGGCGGCTCGCGTGCCAAACTTGTGGAATGCTGGCCCACCTGGACGACCTGTTAGGGACGGCGCGCGTCGTCCGGCTCCCGATGCGCTCGCGGTTCCGCGGCATCACCGTCCGGGAGGCCGTGCTCTTCGAGGGGCCGGAAGGCTGGACCGAGTTCTCGCCGTTCGTCGAGTACGGCGACGACGAGGCCGCCGCCTGGCTGCACGCCTCCATCGATTTCGGGTGGCGCGCCCAGCCCGCGGCGTTGCGGCACGAGATCCCGGTCAACGCGACAGTCCCCGCCGTCGATGCCGAGGCCGTTGCCGCCATCCTCGATCGGTACCCCGGCGTGCGCACGGCCAAGGTCAAGGTCGCCGAGCCCGGTCAGACGCTCGCCGATGATGTCGCGCGCGTGCGCGCGGTGCGCGACCGGTTGGGCCCGGAAGGCCGCGTCCGCGTCGACGCCAATGCGCTGTGGAACGTCGACGAGGCTGAGCACGCCATCCATGCGCTGGCCCCGTTCGATCTCGAGTACGTCGAGCAGCCCTGCGCGACCGTCGAGGAACTCGCCGAGATCCGCCGTCGCACACACTACATGGCCATCCCGATCGCTGCGGACGAGAGCGTCCGTAAGGCGAGCGACCCGCTCGCGGTTGCGCGCGCCGGCGCTGCCGACCTGCTCGTGATCAAGGCGCAGCCGCTCGGAGGTGTTCATGCGGCCCTGCGGATCGTCGCCGAGGCCGGCCTCCCTGTCGTCGTCTCCAGCGCTCTGGACACGTCGGTCGGAATCGCGATGGGCGCCTCCCTGGCGGCCGCGATTCCCGAGCTCGACTTCGATTGCGGTCTCGGGACGGTCGCCATGTTCGAGGAGGACGTCGCGGTGTCACCCCTCACGCCGGTCGACGGCGCCATCCGGGTCGAGCGTCCGGAGGTCTCGGCCGACCGGCTCGATCGGCTCAGCGTCACCGACGAACGCCGCGACTGGTGGCTTGATCGCGTTCGTCGGTGCTACCGCGTCATCGAACGCGCGACCGCTCTCTGAAGGTGTCCGAACCGCCGACGGTCAGGCGTAAAGCCGTTCCGGAACCTCCAGGCCGTAGATCGCCCGGCCGGACTCCCAGATCGCAGCGCATGCGGCCCTGAGCAGGTCGAGGTCGTCGTCCCCCTCGCTGACGATGCGGACGTCGTTGCCCTCGATGCCGACGGTCGCCTTCCCGACGGTCACCGCGCCGTTGCGCGCTCGCTTCGTCTCGGGATACGGCTCGTCGAGCCCACGCAGATCGCGCAGGATGAACGTCGGCCGGGAGTCCGCGTCGGCGGCGAGGAGCTGCTTCGCCCGGTCGATCCCGGTCAGGACGAGCACCGAGGCGATGCCCGCGCGGTTCGCGCCGAGGATGTCCGTATCGAGGCGATCACCGATGAACAGCGGTGCTGCCGCCTGGAAACGCGCGATCGCTTCATGGAAGATCGCCACCTCGGGCTTTCCCGCGACCAGCGGCAGCCGACCGGCCGCCGTGTGCACCGCGGAGACGAGCGTGCCGTTGCCGGGCGCGATGCCGCGCGCGACCGGGATCGTCCAATCGGTGTTCGTCGCGATCCACGGACGCTCACTGTCGCTGCGCCCCTGGAGGGCGAACGCGGCTTCGGCGAGCTGCGCCCAGCCGACCTCCGGTGCGAAGCCCTGGATCACGGCCGCCGGGTCGTCCTCCGCTGAGCGTGTGACCGAGAACCCGCCCTTCTGCACCTCGTCGACGAGGCCGTCTCCGCCGACGACGAGAATCGTCGAGCCTGCGGGAACGTGTTCGCTGAGAAGCCGGACCGCCGCCTGCGGAGACGTCACGACATCGCGCGGCTCGACATGGAGGCCGAGGTCGCTCAGGTGGGCGGCCACGGAGGCGTCCGTCCGCGAGGCATTGTTGGTGATGTAACCGACACGGACGGTTTCGGCCACGCTGTTGAGGCTGTCGACCGCGTACGGGATCGCGTTCGGTCCGGTGTAGACCACGCCGTCGAGGTCGGCCAGCACGAGGTCGACGCCGCTCAGCGGCGTCGACGCCTCACTCGTCCGTCGAAACAACGCCATCGCCGGGCTCGCCCTCCTGCTCGACCTCGGCTTCGCCCTCCTGCTCGTCCCGGGAGTCCTCGTCGAAGTCCACTCCAGACTCTTCCTCGGCTTCCAGGTCCAAGTCCTCCTCGATGACGTCGATGGTCTCGAGTTCGGCGTCCGCGTGCGCTTCGTCCAGCGCCGCTTCGGCGCGCTCGGCACGCTCTCGCCAGGTGGTGGCGTCCTCGTCACGGCCGAGGGCTTCGAGCACCTCCGCGTAGGCGTGGAAGAGGTCCGGGCTCCAGCTGAATGCACGGTTCGGGTCGAGCTGCGGGATCTCCAGCTCCGCCAGCGCGGCTTCGTCCTGGCCGAGGTCGAGGCGCGCGCCGGACATCGCGATGGCCAAGGAGACCTGCACGTCCGGCGGGAGGGTCGCGCGATCGACGGATCGTCCGAGCTCGAGCGCGCGGTCGGGCCTGCCGACACCGCGCTCGCTGTCCACCATCAGGGCGATCTGGTCGTTGGACCCGGTGATCCGCCGGTAAGTGCGCAGTTCTCGCAGGGCCAGCGCGAAGTCGCCGGTGGCGTATGCGGTGATCGCCAGTGTCTCGCGAACCACCCCGATGCGGCCGGCGCGACGGGAGGCCGACAGGGCGTGGCGATGCGCCAGCTCGGGATCGGTGTCGATGACCCGGGAGGCCATAACCAAGTGCTGCGCGACCCAGTCGGCGTTGTCCTTGCTCAGCGTTTTGAGCTCGACGCGCGCCTCCTTCGCGAGCTGACGCGCTTCGACGTCCTCGGGAAGGTCGGGGTCATCGTGGCGAGGCCGAACGGACCGCAGCTCACGAGCGCGCTTCTCTTCTTCGGTCAGCTCGTATTCACGGTCACGCGCATCCCGGTCACCACGCGCGGGCCGGCCGCCTTTCGTCCAGAGCTTGTCGTCGGAACGATCCCCACCCGCGCGGCCATCGGGCCCGCTCGGCCGACCACCGCGTCGACCGTCAGTGCTCGGCTTGCGGCTCGAGTCCCACGAACCGCCCTGCCGCGGCGCACCCTGGCGCGGAGCACCACCGCGTTGCGTCCGATCTCCGCGCGGGGCACCGTCTCGCTGCGGCCGATCGCTGCGCTGTCCGCCGCGTCCGTCGTGACCGCCGCGTCCGTCGTGACCGCCGCGAACGTCCTGACCGCCGCGACCATACCGGCCGCCCTGACCATCGCGTCGAGTCTGGTCGGCGCCCTGACCGTCGCGGCGGTACTGGCCGCCACTCTGGCCGTCACGGCTGTACTGGCCGCCTCGGCTACCGCCGCCGGCTCCACCGCGCTGACCGTCTCTGCTCCAACTGCCATCGCGTTGCTGGTCCCGATTGCCCGACCGAGCTGGTCCGCCCGAGCGTGACTGGCCGCCGTCGGTGCTTCGGCGCTGGGACCCGTCGCCGGACTGCGGGCGTCCGCGTCCCTGCGCGGACGAATCCCGACGGGGTCCGCCGTCGTAGCCGGCACCGCCCTTGCTCGAGCCTCCACGATTCGCCGAGCCCCCACGGTTCGTGGATCCGCCGCGGTCGTATGATCGGCCTCCGCCCTGGGAGCGCCCTCCCTTGGATGAGTCGTCGCGTCGTCCGCGACCGGTACCGCGGCCGCGGTCGTCCCCGCGGGACGCGGACGTCCTGTCGTCGTCTGCCGGTGTATCGCTCACGACTTCTCCTGTCGGGGTGGCGGGCTTCTGCCCAGCCTAGGTGCGTGGATCGCGCAAAGAACTGTTCACACGAAATTGGACCGTTAACGCGAAATGGCCACCCATCACTGGGTGGCCATCTCACAAAGAAGTCCGGCGGTGTCCTACTCTCCCACAGGGTCCCCCCTGCAGTACCATCGGCGCAGAGAGTCTTAGCTTCCGGGTTCGGAATGTAACCGGGCGTTTCCCTCTCGCTATGGCCGCCGAAACACTATTGATGTATCAAAGTGAACGATCAAGCTTCGCTTGAATCAGTTCTCGACCGTACATCGAGAACCACATAGTGGACGCGAACAATCTTGGGCCTCTCATACCCGCCTTACAACGGTATGAGAGTAGTGATTATCAAATTATCGGCTTATTAGTACCGGTCAGCTCCATGGGTCTTTAGTCCCCACTTCCACATCCGGCCTATCAACCCAGTAGTCTAGCTGGGAGCCTCTCGCCCGAAGGCATGGAAATCTCATCTCAAGGCCGGCTTCCCGCTTAGATGCTTTCAGCGGTTATCCATCCCGAACGTAGCTAATCAGCGGTGCTCCTGGCGGAACAACTGACACACCAGAGGTTCGTCCAACCCGGTCCTCTCGTACTAGGGTCAGATCCTTTCAAATTTCCTACGCGCGCAGCGGATAGGGACCGAACTGTCTCACGACGTTCTAAACCCAGCTCGCGTACCGCTTTAATGGGCGAACAGCCCAACCCTTGGGACCTACTCCAGCCCCAGGATGCGACGAGCCGACATCGAGGTGCCAAACCATGCCGTCGATATGGACTCTTGGGCAAGATCAGCCTGTTATCCCCGAGGTACCTTTTATCCGTTGAGCGACAGCGCTTCCACAAGCCACTGCCGGATCACTAGTCCCGACTTTCGTCCCTGCTCGACTTGTCAGTCTCACAGTCAAGCTCCCTTGTGCACTTACACTCGACACCTGATTGCCAACCAGGTTGAGGGAACCTTTGGGCGCCTCCGTTACTTTTTGGGAGGCAACCGCCCCAGTTAAACTACCCACCAGGCACTGTCCCTGAACCGGATTACGGTTCTAAGTTAGATATCCAGAGTGACCAGAGTGGTATTTCAACATTGACTCCACGAACACTGGCGTGCCCGCTTCAAAGTCTCCCACCTATCCTACACAAGCCACACCGAACACCAATACCAAGCTGTAGTAAAGGTCACGGGGTCTTTCCGTCCTGCTGCGCGTAACGAGCATCTTTACTCGTAGTGCAATTTCGCCGAGTTCGCGGTTGAGACAGCTGGGAAGTCGTTACGCCATTCGTGCAGGTCGGAACTTACCCGACAAGGAATTTCGCTACCTTAGGATGGTTATAGTTACCACCGCCGTTTACTGGGGCTTAAATTCTGAGCTTCGCCGAAGCTAACCCTTCCTCTTAACCTTCCAGCACCGGGCAGGCGTCAGTCCGTATACATCGTCTTGCGACTTGGCACGGACCTGTGTTTTTAGTAAACAGTCGCTTCCCACTGGTCTCTGCGGCCTTCAAACGCTCCCGGAGCAAGTCCGTTCACGCCTCAGGCCCCCCTTCTCCCGAAGTTACGGGGGCATTTTGCCGAGTTCCTTAACCACGATTCTCTCGATCTCCTTGGTATTCTCTACCTGACCACCTGAGTCGGTTTGGGGTACGGGCGGCTGGAACCTCGCGTCGATGCTTTTCTTGGCAGCATAGGATCACCCATTTCGTCAATTAAGACTACGCATCGTGCCTGGGCCTATATGAGAGACGGATTTGCCTATCTCTCGGCTTACACACTTACACCGGGACAACCATCGCCCGGCTGGGCTACCTTCCTGCGTCACACCTGTTAATACGCTAGCCGCACCAGCATGGGGTCGAGCGTTAGGCCCGGACCTTCACCCCGAAGGGATCCGTGTCCAGGATTAGGACTCTTAGCACCACTGGATTAGCTTGGGCGGTTCTTCGCCGGTACGGGAATATCAACCCGTTGTCCATCGACTACGCCTGTCGGCCTCGCCTTAGGTCCCGACTTACCCAGGGCGGATTAGCCTGGCCCTGGAACCCTTGGTCTTTCGGAGGACGGGTTTCTCACCCGTCTTTCGCTACTCATGCCTGCATTCTCACTCGTGTGGCGTCCACGGCTGGTTTACACCGCCGCTTCACTCGCCACACGACGCTCTCCTACCCATCAACACGGCTGGACCACGAAGGCCTACCAATAATGTCAATGCCACAACTTCGGTGGCGTGCTTGAGCCCCGTTACATTGTCGGCGCGGAATCACTTGACCAGTGAGCTATTACGCACTCTTTCAAGGGTGGCTGCTTCTAAGCCAACCTCCTGGTTGTCTGTGCAACTCCACATCCTTTCCCACTTAGCACGCGCTTAGGGACCTTAGTTGGTGGTCTGGGTTGTTTCCCTCTCGACGATGAAGCTTATCCCCCACCGTCTCACTGCTGCGCTCTCACTTACCGGCATTCGGAGTTTGGCTGACGTCAGTAACCTTTTGGGGCCCATCGGCCATCCAGTAGCTCTACCTCCGGCAAGAAACACGCAACGCTGCACCTAAATGCATTTCGGAGAGAACCAGCTATCACGAAGTTTGATTGGCCTTTCACCCCTATCCACAGCTCATCCCCTCAGTTTTCAACCTAAGTGGGTTCGGTCCTCCACGACGTCTTACCGTCGCTTCAACCTGGCCATGGATAGATCACTTCGCTTCGGGTCTAGGACATGCGACTGAATCGCCCTATTCAGACTCGCTTTCGCTACGGCTACCCCTCACGGGTTAACCTCGCCACATATCGCTAACTCGCAGGCTCATTCTTCAAAAGGCACGCTGTCACCCCTACAAGGAGGCTCCAACGGTTTGTAAGCAAACGGTTTCAGGTACTATTTCACTCCCCTCCCGGGGTACTTTTCACCTTTCCCTCACGGTACTTGTCCGCTATCGGTCATCTGGGAGTATTTAGGCTTATCAGGTGGTCCTGACAGATTCACACGGGATTTCTCGGGCCCCGTGCTACTTGGGATACTCTTCGCGCCATTGGACCATTTCGGCTACGGGGTTGGCACCCTCTGTGACTGGCCTTTCAATGCCATTCGCCTATGATCCTCTGTAACGCTTGCAGTTCGGCAGAAGCTGCTGAAAAGTCCCGCAACCCCGACCATGCAACGCCTGCCGGCTATCACACATGATCGGTTTAGCCTCTTCCGGTTTCGCTCGCCACTACTAACGGAATCGCTTTTGCTTTCTCTTCCTGTGGGTACTGAGATGTTTCACTTCCCCACGTTCCCTCTACCCGCCCTATATATTCAGGCGGGAGTCACTGGGTCACCTTACGGGCCCAGCGGGGTTTCCCCATTCGGAGATCCTCGGATCAAAGCTCGTTTATCAGCTCCCCGAGGCTTATCGCAGATTACTACGTCCTTCTTCGGCTCCAGATGCCAAGGCATCCACCGTTTGCTCTTAGAAATTTGAAATCACATGAGTTTGAATCGATCGGCTCATCCGAAGATGAGCAGATTGACCAATGATCTAATAAATCAGATCATCTTTTGTGATCCGAACCCGAAGGCTCGAATCTAAGATGCTCGCGTCCACTGTGTAGTTCTCAAAGTACGGGCGGTACCTTCTCCGCCGGCCGAGTCATGGCCGACTAGAAAAGGTCCAGAGGATTCGGTTCTCATCCGAGTGGATGAGGTCCGGTCCCTCAGGACCCAACAGCGTGCATGTGCGGGGCTTCCCGATCCGAACTGTTCCTTCCTCCGAGGAGGCGTACTGAGTTCGAGCCGATCGGCTCCGCACCAATGTCAATGTTCCACCCATGAGCTAACCGGCTGAGACATTCGCTCAGATCCGGCGCCTGGACACCCGAGGGTGCCAGATGCTCCTTAGAAAGGAGGTGATCCAGCCGCACCTTCCGGTACGGCTACCTTGTTACGACTTAGTCCTAATCACCGATCCCACCTTCGACGGCTCCCTCCACAAGGGTTGGGCCACCGGCTTCGGGTGTTACCGACTTTCATGACTTGACGGGCGGTGTGTACAAGGCCCGGGAACGTATTCACCGCAGCGTTGCTGATCTGCGATTACTAGCGACTCCGACTTCATGAGGTCGAGTTGCAGACCTCAATCCGAACTGAGACCGGCTTTTTGGGATTCGCTCCACCTTACGGTATTGCAGCCCTTTGTACCGGCCATTGTAGCATGCGTGAAGCCCAAGACATAAGGGGCATGATGATTTGACGTCATCCCCACCTTCCTCCGAGTTGACCCCGGCAGTCTCCTATGAGTTCCCGCCATTACGCGCTGGCAACATAGAACGAGGGTTGCGCTCGTTGCGGGACTTAACCCAACATCTCACGACACGAGCTGACGACAACCATGCACCACCTGTTCACGAGTGTCCAAAGAGTTGACCATTTCTGGCCCGTTCTCGTGTATGTCAAGCCTTGGTAAGGTTCTTCGCGTTGCATCGAATTAATCCGCATGCTCCGCCGCTTGTGCGGGCCCCCGTCAATTCCTTTGAGTTTTAGCCTTGCGGCCGTACTCCCCAGGCGGGGCGCTTAATGCGTTAGCTGCGACACGGAAACCGTGGAATGGTCCCCACATCTAGCGCCCAACGTTTACGGCGTGGACTACCAGGGTATCTAATCCTGTTCGCTCCCCACGCTTTCGCTCCTCAGCGTCAGTTACGGCCCAGAGAACTGCCTTCGCCATCGGTGTTCCTCCTGATATCTGCGCATTCCACCGCTACACCAGGAATTCCATTCTCCCCTACCGCACTCTAGTCTGCCCGTACCCACTGCAGGCCCGAGGTTGAGCCTCGGGTTTTCACAGCAGACGCGACAGACCGCCTACGAGCTCTTTACGCCCAATAATTCCGGACAACGCTCGCACCCTACGTATTACCGCGGCTGCTGGCACGTAGTTAGCCGGTGCTTTTTCTGCAGGTACCGTCACTTTCGCTTCTTCCCTACTAAAAGAGGTTTACAACCCGAAGGCCGTCATCCCTCACGCGGCGTTGCTGCATCAGGCTTGCGCCCATTGTGCAATATTCCCCACTGCTGCCTCCCGTAGGAGTCTGGGCCGTGTCTCAGTCCCAGTGTGGCCGGTCACCCTCTCAGGCCGGCTACCCGTCGTAGGCTTGGTGAGCCGTTACCTCACCAACTACCTGATAGGCCGCGAGTCCATCCTTGACCGAAATTCTTTCCACGCACAGGAGATGCCTCCGTGCGTCATATCCGGTATTAGCTTCCGTTTCCGGAGGTTATCCCAGAGTCAAGGGCAGGTTACTCACGTGTTACTCACCCGTTCGCCACTAATTCCCTAGAGCAAGCTCCAGGTTCATCGTTCGACTTGCATGTGTTAAGCACGCCGCCAGCGTTCGTCCTGAGCCAGGATCAAACTCTCCGTAAAATGTTTAGCTCCAAGTCGCAAGCGACTGGAAACATAGTGCAGGATCGGAGAGGAATATCTCTTCTCACTGCGAGTTTGTCTTGACTAAATTCGAATGTCTGACATTCGTTATCTAATCCAAAGGAATCTCTTGCATCGACTTTCAGACCGAGGTCTTCGAATCAATGCCGAGGTTTTTGGCATTTGACATTGTGCACGCTGTTGAGTTCTCAAGGATCGGACGCTCTCACCTTCAACCCTCTCGGGTTTCTCTGTGAGGCAACTTCTCTACCTTACCACTCTCAGTCAGTTTGTCAAGTTGGCCGTTTCGCGCTCTTTCGTTCATCCATCGTGGGATACATCCGATTTGCACGAACCGAACCGGTTAGACCTGCTCAGTGAGTGGGGTGTTAATCCTAAGCGCAGCAAAGCAACTCTTTCAAGTTGAGATTTGCCGCTAGGCTAAGGATTTGGTCCCGCTTGAGGCCGGGGAGCTCTTCCGCTCTCCCGCACCTTTGGGGTGACAAGTAAGTACTTTACGCAGGCCTCCGGGACGTCGCAAATCCCGCCGACATCCCGGGCGTGTCGCGGAGCTCCTTCCGCGTGATTCCGCGGAAGTACGCTCCTCAGACGCAGAAACGCGGCCGCCCCGAGGGGCGGCCGCGTCTGAGATCGGATGCGGAACGGGTCAGGATCCGAGACCGGAATAGGCATGCAGTCCGTGGAAGAACACGTTGACGATGCCGAAGTTGAAGAGCACCGCGGCGAAGCCGATGATCGCGAGCCACGCCGAACGCGATCCGCGCCATCCGCGCGTCGCTCGCGCGTGGATGTATCCCGCGTAGATCACCCAGATGATGAAGGTCCAGACCTCTTTCGTGTCCCAACCCCAGTACCGGCCCCAGGCCTTCTCGGCCCAGACGGCTCCCGCGATCAGTGTGAACGTCCAGGCGATGAAGCCCACGATGTTGATCCGGTACGCGAGGTTCTCGAGTGCGACCGCGCTCGGGAGGGTCGCCAGGAACTTGAACTGCTGCGGGCGCGACTCCACCACCTGACGTTCACGGCGGTACTGCAGCAGTTGCAGTCCGGACAATGCGAACCCGAGCGCGAAGAACGCCGTGCCCAGCACGGCGACGATGATGTGGATCACCAGCCAATACGACTGGAGCGCCGGTTGCAGCGGAACCACCGGGACGTAGTACCGCAGCAGCGCGATCCCCTGGAGCACCAGGACCAGGCCGACGATGAACGTGCCGAGGTACTTGATGTCCCACTTGAGGTTGGCGACGAGGAAGACGCCGATGATGACCAGCGTGCCGGTCATCGAGAACTCCCACATGTTCGCCCACGGGACCCGGTCGGCCGCGATGCCGCGCAGCAGTGTGGCGATGACGTGTGATGCGAAGCCGGCGATGGTGAGGCCGAACGCCCAGCGGATGGAGGCCGACGACGCGTCGCCGTTCATCACGTCGTCCTCGACCCGTGCGCTGATCCGCGAGGAGAGCCTTGCCAGCGCCGACGACGGTGGTGTCGACGCAGGCGGCGGGGGCGCCTGCCCTCCGGAGGCGGAGAGCGTGGTCGTCGGCGCCCCGACGGGCGCGGCGACTTCGGCTCGGCGCGCTACGGCGCTCGGGACGACTGCGACCTCGTCGGCGGTCACCCTCGCCCCACGCCGTGCGAGATCGAGTGCGAACGCGATGAAGGCTGCGGCGTAGAACCCCATCGCCACGTAGATGAAGACCGTGGACAGCTGGGACAGGGTATCGGTCACGTTGTAACTCTAATTCGTCGGTTGTCGGGTGAGGAGGGCGGTGTGCTCGTCCGCGACGGCGGAGACGGCAGCAAGCAGGTTGGGGTCCTCGCCTCGTGCGAGGCCAGCGTACTCCAGCGTCAGGGATCCGTCCGGGTTCTCGACGGCCTTCACCCAGATGCGCCTGCGCGGCACGAACAGCGAGGTCAGCAGGCCTCCGAGGATGAGCACGGCGAACAGCAGCACCCAGACCTGGGCGGGATCGTGGTGCACGTCGAGCGATGCGTAGCGTTTGACATCGCCGAGCGAGATGGTCCCGAGCCCGTTCGGGAGCTCGACCGTCTCACCCGGCTTGAGCTGGAGCGCCTTGGCCTTGGTGCCGGGCCCCGCCAACTGGGTCATCTTGTCGGTGTTCAGGCTGTAGACCGATTGCGGGACGCCGTTGTCGACGCCGAGGTCGCCGGCGTAAACGTTGAGGCTCAGGACGGGGTCGTCCAGGCCGGGGAACGTCGAGGTGAGGGCTCCTGCAGCGGTGTCGCTCTTGCCGACGGTCGGATAGAAGAAGCCGATCATCCCGACCTGCTCGCGCAACCCGTCCGGAATCTTCACCCAGCCGAGCGACGTCAACCGGGCATCCTGAGCGATGAACGGGACCGAATCGCTGAACACGACTTTGCCCTGCGGGTCCTTGACCGTGATCGTCGGCGCGTAACCGTTGCCGAGGAGGTAGACGTTCGTGCCGCCGATGGCGAGCGGGTCGTTGACCTTGATGGTCGCCGATCCGGAGGAGTCGCCCGGGCCGGTGGTCGTCACCTTGGCGGTGTAGTCGAGCGGCGTGCCCACGGCGTTCGGGTTCTTCGTCTCGTACGCCACGTCGAGGCTGTCGACCCGGATGGAGAACGGCTCGAGCGAGCCGTCGGAGAAGAACCGGCCGGGATTGAACGAGTTGTAAGACGGAAGGCTGTTCACGAAGCTCTGCCCGACGACCACCACCTTCTGCCCGGTGTAGCCGAAGCCTCCGCCGATGCCGACGGCGACCAGGACGCCGAGGAGTGCGATGTGGAACACGAGGTTGCCGGTCTCGCGCAGGTAGCCGCGCTCCGCCGACACCGAGGTCGACCTGGCGTCCTGGTAGAGCGAGACCCGGTAGCGGGAGCGGCGGAGGATCTGCCGGGCCGACTCGATCGGGTTCGGTGCGTCGTCGCGGAGATCGGCCGGCAGGATCCGCGACTGGAAGCCGGACATCCGCGTGAGCCGCACCGGTGTCTTGGGCGGTTTCGCCCGCAGCGCTCTGGCGTGGTGCGCGGTGCGCGGGATGATGCAGCCGATCAGGGACGCGAACAGCAGCAGGTAGATGGCCGAGAACCAGAACGACGTGTAGACGTCGAACAGCTGGAACTTGTCGAGCACCGGGGCGAGCTGCGGGTTGTCGCTGAAGTACTTCGTGACGCCGCTGGGGTCGGCCCCGCGCTGCGGGAACAGCGAGCCGGGCACGGCCGCGATGGCCAGCAGCAGGAGCAGGAACAGCGCCGTGCGCATGCTCGTGAGCTGGCGCCACGCCCAGCGCACCCAGCCGAGCGGGCCGAGCTTGGGCTGGGCGACGTCCGAGTCCTCGCGGGGCGGCGCGGCGTCGATGTGATCAGATGGCCGGGACAAAGCCGGAGATCACCCCCAGGAACTGGGACATCATGGCGGTCCACAGACCGGTCGCCATCAGGATCCCGATGACCACGAGCAGTGCGCCTCCGATGATGTTGATGACGCGGATGTGCCGCTTGAGGAAAGCCACGGAGCCGGCGACCCAGTCGAAACCGAGTGCGACGAGCAGGAACGGGATGCCGAGGCCGATGCAGTAGAAGAGGCCGAGGAGGGCTCCGCGCCACGGGGAGCCGCTGCCGACGCTCAACGCGCTGATCGCCGCGAGGGTCGGGCCGATGCAGGGCGTCCAGCCGAGGCCGAAGACGATGCCGAGGAGGGGGGCGCCGATCAATCCCGTGGCCGGCCTCCACGTCGGCTTGATCGTGCGCTGGAGGAACGAGAACTGGCCGATGAACACGAGCCCCATGAGGATGACGAGCACCCCGAGCACGCGGATGACCACCTCCTGCCAGCGCACCAGCCAGAGACCGAGGGCGCCGAAGGCGGCCCCGTAGGCGACGAACACGACGGCGAAGCCGAGGACGAAGAGGGCCACCCCCAGGAGCACCCGACTGCGGTCGCGCTTGGCGCCGGGGTCGCTCATCCCGCCGACGTAGGCGAGATAGCCGGGCACGAGCGGGAGGACGCACGGCGACGCGAACGACACCAGCCCCGCGAGGACCGCGATGGGCAGTGCGAGCAGGAGCTGTCCGCTGAAGACGATCTGGCCGACGTCCACGGCTACTTCCCGGCCACGGCGTCGGAGATGAGCGAGTCGAGAATGCTCTTGTCCGGGATCGCGCCGAGGATGCGGGCGGCCACGCGGCCCTGCTTGTCGATCACGAGGGTGGTCGGCGTCGCCTTGGGCGGGACGGTCTTGCTGAACGCGAGCAGCACGGAGCCCGTGTCGCGGTCGAGGACAGACGGGTAGGTGACTCCCTTGTCGTTCTCGAAGCTGGCGGCGGTGCTCGCCGAGTCGTAGAGGTTGACGCCGAGGAAGCTCACGCCCTGCGAGGCGTACTTCTCGGACAGGGACTGGAGGTCGGGAGCCTCCACCCGGCACGGCGGGCAGCCCGCATACCAGAAGTTGACCACCAGGACCTTGCCCGCATAGTCCTTCGACGACACCGCACTGCCGTCGGCCAGCGTGCCGGAGAACGCAACAGGGGCGCCGCGATTGCCAGCCGCGAACTCGCTCACACTGCCGTCACCCGCGATGTAGTTCTGGCCGGAGCCCGACCGGTACTGGTTGGCGAGCGCGTCGTTGGAGGTGCAGCCGGAGAGGAACAGGGCCGTCGCCGCGGCGATGGCCGGGACAGCCAGCGCGAGTCGCGCGCGAGCGGAGAAGCGAGAAGCGGAGATCACACCGCCCCCACATCGGTAGCGGTGGAGATCAGGCTTCCCGCGGGCTCGGCGTATTCGACCTCGACGAGGCGGAGCACGGGCGGCGCCGACGGGTCGGCCGGCACGGGCTCCTCGCCCGGACGCGGCTGAGGAGCCGGCGCGGGCTCGGTTGTGCGCTCGAAGGTCGTGATGCTCGAGAGGGCGCAGCGGCGCTTGCGCGGATCGTGCGGGAAGCTCTCGCCCGCGACCGAGAGGTGCGCCACCCAGATCGGGAGCTGGTGGCTCACCAAGACGACATCGCCGGATTCCACGGAGTCGAACGCGTCGTGGATCGCTGCCAGCATGCGCTTCTCGATGCTCGAGTAGGCCTCGCCCCAGCTCGGCCGGGGCGGGTACACCAGGAACGGCCAGTTGACCGGGTTCTTGAGGGCGCGACGCATGTTGGTGCCCTCGAAGTGGTTGGTCGGCTCGATGATCCGTTCGTCGACGATCGGCTCGAGATCGAATGCCGTCGCGATCGGCGCTGCCGACTCGCGTGTGCGTTGCAACGGAGAGACGCGCAGCGATGAGACCGGCCGGCCGCGCACCGCCAGGTCGTCGGCCGCCGCCTGGGCCATGCGATGGCCGAGCTTGGAGAGGCCGAAGCCCGGCAACCTGCCGTACAGGATGCCGTCGGGATTGAACACCTCTCCGTGACGGACGAGATGGACTTGGCTTGCTACCACCGCTCCAGTCTACGGAGCGCTTTGCCTTGAATTCACTGAGCGCCGGAGCGCGAGGGCTGCTCTCGGCCCTCTTCAGCGGTAGACGCGGGCGGTAGGCTTGTCGATCGTGACCGCACGCGTTTTGATCAAGGACCTCGCCGCTCTTCCCGACGGCCCCGTCAGCGTCGCCGGATGGGTCGAGACCGTCCGCGACCAGAAGAAGGTGCAGTTCGTCGTGCTGCGCGATGAGTCGGGGGCTGTGCAGCTGGTGAATCCGCGCACGGTCGGCGAAGACGGCACCGTCGTCGCCGACGAGCCCGCCACAACGATCTCCGCCCTGTCGCAGGGCTCGTTCGTGCGCGCCACCGGCGAGCTGAAGCACGACGAGCGCGTGAAGCTCGGCGGCATCGAGATCAAGCTGAGCACCCTCGAAGTCGAGACGGCCGCCATCCCGGAGACCCCGATCGCGGCGGACAGCGGCATCGACAAGCGCATGGACTGGCGCTTCCTCGACCTCCGCGAGCCGAAGCACAACCTCATCTTCCGCGTGCAGACCACACTCGAGCACGCGATGCGGCAGTACTGGGTCGACAACGGCTTCATCGAGATCCACACGCCAAAGCTGATGGCGTCGGCCTCCGAGTCGCGCGCCGAGCTGTTCGAGCTGCCGTACTTCGAGACGACCGCGTACCTCGCCCAGAGCCCGCAGATCTTCAAGCAGATGGCTCAGGCAGCAGGCTTCGGTCGGGTGTTCGAGATCGGGCCGGCGTTCCGCGCCGACCCCAGCTTCACCAGCCGCCACGCGACGGAGTTCACGAGCGTCGACACCGAGCTGAGCTGGATCGACAGCCACGAGGATGTCATGAAGGTTCACGAGGACCTCCTCGTCGCCGGCTTCACCGCGGTCAAGGAGAAGCACGGGGCCGAGATCGAGACGCTCTTCGGCGTCGAGGTCACCGTGCCGACCACGCCGTTCCCGCGCATCCCGCTGGCCGAGGCCAAGCGCATCGTGGCCGAGCAGGGCTACGAAGTGCCGCGCGCCGACGACGACATGGACCCGGAGGGCGAGCGCCGGATCTCCCAGTACGTCAAGGAGACCTACGGTCACGAGTTCGTCTTTTTGACCGACTACGCCTCGAGCATCCGCCCGTACTACCACATGCGTCACGCCGACGACCCGTCGATCACCAAGAGCTACGACCTGATCTTCAACGGTGTCGAGATCTCGACCGGCGCTCAGCGCGAGCACCGTGTGGACATCCTCGAGAAGCAGGCCGTGGACAAGGGCCTTTCGGTGGAGGAGCTCGAGGATGTGCTCGCAACGTTCCGGTACGGTATTCCCCCGCATGGCGGTTTCGGGATGGGGCTCGCGCGCGTGCTCATGCTGATGCTCCACCTGTCGAACCTGCGCGAGACGACCTATCTCTTCCGCGGCCCGACGCGGCTGACCCCGTAGCCGTCAGCGCGGTCCACCGCTCGCCGGCGACCAGGATGTGACCCAGGAAGCGGAGCCCGATCGTGGCCGCCGCCTGGTCGAGCCGGCGTGTGAGCACGGTGTCGGCCACCGAGGGGTCGAGCGATCCCGACGGATGGTTGTGCGCGACGGCGAACGACCGGCCGCCGCGGGTGAGGACAGCCTGCAGGATGTCGGCCGGCTGGATAGCGCGTTCGTCGACGCCGCCGTCGCGCAGCATGACGATCTCGAGCGGACGGGCGGCGCGGTCGGCGACCACGACGACGAAGCGTTCGCTGTCGCGGTGCAGCAGCTCCGGCCGCACCACGTCGGCGACCGCCGTGTGATCGACCAGTCGCGTCCACGCCGACGACCGGCCGGCACGCCTCCAGATCTCGATGATCGCGACGAGCCGCCCCGCGGTGGCCGGCCCGACGCCGGGAAGGTTCTCGAGCCGGGCGAAATCCATCGTCGCGAGCCCCGGGAAGCCGCCGCAGCGCCCCAGGATCGACCGGGCCAGCGACAGGACGCTCCGACCCGTCTGGCCAGAGCCGAGGATGAGCGCGAGTACCTCGTCGTCGGTGAGCGAGCCGATGCCGAGGCGCCGCATCCGCTCTCGCGGCCGGTCGTGGCTGGGGACGTTGGCGAGTGACGGCGCGGCTTCTTCCGTGATCGACATGGATCCACGCTACGAACGCAACGCGGACCCGACGGCGGGAGCCGGCCAATCTGTGGACAACTGGCTCTGAACCTCATCCTGTGGATGACAATGGACGGAGAGTATCCCGGCAACGAAGGAGTCGCCCCGCAATGACCAGTCCCCTCCCCGAACCCCGACCGAACGACGTCGTCATCCTGTCGGCCGCGCGCACCCCGCAGGGCAAGATCCTGGGCGCGCTCGCCGGTCAGAGCGCCGTCCAGCTCGGCGCCGTCGCCCTCCGTCGCGCGCTGGAGCAGTCCGGTGTCGATGCCGCGGACGTCGACGCGGTGATCTTCGGCCAGGTGCTCCAAGCAGGCGCCGGCCAGAATCCCGCCCGGCAGACCGCCATCGGCGCGGGGATCGGCTGGAACGTGCCGGCCACCACGATCAACAAGGTCTGCCTCTCCGGCCTCGCAGCCGTGATCGACGCGGCCCGCCTCATCCGCGCGGGCGAGGCGACGGTCGTCGCGGCCGGCGGTCAGGAGTCGATGACGAACGCCCCGCACGTCCTGCCCGGCTCGCGGAAGGGCTGGACCTACGGTTCGATCGAGGCCGTCGACTCCGCCGCCCACGACGGCCTGACCGACGCCTTCGACAAGATCTCCATGGGCGCCTCCACCGAGCAGTACACCGAGAAGCTCGGGCTCACGCGCGAGGCGCAGGACGCCTTTGCGGCCTCCTCGCACCAACGGGCAGGCGCCGCGGCGGCCTCCGGAGTCTTCGATGACGAGATCGCGCCGGTCAGCATCCCGCAGCGCAAAGGCGACCCGGTGGTCGTCACCGCCGACGAGGGCGTGCGACCGGACTCCACGGCGGAGGTGCTCGCGAGACTGCGGCCCAGCTTCGCCGCCGAGGGCACACTCACGGCGGGCAACTCCTCACCGCTCAGCGATGGGGCAGCTGCGCTCATCCTCACCTCGCGCGAGAACGCCGAGCGTCTGGGTCTGGAGTGGCTCGCGGTGGTCGGGAGCAGCGGACAAGTCGCCGGCCCGGACAACTCGCTGCACTCGCAGCCGTCGAACGCGATCCAGGCGGCGCTCACGCGCGCGGGCTGGGGGGTCGACGACCTCGACCTGATCGAGATCAACGAGGCCTTCGCCGCCGTCGCGCTGCAGTCGACGGCGGATCTGGACCTCGACCCGGAGAAGGTCAACATCCACGGCGGCGCGATCGCGCTCGGCCATCCCATCGGGGCCTCCGGGGCACGGCTCGCCGGTCACGCCGCTCACGAGCTGGCCCGACGCGGGTCGGGGCGCGCGGCGGTCGCGCTCTGCGGCGGCGGCGGGCAGGGAGACGCGCTGCTGCTCTGGCGCTAGCGGAGGAGATCCGGTGCTGTGAGGCGCCGGAACGCAGTGAACGGAGGAGATCCGGCCCGGGATGGGGCGGATCTCCTCCGTTGCGTCATCTCCTCCGTAGCGACGGGCGGCGGGCGCCGCGGGTCAGCGGCGCAGGTGGCGCTCGGCCGGGCCGGTGTACTGCGAGAGCGGGCGGATGAGGGAGTTGGCGGCGTACTGCTCGAAGACGTGGGCCGTCCAGCCGGTGACGCGCGCGGCGGCGAACAGCGGCGTGAAGGTCTCGGTGTCGAAGCCCATCAGGTTGTACGCGGGGCCGGAGGGATAGTCGAGGTTCGGCTTGATGTTCTTGCGCTCGCCCATCGCATTCTCGAGGGCGTCGTAGAGGTCGAGCATGTCTTGGCGGTCGTAGTGCTCGGCCAGGGTCTCGAGCGACGCACGCATGGTCGGCACCCGGGAGTCGCCGTTCTTGTAGACGCGGTGACCGAAGCCCATGATCTTGCGCTTCTGCGCCAGAGCATCGTCGAGCCAGGCCTCCGCCCGGTCGGCGCTGCCGATCTCGTCGAACGCGTGCATCACGGCCTCGTTCGCGCCCCCGTGCAGCGGCCCCTTGAGAGCGCCGATCGCCCCGGTCACGGCGGAGTACACGTCGGAGAGGGTGGAGGCGATCACGCGTGCGGTGAACGTGGAGGCGTTGAACGAGTGCTCCGCATAGAGCACGAGCGAGACGCGGAACGCGTCCACCACCACGTCGTCCGGGACCTCGCCGAACGTCAGCCAGAGGAAGTTTCGCGCGTAGTCGAGGTCGTCCCGAGGCTCCACGAGGTCGAGCCCGCGTCGGCGGCGCTGGATGTACGCCACGATCGTCGGCAGCTGCGCGAAGAGGTACACGGCCCGCCCGAGGTTCAGCTCGGGGTCGAGGATGCCGTTCTCCTGCTCCAGAGTCGGATCGAGGCCGCCGAGCTGGCTCACCGCCGTGCGCAGCGCATCCATCGGGTGCGCGGACGCCGGGATGTCGTCGAGCGCCCGCCGCGTGCGATCGTCGAGCGTGCGCAGACCGCGCTCGAGCTTCTCGAAGCCCTCGAGCTCGTCGGCCGTGGGCAGCTCGCCGTGCCAAAGCAGCCAGGCGACCTCCTCGAACGAGCACTGCGCGGCCAACTCCTGCACGGGGTAACCGCGATAGAGCAACGAATTGGTCTGCGGGTTGACGGACGAGATGGTCGTGGTGTCGACCACGACGCCGGCGAGGCCCTTGTGGATCTCGGGGTCGGTCATGTGTGCTGCTCCTTCGCTGCGGTGGCAGGTGTCGGCGGCGCACCTCGGGTCGTGCACCGAAGTGTCGTACGCGTCGTCTCCTCGTAGTCAATCAGGTCGTGGAGGTCGGCGCGATGTCGCAGGCCGACGTCGTCGAGCTTCCCACGGCCGCCCTCCGTCGCCTACGCTCCTGGACATGGTTCCGGCTCCGTCTCTGCTCGCGTTCGCGCTCGCGTCGATCGCGCTCATCGTCATCCCCGGGCCGAGCGTGCTGTTCGTGATCGGGAGGTCGCTGGCGCTCGGGCGGCTCGGGGGCCTCCTGAGCGTGCTCGGCAACGCCCTCGGGATGCTGCCGCTTGTGATCGCGGTGGCGCTCGGGATCGGCGCCATCGTCGCACAGTCTCTGGTGGCGTTCACGATCATCAAGTTCGCCGGGGCGGCCTACCTGATGTACCTCGGCGTGCAGGCGATCCGGCACCGCCGCCATACAGCGGTGACGCACGAGGCGACGCCGCCTCGACGTTCCCGGCTGCGGATCCTCGGCGAGGGATTCCTCGTCGGGCTGACGAACCCGAAGTCACTGGTCTTCTTCGTCGCGGTGCTCCCCCAGTTCGTCGACTACCACGCGGGCGCCATCCCGCTGCAGCTGTTCGAGCTCGGCGTCGTCTTCCTGCTGCTCGCGCTGACGTTCGACAGCATCTGGGCGCTTGTCGCCGGCACCGCCCGCACGTGGTTCGGGCGCTCGCCGAAGCGCGTCGAGCGGCTCGGCGCCACCGGCGGCGTGCTGATGATCGGACTCGGCGGTGTGCTCGCCCTGACAGGGAACAAGCACTAGAGACGCCGGCCGCCGCCGAGCGGCTAGATGTCGCCGGCGGTCGCTACCGGCACCAGCACGGCGCGGCCGAGCGAGTGGAAGTGGGCGTTGAAGCCGAGCACCGCCGGCGTCGACTCGGGGTCGAGGTCGAGGTGCTCGACATCCAGCGCGTGGACCACGATGAAGTAGTGGTGCGTCCCCGTTCCCGGAGGCGGACCCGCACCCGTGAAGCTCTTGGCCCGAAGCTCGTTGGAGAGCATGGCCGCGCCCTGCGGCAGGGAGGCCCCGCCCTCGGCGCCCGCGCCGGCTGCGAGCGAGGTCACCGAGGCCGGGATGTTGTAGACGGCCCAGTGCCAGAACCCGGAGCCGGTCGGGGCGTCGGGATCGTGGATGGTGACGGCGAAGCTCTTGGTCTCGGCGGGGAAACCGCTCCACGACAGCTGCGGCGACACGTCACCGCCGCCACCGCCCGCTCCCCACTGCGCCCGCGCCAGCGGTCTGTCATCGGCGACGTCGTCGCTCGTGAGGGTGAACTGCGGAACGGCGCCGAAGCGCTCCAGCGGATCTTTCGACATGGACGCAACGCTACGCGCGCTGCGTCGACTCCGTCAGTGCCGATGCCTCCGGCTGCTTGCGGAACCGCTTGGGCAGACCCACGATGCCCCAGCCGGTCACCCGCAGCATCGCCTCCACCACGATGCCGCCGGTCATCTTGGAGGCGCCATGCTCGCGCTCGACGAAGGTGATCGGCACCTCGACCACCGCGAGGCCGGCGTCGTATGCGCGCCGCAGCATGTCGATCTGGAAGCAGTAGCCCTGGCTCTCGACGTCGTCGAAGTGGATGCGTCGCAGTGCGTCCGCCGTGAAGGCCCGGTAGCCTCCGGTGACGTCGCGCGCCCGCATACCGAGGCAGAACCGCGAGTACGCGCTGCCGCCGCGGGAGAGCAGGCGGCGATGGGCCGGCCAGTTGACGACGCCGCCACCGCTCACCCAGCGGGAGCCGAGCACCAGGTCGGCGCCGTCGCCCGACGGCACGGCGCGCAGCGCGGCCAGCAGCGCCGGGAGCTCCTCGGGGCGGTGCGAGCCGTCGGCGTCCATCTCGACGACCGCCTCGTAGCCTGCATCGAGCGCCCAGGACATCCCTGCGCGGTACGCGGCGCCCAGGCCCTCCTTGCCCGCCCGGTGCAGGACCCGCACGCTGGCGTCGGTCGCGGCGAGCGCGTCCGCGATCTCGCCCGTGCCGTCCGGCGATCCGTCGTCGACCACGAGCACATCGACCTCCGGCGTGGAGGCACGGATCCGCCCGACGACGGACCCGATGTTCTCGCGTTCGTTGTACGTCGGAAGGATCACGATGGTTCGCATACTCATACCATCATCCATTCTGCTGAACGGGAGGCGAACGAATCTGTCGGTATTCGCAGTCGGCGCTGCTAGCATCCCTCGGTGCCCGTCGCCAAGGTCCTGCTGTTCTACGTCTTCACCCCGCTCCCCGATCCTGACGCGGTGCGGCTGTGGCAGCGCGATCTGTGCGAATCCCTCGGCCTGCGCGGACGCATCCTGCTGTCGAAGGACGGCATCAACGGCACGCTCGGCGGTGAGCTCGGCGCGCTCAAGCGCTACCTGCGCAAGACGAAGGACTACGCCGCCTTCCACGGGCTCGACGTCAAGTGGAGCGAGGGCTCCGGCCTCGACGAGGAGGGCACGAGCCTCGACTTCCCGCGGCTCTCGGTGCGGGTCCGCGACGAGATCGTCTCGTTCGGCGCGCCGGACGAGCTGCACGTGGACGACGGCGGCGTGATCGGCGGCGGCGAGCGCCTCGACCCCGATGGCCTCCACGCCCTCCTCGACCAGCGAGACGACGTCGTCTTCTTCGACGGGCGCAACCGGTTCGAGGCGGGGATCGGACGCTTCCGCGACGCGGTCGTGCCCGATGTCGCGACGACACGGGAGTTCGTGGCCGAGCTCGACAGCGGCCGCTACGACCACCTGAAGGACAAGGCCGTCGTCACCTACTGCACCGGAGGGATCCGCTGCGAGGTGCTCTCGGGCCTGATGCGCTCCCGCGGGTTCGGCGAGGTCTACCAGCTCGACGGAGGCGTGGCGCGCTACGGCGAGCGCTTCGGCGACGACGGGCTGTGGGAGGGCTCGCTGTACGTCTTCGACGGCCGCGGCTCGGTGCGATTCTCGGACCACACAGCGGTCGTCGGCCGCTGCGCCGGGTGCGGTGCGGCGACGGACCGGATGCGGAACTGCACCGACGTCTCGTGCCGTGAACAGCTCGTGGTCTGCGAGGACTGCACCGCGGTCGCCTGCGCCGTCCACGCGTGAGCAGGCGCGGCTGATCCGAACGGGATCGCCGGGAACCATTGCTGCCCCTTTCGCGTTGCGGCCATCATGAACACCATGGATCCGGTCTCCACCATCGTCTGGATCGTGTCGTTCGTCGTCGTGACGGTCACGGTCACGGGGCTCTCACGCCGCGTGGGCTGGTCGGCGCCTGTCGTCCTGGTGGTCGTCGGCGCGATCGCGTCATTCATCCCCGGGGTCCCGCAGGTGGCCCTCGAGCCCGAGGTGGTGCTTTACGGTCTGCTGCCTCCGCTGCTCTTCGCGGCGGCCATCCAGACCTCCATCGTCGACGTCAGAGCGAGGCGCGACGGCATCCTGCTGCTCTCCGTCGGACTGGTGGTGTTCACCGTCGTCGTCGTCGGGTTCACGACCTGGCTCGTGGTTCCGGCGATCACGGTCGCCGCGGCCTTCGCCTTCGGCGCGGTCGTCGCCCCGACCGACACGGTCGCCGTGACGGCGATCGCGGGACGCGTGCACCTCCCCCGGCGACTCGTGACCGTGCTGGAGGGCGAGAGCCTGCTCAACGACGCCACCGCCCTCGTGGCGCTGAATGCGACGATCGCGGCGATCGTCAGCGTCGTCAACCCCTGGGCGATCGCGGGCGACTTCGTGATCGCGGTCGTGGTCGGCGTCGGGATGGGCCTGCTGGTCGGGTGGGTGCTGTCGCTGATCCGCAAGCAGCTGCGGTCACCCGTGCTCGACACCTCGCTCGGCCTGATCACGCCCTACCTGGCGTTCATCCCGTCGCAGTTCCTGCATGGCTCCGGCATCCTGTCGGTCGTGGTCGCCGGTCTCTACCTGGGCTATCGCTCGCCGACCATCCAGACCGCGGAGGCCCGGATCGCGGAGACGATCAACTGGCGGACGATCGAGTTCCTGCTCGAGAACGCCGTCTTCCTGTTCATCGGGCTCGAGCTCTCGAGCATCCTCAACTCGGCGTTCCGCTCCGGGATCACCGTGGCCGAGACAGTGTGGATCAGCATCGCCGTGGTCGTGGCGCTGTTCCTCGCACGGTTCCTCTGGATGCTCGCCACGACCGCCCTGTACCGCTTCGGGCCGCAGAGACTCCGCGAGCGCGGCTGGACCTGGCGGACGGGCATCGCGGTGTCGTTCGCCGGCATCCGCGGAGTGGTGACGCTCGCCGCCGTGTTCCTCCTGCCCGCCGAGACGCCGCACCGGGAGTTCCTGCAGTTCCTCGCGTTCGTGGTCGTGGTGGCGACCCTCCTCGAAGGGCTCGCCCTGCCGTGGGTCATCCGCCGGCTCAGGCTGCCTGCACCCGACTTCGCGCAGGAGGCCGGCGAGATGCAGCGGCTGCTCGCGGAGGCGCAGTCCGCGGGGCTGGAGCATCTGGAGTCGCAGGTCACGGGAGAGGAGGACGACCGGGTCATCGAGCGGCTGCGCATCAACGCCGTGTTCCTCTCCGATGCCCTGGAGAACCCGACGCCGGAGGACACAGAGGACGCGCCGCTCGAATACCGACGGCTCCGGAGGTCCATGATCGTCGCCGAACGTCAAGCGGTGCTCGACGCGCGGGCGGAGGGGCGCTACCAGGAGTTGGCGGTGCGCTCGGTGCTGGCGTTCCTGGACGCGGAGGAGTCGGCGCTCAAAGCCGGAGGGACCGACGGCAAGAAGCTGATGTGAGCGGCCTCAGCGGACGGTCGTATCGTCGGCGGGTGCGTCGGCCGCGGCGAGCGCCTCGGCCTGCTCCCCGGCCGCACCTCCGACCGCCTCGCGCGATCGCGCCCCGGGCCGCCGTGCCCACACCCGCGCACGCTGCGACGACAGGGCGAGCACCACGAGGATGTCCAGGGGCAGCCCCAGGATGTTGGTGTGCAGCGTCACCTGCTGCCCGCCGTCGAAGAAATCGACCGCCGCCAGCACGACGAGCAGCGCGCTGTACGACATGGAGGCGATGCGCGCCCAGTTGCTGCCGCTGAAGACGAGCAGGGCGAGGGCGAAGTAGAACACGAGCCCGGCCGCGAACATGCCCATCGCTATCCCGAACACCAGGTCGGCGCTCTGCTGCTCGGACGCGGTCAGCGCCTCGCCCGTCGTCGAGACCAGTTGCGAGCGGATGAACTCCGGCCACGCGAGCACGGTGAGCACCACGGTCAGCACACCGGCGAGCACGCGCAGCACCATGAGCAGGAAGCCGAGGGTCGTCGGCACGGGCCGCCGCTCGGCGCGCGCGAACCGACGCTGGTCGGCGCCGGCCGCCCGCGCCACCGCCCACGGCTCCACCGTCACCGCCGTGAGGTCGATCACCGGGAGGTCGCCGTCGGTCTCGATGCTGTCGCCGCCCCCGTTGCGCGCGTGGTAGCCGGACGAGAAGTCGCGGATGACCGACACCTCCGCCCCGACCGCCGCCTCCCGCAGCGTCGAGACGATGTGGTCGCGTTCGATGTCGGTGTTCGCGTCGATCTTGTGCGTGATCTGCAACGTGAAGAGCGAGAACCCGACTGACCGGTCGAACGTGCCGGCGGCCAGCCAGTCCACGCGATGTCCGCCGGGCAGGAGCCACCCCTCCGGGCAGCGCCAGAACCGCACGTGATGCCGCTTGGCCGGGTTGCCGAGTACCTCCTGCTGATACGCGAGGTCCTGCTGGTGGCCGAACAGGAACAGCGGACTCACCGGCGCCTCGTCGTAGCTGCGACGCAGCAGTGTCGACGTGATGATGCGGCGGCTGGAGGCGGCGGTGACGTCGTCAGCGCGGGTCCAGCCCGCGGCCGTCATGGCCTCGTCGAGCTGCGCCTCCGACCCCAGCAGTGCCAGGTTGATCGGGTCGCCGAGCAGGCCGTCGCTCGTGCGGGCCCTTCCGATGAAGTAGTCGGGCACATAGATCTGGGTGAGGATGCGGTGCAGCCGCGGCAGCACCAGGTACGCGAGCACGATCCAGAACAGCAGGAAGAAGAGGACCAGGAACCAGCCCCACCCGAAGCTCTCGGTGAGCACGAGCCACGCCAGCCAGACCGCCGCGACGCCGCCGAAGACGAAGAAGACGTTGTCGACGACTGCGTTGACGGACACCCGGCGACCCGTGGCCGACAGGGTCTTGGGCGGCTCGGGTCCCGGCGCCGCGGGCTCACCCCGTGGCGGCCCTCCCGGCTCCCCGGCGCCCACCATGGGGCCATCCTAGAGGCGCTGAGGCGCTGGTCGTAGGGTGGCGTCATGACCTCGATCACCGAACGCGGCGCCGAGCTGCGCCGACTGCACGACGCACCCGAGCTGCTCCAGGTCGTCAACGTGTGGGATGCGATCAGCGCGAAGGCCGTCGCCGCCCTGTCGGAGACGAGGGCGCTGGCCACGGCCAGCCACTCCATCGCCGCGACCCTCGGCTACGAGGACGGCGAACGCATCCCGCGCGAGCTCATGCTCGACATGGTCGGCCGCATCGTCGCCACGACCGACCTCCCCGTGAGCGCCGATCTGGAGGCCGGCTACGGCGACGCGGGCGAGACCATCCGCCGGGCGATCGGAGTCGGCGCGGTCGGCGCGAACCTGGAGGACCAGGTGCGCCCCTTCGACGAGGCCGTCGCCGCGGTGCGCGCCGCCGTCGCGGCGGCCGACGCGGAAGGCGTGCCGTTCGCACTCAACGCCCGCACCGACGTCTTCATCCGCGACGGGTTCCCCACGGCCGCCGAGAAGACCGAGGAGGCCATCCGGCGCGGCCGGGCATTCCTCGACGAAGGTGCGACGTGCGTCTTCGTGCCCGGACGGCTCGACGAGGAGACGGTGTCGCGGCTGGTCGGAGGCCTGGGCGAGCGCAAGCTCAGCGTCATCGCGGTGCCCGGCTCGCTCTCCCCCGCCCGGCTGCACGAGCTCGGCGTGTCCCGGGTGTCGTACGGCCCCTGGACGCAACGGGTCGCGCTCGCCGCGTTGCAGCGTACGGCGGCGGAGCTGTACGCAGGCGGGGAGCTGCCTGACGGCATTCCGGTATTGAACTGACACGTCTCGACCTACCGCAGTTCCGACGCACCGACCGAAGGAGAGCCATGGGCGACTTCCGCGCCATCGTCATCGAGCAGGAGACCGAGGGCAGCCGCATCCTCGCCCACACCGCGGAGGTCCGGCAGCTGACCGACGCGTTCTTGATGCCCGGCGACGTGACGGTCGCCGTCGAGTTCTCCGACCTCAACTACAAGGACGGACTGGCAATCGCCGGGCGGCCGGGCGTCGCGCGGGTGTCGCCACTCATCCCGGGCATCGACCTGGTGGGCGTGGTCGAGTCGTCGGAGGACCCGCGCTGGCAGCCGGGAGACCGCGTCGTGCTCAATGGCGACGGCATCGGCGAGAACCACCACGGCGGCCTCGCCGAGCGCGCCCGGGTGCGCGGCGACGCTCTCGTCCGGGTGCCGGACACGCTCCTGAACGAGCAGGCGGCGGCGATCGGCACAGCCGGCTTCACCGCGATGCTCGCCGTGCTCGCCCTGGAGCGCAACGGCGTCGATCCCGACGACGTGCGCTCGTCGGGATCGAGCGTGCTGGTCACGGGCGCGGCGGGAGGTGTCGGCTCGGTCGCGGTGTCCGTCCTGGCGAAACTGGGATACCCGGTTACGGCCTCAACCGGCCGCGCGGAGGAGCAGGGCGGCTACCTGACCGATCTCGGCGCCACGGACATCATCGACCGGGCGGAGCTCGCCGACCCCGGCCGGCCGCTGCAGACGCAGCGCTGGGCCGGCGCGATCGACTCCGTCGGCAGCCACACGCTGGCGAACGTGCTCGCGCAGACCCGCTACGGAGGCACGGTCGCCGCCTGCGGGCTCGCCCAAGGCGGCGACCTCCCGGCGACCGTCACGCCGTTCATCCTGCGGGGCGTCACGCTGACCGGCATCAACTCGGTGGAGGCGCCGCTCGCGCTCCGCGAGACGGCATGGCGACGGCTCGCGACCGACCTCGACGAGGAGGCCCTGGCGGCGATGACCCGGTTCATCACGCTCGCCGAGGCGATCCCGGCCGCCGAGGACATCCTGGCGGGCCGGCTGCACGGGCGCACCGTCGTCGATGTCCGGGCCTGACCTCCGCCCTGCCGTAGGCTGACCGCATGATCGTCCTCGCGACCGTCGTCGTCACCCTGGCAGCAGCCCTGCACATCGGGATCTTCGTGATGGAGAGCGTGGCCTGGGCGCGGCCCGCTGTCTGGAAGCGCTTCGGCGTCGCCGACCAGGCCGCGGCCGACACCACCCGGCCGATGGCCTACAACCAGGGCTTCTACAACCTCTTTCTGGCGATCGGCGCGATCATCGGGCTGATCCTGTTCGGCGTCGGACTGCACGCCGCGGGCCTGGCCCTCATCTACTTCACCATGGCGAGCATGCTCGCCGCGTCGATCGTGCTCGTGACCACGGGCCGCGGTTACCTCCGCCCCGCGATCATCCAGGGCGTGCTGCCGCTGATCGGAATCGTGCTGATGCTGTTCTCCTGAGCCGCCGGCGCGGGCTCAGCGGAGTTCGGGCGCGACCGACTCGGGTCGCAGTCCGCGCCCGATCAGCCGGGCGGTGACTCGCTGGGCGAACGGCGTCGCGGCGGCGATCGCCAACCGCACCCCCGGAGGCGGTGGCGACGGCAGGATCGGCCCCGCGCCCGGCCGCGAGATGCGACGGTGCGCCGCCAGCTGGATGCGCTGCATCCATTCCACCGCGGGCAGCCGGCGCCGCTGCAACGCGTCCAGCAGCCGCAGGTCGACCGGGCCGTCGCGCAGCGGAGCCGCGAGAGCGTTCGCCGTCGCCACGGCATCCTGCACCGCGTAGTTCACGCCGACGCCGAACGCCGGGGACATCGCATGAGCGGCGTCGCCGATCGCCAGGAACCCGTGCCGGTACCACCGCGGCAGCCGGTCGATCTGCACGCTCAACAGTTTGAGCGGCTCCCAGTCGGTGATCGTCTCCAGCGACTCCCGGAGGAACGGAGCCGCACCGGCGACTGCGGACCGGAACGCGGGGAGGCCGGCCTCGCGCAGCGCGTCGATGCCCCCCTTCGCGATCACCAGCCCGGTCTGGAAGTAGTCGCCGCGGTCGATCGTGACGACCATCGCGCCGCCGCCGAGATACGCGAGGGTCGAGGGCTGCGTCACGGCCGGCTTCGGCAGCCGGAACCAGATCACGTCGATGGGCACCCCGAAGCGACGCGGGCGGAGGCCGGCAGCGGCGCGCAGCACGGAGTCGCGCCCGTCGGCCGCCACCGTGAGGTCGGCCTCCACCCGCAGCTCGCCCTGCGGCCCGCGCGCCCGGAGCCCGCGCACGATGTCGCCCTCTCGGATCAGGTCGGTCGCCTCCGTCTGCAGCACGAGTCGGAAGTTCGGATACCGTTCGCCCTCCTGCGCGAGAAAGGTCAGGAAGTCCCACTGCGGCGCCAGGACGAGGAAGTCATCCGGCGGTTTCAACCTCCCGAAGTCGATCGGGTGCAGCCGCGTGCCGTCGACGACCGCGTCGAGTGTGCGGATGCTGTTGTGCGGAAGACCGAGGAACGCGTCGCGCAATCCCAGCTCGCCGAGAACCCCGACCGTCGACGGGTGGATGGTGTCGCCGCGGAAGTCGCGGAAGAAGTCGGCGTGCTTCTCGAGCACCACCACGTCGAGACCGGCGCGCGCGAGGAGGAGTCCGAGCATCATGCCCGCCGGGCCGCCACCGGAGATGGCACAGGACGCCTGCATCACTTCCATGATCCCGAAGCGTATCCTCCCCACATGGCGATCATCGGATCCGTTCTCATCGCACTCGCGGTGATCGTGCACCTCGTGTTCTTCGCCATGGAGAGCATGCTGTGGTCGTCGCCGAACGTGTGGCGCCGATTCGGGATCGCGGACCAGCGGGATGCCGACGTCGTGCGGCCGATGGCCTACAACCAGGGCTTCTACAATCTCTTCCTCGCCGCCGGCGGCGCGGTCGGCCTGGTGCTGTACTGGACGACGCTGCGCCACGTCGGATTCGGCCTGATCTTCTTCACCGGAACGTGCATGGTGCTCGCCGCTATGGTTCTGCTCACCACCGGCCGCCGCTACTGGCGCGCTGCACTGCTGCAGGGCCTCCCGCCACTCGTCGCGCTCGTGCTGTTCTCGATCGCGCACGCGGGGTGACGCGTCAGTCGATGATCTCGCCGTCGGCGGGGATCTCGGTGACGTCGACGCGCAGCGCCTCCACCAGCTTGGCGGCGTGCGGGGTCGAGACGATCACGCGCGAGAACTCCTCGCCGTCGAGGTCGACCACGACGGCCGCGCGCTGCTTGCCCTTGATGAGCAGGAAGTCCTTGCCTCCGTGGAACTTCCAGGTTCCGACCGAGAGCGTGAGCGGAACGGCTGCTCCCGGGGCCCGGATACCGCGGATCCAGATCCACGGGTCTTCGGTGATGGCCACCGACCGGATGCTGTCGCGGGGGATCACCAGATCGTCCCTGCGCATGGACAGCACCTTCTCGGCCCGCGTGAGATGGATCTCCAGGCGATCGGGGTGAACGTGCAGGTCGGCCATAGGTCTATCCTGCCCGGCGGCCGCCGCCGATGGGTGTCGTGAATCTCACAAAGCCATAACCGTTGCCTTGGAGGACGGAAAGGACCGTGAGGGCGCACGGACCGTTCCGCAAGCCGTGCGTGGACTCTCATCATGTGCTTCTCGGCGTGCCATGTATCCTTCTCGTCGTGGCAACGCAGCGGCGGACTCCGGGCTCGCAGACTTCACTTCGTGAAGCCAACCGGGCTCGAATCGTCGACGCCATCAAAAAGCACGGAGGCCTGACCCAGGTCGAGCTGGCCGGCGCCACAGGCCTCTCCCCGGCCACGGTCTCGAACATCGTCAAGGAGCTGTCCACCTCCGGAGTGCTGCATACCGCGCAGAGCATCCGCTCCGGCCGCCGCGCCCAGCACGTGACCCTCGCGCACGCGCTCGGCCTGGTCGTCGGGGTGCATTTCTCCACCCGCCACCTCCGGGTCGCGCTCGCCGACGTCGCCAACACGGTGGTCGCGGAGAACCACATGCCGCTGGCCAAGGACCACCGCGCGGACAACGAGCTCGACAAGGTCTCGATGCTCCTGACCGACATGCTCGACTCCGTCGACGCGTCGCGCGACGAGGTGCTCGCCATCGGACTCGCTGTGCCCGCTCCGCTCGACCGCGCCACCGGCACCATCGCCCGCAGCGGCATCATGCGCGGCTGGGACGGCGTGGTCATCGCCGACGCCCTGGAGCGACGCGTCAAGCGGCCCGTGTTCATCGACAACGCGGCCAACCTCACGGCGCTCGCGGAGTCGCGGCTCGGCGCCGGGCGCGGTAAGCGCACCACGATCACGCTCGACGTGGGCGACGGGATCGGCGCGGGGCTCCTCCTCAACGGCCAGCTCTTCCGCGGGAACAACGGCGTCGCCGGCGAGTTCGGCCACACCACGATCCGCGAGAACGGCCCGCTCTGCCGCTGCGGCAACCGCGGCTGCCTGGAGGCGCTCGCGGGAGGCCCCGCCATCCTGGACGAGCTGCGCGACCACCTCGGCAGCCTCAAGCTGGGCGACGTCGTGCTGCAGGCCATGGCCGGCGACGCGCGCTGCATCCGCGCCATCGCCGACGCAGGCAAGCACATCGGGATCGCCACGGCGAACCTGTGCAACCTCCTGGACCCCGAGCGGGTCGTCGTCGGCGGCGAACTGGCGCGGGCCGGCGAGCTGCTGCTCGGCCCGATGCGGCATGCCGTTGAGCGTTCGATCATCGTGAACGAAGACCTGATGCCCGACATCGTCCAGGGGCAGCTCGGGGTGCGGGCGGCGACGCTGGGAGCGGTCGCCCACGCCGTCGACAGCCTCTCGATCACCAGCGTCGGAGTGGCCGTGTGACGGTCGGCCCCCATCCCGGACGCACCATGCCCCCCGTCCGTGACGAACCGTTATCGAAAGCTTGAATTCAAGTATTGACGCCAAGCGCGCCGCCCTGACACACTCAACCCAGCCGCCAACGAAGGCGGCCTCGAATCGGAGGTTTTTCAATGAAGATCGCCACCAAGAGAGCGGTCGTCGCATCCGCCGCGATCCTGGCCACAGCCCTCACGCTCACAGCATGTTCGAACGGTTCCGGCAATTCTTCGACGAACAACGCGTCGGACGCCGCGAACGCCAAGATCGGCCTCCTCCTCCCCGACTCGGTCACCGCTCGCTACGAGTCGGCCGACAAGCCGTTCTTCGAGGCGAAGGTCAAGGACCTCTGCTCCGGCTGCCAGGTGCTCTATGCGAACGCAGACGGCGACGCCAGCAAGCAGCAGCAGCAGGCGGAGTCCATGCTGACGCAGGGCGTCAAGGTGCTCGTCCTCGACCCGTTCGACGGTGAGGCGGCCGCCTCGATCGTCGGCGAGGCGAAGGCCAAGAACATCCCGGTCATCTCCTACGACCGCCTCATCAACAGCCCCGACCTCAACTACTACATCTCGTTCGACAACGAGAAGGTCGGCAAGCTGCAGGCCCAGGCGCTCGTCGACAAGCTGAAGAAGGACAACGTGGCCTCGGGCAGCGGCATCCTGATGGTCAACGGCTCGCCGACCGACAACAACGCGACACTCTTCAAGAAGGGTGCGCACAGCGTCATCGACTCCAGCGGCTTCAAGGTGCTGGCCGAGTACGACACACCAGGATGGGACCCCGCCAAGGCCCAGGACTGGGTGGCCGGTCAGGTCTCGCAGTTCAAGGACCAGATCAAGGGCGTCTACGCGGCCAATGACGGCACCGGCGGCGGTGCGATCGCGGCCATGAAGGCGGCCAACGTGACCCCGCTCCCGCCGGTCACCGGTCAGGACGCCGAACTCGCGGGCATCCAGCGGATCCTCGCCGGCGACCAGTACATGACGGTCTACAAGGCGCTCCAGCCCGAGGCCGAAGAGGCGGCGACCCTCGCCGTCGCTCTGACGAAGGGTCAGAAGCCGTCCGAGAAGACCACCGAGGTCGCCACGGCGGGCGGCGCGAAGATCGCGTCGATCCTGTTGAACCCGGTCGCTGTCACCACGGACAACATCGAGTCCACGGTCGTGAAGGACAACTTCTACGGCCCCGACTCCGCCTCGAAGATCTGCACCGCGGACTACAAGGCGGACTGCGACAAGTACGGCATCAAGTAACCACCGAGAGCAGTACCCACCCGGCCTGGGGAGGCGGACATCCGCCCTCCCAGGCCGGGTGGTTCCGCCATACAGTTAGCAAGAAAGCACGCGAACGATCGCGCAGCGTGATCGACAGCGTCAGGCCCGAAGGAGAACGCCGTGACGATGGAATCCGCGGTCACCGACCAGGATCGGTCCAGCCGAGAGCCCGTCCTCTCGCTCCGAGGCGTCTCGAAGGGATTCGGTGCCGTCCAGGCGCTCACCGACATCCACCTCGACGTCTACCCCGGCGAGGTGGTCGCCCTCGTCGGAGACAACGGAGCGGGCAAGTCCACCCTGGTCAAGATCCTCGCCGGCGTGCACCCGCAGGACTCGGGCACCATCACGTTCGACGGCCAGGACGTCAACATCCCCTCGCCCGCCGCCTCCCGCGCGCTCGGCATCGCGACGGTGTTCCAGGACCTTGCGCTCTGCGACAACCTCGACGTGGTGTCCAACCTCTTCCTGGGCCGCGAGATCACCCACGGCACCCTCGACGAGGAAGAGATGGAGAAGCGGTCGTGGAGCCTGCTCCGCCAGCTCTCGGCGCGCATCCCGTCGGTGCGGATCGCCGTCGCGTCGCTCTCGGGAGGCCAGCGCCAGACGGTCGCGATCGCCCGCTCCCTGATCGGCGACCCGCGCATCGTCATCCTCGACGAGCCCACCGCCGCCCTCGGCGTCGCTCAGACCGCCGAGGTCCTCAACCTCATCGAGCGTCTCCGCGAGCGCGGCCTCGGAGTCATCCTCATCAGCCACAACATGGCCGACGTGCAGGCGGTGGCCGACCGCGTCGCCGTTCTGCGTCTCGGCCGCAACAACGGGGACTTCCGGGTTCCCGACGTCAGCTATGAAGAGATCATCTCGGCGATCACCGGTGCGACGGACAACGTCGTCTCGCAGCGCGCCGGACGCATCGAGGAGCGCGTAGAGCTCATCGAGCGCGAGAGCACCGAAGGGAAGCAGGACCGATGACCAAGGCAACCGAGACCCCGGCCCAGGTCGCGGCCGACCTGCAGGACGAACGGCTCATCAGAGACGAGGGGCTCACCGGCGCCGCGCGCGCGTTCGGGCGCCGGGTGCGCGGAGGCGACCTGGGCTCCCTGCCGGTCGTCGTCGGCCTCATCGTGATCTGGGTGGTCTTCCAGATTCTGAACCCCAACTTCCTGAGCGCCAACAACCTGGTCAACCTGACCCTCCAGTGCGCCGCGATCGGCACCATCTCGATCGGCATCGTGCTCGTGCTGCTGCTCGGCCAGATCGACCTGTCGGTCGGCTCGGTGAGCGGCGTGGCCGCGGCCATCCTCGGTGTCGGGTTCACCCAGTTGCACTGGCCGCTCGCGTTGACGGTCATCGTCGCGATCCTCGCGGGATCCGCGATCGGCTTCCTCTACGGCATCCTCTTCACCCGGTTCGGCGTGCCGAGCTTCGTGATCACGCTGGCCGGCCTGCTCGGCTTCCTGGGCGTCCAGCTCTGGATCCTCGGCCCGAACAGCTCGATCAACATCCCCTACGACTCGTGGATCGTGAAGTTCGCGCAGCAGACCTTCCTGCCGCCGTGGGCGGCGTACGCGCTGGCCGCCATCGCTGCGATCGCGATGTTCTGGTCCGACTGGCGCCGCAACACGCGCCGACGCAAGGCCGGTCTCTCCGAGGGCTCGATGGCCGTCGTGCTGATCAAGGCCGTGCTCCTGCTGGTCGGCCTGTGCATCGCCGTCTGGTACCTGTCGACCGACCGCGGCACCGGGGCGATGTTCCTGTTCTTCGTGATCCTCGTGATCATCATGAACTTCTTCCTCACCCGCACGAAGTGGGGCCGTTCCGTGTTCGCGGTCGGAGGCTCGGTCGAGGCCGCACGCCGTGCCGGTATCAAGGTGAATCGCATCTTCATCAGCGTGTTCATCCTGTGTTCGACGTTCGCCGCCATCGGCGGGCTGCTGGCCGCGGCGCGCCTCGCGTCGGTGAGCGCCGGCTCCGGTGGCACCGACACGAACCTGAACGCCATCGCGGCGGCGGTCATCGGCGGCACCAGCCTCTTCGGAGGCCGCGGATCGGCCTGGTCGGCGCTGCTCGGCATCCTGGTCATCCAGTCGATCTCCAACGGCTTGACGCTGCTGAACCTCGACTCGTCGTACCGCTTCATGATCACGGGCGCCGTGCTGCTGCTCGCGGTCATCATCGACTCGCTGTCCCGCCGCTCGCGCGAATCGCACGGGCAGGCTTAGCGGCCGGCGACCCGGGACGGGTGTGAGAAGGTGGACCGGTGACCCGAACCACCACCTTCCACGCCCGTCTTCTGCGTTCAGGGGTGGACCCGCAGACGGTGACGGTGCGGGCGTCCTCTGACGTACCTCCGCGCACGCTGCGGCGCGCGGCGGGAGGCGGCGGTCAGCTCAACTTCGACGTCTACGCCCTTCTCGACGCCGACGGCTGGCCGACGTCGGCGACGTACACGTACGTCGAGTCGCTCTCGCGGGAGCCCTCGGCCGCCGACGAGTGAGCTAGACCGCCGAGGGGCGTCAGGCCGGGGTGCTGGAGGCCGTGGCGGCGGCGCGTGCGGCGGCAGGTAGCGCCTGGAGGATGCGGTCGACGGCTGTGTCGTCGTGCGCGGCCGTGACGAACCACGCCTCGAACACGCTCGGCGGGAGCGAGACGCCCGCGTCGAGCATGGCGTGGAAGAACGGGCGATACCGGAACGCCTCCTGCGACTGCACCTCCGCGTACGTACGAGGCGCCGTGGCGAAGTCGCCGAACACGAAACTGAACAGGCTGCCCGCCCGCTGCACGCGGTGGGCGACGCCCTCAGCCGACAGCGCGTCCGACACGGCGTTCGAGAGCGTGTCCGCCACGAGGTCGAGCCGGTCGTAGACCGCCTCGTCGGCGTGCGCCAGCGTGGCGAGACCGGCGGCCACCGCCACCGGGTTCCCGGACAGCGTCCCCGCCTGGTAGACCGGGCCGGTCGGCGCGAGGAAGTCCATGAGGTCCGCTCGACCTCCGACCGCCGCGAGCGGCATCCCGCCGCCTATGACCTTGCCGAACGTGACGAGATCGGGCGTGTAGCCGCGGTCGAGTCCCCAGAACCCTGCCTCGCTCACCCGGAACCCGGTGAGCACCTCGTCGAGGATCAGCAGCGCGCCGTACTCGTGCGCGAGGTCGGTCAGGGCTGCGTTGAAGCCCTCATCGGGTGCGACGACGCCCATGTTCGCCGCCGCGGCCTCGGTGATGACGGCCGCGATGTCGGGGCCGTTCGCCTCGAAGGCGGCGCGCACGGCGTCGAGGTCGTTGTACGGCAGCACGAGGGTCTGCGCGGCCGTCGCCTCGGTCACGCCGGCGGACCCGGGCAGCGACAGTGTCGCGAGACCCGAGCCGGCCTCCGCGAGGAGGCTATCGGAGTGGCCGTGGTAGTGCCCGGCGAACTTGATCAGCAACGGTCGACCGGTGTAGCCGCGCGCCAGGCGGATCGCCGTCATCGTCGCCTCGGTGCCGGTCGAGACCAGCCGCAGCTTCTCGACGAACGGGACGCGGGCGAGCACGGCCTCCGCCAGCTCGGTCTCGGCCGGCGTGGACGCGCCGAACGAGAGCCCGCGGGCCGCGGCCTCCTGCACCGCCGACACGACGGCGGGATGCGCGTGCCCGAGGATCGCCGGACCCCACGATGCGACCAGGTCGACGTACTCGCGACCCTGGGCGTCGACGATATAGGGGCCATATGCCGACACCATGAAACGCGGCGTGCCGCCGACCGAGCGGAACGCGCGCACGGGCGAGTTGACTCCGCCCGGGATCACCCGCTGTGCGCGCTCGAACTGCGCGAGATTCACGTCGCCGATCGCGGCGCCGTCGGCGAGGCCCTGGAGGTCTTGGGACGCAGTGCCGTAGTCGTTCATCGCAGCCATCCCGCGACCTCGGTCGCCCAGTAGGTGAGCACGGCGTCGGCGCCCGCACGGCGCGCGCCGATCAGGATCTCCTCGATCACGCGCTCACGGTCGATCCAGCCGTTCGCGGCCGCAGCCTCCACCATCGCGTACTCGCCGGAGACCTGATAGGCCCAGACCGGCACGTCGCTGATCGCGGCGACGTCGCTCAGCACGTCGAGGTAGCTCAGCGCCGGCTTCACCATGAGGATGTCCGCTCCCTCGTCGAGGTCGAGGCGCGCCTCGCGCAGGCCCTCGCGGCGGTTCGCCGGGTCCTGCTGGTAGGCGCGGCGGTCGCCGGAGAGCTGCGAGTCGACAGCCTCCCGGAACGGACCGTAGAAGCCGGACGCGTACTTCGCGGCGTACGCGAGGATGACGACATCGGTGCGGCCCGCCTCGTCGAGCGCGTCGCGGACCGCGGCCACCTGGCCGTCCATCATGCCGCTCAGCCCGAGCAGCTGCGATCCGGCGTCGGCCTGCGCGATCGCCATGTCGCGGTAGCGCAGCAGCGTCGCGTCGTTGTCGACGTGCCCGTCGCCGTCGAGCACGCCGCAGTGGCCGTGGTCGGTGAACTCGTCGAGGCACAGGTCGGTCTGCACGACGAGCGCGTCGCCCACCTCGTCGACGACGGCCCGCGTGGCGACGTTGAGGATGCCGCGCGGATCGGTCGCTGCGCTGCCGACGGCGTCGCGCGTCTGCGGCACGCCGAAGAGCATGACCCCGCCGACGCCGGCCTCGGCGGCCTCCACAGCCGCACGCTTCAGGGAATCGAGGCTGTGCTGCTCGACGCCCGGCATGGAGCCGATCGGCTGCGGCTCGGAGGCGCCCTCGCGCACGAACAACGGCAGGATCAGCTCGGCCGGGTGGAGGCGGGTCTCGGCGGTCAGACGGCGCATTGCGGGCGACTGCCGGAGCCGTCGCGGCCGCACAACGGGATGCAACTCACTCACTCTCCCCAGCCTACGCCCGCGGCGCTGAGTGCCCGCTCAGCCGGACGATCGCACAACGGTCAGGAAGCGCTGGGCCGGGCGACGGCGGCCGCCGCGACGGCCTCGATGAGGGAGGCCGCCGTACGCTCCTCGGCGATCACGTCCACGCGCAGGCCGTATTCGCGGGCGTCGCGCGCAGTCTGCGGCCCGATGGCCGCGACCAAGGTCGTCTCCGGGATGGGGCCGAGCTGCACCTGCACCTGCTCGGCCACCGAACCGCTGGTGACGAGGATGGCCTGCACGAGGCCCTCGCGCACGTCGGCGACGATGTTCTCCGGCACCGGGATGCCGACGGTGCGGTACGCGACGACGGATTCGACCTGGTGGCCGATTCGTCGCAGCCCCTCGGTGAGGAGGGGCTTGGCGATCTCCGAGCGCAGGGTGAGGATGCGCAGTGGCACGACGCCCTCGGTCGCGGCCTCCCACTCCTCCAGGAGTCCGCGGGCGGAGTTGTCCTCGCCGGGGACCAGGTCGACGGCGTACCCCGCCGCGGCCAGGGCGGCGGCGGTGGTCTCGCCCACGGCCGCGATCCGGGTCGTCGGCGGAACGACGGCGCGCGCGGCGCTCAAGACGTCGACGGTCGTCGCGCTGGTGACGGTGACCCAGTCGAACCCGCCGTCGGCGAGGCGCGCCAGGGCCGCCTCCAACGCCGGTGCGTCCGCCGTCGGCGCGAAATTGATCATCGCCGCCACGACGGGCGACGCGCCCTTCGCACGCAGGTCGGCGGCGACCGAGTCGCCCCACGGGCCGCCCCGCGGCACGAGCACGCGCCAGCCGGCGAGCGGCTTCGGGGAGGGGGATGTGGAGGTCATCGTGTGCTCCCGAGCGGGGCCAGGCCGGCCGCCCCCGCGGCGAGCAGTTCGGCGACCACGCGTGCACCGACATCGCGGGCGGCCTCATCGAGGTCGGCGGCGCCGAAGGACTCCGGAGTGGCGGCATGGGAGGCCGTCAGCCGCTCGGTCCCGTCGGGACGGTACACGGTCGCGGTGAGGAAGAGGAGCCCGTCGTCGACGAGCGCGGACGCGCCGATCGGTGCGGCGCACCCGGCCTCGAGGCCGGCGAGCACGGCGCGCTCGGCGGTCGCGCAGGCGTGGGTGGTCGTGTGGTCGACGGCCTTCAGTGCGCGCGCGACGTCGCCGCGGCCGTTCTGCTCGCCCTCGCGGACCTCCAGTGCCAGAGCGCCCTGACCCGGTGCGGTCGGGACCTGAGACAGCGCGAAGAAGTCGGTGACCGCCTCCAGCCGGCCGAGCCGGCCGAGACCGGCCGCGGCCAGGACGACGGCGTCGAGGTCGCCCTCGGCCACCCTCCCGAGCCGGGTGTCGACGTTGCCGCGGATGTCGATCACGTCGAGGTCCGGTCGCACCGACCTCAGCTGGGCGACGCGACGCGGCGATCCGGTCCCCACCTTCGCGCCCTCGGGCAGCGTCTCGAGCGTCCAGCCCTCGCGTGCGCACAGGGCGTCGCGCGCGTCGGCGCGCTTGGGGACGGCGCCGACGACGAGCCCGGGCGCCGGGGCCGTCGGGAGGTCTTTGAGCGAATGCACCAGGAGGTCGCACTCGTCGGCCCGCAGCGCCTCCCGGAGCGCGGTGGCGAAGACGCCCGTGCCGCCGAGCTCGGAGAGCGACTCGCGGGAGGTGTCGCCGTGCGTCGTGACAGTCACGAGCTCGACGTCGAGACCGGTGGCGCGTGCGATCGACTCGGCGACGGCGCGCGTCTGCGCGACCGCCAGCGCGCTTCCGCGGGTGCCGATGCGCAGCACACCGTCGCGTCGCTCCGAGCGGCCCTCGGCCAGGCTCACCGTGCCGGTCACGGCGCGAGCCCCGCGGCGGCGGGCTTGAAGCCCAAGCGGACGTTCTCGCAGCAGCCCGGCCGGCACACGTCGTACCAGGGGCCGAGGGAGGTCAGCGCCGGGCGCTGATCGACCGGCACGCCGTCGCGGCGCTCGAGCACCAGGTCGACGAGACCCTGCACGTAGCGCGCGTGCGTCCCGGGCGTCGGCACGCGGACGGCGACGAGGCCGTTCTCCTCGCTGGTCTCCATGGCCTCGTTGTCGAGGTCCCAGAGCACCTCCATGTGGTCGCTGACGAAGCCGAGAGGCACGATGACGACGGCCTTGACGCGGAGCGCGGGGAGCTCCGCGATGCGGTCGTTGATGTCGGGCTCCAGCCACGGCATCGACGGCGGACCGGAACGCGACTGGTAGACGAGGTCCCATCCGATCGTGCCGCCGGTCGCGGCCTGCGAGACGACCTCCGCGACGGCGAGGTGCTGGGCCGCGTACGCGCCGCCCTCACCGAAGCCGCGCTCCGCGGGGCCGGATTTCGCGGCGTCCGTCGACGGAATCGAGTGCGTCGAATAGAGGATGCGGATCTCGGTCGCCGGATCGATGCCGGGGACCTTCTCCTGCAGCTCGGCGACGGCGTTCTTGACGCCCTCGATGAACGGCTCGACGAAGCCCGGGTGGTCGAAGAACTGGCGCACCTTATCGATCTGGATGGTGCCTTCCAGCCCGGTCTCCTCGAGCTCGCGCGCGAAGTCCTCGCGGTACTGGCGGCAACTCGAGTAGGAGGAGTAGGCGCTCGTGGCGATCGCGATGATGCGCGTGAGACCGCGCTCCTGCGCCTCGCGCAGCGCGTCCTCGAGGTACGGGTCCCAGTTGCGGTTGCCCCACAGCACCGGGAGGTCGATGCCGCGCGAGGCGAGCTCGGCCTCCAACGCCGCCTTCAGCTCGCGGTTCTGGTCGTTGATCGGGCTCACGCCGCCGAAGTGCCGGTAGTGGTGAGCCACCTCCTCGAGACGCTCCTCGGGGATGCCGCGGCCGCGGGTCACGTTGCGGAGGAAGGGGATGACGTCGTCCTGGCCCTCAGGACCTCCGAACCCGGCGAGCAGGATCGCGTCGTAGGCGACCGGCACGGTGACGTGCTCGGGTCCGGACGCGGCGGCCGGTGTGGCGCCCAGCACTCGCGAGGCGGCCTCGGTTCCCGTCACTGCAGGACCTCCACGACCTCGGCCGGCAGGATGCGGCGACCGGTGAAGAACGGCACCTCTTCGCGTACGTGGCGGCGGGCCTCGGTGTAGCGGAGGTCGCGCATGACGTCGACGAGGTCGGTCAGCTCGTCGGCCTCCAGCGGGAGGATCCACTCGTAGTCGCCGAGCGCGAAGGACGCGACCGTGTTCGCGAGGACCCCGCGGAACGCGGCACCCTTGCGGCCGTGCTCGGCGAGCATCTGCGAGCGCTCCTCGTCGGGCAGCAGATACCACTCGTAGCTGCGCACGAACGGGTAGACGCACAGCCAGCCCTTCGGCTCCTTGCCGCGCAGGAAGCCGGGAACGTGCGAGCGGTTGAACTCGGCGTCGCGATGCACACCCATCGCGTTCCAGGTCGGGAGCAATGCCTTGAAGAGCTGCGTGCGGCGCAGCTGGCGGAGCCCCCACTGCAGCGCCTCCGCCTCCGGGCCGTGCAGCCAGATCATCAGGTCGGCGTCGGCGCGCAGACCACTCACGTCGTACAGCCCACGGGTCGTGACGTCGTGCAGTTCGAGGTCGGCGATCACGCCCTCGAGCTCCTGCACCGCGCGGGGGACGTCGGTGCCGTCGAGGTCGTCGGGGCGCGCCGGGTCACGGCGCAGAACGGCCCAGAGGGTGAAACCGCTGGGGTTCTCGGGGGCGCTGGGTTCGGAGGAGGTCGACTCTGCCGGAACGGCAGCCGGGGTACTCATACCGACAGTCTCCCTCGCAAACCTGTGAAGGCAAAAACGGTCAGCGGCCCAGGGGCTCAGCGGCGCACTGCCGCCACGATCCCCCAGACGGCTCCGCCGACGCCGACGGCCACCCCGACCGCGATGCCGAGGAGAGCCAGCGGGTTGTCGTCACGCAGTCGGCGAACGCGCTCCGCGGTGCGCTTGGGCACGTTCAACTTGTACGTGATCGCGTCGACCGTGGCGGCCAGGTCGGCGCGCGCACGATCGACGTCGCTGCGGTCAGTTGTCATACTTGCCCAGCCCCTTGAGTGCGTCGATGTCGGTCTTGACGCTCGCGATCGTCTCCGACGGTGCGACGCCGTTCATCTTCTTGAGCGACGAGACGCCGATCAGGACGAGGACGGCCGCGATGATCAGGAGCGCGCCGAACACGATGAGCGCTGACGCCCATCCCGGGAGCACGACCGCGAGCCCGAGGATCGCAGCCGCGACGAGCACGCCGAGAGCGAAGAACAGGAACCCCGCCGCGACGACGAAGAGCCCTATTCCGATTCCGGCATACTTCGCCTTCTCGGCGAACTCCGCCCGGAGATGAGCCAGCTCGGCCTTCAGCAGCTCGATGAGCAACCGCGGCAATGCCGTGATCAGCTCGCCCAGCGACTGGGATCTGGCCCGCTCTCGATCGGTCATCCGCTCACCTGCCCCTTCGGTCGCGTTCGACGGCCGCTATTCCTGGGAATCATCCCGCGTCTCGGGGACCACGGCCACCCCCGACGGCCGCGGATCCGGCAGCCGGGCCTCCCTGCGGCGCTCGTTCGCCCGGACCACGGCCTTCTTGACCGTGATGTACACCGCCTCCGGCACCTCGCCGACCTTCTCGGCCACGAAGTCCTCCACGGCGTTCACCTGCTTCTGCACCCCCGGCGACTCCCAGACCTTCAGCGCCGCCGACTTCATCTGCTCGTAACGCTTGCGCCCGGCTCGCGTGCCGAGCACGTAGCCCACCGCCGCGCCCGTCACGAAGAGAAGCTTTCCCCGCATACGTCCCTCACCTCTCCAGGTCGTCGGTCAGTGCTTTCCAGCGTAGACCCCGTGCCCGCTCCGCCACCCGGCGCGCGTCCGGGATGACGGACGCCAGCCCGGTTCCCGTCAGCCAGGAGCCGGTCACCTCGACGCCCTCGATGTTCTCGACCTCGTCGCGGACGCGCTGAATGCGCTCCCGCTGCCCCACTGTTGCATAGGGAAGGGCGTTCGTCCAGGGGGTCCGGGCGAATGCGGAGACAGCAGATGCCGCGAGTGGAATATTCAGGAGGGCTGCGGCGTCCGCGACGGCGCGTTCGCGCAGTTCGGCGTCGCTCAGGGCGAGCGTCTCGGCTGCCCGACCTGCCCGGCCGTAGGACAACCGGACGACGTGCCGGCCGGGACCGGCGGCCTCCGCGACCCACGCCCACTTGGCGCTCGAGTGCGTCATCGCCTTGGCGCCGACGCCCGAGGTCGCGATGTCGGCGACGAGCACACCGGTGCCGACGGGCGCGGCGCCGACGCGGTCGTCGGTGAGCACCAGGGTCACGAGCTCGACGCTCGAAGCAGGAGGCCAATCGAGCGCGGCCAGCCCGGAAAGCCCGTCGTCGAACCCGGGCAGGAGGCCGAGCGCGGCATCGGCGGGCACGGTCACGACGACGACGTCGGCGTCCAGCGTGGAGCCGTCGGACAGGCGGAGGGTCCAGCGCGCCGGCCGGTCGTCGACAGCGGCGGCCTCCGGAGGCGTGACGTCGTCGGGCTCGGTTTCCTCGTCCAGGCCGGCCAGAGCCTCCTCGACGGCGACCGCGGCCGACTCCTCGGGGTCCGGCGCGACCCAGGGCTCGACGGCCATGACGGCCGCGTCGGTGCGGATGACGCCGCCGCGCCCGACGATGTCATCGGCGAGCGCCGCCGGCAGCCTCCACATGCCGCCGCGGAGACCCTGGACGGCGCTACCCGCCTTCGCCGCCGCACGCAGATCGCCGACGGCTCCGGAGAGCGATCCGAGGCGGGTCAGCGCGGCGTTGAGCCCGGGCGCGACGACGTCGACGTCGAGCGCGTCGGGGTTCGCCGAGTAGACGCCGGTGACCACCGGCGCCACCAGCTCGTCGAGGACCTTCCTACCCATTCGCTTGCGCACCAGGGTGCTGAGCCGACGCTCCTGACCGATCTTGAGCACCGGAAGAAGCCGGTCCAGGTACGCGCGCACGGCGCCTCCCCAGCCGATCGCCGCGACGACGTCGGCGGCGAGCGGTGAGCTCGGGATACCGAGCAGGCCGGCCTTCGGCAGCGGGACGCTCCGCGTTGCGTTCCGCACCCAGGCGCCGGCGGGGTTCGGCGTGACGATCTCCTCGGTGAGGTCGAGGTCCTCCAGCAGATCGGCGACGTGGCCGCCGCGCGTCGCAAAGCTTTCCGCTCCCGCGTCGAGCGTCAGATCGTCGAGCTCCAGCGGCGCGACCGAGCCGCCGACGCGACCCGACGCCTCGAGAACCGTGACCTCGAACCCGGGCCGGGCGCACTCGCGCGCCACCACGAGCCCGGAGATACCTCCGCCGACCACCACGATGCGGGTGGCCGGAGCCTCGACCGCGTGCCGGATCTCCGCGGCGACGGCGTCGTGATCGAGCGGCCCGGAGGTCATGGCCGCCACTCGTGGACGAGCTCGACCACCCGGGTCAGCACGGCGGGATCGGTCTCGGGCGGTACGCCGTGGCCGAGGTTCAAGACGTGCGATGGGGCCTCACGACCACGCTCCAGCACGTCGACCACGTGAGCGGAGAGGACCTCCCACGGCGCATCGAGCATCGCCGGGTCGACATTGCCCTGCAACGGGACGACATGGCCGAGCCGGCGCGCCGCTTCGTCGATCGGGGTGCGGTAGTCGACGCCGACCGTATCGGCGCCCACGTCGTGCATCGCGTTGAGAAGCTCGCCCGTGCCGACGCCGAAATGGACGATCGGCACGTTGCGCACCAGAGGTTCGTCGATCGTCGCGGCTTCGCCTGGCTCGTCCGCTGCGGCTGCCGGCGCCTGCGGCCGGGCGACTTCGTAGGTCAGGTCGCGGATGTGCGAGAGCGCGCGCGCCGACGCCGGCGCCACGTGCTCCACGTAGTCGCGCAGCGAGAGCGAGCCCGCCCACGAGTCGAAGAGCTGGGCAGCGCTCGCACCGGCGAGCAGCTGAGCCCGGAGGAACGCGCCGGTGACGTCGGCGCTCCACGCCATCAGTCGCGCCCAGGTCTCCGGGTCGGCGTGCATCATCGTCCGGGCCCGGATGTGGTCCTTGGACGGGCCGCCTTCGACGAGGTACGCGGCGAGGGTGAACGGCGCTCCGGCGAAGCCGATGAGCGGTGTGCCGCCCAGCTCGGCCGTCGTCAGCCGCACGGCCTCGGCGATCGGGGCGAAGGTCGCGGCGTCGAGGGAGGCCGGGTCGACCTCCTCGAGCCGGGACACGTCGGCGGCGGTGCGCACGGGCTGTTCGAAGACCGGGCCGCGGCCGGGCTGGATCTCGACGGCGACCCCGGCGAGCTTGAGCGGCACGACGATGTCGCTGAAGAAGATGCCCGCGTCGACGCCGTGCCTGCGCACGGGCTGCAGTGTGATCTCGCTGGCCATCGCCGGTTCCAGACAGGCGTCTAGCATGCGGGTTCCGACGCGCAGCTCCCGGTACTCGGGCAACGAGCGGCCGGCCTGACGCATGAACCAGACGGGGACGACCTCCTGACGCTCGCCCTGATATGAGCGGACGAGGCGGCTATCGGCGGTGAGGCCTGCGGAGAGCGGGTGGGACGGGTCGAGAGAGGTCACGCGACCATTCTTCCAGGGACGAATCTGCCAATCCTCCGGGAATCTCGGGGAACGCCCGCGGGACGAGGTAGCTCGATTCGAGGAACGTCGACGGCGAGCGTAGGCTTTCCCCCGTGCTTCTCTGCTTCTCGTCGAGCCACCGCACTGCGGAGTTCGACCTCCTCGAACGGCTCGAGCGTCATGCGCCGGCCGTCACCGCGGCACTCGCAGAGCACAGCGAACTCGTGAGCGGATCGGTCGTCCTCGCGACCTGCAACCGCTTCGAGGCGTACCTCGACATCGACGAGCCGCTCCCTGCCGCGCGCGCCGTCTCGGCGGAGGCCGTGATCGACGCCGTCAGCGTCGCCGCCGGCATCGACGCGGACGTGCTGCGCGCCTCCAGCGCCGTCTACTGCGACGACGCCGTCGCCGAGCACCTCTTCTCCGTCTCCAGCGGCCTCGAGTCCGTCGTCGTCGGCGAGGGCGAGATCGCCGGCCAGGTGCGGCGTGCGTTGCAGGCGGCCCGCCAGGCAGGCACCGTCACCGGAGACCTCGAGCGCGTCTTCCAGGTCGCCTCGCGCACCTCCCGCGGCGTCAAGAACCAGACCGGCATCATGACGGCAGGGCGTTCCCTGGTCCGCCTAGCCCTCGAGCTGGCCGAGAGCCGCATCACCGACTGGACGCACGTCCGCGTGCTGCTCGTCGGCACGGGCAAGTACGCGGGCGCCAGCCTGGCCGCCCTGCGCGACCACGGCGTAACCGACGTGCGCGTCTACTCCCCCACCGGTCGCGCCGCGAAGTTCGCACTGTCGCACGATGTGACTGCAGTGGAGGTCGGCGGGCTCCTCGACGAGCTCGCGCGCGCCGACCTCGTCGTCACCTGCTCGGCCGTCACCGACCACGTCGTCACGCGCGGCCTGATGGCCGAAGCGCTCGCCCTCCCCGGAGCCGCGGAACGCCGCCTGGTGATCGACCTCGGCCTCCCCCGCAACGTGGAGCCCGCCGTCGCCGAGCTGACCGGCGTCGAACTCCTCGACCTGGAGACCATCAGTATCCACGCCCCCGTGGAGGAGCTGAACGCCGCGGCCGACGCCCGCGAGCTCGTCGACGCCGCCGCGGCCGAGTTCGCCGCCCGCACCTCCGAGCAGGCCGTCACGCCCGCGCTCGTCGCCCTGCGCTCGCATGTCTTCGGCATCCTCGACGCCGAGATCGCGCGGGCCCGCTCGCGCGGCGACTCCTCCGAGCAGACGGAGGCCGCGCTGCGCCACCTTGCCGGCGTGCTGCTGCACACCCCGTCGGTGCGCGCCAGGGAGCTCGCCCGGCAGGGCGACGCCCAGGCGTTCGTCGACGCGACCTCCGCCCTGTTCGGCCTCGAGGTCGAAGACGTGCCGTCGACACGCACGCTCCGCGCCGTCGACGACCAGAGCGCCGCATCCTGACGGATCACCAGACAACCGACCGAGGAGGACACGTGAGCGACGAGGCCACGATCACCACCGAAGCACCGCACGCCGCGACCGGGCTCCCCTACGCCGCGGAGGACCTCCGCACGGAGCGCCTTCTGCTGCGCCCGCTCAACAGTGGCGACCTCGAGAACGGGCACGAGTTCGAGCGCCTGAAGGATGTGGCCCGCTACCTCTACTGGGAGGTCCACGACCACGACGAGTCGGCGGAGCACCTCCGCAAGCGCATCGCCATGAACCGGCTCGCCGCCGACGGCGACGGCATCGTCTACGCGGTCGAACTCCCCGATCCCGAGGGCGGGCACAGCCGGGTGATCGGCCACGTGAGCATCTTCCTCAAGAAGGCGGAATGGGCCAAGTTCGAGATGGGCTGGGTCTTCCACCCGGCCGTGCACGGCCGCGGCTACGCCACCGAGGCGACGAAGCGCCTCCTGGAGCTGTGCTTCGACACCCTCGGCGGCCACCGCGTGTTCGCCCAGTTGGACGCCCGCAACGAGGCCTCGGCCCGACTCTGCGAGATCGTCGGGATGCGTCAGGAGGCCCTCCTGCGCCAGACCGAGATCTTCAAGGGCGAATGGTCGGACACCGCCGTCTACGCGATCCTCGAGCAGGACTTCCGCGCGGGCCGGTGACGCCGGCGCATCCTCAGTAGGATGGACGGGTCCCCACACCACCCGGCACCGAACAGGGAGCACCCATGGCCGCACCGTCGAGACTGGATTCCGTCATCACGCTGGCGCAGCACCGGGGATTCGTGTTCCCCTCCGGCGAGATCTACGGCGGTACCCGCTCGGCGTGGGACTACGGCCCCCTCGGTGTCGAGCTCAAGGAGAACATCAAGCGCGAGTGGTGGAACGCCTTCGTGCGCGGCCGCGGCGACATGGTCGGCCTCGACTCGGCCATCATCCTCCCCACCGCGGTGTGGGAGGCCTCCGGTCACGTGCAGGTCTTCAGCGACCCGCTGACCGAGTCTCTGATCACGCACAAGCGCTACCGCGCCGACCACCTGTTCGAGGCGTACGAGGCCGAGCACGGCCACCCGCCGGCGAACGGCCTGGACGACATCGCCGACCCCGACCACCCGGACAAGGTGGGCCAGTGGACGCCGATCCGTCAGTTCTCCGGCCTGATGAAGACCTACCTGGGCGTCGTGGACGACGAGTCCGGCCTCCACTACATGCGTCCGGAGACCGCACAGGGCATCTTCACCGACTTCGCCGCCGTGCTGCAGACCGCCCGCAAGAAGCCGCCGTTCGGCATCGGCCAGATCGGCAAGGCGTTCCGCAACGAGATCACGCCGGGCAACTTCATTTTCCGCACCCGCGAGTTCGAGCAGATGGAGATCGAGTTCTTCGTCGAGCCGGGCACCGACGAGGAGTGGTTCCAGACCTGGATCGACCTCTGCTGGGACTGGTTCGTCGACCTCGGCATCGACCCGCAGAACATCCGCCGCCTGGAGCACGAGAAGGACAAGCTCGCGCACTACTCCAAGCGCACCATCGACATCGAGTACAAGTTCGATTTCGTCGGCAGCGAGTGGGGCGAGCTGATGGGCGTCGCCAACCGCACCGACTTCGACCTGAAGACCCACATCGAGCACTCCGGCAAAGACCTCAGCTTCTTCGACCAGAACAAGAACGAGCGTTACGTGCCGTATGTGATCGAGCCGTCCTTCGGTCTCACCCGCGCGCTGATGGCGTTCCTGGTCGACGCGTACGACGAGGAGGAGGTGCCCAACGCCAAGGGAGGCACCGACAAGCGCACCGTGCTGCACCTCGACCCCCGCCTCGCACCGGTCAAGGTCGCCGTGCTGCCGCTCTCGCGCAACGAGGCCTTGTCGCCGCTCGCCCGCGGCCTGGCCGACAAGCTGCGCAAGCGCCGCAACGTCGACTTCGACGACTCGGGCGCGATCGGCCGCCGCTACCGCCGCCAGGACGAGATCGGCACGCCGCTCGCCGTGACGGTCGACTTCGACTCGCTCGAGGACGACGCCGTGACGGTGCGCGACCGCGACACGATGAAGCAGGAGCGCATCCCGCTCGAGGGCCTCGACCGCTACCTCGCGGAGCGACTGCGCGAGATCTGACCTCCGGATCCGGTCACCGACCGCTAGGGTGGTGGCCACCGCGACGGAGACACGATGAGCACGGCTCCCCCCAACACCGCACCGGCCCCGCCGGCCGCTCCCGCACCGGAGCGTCCACGGGCCTGGGCGATGCTGCGTGCGTACGTGCAGGTGGCGCCTGCGAGCGTGGCCCTCGCGCTGATCGTGCTCGCGACCTCCATCGCCACCGGCACGCTGTGGAGCGCCGCGACCGCGGGAGGCGGTGCGCTCGTCTGGGCGGCCGGCGTGTCGACCACGATCCACGCGGGCTTCTGGTGGACGCCGCTGACGGCGCTCTTCGTGCCCGAGGATCCCGTCCAATTCGTGATCTCGTTCGTGCTCGCCCTCACGCTGCTGGCTGTCGCTGAACGTCTGCTCGGCACAGCCAGGCTCGTCGTCGCCTTCCTCGTCACGGGCGTCGTGGGCATCACGCTGGGCGTGCTCGGGCAGTGGGCGGCGGCTAGCGTGGGAGAGATCCTGGCGCGGGCGACGGAGTTCGACTTCACGCTCGACCCGACCATCGGGATCGTGGGGGCACTGATCGCGGCGAGCGCCTTCGCCAGCACGCTGTGGCGACGACGCATCCGGCTGCTGACGTTCGCCGTCGTGATCATGTTCGTGCTCTACAACGGCGACCAGAACAACGTCTACCGTCTCATCGCGGCGCTGCTCGGTCTCGCACTCGGCGTCGTCCTCCGCCGGGGGCGACTGCACCGGATGCGCCGCAGCTCGCATGCCGAGACGCGCAACCTCGTCGCCGCGATCGTCGCCATCACCGCCGTCGGGCCGCTCGCGGCGCTGCTCCCGCCGGGCGGCCTCGGACCGCTCTCATTCGTGGCGGCCCTGTTCCTCCACCAGGAGGTCGACGCGACCTCCGTGCTGGCGGCCTGCCGCGCAGTGGACACCTCCAACTGCCGTGACGAGCTCGCGGCGGTCTCGGTCCAGGGCGTCGGGCCTCTGCTGCTCACCCTCCTGCCGCTGGTGCTGCTCATCGTGACGGCCATCGGCCTCCGGCGCGGCCGACATTTCGCGTGGCTGCTCGGGATCGTCGTGAACGTCGCGATGATCGTGCTGCCGTTCACGGCGCTGCCCGGTGGCGACGTGGACGTGCGCGTCGACAGCCTCGACGCTCTCGCTCCGGCGATCGAGGTGTTGCTCTGGTTGCTCGCCGCATTCGTCGTGCCTTTCGCCTCGATCGTGCTGCTGCTGGCGACGCGCCGTCAATTCCAGATCCGGGCGCCACGTGACGCCGTCGTGCGGTTCACGATCCTGGTCGTGGTCTCGTTCGCTTTGCTGGCGGTCGCGTACCTGATCGCCGGTTTCGCCGGCCTGACCTCGTTCGTGCCGGAGGCGAGCATCGGCGACGTGTTCATGTCGGCACTGCGCCGCTTCGTCCCCTCGGGCTTCGAGTCGGTGCTCGGGCCGGTGATCGTGCCGACCGCGCCGTTCGTCCTGTTCCTCTACCAGTGGGTCGGCCCGGCGTTCTGGACGATCTTCATCATCGGCACGATGCGGCTCTACCGCGCGACCTCCACGGGGCGCACTCTCGGCGACGAGCTCCGCTTCCGCGAACTCCTGCATGCCGGCGGAGGCGGGACCCTCGGTTTCATGGGCACCTGGCCGGGTAACGTGTACTGGTTCTCGGAGGACGGCGAGGCGGCCGTCGCCTACCGCGTCATCAACGGCGTCGCCATCACGCTGTCGGACCCGGTCTGCCGGCCGGAACGCGCCGAGCAGACGGTCATCGACTTCATCGGATTCTGCGACGCCAACAGCTGGACCCCCGCGTTCTACAGCATCCATGGCTCGTTCCTCCCGGTGTTCGAATCACTCGGCTGGCAGAGCGTCTCGGTGGGCGAGGAGACGCTCATGCACCCGCAGACCTTCGACATGCAGGGAAAGCCCTGGCAGAAGGTGCGGCAGGCGCACAACCGCGGCGTCAAAGAGCGCATCTCGACGCTCTGGACCACCTGGGACGAGTTGGCGCCCCTGCAGCAGAGCCAGATCGTGTCGCTCAGCGAGCAGTGGGTGTCCGAGAAGGAGCTGCCGGAGATGGGCTTCACGCTGGGCGGCATGGCCGAGCTGAAGGACCCGGAGGTGCGGCTCTACCTGGCCTACGATCCGCAGGGCGACCTCCAGGCCGTCACCAGCTGGTTGCCGAGCTGGCGCGATGACCGGATCGTCGGGTACACGATCGACTTCATGCGGCGGGCCGACCGTAGCATCCCGGGCATCATGGAGTTCGTCATCGCCTCCGCGGCCCAGCGCATGCGCGGGGAGGGCGTGGAGGTGCTCAGCCTGTCCGGCGCCCCACTCGCGACGAAGCCGGCGGGCGCCATCGACGATGAGGAGGCGGAGGGCGAACCCGCCATCATGGACCGCCTGCTGGCGTTCCTCGCGAAGACCCTGGAGCCAGCGTACGGGTTCGCCTCACTGTTCAGCTTCAAGAGCAAGTTCAACCCGACCTACGAGACGCTGTGGATGGCCTACCCCGACGCCGTCGCGTTGCCCGCGATCGGCAACGCGATCGGGCGCGCCTACCTCCCCGACGCGAACGCGAAGGAGTACGTGGCGCTCGCCCGGACGCTGATGCGCTGAGCGTGCGGTCGCGCGGCGTACGGTTGCCTCATGAAGGTCGAAACCGGCGCCGCTGCGCGCACCGCGATGATCATCGGCGGCACCGGGCAGATCGGCTCGGCGGCCGCACGCCGGCTGGCGGCCGACGGCTGGTCGGTGCTGATCGCGCATCGCGGCCGGCACCACGGCGACACCGAGCTGACCGAGCACGACGTGACCAGCATCCGGCTCGACCGCGACGACACGGAGGCGCTGCTCGACCGCGCCCGCGGCCACGACCTGGTGCTGGACACGGTGGCCTACGAGCCTCGCCACGCCGACCAGCTGGCCGGCCTCGCGGGAGAGGTCGGCTCCCTCGTCGTGATCTCGACGGGCTCGGTCTACACCGACCGGGAGGGCCGCTACCTCGACACCGTCACCGGCCCCGACGATTTCCCCGACTATCCGGTGCCGCTGCGCGAGACCGACCCGACCATCGACAACGCCGAGCGGACGTATTCGCCGCTCAAGGCAGCCATGGAGCGCCGATTGCTCACCACCGAAGGGCTGCCGGTGAGCATCCTGCGGCCCGGCGCGATCTACGGCCCGTTCAGCCCGGCGTTGCGCGAGTGGTACTTCATCAAGCGCGCACTCGACGGCCGCCATAGGGTGCTGCTGTCGGACGGCGGCGCCAACCGGTTCAGCACGTCCTCCACGGACAACATCACGGAGCTCGTCGCGCTCTGCGCAGCACGTCCCGGCCGGCGCGTGCTCAACGCGGTGGACGAGGACAACCTCAGCGTCGCCGAGATCGCCCGCGCCGTCTACGCCGCGCTCGACCGCGACGTGGAGGTCGTCACGTTCCCCGGGCCGCCGGAGGACGGTCTCGGCGGAACGCCCTGGACGGTCGCCAACCCGCTGCTGCTCAGCATGGCCGCGGCCACGGTCGAGCTGGGCTACCACCAGCCCGTGCGCTACCGGGAGGCCGTCGCTGCGGCCGTCGACTGGGCAGTCCGCGAAGCACGTGCCGCCGAGCGCCGTCAGGAGAGCTGGGAGAAGGTCTTCCCCTCGATAGCGCAGCGCGCCGAGGCGGACCGCTGGTTCGACTACGCAGCCGAGGACGCCTTCATGCGCGGCTGACCCGGAATCGAGTCGCCTGGCACGCCTCTAGAAGACGTACTCGAGGAGGTCGAGGCCGACGGTGCGCATCCCGTCGATGACCGCCAGCCGCGCGGGAAGCGCCGTGTCGTCGAAGTACGTCGAGACCGCATAGGTGACACCGGAGCGCGGCCCGCGGAGCACGCCGACCTCGCTGCGGACGCCCGCGTCGGTGCCGGTCTTGTTGACGAGCAGGATGCCGTGCTCAGGATGCCGGTGCGAGTGCGGGTCGAGACCGAACGCGCTCGAGACCAGGGAGAAGTCGCTGTTGAGCGACAGCCACGAGATGACCTGGCGGCTGGTCTGCGCGTCGACGACCTCCCCGCGGGCCAGCGCCGAGAACAGCCAGGTGAGCTCGTTCGCGCTCCCGACCGACAGCTGGGGCGCGTCGTCGGGCCCGCGGTGGTCGCGGACGAGGTCGAGGAGGGCGGTTCGGGTCAGGCCGAGCGACTCGGTGCGAGCGCTCACGGCCTCCAGGCCGACGCGGCGGAGGAGCACGTTGGTCGCCAGGTTGTCGCTGGTCGCTCCGACCAGGGCGGCCAGGTCGGACACGGGGAGGGCGGGCACCTGCAGGTGCTGCCAGATCCCCGAGTCGCCCGCGACGTCTTGCGGCGCGCGATCGAGCTGGACCAGCGGGCTCAGCTGACCCGACTGCAGCCGCGCGGCGACCTCCACCAGGAGGAGCACCTTGCCGATGCTCGCGGTCGGCATCACGACGTGGTCGTCGACCGAGAACAGCACCTCTCCAGTGGAGAGGTCTGTTGCCCGCGCGGACACCTGCACACCCTGCACGGCGAGCCTGCCGAGCGCATCGAACCCGCGGCTGAACACCTCCGGGGTGGCCGCAGCCGACCCGCGGTGGCGCCCTCGGCGCGTGGTGACATGACGGCGTCGGTGGTCGGTCTCCGGGGTCTGGATCGTCACGAGTCGCGCTGGGTCTTTCTTCCGAGTCGGGGCATCGGCTGGTTCAGCGGTCCCCCCGGCCCGCGTCGCGGCAGGGAGGGCACCCCGACACGATAGGGACGATGTTACCCCGATCGGGGGGCAACGTCAGAGACCTTTCGCGGGTCGACTGCGGCCGCTTCACCAGATGGTGACGCGGTCCTCCGGCGCGAGCCACAGCGCGTCGGCATCTGTCACTCCGAACGTCTCGTAGTACGCGTCGATGTTGCGCACGATCTGGTTGCAGCGGAACTCGTTGGGCGAGTGCGGATCGATCGCGAGCAGGCGGATGACCTCCTCGTCGCGCGACTTCTGCTGCCAGGCCTGCGCCCACGAGAGGAAGAACCGCTCGGCGCCCGTGAGACCGTCGACGACGGGAGGCTGCTCGCCGCCGAGGGAGAGCAGGTACGCCTTCCAGGCGATGCCGAGGCCGCCGAGGTCACCGATGTTCTCGCCGATGGTGAGCGCGCCGTTGACGTGGTGTTCGGGCACCTGGGCGGGCGCGAGCGCGTCGTACTGCGCGATGAGGCTGCCGGTGCGCTTCTCGAACGCGGCGCGGTCGGCGGCGGTCCACCAGTCCTCGAGCTTTCCGTCGCCGTCGAACTTGGACCCCTGGTCGTCGAAGCCGTGTCCGATCTCGTGGCCGATCACCGCGCCGATGGCGCCGTAGTTGGCGGCGTCGTCGCGGGTCTCGTCGAAGAACGGGTACTGCAGGATCGCGGCGGGGAAGACGATCTCGTTGAAGCCCGGGTTGTAATAGGCGTTGATCGTCTGCGGCGTCATGAACCACTCGTCGCGGTCGAGCGGCTCGCCGATCTTGCCGAGCTCGCGGTTGAACTCGAACAGCGCACCGGCGCGCACGTTGCCGATCAGGTCGGTGGGGTCGATGACCAGCGACGAGTAATCGCGCCACTTCACCGGATAGCCGATCTTGGGAGTGAACTTGGCGAGCTTGTCGAGAGCGCGGTCGCGGGTGTCCTCGCCCATCCATTCGAGCTTCCGGATGCTCTCCCGGTACGCCTCGATCAAGTTGCCGACGAGCGCGTCCATCGCCTGCTTGGCCGTGGGCGGGAAGTGCTTCTCGACGTAGATGCGGCCGACGGCCTCCCCCATCGCGCCCTCGACGAGCGAGATGCCGCGCTTCCACCTGGCGCGCATCTCGGGCGTGCCGGTGAGGGTGCGCCCGTAGAAGTCGAAGTTCGCATCGACGAAGTCGCCCGAGAGGTAGGGCGCCGAGCCGTGGATGATCTGCCAGGCCAGCCAGTCCTTCCACGACTGGAGGCGGTCGTCGGTGAGGAGGGCGGCGATGCCGGAGGTGAACGACGGCTGCCGCAGGACCACCTCGGCCAGCGCGCCGTCCGGCGCTCCCAAGCCCTGGGCCCAGCTGTCGAGGCTCGCAGCGCCTCCGCTGTCGCCGCCGCCGGCGAACAGCTTCGCCGCGTCGGCCCACGAGTAGAGGTTGTAGGTCTTCTCGGAGTCGCGCGAGCGGACGTTGTCCCAGTGTTGCGCGGCGATCTCGACCTCGAGGTCGTAGACGCGCTGCGCACGCTCGGGGGCATCTTCGAACCCGGCGAGCTCGAACATCCGCTGGATGTGCGCGGCGAAGGCCTCACGGACGGGCGCGAACCGCTCCTCGCGGAAGTAGGACTCGTCAGGGAGGGAGATGCCGGCCTGCTCGGCGAACACCAGGTAGCGCTCCGGATCGCCCGGGTCGTTGTCGACGAAGAGCTGGTAGAAGCCGCCGACGCCGTGGCGCTCGAGCCGGCCGAGCGTCTCGAGGAAGGCGGGGATGCTGTCGACGTCGCTCGCGATCGCCAGCTGTGCTTCGATCGGCTTCGCCCCCAGGGCGTCCACGCGCTCCTCGTCGAGGAAGCTGGTGTAGAGGTCTCCGAACTTGCGCTCCTCGGTGCCTTCCGGCGCGCTCTGCGCGGCCTCCACGATCGCGCGGACCGCCGCCTCCGACTGCTCGGCCAGCTCCATGAAGGATCCCCAGCGCGCCTTGTCTGAAGGGATCTCGGTGCGCGAGATCCAGCTGCCGTTGACGTGCCGGAACAGGTCGTCCTGCGGGCGGATCGTGGGGTCGAGGTCGTCGGTCGCGATTCCGGAGGTGAGCGTCATGGGGCCAGCCTACGTGGCCGCGCCCCGCGGCTGTCAGGCGCGCGCCGGGGAGGCGCCTCGGAGGCGCGAGAACGAGAGCAGAAAGAGCGCGGAGAGGACGATCTCCGCGAGGATCGAGATGGTGCCGGACGGGCTGCCGTAACCGGCGAACGAGAACCCGATGTTGACCACGGCGAGGAGGCCGTATCCGGCACCGAGCACGCCCGAGAGGAGCGGCCGGTTCGTCATCCGCCACCACGGTCGCGCCGCGCGAACAGACTCTCCCGGCCCGCGGAAGACCCGCGACGCGGCATACCAGCCGACGAGTTGCAGCACGGTCAGGACGATGGAGGCCGCCTCCGAGTGCAGAGCGTCGAACACGAGAGCCAGCACCAGGTTGACCCCGAGCAGCACGGCGACGACGAGCGCCTTCTGAGCCGGAGTGGTGAAACGCATACTGCCCCCTGGTGAGTTCGGGGCTAGCATTTCAGATTTTGGCCACGGGTCGCGAACGGCGCGCCGGAAGCCGAGCGGATGCAGTGCCATCGCGGCACCGAACCGATTGACGGACCCGAGCGCGGCGGCCCCCTGCATCCGCATCGCACTCGAACCCGGCCGCCGGGCCTCCGCCCGACAACCGGCGCAGCCGCCTCTCCCCAGGAGGCGGCGCGGCGCCTGTAACAGACGCTGGTAAAACTCTATTACTGATATTTGGAGTTCGCAACATGAAGGGTGCGGTCGGGCGTGTCGCGAGGTGCCGATATGCCGGCCTTGAGCTCAATGCCCAAGCAGGCGGTATTCATCCGTTACCGCGCCGGAGTCCATCCGATGCCGTTTGCGCAGTCGTCGACTCGCGGTTTCCGGTCGCCCGATGGGCTCACGATTCCCAGCAAGCGCCTCGTACAAGTCGAACTATCAGCTCGTTCGTTTCTTCCCGAGTGATGTCCATCAGCGTAGAAAACTCCCACTCGTCTAGCTTCTGAGACACATATGAAAGGGCGAAGAGAAGTGCGAGATAGCTATCAACGGGTATTTGTAACTCGATATCGCCCCCCTGAATTCGTTTGCTCGAGAGGATCGGGCCGTGAAACTCGTCTTCGGCGCCCAGCGTTCGCGAGCATATTTGGAGGTCTTCGACGAGCCTTTCCGATGTGTCTGCGAGAGCTGGCTCAAGATTCGAGCGCGGGGAAAATGGGTACCACAGCAAGTTCACTAGGGCCAAACGAAGGACCACGACTTCTGGCTCTGTCACGCGCAGGCGCCCCCGTAGTTCCCATCCGTCAGTCCCCCCAGTCTCAAGTAGTAACCCAAGCCACGGCAACTTATTCACCATCGAAGGATCTCCTTCCAGCAGCCGTGAATCCCAGCCATAGAAGGCGAGCTTCGGCGCACGCCCGTTCGCCCAGTCCGCCACAATCTCGCCGGGTCCGGTGTCTTTGGCTCCAGGAGAAGAGGGCTTCCCGGCCCCATTCACCGCCACCACCGCATGAGGACGCGCCGCACCCGAGGCCGGATACGCGTCACGCCCGTCGGAACGTGAAGGTAGGGCTTTGGTCAGGATCTCCACCCTCAACCATGTTCAGCGTCATGCCCCAGTCACGACCTTGTGCCCACATCACTGTGCCCACCCGTTGCGTGTGAACTCGGATTCTTCCATTTCCCTCAACCTCCCACGTGCCGTCGATATCGACCGGTTCACTCCAGTCCGGCGGCGAATAGCCGCCCAGCGTGAATATGGCTTCGGGAATTTTCTTGACGCTCATTGAGCCGTCCTCTTTTACGACCAACGTCGCAACATGCCCATCGGGGCCAGACAGTTCCCACCGTCCGATAAAGTCCCTTTCGGGAAGGGTCCCCCAGCCAACGCACCCATAGAGCACATATACAACGGCGATGAGAGCGGTCACCGCGGCCAATCCAGTTGATATACACCATCGCAGGGACTCCCTCCACCCAAACTCCTGTCAGGAAAAGTCGCCGTTCACCGACAATTGCCCGATTGGCGAATAGGTCGCCTCCCCATAGAGGGTGGTACCCACCAAACCCGGGGTGATTCAATCAGCCTCTCAAGCGGTCGCCCGACCAATCGGTCTTCGCAACCACCACTCCTCGCGACTCAAAATCCTTGATCATTGCGGGGCTCAACTTCCCAATGCCCAGCAAACCGTCAAACGACCAGCCAAGAGCAAGCGGCCCTCCCACGCGTCCGACGGTGGCAAACGAGATGAGCCTCTCGCCAACGGCGACGAGGACCAACGCTCCCGTTACGCGAACGTCCACACCGACTACTGCGATGTCGCGCAATGCAATTCGCGAGGTGCTCCCGTCCCGATCGATGAGAAACGCGAAATTCTTGCCAAGCAAAAACCGGCGTCTATTGAAGGGGGAACCACCTACAAAGTACATGACCAGGTCGGCCCGCTTCAGAGCTCTAGCAGCTTGCACACCCGTGACGGCTGGGATCACGCGAAACAGATACAAAACGAAGAACGGAATGACAAGCGCCAGTCCGGGCCCAAGGACGCGTGCCATGACTGGGGCATCAACGGATTCCACTACCACGATCGCCGTGAATGACCCAAGAACACCCGCAGCCGCCAACGCAGCTATTCCAAGCGTAGCAACGTGCAGCTTTCCTGTGGCCCGCCGTAAGGCAGCATCGATTCCGTCAGTGTTTAAATGAGACGCGACGATCTCCGAAGCCTGACTCGCAATCCTGTCCTGCCTCGAAAGTATTTCCAACCGTTCTCCGTCGATCCCAGCTAGCACGAGTAGCCCACCCTGCAAGACGACCCGGCGGAGATGCCCGCGGACCCAACTCCGCCACCAACTCCAGCTACGCCCCGGACCACGAACATCCAGATGAATTGACCATCTTGGGAGGTACCAAACGTATACGTCGCTCCCACGCCCACCCCCCTCGAGATCTCCCCGTCGAATCCGCCGACTAGCGAATCGAGTTCTTCAGCCGTTCTGGCGTTTGTATATCCGATTCCTGCACCGACGGAAGCACCCAGCTTCAATTGGGTTGAGAGCCCGACGTCAAATGAAAGCACACCCGCACTTTCACCATCGAGTCGCACAGTGCAGCCTGACGCGCCTACACCGGCGATGACCGCCCCGCCTCCACCAGCCACGCACGTCACCATCCCAATGTTCTCGCCGGCGCCGCATTTATTGAAGCTGTACGTGCCACAGTTCTCAATCGAAGGCGTGGTGGATCGCGGGCCAGCCGTCTGCGTGGGCGAGGTGCCGCAGGACAGGTAACTAACCACGCAGGACATGTCGGTCGGTGGCTTCGGCTTCGCCTCCGGACTCGGGCCCTTAGGCTTACCGGGCTTCTTTGCAGGCGGTGGAGTCGGCGCATCTGGGCGGGGGTTCCCCCCGGGAATGTACCTGCTGGTATCTGGTCCTGGCGCAGCGGGATCGCCGTGCGTGATGACCGGGTTGGGTCCGCCCGTGGAACAGTTCGAATGGAAGTTCAGTGAATCGGTGGATCCCACGTAGCATTTCCCGTCGGGGTCGCTGTTGGTCACCGGGTTGTTGGCGGAGTACCCGTACCCGTTGTTCTGCTGCGGGTTCTCCGGTGCGAGCACCGGGTCCACCGACACGAACTTCCCCAACACCGGGTCATACGCACGCGCACCCAACTGCGTCAGCCCCGTCGTCGGCGACGCCGGCGCATTCAAATACCCGCGACCGGAGGACCACTCCACACCCGCACCACGCGGGTTGCCGTACGGGTCCGCGAAGCGACGGCTGATCTGCCCCGACACCACATCCACAGCGAGATCCTGCGTGCGATTCAGATCACCAGACACCCACGACACCACCGACCCCGACACATCCGCCTTCGTCGAACGCTCCGCGATCGGCACACCACCCAACGCGTACGTCCGCACCGCAGACGCCCTACTGGCACCCGGCGCCATCGTCACCTCGGTCTCCCCCAGATACAGGGTGGTCCCGGACTTCGGATCCGTCTGCAGCAACACGTTGCCGTCCGCGTCATACACCCGCGACTGGGTCACCCCATCGGCGGTCACCGCGGACAGCTTCCCCGACTCATCCCACGCCAGGGATTGCCCCGGACGGGTCAGAGTGTTCCCGGACTCGTCATACGTGAAATCAGCCCCGCCCACCGCGCTCACCGCATGCGGACGAGCCGCACCCGCTGCCGGGTACGCGTAAGCAGTCGTCGTGTCACTAGCCGCAGTGTGACTGGTTGAGGACAACCGGTTCCCGGTAGCCGGGTCCACCGTGTATGAGGCCCAGTACGGCGCCGCCCCACCCAACGACTTCGCCGACGGGGCAGCCTTACAGTCGCCCGACGTCGGGGTCCACACCTCGGCCAGCGCGTGGAACGCTCCATAGCTGAAACACTGATGGTCCGCCCCGGCCGAGCCGGTGGTCTTGATGCCGATCACATCTCCGGCATCGTTGCGCGTGTACAAACGGTTGGCGGCCTCACTCGAGGTGGCACCGACGAACGCCGTGTCGATGACCTGCGTGGTCTCCCCGGTGCCCGGGTCGAACCCGAACGTGGTCCACAACAGCGACTGACTGCTTCCGCGCGCGATGACCGCCAGCTGCCCGATCGGCGAATAGGTCGCCTCCCCGTAGAGGGTGGTGCCCTGCACCGCATCGACGTTGCCGACTCCGTCATACGTCGTCCGCAGTCGCTCCAACGCGAGACCGCCGATCGCCGGCAGACTTCGCTGCTGCAGCAGACCCGCCTCGTTATACGTCATCGACACCTTGTACGTCGTGCCACCGAACGCCGGCGCCCCAGACGGAATCGAGACCGACGTAGACGTCGGGTTGTACAACTCGTCATACCCATCCACCGAGCTGGTGTACGCCAGGCCAGGCTTGCCTGGCGTCGAGCCGGTGTAACTGGTTGCCTTCGACAGCCGGCCCTTTTCCGACTCATCGTGCGACCACGACGCCAGCAACGCACCGGATGCGGAGCCGGAGTACTTCCCGGTTTTCCGATTCAGCTCGTCGTAGGTGTAGGCAAGGGTCTGGCCCCGGGCATCCGTCGTAGAGGTCAGATTGCCGACCAGATCGTACGTGCTGGTCGTCTGCCCCGAGTCAGGATCCATGGCCTCGACCTGGTTGCCGATAGTGTCGTAGGCCCACGTCCACCGGTTGCCGACCGGGTCCTGCATCGCCGACATCGCGCCGCGGAGATCGAAGGCGTACGTGGTGGTCAAACCCTCTCCCGCGGGCTTGTCTCCCGTGTATTGCGTCAAAGCCGTCCGCTGTCCCAGCGAATTGGTGATGCTCGAGGTCGGAGTGCCTCCGGCCGGTGGTGTCACATCGACCCGATCGGCACCCAGATACGCGGTGCCTGTCCGCTTCGACTCGTCCCCGTATGTGTAGAGGACGGTCGCCACAGTGCGTCCGACCGCGTCGTACGTAACATCGGTGCGCGAAGGTACCTGCGCCATGCTCGTGGGTACGAAGAGCTTGTCTGATGGTGTCGTCGACGCCCAATACGGGCCTGCTGTCGACACGACACGGCCTTGGCTGTCGTACGCCGTGTCGGAGATCACGGCGCCGCTCCGCACCGCGGCTGTCTGCGTCTGGACGCTGCGGCCGAGACCGTCGACCAGATCGAGCGTCTTCTTCGTTCCCAGAGGCAGAACGCTCTCGGTCGCGACGCCCGACGGCGCAGACTGAGACACCGTGTAGGAGAACGCGGTCGACGGGCTGGAGGGGTTCTCCGCCTTCGGTCGGTTCGGCAGCCAGACCCCTGTGCGGCGACCGAGCGCATCGTACGATGCCGTCGTCACCTTGCCGTTCTCGTCTGTAGCGCTCGTGACGGCACCCCATGCGGGATCGAACTCCGTGCTGCTGCTCCATCCGACAGGGTTGGTGGCAGTCACCTTCGTGATCGGGCCCGTGCCGGACGGTGTGTAGGCGATCTTGCTGACACGACCGAGAGCGTCGGTGGCCTCCACCGCGCGGCCGAGGGCGTCGTACTTCGTCGTGGAGGTGGTGGTCCACGTCTGAGCCGAACCATCGAATCCGGTCACGGTTTCCGTCGTGGTCGGAATTCCCTTCGTCGGAACCGCACCGACCGCACCCCCGTCGTAGGAGGTCCGCACGTGGCTGATCATCCGGTCTTCACCGGCAGACGCAGCCTCCTCGCACGTTCCGGAGGTGGCGAGCACCTCCGCTACCCGGCCGAAGATATGCGCCGCCACGTTCGGCGCCGCATACTTCGTGGTGACGCACGACGCCGGCGCATCCGACGGAACGGTCAAGACCGCGACCGGCAGGCCGATGGTCGAGTCGTACGCGGTCGTCGTCGTGATGGTCCGGTTGCCACCCGTCGAGACCGGCTCCGTCACCACGACCTGCGCGTCGCCGGTGTACCAGGCCGAATGCGTACCCGCCGAGACGGTGGGCGCAGACCAGGGCACAGTTGCGGTGTGCGAGACCACCGCACCGCCGACTCCCGCAGTCAGGACCTGCTCTCGCACCCGACCGGCGAATTGCCGCGCGTCGACCACTCCGCCGACCTGCACCGACTTGACGGCGCCCGCAGCCGTGGCGCGGTCGCCGTCGAGCCCGCGGAAGAAGGTGTACTTCGTGACGTTCTGCTCGGCCGGCGTGTTGCGGTCGCCCACTCGGACTTCGGTGGTCGCGAAGCCGGCGAAGATCGACCAGGTGCGCTTGTCCGCAGGGGTCAACGGAGAGTCGTTGTACCTCCAGCCTGGCTCGGTGTACGAGTAGTACTTCTGAATCGGCGGCGCACCCGCCCCTCCGGTCGTCGGGCTGTCCATGACACTGGTCACCACGTACTTGTGGAAGAGGTCCTGCTGAGGCGCCATCGGCGGGTTGTTGGAGGGCGACCACCACTGCGGGTAGCAGCGTTTCGCGTTCGACTGAGGCGCAGCGAAGATCGCCGCGCGGTCCCCCGGGACGCACTCCTGTCCCGAGTAGTTCACCGAAACGATCGCGCCGAGCTCGGTCTTGATCGAGCTGATCCTCCACTTGTCCAGCGGAGCCAGACCGTCCACCGCCCACACCCGGTTCTGCAGCGTGGTGCCGGCGAAGGTGACAGCCGCCTCGGAGATCGGGGTGGAACCGGCAAGACCGGTGTGGACGACGCTGTTCAGCCACAGTGCCGCGGAGGTGCCGTCGCCCGGCTCGGGGAAGCTGTGCTTGAGCGCCCACGAGTCCACGTCCTTGTACGAGCCGCCGGAGAGCACCTGCGTCTTGACGGTGGACAGTTTGGAGGTCGTCCAGAACGTCGGCGAGATCTGCTCCGGGCAGGTGCCCGAGACGCACAGCTGGTCGAAGGGGATGTCCGGGTACGCGGCCGGCTGTGCCGGCTTGACCGCATCGCCCGACGCCGGCTGCGCGGTGCAGCGTCCGCCTCCGTCGTCCGAGCAGCGGCCGTTCTTGTCGTACTCGAACAGCGCCTTGCCCGACGCGCCGTTTGCCGCGTAGGCGTTGGAACCGGACAGACCGTACTCGATACGGGCCAGCTCGCCACCGCGCGTGTAAGACGTGACGGCGGTGCCGTTCTTCGCGTACTTGTTCGTCTGCGCGTTGTAGTAGAAGGCCTCCGCGTTGCCGTGCACGTCGATGACCCAGTCCAGGTTCCAGCGCCAGGCCAGCGCGCAGGAGGACGCGGTGAAGGTGGATGCGTGACACGGCTCGCCCGCGTCGTTGCCGAACACCGGAACCGTCCACGCCGAGTTCGTGGTCGCCTTGCCGTCGGCATAGCCCGGCAGCCGGTTCAGCCCGAAGTAATACTGCGTGCCGTCTGTGGTGACCATCTGCCAGCACGCGGTGTCGGAGGTCCCGTTCGCCGCGCACGGCGCCCCCTTCAGCTCGGTGAAGCGCGTGCCGTCGTCGTTCGCGAGCCGGTACTGGTTCGTCCCCGCAATCGGGATGAGCTCCCCGGAGTGTCCCGCGAAGGACACCGTCGCGTTGGCGTTCTTCCAGCAGAGGTCGCCGGAGGTCTTGACCGCCCCCGACGGTCCGTCGTCGACCGCGCACCCCACATAAGACCGTTCGATGAATCCTGTGCCCGAAAGCGACCAGCCTTCACCGACGGCCGATGGCTGGTTGTTCGTCGATCCGGTCAGCCCGTCCACCGACTGCGAGTCGTACGAGAGGGAGAGCTCCGGCGCCGGGCCGGCAGCCGCAGGCGGAACACGCAGCGGGTACTCCCAGCTGAACGTCCCCGTCTGCGCCGAGACATCCCACGACGCGGACGGTTTCAGCGACGTGGTCGTGAAGTCACCGGTTCCGGCAGCTCCGACGGTCGCCCCCATCGCCATGAGCATCACCGGCGCATCCGCCACCCTCGGCGCGATCAGGATGTCGTCGCCGCTGGTCGATACCTCCGACTCCACCGGCTTCGCGTTCTTCTGGACTTCCTTGGCAGAGGTGGGGGCCTTCTTCGCGTCCACCTGCACCCAGCGAGCACGGGAGGCGTAGTCCGCTCCGAACGCACCCTCGAGCAGCTTCTTCGGCACCCGGACACCCAGCGCGGACGTACCCGACTTGCCGTCGACTCGCTTCAGCTCGAGCACCGGCCCGGACAGTCCCAGCTTCTTCGCCCTGTCCTTGTCGACGAACTTCGCCGAGACCTTGGCCGCCCGCGCCTTCGCTTTGGCCTTGGACGAGCCCTTCTTCGACGCCTTCAGCTGCGACTTCGCCTCCTTCGAACGCACCGGGTCGCCCGCCGACGCGACCTTCACGCCGGTCCAGCCCAGCTCACGCCACTCGCCGTCGACGACGGTCGCGGTCGACCCATCGGCGCTCGCTACGGTGACCGAATCGGACTTGGCCGATCCATCGGTCGACACGGTGTACTCGCCCGACGGGAGGTCGGCGGAGACGATCTCGGCACTGACGGGAGGCTTGCCACCCTTCGCCGAGACATCGGAGGCGCGCGAGCCGGGCACCGCCTTGGCCCAGGCAGGCGGGGTGGGCGCGTCGACGGCTGCCGCGGGAAGCCCCTGAACGGTGGCAAGGACCAGTGCGGCCGCTGTGCCGGCGCCGATGAGCCGTGCGCGTGAGCGCGAGGGATTCTTCAGTTTCACGGTTGTCCTCTGAGAGTGATTCGTGCGTGTCAAGTGCGGTGCAGCCGTATTCAGGGCTGAGGTACGTCCGGGCCTCGGAGGGCGCTGTCCGGCAAAGCGGTCTGATACACCGACACCTGAGCGATCTCGCCATCGAAGAATTGGACGGGCACGGATGACGCCGCGGCCCCGAGGGCGATGGCGCCGATGGCGGGAATGTCGTCCGCCGGCGCAGAGTGGATCGTCTCGCCGTAGGCGACGGCCGTGTCGCTGGCGACGGTAATGCTCAACCGTTTGTTGACGGCGTCCCAGCGACCGGTCACGGTGACGAAACCCGACGTCGTGGCGGCGGACGACACCTTCACGGACCCCGTCGACAGGGTGGCCCCCTGGGAGCGGAGGACGAACTGCCAACTGGAGCCGAAGGACTGGAGGTAGAAACCAGCGTTGACCGATCCGCTCGCTGAGACGAAAGTCTGAGACTCAGGGGCGCCCGTCGTCTTCACGCGTGCCGATACCGTGAACGACTTCGTGGTGTCGATGACGCCCGGTACCGAGGCGGTCGGCTCATACGACACCAGGAAACCGCGGCTGCCTTCATCGACAGCGCCGCCCTCGCACCCCTCGTGAGAACTGATGAAGTAGTCAGCGCCGAGCCGGCACCGGAAGATCTCCTTGGCGGTGTATCCCGAAGGGACCGCGCTCGCTGAGTTCCAGGCGTAACCCAAAGCCCGCCCGACGACTCCTGCGCCTTCGCAACTGGAGCTTGTGGAAATCAGGTTTCCTGCGCCATACGTGCACGCGTACAAGAGGTGCGTCGAGGGCGGCTGCGGGTTACCTACTCCAGCGCGGGCCAGTTGACCGATGGGACCCTCGAGTACATAGTCGGGTACCTCCCCTGTCTCCGCGACGTGAGCGCCCGGCTTCCAATACCGGTTGAGCGTGGTCAGACCGAGAAAACGCAGTTGGGGGAATTCCTCGTCGGAGGTTCCCCACCCCGCGTGACCGCCGATCGCGATGGGCTGGCCTCCCAGGCGGTCCTCCAGAGTTGTGACGCCGCGCTCGTCCGCGTCCCAGACGTGTCCCTGTGACATGTCTGCCCCGGAGGCGTTCACCTGCGCACCCGCTGCGGCCGACTTGGTCGCGGCGTCGTACGAGACGTTGCCCGCCTTGTCATAGGCCGCTACCCACAAGGTCGACAAACGATCGATCGGCGCAACCGAGACTGTCGCCTGTCCGTCTGAAGTGTCGGCACACACCACGCGGACTGACGTGGGCGCTTTGCCGGCGACGTTCCCCGTGAGGCAGTCCGGCATACCGGTGGTGTAATCCGTTACTGGGGCGGGCGGGCTTGCGGCCGGCATGCTCCCCTTCGTCCACCACACCTGGTACCCGGCGATGGCCTCCCCCGCCGGCGGCGTGATGGTCGCGGTCAGCGCCTCCCCGATGCGCGCGCCCGTGGCGTCGAGCGTGACCGTGGGCAGGCCCGGCTTCGTCGAGTCCACGACGAAGTAGCACCATGCAGACGTCCCGGCGGAGAGCTCGATGCCGTCGCCGCTCTCGGCCGCCCACGCGTAGAGCTCGCCGTCGACGAGCGAGTCGGCGGCGATGGTGTGCGTGATGCTGGTACCGCGGGCGAAGAAGCCCGTGCCGGTGCGGGTCTGGGCGCCCGTCGACAGGCGCTTCACGTAGAAGGCGGCGGAGACGTTCTGGTCATCTTGCTCGTGCACGACGACGCTGAGCGTCAGCGGCTGGCGGCCGTAGACGTACGCCGGATCTTGAGGGTTCGTGTTGCAGCCCCGCACGGGCGACGTCATCTTCGACTCCGTCGGCACCTCGGGACGGGTGTTGTAGACGACGATCAGCTGCGCATCGGAACGGTAGTGCTTACGGGTGAGGGAGTTGCCCTCATCTGCTGCGCGGAGTGCCAGCGTCACGTACGGCGCTCGCGCCGCAGCGGCGTCCGCGACGGCCGCGGTCGCAACGTAGCCGACCCACGCCGGGTTCGGCTGACACGATCCCCCGACGTTGTAGCCCTGCTGATCGAGCTGCCGCACCCACTGCCCGGGGTCGCCGTTCCAGGTGAACCCGGCACCCGACTCGCCGTACTGCCAGAGCTGCATCCAGGTGCTCGCGCAACTGTTCGCCCAGGTCTGGACGACGTCGAACCGCGCGCTCAAGATGGTCCGCCCGGCGAGGGAGGAGGTGTCGAAACGGAAGAATGCGCGCGAAAGATAGCCGACGCCGTCCTGGACGCCGTAGCCGGCGCTGTGCTCGGCAGCGTTGAGGTAGGACTGGCCCGGGTAGGCGCGATCGGTGTACCAGCTGGCCTGCGCGTACCGGCTCCAGTCCGGATCCACGTAAAGCGGATAGGTGATGTCGCTCGCTACGATCGCTGCCACATCGAGCACAGTCTCGGAGCCCTCGATCGTCGAGCCCACCGTCTGCGGTTCGACCGCGCCGGAGGACTCCGCGTCGGCGCTCTCGTGCGACGAGTCCCACCACAGGGGCGTGGCCGCCACGATCGGCTCGCCCGCGTCAGTGTGCGCTTCGAGCGTGCCGGTCTCCGCGGCGGTGGCCAAGCGGGCGCCGCGGACCGCGAGGCGCAGCGACGCGAGGCGCTCGTCTTTCGCCGCCTCGGCATTCTTGACGACCAGCACCTCCCGCATGCCCGCCTTGGTGATGGAGACGCGGAGGTCGACGCCGGGCAGAACCTCCCGGAACGTCGCTGTGGCTTTGTTCACGGTGGGCTTCGGGAGGTCGCCGTGCGGCCAGGTCTCGGTGATCCAGTCCCCGGACTCCGCGCGCACGGACACGATCGTCGAGTCGCCGCCCGCGCCGACGCGCACGGGTACAGCGGCGACCTTCGGCTCGAGCCGACCGTCCTTCTCGACCAACGTGGTGTCGATGGGCTTCCAGCGGCCTCCGGCCTTCGCCTGCTCCGGTTCCTGACTGCTGACCGCCTCGAGGTAGCCGTCGGGACGCGCCGACACCAGGAGCGTGGGCGAGCTCAGCGACTCGACGACCACGTCGTGGCCGTACTTCTCGGCGATCTCGCGAGCGGCCGTCTCGGAACCGGCCTGCGAGGCGTCCGCTGGTGCGGATGCCTCCGCGGCTACCGGGCCGGCCAGCGCGGGAGCCGCCCCGAGAAGAGTGGATGCCAGAACTCCCGAGACCAGGAGCGCAAGTGCGGAGCGCCTCCAGCGCGCAGCATGGAACGACAACGGATATCCCCCAGATGATCATCGAGGCGGCCAGAAGACCGCCTCGATCACCTTAGGTTGATATTTTGGGCGTCGACAACTAAATACTAATATTTTCTATGGTTGACCAGTGAATCAGCCATCGGATCGCTGCGCGCGGATCTGCTCCCACTCGTTCAGCATGTCCGGCAGACGATCCTGCATGAACCGGTAGAAGCCCGCCATGTCGCGCAATCGTTCCGTCGCCGGGTCGGCCGGGTCATCGACTGCTGCCAGTCCGGTCTCTGCTTGGTCGGCGAGCACACCGTAGATCGGGCTGTTGCGCACCATCAGCGCGTACCAGTCGGCGGGCATCTGGTAGAGATCCCGTCGGCTGCCGTTCTGCGACAACCGGCGCACGATGCCGAGCGTCTGGAGGTAGCGCACGGCTCCCGAAATCGCGGCGGCGCTGACGTCGAGCCGCTCCGCGAGCTGCGCGGCGGTGAGGCCGGCCGACTCGGTCACCGTGAGGGCCATCAGCACGCGGGCGGGCATCTTGGGGAACCCGGCGGCGGTGAGGACCGCCGCCGAGTGCTCCATCATCTCGGTGAGAGCCCGCTCGTCCCTGGCCATGCCGCCCTCCCTAGCCGATCGCGAAGTCCCGGCGGCGGATGAGAGCCGCGGACGCGGCGAGCGCGACCAGCGCGATGCCGAACATCCAGTATCCCCCGGTCCAATCGACTTTTCCGACGACGACCGGTGCATCCGCGAACGGCGACACGTGCCGCAGCCAGTCGGGCAGCTTGATGAGGGCGCCGAAGATGCCGATGAAAGCGCCGGCACCGAGCGCCGCCCAGCCGACGGGGACCGTCCAGCTCGGCAGCAGGACGAACACCAGGGCGAGGACGCCCAGATACACCATGGCGACCGGGAACTGGGCGGCCGCCGCGGCGAAGGCGTCGTTGAAGGTGGAGGCTTTCTCGCCCGCCGCCACCGCCGACAGCCCGGCGGCGAGCGCGGCCGCCACCAGCACCAGGACGATCGCGATCAGGCCGACGAGCACGAACTCGAGCAGCCAGCGCACCCGCGAGACGGGCGTCGCCATCATCACCTCAGCGGAACCGCTCACCTCCTCCTGTCGCAATCGGATCACCGCCTGTACCGCACACGCTGCCGCGAGCACGCCCACGATCGACATGATCGCCGAGAGGAAGAGCGCGGTCATCGGACCGGAACCGCCGGCGCCGAGGTGGGCGACGGCCTCCCGGATGTTCGAGAGGTTCGGGTCGGAGGCGATCGACGAACTCACGACACTCCCGAGCGCGCCGGCGAGCACGCCGGTGAGAAGGCCGCCGACGGTCCAGCCCAGGATGATCGGCCACTGCAGCCGCCAGGCAAGCCCGAGCGGCCCGTTCAGCATCGGCAGCGCATTCCGCCGGCCCGCGCGCTCGGGCACGATGCCCGCTCCCGAGTCACGCACCGCCTGGAGGCCGAACACCCCGGCGATGAGGACCGCCGCGAAGCCGACCTGCAGGAGCAACGGCCACCAGTCGTTCTGCACGTACGGCGAGAACTGCTCGCCCCAGCCGATCGGGCTGAGCCACGTCGGCCACCCGGACACCATCGTGGTGCCGGAGCCCGTGACGGTGCCGATGGCGTCGCCGATGCCGCGGAGCGCCCAGGCGAGGACCACGACGGCGGCGGCGAACCCGTTCGCGCCGCGAGAGGTGCTCATGACCTGGGCGAGCAGGAGGCCGACGGCCAGGAAGGCGATTCCGGCTCCGCCCACCGCCGCGCCCGCGACGAGCGATCCGTACGCCGGAAGCCCCGAAGCCATGAAGCCGAGCGCAGTGGCGAGCGCCAGCACGATGTTCGCGAGGACGCCGTGGATGACGGTGGCGATGGTCGGCATGATCCGCGCCGCCGGCGTGGAGCCGACGAGCTCGGCGCGACCGGATTCCTCTTCGGCGCGCGAGTGCCGCACGGCCAGGAACGTGTTCATCAGGCCCGCGAGGAGGGCGAGGAAGGTGTAGATCTCGAAGAAGGTGACGGCGGCGATACCGGTCCCCTGCGGGAGGCCGCGCAGCACGAGCACCGTCGGGTTCGCGATCGCGAGCCGGATCAGCTCGGCGCGGCCGGATGCCGAGCCGTAGGTCTGGTCGATGCTGGCGGCGGAGAACAGCGCGAGGAACGCGATGCAGAGGATCCAGATGAGCAGCTGCCAGCGGTCGCGCCGCAGGCGCTGCCGGAGCAGGACCCGTACGGTCGCGCCCCGCCCGCGCGCGGGCGCCGCGGAGTGGCCTCCCGAGCGGGTGGTGGCACGATCGGCGGTGGTGGTGCTCATCGCGTCTTCGCCCCCTCACCGGCGCGATCGACGTCCGCGCGATCGGCGTCGGCCTGTTCGACGGCCGCGAGCTCGTCGCCGTAGTGCCGGAGGAACAGCTCCTCGAGCGACGGAGGCGCGACGGTCAGGCTCTTCGCGTCGAGGCCCGCGAGGGCTGCGAGCACGGGCGCGAGCGCGTCACTGTCGGCGGTGAACTTCACGCGGCCGTTGTCGAGGCGGAGGTCGTGCGCGTCCGGGATCCGCGAGAGCTGCTCCTGCGTGACGCCGTCGGCCGCGAACGAGATCTCGGTGCGGGTCAGGTGGCGCAGCTGGTCGAGGGTCCCGGACTCGACGGTCCTGCCCGCGCGGATGATGCTCACCCGGTCGCAGAGCTGCTCGACCTCCGACAGGATGTGGCTCGACAGCAGCACGGTCGCGCCCTCGCGGGCGATGCGCGCGATCTCGGCGTTGAAGGTGGCCTCCATCAGCGGGTCGAGACCGCTAGTCGGCTCGTCGAGGATGTAGAGGTCGGCCGGAGTCGCGAAGGCGGCGACGAGCGCCACCTTCTGGCGATTGCCCTTCGAGTAGGCGCGCCCCTTCTTGGTCGGGTCGAGCTGGAAGACCTCCACGAGCCGCTTCTTGCGCTCGGCGTACGCGGCCTTGTCCGCGGTTCCTCCACGCAGGCGCGCGAGGAGGTCGATCGCCTCACCGCCGGAGAGGTTCGGCCAGAGGCTGACGTCACCGGGCACGTACGCGATTCGACGATGGAGGGCGACTGCGTCGCGCCAGGGGTCGCTCCCGAAGACGCTGGCGCGTCCGCCGCTGGAGCGGGCGAGGCCCAGCAGGATGCGGATGGTGGTGGACTTGCCCGCACCGTTCGGCCCGAGGAATCCGTGTACTTCTCCTTCGGTGACGGCGAGGTCGAGCCCGTCGAGGGCCCGCACCCGGCCGAAACGCTTCTCGAGGCCCGTGGCCTCAATCACTGTGCTCATGGGCGGGACTCTACGCTTGTTTCAGTAATTTGTGAAAACTATTAACGGAATCCTTACGCGTGTCGGACCGTCAGCAACGGGCGAGGATGCGCTGGAGCGCCGACTTCTCCGCCGGGTTGACCCAGAGACCGTACTTGACCTTCACGCTGACCTGACGGGCGGCATACTCGCACCGGAAGCCGACGGCCGGCGGCAGCCAGGTCGCCGCGTCGCCGGCGCCCTTGGCCTGATTGGTGGGGCCGTCCACAGCCAGGAGCTCGAGCGGGTCGTTGGCGAGCTGAACCCTCGTCTTCTGACCCAGCGCCTGAGCGCCGGTCTCCCAGGCGTCGAGGAGGGCGACCACATGGTCGATCTGCACGCGGGCCGAAGTCTGCTGACCGCGGGTGAAGGAGATCGTCGTGCCGGTGTACGGATCGGCGAGTGCGCCTGCGAGCACGCGGCAGTCCGCCTGCCGGGTGATGTCGGACAGATCGCGGGCGAGGATGTCGTCGCGGGTGTCGCAGCCGTTGTGGTCGACGTCGAGCCAGGCCTCGCCGAACTTCGCGACACGGTCGTAGCCGGTCGCGGGCGCCCTGCCTTTCACCGGGAGACCGTCGAGGGCGGCGCGTGCTGCAGCGGCATCAAGGAGGCCGGAGGCGGAGCGCGCGCCGGGCGGGGCAGACGCAGGCGCTGCGGTCGAGCTCGCCGCGCCGGCCGGACCGCCACCCTCCGTCGTGCCGCCGCTCAGCACGGCGTAGCCTCCCGCGCTCGCAAGGGCGATCAGCAGGACGACGGCAGCGATCGGCCAGGGAGCCGCGCGGCGCCGGGTACGAGCCTGCGTCACAGGAACGAATCGTCCGGGAGCCCGCGGCGAAGCCCGCGTCGCGACACGTGCACACCCGGCCGCTGCGACGTGGCGATCTCCCCGAGCTCGCGCATCACGCGGCCATAGAAGGGCGCGGCCGTCGCATTGCGGTACGCGCCGGGGTGGAGGTCGGCCTCGTTGCGCAGCCGGATCTCGGCCCGCGCGGCCTCGACCGGCGCGATCACCTTGGCGCCGCCTCGATACCGGATGAGCCGGTGCACCCACTCGTCGAGCGCCTCGGGCAGCCCGGCGGGGACCCGGTCGTGCTCGGCGACGAGGGACGTGCGCGGGACGCCCGCGCTGTCGGGAGAGGTCGCGTAGCGCTCGCGGGCGGGCTGGTCGCTCGCGCGCCGCTCCGCTCGGAGGACGGCGAGGAGGTCGTCGCTGCGATTGGCCTGCTGCGCGAGAACCTCGAGCGCGTCGACCGCCGATGCGTACTCCTCTTCGTAGCCGGCGTAGTCGGACGGATGAGCCGACCGATCATGCGCCAGATCGGTGCGGGCGGAGGCGGCCTGACCCTTGGTGAGCACCGTGCGGCCGTTGCGGACGCGATCGAGACGCCAAGACCAGGTGGACAGGAGTTCCGGCATCAGGTGGCTCATGCCTCCACCCTAGGAAGAGCCTCCGACACCCGGCCCGTACGACACGTCGGCGGCCCGCGGTAGCGTTGTCGAGCCGTGAACCTCCTCCTTCGCCGCCCGCTCGTGCGCCGCCCGCTCGATCGGGAGATCCTGCGCCTCGCCGTGCCCGCGCTCGGCGCGCTCGTCGCCGAGCCCCTCTTCCTCCTGGCCGACTCGGCGATGGTGGGCCACCTCGGGGTCGCACCGCTGGCCGGTCTCGGGATCGCGAGCGCGGTGCTGCAGACGATCGTCGGCCTGATGGTGTTCCTCGCCTACTCGACGACGCCGGCGGTCGCGCGCCGCCTCGGCGCCGGCGACGAACGCGGGGCCGTGGCCGCCGGCGTCGACGGAAGCTGGCTGGCGGCCGGCCTGGGGATCGTGCTGGCGGCGCTCGGCTGGCTCGCCTCGCCGTTCCTCGTCGGACTGTTCGGGGCCTCCGCCGCCGTGTCGGCCGACGCCACGACCTACCTCGCACTGTCGATGCTCGGCCTCCCGGCCATGCTGCTCGTGTTCGCGACGACCGGCCTACTGAGGGGCCTGCAGGACACGCGGACGCCGCTGGCGGTCGCCGTCTGCGGTTTCGGCGCGAACATCGTCCTGAACTTCGTCTTCATCTACGTGGCGGGTCTCGGAATCGCCGGGTCTGCACTCGGAACCGTCGTGGCGCAGTGGGCGATGGTCGTCGTCTACGCGGTGATCGTCGTGCGCCACGCCCGTCGCGTCGGCGCTCCGCTCCTCCCCCACCACAGCGGCATCGGGCGCACGGCGCGGGCCGGCGGCTGGCTGTTCCTGCGAACCGCGAGCCTGCGCGCCGCGATGCTGCTCGCGGTCTTCGCGGCGACACGGCTGGGGCCCGACGACCTCGCCGCGTTCCAGGTGACGATGACCGTCTTCGCGACGCTCGCCTTCGCGCTCGACGCCCTCGCGATCGCCGCGCAGGCGCTGGTCGGCAAGGGTCTCGGAGCCGGACGACTCGGCGATGTGCGGGAGGTCCTCCGTCGCTGCGTGCAGTGGGGTGTCGGAGCCGGGGTGGTGCTCGGCGCCGCGACCGTCGCGCTCAGCCCGGTGGCCGCCGGTCTCTTCACGAGCGACGCGTCGGTCGCGGCGCTCCTGCCTGTCGCCCTGGCGATCATCGGGGTGAGCGCGCCGCTCGGCGGCTACGTCTTCGTCCTCGACGGCGTGCTCATCGGGGCGGGAGACGCGCGCTACCTGGCGCTGACCGGCGTCCTCAACGTCGCGGCGTTCATCCCTCTCGCGCTGGCCGTCGTGGCGTGGGGATCGCATGACGCGGGAGGCCTCGCCGCGCTGACCGCGGCCTTCGCGTTCGGGTACCTCGGAGCGCGGGCGCTCACGCTCGGCCTCCGCGCGCGGGGGCATGCGTGGATGCGGCCGGGCGCCGAACGCTGACCCGTGTGTGGGCCGCTGGTTTTGCGGCAGCTCTGTCTTTGTGCAGCCACTGACGCCGCATTCGGCGCAGCTGTGGCCTCAGGCGAGCCACTCCCGGGCCGCGACGACGAGGGCGCGCACGCCGATGTCGATGGTCGGCTGGGCCAGCGGAGCGAAGAACGGCGAGTGGTTCGACGGGATGTCGGTGTCGACCGTGCCTGCCGCCATCGCCGCGCGCACGACCTCCGGGTCGCCACCGCCGAGCAGCCAGTAGACCAGCGGGACGCCTGCCGCCGTGGCGAGGTTCCCGACGTCCTCGCTGCCCGAGAGCGCGCCCGGCTCGAGCACGGCGTCCGCCCCGAACTCGGCGGCGAAGGCGGCGTTGACGCGGGCGGTGGCGTCTTCGTCGTTGACGGTGACCGGGTAGCGCTCGCCCCATTCGACCGTCGGCTCGTGCGGCGAGCCGCTGGCCTGAACCTCCGCGCGCAGGATGCGGTCTACGCCGTCCAGCACGCGGCCGCGGACCGTCTCGTCGAAGCTGCGCACACTGATGCCGAGGGTCGCCGACGGCGCGATGATGTTGTTCTTCGTGCCGGCGTGGAGGGTGCCGACGGTCACGACGGCCGTGTCCTGCGGCGCGGTCTCGCGGGAGACGACGGTCTGCAGCCGCATCACCGCCGCCGCGGCCATGACGACCGGGTCGATGGTGGTCTCTGGGCGCGATCCGTGGCCTCCACGCCCGTGCAGCGTGACCTCGAAGGCGTCGACTGCGGCCATCGCCGCGCCGGGGTGCGCGCCCACCATGCCGGCGGGGAACGGCGTCACGTGCTGCCCGAGCACGACGTCGGGCACCGGGACCTTCGTGTAGAGGCCGTCCTGCACCATCACCTCGGCGCCGCCGCCGTGCTCTTCGGCGGGCTGGAAGACGGCGACCACGGTTCCCGACCAGTCGTCCGTGGAGGCGACCAGCCGCTCGACGGCGCCCAGCAGACAGGTGATGTGGATGTCGTGCCCGCACGCGTGCATGACGGGGACGGGGTGACCGTCGTCGCCGGGCGCTGTCGCGGTCGAGGCCCAAGGCAGCCCGGTCTGCTCGAGGACGGGGAGGCCGTCCATGTCGGCCCGCAGCAGGACGGTCGGCCCGTCGCCGTTGCGCAGGACGCCCGCGACGCCCGTGCGGGCGATTCCGGTGTGCACCTCGAGGCCGAGTGCCGTGAGCTGCTCTGCGACGACGCCGGCGGTGCGGTGCTCCTCGAACGAGAGCTCGGGGTGGGCGTGGAGGTCGCGGTACAGGGCTTCGAGATCCATGGCTCCACCTTATGCGTGGCCGACGGAGGAATCCTGCGGCCACGAGGGACGAAAGTCGGCTTGCGGAGGAGATACGGGCCGCGTGCGGACGCATCTCCTCCCTTGGCCGCGTCGCTCGACGCCGGGCGACTATGCCCGGCGCGGTTCGGCCGTCGTGTTGCCGAGGTGGAACTCGCTCGTGAAGGACGCGGGCCGCGGCGGCCGGCCCTCCAGCATCTCGACGATCGCGCGGCCGGCCGCGCGGCCCTTGTCGACAGCAGGCTGGACGAGCGTGGTGAGGTCGTACGGCCAGAGGCCGTCGACGCGCACGCCGTCGAACCCGACGACGCTGACGTCGCCCGGCACCTCCAGCCCGAGCTCCTCCGCCGCACGGATCACGCCGGCGGCGAGCAGGTCGCTCTGCGCGATGACCGCTGTCGGGCGGCGGGCCGGGTCTGAGAGGAGCGCCATTCCGGCGATCCGGCCCTCCTCGACGAACGATCCCCGCGTCATCCAGCCTCCTGCGGACGGGAAGACGTCGCGCGCGCCCGCGAGGCGTTCGTTGCCCGTGGTGGAGCTGCCGCCGCTCACGTTCTCGACCGTCAGCGGTCCGCGCGCGCGGTCGCGCGTGAGCGGCAGGGCGACGATCGCGACGTCGCGGTGGCCCAGGTCGCGGAGGTGCTGGGCGGCCGCACGGGTGGCCTCCCGGTTGTCCTGTCCGATCGAGGGGACCTCGTCGGAGGGCCCTCCCTCGATCGCGACCAGCGGGATGCCGCGCTGGCGCAGCATCGCGACCGATTCGTCGAGCCGCGGGCTGCAGCCGACGAGCACGACCGCGTCCATGGGTGCGTCCTCGATGCGCTGCGCGGTCTCGCCCGCGTCGGTGAGGATGAGCAGCCCCGCGTCGATCGTGGCGATCTCGTCGGAGATCCCGTCGAGCAGGGCGATCTTGATCGGGTCGCGGAATGCGTCGCCGACCCGCTCCTCCATCACGACCCCGACGATTCCCGAGCGGCCGCGGCGCAGCGAGCGGGCCCGCGGGTCGGGGCCGGCGTAGTTGAGCTGCTTGGCCGCCTCGAGCACGCGCTCGCGCGTGGCATCGGAGACCGGTCCCGTGCCGGAGAAGGCGAGGGAGGCGGTGGAGTTGGAGACACCGGCCAGCCGGGCGACCGCGGCCAGGGTCGGCCGGGCGCCCAAGAGGGGTGTGCTGCTGTCGTTCACGTGTGGTAGCTTAGTCGAATCGTTTCGATCGAAACGATTCGAGTGCCGAATTCACCAGGAAAGCCGATGTCACAGCCGACCCCGACGACGACCCGGTCGCGCCGCGAGCTGCTCGCTTGGCGCAACGCCGTCTTCGTCATCTTCATCCTCAGCGGACTCGCGATGGCGACCTGGGTCGCCCGCATCCCCGGTGTGCGCGACGACCTGGGCCTCGGCCGCGATCCGTCGTCGGTCGGGTTCCTCATCCTCGGGATGTCCGTCGGCGCCATCGTCGGACTGTCGGTCTCGTCGCTGGTCATGGTGCGCTTCGGACCGCACAAGGGCATGGTCGGCAGCCTCACGATCGTCGCGATCGGCACCCTCCTCATCGGCTTCGGCTCCAGCGTCTTCCACGCCGTCCCCCTCGTCGCGATCGGCCTCATCCTCCTCGGCTTCGGCAACGGGATGGTCGACGTGATGATGAACGTCGAGGGCACCGCCGTCGAGCGCGAGATCGGCAAGACGCTGATGCCGCTCATGCACGCGTTCTTCAGCTTCGGCACGGTCCTCGGCGCCGGCATCGGCGCCGGTGCGGCCGCCCTCCACATCGCGGTGTCGTGGCATCTCTCGGTCATCGCCGTGCTGATGGTCGCGGTGGCGCTGGTCGCCATCCGGTACATCCCGCGCGAGGCGGAGCTCGGTGACGAGACCGAAGCCCAGCCGCGCATGCCGTTCGCGCAGCGGGTACGCGCTTCGCTCGCGGTGTGGGCCGACTGGCGCCTCATCCTGATCGGGGTGGTCATGCTCGGCATGGCGTTCGGCGAGGGATCGGCGAACGACTGGATCGCGCTGGCCACCGTCGACGGCCACGGCCAGCAGAACTCCACCGGCGCCGTCGTCTTCGGCTTCTTCGTCGCGGCGATGACCCTGGGCCGAGTGCTGGGTGGACCGATCGTCGACCGCGTCGGCCGGGTCGCGGCGATCCGGGTGACGGCAGCGATGGGCGTCGCGGGGCTCCTGCTGTTCATCCTCGGAGGCCCGCTCTGGGTGGTCGTGCTGGGAACGGTGCTCTGGGGCTTCGGCGTCTCGCTCGGCTTCCCGCTCGGGATGTCCGCGGCGTCGGAGGGTCAGGACAACCCCGCAGCCCGTGTGTCCGCCGTCGCCATCATCGGATACTGCGCCTTCCTCGTGGGACCGCCGCTGATCGGCTTCCTCGGCAAGGAGTTCGGCCTCCTGAACGCGCTCTACCTCATCCTCGTGCTGCTGGTCGCGTCCTTCCTGGCCGCTCCCGCCGTCCGGCCGCTCGCAGAGCGCCGCGCCCGCGCGACCGCCCCGGTGGCCGAGTAGCCGGTCGGCTCATCTAGACGAACGCGAGGCAGACCGGGGTCGGCACCGGCGACGCGCCCAGGCGCGTGAGCGCACGGGAGTCCGCATCGAACGCCCAGACGACGACCTCGTCGCTGTCCTGGCAGGCGGCGAGCACACGGTCGCCGGAGGGCGCGAACACCAGATCGCGGGGCGCCCGGCCACCCACCTCCACGACCCGCACGAACTCGAGCGCGGAGGCAGCCGCATCGAACGCGAACACTCCCACGGTGTCGTCGCCGCGATTGGTCGCGAGCACTGTGCGCCCGTCTGCGGAGACCCGGACGGCTGCGGTCTGGTTGTTCGCGACCGACCCCGTGCGCTCCGGCCCGCGCGTGCCGAGCGACGCGATCTGCTCGAACCGGTCGTCCTCGCGGCGCAACAGGGCGAGCGTGCTGTCGAGCTCGTTGAGGAGGAAGAGGTGGCTCCCGTCCGGGTGGAACGCCAGGTGACGGGGACCAGCAGCCCCGACCGACACCGTCGCCTCCGGCCGAAGGGTGAGCGCGCCCGCCTCCGTCAGCGCGTACCAGCGCACCTCGCCCAGCCCGAGGTCCACCACGACCAGGTCGCCCGTCACCGGGTCGAGCACGAGCTGGTGCACGTGCGGCGATTCCTGCCGCGGGTGCGGACCATGGCCCTCGTGCTGCACGAACGCCGTGCGCTCGCCGATCGAGCCGTCGTCGCGCAGCGCGAAGACAGAGACGGTGCCTCCGACGTAGGTGCCGGTCGCCAGCAGTCGCCTGAAGGGGTGCACCATCAGGTGCGCGGGCGAGTCGCCGCCGCTGGACACGCGGCCGAGTGGCCGCAGCGTCCCGTCAGAGGCCCGGGCGAAGGCCGAGACGCCGCCGTCTGGCCCTGTCTCCTCGACCGCGTAGACGTGCGCGCCGTCTCCGGTGACGACCACCCACGACGGATCGGGCACCCGAGCAGCGACCGAGACGTCCGCGACCGAGGTGCCGTCGAACCGCGCGGCGAGCACACCCTCCGCATGGCCGTCGACGTGCGGGAGCGTCTGGGTGTACGTGCCGATGAGGAGGTCGTGGGCCATCCCCTCATCCTGCCAGCAGGCCGACCACGGCGAGGCACGCACCGTACACTTGACCGGTGCGCCTCGTGATTGCCAACTGTTCCGTCGACTACGCCGGGCGACTGAGCGCTCACCTCCCGCTCGCCAAGCGGCTGCTGATGCTCAAGGCCGACGGCAGTCTCCTCGTCCACTCCGACGGCGGCTCGTACAAGCCGCTCAACTGGATGAGCCCGCCGTGCACCCTCACGGTCGACGAGCCGGACGAGCAGCAGCGGGAGGCCGGGATCACCCAGGTATGGCGCGTCGCTCAGGCGAAGACCGCCGACCTGCTCATCGTGTCGATCCACGAAGTGCTGCACGATTCCGCGCACGACCTCGGTATCGACCCGGGGTTGCAGAAGGACGGCGTCGAAGCGCACCTCCAGAAGCTGCTCGCCGAACAGATCCACCTTCTCGGCGACGGCCACGTGCTCGTCCGCCGCGAGTACATGACAGCCATCGGCCCGGTGGACATCCTGGCCAGGGACGAGCGCGGCGCCTCCGTCGCCATCGAGCTCAAGCGCCGAGGCGACATCGATGGCGTCGAGCAACTCACGCGCTACCTCGAGCTGATGAACCGCGATCCGCTGCTCGCACCGGTGAGCGGGGTGTTCGCGGCGCAGGAGATCAAGCCGCAGGCCCGCACGCTGGCCGAGGACCGGGGCATCCGCTGCCTCGTGCTCGACTACGACGCCATGCGCGGCCTCGACGACAGCGACTCGAGGCTGTTCTGATGGCCGCGCCGTCGGGGCGGTTCCCGCAGACCTATGAGAACGGCCCGGTCCGCAAGGCGCTCGCCGACATCGCGGCCGAGCCGACTCTCGAGCATCTGGAGGCCCTCCTCGGCGCCGTGCTGAAGGGCGGCCTCGTCGTCGACGTCACAGGCTCGGACCCCGGGGAGGTCCGCCTGCGGACCATCGAGTCGACCGCCGGCGAGCCCGTGCTTCCGCTGTTCACCTCGATGAAGGCGCTGCGCAATGCCGTTGGCGCGGCCGGAGGCAAGGGAACACGCGTGCAGGCTGTGATCGTGCCGGCCGCCGAGGCGCTCGGGTACATCCGCAATGCCGAGTTCGTCGCCGTGCAGTTCGACCCGGGAGCGGCCCACACCATGGTCGTCGCCCGCTCGCACATCGAGTCCGCTCTCAGCGAGCGCTGACGTCACTCCCGAATACGTCACATACCATAGGACCGCTATGACCAACCCGACCATCACCACCCCATCGACGGCGACCGTCGCACGTACCTGGACGTGCGTCCTGTTCGACCTCGACGGCACCCTCACCGACTCGGCGCCCGGAATCACCGCGTCGCTCGCTCGCATGTTCGAGACCCTCGGCATGCCCGTGCCGACCCCTGCCGAACTCGTCGAGTACGTCGGGCCCCCGCTGCTCGACTCGCTGCAGTCCATGGCCGGCTTCGACGAGGCGGGAGCCCGTGCAGCGCTGAGCGTCTACCGCGCCGACTACGCCACCCACGGCGCCTTCGACAGCGCGGTCTTCCCGGGCATCCGGGGCCTCCTGCAGCGACTGCACGCGGCGGGCATCCCGCTCGCCGTCGCCACCAGCAAGCCGGAGACGCAGGCCGCACGCATCCTCGAGCACTTCGAACTGGCGCAGTACTTCGACGTCATCGCCGGGGCCACCGACGACGAGAGCCGCAGCGCCAAGGCCGACGTCGTCGCGGAGGCGCTCCGCCGCCTGACCGAGCAGGGTGTGGCGCTCGACCACACCGTCATGGTCGGCGATCGCCAGTACGACGTGGAGGGCGCGGGCGAGCACGGTCTGCCGACAATCCTCGTCGAGTGGGGCTACGGGTCCCCGGCGGAGGCCGCCGGAGCGATCGCCGTCGTGCACTCGGCGGACCAGCTCAGCGCCCTGCTCCTGGGCTGATCCACTCCCGACAGGGGGCGTCGGAGGTCGCGCAGTAGGCTGGAGCGTTGCACAACCACACCGCATACAGCACTAGGAAGAATCATGCGCACCGACAGTACATTGCTCGTACCCGCCGCCATCGTCGCGGCGCTCTCCATCGCCTCGCTCACCGGCTGCTCCGGTGGCGGGAGCGGCTCGAGCTCGTCGCCCACGGCGACGGCCTCGCAGGAGGCGACCTCCAAGTCGCTTCCGTCCGACTTCCCGAAGTCGGACGTCCCGCTCGTCGACGGCACGATCCTCGTCGCCAACGGCGACCACAACGACGGCTGGTCCGTCACCGTGCAGCCGAAGGACAAGAACGGCTTCGCCGACGCGAAGGCCGCTCTCGAGAAGGCCGGTTACACCGTTCAGGCCGGCGCGACCGACAGCAAGGCTGTGTACACGAATGCGAAGTACACCGTCGCGGTCGGCACCCCCGGCGTGTCCGTGACGTACCTCGTCACCGCCAACTGACCTCCGCCACCGAGACCGCCGGTCACGCTCACCCGCGTGCCCGGCGGTCTCGCATATGGGGCGGCAGCTCCTGACCGGAGGCGGCTCAGGCGTCGATGATGCGGACGAGCTCGTCGATGAAGGCGGTGAAGGTGTCGGCGCGGCGGATCAGGCCGAGCACGGCCTCGCGGTCGGAGAAGACCTCCACGAACTGGTCGAAGACCGTCTGGAAAGCCGCCCGGCCACCCTCGGAGAAGGCGATGAACGCGATCACGTTGACGCGGGCGTCGCCCCAGTCCATCGCGGTGTCGTTGACGACGATCGCGATGGCCGTGCGCTTGGCGTTCATCGTCATCGCATGCGGCACCGCGAGAGTGTCGGTGAACGCCGTCGATGACATCTGCTCGCGCTCGACCGCTTGCTGCACGTAGTCGCTGCCGATCGCGTCCGCCGCGATCATCCGGTCGCCGAGCGCCCGGATCATCGTGATCGCGTCGCGCGCGTAGAAGTTGCGCAGGAACAGGCTCTCGTCGAAATACTCGAGCAGCTCGTTCTTGATTCCGGCGCGACGGCGCTGGCGTCGGATGCGCGCGACCGACTGCCGGATGTGCTCGACGTCGGTCTCGATGAGGAACGGCTGGACGATCACGGTGTTCTCGCGCCGTCCGCGCGGATCGATGGTCGTGAGCACGAGGTCGGCATCGATCGACGCCCAGTCGGCGTCGGTGGAGGTGATGATGCTCACGATGTCCAGCTCGTCGCCGAGCGCGCTCTCGAGCTTCTCGCGCAGCAGGATGTGCATGTCGTAGTAGTTGGGGCAGACTACGGCGGTGCGCACGGCGTCCCGACGCCGCGACTGCTGCTCGAGGTAAGCGCCGACATGCATCGCGATGTAAGCGATCTCGTCGTCGTTGACCGCGATGCCCTCGGCCGCCTGAAGGCGGCTCGCGATGTAGACCGCCAGCTCGTAGGTCATCGGGTACGAGCTCTTGATCGACCGGGTGAGCGGATTGCGTGAATAGGTGTTCTCGTGTGCGCGAGCCACCAGGTTCTGCACGTGGAGGGTGAGGCGGACGATGAAATCCTCGTCGCGGAGGTCGACCAGGTACTCGGTGGAGGCCCGCGCCACGATCCCCCGCACGATGGCCAGGTCCTCCTCGCTGACGAATTCCGCGACGCTCTCCGCGCCCGCGCCTGGCGCGATGACCCGTGTGCGCAGAAGGATCGCGAGATACCGCAGCTCGGTCGGGTCGAGCGTGACGTCGAAGTGCTTGTGCACCAGCTTCCCCAGGTCGTCAGCCAGACCCCGTAACGCCTCTCCCGAGTCCGCGGCTCCGGATGCCGGCAGCACGCGGTCCTTCGCCACCCGGTCGAGCGCCACGGCCATGTGCAGCAGCACGTCGTTGATGCCGTACTCGTTCACGAAGAAGCCGCGCGCGTCCAGCATCTCGACGAGATCGGACTTGAATGCGGCCAGTCCCTCGGACGCGAACGCCTCCTGGATGCGCGAGACATCGACGACGCCCTGGCGCATCTCGTCGCGGAACAGCCGGCTGATGAGCTTTCGCCGGGCGATCTCCGGGCCGGTGAGGCGCGCGATCGCCCCGTGCCGGTCGAGCTCGAGCTCGGTGCCGGCGAGGAGGCCGCGCACCCGGGTCAGGTCGGACTCGATGGTGGAGTCGCTGACGAACAGGCTCTCCGCCGTCTCATAGACGTCGACGCCATCCGGCTCGTCGAGCAGCCGTCGGGCGAGGAAGGCCAAGCGCTCCTGCGGCGAGCCGGCCGCGGGTGACCCCACGGTCTCGTCGGCGAGGTACGCGGCGTACGCGTCGCCCTTCACCCGGTAGCCGCTCGGCCCCGACTCGATGAGTTGGCCGAGCGCCGCCGCGTAGCTGCGGATACTGCGGGAGGTGACACCGAGATCGTGCGCCAGCTCGGCGGCCGTCACCCAGGCAGCACGACGCGACAGGATGTCGAGCATCCTCGTCTGCTTCGCCGAGAGCGCCACCGGCCGAGACCCCCTTTCAGTATCGAGTCAACCACTCGCCCGCGGTCGACGCGGGAAGGTCCGGCCAGATTTCCGGCCCTCAGGAAGATCCGCTGGACCCCGGTTCGGACGGCGCTTCCTCTCCCCAGGAAAAAACGTTGCTGGCGCGCGGTGGGCTGCCGGACGACGATGGTCACGATCCATCGGACCATCGGTCCAGCTCCACCCGCCACACCCGTTCCAGCGTCACCGAAAGGCAAGAGGTCGATGAAGATCATCGTTGTCTGCGGCGCGGGCGCCTCCAGCACCTTCGTCGCCGTGAAGCTCCGCTCGGCCGCAGCCGCGCGCGGCCTGCAGGTGGAGGTCGCCGCCGGCAGCGCGAGTCAGCTCGACTCGCTCGCCGGCATCGACGTCGTGCTGGTCGGCTCCCACCTGGAGGCCGCGGTCGCTGGGCTGCGTGCCCGGGCCACCTCCACCGGAACCGCCGTGGCCGTCCTCCCGCCCGTCTCCCCCGCAGCGCTCGACGGCCCCAGCGCGCTGGACCTGGCCCTCGACGCGACGGCCGGGGCACGATGAGTACCACGGGCACCGCGGAGTCGCGGCGTACGTTGCCACTGGAGAACGAAGGAGACCGAAACCATGGCTGAGCGGATCATCACCGTCGGATCGACCCACGGGCTGCACGCCCGTCCCGCCAAGCTCTTCGTCGAAGCCGTCGGCGCCTCGGGCGCCAAGGTGTCCCTCTCGAAGGAGGGCGGCCGCACGGTCGACGCAGGCAGCATCCTCGGAGTGATCTCGCTGGGCATCGACCACGGCGACAAGATCGTGCTCACCACCGACGCGCCGAACGCCGAAGCCGTGCTCGACGACCTGGCCGAGATCCTCACCACGGACCACGACGCCTGATCATGACCGAGACCAGCACAGTCCTCACCGGAGCCGGCATCGGCCAGGGCATCGCCCTCGGCCCGGTCCTGCGGATGTCCGACCCGCTGCCCGAGCCCGCGGCCGCTCCCAGCACCCGCACTCCCGACGAGGAGAAGGCGCGCGTGACCGCCGCCGTCCAGACTGTCGCCGCCGACCTGCGCGAGCGCGCGGGCAAGGTCACCGGCACGGCGGCCGACGTGCTCGAGGCGCAGTCCATGATGGCGGAGGACTCCTCCCTCGCCGACGACGTGGCCTCCCGGATCGACGGCGGCACGACGGCCGAGCGCGCCGTCTTCGAGGGCTTCGGCGTCTTCCGCGACATGCTCATCGGCCTCGGCGGCTACATGGGCGAGCGCGCCACCGACCTCGACGACGTGGCCCAGCGGGTGATCGCGGCGCTGGAGGGGCGGCCGGCACCGGGTGTGCCCGAGTCCGACCAGCCGTACATCCTCGTGGCGACCGACCTCGCGCCCGCCGACACCGCGCTGCTCGACCTCACGAAGGTGCTCGGTCTGGTCACGCGCGAGGGCGGCCCGACCTCCCACACCGCGATCCTGGCGCGCGAGAAGGCGATCGTCGCGATCGTCGGCGTCGCCGGGGCCGACGGCCTCGCGGAGGGCACCGAGGTGATCCTCGACGCCGGAGCCGGCACGGTCACCGTCGCACCGAGCGCCGACCAGAGCGCCGACGCGCGGCGCCGCATCGACGAGCGCGACGCGGCCCTCGCGGGCGGGCTGGAGCCGGGCGCACTGGCCGACGGCACCCTCATCCCGCTGCTGGCGAACCTCGGCTCGGCCGAAGCCGCCGAGAAGGCGGTCGAAGCCGGGGCGGAGGGCGTGGGCCTGTTCCGCACCGAGTTCCTCTTCCTCGACGCCCGGATGGCGCCGACCGTGGAGCAGCAGCGCGAGCAGTACGTGAAGCTGCTGCAGGCGTTCCCGGGCAAGAAAGTCGTCGTCCGCGTTCTCGACGCCGGTGCCGACAAGCCGTTGGAGTTCCTCAACGACGCCCACGAGGACAACCCGGCTCTCGGCCTGCGCGGCATCCGCTCGCTGCGCGCCAACGAGGACATTCTCCGTGAGCAGCTGACGGCCCTCGCCGAAGCAGACGCCGCGACGGAGGCCGACCTGTGGGTCATGGCCCCGATGGTCGCGACCGTGGAGGAGACACGTTACTTCGTGGGCCTCGCCACCGAGTTCGGGCTGAAGACCGTCGGCGTGATGGTGGAGGTCCCTTCCGCGGCACTGCTGGCCGACCGCGTGCTGCGCGAGGCGGCCTTCGCGTCCATCGGCACCAACGACCTCACCCAGTACACGCTCGCGGCCGACCGCCTCCTCGGCTCGGTCGCCGGCTTCCAGGACCCGTGGCATCCGGCCGTCCTCCGCCTCATCGGCGAGGTCGGCTCCGCCGGAGCCGCGTACGGGAAGCCTGTGGGAATCTGCGGCGAGGCCGCCGCAGACCCGCTCCTCGCGGTCGTCCTCGTCGGCCTCGGCGCGACGACCCTATCGATGTCGCCGGCGGCTCTCGCCGACGTGCGGCTCTCCCTCACCCGGTACACCCTCGACCAGGCTCGAACCCTGGCCGGGGCCGCCCTGGCCGCTGAAGGCGCGGCCGAAGCCCGGGAGGCCGTCCGAACCACGGCCGCCGGGTTCCTCCCTCCCGACGCTGCCTAGCGCGGGCCGACACAGAAACGAGGCACCATCATGACATCGGCGACAGCGACGACGCCGAAGAAGCCCAGCAGCGCTCGCGTCCACGTGCAGCGCTTCGGGACCTTCCTCTCGAACATGGTCATGCCGAACATCCCGGCGTTCATCGCCTGGGGGTTCATCACGGCCCTGTTCATCGCGACCGGCTGGCTGCAGAGCACCGGCTGGGCGATCAACGGCATCCTCGGCGGCTTCGGCGACCAGGCCAAGATCGGCTGGACCGGCGCCGCCACCGTGCTCGCCCAGGATCCGAGCGGTCACACCTTCCAGCAGTACGTCGGCCTCGTCGGCCCGATGATCACGTACCTGCTGCCTCTGCTCATCGCGAACACCGGAGGCCGCATGGTCTACGGCGTGCGCGGCGGCGTGGTCGGCAGCATCGCGACCATGGGCGTCATCGTGGGCTCGAACATCCCGATGTTCATCGGCGCGATGATCATGGGCCCGT
>NZ_JBVQSP010000002.1:378831-411996 GCF_055720965.1 Leifsonia sp. PARNA 1/14
GAGTTCGAGATGCTGGTCAACAACTTCTCGGCAGGTATCGTCGGCATGCTCTTGTCGATCGGCGCGTTCTTCGGGATCGCCCCGCTCGTCGAGTGGTTGAGCAGTGTGCTGAGCAACGCGGTCAACTGGCTGATCTCGGTGCACCTGCTCCCCTTCGCGAGCATCCTGATCGAGCCGGGAAAGGTGCTGTTCCTCAACAACGCCATCAACCACGGCGTGCTCACCCCGCTCGGCATCGAGCAGGCGCAGCAGCAGGGCAAGTCCATCCTGTTCCTGCTGGAGGCCAACCCCGGTCCCGGATTCGGCATCCTGATCGCCTACTCGATCTTCGGCATGGGCATCGCCAAGGCGAGCGCGCCGGGCGCCGCACTGATCCAGTTCGTCGGCGGCATCCACGAGATCTACTTCCCGTACGTGCTCATGAAGCCGATGATCGTCATCGCGGCCATCCTGGGCGGCATGACCGGCATCGCGATCAACGTGACCTTCAACTCGGGTCTGCGCGCCCCGGCCTCCCCCGGATCGATCATCGCCGTGGTGCTGCAGTCGCCGTTCACGAGCCTGCCGGGCGTGCTGCTGTCGGTCGTCGGCGCCGCGACAGTCTCGTTCGTGGTCGCGTCGATCATCCTGCGTGCCAGCCGCCGCCGCGACATCGCCGCGGGCAACCTGGGCGACCTCAGCGCCGCCGTGGCGCAGACCGAGGCCAACAAGGGCAAGGAGTCCTCGGTGCTCGGCAGCCTGGTGCAGGAGGGCGAGCACGACGCCGGTGACGCCCAGGGCGACGGAACCGATCGGCTGGTGCGCAACATCGTGTTCGCGTGCGACGCTGGGATGGGCTCGAGCGCGATGGGCGCGTCCGTGCTGCGGAACAAGATCAAGAAGGCCGGCGTGGAGGGCGTCACGGTCACCAACCAGGCGATCTCGAACCTCGACGGAACGGCCGACCTGGTGATCACGCAGCGCGAGCTCACCGACCGGGCCAAGGGGCAGTCGCCGAACTCGGTGCACGTGTCGGTCGACAACTTCATGAACAGCCCCAGATACGACGAGGTCGTCGACCTGGTCGCCAAGCAGAACCAGAACGCAACGGAGGACGCCACCAAATGACCGACACGATTCTCGACCGGGCGAACGTCGTGGCCGCGGGCAGCGCGACCACGCGGGAGGACGCGATCCGGGAGGCAGGTGAGCTGCTCGTGCGGGCAGGCGCCGTGCAGCCGGGGTACGTCGACTCGATGGCGCAGCGCGAGGCGACCGTCTCCACCTTCATGGGGAACGGCCTCGCCATCCCGCACGGCACCAACGAGTCCAAGGACGAGATCGTGCGATCGGCGCTCTCCTTCGTCCGCTACCCCTCGCCGATCGACTGGGGCGGCGAGGAGGTGCGGTTCGTCGTGGGCATCGCCGGACGGAACAACGAGCACCTCGACATCCTGAGCAAGATCGCGATCCTCTTCTCGGAGGAGGACGACGTGCAGAAGCTCATCGACGCGCCGGACGCGGACGCCCTGTTCGCGCTCCTCGGCGACGTCAACGACTGAGACGGAGGCTCGGATGAAGGCCGTCCATTTCGGAGCAGGCAACATCGGGCGCGGGTTCGTGGGGCTCCTGCTCCACGAAGCCGGGTACGAGGTGGTGTTCGCCGACGTGAACGCGGAGCTCATCGACGCCCTCGCAGCCGCCGACTCGTATGACGTGCACCTCGTGGGCGACGAGTCGGAGACGAGGACGGTCACCGGGTTCCGGGCGATCAACAGCGCCACCGACGAGGAGGCGCTCGTCGCCGAGATCGCGACCGCCGACGTGGTCACGACAGCGGTCGGACCGCGCATCCTGCGCTTCGTCGCGCCGGTGATCGCACGCGGCCTGGCCGCGCGCGCCTCCGACGCCCCCCGCCTGGCGGTGATGGCGTGCGAGAACGCGATCGGAGCGACCGATCTGCTCTGTGCGGAGCTGATGGACGGCCTCCCGGACGACGACACCCGCGACGAGCTCGCCTCGCGCGCCGTGTTCGCGAACACAGCGGTCGACCGCATCGTGCCCGCCCAAGCGCCCGACGCGGGCGTCGACGTGACGGTGGAGACCTTCTTCGAGTGGGTCGTCGACCGCAGCCCGTTCAACGGGGACGTGCCCGCGATCCCCGGCGCGCACTTCGTCGACTCGCTCGGCCCGTACATCGAGCGCAAGCTGTTCACGGTGAACACCGGGCACGCGACGGTGGCGTACACCGGCTTCCTCGCCGGTGCGACGACCATCAGCCAGGCCATCGGCATCCCGTCGGTGCTGGAGGCCGCGGAGGCCGCACTCGCAGAGACCTCTGCCGCGCTCAGCGCCAAGCACGGTCTCGATCCGGAGGAGCTGGCGGCCTATCGCGCGAAGATCCTGAACCGCTTCCGCAACCCGTACCTCGTCGACGAGGTGACCCGTGTCGGCCGCGAGCCGTTGCGCAAGCTGGGTCGCAACGATCGGTTCATCGGGCCGGCCGCCGACTACGTGGAGTTCGTCGGCGGGGTTCCGGAGGCCTTGCTCGCGGCCGTCGGCGCCGCACTGCGGTTCGACGTGCCGGAGGACTCGCAGAGCTTCGAGCTGCAACAGCTGCTCCAGCGTGCGGCGGCCGCCGACATCGTCGACGAGGTCATGGGGGTGCAGCGCGGCGAGGAGCTGTTCGAGCCCCTGGTGGAGGTCGTGCGCGCGGCGCAGGAGTGAGGCGCCGTCGCGGCGGCGGCTGTGCCCGCTACCGCGCGACGATCGTGGCCGTCGGGTCGAGACACCAGTCGAGAACCGACGGCCACTCGCCGTATCCGGCCGCGATCGTGAGGTGGCCTCCGCCCGGGATCAGCGTCAGCGGGAGGCCGAGCGGTTCGGCGACGACGGTCGAGGCCCCCTCCGGGCAGCACGGGTCGTCGTCAGAGGCGACGATGCGCGTCTCGGCGGCGGGGCGGGTCACGGGAAGGTCGGCGAACGCCGCGACTGCGGCGTTGTCGCGCAGGAAGCCCGGGGAGGGCGGCGCGACGAGGAGCACCTGGTCGACCGCTGCACCGGCGCCGGCGTCGTCGGGCCGCGCGCCGAGCCAGAGCGTCGCAGCCAGGCTGTGGGCGATGACCGTCACGCGTGCGCCGTCGGCCGCCGCCTCCTCCAGCGCCCTTGCGGCCGCCGCGCGCCACGCGTCCACCTCGGGTCGCGCCGCGTCGGGCAGCTGCGGGTAGACCACGCGCTCGCCCCGCAGGCGCAGCGCGGTCGCGAGTTCGTGCTGCCAGTGCCCGGTCGGGCGGAAGTTGTCCCAGCCGTGCAGGATCAGGAAGGCGCGCATGCTGCCGAGCGTAGCGCCCGGCCGGGCACGGCCCCGGTGCGCTCGCCCTCGTCGATCACGGGCGTTCCAGCGACGAGCACCCACGGGATCCCGGCGGCCGGGCGTCGTGGCTCGTCGAACGTCGCGCGGTCGGCCACGCTCTCGGGATCGAAGATCAGGAGATCCGCGATGACGCCCGGCACGATGCGTCCGCGGTCGGTGAGCCCGAGTCGGTCGGCCGGACGCCGGGAGAGGTGGACGATCGCGTCCTCCAGCGTCAGGACGCCCTCCTCGCGGACGTAGTGCCCGAGGTAGCGCGCGAAGGTGCCCCACGCGCGCGGGTGCGGCTTCGCGCCGACGAGGATGCCGTCGCTGCCGCCGGTATGGCGCGGGTGCCGCATCATCGTGCGCACGTTCCCCTCGTCGCCCACGTGCTGCAGGATGCCCGTGCCGAGCCGGTCGGCGATGAGCAGCTCCAGGGCCTCGTCGGCGGGAGGGCGGCCCTGCGTCGCAGCGAGCTCGGCGATCGTGCGGCCGACGCGATCGCCGAGCGCTGCGTCGCGCACGCCGGAGATCTCGACCGCGCTCCAGTCGACGGGCACGCCGTGAGCGCCATCGGAGCCGACCACGTCCAGTTCGTGGATGATCCGTTCCCGGGCGGGCGGGTCGCTCAGCCGCGCGAGGGTCGCTTCCGGCCCTCCCGCCGCGGCCCAGCCGGGCAGGAGCGCGGCGAGCGTCGTCGACCCCGGGAGGTACGGGTAGGTGTCGAGCGTGATGTCGACACCGTCGGCGAGGCCGTCGTCGATCAGCGCGACCAGATCGGGCGCACGACCGCGGTTGACCGCGAAGTTCATGGTCGCGTGGGTCAGATGCAGCGCGCACCGGGCACGGCGGGCGATCTCGATCATCTCGGCGTAGCCGTCGAGGGCGCCGGCGCCGTAGGAGCGCTGGTGCGGCGCGAAGTAGCCGCCGCGAGCCGCGACGACCTCGCAGAGAGCGACCAGCTCGTCGGTGTCCGCGAACGTCCCGGGGACGTAGCTGAGCCCGGCGGACAGCCCGAAGGCGCCGTCGCGCATCCCGTGCTCGACCAGCGCCCGCATGGCGATGAGCTCGGCCGGCGTCGCGGGGCGGTCGTCTGCTCCGACGACGTCGAGGCGGACAGTCCCGTGCGGGACGAGCGTCGCGACGTTCGCAGCGCTGCCTCGGCGATCCACCTCGGCCAGGTACCCGGCGATGTCGGGCCAGCCCGCGTCGTCATGCTGCCCGTTCCAGCCGGCCAGCTGCTCTCGGAGGACCTCGAGCGCGGCCGAGGTCGCCGGAGTGTAGGAGAGGCCGTCCTGCCCGACGACCTGCGTGGTCACGCCCTGCGTCACCGCGGCGAGGTTCTGCGGGTCGTCGAGCACGGCGAGGTCGGCGTGGGCGTGCATGTCGATGAAGCCGGGCGCCACGGCGAGGCCCTCGGCGTCGATCACGCGCGCTCCGGAGGCCGCGATGCGCTCGCCGACCTCAACGAGGCGGCCGGTCTCGATGCGCACGTCACCGGTGCGTGCCGGTCGACCGCTGCCGTCGAGGATCGTCCCGCCGCGGATCAGAAGGGCGTCGTCGGAGACGCCGCTGCTCATCCGGCCGCCGCCCGGGTGAACTCGCGCGCTCGCTCGGTCACCGCCTCCCACGCCGCCGCTTCGATGTCGGCCGCGCTGACCACGCTCGATCCCGCGGTCACCGCGAGTGCGCCGGCGGTCATCCACTCCCGCGCGTTGCCGGCGTGCAGGCCGCCCGACGGCACGAACGGCACGGCGGGGAACGGGCCGCGCAGATCCTTCAGATGCGAGGATCCGACCGTGGAGGCCGGGAAGATCTTCACTGCCGCCGCCCCGAGCTCGACGGCCCGCATGACCTCCGTCGGGCTGAGGGCGCCCAGCATGATCGGCACTCCCGCATCGCGGGCGACGGCGGCCGCACCTTCGCTGATGCCCGGGGTGACGAGGAAGCGCGCCCCGGCGGCGATGGCGGCCTCCGCCGTGCGCGAGTCGGTCACCGTGCCCGCGCCGACCAGCGCGCCCTGCGGGTCGGCCGCGGCGGCCGCGATCACAGCCTCCACACCGGGAGTGGTGAAGGTGAACTCGACCACCCGGATGCCTCCCGCGGCGAGCGCCCGGCACAGCGCGGCGGGGTAGTCGATGCGCGGAGCGCGGACGACGGCGAGCGCGCGGTCGGCGGTGAGGGTCTCGATCAGCATGGGTCTCCCGTCAGCGGCTGGTTCAGCGGTGCGCGTCATCCGAACGTCGTCTCCAGGAGACCGATCACGCGCGGCTCCGGCGCGAGGGCGTCATCGACCACGGCGAGCGCGCGCCACTTGTCGAAGGTCGTGCAGGGGTGCGAGAGCCCGAAGCGGATGACGTCGCCGACCTCGATGGCGGCGTCGACCGGCACGCGGACGAAGGCGTGCTGATCGTTGAGGGCAGTGGTCTCGGCTCCCTCCAGCGGCGCGGCGACCGCCGATCCGAAGCGTCGGACCGCCTGCGGAATCGGCAGCCCTTCGTCGTACGGGAGGTCGCGCTTGCCCGCGTCGACCAGCACCAGCCCGGGCTCGGGCCGGGACACGACGGTCGCCCAGCCGTGGATGGCCGCCCGGAACTCCTGCCCGGAGCCCGTGCGGCGCAGGGGCGTGATCGACCGGTAGAAGCCGTCGTCGTGGGTCACGTACGCGCCGGAGCGCAGCAGCACCTCGACTGGACGTCCGCGGCGGCCGTCGACGTCGCGACGCGGCGCGAGGGCTTCGGCGACCTGATCGAAGTAAGCGCTGCCGCCGGCCGTGAGGATCACCGTGTCCTCGGGCGGATAGACACCCGCGGCCTCGATCGCGTCGTGCAGCGCCACCAGCTCGTCGAGATAGTCGCGGACGCGCGCGAGCGAGCTCGGGGAGGCGTCGTGCGCGAGCGCTCCCTCGTAGCCGGCGACGCCCGCGAGCCGCAGCTTCGGGGAGGCTGCGACCGCGCGGGCGACCGCCAGCGCGGCCTCCACCCCGCGCGCACCGGTCCGGCCCCCGGCGCCGCCGAGCTCGACGAGGACGTCGAGTGGACCCGCGGTGTCGATATCGGTGAGAGCCTCGGTCATGATGTCGACCGCCCGCGTGGAGTCCGCCCAGACGGTCAGGCGGTCGACGTCGGGGGCGAGCGCTCGCAGCGCGTCCGGCCGGACGAGTGCGTTGGCCAGCAGTACCCGCGGAATGCCCCAGCCGAGCGCGACCGACGCCTGCCACGGCGTCGCCACGGTGATTCCCCACGCGCCCGCGTCGAGCTGACGCCTCCAGAGCTCAAGGCTCATGGTCGTCTTGCCGTGCGGCGCGATGCCGACGCCGGCCTCGCGGCACCAGTCGGCCATCGTCTCGAGGTTGTGAGCGACCGCGACCTCGCTGAGCGTCACGATAGGAGTGGGGAAGCAGCGGAGGAGCGGGCGGGTGCGTGGCAGGTCGGCGACGTCGGTGGGTGTGAAGCCGAGCGGGGCGGCCTTGTACTGCTCCATCCGACCTCCGGTTCGCATCGTTGCACATCGCGCAACGTTCGTTGCATGTTTCCTGCACTCTTGTCTAGCATGATCCCGGACGACGCGAAAGGGAACGGATGACGGCGACCGCACCCCTGGTGACCATCGGCGAGGCGATGGTCGTCCTGTATCCCGACCACCACCTCCCCCTGTCGGAGGCCCGAACCTTCGGCTCCGACGTCGGCGGCGCGGAGTTCAACGTGGCCGGCTCGCTGGCCCGGCTCGGCCTCCCGACCGCGTGGGTGTCCCGGCTCGGGGTCGACGGCTTCGGCGACCGCATCCTCGCCAGCGCGCAGGAGGCCGGCGTCGACACCTCCACCGTCGAGCGCGACGACGCCCGGCCGACGGGCCTCTACGTGAAGGAGCCCGTGGTCGGCCCGACCGGCGTGCGGACGCGCATGCACTACTACCGCAGCTGGTCGGCGGCGTCGACGCTCGGAGTGGAACACCTCCGTGCCGAACCGGCGGCGTCGCTCCTCGCGACGGCCGCCGTCGTCCACACCTCGGGCATCACACCGGCGCTCTCCGCCTCGACGGCGGAACTCACGGCGAATCTCCGCTCGCTCGTCGGCCCGAGCACGCTCGTCAGCGTCGACCTCAACCTCCGGCCGGCACTGTGGACCGGTCGCGACCGGTCGGAGCTCCACGCGCTCGTCGCACAGGCCGACCTGCTGTTCGCCGGGCACGAGGAGGCCGAGACGCACTTCGGCCACACCGACCCGGCCCAGCTGTTCGCCGACCTCCCGCACCTGCAGACGCTGGTGCTGAAGGACGAGGAGCGGCGCGCCTCCGCATACCGGCGCGACGGAGGCGAAACCCATGTCCCGTGCCTCACCGTGGAGGTCGTGGAGCCTGTCGGTGCGGGCGACGCCTTCGCCGCCGGCTACCTCGCCGGGCTCGTCGAGGGACGCGACGACACCGCCGCGCTCCGCTTCGGTCACGCGCTGGCAGCGCTCACGCTGATCGGACACGGCGATCGGCCGCTGACCGTACCCGACCACGGCGAGCGCGACACCATCGCCGCGGCCGCCGACGCGACCTGGGAACGCTGGCGGGTGCACCCGGGCGAGATCCCGTGGAACGGGTGAAGCGATGAGCCAGTCCGTCGCCCGCGCGCTCGACCTGCTCGAGCTCGTCGCCCGGGGCGTCCGCACCCTCGATGCGCTGTCCGGGGAGCTCGGCGTCCACAAGTCGACCGTGCTCCGACTGCTCCAGACGCTGGAGTCGCGCGGGTTCGCCGGTCACGACGCCGCCCACCGCTATCACGTGGGCCCCGCGGTGTTCACGCTCGCCTCCGACGCCCTCGAGGCCGTCGACGTGCGTGCGGCCGCCGCACCGATCCTGCGCGAGCTCGCCGCAGTGACCGGCCAGACGGTTCACCTGGCGACGTATCAGGAGGGCGTCGTCACCTACATCGACAAGGTCGACTCGCGCCAAGGTCTGCGGATGTACTCGCGGATCGGCCTCCCCGCGCCGCTGCACGCGACGGCGGTCGGCAAGGTGCTCCTCGGCGGCCTGGAGGTCGCCGAGCGCGAGCGGGTCGTCGCCGCTCTCGACCTCCCCGCCTTCACCGCACACACGCACGTCACGGCGGCCGCTCTGCTCGCGGACGTCGCGATCAGCGCCGAGCGCGGCTGGGCGGAGGACCACGAGGAGCACGAGACCTTCATGAACTGCGTGGGCGCGCCGGTCCGCGGGCCCGACGGCCGGATCGCCGCGGCCGTCTCGATCTCGGTGCCCAACGTGGTGCTCCCGCACGACGGCGTCCTCGCGCTGCTGCCCACGCTCGTCGACGCGACCACCCGCATCTCGGCAGAGCTCGGGGCGCGCATTCCGTCGACCCCGGCCCACGCACCCTCGACTCCCGCACCCGCGAAAGGAACACCATGACCGACCGCATCGCCGTCACCACGACCGAGGCCCCCGCGCCCGCGCACACGTTCTCGCAGGGCGTGCGCCGCGGCCCGTTCCTGCAGGTGTCCGGGCAGGGTCCCGTCGACCCGGAGACGAACGAGTACCTGCACCCGGGCGACGTCAGGGCGCAGACCGAGCGCACCCTCCGCAACGTGGAGGCCGTGCTCGCGGCGGGCGGAGCCGGATTCGACGACGTCATGATGCTGCGCGTCTATCTGACCACCCGCGACGATTTCGCCGCGATGAACGAGGCCTACGGGGAGTTCCTGGCCACGCGCGTCGCCTCCGGCGTGCTGCCCGCGCGCACGACCGTGTTCACCGGTCTGCCGCGCGCGGAGATGCTCGTCGAGATCGACGCGTTCGCCGTATTCGGATAGCGGGTCTGGCAGTTCCCCGCGACCCCGCCGCGCGAACCGTCCCCGGTGGTACGTTTCGCATGTGAGCCGTATTGTGGCCGTGGCGCCCGTGCTTCCCGCCCGCAGCTACAGCCAGGGCGAGATCACCGCCGCGCTCCTCGCGATGATCACCAGCGACCCGGCGCGGCAGGCCGTGATGCGGCGCATCCACGCCGCCAGCGGCGTCGAGACGCGGAGCCTGGTGATGCCGCTCGAGCGGTACAGTTCGCTGGGCTCCTTCCGCGAGTCCAACGACTTCTTCATCGCCGAGGGCACGACGCTCGCCGAGCGCGCCGTCACTCAGGCGCTCGCGACCGCGGGTCTCCGCGCGACCGACGTCGACTTCCTGCTCTTCACCTCCGTGACCGGCATCGCCGCGCCCTCCATCGACGCGCAGCTCGTGCAGCGGCTCGGGATGCGTCCCGACGTCAAGCGCCTGCCGAGCTTCGGGCTCGGCTGCGTCGCCGGCGCTGCCGGGATCGCCCGGGTGAACGACTATCTGCAAGGCCACCCGGGTGAGATCGCCGTGCTCCTGTCGGTCGAGCTGTGCTCGCTGACCGTGCAGGCCGCCGACGACTCGATGGCGAACATCGTGGCCAGTGGACTGTTCGGCGACGGCGCCGCTGCCGTGGTGATGGCCGGTGACGACCGCGCCCGCGAGCTCGGCCTCCCGGGTCCGGAGATCCTCGACTCCCGCAGCCGCATCTACCCCGATACGGAGAACGTGATCGGCTGGGACATCGGCGGCACCGGGTTCCGCATCGTGCTGAGCGCCGGAGTACCCGACGTGATCGACCGAAACTTCGCCGACGACGCCCGAGGGTTGCTCTCCGAGCACGACCTCGCGGTCTCGGACGTCGGCGCGTGGGCCGCGCATCCCGGAGGTCCCAAGGTGCTGGAGGCGTTCGCCCGGGCGCTCGACCTCCCGCCGGACGCGCTCGACGCCAGCTGGCGGTCGCTCGCCCGCGTCGGCAACCTGTCGTCGGCGGCTGTGCTGCACGTGCTGGCCGAGCAGCTGAACGAGCACGCGCCGGGCACGATCGGGCTGCTGTTCGCTTTGGGGCCGGGCGTCACCAGCGAGCTGGTGCTGCTGCGCTGGGCCGACGGCGCACGCGAATCGCGCCCCGCCCCGGAGCTCGGAGCGGTGGCGTGATCTGGTACACCGTGCTCGTCCTCGCGACGGGGGCGGAGCGGATCGCCGAACTCGTCGTGTCCTCTCGCAATGCCCGCTGGTCGTTCGCGCGCGGCGGCGTCGAGTACGGCCGGCGGCACTTCCCGCCGATGGTCGCGCTGCACACCGGCCTCCTGCTGGCGTGCCTCGCGGAGGTGTGGCTGCTCGACCCGCCGTTCCTCCCGTGGCTCGGCTGGCCGATGCTCGCGCTGGTGCTGGCCAGCCAGGGACTGCGGTGGTGGTGCATCGCGACGCTCGGCCCGCGCTGGAACACGCGTGTGATCGTCGTGCCCGGCCTCCCGCTGGTCGCTCGCGGTCCCTACCGCTGGCTGCACCACCCCAATTACGTCGCGGTCGTCGTCGAGGGATTCGCGCTCCCTCTGGTGCACACCGCGTGGATCACCGCCGTGGCCTTCACCGTGCTGAACGCTGTGCTCCTGCTGGCTTTCCGCATCCCCTGCGAGAACCGCGCTCTCGCCCTGTCCGAGGCATCCGCCGCCCGCGCATGACGGCGCCGCAGCTGGTGATCGTGGGCGGAGGCCCGATCGGGCTCGCGTGCGCGATCGAGGCGCGGCTGGCAGGCATGGAGGTCGTGGTCGTCGAGCCTCGCGACGACCCGATCGACAAGGCCTGCGGAGAGGGCCTGATGCCGGGCGCACTCGCCGCCCTTCACCGCATCGGCGTGGACCCGCCCGGTCATCCCCTCGCAGGGATCGCCTACGTGGACGCCGGTCGACGCGTCGAGCACCGGTTCGCCGACCGCCCGGGCAGAGGTGTGCGGCGCACGGTGCTGCACCGGGAGCTGGCGCGCCGGGCCGCTGAGCTCGGCACTCCCGTCGTGCACGATCGGGTGACGGGGCTGACCCAGCGTCGGGACGCCGTGGAGCTGCGGCTCGGACCCGACGGGGCGCAGACCCTCGAGACGTCCTGGGTGATCGCGGCCGACGGCCTCCACTCGCCGGTGCGGCGCCTGCTCGGTCTGGAGAGACGGGCACAGCATCCCGGCCGACGGCGCTACGGGCTGCGTCAGCACTATGCGGTGGAGCCGTGGACGGATCTGGTGGAGGTGCACTGGTCTCCGCTGGTGGAGGCCTATGTGACGCCTGTCGACGATCGCACCGTCGGCGTGGCGGTGCTCGGCCCGCGCCCGCTCGACCAGGACGCATCGATCGCCGCCATCCCCGCCCTGGCGACGCGGCTGGCGGGTGCGGCCGTCGTGTCGGACGCGCGCGGCGCCGGACCGCTGCTGCAGCGATCGCGGTCGCGGGCCGCGGGGCGCGTGCTGCTCGCGGGCGACGCCTCCGGCTATGTCGACGCGCTGACCGGCGAAGGCATGCGTGTCGGCTTCGCCCAGGCGCGAGCCGCGGTCGCAGCCGTGCGCGCTGGAGACACCGAGCAGTACGAGCGCGCGTGGAGGGCGACGACGCGCGACTTCCGCATGCTCACCACAGGGCTCGTCGTCGCGGCCCGCTCGTCGTTCCGACCCCGTATCGTGCCCGCGGCGACTGCGCGCCCCCAGCTCTTCGGAGCGATCGTGGAGCGGCTGTCGCGCTGACAGCTCCTCGGACCGCGCCCTTCCCACGGCGGGATGCGGCCGATTCAGCTCGCGCTCTATCAGGTAGTATGCTGATTGTAGATTACAGATGCGATATGTCTATGAGGTGTGATGAGCGACCACGACCAGTCCGATCGCGGCGAACGACCGCAACTCGCCAGGGCCTCCTCGACGGGGTTCCGAGCACGCCCGACAGCGGTCACCGAGAAGGCGGCCGCGCCCCGGCGCACGAGCGTCACGTTCTACCTCAGTGAAGGCCTCCGCAACCGCGCGCGGGCAGCCTATCGGTCCACCTCCTTCGAGGAGCAGGACAGCAGCTGGTCCGAGATGCTCAACAAGGCGCTGATCGCCGAAGTCGAGCGCCGCGAGGCCGAGTACAACAGCGGAGAGACGTTCGCCGCGAGCGAGGAGCCCCTCTCCCCCGGTCGCCCGATCGGGTTCTGACGATCGGGCTCTGACAGGCGCACGGGCGCGGGCCGGCCGTGCGACCGTCCCGCCCCCGTTGCGTCATCGTTCGTTCGATCCTGACGTCAGGCCCCCCGGATCACCGCGTGTGGTGCCGACGCTCACGGTTAGCCGTGCCGAACACCGCCAGGGTGCCGAGCAGGGCGAGCAGCGCACCGAGTGCGCCGAGCGTGAGGTCGTCCGAACCGGTCGAGGCGAGAGCCGACGTGGCATCGGAGGCGCTCAGCACGGCGGTCGCACCCGTCGACGCGGTCGCGGCGACCTGGCCCGTCGCGGCGCCGACCGTGCCCGTATCCGAACCGGTGGTGCCGGTGGGGGTCGTCGGCGTCGTCGGCGTGGTCGGGTCGGTGGTTCCGGTCGAGGAGCCACCGGCGGTGCTGTCACCGATCACGGCCACAGCGTCGCCGCCGACCGTTATCGGGAGCGACACGATCACCGGGAGCTGAGCTCCACCCAGAATGCCGCCGGTCCCGTCGGTGGTCGAGCCCACCGGCGCCGAGCCGGAACCACTCGAGCCGGCCGAGCCGGTCGAGCCGCTGCTCGTCGCGTCACCCAGGAGGCTCACGGCGTCACCGGACGCCGTCACCGGAACCGAAACGGAGACCGGAAGCTGCGCACCGGATCCCACGCCACCGGCGCCGGAAGTCGACCCGCCCGAGGCAGCCGGAGCGGGCGGGACGGCGGCCGACGAACCCGACGCGCCCGCATCACCCAGCACGCTCACCGCGTTGCCCGAGGCCGTCACGGGAGCCGAGGCGCCGACCGGCACCTGAATCCCCGACAGAACACCATCATTACCCGAGGTCGTCGCACCCGACGCACCCGCAGCCGGCGCCCCAGGAGCCGTCGCCGTCGAACCGGTCGAACCCGCATCACCCAGCACGCTCACCGCGTTGCCGGAGGCCGTCACCGGAGCCGACGCACCGATCGGAACCTGCAGACCCGACGCGATGCCATCAGCGCCCGAGGTCGTCATCCCGCTACCAGAGGTCGGTCCCGTGCTCGCCGGGGCGCTCGCCGGCGAACCCGACGATGCGGCATCGCCCAGGACGCTGATCGCGTTCCCCGTCGCCGTCACCGGCAGCGAGACGGCGATCGGCGCTTGCGCCCCGGACAGCACGCCGTCCGTTCCGTTGGTCGAGAGGCCGGCGGCCGGCGCTGCGCTCGGGGCGGGTTCAGCACCCGCGTTCGAGCCCGATCCCGGGCTCGCGCTCGGACCCGCGTCGCCGACGGCGCTCACGGCGTTGCCCGTGACAGCGACGGGCACGGAGACGCTGACCAGCGCCTGGTCGCCACTGGCCACGCCGTCGAGCCCGCTGGTCGAGACCGGGTCGGCAGGAGCCGGAGCCGGTGCTGTGGCCGGTGCCGCCGCGCCCGTCGAGTTCGCGTCGCCGAGCAGGGCGATGCCGTTGCCGGCGACGTTCACCGGCACGGTGACGTCGACGACAGCCTGACCGCCGGAGGCCACGCCACCGGAGCCGGTCGTCGATGGTGCTTCTGCGGCGTTCGCCGCCGCAGTGCCGGCGAGCCAGAGCCCTCCGACGCAGAGGGTGAACCACAGCCCTCTGGAGACATACTTGTTCATCGTTCAGCCTTTCGTGTGAGTGTCTGCGAACTCCCGGTCGGGAGCTCGGGTCGCGTTCTGCCGAGCGGCAGACGGCGACCCACTCAGTCGGGGCTGATGTCGTGGTCGAAGAACGGTGAAGCGGAAAGGGCGTCACCGGTGGGCAGCGCTGCGCGTCCGGCGCGCGCCGAGTCAACAGCCGCGAACGCATCAGCGGTGGCAGCCACCGACGGCGCGGCACCCGATGAACCTCCGGAAGAGCCCGCGCCCAGTGAACCGGACGGCATACCCGGGGCCGGCGGCCCGGAACCGCCCGGAGGCGCACCGCCCGGAGCGGACGCCGCGGAGTCCGCGGCACCGAGACCCGACGACACGGTGCCGAAGGGCGGGCCGGAGTCGGAAACAGCCCGCACGGCCTCCCCCGTGGCGACCATCGCGGCCGTCACTGTGGCCTCACCCATCGACGGGCCCGAGGCCGAAGCGGAAGTCGGGGTGTCGACGACAGGAGGCTGAGACACGACCGGTGCGATCGGAGCGACCGCGGTCTGCAGCGCGGCGGACACGTCCGAGAGAGCGCCGTCCGCCGCCGCGCTGACCGGCGAAGTCACGGACTCGACCGGCGTTGCACCGAGAGCCGCACCCACCACCGGCAATTGCGAGACAGGGGTGGCGGCCACGACCTGGTCCACCGCGGAGGCCACGGGCGTCACGACCGCGGCGACCGGCGCGGCCTGCGCCACGTGGTCGACGACCTGCGCGGCCGGCTGGACCACCTGAGCGACCGTCGAGCGGACCGGGTCCGGCAGCGCGGGCGTCACGGCGGAGGTGACCGCGTGCGCGGTGTCACCGACCGTTCCCGTGACGCTCGAGACGACCGATCCCAGCGGGTCGGGCGCGGGAGGCGCTGCCGCGTTCGCGGTGCCGCCGCCGAAGAGCAACCCGAGGGCGGTGACCCCACCGCCGAGGACGAGAGCTCCGATCAGAAGCCGCAGAGGAGTGAGGGAGGAGCGCCGCTCCGGCACATCCACCACACGATCACCCCCTGATCGTCGGTCTTCCGTTCGAGATAGCCGGGACTGTACTCCCCTGTCTACCGTCACGGAAGTGCGACTTCCGCATCCAGGAGGCGAGCGCGATCACGACGAGCGCGGCAACAGTCATCGCGGCGCCGACCCAGAGCGGCGAGGCGTACCCGAGGCCGGCCGCGATCGTGAGCCCGCCGAGCCACGCGCCGAGCGCGTTGCCGACGTTGAACGCGGCGATGTTCGCTCCCGACGCGAGCGTCGGCGCCGTCTCCGCGGAGCGGAGCACGCGCAACTGCAGCGCGGGCACCGTCGCGAACCCGGTCGCGCCCATCAGCACGAGCGCGATGACGGCGCCGACCGGCAGCGGAGCGACCACCGCGAAGAGCCCGAGGATGACGGCCAGCGCCGACAGTACGACGATCAGGGTCCCGTCGATCGAGCGGTCGGCGAATCGGCCGCCGACGGCGTTGCCCACGAAGAGCCCGACGCCGAAGAGGATGAGCAGCCACGGCACGGCCGCGGCGGGGAAGCCCGACAGGCCGGTCAGCGTGTAGGCGATGTAGGTGAAGGCGCCGAACATCCCGCCGAACCCGAGCACCGTCGCGGTGAGCGAGAGCCACAGCTGCGAGGAGCGGAACGCGCGGAGCTCACCGCGCAGACCGCCGCTGCGGTCCGCCTCGTCGGCAGGCCGGCCGGCCGACCGCGGCACCAGCAGCGCCAGTCCCACGAGCGCGAGCACTCCGATCGCGGTGATCGCCCAGAACGTCGATCGCCAACCGAGCTGCTGCCCGAGCAGGGTGCCGAACGGGACGCCGAGGACGTTCGCCGCCGTCAGCCCGGTGAACATGATCGCGATCGCGCGCGCCTTCTTGTCGGGCTCGACCATCCCGGCCGCGACGACCGACCCGATGCCGAAGAACGCTCCATGGCAGAGCGCCGCGACGATGCGCCCGGCGAGCATGGCCGGATAGTCGGTCGCCAGAGCGGAGATCGCGTTGCCGATGATGAACAGCACCATCAGGCCGAGCAGGACGGTCTTGCGCGGCAGCCGAGTGACGGCCGCCGTCAGGCCGATCGCGCCGACCGCGACGGCGAGCGCGTATCCCGAGATGAGCCATCCGGCCGCGGCGGCGTCGACGTGGAAGTCGGCTGCGACGTCGGGCAGGAGTCCGGCGATCACGAACTCGGTGAGGCCGATGCCGAATCCGCCCAGGGCGAGGGCGATCAGGCCAGCAGGCATGGGGAACTCCTGGGAATGTCGGGGATCGGGGACGCGACCGCGTACCATCAGTAGTTGCAGACGCGTTATAAATAGTTGCACATGCAATTACTTCGTGCAACCCCGAGTCTGCGACCGACAGTGAGGAGACCCCGTGGGCATCGCCGACGACGCCGTCGAAGTGCGCGCACAGGGCTGGCGCACGCTCGCCGCCCTCCACAATTTCATCGAGAACGAACTGGAGCGGTCGCTCTCGCGCGAGGCCGGCCTCTCCGTCGTCGAGTACACCGTGCTCGACGCGCTCAGCAGGCAGGACGGCTGGCACATGCGAATGCAACAGCTCGCCCGGGCCAGCGCCCTCAGCCCGTCCGCCACCACGCGGCTGGTCAACCGCCTCGAGGAGCGCGGCCTCCTGACCCGCGTCGACTGCCTCGACGACCGGCGGGGCATCTACACCGAGCTCACCGCCGGCGGCCACCGGCTGCTCGACACGGCGCGACCGGTGCACGTCGACGCCCTGGAGGCCGCCCTCCAGGAGGCGCATCGCATCCCGGAGCTCGCGCCGCTGCTCGACGCCCTGCCACAACTGGCGCTCGCCGGTGCGACAGCGAACGCGGTCTAGCGCAGTACCTCCACGAGAGCGACCCACGAGAAGAGCACGGTCGTCACGATCGCGAGAATCGTCGCGACCGAGACCAGCACCATCCCGACGGCCGACGCGACGAGTGCGATCAGAAGCACGCCCCCGACCAGGTCGAACAGCAGCGGCAGGGTGAAGACGGCGATGCGCTCGGCGTCGTACCGCCCATAGCCCGTGACCTTCGCATCCTCCCGGATGGCGACCGCCGAGCGGACCGCCACGACGCCGCACACGACGGTGCCGCCGAGCACCTGGAGGCCGAACCCCCACGCCACCTGGCCCGGGATGAGCGCCGCGCAACTCAGCGCGACGCCGAGGATCAGCGTCGCGATCGACGCGCCGGCGCGCGCGGCGAGCCCGCGGGACTCGGCGATCTGACGGATGTTGACGGACAGCGCCACGATCAGCAGTCCGCCGAGAGCGGCCCCTGCGCCTGCCACGGCGACATTGAAGTCGGACCACTCGGCGAAGAACCCCGTCATGAGTGCGCCCTCCCCGTCATGCGCACAGCGTAGCGGGCCGCATGCAAAGCGGCACGCAACTGTCAAGTCTGGTGGGCCTGCGCGCGCAGGGCGTATAACGGTGAGCATGGCCGACGCGATCACGTCCTGGATCGACCGCTACCGCACCGCTTGGGAGTCCAACGACCCGGATGACATCCGCGCGCTCTTCACCGAGGACGCGAGCTACCGCACCGAGCCGTTCGCCGAGCCGTGGGATGGCCACCTCGAGATCGTCGAGGGCTGGCTCGACGCGCAGGACGACCCAGGCTCGGTCGATTTCGAATGGCGGCTCCTCGGCCAGGACGGCGCGCAGTACTTCGTCGAGGGCGTCACCGACTACCACGACGGCCCGACCTACTCGAACCTGTGGGTCATCCGCCTGGCCGCCGACGGCCGTGCGGAGGAGTTCACGGAGTGGTGGATGGAGCAGGAGGCCTGACCTCCGCCGGGCTCACGACCAGTCGGAGAAGTCAGAGCAGCCCGCCCAGCCACAAGCCGAGTCCCGCCGCGGCGAGCGCCAGCACGAGCATCCCGACGCCGTTGACGAACGCCGCACGGTAGCGCCGCTGCTGCGCAAGCCGCACGGTCTCGTAACTGGCGGTGCTGAACGTCGTGTAACCGCCGAGGAACCCGGTGCCGAGGATCACGCGCCACTCCGGCGGGAGGCCGTGCGCGGCCGCGAGCCCGGTGACGAACCCGAGCAGGAACGATCCCGTCACGTTGATCACCGTCGTGCCGAACGGGAAGGCGATCCGGAAACGGGCGCGCAGCACACCGTCGAGCACGAGTCGCGAGACCGCGCCGAGGCCTCCAGCGACCGCCACGGCGACGGCGAGCAGCGGCGTCACCCGCGCGCTCCCGTGCGTCGCGCGATCGCCGCAGCCACGGCGATGCCGGCCACCGAGGCGAGCGCGCCGATGACGATGGTCGCCACGGCGTACCCGACGCCGGCGGTCGGGTTGTGCGCGACGAACAGGCCGTCGGTGTCGACCGCGAACGAGCTGTACGTGGTGTAGCCGCCCAGGATGCCGGTGCCCGCGAAGAGCCGCACGTCACGTCGTCGCCCGGCGTCCGCGCCGCGCAGGGCGAGAGCCTCCAGCAGCCAGCCCAGCACGAACGCACCAGTCACGTTGATGACCAGCGTGATGAGCGAAACGCCGGCCACGGTCGGGACGGCGGCGGAGAGCAGGTACCGCACTGTGGTGCCGAGGGCGCCGCCGACGAAGACGAGCAGCACGGACCGCCAGTGCAGGTGCACGGGCAACGGGGTTCTCGCGGACACGCGGCATCCACCCTTCAGTGATTGAAGCGCAGGAACTATCAGCGACCGTCGCGGTTCGGGCGTCACGCCCCGGCGAGATCCATCGCCGCTGGACCACTATACCGGCGGGTCCTCCCACGGCAGCGCCTGCGACCCGTTCACCGGCGCCAGGGGGACGACGATCACCGGACGGTGCTGCCGGTGCGCGAGATGCACGGCGACCGACCCGTTGAAGAACTCGCGGAGGCTTCCGCGCAGCCCCGCCTCGCGCGTGCCGACCACGATGTAGCGGGCGTCCATCTCGTCGGCGAGGCGCGCCAGCGCCCAGGCCGGGTCACCGGCGAGCTGCTTCAGCGTGTACGGAACGCCGCGGCCGTTCATCACCTCGCGGATGTCGGACTCGAGCTCGGAGTCGAACGTCTCCTCCTCGACCTCGGGGAGGTCCGGGTCGTACGGCAGGGCCACCACCGTGCCGTCGACGTAGCTCGAGACCAGGTACCGGTTGGGGTCGACGTTGGCGCAGACCAGCGGCACGTCGAGGTCGTCCGCGAGCCGGGCCGCCTGGTCGAGCACCGCTGTGGGCTGTCCGGGCACGACCGCCACGAGGACGCCACCCGACCCGGTGCTGCCGTTGCCGCTCATGCCCCTAGTGTGCACCATCCCCCGCTGCAGACGGTGAACCCTCCCTTGGCTCGTCACCGGGCGTGGGGTACGTTCGAGACCGACAGCCAGGGAGGCCACGGAATGAGCGAACACAAGACCGCGCTCCCCCGCGAGCGCCGCCGGACCACGCGCGGGTTGCGGCCGCTGCCGCAATTGACGAAAGATGCCACGGCGCAGCTGAAGCGCCTCCTGGCGGCGGAACTCGCGTTGTTCAAAGCCGAGATGGCCGCGAAGGCGAAAGCAGCCGGGATCGGCGCGAGCCTGCTCGTCGGCGCGCTGGTGTTCGTCTTCTTCGCCGTGGGCGTGCTGATCACCGCCGCCGTGTTCGCGTTCGCGCTCATCGTGCCGGGCTGGCTGGCCGCGCTCATCGTCGCGGGCATCCTCATCGTGCTGGCGATCATCGCCGCCCTCATCGGGCGGACGATGCTGAAGCGCGGCGTGCCTCCGGTGCCCGACGACCTCGGACCAGAGCTGAAGGCCGATGCGCAGGCGTTGAGGGGGGAGCAGCCGTGAGCGGCAAGGGGATGAACACTCTCAAACTCGAGCTGGAGGAGACGCGGGACGAGCTCGCGAGCACGCTCGACGACATCTTCGCCACGCTCAACCCGCTCGTGCAGATCCGGTCCCACCCGGTGGCGTCCGCCGCCGTGCTCCTCGCCGTCGTGGGAGGCGCGGCCGCCCTCGTGGCGCGAGGACTCTCGCGTGGCCGCTGACGTCTCCTGGCGGCGCCTCCCGTGGGGGTACGTGCTCAAGCGCACCCTGCGCAGCTTCGGGCAGCACGCCTGCACGGACCTCGCCGCCGGGCTCACCTACTTCGGTGTGCTCTCGCTGTTCCCCGCGATGATCGCGTTGGTCAGCATCCTGGGGCTGGTCGGCCAGAGCAAGGCCGGCATCGACGCGCTGTTCGGGATGGTGGACCAGTTGGCGCCCGGGATGCTCACCGTGGTGAAGCAGCCGATCGAGAGCCTCTCGTCGTCGCCCGCGACCGGGTGGGCTCTGGCAATCGGCATCGTCGGCGCGATCTGGTCGGCCTCCGGCTATGTGGGTGGCTTCGGCCGGGCACTCAATCGCATCTACGAGGTCCGGGAGGGGCGGAGCGCCTTCGCTCTCCGCCCCGTCCAGCTCGGGGTCACCCTTGCGTCGCTCGTTCTGATCGCGGTGGTGGCGGTGCTCCTGGTGGTGTCCGGCCCGATCGCCGAAGCTCTCGGCAACGCCATCGGCGTCGGTGAGGCGGCCAAGACCGCGTGGTCGATCCTCCGCTGGCCGGTGGTGATCGTCGCGCTGGTGCTGCTGGTCGCCCTGCTCTACTCGGCGACCCCGAACGTGAAGCAGCCGCGGTTCCGCTGGCTGACGCCCGGCGCCGTCGTGGCGATCGTCGCCCTCGGGATCGCGTCGGCCTTGTTCGCGTTCTACGTGGCCAACTTCGGCAGCTACAACAAGACGTACGGCACGCTGGCCGGCATCATCGTCTTCCTGCTGTGGATCTGGATCGCTAACGTCGTCCTCCTGCTCGGAGCGGTGTTCGACTCGGAGATCGCCCGGACGCGGGAGCTGGTCCGCGGAGAGCACGTCGAGGAGGGCAGGGCACTCCCGCTCAAGTCGGACAAGGCGATCGTGAAAGCGAAAGATGCCGACGCCGCCGACATCCTGGCCGCGCGGGCGATTCGTCGACGCTTCCGCTGAGATGTCGAATCGGGGCCTCCGCGTTCGACGCTCAGGTGAACGACACCGATCGACAGCACCCACTCAGAGAGGACGACCATGGCTCAGTTCGCGATCTTCATCTACGGCGACGGCATCGCCGGAACGCCCGAGGAGCTCGCCGAGCACGACCGGCACTCGGAGGACATGATCCGCGACGGCGAGCTGGTCGCCGCGTTCGCGCTCGCGCCCTACACGGAGTCGACCTCGATCCGCGGCGAGGGCGCGACGGACGGCCCGTACACGGAGTCGAAGGAGATCATCGCCGGCCTCGGCATCATCGAGGCCCCCGACCGGGAGGCCGCACTCGCGATCGCACGCCGCAATCCGGCCACCTGGCAGGGCGGCGGCGTGGAGGTCCGTGAGGTGATCGGGGCGTACATCAGGCCTGAGGGAGCGCCCGATACGCTCACTTCATGAGCGCTGACCCACGACCCGGCCACGACCTCCCCGACAGCCGCGGCCGCTCGGGGCTGCACCTGACGGGCCGCGACGCCACCGGCAACCCGGACGTCCGCATCCGCGACGTGGAGGTCGTCTCCGACGGTTGGCACGTCCTCCGCCGTACGACATTCGACTACCGCGGGCGCGACGGCGAATGGACGACGCATTCGCGGGAGACCTATGACCGCGGCAACGGCGCGACCGTGCTGCTGTACGACCCGGTCGGCCGCACGCTGCTGCTCTCCCGCCAGTTCCGCCTCCCCGCGTACGTCAACGGTCACCCCAACGGCATGCTCGTGGAGGCCGCCGCCGGCCTCCTGGACGGCGATGCCCCCGAGGAGGCCATCCGTCGCGAGGCCGCAGAGGAGCTCGGCGTGCAGGTCGGCGCCCTCGAGCACCTCTTCGACCTCTTCATGAGCCCCGGCTCGGTCACAGAATGCGTGCACTTCTACGCCGCGGAGTACCTCCCGGCCGCGATCGTCGGCGGCGGCGGTCTGGCAGAGGAGGGCGAGGAGATCGAGCCCGTGACCGTCGGCTACGACGAGGCGCTCGCGATGATCGCGGACGGCCGCATCGTCGACGGAAAGACGGTCATCCTGCTGCAGTGGGCGGCGCTGAACCTGTTCGCGCGCTGACGCGTCAGCCGTGGAGGAAGCGCTCCACGAGCAGACTCGTCCCGATCAGGACCATCATCGCCCCCGACAGCTTCGCGACGATCGCCAGCGCCCGCGGCCTCGACTGCAGGAGCCGTCGCGCCAGAAGGGCGACGATCGTGTAGATCACGGCGATGTCGGCCAGGTGGAGGGCGCCGAGCACGAGCATCTGCGCGGCAGCGGGCATCCCGTGCGGGCTCGTGAACTGCGGCAGGAGCGCCAGCAGCAGGAGCAGTCCCTTGGGGTTGATCCCGCTGACGCCGGCGCCGCGCAGGAACTGCGCGGTGGCACTCCCCGCGATCGGCTCGCCGTGCGGCCCGACGGGCTCCGCGCGGCGCAGGAGCGCGTTCATACCGAGCCAGATCAGGTAGGCGGCGCCGCCCACGGTGAGGACCGTCAGGACCACGGGGTACCGCGTGACGAGCGCCCCCACTCCGACGGCCACAGCGGTGATCACAATGGCGTACGCCGTCAGCATCCCGAGGATGGACGGCGCCACCGACCGCGCACGCAGTCCGGCGCCGATGACGTACGCCCAGTCGGCGCCGGGCGTCAGTGCGAGCAGGACAGCGATGGTCCAGAACTGCGCGACGAGTGCGAGGTCCATGGCGGAGAAGCTACGCGAAAAGTTGTCGAAGGTGCTTCGAAATCTGCGGCTGATCGCCGTTATTCGTAGCAGAATCTTCTTCATGGACAGCCTCGATCGAGAGATTCTCTCAGCCCTGCAGCAGGACGGGCGCATCAGCGTCACCGAGCTGGCCGCCCGGGTGGGCCTCAGCCTCTCCGCGTGCCACCGACGAGTGCGCGAACTCGAACAGTCCGGCGTCATCGAGCAGTACCGAGCCGTCGTCTCGCCGACCGCCGTGGGCCTCACCTTCGAGGCGATCGTCTTCGTGACGATCAGCCGCACCGACCCCGACACGGTCGGCGCCTTCGAGGAGGCCGTGGTCGCCATCCCGAACGTCACCGAGGCCGAGCGTCTCTTCGGAGACCCCGACTACATGCTGCGCATCCTCACACCGAGCCTCGCCGCGTACCAGGAGCTCTACGACGGCCCGCTCGGTGGCCTCCCCGGCATCCAGCGCATGACCTCGACGCTGGTGATGAAGCGCCTCGGAGCAGGCGCAGGAGTGCCGTTGGGGTGAGGCAGTGATGCCCGGGCGGATCGTCGCTACGGCGACGCGGCCCTACGGCGTCATCCGTAGCGGAGCGTGGCTCCCGACGACTTCAGGAAGTCGATGTGCAGGTGGTTGCAGGTGTCGTCGAACGGCGCGAAGTGCTCGAGGCTGATGGACGAGCGGCACTCGACCTGGCCGAGTCCGGTGCCGCCCGGGACCAGCGGGTCGAGGAGGTGGATCAGCTGCACGGAGCGCGCGTCGCCTCCGGTCAGCGGCGAGCCGTTGAGGAGGTAGAAGTCGACCGCGTGTCCGCCGCCGTCGGCGTAGTGCGCGGAGTCGGTGCCAGCGCCCTCGATCTGGCCGGTGCATTTGCGGTTGATGTCGCTGATGCCGACCTGGCTGAAGTTGTCCAGCGCCACCGAGATGGCCTGCAGGACGCGGTAGTCGACGCCGCAGTTCGGCACCACCTTGCCTTCGGCGAGGTTGGCGATCTCGGGGATGTGGTTCGGCGTGGAGCCGACGAGCCGCCCGGCGGCAACGGCGCCCATGAGCTGCACGGCGAGTGCCTGGACCGTCGGGGAGACCGAGTCGTTGGTGGTCGAGTCGAGCGCCTGCGGGCTCTCGGCGATGCCGAGACCGTCGCGAGAGACGACCTGAGCGGTCGCATCGCCTCCGGTGAGCGTCTGAACGGCAAGAGCGGTGCGCGCGGCCCCGGCGGTCGAACCTTCGCCCGTGGTCGCATACGCGGGCAGCGCCGCGGTTCCGAAGAAGGCGGTCAGAGCGACGAGCACGAAGACGTGGAAGCTGCGCCGGCGGCGGTTCTTCACGAAGATGCCGCGCCGCGGGTGGCGCGGGTTGTGCGGGTCGGCCATCGACGGGCCGGCCGAGAGGTGCGGGGCGGGGACGGTCGTCGGCTGAGCGGCCGCAGCGCGGCGCTCGGCCCGGGAGGGGCGCGTCGGCTTGACCACGACACGCTCTCGGACGACTTTCTGCGTGGCCGCCTTCGGCGCACGGCGCGGCCGGGAACGCTCAGCCTCGAGAGCAGCACGGCGGCTCGACATCGCCCGGGCCGATGGCGCCGGCGTCAGGTCGGCGTGGACCAGGGATTCGGCCTGCGTGAAGTCGCTCACCGGGTCGGCGACGGCCTGCGTCTGCGCGTCCACGTCGAGTACGACGGGTGCCCGATAGCTGCGACGAGGGCGCAGAGGGGCAGGCGACTTGGGCAAGCTTTTACTTCCTGGACGGTCGGGTCGAGGCGTCGCGGGGGGACGACGGCTTCAGGCGTACCCATCATTTCTACCCCATTTCGGCTGGACGTTCTATCAATGCGGATGAATAGATCCGACGGAATCGTCGAAGAACGCAGAAAGAGGAGGAGGGAGAACCGGGGGCGGGGCGCATCCCGCGCGTTCGGGTCACGCAGAAGCACCCCGGGCCCGGATTGGTCTCGGATACGGGTCCGATCACCATCACGATAGCTCTGCGCATCCGCGCGAGCACAGGCGAGTACGGCTGTTACGACAGGGCTTCCCGCTATGGGATCGCCACGGCGAGCTCGACGCGTCCGGCGCTCTCGCGGAGTGCGACCTCACCGCGTTCGGCGAGCTGGCGGAGGCCGATTCCGGGCCGGGCGGACGAGAGGGCGCCTCCGGAGACGACGAGCACCGAGACCCCGTGCGGAGCCGCCGGAGTCACCTCCAGCGTCACCGGCGTACCGTCGCCGTGGCGCACCGCGTTGGCGAGACCCTCCGAGATCGCGTCGACCACGGCCTCGGCCCTGCTCGGCTCGCGCAACCGCTCCCAGACGTCGCCGATCGACGACCGAAGCGGGATCGCGGAGCCCCAGCTCTCGACGAGCGCGGCGATCCGATCGGCCGCCTCCGGCTCGATGCGTGGCGCACGCAGTTCCGCGCGGATCTTGTCGACGACGTCGCGCAATTCGGCCGACGCGTCTTCGCCCGAGCCGGAACCCAGCGCCAGCGCCGCGGCGATCAGCTCGGATTGCACCCCGGAGTGCAGCAGACGGGCGAGGCCGGCACGCTCGTGCTCGAGCGCCGAACGTGTCGCCGCGGCGGCGCGGATGTTCGACTGGATCGCCGCCTCCAGCTCGCTCTGATCGCGTCGGACGCGCGCTGTGAGGGAGGCGACGAACGCGACGGCGAATCCCACGACCCAGTAGGTGGCCGCCTCGAACCAGACAAGCTGAGGGTCGCGGCCGAGCAACCGGACCACGAGCTCGCTCGTCGCAGAGAGCAGGACGCCGATCAACCCGTATCCGGCGAGAAGCACGAGCAGCCGGAGGGTCGGAGGCGTCCCGCGGACGATCGGGACCATCGCCGCGTTGCCGCCGACGAGCACGGCGAAGCCGCAGACGAGCGGCGGCAGCATGATGAGCACTCCGTACTGCCAGATGCCGAACGGCGTCACGAGGAGGACGAACAGCACGGCGAGCGGCAGCGGAGGCGCGGCCTGCATCGCCCCGAAGACCGACGCGATCCACTCACGCGGACGCACCGGCCCCGCGTCGGCCGAATCGTCGAGAAGGCCTCCATCCCCGGCAGGGGTGATCAGCTCGTCGTAGATGCGATGGCTCGCCGGCCGCACCACCTCCTCGGCCAGGCCCCGCAGAAGGCTCGCCGCCTCGCTCGGGTGGATCCCCTGGATCGCCGCATCGGAGGTCGCCTGCTCCAGCTGCTCCAGCACGGCGTCGACGGCCGAGTGCCGGAGCTGCAGCATCCGGGCGGCGGCACGATCCGCGTCGCGGGCGGAGGCCTCCTGCGCCGACCGCAACCGCCGGTACACGCCGACATGGTCGCGCACCAGCTGGACGGCGATGGCGATCAGCGAGAACATCGCGACGGTGGTGACGACGTTGATCAGGATCCGGCCGCCGAGGTCGCCGGCCACGACGGGGATGCGCAGCAGAGCGCCCGCCGCGAGGAAGAGGAGGGGACGCAGAACTCCGATCACGGCGAAGGCCACGATCACGGTCACCGCACGGACCGGCATCGGGACGATCAGAAGCAGCAGCCGGAGCCCCATCAGGAGCACGCCGACAGCGACGTGCTCGACAGCGGCCACCGCGACGACCGCCCAGGGTCCTCCCGTGACGTATTGCAACCCCGACATCACGGTCAGCGCGATCGGAGCCGTGACGAGCCAGGTCCAGATGGTGACCGCGGACGGCCCCGTCGCCTGCGCTAGCAGGCGTCGGGCGATCGCAGCCGTGGCGCTCACAGTCCGAACCGCGGATCGCCGTAGGTGGCGGTGTAGAGAGTAGCGGCCGCCACACGCGGAGCGGTCGCATCGTCGCCGACGAGGCCGAGCGCCTGGAAGACGCGCTCGACGCTCTTCTCGACGGCTCGCACCGAGACCCCGCGCCGGCGGGCGATCTCGGCATTGGTCAGCCCGGCGGCCAGCAGCCGCGTGGTCTCCCGCTGGGCAGGGCTCAGCCGCAGGAGCGCACCCTGAGCACCCTCCGCTCCGCTCAGGTGCCGCACGGGCTGGTCGGCGAGCACCGCCTCCGCGGCATCGACCAGCTCGTCCACGGAGGTGATCGCGGCCTTGTTCACGAAGGAGGCTCCGCCGACGGTGTCTCGGGCCTGGGCGGCGGCGGCCTCCAGGGACAGATTGCTGAGGAACGTGACCGCGATGTGCGGTGCGCGCTCACGCAGGATCGTGGCGAGTTCGACGCCGTTGGGCCGTGACCCCAGATCGATGTCGGTCACGAGGAGGTCGGGGTCGGCATCCTCGACGACGCGCAGCGCCTCCACCGCCGACGACGCCGCGGCGACCTCGAAACCGCGCTGGGTGAACGCTTCCGCGACGAGCGATCGCAGCAGGCCGTGGTCTTCGACCACCAGAACGCGCCTGCGCCACGTCGCCGTCATCCTGCCCGCCTCCCCCGTCGTCTGGACAGGATAACCGCACAGGGCGGCTGCTCCCGGCCGCTCGCACACCCCAGTTCGGGAGCGAAACGAGCGGCCGAAGACGGCGATGGAGGATGTTGCCCGCCCCGGGGTTCGCGCGGCCCGGGGCGGGCGGTCTGGTGTCAGCCTCGGATGAACCGCAGCGTGACGAGCTCGAAAGGCCGGAGTGCGAGGGTGGCGGCGCCCTCACCGGTCGTGCGCTCCAGCAGGTCGGTGCGCACGATGCGCTCGTGCGGGAAGCCGACCGCGAGCGTCGTCTCCGCGCGCGACCCGTGCGCCTCGTACAGCCGGGCGATCACGTCGCCGGAACCGTCCTCGGCGAGTTTCACCGTCTCCACCACCACCGCGGGCGACGAGGAGGCCAGCAGCGGCTCCACGACGGCGGCACCGGCCGGGCGCAGCGGCAGGTTGAGGCGGTAGCCCGTCTCGATCGCCGCGTCCACGCCGCCGATCACGATCGAGCTCCGGAGGGTGTGCGCCCCCTGGTCGGCCTCCGGGTCGGGGAAGAGCGGCGCCCGCAGCAGCGTCTGCCGCACGAGCGAGTACGTGCCGCCGCCCTCCCGCGGATGGCGGGTGATGTCGTGGCCGTAGGTGGCGTCGTTGGCGATGCCGACGCCGAAGCCGGGCTCACCCACGTGCACCCAGCGGTGCGCGCTGGTCTCGAACCGCGCGACGTCCCAGCTGGTGTTCGTGTGCGTCGGCCGGTCGATGTGGCCGAACTGGATCTCCGACCGGGCGGAAGTCGTGTGCACGTCGACGGGGAAGCCGAGCTTCAGCATCCGCTGCCGTTCGTGCCAGTCGACCTGCGTCTCGATGTCGAGCGCGGGCGAGCCGGCGGCGAGCGCGAGCGTCTGCGTCACGGTCGAATCGCCGAACCGGCGGACCAGCCTCAGCGTCGCACGCTCGGGCGTCTCCTCGACGACGTCGAGCGACTCGACAGAGGTGAGGTCTTCGCCGGACAGCCGGTATTCGACGTCGACGTCCCACGCGTCCCACTGGGTCGGGGTGTCTCGGAACAGCTGGAGGAGGTTCGCGCGGGCTCCCGCCGGCACGGCCTCCCGGCCGGTTGCCGCGTCCACGATCGACGGGATCAGGCCGTCGGCATCGATGGTCACCGCGATCCGGTCGTTCACCAGCCGCACGGTGTCGCCGTCTCGCTCGACACGGACGCCCGTTCCGCGCGCCGGGATGCCCGTGCCGCCCGGTGCGACGCCGTCGACGACGTACGGCGAGGCGTTCGCGACGGTGCCCGACTCGGCGGCCGAACCGGAGGCGAGCGCCGCGAGCGACCGCGCGATCAGGTCTTCCAGGCTCCGGGCGACCTCCGCGTAGTTCTCGACGGCCTGGTCGTGCACCCAGCCGATCGACGACCCGGGCAGGATGTCGTGGAACTGCTGCAGCAGCACCGTGCGCCAGGCCTCCTGCAGCTCGTCCGCCGGGTAGTCGGCACCCGTGCGCACGGCCGCCGTCGCCGCCCAGAGCTCGGCCTCGTGCAGCAGCGCCTCGCTGCGCCGGTTGCCCTGTTTCGTGCGCGCCTGCGAGGTGTAGGTGCCGCGGTGGAACTCGAGATAGAGCTCCCCCGCCCACACCGGGGCCGGGTCGAATTCGGCGCGGGCGGCCGTGAAGAACGAGGCAGGCGACGCTACGCGAACGGTCGGCGAGCCCTCGAGGTCCGCCGTCCGGGCAGCGGCCGCGACCATCTCGCGGGTCGGGCCACCGCCTCCGTCGCCGAACCCGAACGGAACCAGGGACGTGTTCGCCCGGCCCTTGTCCGCGAAGTTGCGCTCGGCGCGAGTCAGCTCCTCCCCCGAGAGGATGGAGTTGTACGTGTCGACCGGCGGGAAATGCGTGAAGATGCGGGTGCCGTCGATGCCCTCCCACTCGAACGTGTGGTGCGGGAACCGGTTGACCTCGTTCCACGAGATCTTCTGCGTCAGGAAGTGATCCATCCCGGCCGCACGGGCGATCTGCGGGAGCGCTCCCGAATAGCCGAACGAGTCGGGCAGCCACACCTCGCGCGGCTCGTAGCCGAGCTCCTCCTGGAAGAAGCGCTTGCCCTCCACGAATTGGCGTGCCAAAGCCTCGGAGCCGGGGAGGTTGGTGTCCGACTCGACCCACATCCCGCCGACCGGGACGAACCGGCCCTCGGCGACGCGCGCCCGGATGCGCTCGAACAACTCGGGGTAGAACCGCTGCATCCACGCGAACTGCTGCGCCGACGAGCACGCGAACACGAAGTCCGCGTCCTGGTCCATGAGGTCGAGCACGTTGGAGAACGTGCGTGCGCACTTGCGGATGGTCTCGCGCACCGGCCACAGCCAGGCCGAGTCGATGTGCGCGTGGCCCACGGCGAACACGCGGTGCGCGGTGGCCGCCGCCCGAGAGGCGAGCACTCCGGCGAGCGCGGCACGCCCCCGGGAGGCCGTGGCCGTGACGGCGAACGGGTCGACGGCGACGACCGCGTCCTCGAGCGCCGCGAACAGGGCGGCACGGCGCGGCGACGTCTCCGGCAGCTCGGCGGCCAGTCCGCGCGCGGTGAAGATGTCCTGGATCAACTCCCAGACCTCGGTGTCGCGATGCACGACGTCGACGCGCCGCAGTGTGTAGATGGAGGTCGTCGGCGCGGTCGACTTCCGGCCGACCGGCGTGGGCCGGAACGACCAGTCCGAGCCGACGTCGGGGTTCGACGCCGCCTCGACGAACAGCTCGAACGACTCCCCCGGCGCCGCCCGCAGTCGCACGTAGTTGTTGAGCGGCTCCAGCGCCTTGATGATCGTGCCGTCCGTCGCCCACACCAGACCCTCGGCCTGGAAGCCGACCTGGCCCGCCGAGAACCCGAGATCGACCACGAGCTCGACCTCGGCCGGGTCGGCCTCCCATTCAGGCGGCACCGTGCCGGTGACGCGGAACCACACCGTGCCCCACGGCCGCCCCCACGGACGGCCGACAGCGAAGGGCTCGAACGCCTGCTGCACCGCCTCCGCGAAAGGCACCGGCTCGTCCGGCACCTCCCACAGCTCCACGGTCACCGGCACGCAGGCCCGCTCGAGGGCGGGCGTCAGGCGCTCGCGGACGAAACGGTCGACCCGCAACTCGGCGAGCTGGTTCTGCTGGTACAAACGACGGCTCCTTCTATATAAGAGGTACTGCTAGCCCTTGACCGCTCCGGCGAGAGCGGACGAACCGCCCAATGCGCGGGACACGATCACGTACAGGGCGATGACGGGGACGGAGTAGGTGAGCGAATAGGCGGCCAGCTGGCCGTACGCCACGGCGCCGTACTGCCCGAAGAACGTGAAGATGCTCACCGCCGCCGGCTGGTTGCCGGGGCTGAGCAGCAACACGAACGGGACGAAGAAGTTGCCCCAGGCCGCGACGAACACGTAGATGAAGACGACCGCGATACCGGGGCGCACGAGAGGAACCACGACCGTCCACAACGTCTTCATACTGGAGGCGCCGTCGACCCAGGCCGCCTCCTCGAGGGAGAGCGGCACCGAGTCGACGAAGTTCTTCGTCATCCAGATGGCCATGGGGAGCGACGATGCCGCCATGAACAGGATCGTCCCACCGAGAGAGTCGATCAGGTTGAGCGACACGAACAGGCTGTAGACCGGCACCATCATCGCCGTGATCGGCAGGCACGTGCCGAACAGGATCGCGTAGAGGAACGGGCGGTTGAACCGGTTGCGGTAGCGCGACAGCGGGTAGGCCGCCAACACGGCGATGATCACCGTCAGGATGGCGCAGCCGGCCGACAGTAGGAGGCTGTTCCACAGTGGCACGAACGCGAGCTCTGGCGTGAGCACCTTCTGGAAGTTCTCGATCGTCCACTGCTTCGGCCACGCGACCGACAGGGTCGCGCTGCCGTCGAACGACGCCAGCACCACCCACACCAGTGGCAGCACGAACACGATGCCGATGAGCAGCAGCAGGACGTTGGCCGTCCATTTGAGGGCGATTCCGCTGGGCGACGACAACTTCATCAGTCCACCTCCGTCTTGAGGGCGCGCACGTAGACGATCGCGAAGGCGGCGCCGACGAGCAGCAGGATGGTCGCGATGGCCGTGCCGTAGCCGAGCTCGGAGAACTTGAACGCCTCCTGGTATGCCAGCACCGGCAGGGTCATGCTCTTGTTGCCCGGACCGCCGCCGGTCATCACGTAGATCAGCGTGAAGACCGACAGGGTCTGCAGCGTGATGAGCATCAGGTTCGTGGAGATGCTGCGCCGGATCATCGGCAGGGTCACGAGAAAGAACCGCTTGACCCCGTTCGCCCCGTCGACCTCCGCCGCCTCCGTGATCTCGGGCGGCACCTCCTGCAGCGCGGCCGAGTAGACCAGCATCGAGAAGGCGGCGCCGCGCCAGGTGTTGGCGAGGATGATCGACAGCATCGGGAACGCGAACAGCCATGACGGACCCGTGATGCCGAACCCGGCGAGGATCGCGTTGAGCGTGCCGTGCTGGCTGAAGAACGCGTACGACGCGAACGCCGCGACGATCTCCGGCAGCACCCACGCCCCGACGACGAACGTCGAGACCAGGGCGCCCACCCAGCGGCTGCCGTTGCGCATGAGCAGGGCGAGCACCATGCCGACGACGTTCTGGCCGATGACGGCCGAGCCGATGAGGAACACCAGCGTCAGCCACACCGAGACCGGGAAGTCCGGGCTCTTGAACAGGTCGATGTAGTTCTGGAGGCCGACCCACTGCGCCGATGCGGCCGACGCTCCGGTGAGCGACATGTTGGTGAACGAGCCGTAGAACGACGACAGGATCGGCCCGACCAGAAAGACGATCAGCAGACCGATCGCCGGGATCAGGGGGACGGCCCGGGCGAGGGATCGCCGGGTGTGCGCGCGCGAACGTGCCTTCTGCTGGCCGCGCGGCGGCCGGACCGGGGTGGTCCGGCCGCGCGCGTCGGAGCCGACGGCATCCAAGGTGGAGGTCACGGTTACTTCGACTCCGTCTTGTCCTTACCGACGATCCCCACGACGGTGTCGTCGTAGGTCTTGGCGGCTTCGGACGGCGAAGCCTGGCCGGTCATGACCGACTCCATCGCCACCTGGATGCCGTTGGAGATCTTCGGGTAGTCCGGTGTAGCGGGGCGGAACTTGGTGACCGCCACGAGCGAGGAGAAGAACTCCGAGGTCGGGTTCGACGTCTTGTACTTCTCGTCGTCGGCCACGTCCTTGCGCACCGGGATGCCGGCCGTGTTGATGTTGTACTCGAGCGAGCGCTGCTTGTCGGTGAGGAAGGTGATGAACTTCCACGCCAGGTCCTTCGCCGAGCTCTTCGCGCCCATCGAGAACGTCCAGCCGCCGGAGAGGCTGATCGAACCGGGGTCGCCGCCGTCCTTGGTCGGCATCTTGGCCGTGCCCATCACCTTGTCCCAGTCGGCCCACGGGGTGGCGCCGGTGGGCAGCCACGCGTTGGAGGCCCAGGAGCCGTCGAGGTTGATCGCCAGCTTGCCCTGCGGCACCAGTTGGTTGTTGATCGTGTTCTGGTAGTTGGTGTCGCTCGTGACCTCCTGGCTCGGGCCGAGGCCGCCCTGATAGACCTCCTTGATCACGTCGAGCGAGTCGGTGAACGCCTTCGACCCGGTGATCCACTTGGAGGACGAGTCGTCATAGAGGCCCTTGGCGCTGGCTCCGTACATGAGCATCTCGAAGCCCTGCATCGAGCTCGCCTCACCGGCGGCCTTGCCCGAGAAGATGTTCAGCGGGATGACCCCGGGGTCGGCGGCCTTGATCTTCTTGGCCGCGCTGATCACGTCGTCCCAGGTCTTCGGCTGCCACGGCGTGGGGATGCCGGCCTTCGCGAAGATCTGCTTGTTGTACCAGAGACCACGCGTGTCGGTTCCGGTGGGGATGCCGTAGACCTTGCCGTCGTCGCCCTTGCCGGCGTCCTTGGCGTTGTCGAAGAAGTTCGACCAGTCGGACCACTTGGAGACGTACGAGTCGAGGGGTGCGAGGTAGCCGGCCTGGGCGTCCGCACGGATGAGGAACGTGTCCTCGGACATGATGTCGGGCGCGGTCGTGGCCGCGCGGTTCATCAGAGCGAGCTTGGTGTAGTAGTCGTTCTCGGCGGCCTTGATCGGCACCAGTGTGA
>NZ_JBVQSP010000002.1:412094-419195 GCF_055720965.1 Leifsonia sp. PARNA 1/14
GCCTTGCTGCCGGGGTTGGCCTTCTCGAAGTCGGTCTTGGCTTTGTTCATGAAGTTGGACATGATGTCCGACCCGTAGTCCTGGAAGGCGACCTTGATGGTCTTGCCATCGCCACCACCGGAGGACGACGAGCAGCCCGCCAGCGCGACGAGAGCGGCTGCGGCGACTGCTGCGGCCAGTACCCTGCTTCGCTTCATCGATGCTCCTTTGCATTGAGGTCCACCGGCTCCCATGCCGCGGACTCTTCGTAATTTATAAATCAATTTGATTTATAGATCAAGAGATGCACAGAAGTTGCCGTCCTCCCCCGCTCGGGGGACGTGCCCCCGGCCTATGCCAGACGGCTTCTGCCGAACGGCTCTATGGCGACACGGTGCACGAGCCATTCCGCAGGGCCCCGCCGCCACCGTCGGCGGATCAGCCACGCGCCGGCCAGCGAACCGACGCTGAGTGCGAGGACCATCGACCACTTGTCGTCTGAGAGCCCGGTAAGTGCGGCCCACCCCGCGAGACCGACGATGTGGGCGACATAAAAGGTCAGGGTGAGAGTGCCGAGCGCGGAGACCGCTGACAGCGCGCGCCGCAGCGGCGCAGCCGAGAGGGCACAGCTGGCGGCGAGCAGCATGCACGACAGGCCGATCGCGTTGACGAGTTCGGGCGCGGTGCCGGCGTACGCGTCCGTACTGACGCCTGTCAACACGCCCACGCCGAGCGCGCCGGCCGTGAGCGCTCCGCCGACCAGAAACAATGCGACGAGCCTGCGCCGGCCGCGCAGGGCGACTCGGCCGACGGCAAGGCCGGCCAGCGCGAACGCGAACAAACCGGTCACCCGATAGCCGTAGTCCGAGAACACAAAGCCCAGCAGGGTCACCGCGATGTTCTGCATCCAGCCCGGGCGGCCGTCGTGCACCGCCTGGACCATCATGGTCAGCTGAACCCCGCGCGCCCAGGGCATCGCGATAGCGCTCAACGCGACCGCCCCGGCCGCCATCACGAGAATCCAGCGTGCGCGCAGGCCGAGCACCGGGATCAGCAAGAGCCCGACCGCGCCCAGGTAATGCAGGATCGGGATGACACTGTGCTGTTCGACGTCGGCGACCACCCCGAAGGCGATCAGCATCAGGGCGCGGAACGCGAAGGAGAGCCGGAACTGGGCTCCGCTCCGACCCTCTACCTCTGCGGATCGTGCTGCCAGCCCTGCCGAGACGCCGAACAGGAGTGTGAACATCGGCGCGGCGATCGTATCGGCCCCCATGAGGAGCCGCTCGGGCATCGGCGAGGACGGGCCGATCGGGGCCGTGTGCGCGACGAACACCGCCAGCAGAGCAAAGCCTCGAGCGAGATCCACGCCGGGAATGCGCGGCGTCGCACGGGAGGTGCGGCGTCGCAGCGGGAGCACCTCGGTTACCGCGACGTCACGCAGAATCGTCCACCCGGACGTGGGACGTAGCGGTGTGGTGGTCGTGCGGGTCATTCTCAAGCCTCCGGGAAGGTGAAGCGGGCTAGGCGCAGCCGGTGAAGATGTCGTCAACGGGGGTTCGCTATCGCAGGGTCGGTGGTCGGCTCGAGGCCGACGAAGGTCATGCTTTGCACTCCGTAAAGGCAGGTCTGCAGGGCGAGCACGCCGCGCAGACCGACGAGTTCGTCGGTGGTCGACCAGGTCTTGGGGACCGTGCGGATCTCGACGACCGTGTAGAGGAGGGTGGTGCCGTCCTGCTCTACCTGGAGTTGCGCGCCGGTCTGCAGCGGCAGGATGGCGTCGCCGCCGCAACTGTTGTGCGCCGCCCATACCGAAGGCACGCCGTCGCGAGCGTAGGAGAGCATCTGGGTGAAGGTGCCGTCGCAGCGGTCGAGTTCGGCGATCCCGCCATCGACTCCGAGTCGCACGGCCGGGACTTCGCCGAGGAGGTCGCTACGCAGCTGCGCCACTGTGGCCTGAACGGCGCCGTAGCCGCTCTTCACCTGCTCGGGGGCGACCGTGGCGAGCACGGCGACGGCGAACGCGACCAGCGAAGCAAGCGTGGCCACGATGATGGCGGCGGCCGAGCGCCTCCTCCGCTCGCCGGCGGCGAGCGGAGGAGAGGGCACGGCCTCAACGGTGCTCTCGTTCATCGGAGCCCTGTGGTCTGGCCTCGGTCCGGTCAGCTGTCGGACCTCACGCGACGTTTCACGACCATCGTGGCGACGACGGCACCCGCGACCGCGACGAGTCCGCCGGCGACAGCGACGAAGATCGGGAGCTGCTCGGTGGCGTCGGTGCGTGCGAGCATGCCGGCCGAGGTCACCGTGCTGGGCTGCGAACTCGTAGCGGTGGGACGGTTGTCGTTCGCACCGGGAGCAGGCGTCGCGGCGGTCTCCTCCGGGATCATTTTCTTGCTCTCCGTCACCGTGGCGGTGTAGCTGCCGGCGAGAGTGCGCTCGGGCGAGGTCGCGAACGCGTCACCGATGCTATTGGTGGCGGTGGCCGTGACGGTTGCGCTGAACGACTGCTCGCCCTCCACTGCGGTGACCGCCCCTGTGCACAGGGCACTCTCGCCGGGGGCGAGGTCAACGTCGGGGCAGTCGATGAGAGCGCCGTTGTCGACCGTGATCTGGATACCGCTCAGGCGGGTGTTGCCGGTGTTGGTGACCTCGTAAGTGATGGTGAGCTCCTCACCGGGGACGAAGGCGCCGCCGGTGATCCGGCCGCCGTTGAGGGTGCCCGCGACCGAGAGCTGCGGCTCGCCGAGCTCGACGGGCAGGTTCAGGCCCCACCACAGGCCGCCTGCGCTCTTGCCGGGCGGGGTGAGCTTGATCGTCACGTCCGTGATCGGGGTGGTGGTGACGAAGCTCTGCGAGACGTTGGAATAGCCGCCGAGGCAGTTGGCGTCGATGATGTATTCACCGGTTGCGGCGTCGTGGGTCACTGGGCTTTCCGAGCCGACACCGTCGGCGGAGTAGTAGGTCAGCCAGGAGCCGCCCGCGCTGCTGACGAAGGTGGCCTGCTCCTGCTCGACGTCGCATACGTCGACGTCGTCGACGAAAAGGACGCTGCCGACCGGGAGTGCACCGCCTGCGAGCGTACTGAAATCGAGGTGGTAGTCGAAGGTTCCGCTGCCCGCGGCGTTGACCCAGGAGTCGGAATAGACGGTGCCCAAGGGCGGCTGCTCGGGGGAACCGGGGAACACCTGATCGTCGGCCGGCTGCCAGATGGAGCCAGCCTCGGGAAGGTCAGTGGTGATGGTGAAATTGCCTAGTGCGCCGTCCGGGAGGATCACGTTGTTGGCAGCACCGGGCTCCCGGAAGCTCGCCTGATAGGTGTGGGCTCCGGCAGCCAGGCCCCTGGTGATGGCGTCGCCGACCGGACTGCCGTCGACAGCAGTGATGCGGAAGCCGACCGTACCGTTGCTGGTGATGGGCGGGGAGACGTCGGCGACATCGTACAGCGGTGGCAACGCGATGGGGGCCGCGGCGGCGGAGGTGGCGCCGAGCAGCGCGATGGGAGGTGCCGCGATGGCGATGATCGCTGCCTTGCGCAAGGCGAGGAAAGTCATTGGTGGTTCCTAGGTTCAGGTCGAAAGAGTGCCGGGCATGCCGGCGGCATGCCCGGCAACTCAAAACTCGCCGAGTAGCTGCGCCCGCAACGGAGCGCCTGAAAAGATGGCGGAGGAAAACGCCGCGGACTGCGGACTAAGTGGCTTGCTGCGCCGTCGAAGCGTGCAAGTGCTGCCCGCGATTGCGGTCCGCGTCCGTCGACACTGCGGTCTCGCGAGACTTCAGCGGCGCCTGTGGAGCGCCCAGTCGACAATTCCCCGCCGTCCGTCCACGCGGAGTTTGCGGGCGAGCTGGCCGTTGGCGGCTTCGATCGTGCGGATGCTGATGTGCTCAGCGTCGGCGATCTGCCTGTTCGAAAGTCCATTGACGAGGTGAGTGAGGATGCGCTCTTCCCGATCGGTGAGGATCGACGCGGCGGCAAGCATCCCGCGCGGGTCGTCGAGCCCGTCGGGCAGGGATGCGGTGAGAGCGTTCAGTCGGCTCTGAATGACGCTCACGTAGTCGGCGCGGCCGTCCGTTCGCGCCCAATCGCGGGCGCGTTGCAGAGCGGATACCGCCATGCCGGGCCGGCCGACAGAGACCAGCTCGTCGCTGAGAGTGACGAGCCGATCGGCGTCGAAACTGTTCAGCGCTTCGACGTAATCGGCATGCGCGCCGACGAGGCGCCCCTCCACTTGCCTGCTGCGGGCGAGATCCTCAGACAGCCGCGCGGGGTCAGCGTCGATCTCCTGAGCGGTGAGATAGGCGAGCGCGGCAGCGAACCGACCGCCTCGCTCCCACAATTCGTCGGCGGCCTCCCGCAGCACTAGGGCACCTTCAGCGATACGGCCGGCGTAGACATGAAGTTGCGCAGTCGCCCATGCCCTGTGCTGGCCGGGGAGTGTCCCGTTCGGTGCAGTCAGAGTCTGGAGCTCACGCTGGTAGCGTTGCGCCAGCTCCGGTCGTCCTCGGCGCACAGAGGCGATGACGCCGGTGACGAGAAGAGCGACCTGGTCTATGGCTGGGCCTCCGGATGGACTGATCGGCAGCACAGTGCTCAGGATGCTCTCGACCCCCGCGTAGTCGCCCTGCATCGTCAGACCGAGCGTGAGCAGCCAGGCGAATCCGCGAACGGCGGACGTGTCGAGGTTGGCGATCGCCTCGTCATAGCGGCGGCGGGCGAACGTCATCGCCTCCTCGAACTTGCCCAAGCCGAGGTCGACCAGACCGACCGCGATATCAGACGCGAACCCGACGTCGGCCGGCTCCAGTTGGTCGAGGAGGTCGAACCGGTCGGCGGTGGCGTCGAAGTCGCCGATGGCGGTGAACATGGCCATCTTCGCTTCGACGAGCACGGCCATCACCTCGCCCGGGAGATCATCGGTGACCTTCAGCCGATCGGCGAAATCCCTTGGGATGGTCGCGTAGTAGCTGTCCAGTCGGACGGAGGCAGCGTCCGCCAACCGCGAAGCAGGGGTATCCGTCTCGCGTACGAGCGTGAGGATTCGCTGGGCCGCCGGCAGGTCGTCACCTTCCGATGCAACCCAGTAGGCCTGCGCGATCGCCAACTGGACGACATCGATGCTGCGGCAGCCGGAGCCCGCCGGAGGGGCATCGTCGAAAACGGCCTGGATCTCCGCTGCCGGAGCACGGGCGGTCTGCAGCGCCTGGATGTAGGCATACACGGTCGCCGGCGTCTGTGCGCTGCGGTATTCCGCTTCCGTGACCGCCAGATCGCGGCTCGTCTGGTCCTCCACCACGCTGAGGAAGAGGGCAGCCTCCTCGCTGACGGGGTCGGGGCTGCGGACGGGAGACAAGGACAGCTGACATTCCCGGACGTCCAGCTTCTTCAGCACCTGCCGGGTAAGCCGTTCACGCCGGGCGCTGAGTGGTTCGTGGCGGAAGTAATCGCGCAGCACCGGGGGATGCACGAGAACCCGGCGCTCGTCGGCCATGATCACCCGGATCAACCCCCGTTCCTCTAACCGCTCGATGACCCGGGAGTCGACTACCTTCCGGATCGTGTTCAGCCGTCGGGTGCCTGCGAGTGCGATTTTCTCGAGCGATTCGCGCTGCTTGCGTGTCAGTGGCTCCAGATGCGCGTCGAGTATCGGGCGCATGCTCGGACTCCACAGATCCCGTGCCGGAACCCAGGTGCCCTCCCGCTGGATGATTCGCTCCTCACGTCGCGCTGCGGCCACCATGGCGATCGCCAAGCCGACGATCCCTCCCGAATTCCGGAACACACGAACGGTGATCTCAGAAGCGACCGGGCCGCCGAGGCATTCCTCGATGATCGATTCCATCTCGCTGTAGCGCAGCGGCTGAAGGTCGATCGCGAACGTGGGTTCCAGTGTCGATGCCGGCAGCCCGGTCGGTGTGTGACGGGCGAGCATCCCGTGCAGACGGGACACGACCGTCTGCAGCATGCCCGGCTTCCGCGCGGACTCGATCACTCCCCAGGACGACTCGTCGAGGTCGTCCCAGTCATCCACCAGGACGACGGTACGGCCGGGTGTGCTCGCCGACACCAGAGCTTCGGCGGCCGAGACGAGCAGACTGGAAGTGGGGCGGGGTTCTCGTGCGGACCCGAACCCTTGAAGGTGCAGCACGGTCAGCGGGTGATCTCGTAGCGACGCGATGCCGCGCACTTGGAGGACAGTCCACTCCAGGTCCTCCATCGCTCGGCCCACCGCGCGCAAGAAGTGGCTTCGCCCACTACTGCGGCCACCGACGACATCGAAGCTCTCGCCGTCCTGCAGCGTTCGAACGGCGATGGCGAGCTCCTGATCCCGAGCACCCACTGAACGGTCCCTGATTTTCGACCGGTCAGTTCTTGGGGCGGTGCTCGCCAGTCTGGTCTCGGCCGGTTCGGGTCGGACGAGACGGGAGGGAGGAAAGCACTGTGCACACAGGTCCAGCGTATCCTTGCGCATCCCGACCGCCCGGCCGGCGAAGGACGCCTAGAGCCGCCCGACGCGGGGCGAGAACGTCCCGTCGAGCACCAGGCAGGCGGCGCCCACGGCCGCGACGTCCTCGCCGACCGCCGTGCCCTGCAGCAGCACCGGATGCGTGAGGATGCTCATGTCGATCTCCGCCATCCGTGCCGGCAGCTGCTCGAGGAACCGCCGCTCCACGCGCGACCAGGACGGGCCTCCGAAGACGACACGGTCGATGTCGAGCAGTGCCGCGAGGTTCGACAGGTAGAAGGCCGTGTTCCGGATCGAACGGTCGACGATGACGGCGGCGCGCTCGTCTCCCGCGTCGGCCGCTGCCGTCAGCTGCGTGAACAGGGTGTCCACGACCTCCACGTCGAGGTCGAGGTCGACGCCGTCGACGACCGCCTCACCTCCCGGAGGGCGCAGCACGCCGGCCCAGAGCCCCTGCATCACCAGACGCTGCGGCCGCACCGACTCGCCCCAGCAGCCCCGACGTCCGCACGCGCAGAGCGCGCCGCCCGGTTCGACGAGCACATGACCGGCGTCGCCCGCGTTCTCGGTCGAGCCCGTGTACACCTCGCCGTCCAGCACCAGCCCGATGCCGGCGCCCGTGCCGTAGTAGATGAAGGCGTAGTCCCTGCTCGCGACG
>NZ_JBVQSP010000002.1:419290-489364 GCF_055720965.1 Leifsonia sp. PARNA 1/14
CTCGCGACGGCCGCGCTGATCACGTCCTTGGCCACCAGCGACGGCAGTCCGGTCGCGCTGGTGAGCTCGTCGCGCAGGTGGAAGTCGTTCCAGCCCGGGATCAGCGGAGGACGCACCACCACCCCGGTCTCGGCGTCGATCGGCCCCGGCGCCGCGACTCCCACCCCGATCACGCGGCCGGGATCGACACCCGGCGTCGCGAGCACGGCCCGGATGGCCTCCAGGATCACCGCCAGTGTCGCCTCCGCGTCACCGTCCGGAGGCGACGGCCTCCGCTCGTGCTCGACCACCTCGCCCTCGAGGTCGAGCAGCACGCAGGTGATCACGGTCGGGTCGAGATGCACGCCGACGGCATAGGCGCCGGCGGGGTCGAGTCGCAGGAGCGTGCGCGGCTTGCCGGGGCTGCCCTCGCTCTGCTTGCCGGCCTCCCGGATGAGCCCCTGCGCGAGCAGCCGGCGCGTGACATTGGTCACCGTCTGCGCCGACAGTCCTGTGACCGAGGCGAGCTCGACCCGGCTCAGGCCGCCTCCGGAGCGGCGCACCGCGTCGAGCACCACCGTCTCGTTGAACGCGGCGATCGCGGGGAGGTTCGCTCCCTTGGGCACGGCTCCTCCTCCGCGTGGGGCTTCGGGCACCCGGCGCTTCCTCGTAATATACCCACGCGCCGGTCGGTCTCTGCGCGCGGGCTCAGCAGCGGGGCAGCAGCGGGCTCAGCGGCGGGCGGAGGTCCGCTCCCGCTCGGCGAGCACGCGGCCCGCGGTCTCGGCCAGCAGTGCCCGCACGCGTGCCAGCCCGGGGTCGGTCGCGGAACCTGCCCGGATGACCGCGTAATCGTTGCGTACGACCGGGACCGCGAGCGGGAGCAGTCGCACGCCCTCGGGGACCTGCGCGATGGTCAGCTCGGGCACGAGCGCGACGCCGACGTCTGCGCCGACGAGCGCGAGGAGGACGGCGAAGTCGGTCGCCTCCGCCACCGACCGCGGCGCGAACCCGGCGAGCCCGCACGCCCGCTCGGTCATCTCGTAGCAGGTCCATCGCCGGTGGGGAACGACCCAGTCGTACTCCGCGAACGCCCGGAGGTCCGCCGGGCCGCTGGTGACGGCCGGATGACCGTCGGGCACCGCGAGCCAGACCGGCTCGACCGCGATGAGCGTCGCGACGAACCCGGGGCCGGCCGTCTCGCCCATGTTCGAGTAGGCGTGCGTGAGGGCGACGTCCACTTCGCCTGCGGCGAGCGCCGACAGCGCGTCGCGTGGTTCGAACTCGAGCAGCTCCATCCGGAGGCCGAGGTCGCCGTCCCCGCGCAGCGTCCGCCAGGCGTCGGCCACCACGGTGCGCGCGATCGAGGGGAACGCACCCACCCGGTACGTCCCCACCGCGCCGTCGCGCAAGGCGGCGACCTCCAGCTCGGCGAGCGAGAGCAGGTCGGAGACCGCGCCTCCGTGGGCGGCGAGCGTGCGGCCCGCCGCGGTCAGGGCGAGACCGCGGCCCCGGCGCTCGGTGAGCGGGACGCCCAGCTCGCGCTCGAGGGCCGCCAGCTGCATCGACACTCCGGGCGGCGTCAGGTGCAGTTCGGCGGCGACGGCAGCGACCGTGCCGAGCCGGTCGAGCTCGGACAGCATCCGGAGTTTCCGTGCGTCCAACACATCATTGATTCTTACGCGTTCCACCATGCAAAGTAAATGGATTTTTCTGATCGTTGCCCCGAGGGTGGAGTCATGAGTTCGGCAACCATCGCCCGCGTCCGCATCGTGACCGCCGGGATGCTCGTCGTCGTGCTGTGGGCCAGCGCCTTCCCCGCGATCCGCGCCGCCGCACCCGAGCTCGGCCCTTTCGGACTGGCCCTCGTGCGCACTGCGACCGCGTGCGTCGCCCTGCTCGCGGCCGCGCCGTTCGCCGGCGTGCGCTGGCCGGCTCGACGCGACCTGCCGCTCATCGCAGCCTGCGGCGTGATCGGGATGGCCGCCTACCAGGTGCTCCTGACCGCCGGGGAGCTGACCGTGCCGGCCGGCACGGCGAGCCTCATCGTCGCCGCCGCACCTCTCGTGAGCGTGGCCATCGCCGCCGGCGCCTTCGGCGAGCGTCTCACCCCGCTCAAGCTGATCGGCAGCGGCGTCGCCCTGGGAGGCGTCGCGATCGTCTCGGTCGCGCGGTCGGGCCTCACGCTGAGTGGGGCGGTGTGGCTGGTGCTGGCGGCGATGGTCGTGCAGGGCGTCTACCACCCGCTGACGAAGCCGCTCCTGCGCCGCTACTCAGGGCTGGAGGTCGCCACCTACGCGATGGTCGCCGGCCTGATCCCGCTGCTCGCAGCGATCCCCTGGTCTTCGCCGGCGCTGGCGTCGGCCGGCCCGGAGGCGTGGCTGGGCGCGGCCTATCTCGGCCTGCTCCCGTCAGCGGCCGGGTTCGTGCTCTGGGGTTACGCGGTCGCACGCCTGCCGATGGCGACCGCGACCTCGCTGCTCTACCTGGTGTCGCCTGTCGCGGTGGCGATCGCCGCGGTCTGGCTCGGCGAGGTTCCGCAACCGGCGGAGCTGCTCGGCGGGGCCGTGGTGATCGCAGGCGTCGCGGTGATCGGCTTCAGTCCGGCGCGCCGCCGGACGCCGTATCCTCGTCGGTCTCGGCGTCGTGGTGGCGCTGCTGCGACGGCTCGTCCCCGTCCGGCCGATCCGGCTCCTGTCCGTGCTCCGCGTCGTGCGCCGTGAGGTCGGCGCTCGTCATCTCGCGCTCATCGGGGTCCAGGTCGCCCCGTTCCGTCGGATCCGTCATCGCAACTCCCTCCGTGAACCTCGCACGGTAGACCTGAGCGACCCGGAGGAGAACCACCGCCGACTTCCACCGGCACCCCAGCACGCGCTCAGCCTGGTGGGGCAGGGTGAGTCGCGTGGAGATCGTGGTCGACGTCGTGCTGCTGGTGCTCGCCGTTCTCGCGGTGGCCGCAGGCTGGAGCAACGGCGCCATCCGGGCCGCCGGAGCGCTGATCGGCCTCGGCGTCGGCCTGGCCATCGGCCTCCTGCTGGCACCGATGGTCGTCGATTGGATGGCGTCCTCCGGACTCACCGGGGTGAGTCAGCGATCCATCGTCGCCGCCGTCGTCCTGCTGGTGTGCGCCGCCGTGGTCTACGCCCTCGCCACCGCCGCGGCGTCGGTGATCGGCAAGGTGCTGCGGCGCGGGCCGATCCGCTGGGTCGACTCGCTGATCGGCGCCGTGCTCGGCTTCCTCACGTGGGCCGTGGTCGTCTGGCTCGTCGCCGGCTTCGCGATGGCGACCAGCCTCGCGACCGTCGTGCAGGCGGCCAACTCCTCCCGCGTCGTCTCCACCCTGAACGGCATCGCGCCGCTCCCCTCCTCGACCGTCCTGGGCGCGGTCGACGACGCGCTCGCGGGGGCCGGCCTCCCGAAGGTGTTCGAGGGCGGCGAGTCGATCAAGAGCATCGCGCCGCCGGACTCGACCGTCCCTCCCGGAGTGGCGAAGTCGCAGCAGTCCGTGGTGACGGTCCTGGCCTCCAAACCCGCGTGCGGCGTGGACTCCGAGGGCAGCGGCTGGGTGGTCCAGCGCGGCCGCGTGGTCACCAACGCGCACGTCGTGGCCGGCGCGTCGTCTGTCGTCGTGCGCGAGTCCGGCGGCACCACCGTCGACCGCGCGACGCTCGTGGCCTTCGATCCGGAACGCGATCTGGCGGTGCTCGATGTCACCGACCTGAGCGCGCCCGCACTCGACATCGGCCAGGATCTCGGCGCCGGCGACCAGGCGTACGCCGCCGGCTACCCCGGCGACGGCCCGTTCACGATCACGCCGCAGCGCGTGCGCGACCAGCTCACCGCCCGCGGTACCGACATCTACCAGAGCGGGGTGGTCGAGCGGCAGATCTATTCGCTCCGCGGCTCCATCCGTCCCGGCAATTCCGGTGGCCCGCTGCTCGATCAGACCGGCGATGTCGTCGGTGTGGTCTTCGCACGGTCGACCGTCGACCCCGAGACCGGCTACGCGCTGACGCTCGACGAGCTGCGCCCGGTGCTCGGCTCGGTCGGGCCGACGCCGATCAGCTCCGGAGCGTGCACAGCGGGCTGACGGCGCGGCCTCCCGCGTGGTTGGCTTGGTCGCATGAAGGCTGTCAGCTACGCGTCCACCGGTGATTCCGACGTCCTCGAACTCGGCGAGCGCCCCGAGCCGCATGCCGGAAACGGCGAGGTGCGCGTGCGCATCCACGTCTCCGGCGTCAATCCGACCGACTGGAAGGCCCGGCAGGGTTCCGGTCCGTCCGAGCTCCCGCGCCCGCAGGTGCCGAATCAGGACGGCGCCGGGGTCGTCGACGAGGTCGGGCCCGGAGTCACCGACCTCGCACCCGGCGATCGGGTGTGGGTGTGGGACGCCGCTTATCAGCGGCCGGACGGCACGGCCCAAGAGCTGGTCGTCCTCCCGCGGAACCTGGTCGTGGCGCTCCCGGACGGCGTCGGCTTCGACGTCGGGGCGTCGCTCGGGATCCCGGCCCTGACGGCCCACAGGGCGCTCACCTCGTCCGAGTCGGTTCCGGACGAACTGGCACCGGGCGCCCTCGAGGGCCGGACCGTCCTGGTCGCCGGCGGCGCCGGCGCTGTCGGTCACGCCGCCATCCAGCTGGCCGTCTGGGCCGGAGCGACCGTCATCGCGACCGTCAGCAGCCACGACAAGGCCGAGTTCGCGCGTGCCGCCGGCGCCCACCACGTCGTCAACTACCGCGAGCCCGACACGGCGGAGGCGATCGGTGCGCTCGCGCCGCGCGGCATCGACATCGTGGTGGAGGTGAACGTCAGCGCCAACGCCGAGCTCGACACGAGGGTCGCCGGCCGCAATGCGACGATCGCGAGCTACGCGGACGCGCCGGGATCGACTGAAGTCACGATCCCGATCCGCCCGTCGATGCAGAAGAACCTGCGATGGCAGTTCCTGCTGACCTACACCGTGACGCCGGAGGCGAAGGAGGCCGCCGTGCGCGCCGTGTCTGCGGCGGCCGCCGCCGGCGCCCTGCCCGTCGGGGCGGAGCACGGCCTCCCGATCACGCGTTTCACGCTCGAACAGACGGCCGCGGCCCACGACGCCGTGAAGGACGGCATCGTGGGCAAGGTGCTCATCGACCTGACGTGACCGGCTCCATCGCTCGCGCCGAGCGGGCGAGGCGGACGATCTGCACCACCATGGCGACCGCCGCGGCCACTGCGATGGCCGCCGCGTAGCCCAGAGCGGTCGGCAGGAGGCCGATCGCCCCGATCAGTTCGCCGGCTGCGAGCGCGGGCACTCCGTAGGCCAGGTAGCTGACGAGGAACACCCCGGCGAAGAGTTCGGCGCGCTGATCGTTGGGGGCGAGCGGCGCGATGATCCGGAGCATCGCCGAGAAGCCACCGCCGAACCCCGCGCCCGCGACGACGGCGCCGGCGAACAGCACGGGGAGCAGACCGCCGGCGATCCCGACCGCGGCGATCGCGACTCCGATCATGACGGCCGCCATCGACCACACCGTGGTCGTGCGCGCCGGCGCTCGCGTCAGCAGCAGTCCGGCCACGGCGCCGACCGCGGGCGGAACCGCCACGATCGCGCCGTTCAGCAGTCCGGAGTCGAGGTGGAAGATGCCGTGCAGGATGGAGGGCGACAGTCCGATGAAGAGCCCGGCGAGCATCCAGGTCGCGATGAACAGCGGCAGGGCCGCCACGAACTCCCCGCGCGCAGCCCGAGGGATGAACAGACGCGGCGTGAGCGACCGCAGTGCGCCCGGTCGCGGCGAGACGGTCTCGGGCGACGCCACCACGACGACGATCCCGGCGACGAACAGCAGCGCGAGCGTCACGAAGACGAGCGTGGTCGGCTGCGCGGTGAACTGCACGGCAAGGCCGGTGAAGAAGGCGCCGAGCGCGATGCCGCCGACCGGGGCGGTGGACCCGATCGTGGCTCCGAGCTTCTTCTGGCGCTCCGGTGCGAGTTCGACGAGCGCCGCGGTGAAGGTGCTCATCGCCGCCCCGGTCGCCACACCCTGAACGGATCGGGCGGCGATGATCGCGCCGATGTCCTTGGAGAAGAGGAACATCAGCATGGCCGCGGCCTGGAGGACGAGGGCGCCGATCAGCACCGGGCGTCGGCCGATGTGGTCGGAGAGCGACCCGGCGACGAGCAGCGTGATCAGCAGCGTGACGGCGTAGATGGCGAACGCGACGGTCAGGAGCCACGACGGGAAGCCCCACTCCTGCTGGTAGAGCACGAAGAGCGGGCTCGGCGCGCCGACGGCCAGCGCTACGGCCACGAACGCGAGCGCGGTTCCGGTGAAGGCGGCGACCGGGCGGAGCCGGACCGCGCGAAGCCGGGCTGGCCGAGCCGCGGCCTGGGCCCGGGCGACGACGGCGATTCCGCCCGTGGCGTCGGTCGGGCAGGCGTCTCCTGCAGTGGACATCTGAGCCTCCTAAAAGCAAATTAAATTGCTTTAATGGACTATAAAGTGGGATCTGTCAAAAAGCAACAAGATTTGCTTTAAGCTATTCCCATGACAACGACCACACCGTCGAAGCGGACGGGCGGACGCAGCGCCGCGGTCATCCACAGCGTGCGCACCGCCGTCGAGGAGCTCGTCAGAGAGAAGGGCAGCGAGCGCGTCACCGTGCCGATGATCGCCGAACGCGCGGGCGTCAACCCGACCAGCATCTACCGCCGCTGGGGCGACCTCCCCACCTTGCTCAACGACATCGCCACCTACCACCTCGACCCCGACCGCCCCCTGGCCGAGCGCGGCGACCTCCGCGACGACCTCACCGACTGGGCGAGCGGGATCGTCACGCACTTCCGCAAACCGGTCAACGCAGCGCTTCTGCGCGGCGGCGCCGGCGCAGCGGGAGAGCGCACGTCCGACTGCCTGCGCAACCGGCGGGTGGAGGCCGCTGCGCTGATCGCGCGTCACCCCGAGACCTCCGTCACCGAAGACGACGTCATGGACGTCGTGATCGCGCCGATCGTCAACCGCGTCATCTTCCAGCCGTGGACGCTCGGCGACTCCACAGCGGACGACATGGTCGCTCGACTCTTCCGCGCGGGAGCGGGCGCGGCCGACTAACCTCGACAGGGTGTCCAGCCCCCGTACCTCCCAGGAGCGTGCGGCCGCGCGCTCCGGCTGGGCGGTCGGCATAGCGACCGCCCTCTACGGCATCTCCTTCGGCGCGCTCGCGACCGTATCCGGGCTCGACGTGTGGCAGGCCTGCGTCCTCAGCCTGGTGATGTTCAGCGGTGGGTCCCAGTTCGCGCTCATCGGGGTCCTCGCCTCCGGTGGCGTCGCGGCCGGGGGCACGGCGATCGTGAGCGCTGCCCTCCTCGGCGTCCGCAACTCGTTCTACGCCCTCCGCCTCTCCCGCATCATCGGCCCGGGCTTCTGGAGGCGAACAGCAGCGACTCAGCTCACCATCGACGAGTCGACGGCCGTCGCGACGGCCCAGACCGAGCCGCGCGCGCAGCGCATCGGCTTCTGGGTGACGGGTCTCGTCGTGTACATCGGCTGGAATCTCATGACTCTCGCCGGCGCCCTGCTCGGCAATCTGATCGGCGACGTCAAGGCGTACGGCCTGGACGCGGCGGCCGCAGCGGCGTTCCTCGGGCTTCTCTGGCCGCGGCTCCGCGCGCGCCAGACGCAGGCCGTCGCGGTCGCCGCCGGCTTCGTCGCCACCCTGCTGACTCCGTTCCTCATGCCCGGCCTCCCGGTGCTCGCTGCGGCGGTGGTCGCGATCGTCTTCGGCGCGTTCAACCTCTTTGGCAGACGCGACGACGGTCAGCACCCGGACCCGATCCCGATGGAGCGGGAGGTCGAGCCATGACCACCTGGAACATCATCCTGCTCGGGTCCATCGCCGTGCTCGCCCTGAAGGCCGCAGGCTGGCTGGTCCCGCCCAAGGCGCTCGACCACCCGACGGTCGCGCGCACGAGCGATCTGCTCACAGCGGCGCTGCTCGCGGCGCTGATCTGCGTGCAGACGCTCGGCGCCGGCCAAGCACTCGAACTGGACGCCCGGCTCCCCGCGATCGCCATCGCCGCGGGCCTCTACGCCCTGCGCGTCCCGTTCATCATCGTGGTACCTGCCGCGGCCGTGGTCGCGGCCCTCATCCGGCTGCTGACCTGATTCGGCAGCGCCGGTGGGACGGGTGTCGGCGGCTCTCCCTAACGTTCTGACGTGAGCGCATCCTGGCACCCCGTGGCGAACGCGCAGCCGACGGAGTGGCTGCTCAGCCAGGGCGCACTCGGCACGCCGTACGCGGTGGTGCGCCGGTTCGCGTTCGGCGATCCGAACCGCCCCGACATCTGGTTCCGAGTCGTCACCTGGGCTCCCCGATCGGAGGGTCGTGAGCTGATCGGCTGGTGCCGCACCCTGGAGGCTGCGACGGCCGTCGGATGGGACCACCGCTGCGCCGCGGAGTCCTGGCGCCACCACATGGCCAAGCGGCGATCGGACACCGCCACGATGGCCGCACAGCGTCCCAGCGCGGCCGAGCTGGTGCGCTTCTACCGCGCAGCGCTCGCGGCGCGAGGAGCGCGCACATTGCGCCCCTCGCCTTCGAGGGCGACCATGGGGCAGTGAGCGAGATGCCCGAGAGAGACGACGTCGACCCCGCCGACGGCCGCCCGGAGTCCGAGGAACAGCGGGCGGATCGCAACTGGAGCGAGATCCTGCAGGAACTGCGCGTCACGCAGACCGGCACGCAGCTCATCAGCGGCTTCCTGCTCGCCATCGCCTTCCAGCAGCGTTTCGGAGCGCTGTCTTCGTTCCAGGTCGGCTTCTATCTCGTCCTCGTGATGCTCGCCGCGGGCTGCACGGCGCTCGGCCTCGCGCCGGTCGCCCTGCACCGCCAGCTCTTCCGTCACCACGAGAAGGTCCAGTCGGTCTCCATCGCCAACCGATTGTTACGCATCACGATCGCGTTGGTCGCCTTGCTCACATCCGGAGTCGTCTTCTTCGTCTTCGATGTGACGCTCGGCCTGGTGGCAGCCCTGGTCGCCGGGGCGGGGATCCTCGTTGTTCTCGTGCTGCTGCTGCTCGTCTTTCCGGCGAGCGTGCTCAGCCGGCTCCGCCGGCGCTCGGCGTGAGGGTCGCGAGGAGGTCGCCGAGGATCCGCTCCATCAGCTCGATCGCCGAATGGTCGGAGGCCGCGAGGGCACGTGCGAAAGCGAGCACCCGCTCGCGGGATGCGGCAGCGGCGCCGACCTCGGACAGCGCGACGTAGCGGATGAACCGCGGAAGCAGCGCCTCGATCGTCTCCGCGAGCACGCGGTCGTGGATGCCACCGAGGAACGCGCTCGTCGCGCGCTGAAGCGAGTCGATCGTCGATGTGGACGACTCCCGCTCGAGCCGTTCGGCGATCACCGTCAGCTCGAGCTCGGTGTCGACGTCGAGTTCGTCGAGCGACATCCGGATGGCCGCGGGCAGCAACAGTCCCAGCACACCGATCACGCTGCGGATCTCCCCGTCGTCCAGGGGCGCCACCAGCGTGTAGCGGTTCGGCGCAGTGTGGATGAGGCCGACCTGAGAGAGGCGGCTCACCGCCTCTCGCACCGGGGTTCGCGAGACGCGCAGAGCCTCGGTCAGCTCGGCGTCTTTGAGGCGTTCGCCGGGAGCCAGGTCGCCGGCGATGATGCCCGCCAGAAGGATCGCGTAGACATCGTTTCGCAGGAGGCGCCTGTCTGCCGCGAGCGAGGGGAACCGCGCGCGGAGTTCGTCGAGGGTCATAGAGGCTCGTTTCATGAACTCAGTGTTTGATCTGGTATATTTGAAGTTTAGCAAGAGGAATCAGAACTGAGCAAACCGATCGTTCCACCCCCGATCCTTCCCCGAGGAGACCCGACCCCATGCCGATGCCCACCGATCACGTCGCCCGCATCTCGCTGTCCGACGAGGCCTATGTGAGAATCGAGGCCGCCATCATGGACGGCACACTCGAGCCGGCCGAGCGGCTCCGCGACTCCGACCTGGTCGAGTGGCTCGGCATCTCGCGCACTCCCATCCGTCACGCGCTCGACCGACTCGCCGAGCAGGGTCTGGTCGAGATGGAGCGCAACCGGTTCACGCGCGTCGCCGCTTTCGACACCGTCGGCGTGCTCGAATCGGTCCAAGTGGCCGGCGACCTCTGGGCCGGTGCGGCCCTCCGCGGCATCGCTGTGTGGGACGACGGAGACGACGACCTCGTCGGCGACATCCAGACCGACCTCGTGGAGGCCGCGACGAACGACGACGCCGTCCGCTTCGTCACGATCTTCGAGCACCTCGTCGTCGCGTTCGCGCGCATCGAGGGCAACAACGTCCGCATCCGCGCGCTCGGCAACGTCCTCCCCCAGGTACGCCGCCTGGGCCGCAAGCTGCACGGCCGGCTCGACCCGCTGGCGGTCGCCCGCTTCACCCGCGAACTGCGCGAGGCCACCGCGAAACGCGACGGCGCGACCGCTGTCACGCTCATCGACGACTACGTGACCCGCATCGGAGAAGTCCTCGCCGAGCTCTGACGGACCCGTGGCACCACGGCCCCGGCATATCCGTGACAGCCCGGATGCCACCCCTCCGCACCGGTCCTAGCCTGGAGACACGCTCGGCCAGGGGGAATGTCCAGGGGGGACGACAGAAGGCCGGTCCCAGGGGGGACCGGCCTTCTGCCTCGTTCAGACGCTGATTACTTGGTCAGCGGCTCCAGGGTCGGGTCGTTGGCGTACGCCTCCGCCGCGTTCTCCTTGGTCACGATGACCGGCTTGAGGAGGTAGGCCGGGACGACCTTGACGCCGTTGTCGTACGACTTGTCGTCGTTCGTCGCCGGCTTCTTGCCTGCCTGCAGGTCCTTGACCATGTCGATGGCCTGCTTGACCAGGTTGCGGGTGTCCTTGTTGATGGTCGAGTACTGCTCGCCCGCCATGATGGACTTGACCGACTCGGCCTCCGAGTCCTGACCGGTGACGATCGGGACCGGCTTGCCTGCACCCTTCACCGAGGTGATGATGGCGCGGGCCAGGGTGTCGTTCGGCGAGAGGACGCCGTCGAGCTCGGCCGAGCCGTAGTTGCCGGCGAGCAGGGTGTCCATACGGGTCTGCGCGTTCTGCGGCAGCCAGCCCTGCGTGGCGGTGGCCTTGAGCTCGGTCTGCTTGGAGACGACCGTCAGCGTGCCGTCGTCGATCTTCGGCTTGAGGACCTTCATGGCGCCGTCGAAGAAGACCTTCGAGTTGGCGTCGTCGGGCGAGCCCGAGAACAGCTCGATGTTGTACTTGGTCTTGCCCGGGTACTTGGCCTTCATGCCGTCGAGCAGGGCCTGACCCTGCAGCTCGCCGACCTTCTCGTTGTCGTACGCGACGTAGTAGTCGACGTCCTTCGAGTTGAGGATGAGGCGGTCGTAGGCGATGACCGTGGCGCCGGCGTCGTGCGCGGCCTTGGCCTGCGCGGTCAGCTGGCCGCCGTCGACGGCACCGATGATGATGACCTTGGCGCCGTTGGTGATCATCGACTGGATCTGCGACTGCTGGTCGGAGACACCGGAGCCACCGGCGTACTGCACGTCGCCCTTGAAACCGGCCTCCTTCAGGCCGTCGGTGAACAGGCCACCGGCGAGCACCCAGTTCTCCGACGTCTTGGTCGGGAGGGCGACACCGATCGTCGCGTCCTTGGCGAAACCGGACGCCGTCGACGAGCCGGACGAGCCGTCACGGCTCGAGCAGCCCGACAGGGCGAGCGCGGCGGCAGCAGCGACAGCCACTGTCGCGAGTGCGAATTTGCGCATTGCGTTCTCTTTCTCTGTGTTGGATGGTGCAGGGGTAATCGGGTAATGAACTGCAGGTCAGGAGGTCAGGGAGCGCGAGGAGTCCTCGGCGCTGTCCGACGTGGGGACGACGGCGGGCTGGTCCGCACCGGCGGCGTCCAGACCGGACTCCCGCTTGCGGCCGCCGCCGAAGAGTCTGCCGATCAACGACGGGCCTCCACGGCGGTGCGAGTAGACGTCGATGCCGACGGCGATGAGGAGGACGAGGCCCTTGATGATCTGCACCTTGTCGCTGGTGACGCCGAGCAGCTGGAGGCCGTTGTTGAGGACGGCGATGACCAGACCACCGACGATCGAGCCGGCGACGGTTCCGATGCCTCCGGAGACCGCGGCACCACCGATGAACACGGCGGCGATCGCGTCGAGCTCCCAGCCGAGGCCGTCCTGCGGGCCGGAGGAGACCGACCGCGCGACCGCGATCATGCCGGCCAGCGCGGCGAGCACCGACATGTTCATCATCACGTAGAAGTTGACGCGACGGATCTTCACGCCGGAGAGCTCAGCGGCGTGCGAGTTGCCGCCGACCGCGTAGATGTGGCGGCCGAAGATCGTGTTCCGCGTGACGAACGAGTAGAGGATGATCAGCACGCCGAGGATGATGCCCGAGACCGGGAACGAGGTGCCGACGCGGCCGCCCGCGAACAGGAAGGTCGCGTAGAGCACGACGGCGTCGAGCACGATGACCTTGAAGACGCTGACCCAGAGCGGCGCCTTCTCGGAGCCCATCTTGCTCTGGTTGCGACGGGTGCGGACCTCGAGCAGGGCGATGACGACCGCGATGATCAGGCCGAGCAGAAGCGTCGAGTTGTTGAAGCCGGTGTCCGGGCCCCACTCGGGCAGGAACCCTCCCCCGATGAAGGTGTAGGCGTCCGGAACCGGGATGGTGTTCGCGTTTCCGATCAGCTGGTTGAGGCCGCGGAAGATGAGCATTCCGGCCAGGGTCACGATGAAGGCCGGGACCCCGACGTAGGCGACCCACCAGCCCTGCCAGGCGCCGATCACGACGCCGACCAGCAGGCCGAGGATGATGGCGACCGGCCACGGGAAGTGCCACTCGGTCATCGACTTGGCGACGATGATGCCGACCAGGGCGGCCACCGAACCGACCGACAGGTCGATGTGCCCGGCGATGATCACCATGACCATGCCGATCGCAAGCACCAGCACGTAGACGTTCTGGTTGACCAGGTTGATCAGGTTCACCGACTCGAGCGTTTTGCCGCCGGTGAGGATCTCGAACAGCACGATGATGACGACGAGGGCACCCAGGATGCCGAACTGCCGTCCGGTGGACTGGCCGCCGCCGAACATCTTGCCGAGGTCGCGGATCCCCCCGGACTTCTTCTTCTCTGCGATCTGAGTGGTCATTATCGGGAACTACCCTTCGTGGCGGGGCTCTTCTTGGCGGAGGTCATGCTCTTGAGGAGCGTTTCGGGGGTCGCCTCCGCGATCGGAAGCTCGTTGGTGATCTGGCCCTCGAAGATCGTGTAGATGCGGTCCGAGATGCCGAGGAGCTCCGGCAACTCGGAGGAGATGACGATGACGCCCTTCCCCTGGGCTGCGAGCGCCTGGATGATGCCGTAGATCTCGTACTTGGCGCCGACGTCGATGCCTCGGGTGGGCTCGTCGAGGATCAGGATGTCCGGGTCCGTGAACATCCACCGGGCGAGGACGACCTTCTGCTGGTTGCCGCCGGAGAGGGTCGCGACGCCGCGGTCGACGTCGGGCGTCTTGATCCGCAGGCTCTTGCGGTACTCCTCGGCGACCGCGTACTCCTGCTGGTCGTCGACGACGCCGCGCTTCGCGATCTTCTTCAGCTTGGCCGCGACGATCGACTGCTTGATGTCGTCGAGGAGGTTCAGGCCGAGCACCTTGCGGTCCTCGCTCACGTAGGCGAGACCGTTGTCGATCGCCTCGGAGACGTTGCGGACCTGGATCTCCTTGCCGTCCTTGTAGACCTCGCCGGAGACGAACGTGCCGTACGACCGGCCGAACACGCTCATCGCGAGCTCGGTGCGGCCGGCGCCCATCAGGCCGGCGAAACCGACGATCTCGCCGCGGCGCACGGTGAAGCTCGAGTTCTTGACCACGAGGCGGTCGGCGATCTGCGGGTGCTGGACGACCCAGTTGCGCACCTCGAAGAGGGTCTCGCCGATGTTCGGCGTGCGCTCCGGGAAGCGGCTCTCGAGCGTACGGCCGACCATCCCGCGGATGATGCGGTCTTCGTCGACGCCGTCGCCCTTGACGTCGAGGGTCTCGATCGCGCGGCCGTCACGGATGATCGTGATCTCGTCGGCGACCTTCTCGATCTCGTTGAGCTTGTGGCTGATGATGATGGAGCTGACGCCCTTGTGCTTCAGGCCGACGATCAGATCCAGGAGGTGCGCGGACTCCGCCTCGTTGAGGGCGGCCGTGGGCTCGTCGAGGATGAGGAGCTTGACGTCCTTGTTGAGGGCCTTGGCGATCTCGACCAGCTGCTGCTTGCCGACGCCGATGTTCTTGATCTGGGTGTCGGGGTCGTCGCTCAGGCCGACGCGGGCGAGCAGCTCGACGGCGCGGCTCTTCGCGTCGCCCCAGTTGATGACGCCTCCACGACCCGGCTCGTTGCCGAGGAAGATGTTCTCGGTGATCGAGAGCTCGGGGATCAGCGCAAGCTCCTGGTGGATGATCACGATGCCCTGCTGCTCGGACGACTTGATGTCGCGGAAACGCATGACCTCGCCCTGATAGACGATGTCTCCGCTGTATGTCCCGTACGGGTAGACACCCGACAGGACCTTCATCAGCGTGGATTTGCCTGCGCCGTTCTCGCCGCAGATCGCGTGGATCTCGTTCGCGTGGACGGTGAGGGAGACATTCTCGAGCGCCTTCACGCCGGGGAACTCTTTGGTGATGTCGCGCATCTCCAGGATGACTGCGTCCGACGGCATCGTCGCTCCTTGGTGTGCTGATCGGGGTGAGCTGGCGCGTGCACGTTGTATGCATGCGCCTAAGTAGTAAACGCTAAGTTCAGTATTGGCGTCAAATAGTGAAGACAACAGATCGGTAACGGTCGGCAGACCGCACGGTACACCGATGGCGGCCAGTGGCCCACCGGATGCGACCGTCAGCAGCCTACAGCAAAATATCGACCCTCACATATCAGCGACGAACTGTAGCCGACGCTCGGCGGGGCGCCCTACTCGTTGCCGGCGAGCGCGCCCTGGATGACCAGGGCCGCCGCACCGAGGGATTCCGCGCGGTCGCCGAGCGACGAGACGCGCACCGCCGTCGTGTCGGCGATGACGGGGATGGCGTTGTGCTGGATGCCGCGCCTGATCGGATCCAGGAGAGCATCCCCGAGGCCGACCAGCGGTCCGCCGATCAGCACGAGCTCGGGGTTGATGACGTTGGCGATGTTGCCGATCGCCTGGCCGATCGCGACTCCGGCGTCGCTCACCACGCGGAGTACCGCCGGGTCGCGTTCACGTCCGCGCTTGAGGATGTCCGCAGTGCTGACGGGTGCGTTCACGCCGTGCCCGAGCGTCTCGATCATCACGCTGGTCGACGCGATCGTCTCCAGGCAGCCCCGGTTGCCGCAGCGGCAGATGACGCCCTGCTCGGTGACGGGCGTGTGGCCCAGCTCGCCCGTGATCCCGAGGAAGCCGTAGTACGGCAGCCCGTTGAGGATCAGGCCGGCGCCGATGCCCGTGCCGATCTTGACGAAGATGAGGTTGCGCACCCCACGATTCGCGCCCCACGTCACCTCTGCGAGAGCGCCGAGGTTCGCGTCGTTGTCGAGGACGACCGGAAATCGGAACACGTCCTCGAGGTCACGCAGGCGAACACCCACCCATTCCGGGAGGATGGCGCCCTGCAGCACGGTCCCGGTGCGCCGGTCGATCGGACCGGGGATCCCGATCCCGACGGCGAGGACCGCCTGACGGTCGTGTGCTCCCGCGGCGAGCATCCGGTCGAGCAGCTCTGCGGCCTCCCGCACCGCACCGGCGACGTCGTAGCCCAGCGGAAGCGGCACCTCCTCCTCCGCGATGACCTCGTAGCCGAGGGTGCAGAGGACGATCCGCACGTGCCGGCGCCCGAAGTCGACGCCCACGGCGATGTCGCCCGTGTCGGTCAACTGCACCAGCAGTGCGCGCCGGCCGCTGGAGGTCACCGGAGAGGTCTCCACGACGCCCTTGGTCGTCATGTCGCGGACGATGTTGGACACGGTGGCGGTGGACAGGCCCGTCCCGCGCGCCAGCTCAGCCTGGGTGGACGGGCCGGTGGCGAGCAGGAACTCGACGAGCCGCTCCTGATTCAGGTGCCTGAGTGCGCCCTGAGACCCGGGATTGCGTGCGCCACGCGGGGGAAGACCCGGAGTGGCGGTCATAGCGATAAGCGTGAATGATCGCTGAGTTGTAGTCAAGTTGTGAACGTAACGGTTGGGCCAGCGTTGCTTCGAGTGCGTTCAGGGAGGCAGCCTCCGCCCGCCCGGCCCCCTGTCACAATGGATCCATGCCCATCCTGAACAAGGACATGCAGGTCTGCATCTCCCTTTCCGGCCGACCCAGCAACCTCGGGACGCGGTTCCACAACTTCCTCTACGACGAGCTCGGACTGAACTTCGTCTACAAGGCGTTCACCACGGACGACCTGGAGGGCGCTGTCCGCGGGATCCGAGCGCTCGGCCTGCGCGGTTGCTCGGTGTCGATGCCGTTCAAGGAGGCGATCATCCCGCTCGTCGACAACCTCGAGCCGTCGGCGCTGGCGATCGAGTCGGTGAACACGGTCGTCAATGAAGACGGGCTGCTCACGGCCTCCAACACCGATTACGAAGCAGTGGCCCAGCTGCTCGACGAGCACGCAGTCGACCCGACGTCGCGCGTGCTCGTGCGCGGTTCCGGCGGCATGGCGAAAGCGGTCGTCGCGGCGTTCCGCGGTGCGGGCTTCGACGACCTGACCGTGCTCGCCCGCAACGAGCGGGCGGGCTCGACACTCGCGGACAAGTACGGCTATGCGTGGACGGCCCAGGAGCCGGACCCCGATTACGACGTGATCGTCAACGTGACCCCGCTCGGGATGAGCGGCGCGGAGGCGGACGCACTCGCGTTCGACGACACCTTCATCGAGCGCGCGTCCGTCGTCTTCGACGTGGTCGCGTTTCCGGCGGAGACGCCGCTGATCGCGGCGGGCCGCGCGGCGGGCAAGCGCCTCATCACCGGCGCCGAGGTCGTCGCGCTCCAGGCCGCCCGCCAGTTCGAGCGCTACACCGGTGTCGCCCTGACGCCCGAGCAGGTCGCCAGGGCGTCGGAGTTCTCGCGCGCGGAGTGATCCGCTGGTCGACCCGCCCGTCTTTCGGGCAGCTTGACCCTGCCCCACGGGTCAGGGGCTACGCTTGCCGCGGAGCGGCGTGATGGCGCCGCCGTGGAGGTACGTCCGATGCAGATCAGCGAGCTGGCCGACAGGGCCGGCGTGACGGTGAAGGCCGTGCGCTACTACGAGCGTCTCGGACTGCTGGCCCCGCAGCGTCTGGCCAACGGCTACCGCGACTACGACGACGGCCAGCTGCGGGCGGCGCGGGAGATCCGCGAGCTCGCCGCCGTCGGGATCCCGCCCAGGAAAGCGGCGCCGTTCATCGCGTGTCTCGGCTCCGGTCACGCCCGCAGCGACGAGTGCCCGGCCTCCGTCGTCGCGTACGCCGACGGGATAGCCGAGCTGGACGCCGCGATCGCCGCTCTCGAAGGGCGACGCGAGCAGCTCTCGCGCCGGCTGGCCTCCGCCACCGACGCCGTGCCTCCGTCGCCCGACCAGGGCACCGGCTGCACAGTGGTCGAGTCCCTGCTCGCGCACTGAGTCCCCCTTCGGTCCTCCATCGACCGGGGGCGGGTCATCCCTCGGGATGACCATGAGCCGACCACCGGCCGATGTCCCGACGCACCGTCCCGGCTTGACTGGAGGTCGTGGCCGAGGGGTTGGCCACGGAGGGGAACGAGATGACCACGCTGGAGCACCGCCACCCGGGGGAACTGTCGCGAGCCCGGGGGGCGCTCACGACGGTGGCGGAGAACGTCTACCTCAGGCTGTTCGCGACGCTGGTCGTCCTCGCGGCCGGCGCCGCAGTCCTCGCCTTCGTGATCGGCTTCGCGCTCGACATCGTCGTGCCGCTGATCTTCGGCGACGAACTGCGCGCGCTGGCTGCGCTCCTCCCCCACTGATCGACTGCCTGCGCTGGCCCTGTTCCCACGACGCGCCGAGGCCTAGAGTCGCGGCATGTCTCTCGTGTTCTCGGCGATCGCCTCGCTCGACGGTTACACCGCCGATACCACCGGCTCCTTCGACTGGGCGGCGCCCGACGAGGAGGTCCACGCCGTCGTCAACGCTCGCGAGCGTGACGTGTCCACCTACCTCTACGGGCGCCGCATGTTCGAGACGATGCGCGTCTGGCAGGACATCGGACTGGAGAACGGCGGTGAGGACGTGCCGTCGGTGATGCGCGAGTACGCGGACATCTGGCGCGCCGCCGACAAAGTCGTCTACTCGTCGACACTGACCGGTGTGACGACCCCGCGCACACGCATCGAGTCCGCCTTCGATCCGGCAGCGGTGCCCGCGCTGGTCGCCTCAGCGCCAGGCGATGTCTCCATCGGCGGCCCGACATTGGCGGCCGAGGCCTTCCGTGCCGGACTGGTCGACGAGGTCGCCCTGCTCCTCGTCCCGGTCTCCGTCGGCGGCGGCACCCCGGCCCTGCCGACGGACCTGATGCTGCGGCTGGAGCTGCAGGAGGAGTACGCCTTCGCCTCCGGCGTCGTCCTGGTGCGTTACCGCGTCATCGCACCCGGAGCGTGACGCTCGGCCGGTCCAGTGCGGCCTCCAGATCGTGCAGGGTGACGCCGTGCTCAGCGAGTAGCGCGACAGGGTAGAAGAACACGTCGAGTCCGGTTCCGGTGTTCGGGACGTCGATGCCATCGGCCTCGAACGGAAGCGGGTGGCCGGAAGTGCGCGTGATCAGGTCGCCGTCATCGCCGAGTTCGACCGAGACGGAGCGGGTGGGCGCACCGCGTTCGAGGAAGGCCCAGCTCATGGCGGGAAGTCGCACGTCGATGGTCGCGCGATAGACGTCTCGTTGCTCGCTGAGCAGGCCGGCAGCCCAGCCGACCGTCTCGTTCGCGCCGTGCAGCAGCATCCAGCCGTTCATCGCCGAGGTGAGAACCAACAGGCCTGCACCCTCGCCGAGGTGCGGGTTCTCGCACCACGAGAACTGTTCGTCGAGGATCTCGGCCTCCAGTTCGGCCGCGAGACCTCGCGCGGGAGCGGCGGGCAGGAAGATCCAGCTCCCGCTCGCGAACACCTCGATGAGCGAATCGCTCAGCACCGGGACGTCCTCGGACACGCGAAGATTCTATTGCGCTGGGCTGCCCAGGGTCCTGTCAATCCTCTTGGCCGGTGGCGAGTCGATCCACCCGCCGCAGCGAACGGTCGACGAGAGTGATCACGAGGAAGAGCACGGCTGCGGCGAGCATGAACCACGCCAGGTCGTGGAGGCCGGCGGTGTTCGCTGTCGTGTGGAAGAACGCCCCGGTTGCAGCGGAGGCGAGCATGGCCCCGAGGTACATGAACGTGCGCAGCAGCCCGGAGGTGGCGCCCATCCGCGCCGGGTCTGCCTGGTGGAAGAGCGTGTTCTGGATCGCCAGGCTCACGATGCCCTGCGGGACGCCGACCACCACCGCGATGAGCAGGAGCGCCCAGAGCGCAGCCTCCGCGCCGACGAAGAGCAGCAGCACCGCCATCACGACCTGCCCGAGCGCTCCGACGATGAGCTTCCAGCGGATCTCCGGCCGACGCCCGAAGACCGAGGCCACGACGATGCCGACGCCGAACGTCGGCAGCAGCACGAGCCCGGCCAGTGCAGGCGAGAGCCCGCGGCCGCCCTCCAGCCACTGCGTGAAGCCGTAGAGGTAGCAGTAGCTCACCGTCGCGGCGAGCACGGATCGCGCGTATGTGACGAGCAGCGGCACGTTGCCGGCGAACACCCGTACGTCGATGAACGGATCGGGCCGATGCAGCTCCCACAGCGCGAACCCCGCTCCGAAGACCGCAGCGAGTCCGAGCAGCCAGAGCTGCGCCAGGTGGATGTTCATGAGGAAGAGGAGCAGGGAGACCAGCGTCGCGGCGAACAGCCCGACCCCCAGGAAGTCCAGCCGTCCGCGCGTCGGACGCGTCGCGTCGAGGGCGGTCCGGCGCGGTAGGAACAGCAGCGTGAGCACGAGCGACGCGAGCGCCAGCGGGATGTTGACGGCGAAAGTCGCCCTCCACCCGCCGAACTGGATGAGCAGGCCGCCGAGGGTCGGGCCGATGACGGCGATCGTTTGGGTCGTCACCGAGAGCGCCGTCAGAACACCGGCAGGGCTCCGCATCCCCGTGCGCGTCGCTTCGCTGCGGATCAGGTACATGGCGGCGGGATAACCGGCACAGGTTCCGAAGCCCAGGATCACGCGCGCGACGACGAGCACCGCGATGTTCGGGGCGAGCACACCGATCACGCCAGCCAGCCCGGTGAGGATCGCACCGGCGATCGAGAGCCGCCGCGGCCCGAACATGTCGACCAGCCGACCGACGAGCGGCTGGCCGATGGAGGTCGCGAGATAGAGGGAGGACACCAGCCAGGCCGTCTCTGAGGCCGGTGCTCCGAGCGCCGTCGCGATCGGAACCAGCGCGACCGCGATGATCGACGAGTTGATCGGGTTCAGCACCGCGCCGATCATCATCGGCGCCAGCAGCCGGCGGTCGAAGCGATCGGCCGGACCCGGCTTGGCGGCGATCAGGTCGATCACGCGCGCACCAGCTTGTCGATCAGGGCGGTCGCCGCCAGGATGGTCTGCCGCTCGTCTTCGGTCAGCAGGTCCTCCATCGCGTGCGCGAGCCACTCCCTGCGGGCGTCGAGGTTGCCGCTCTCGGCGCTGCGCCCTGCCTCCGTGAGCGCGACGAGCTGCCGTCGACCGTCGGTCGGATCGGGGGTGCGCGAGACGAGGCCGAGCTCCTCGAGCGACGCGATCGTCGTCGCCATCGACTGCGGGCGCACCCCTTCGAGCTCGGCCAGCCGTGAGGCCGTGCTGCCCTCGCCCTTGCCGATGCGCGCGAGCGCCGACGACTGCTGCGCGCTGAGTCCGGCGGGCTCGGTCGCGACCTCGCGGAGGCGGCGCCGGAGCCGGGCGAACGCGACCCGGAGGTCGAGAGCGGCACGAACGGAGGACGGCGATGGATCGGGCATATCGACAGCCTAACTGTTCAGTCTGGACTGTGTAGTTTCGACGACAGATTTCCCGCCGCTCGGGCTCACTATGCTTGCGCCCGTGACAGCCTCCCCGAACCCGTCGCCCGGTGCGCTGGCGCGGCGCCTGAACCTCGGCGATGCGGTCGTGATCGGTCTCGGCTCGATGATCGGCGCAGGGATCTTCGCCTCCTTCGCACCCGCTGCTGCCGCTGCCGGTGTCGGCCTGCTCGTCGGTCTCGTCATCGCCGGATTCATCGCGTTCTGCAATGCGACCTCCTCAGCGCAGCTCGCCGCGCAGTACCCGACCTCGGGTGGCTCCTACGTCTACGGTCGGGAACGCCTCGGCGAGTGGCCCGGCTTCTTCGCCGGCTGGTCTTTCGTCGTCGGCAAGACCGCGAGCTCGGCGGCCATGGCGATCACGTTCGCGACCTACGCGGTGCCGACCGCCTGGGTGAAGCCCGTGGCCATCGTGGCGGTGGTCCTCCTCACCATCGTGAACACGCTCGGCATCACACGAACAGCTCTGCTCACCCGAATCCTGGTCGCCGTCTCGTTGATCGCGCTGACGGTCGCCATCGTCATCGGCTTCACCCACACTGCGGCGAGCGCCGCTGAGCCCGGCGCCCCCGTGTCCGTCTACGGCGTGCTTCAGGCGGCGGGCTTCCTGTTCTTCGCGTTCGCCGGCTATGCCCGCGTCGCGACCATGGGCGAGGAGGTCGTCGACCCGGCTCGCACGATCCCCCGCGCCATCACCGTCGCCCTCTCGATCGCACTGGTGGTCTACGCGCTGGTCGCCGTGTCCGCCCTCCACGCGCTCGGCCCCTCCGGTCTCGCGTCGGCGGCGGCACCGCTGAGCGACGTGGCCGCGACGACGGGAGCCGACTGGCCCGGGGTGGTCGTCCGGATCGGCGCGGCGACCGCGGCGCTCGGAGCCCTGCTGGCGATGATCGCGGGCATCGGGAGGACGAGCCTCGCCATGGCGCGCAACCGCGACCTCCCCTCGTGGTTCGCGGCCGTGCACCCCCGCCTCCATGTCCCGTACCGAGCTGAGCTCGCGCTTGGGCTGATCGTCTGCGTGCTCGTCGCCGTGACGGACCTCCGGGGCGCGATCGGCTTCTCGTCGTTCGGCGTACTCCTTTATTACTTCATCGCGAACGTCTCCGCATGGACGCAGCAGCGGGCCGACAGGAGATACCCGCGGATGCTGTCGGTGGCGGGCGCCATCGGATGCCTCGTGCTGGTGGTCGCACTGCCCGTCTGGTCGATCGTCGCGGGAGTCGCCGTGCTCGTCATCGGAGTCGGCTACCGGTTCGCCCGGCTTCGCGTGAGCGGCGTCAAGGGATGAGCTGGTAGATCGCCTGCCAGCCTGAACCGATCACCTTCGAGTTCTGCGAGGGGCTCTCGATCGGTGTCTTCACTGCACGCAACGTACCGTCGCCGAACGGGTTCGCCACCAACATCGTGTCTTTGCCCGAGCCATCGTAGTCGCCGAGCGTCCAGCCCGCCTCGGCGGCGAAGGCCTCGGACGTCGTCGGGACGCTCTGCGAGAAGGGCGAACCGCCCGCGGATGTCCGGTTCGGGTCGAACCAGTGCGCGGGATAGTACAAGTCGGCATAGCCGTCGCCGTTGAGGTCGCCCGCTTGGAAGCCGTCCAGGTTCTGGACGCCGGCTGCCGGCAGTTGAACCCCGGTTGTGAAGGGGACGTGGCCGGGATTCGTGGCGAAGTGGTTGAGATACAGCCACATCGTCCCGTTGTAGTTCTCCGCGACGATGTCGGCGTAGCCGTCGCCGTTGACATCCGCCAACGTGATCGGCCAGAACGCGTTCCAGCCGCTGCCGACCACGGTCCCGGAGGTGTACGGGACGTGGCCGGGATTGGAGCCCATGTTGTTGTAGTAGGCCACAAGCGTCCCGTCCTGGCGCCGGGCCAGCACTTCGGCATAGCCATCGCCGGTGAGGTCGCCCATCGCCATCGGGCTGGTTCCTTGATCGTACGACCAACCCGAGCCGATCACGGTGCCGCTCGTGAATGGGAGGCCACCCGGGTTGGTGCGGTACGCGTTCTTGTAGAAGACCAGGCGGCCGCTCTTGTCGACCGCGAGGAGGTCCCCCAGTCCGTCACCGTCGACGTCGCCGTCGTGGGATAGCCTCGCCGGTTTGGGGGCCCGAACCAGGGCAGGGCAGGGGTCGGCAGGAGCGAAGGTCTCCTGCGCGACCGGTGACCCTTGGCTGGACGTCGTGATCTGCGCTGTCAGGGAAGCGAGGTCGCCGCCGGCCACGAAGTCGAACGCCAGCGCACCACTCGTATCGGCGACGGCGGAGGTCTGGAACGGCGACGTGCCGCTGATGGACAACCAATAGGTCGTTCCGGGGACGAATCCGGTGAGTGCACCATGCACCCGGAACGACGAATCGTCGAGTAGTCCGGAGTCGGAGAGGAATCGCGTAGCGCAGACCATGTCCGCCGTGAGCTGTCCGGCAGCGGACACGCCCGAGGCGCACGCGCTGGTCGGAGCGAGGTCGGTCCATACGAGCGCCGTGGTCGTCGTCGCGCTGATGTTGTACAACCTGCCCGCCACGATCGCCCCTGTGACCGGAATGTCGATCGCTGCCGCTCCGTCCGCGTCGGCAGTGATCGGTTGTGTCGCCCCGGCGAAGGTCCTCATCGCGACGCTGTACTGGCCCCCCGGCGTCAACCCGGTCAGAGAACCGGTCACGTGCATCGACCGGTAGTACCCGTTCTGAAGCGAGGCGCAGTCGACGGTCGCCGCAATGTTGCTCGCCTCGATCGTCGTCGCGGCGGCCACGGGAGCGACGGTGGTCCCCAGCGCTGCGGCGAGAGCCAGACTCACGACAACAGCCACCCTCAGGCGCAACCTTCTCAGGTACGTCACGAGATGATCTGCCGAATCGTCTGCCAACCCGAGCCGATCACCTTCGCGTTCCCCGGCCCGGTCAAGCCCTCCACATAGACCAGAGAGCCGTCGCCGTTCGGGTTGGCGATCACCATTCCCGTGAAGATGTCCCAGGAGTTGTACCGTCCGGCGGCCCATCCGGCCCGAGGGTCGTACGTGGGGAGGTTCTTCACGATGTCACCCTGCGGCCCCTTGGCGTCGATGAACATCTGAGGACTACCCGCACCGGCACGGTTGAGGCTCGTCCAGCCGGCCGAGCTCACGATGTCGGCGAAGCCGTCCCTGTTCACGTCGGCCGCGACGAAGGTGTCGGTGCTCCCGAGTCCAGGGATCGTCAGCGGCACGCCCGACGAGAACGGCAGATGGCCGGGGTTGGTGCGGAAGTGATTGAGGTACAGCCACACAGTGCCGTCAGACTTGCGGGCGATGAGGTCGGCTAAGCCGTCGTCGTTGACGTCACCGAGGGTGATCGCCGTGAACGGCTGCCAGCCGCTGCCGATGATCGTGCCCGAGGTGAACGGCATGTTGCCCGGATTGGACTTGATGTTGTTGTAGTACGCGACCAGCGACCCGTCGGAGCGGATCGCGACGAGATCCGCGTACCCGTCTCCCGTGAGGTCGCCCTCCGTCTGCATGCGGATGCCGTACTGCGGCCCCCATCCCGATCCGATGACCAGAGGGGTGGTGAAGGGGAGACCGCTCAGTCTTAGCCAGGAGTCGTTCTCGTAGTAGAGCAGCCGTCCGCTGAAGTCGATCGCCAGGAGGTCCGATAGTCCGTCGCCTTGGATGTCCGTCGCGGTCGGTGAAGCCGGAAACGAGTTGCGCAGGGCGGGACAGGTGTTGGTCGCGACGACATTGGCCCAGTCCAGCCGCTGCGCCTGGCTCGTCGAGAAGACTTCGGCGTAGGGGCTCGCCTCCAGAGCGTCGCTCATGAAGTCCAGCTGCACCGCCCCGGTGGCGTCGGCGACCGCTGTGATCGTTGTCGGGGGCGAGGACTCGCGGAAAGCGAGGCTGTAGGACTCAGCGGGCACGAACCCGGTGAGGGTCCCGTGGACGTGTCGGGTCGTCGCCCGCTCATCGCCCATGGGCGTGAGGTAGCGCGTCGGGCAGATCGCATCGGCGCTCAGGCTTCCCTTGACCGCGACTCCCGAGGCGCAGCTGCTGAACCAGACTTGTGTCGTGAACACCTGCGTCGCGCCGGAGTAGAGCTCGACGACGCCGGAACCGCCAGAGACGAACGCCCCCGCGAGCGTGGTGTCGATCTTCGCCGCCCCCCGCGCGTCGGCCACGACCGGCGCGCCGAACGCGATGCTGGCTTGCGGAGTCGTCTGCTGCACATCACCGGTGTACTGGGCGCCCGCGGCCAGGCCGATAAACGTCCCGGTCACGTGCACCGAGTGGTAATAGCCGTCGTGCAGGGTGGTGCAGTCGGTGGTCATGCCCGCGCCGATGAGCTGGATCCCCGCAACGGCACTCGCATTCGCCGGCGCCGAAACTCCGATCACTCCCGCGATCACCGCCGCGATCGCGACGACCGCCACCCGCAGACGCAGTCTCCCCACGTCGTCCTCCTCCGCACAGAACAGGCACGGAGAGCGTAGTCACTGCCCGGCGCGATCACTCTAGTGATCGCGCACCTGTCGTTCTGCCACCCGAATGAGGGGCAATTCAGAGGAACCAGAAAGGGCCGCCCCGACATGTTGTCGGTGCGGCCCTCTCGTTCGTGCGCGAGGGGGGACTTGAACCCCCACGCCCTTGCGGGCACTGGCACCTGAAGCCAGCGCGTCTGCCAATTCCGCCACTCGCGCGAACCAAGGAAGACTAACACGACCGCGTCTCCGCCGACGAATCGGCCGCAGCCGCCAACCCGTGATCTTCACCGGTTCACCAGGCGTCCGGGGGTGTCTTCCCGGGCGTTCCGACTAACATGCATGTAGCTGGCAAGCCGGGAGCGGGAGACTAGTGGGCATTCTGGACAACTTCGAGCGGGGGCTCGAGCGCGCTGTCAACGGCGCGTTCGCCAAGACCTTCCGGTCTGGGCTTCAGCCTGTCGAGCTCACGAGCGCCATCCGCAAAGAGATGGACACGAAGGCCGCTGTGGTCGCGCGCGACCGGGTCCTCGCCCCGAACCGGTTCGTCCTGCGGATGTCCGCCGCGGATTACAAGCGCATGCGCTCTATGGGCGCCGCGCTCACCGACGAGCTCGTCTCGTTCGCGCAGAAGCACGCGACCAGCCAGCACTACCAGTTCGCCGGCGGCCTCTCCATCGAACTGGTGGAGGACGACGACATCAGCGTCGGAATGCTGCAGATCGACTCCGAGAACGTCAAGGGCGACGTGGCCTGGACGCCCGTGCTCGACGTCGACGGACGTCACTACCCGCTCACCGGCGGCCGGACCGTCGTGGGCCGCGGCAGCGACGCCGACATCACCGTCGACGACACCGGCATCTCCCGCCGTCACGTCATGATCACCTGGGACGGACACCGCGCACAGGTGGAAGATCTCGGATCCACGAACGGTTCGAAGCTGAACGGGCAGCCGGTGAAGAAGGCGATCCTCGAACCCGACTCGGTCGTGACCATCGGCCGCACCCGTATCGTCTTCCGCGTGCTCCCGCAGGCCTCGCCCTCCCCGCACTCGGCCCAGGGCGACAACTTCTGGAGCACCTCGTGAACCCGAGCGAACTCACGCTGCTGGTGCTGCGGTTCGGGTTCCTCCTGCTCCTCTGGCTCTTCGTCTTCGGCATCGTGTACGCGCTGCGCACCGATCTGTTCGGCCAGCGCGTCCGCAAGCTCCCCGACGCTCAGGCAGCATCGGCGCCGGCCTCCCCGTTCCCGGCCGCGGCTCCGGCTCCCGCGCCCGTTCCAGCCGGCGCGCCCGTTGGCGTCGCCGGACCCACCGAACCGGTCATGAAGCACGCCCCCGTGTCCAACCTCCCCGCCGGCGCGAACACCGCGGGCGGCGGCACGAACGCGAGCGTCCAGACCGCCCATCGGCTCGTCATCACGTCGGGTCCGCGCTCCGGCACGGAGCTCGCCCTCGGCCGCGAGCCGATCACGATCGGACGATCGAGCGAGTCGGGCCTCGTCATCCGCGACGACTACACCTCCACCCATCACGCCCGCCTGCTGCTCTGGAACGACGAGTGGATGATCCAGGACCTGGACTCCACCAACGGCACGTTCCTCGACGGCCGGCGCGTCACCGTCCCGACTCAGGTACCGCTCGACACACCGATCAAGATCGGGACGACCACGTTCGAGCTGCGACGGTAACCGGTGGCAGCGAACCGTGCAGCGGCCGTCTCCCACACCGGGAAGATCCGCGCGAACAACCAGGACTCCGGCTACGCCGGACGTGAGTTGTTCGTGGTGGCCGACGGTATGGGCGGACACGCCGGCGGAGACGTCGCCAGCGCGATCGCCGTCAACCGGATCCGGGAGGCTGACGGCGAGTACGAAACCGCCTCGGAGGCCGAGTTCGCGCTCCAATCCGCCCTGATCGCCGCGAACTCACTCCTCGCCGAGACGGTCTTCGAGCACCCGGAGCTCACCGGCATGGGCACCACCGTCAGCGCGCTCGTTCGGGTGGGCGACGAGGTGGCGATCGCGCACATCGGCGACTCGCGCATCTACCTCTTCCGTGACGGCGAGCTCAGCCAGGTGTCTGTCGACCACACGTTCGTACAGCGGCTGGTCGACAGTGGCCGCATCACCGAAGAGGAGGCGATGGTCCACCCCCGCCGTTCCGTGCTCATGCGTGTGCTCGGCGACGTCGATGCCTCCCCCGAGATCGACACCCTCATCCTCGCGACCCGACCGGGCGACCGCTGGTTGATCTGCTCCGACGGGCTCAGCGGCGTCGTCAAGAACGACGACCTCCTCGGCGCCCTGGCATCCAAGGACGCCCCGAAGCAGGTAGCCGACCGGCTGGTCAAGCAGAGCCTCGACGCCGGAGCCCCCGACAACGTCACTGTCGTTATCCTCGACATCGGCGACGTGAGCCGCGGCGACGTCGTCAAAGACCCGGTGACGGTAGGGTCGGCCTCCGCACCGCTGCAGTTCGGGGAGCCGAAGCCCACCACCCGCGCGGCCCGCCTCCCCACGTTGCGCCTCCACCCGGTCCGGCCGGCGACCGGACCGACCCACTTCGAGCCTGAGTCCGACGACTACCTCGATGAGCTGATCGAGGAGGACGAGCGCCGAGTGCGCCGTCGGCGCCTCACCTGGATGATCGGGCTGGCGGTGCTTGTTGTCGCCATCGTGCTCGCCGTGCTCTTCGGCTACCAGTGGACGCAGTCGCGCTTCTTCGTCGGCGCGTCCCCGGCGGGCAAGGTCGCGATCTACCAGGGCGTGCAGCAGAACCTGGGGCCGATCGTGCTCTCGCACGTGTACGAGGAGACCGACGTGCCGGTCAAGAGCCTCCCCCAGTACGACAAGCAGCTCGTGCAGCAGACCATCAACGCCGACGACCTGGCGGCTGCCCGGGCGATAGTGGATCAATTGACCGATGCCGCCAAGTGACGTGAAGGAACGCAAGCAGGCCAGGCCGGCCACCGGCCCGGTCAAACGGCTGCGCCTGCCCGCAAAGCTGCGGAACCTCGAACTGCTCCTGCTGCTCATCGCGTGCGGCATCAACGCGGCCGCGGTGGTCCTGGTGCAGCTCGGCGCCCTCGGGCACGTCGATCTGACGCTGGTCTACCTCGGCGCCGGGCTGTCCGTCCTCGTGATCGGCATGCACATCGCCCTCCGGTTCGTCGCACCGCAGGCCGACCCGTTCCTGCTGCCGATCGCCACCGTGCTCACCGGTATCGGCATCGCGGAGATCTACCGGATCGACATCCACTACAAGGACTCCGGCTGGGATAGCGCCGGCGTCAAGCAGATCGTCTGGGCGGCGCTCGCCATCGCCTGCGCCATCGCCGTGGTGATGATCATCCGCAATCACCGCGTGCTGCAGCGCTACACCTACATCTTCGGTCTGGCAGCGCTCGTCCTCCTGCTGCTGCCGATGCTCCCGGGCATCGGGCGCGAGATCTACGGCGCGCGGGTATGGATCGGCATCGGCCCGTTCAGCTTCCAGCCCGGCGAGATCGCCAAGCTGTGCCTGGCGATATTCTTCGCCGGCTACCTCGTGCAGGCACGAGACTCGCTTTCCATGGTCGGCAAGAAGTTCCTCGGCATCCGCTTCCCCCGCGCCCGCGACCTCGGACCCCTGCTGATCGTCTGGCTGATGTCTATGGCCGTCATCGTCTTCCAGCGCGACCTGGGCACCGGCCTCCTGATCTTCGGTCTGTTCCTGGTGATGGTCTACGTCGCGACGGCGCGGATCAGCTGGGTCATTCTCGGTCTGCTGCTGATCGTCGGAGGCGCCGTCGTCGCCAGCCAGCTGCTCACCTACGTCAACGACCGCTTCGCGAACTGGCTCGAGCCGTTCTCGCAGAAGGTCTACGACGCGCAGGGCGGCAGCTTCCAGCTGGTGCAGGGGCTCTTCGGGTTGGCGCACGGAGGTCTGATCGGCACCGGGCTGGGACAGGGCCAGCCGTGGGTCACGCCGGTCTCGCAGAGCGACTACATCATCGCGAGTCTGGGCGAGGAGCTCGGGCTGGCCGGGCTGTTCGCGATCTTCGCCCTGTATCTGATCTTCGTGGCCCGGGGGCTCCGGATCGGGTTCGCGGGTCAGGACGACTTCGGCAAGCTGCTCGCCGTCGGCCTCTCGTTCACCCTTGCACTGCAGTGCTTCATCGTCATCGGAGGAGTCACCCGCGTCATCCCGCTCACCGGCCTCACGACGCCGTTCCTCGCGGCCGGCGGTTCGTCGCTCGTGGCGAACTGGATCATCGTCGCGCTCCTGCTGCGACTCTCCGACACCGTCCGCAACCAACCCCGTCTGGTGGTGAGCTGAGCGATGAACCGCGAGATCAAGAGAGTGAGCACGATCGTGCTCGCCATGTTCCTCGCCCTGCTGGTGTCGACCTCCATCCTCCAGGTCGTCCAGGCGGACACCCTGGCGGGAGACGCCCGCAACACCCGGGCCCGCAACGACAGCTACGCCGCGCAGCGCGGCGCGATCCTTGTGGGTGGCCAGCCGATCGCCCAGTCCGTGCCGTCCAGCGACGTCTACAAGTGGCAGCGCGTCTACAGCAACGGGCCGCTGTACTCCGCCGTCACCGGCTTCTACCCGGTCAACGGTGAGGCGACGGGCTTGGAGGGCGCGCTCGACGACAAGCTCGCTGGCACCTCCAACTCGCAGTTCTTCGACCGCATCAACGCGATCCTCACCGGCAAGAACCCGCAGGGCGCGAGCGTCGAGACCACCATCGATCCGAAGGCGCAGCAAGCGGCATGGGATGCGCTCGGTGACTACCAGGGCGCCGTAGTGCTCCTCGAGCCGAAGACCGGCAGGATTCTCGCGATGGTGTCCAAACCGACCTACGACCCGAACGTCCTGGCGTCGCACGACACGACGGCCGTCAACGCGACGTATCAGCAGCTGCTCGACGCGTCGGGCTCCCCTCTCATCAACCGCACCATCGGCGGCAACCTCAACCCGCCGGGGTCGACCTTCAAGCCGGTGATGAGCGCTTCCGCATTCGGCACCGGCGACTACACGAAGGACAGCCAGCTCCCGAACCCGGCGTCGCTGCCGCTTCCCGGCTCGCCGACCGTCGTGAAGAACGACTCTCTCACCACCTGCGGACCCGGCGAGACCGTCTCGATCGCGACGGCTCAGATCCTCTCCTGCAACATCCCGTTCGCCGAGCTCGGAATGCAGCTGAAGCCGCAGGTGATCAAAGATCAGGCCGACAAGTTCGGCTTCAACCAGTCGTTCAGCATCCCGATCCCCGTCGAGAAGAGCGTGTACCCGCTCTACACAGATCCCGCCGAGCGGGCCCTGGGGTCGTTCGGCCAGAAGGAGGACCGGGCGACTCCTCTGCAGATGGCCATGGTGTCGGCGGCGGTCGCCAACGGCGGCAAGCTGATGACGCCCAACCTGGTCGATGCGATCCGGTCATCCGATCTGCAGACCATCGAGAGCTTCACGCCCACGCAGTTCTCCCAGCCGATGAGCCAGGAGAACGCCGACACCATCAAGCAGATGATGGTCGACGGCGTCGATCACGGCGTGGCGAGCAATGCAAGAATAGACGGGGTTCAGGTCGGCGGTAAGACGGGGACGGCGCAGAACGGGGCGAACGACCCCTACACGCTGTGGTTCACGGGGTTCGCACCGGCCAACGATCCTCAGTTCGCTGTAGCGGTTGTCGTTGAAAATGGCGGTGGACGCGGTCAGAGCGGCACGGGTAACTCCATCGCCGCGCCGATCGCGAGGAAAGTACTAGAGGCGGTGCTGAATAAATGAGACCCACAGCAGGGCTCACCTTCGGAGGACGTTACGAGTTGCAGTCGCGCATCGCGATCGGCGGCATGGGCGAGGTCTGGCAGGCGACGGATCTCGTCATCGGCCGCACGGTCGCGATCAAGATCCTCAAAGACGAGTACCTCGGCGATCCGGGCTTCCTCGAGCGGTTCCGTGCGGAGGCCCGCCACGCCGCGCTCGTCAACCACGAAGGCATCGCGAACGTCTACGACTACGGCGAGGAGGAGGGCAGCGCCTACCTCGTGATGGAGCTCGTGCCCGGTGAGGCACTCTCCACCATCCTCGAGCGGGAGCACGTCCTCAGCACCGATCGCACCCTCGACATCGTCGCGCAGACCGCCGCCGCCCTGCACGCCGCGCACGCGGCCGGCCTCGTCCACCGCGACATCAAGCCGGGCAACCTCCTGATCACGCCGGACGGCCGGGTCAAGATCACCGACTTCGGAATCGCCCGTATCGCCGACCAGGTCCCGCTCACCGCCACGGGTCAGGTCATGGGCACCGTGCAGTACCTGTCTCCGGAGCAGGCGTCCGGGCACCCGGCGTCGCCGACCACCGACATCTACTCGCTCGGCATCGTCGCCTACGAGTGCCTCGCGGGCCGTCGGCCGTTCACCGGCGAGTCGCAGGTAGCCATCGCCATGGCGCAGATCAACGAGGCCCCGCCCGAGCTGCCCGCGACGGTCGCAGAGCCGGTCCGCAACCTGGTCTTCGCGTGCATCGCGAAAAACCCGGCCGACCGGCCGGCGTCGGCCGCGCACCTCGCTCGCGCCGCGCAGGCACTGCGCCGCGGCGACATCCGCGCGGCGGCCGCCTCCGTGCCCGCAGTGCTCGGCGCCGCCGCGGCGACCGACGCGGCCACCGTGCTGATGACCTCCCCGAACGTCGCGCCCACCCAGGCCACCACCGTGCTACCCGCGGCTGCTGCAGGGCAGGCCGTGGAGGAGGAGACCACCGAGGAGCCGGTGGAGGAGAAGAAGCGTAGCCCGTGGACATGGCCGCTGATCGCGCTCATCGCCCTCCTCGCGCTCGTTCTCATCGGCACGATCATCGCGCTGCTCGCGCAGCCCAAGACGCCGGCGCCGACAACGACCACGACCTCGGCGCACACCCCGAATTCGCCGACGCCGACGCCGACGCCGACCGAAACCAGCACGACGGTCCAGATCTCCGAGGGCGACTACCTCGGCCTCACTGCCGACCAGGCCCGCCAGAAGCTGCAGGCCGCCGGCATGGTCGCCGACGTGCAGACCGGTTCGGCCGCATCGTCCGCGGGCGAGGTCAACACGGTGTATTCGGTCAACCCGACCGGCCCGGTTCAGAAGGGCTCGACCATCACGGTCAAGGTATACGGCCCGGTGACGCCGATCCCGACGCCGTCCGACACGGTGTCGGCGAACCCGCCGTCGGGGCAGGGCGCCGCCAACTCGCAGATCGCGGTCTCCTTCGGCTCGGCGACGTGCCCTGCCGGCCAGAATCTGACCGGACGCCGCCTGTTCGTCAACGGCCAGCCGCAGGCTCCCGTCAACGACACCAAGTTCACGTGGTCCCCTACCGCAGCCGGCGACTACACCCTCAGCTACTCGATCTTCTGCAACCAGGGCGAGTCGGTCGAGTCCGCGCAGTCGCCCACGGTGCCGTACACGGTCGTGGCCTCCGGCGGCCCGACGTCCACTCCGAGCCCGTGAGCGATGCCGCTCCACGCGGCCGTTGAACACCCGTGCCAGCACGGGGGAGACATCCAGAGTCGGCCCGCTACACTATCCGGAGCCCGTCACCCGAGAAGGAGTCGTCTTGAGCCCAGATAGCCGCCTGCTCGCAGGCCGATATCAGGTGGGCGAACTCATCGGCCGCGGCGGCATGTCCGACGTGCACCGCGGCGTCGACACCCGGCTCGGACGCACAGTGGCCATCAAGTTGCTGAAGCCGTCGCTCGCCACCGATCCGGCATTCCGCACGCGGTTCCGCCAGGAGGCGCAGGCCGCCGCCCGCATGACGCATCCGACGATCGTGCGCGTGTTCGACGCGGGCGAAGAGACGGTCCGTGAGCCGAACGGCCACGAAGCGCAGCTCCCCTTCATCGTGATGGAGTACGTCGACGGCGTTCTTCTGAAAGATCTCATCAAGCGAGGGCCGCTCGAGGTCGCGGAGGCCGTCCGTATCACCGAGGGCATCCTGACGGCGCTCGAGTACTCGCATCGCGCCGGCGTCGTGCACCGCGACATCAAGCCGGGCAACGTCATGATCACCACGACCGGCCAGGTCAAGGTGATGGATTTCGGCATCGCTCGTGCCATCAGCGACTCGTCGGCGACGGTCGCGCAGACGACAGCCGTGCTCGGCACTGCCAGCTACTTCTCGCCCGAGCAGGCCAAGGGCGAGACGATGGACGCACGCACCGACCTCTACTCGACCGGCGTCGTGCTGTTCGAGATGCTCACCGGTCGGCCCCCGTTCCGCGGCGACACCCCGGTCGCGGTCGCCTACCAGCACGTCAGCGAGACCGCCGTCGCGCCGAGCACGATCAACCCCAAGGTCTCCCCGGCCATGGACGTCGTCGTGGCCCACGCGCTCACCAAGGATCGCTTCGAGCGCTACCAGACGGTCGCCGACTTCCGCCACGACCTCGACGAGGCTGCGGCAGGACGTGTCCCGGTCCATAAGAAGCAGGACGAGTTCGCGGAGACGCTCTTCGGTGCGCCGCCCAGCTCTGTCTCGGGCCCGGAGGCCGCCTTCCGTCAGCTCGCCGAAGACCAGACGCTGGTCCGCACGCAGCGACGCCCACCGGTCATCTGGATCTGGGCGGGTATCGCCGTCATGGCCGTCGTCATCGTCGCCGTGCTCGCTTGGGTGCTGAGACTCGCACCGAGCACCACGATGCCCGACACGTCGCGCCAAGTCCCCAACCTCTCCGGCCAGACGCTCGACAAGGCCACGAAACAGCTGGAAGACCTCCACCTCAAATGGACGCAGACCAGCGAAGAGAGCTCGACATACGCCGCGGGCCAGGTGACGCGCACCGACCCCGCCGCGGGCATCGTCGTCGCCACAGGAGACACGATCAACGTCTACGTCTCGACCGGCAAGAAAGCTGTCGCCGTCCCCGATCTCACCAACATGACACAGGATGCGGCCAAGCAGGCGTTGCAGACGGCAGGGCTGATGCTCGGACCGGTGACGACCGAGAACTCCGCGACTGTTCCGGCCAACGTGGTCATCCAGACGAACCCGGCAGCGGGTGGAACGGCACACGAGGGCGACGCGATCGCCATCACGATCTCCAGCGGCAAAGTCACGTTGACCGACCTGACCGGTCAGTCGCTCACCGCGGCTACGGCGCTCCTCTCGCAGCTCGGCCTGACGGCGGACCCGAAGGCCGACTCGACGTGTCCGCAGAACTCCGGCGCCCCGCTGGTGCACACGCAGTCGGTCGCGCCCGGGGATGTGCCGCAGGGCAGCACCGTCGGGCTCACGTACTGCTCGGGCTAGCCGATCCGCGCCACCGTGCGGTGGATCAGCCCAGCTTGACCAGTGGGTTCAGCGAACGGGAGGCCTCGGCCGCGCCCGCGAGCCCGGCGTCCTCGAGCCAGTTGCCGAGCATCCGGTAGCCACCCTCGGTGAGCACCGACTCGGGGTGGAACTGGACCCCGTAGATCGGCGCGTCGCGGTGCTGCAGCGCCATGATGACTCCACCGGCGGTGCGCGCCGTGACGATGAGCTCGTCGGGCAGCGTACCGTCGACCACCGCAAGGGAGTGGTACCGGGTGGCGGTGAACGGCTGGGGAACGCCGTCGAAGAGCATGCTGTCGTCGTGCTCGACCTGCGACGTCTTGCCGTGCATCAACTCCTCGGCGTTGGTCACGACACCGCCGAACGCCTCCGCGATCGCCTGGTGACCGAGGCAGACGCCCAGGAGCGGCGTACGCGTCGCGAGTGCGAGCTCGACCACCGGGATGGACACGCCCGCGTCGGCCGGCTTGCCCGGACCGGGCGAGACCAGCACCGCATCGTAGTCGGCCACGCGGCCGGCGAGGTCTTCGGTCGCGATGTCGTCGTTGCGTACGACCTCCGTCGCGGCGCCCAGCTCCCGGAGGTAACCGTTGAGCGTGTAGACGAAGCTGTCGTAGTTGTCGATGACGAGTACGCGGGTCACGGGCCCACGGTACCTTCCTGGGGACCCAAGAGCGAATCCACCCAAGGGAATACCCAGGTGACCAGTGCCCACAGCACGACGACCGCGAGGACGATCAGGATCAGGATCCGCAACCACACCGGTCCGGGCAGAATCCGCCACAGCGCTCCGTACACGAGTCAGCCTCCCGTCACCGCAGCGCGGATCTCGTTGGGCACGTCCTGCGTCGGCGAGAACCCTTGGAACACGTTGTAGGCGATCAGCCGTTCGCCCGCGTGGAACGGCGGATTGCATGTGGTGATCGTCATCAGTCGGTCGATCGGCTGCACATCGGGATGTCGCGGCACGGCCGCGATCACCTGTACCTGCGTAGGTTGCACGTACTCGAAGTTGCGGAAGAGATAGGTGTACCAGCCGTCTTTGGTCTGCACGTAGATGCGGTCGCCGACGCGCAGTTTGGACAGGTCGATGAAGGTGTTGCCCCAACCGGAGTCGTGGCCGGCGACCGCGAAGTTGCCCACCTCGCCCGGCATCTGGGTGTCGGAATAGTGACCGACGCCCGCGGTATAGCTGTTGAGCACCTGCTCCACGTCGACCGTCTGGCGGATGGTGCGCTTCCAGTCCGTGCCGAGACGCGGGATGTAGATCACCGCGAACGGCTCGTAGTCCGCCGGTTGCGCCATGACCGGAGGGTCGACGGACACCGGCTCCGTGGAATCGGTCGGCGTGGGCCGCGGCGTGGCCGTGGCCTCGTCGATCCACTTCTTGCTCTGCTCTTGGGCCGCCGATGTCTGCTGCCCGGACAGCACCAGGTTGTTCCACCAGACCTGCCAGCCCAGGAACAACCCGACCAGGATGCCCGCGGTGATCAGCAGCTCCCCGATCACGCCGATCGTCGTCTCGACGGGTCCGCGCCTACGCCTTGACTTCTGCCGTGCTCGCCGCCGGCCGGCGCTGCGGTGGCGCTCGGATTCGGCGGGTGAAGTCATATGACAGATTCTAACGGCGGCGGCGAACGGTGAAGCCGGGTGTTTCCCGGGAACCGCACGCCTTCGTCGCCACGAACGTTCAGATCCCTCCCGCTACACTTGTGTGCTATGGCACGCACCAAGTCCAAGACCAAGCTCGAGCGCTCAGCCCGTACCGAGCGCAGCTCGGCCGCAACAGGCGAGGACACCCCGAACCCCGTCTGGTTCAAGCCCGTGATGTTCGGCTTCATGCTGCTCGGGCTCATCTGGATCATCGTCTTCTATGTCAGCCAGAACCAGTACCCGATTCCCGCCCTGGGCGCCTGGAACATCCTGGTCGGCTTCGGAATCGCCTTCATCGGATTCCTTATGACGACCCGCTGGCGCTGAGCGGTTCCCGCCGGCGTTCATCCACTTATCCACAGCAGTTCTCGCCCCGACCCTGCCGCCGACATCCGGCTTCTCCCCAGTGTTAATAAGCCTGTGGAGAGTTACACCGGTGTAATTATCCCCACTGTTAATAAGGGTGTGGATAACTTATCCACGCACTGTGGGAAGCGGTTCAGGCGCCGACCGGCTGTGCGTAGTGCACCAGGCTCAGCCCGATCAGCACGACGCAGAGCACGACGATGAGCGGCCACTGCCAGCGTCGCCGCGAGGGCTTGCGCGTCTCGACGAAGATCAGCCCGACCAGCACACCTCCGACGAGTCCGCCGACGTGGGCCTGCCAGGCGATGTTCATCCCCGGAAGGAAGCCGATCGCGAGGTTCAGCGCGACGAGCACGAGGATCTGAGTGGCGTTGCCGCCGAGCCGGCGCTGGATGATGAAGAATGCGCCGAACATGCCGAAGATGGCGCCGGATGCTCCGACGACGGGCACGCGGGGATCCGCCAGCAGGAGCACCCCGACCGAGCCGGCGAACCCGCTGATCAGGAACAGCGCCAGGAACCGCGCGCGACCCAGCATCGGCTCGAGGAGCATGCCGAAGATCCACAACGTGTACATGTTGAGGGCGATGTGGATGATGCTCGCGTGGGCGAAGATCGATGTGAGCATGCGCCACGGCTCGAAGACGATCGACGTCGAGTAGAGCCCCGCGTACTGGATCGCTCCGGTGACGGCGCCTCCGATACCCGGGAGGCTCTGCGCGATGAAGACGATGATGCAGACGGCCATGATCCCATAGGTGACCACAGGAGCCCCGGGCCCGGTCGCGCGCGAGATCCACGCGGGCCGGGTGCGCGGCGCGGTCGCCCGCTGCTGGGCCATGCACTCCGGGCAGATCACTCCGACGGCGGCGGGAGTCTGACATTCACCGCAGATCGCCCTCCCGCAGCGCTGGCAGCGTACGAAGGTCGAGCGATCGGGATGCCGGTAGCAGACGCTCGCCGGCGCATCGACGGGCTGAGACATCCTTACTCGCTCTCCGCCCGCTCCTTGGTTCCCGGCTCCAGCCGGGTCAGGCCTGTTCGATCTCGACCGACTCGATCACCACGTCGTCGAGCGGACGGTCGCGAGCGTCGGTCGGCAGGTCGGCGAGCTTGTCGACGATCTTGCGCGACGCGTCGTCGGCCACCTCGCCGAAGATGGTGTGCTTGCCCTGAAGCCACGTGGTCGGTGCGACCGTGATGAAGAACTGCGAGCCGTTCGTGCCGCGGCCGCCCTGGATGCCCGCGTTGGCCATCGCGAGGATGTACGGCTGGGTGAAGTCGAGCTCCGGGTTGATCTCGTCGTCGAACTGGTAGCCCGGACCACCGATGCCCTGGCCGAGCGGGTCGCCGCCCTGGATCATGAAGCCGGGGATGATGCGGTGGAACACCACACCGTCGTACAGCGGAGTGTTGGTCTTCTCGCCCGTGGCCGGGTGCGTCCACTCGATCTCACCGGTCGCCAGACCCACGAAGTTACGGACCGTCTTCGGCGCGTGGTTGCCGTAGAGGTTGACCTTGATGTCTCCGTAGTTAGTGTGGAGCGTGGCGACAGCGGTGTGCTTAGACATGGCACCAATTCTTGCACAGCGCCATACCGGGTTTCGGGAAGGCCCCGAGGCTCTCGGGCCATCCTCAGGCCTTTCGGTGGCAAGATGGAGTCAGTTCGCCCAGCCGACGCAATGGAGGTCCAGAATGAGCCTGACGAAGAAGCGCAAGAAGGAACTCGACCGTCTGCGGAGTGACGCGCAGGACCTGTGGGGGCAGCAGCAGGAGGTGCTCGCGAACGCGAACGCCTTGGCCGCGGCCGCCCGCAAGCAGGCCGCCTATTACTCTCGCGAGGAGATCGCCCCTCGAATGCGCGACGGATACGAGTCCTATGTACGCCCGGCGGCGCAGACCGCCAAGGAATCGGCCGGACACTACGCGGGCGTTGCGCGCGATCGTCTCGTGGGCGACGTCATCCCCGCGGTCGGCACCGCGGTCGGCACTGCTCTCTCGGTCGTCGACCACGCACGTGCGGCGCGCAGCGCGGCTTTCAACGGCGACTTCACCAAGGCGCGCAAAGAGCTCACCAAGCGTGCGAGTGCGGCAACGCAGAAGTCAGGACCCGGAGCCGGCACGGTCATCGCGGTCGGACTGGGCGTCATCGCGGCCGCGGGTCTGCTCTACGCCGTCTGGCAGACGTTCCGTGCCGACGACGAGCTCTGGGTCGCCGACGAGGAGCCGGCAACGCCCTCTGCCGAGTAGTCCGCTCTGCTCCCGGAGGCTGACCTCCGGGACGAATCGGGGGTTTCCCCGATGGTGCCTTCACTCCGACCGCGCGAGGCTGGAGGCATGAACAACCTGGAACGGCCGGTCGACGGCCGAATCATCGCCGGCGTATGCGCCGGGCTCGCCCACCGCTTCGGCATGAAGCCGTGGACGGTGCGCGTGCTCTTCCTGCTCTCCTGTCTGCTTCCCGGACCGCAGTTCATTGCGTACATCGCGATGTGGATCATCATTCCGGCCGAGAAGCCGGGCGTAGTGCGCGTGGCCTGAGCCGCGGTCACGCGCGCTCGGGTCGGGACAGCTCTCCGAGCCCCGCCATCCGCAGCGCGACGTCGACCAGATCGACCCGGCGGTTCGGGATGGCGGCGAGCGAGAACCATGAGGCTTCATCGGTGGTGCCGTCGAGTTCGTTACGCAGGCTCCCGCCGGTCACGGTGGCGCGGTAGACGATGCGGAGCGCATGGAGGGGCCCGGCGTCCGGCACGAACCGGGCCTCGGCGGGAACCACCTTCGAGTCGATCCCGAGCAGCTCGTCGGCACGCGCCTCGAAGCCCGTCTCCTCGGCGATCTCGCGAACCACGGCGTCCTGCGGATCCTCGCCCGCCTCGATCCCGCCTCCGGGCAGCGTCCAGCCGGAGCGGCCGTTCTCATTCCAGTGCGCGAGCAGGATCCGTGACCCGTCGACGATGACGCCGTACGCGGCGACCCTGATGTCCATTCCGACACCCTACTGCCGCTCGTCGGCGGAGCGCGGCAGTATGGGGTGGTGCCCGAACTGCCGGAAGTCACCGCCCTCGCCGCCGACCTCGGCGAGCGTCTGAGCGGCCGCGTCATCGACCGGCTGACGATCGTCGCGTTCTCCGCGCTCAAGACGTTCGATCCACCACCGGAGGCGCTCAAAGGCACGACCATCTCCGGCGTGAAGCGCCATGGCAAGTTCCTCGACATCGCCGCGGGCGACCTCCACCTCGTCATCCATCTCGCCCGCGCGGGCTGGATCCGCTGGCGCGACTCCGCTCCCCCACCGCCGACCGGGAGGCCGACCAAGGGACCCCTCGCCGCCCGACTGGTGCTCGACGACGGCAGCGGCCTCGACATCACCGAGGCGGGCACGAAGAAGAGCTTGGCCATCTCCATCGTCCGCGATCCCGCCGAAGTCCCCGGCGTCGCACGACTCGGCCCCGACCCGCTCGACCCGGGCTTCACGCGCGACGCGTTCGCGGCGATCCTCGCCGGTCAGGGCCGCGCGCAGATCAAGGGCGTCCTCCGCAACCAGGGCCTCATCGCCGGCATCGGCAACGCGTACTCCGACGAGATCCTCCATGTCGCGAAGATGTCACCGTTCAAGCCGGCGTCCATGACCGACGAGGAGGTCGACCGCCTCTACGAGGCGCTCGAGTGGACGCTGCACGAGGCGCTCTCCCGCTCGGAGGGGCTGGCGGCGTCCGAATTGAAGAGCGAGAAGAAGTCCGGGATGCGCGTCCACGGACGCACAGGTCAGCCCTGCCCGGTCTGCGGCGACACGATCAGGCAGGTGATCTTCGCGGATTCCACGCTGCAGTATTGCCCCACCTGCCAGACGGGTGGCAAGCCGCTGGCGGATCGTGTGCTCTCGCGCCTGCTGAAGTGATCAGCAGGCGCAGTTCACCCCGTCCACCGGCGCAGTGAGCGGATCCGCAACCCGGATCACCTCTCCGTTGTCGTCCTCCACCGGAAGACCCTCGCGCGCCCAGTACTCGAATCCACCGATCATCTCGCGCACCTCGTACCCGAGAAGACTGAACGCGAGCGCCGCTCGGGTCGACCCGTTGCAGCCCGGCCCCCAGCAGTAGGTGACCACCGGAACATCCAGCGGGACGATCGAGCGAGCCCGCTCGGTGATCTCCGCTGTCGGGAGATGGAGGGCGCCGGTTATGCGGCCCTGCTGCCAGGCCGCCAGGCCCCGGCTGTCGACGAGCACGAACCGCTCCCCCTCGTCCAGCGCCGCCTTCACGTCCGACGGGTCCGTCTCGAACCGGAGCTTGCGAGCGAAGTGGCGGGAGGCCTCAGAGGTCGTTGTCGTCATGTGACCAACAGTAGGGAGGTTGATCCGTGATCTGAACAGACGATTCACGGCATCCGCGCGACCTGACCGTGATTCTCATGCCAGAATCGCCACATGCCCGCGAATCTCCCATTCAGCGCGGATGGCGTCGATCGTGCCCTCCTCGCCGAGCTGCAGCGTGACGGCCGGCAATCCGTCGCAGAGCTCGCCCGAACCGTGCACATGTCCAACAGCGCCGTAGCCGACCGGATCCGTCGGCTGGAGGACGCAGGGGTCATCTCCGGGTATCGCGCGATCATCGATCCCGAGCGTCTCGGGTATGGCGTTCTGGCCTTCCTCCGACTGCGCTACCCCAGCAGTAGGTACGAGCCCCTGCATGACCTCCTGGCACGGACGCCGGAAGTCGTCGAAGCGCACCACGTAACGGGCGACGACTGCTTCATCCTGAAGGTCGTGGCGACATCGATGCGGCATCTGGAGCAAGTCAGCGGAACGATCGGAACACTGGGCAGTGTGACGACGAGCATCGCCTACTCGAGCACGGTTCCGACGAGAGCGATCGAGCCGCCCGCCTAGGCGGATCGGATCAGATTGACTGTGGAGCCTAGGAGATTCGAACTCCTGACATCCTGCTTGCAAAGCAGGCGCTCTACCAACTGAGCTAAGGCCCCGTGTGGAGGGGAAGCCTCCGGTCAAAGGAATGGTGGGGATACGAGGACTTGAACCTCGGACCTCTTCGTTATCAGCGAAGCGCTCTAACCGCCTGAGCTATATCCCCGAATGGGCAACAGATAAGAGGGTACCTGATCTGGCCCGCAGTGTGAAATCGAGTGCACCCCGCCGGTCAGTTGTTCGTGAAACCGACGAGCAGGCCTCCGGTGATCTTCACCGAGAGGTTATAGAGGAGTGCGAAGACGGCGCCGAGCGCGGTCACCACGACGATGTCGAGGATGCCCACCACGAGCGAGAAGCCCATCACCTGGCCGAGGCCGAGCACCGACCGGAGGTCGCCACCGCCGGCACCGGAGATGTCTTTCACCAGGCCGTTCAGCTGGTCGAAGATGCCGGTGCGGTCGAGGACGGTCCAGATCAGGAACGAACCCACGATCGCGATGATCGCCAGGCAGATGCCCGCGAGGAACGAGAGCTTCACTGTCGACCAGAAGTCGATGTACACCAGCTTCAACCGCACCTGCTTGGCGGATGCGGGTCGTCGTGTCGACTTCCTCGCGAGTTTCTCGGCGACGCTACTGCTCATCTACGACTTCATCCTTCCCGGCACGACCGGTCTCATCGTCGGCATCCGATTCTGCATCAGGAACCTGGGAATCAAGGTTGCGCTCGGTGTTCTTCGCCAGAGCGATGATCTTGTCGGACTCGGCGAAACGTGCAAAAACGACACCCATGGTGTCTCGGCCCTTGGCGGGTACCTCGGCCACGGCAGAGCGTACCACCTTGCCGCTGGCAAGAACCACCAGGACCTCGTCGTCTTCGTCGACGATGAGAGAACCCACGAGGTCCCCCCGGTCATCGCTCAGTTTCGCGACCTTGATGCCGAGTCCGCCGCGGTTCTGCAGGCGGTACTGGTCGGCCGAGGTGCGCTTGGCGTAGCCTCCCTCGGTCACGACGAAGACGTAGCCCTCGTCGGAGACCACGGCTGCGTCGAGCAGGCTGTCATCTCCACGGAAGTGCATTCCGATCACGCCGGACGTCGACCGGCCCATCGGGCGGAGGGCGTCGTCGCTCGCGGTGAACCGGATCGACATGCCCTTGCGGGAGACGAGGAGCAGGTCGGAGTCCTCCTCCACGAGCAGTGCGGAGACGAGTTCGTCATCCTCGCGCAGCTTGATCGCGATGATGCCGCCGGAGCGGTTGGTGTCGTACTCCTCGAGCGCGGTCTTCTTGATCAGGCCATCGCGCGTGGCGAGCACCAGGTACTTCGCGGCCTTGTAGTCGCGGATGTCGAGGATCTCGGCGATCTCCTCGTCCGGCTGCATGGCGAGCAGGTTCGCGACGTGCTGGCCCTTGGCGTCACGGCCGGCCTCCTGCACCTCGTATGCCTTGGCGCGATAGACCCGGCCCTTGTTCGTGAAGAAGAGGAGCCAGTGGTGCGTCGTGGTCACGAAGAAGTGGTCGACGACGTCCTCGCCGCGCAGCTGGGCGCCCTTGACTCCCTTGCCGCCGCGGTGCTGACTGCGGTAATTGTCGCTGCGGGTGCGCTTGATGTAGCCGCCGCGGGTGACGGTGACCACCATCTCTTCTTCGGGGATGAGGTCCTCGACGCTCATGTCGCCGTCGAAACCGAACATGATCTCGGTGCGGCGGTCGTCGCCGAAACGGTCGACGATCTCGGTGAGCTCCTCGCTGACGATCGTGCGCTGACGCGTCGGGTCTTCGAGGATCGCCTTGAGGTCGATGATCTCGATCTCGATCTGGTCGTGCTCCTCGATGATCTTCTGACGCTCGAGAGCGGCGAGACGACGCAGCTGCATCGCGAGGATGGCGTCGGCCTGCACGTCGTCGACCTCGAGCAGCTGCTTGAGGCCGTCGCGCGCGTCCTCCACGGTCGCCGAACGGCGAATCAGCGCGATGACCTCATCGAGTGCGTCGAGCGCTTTGAGGTAACCGCGCAGGATGTGCGCCCGCTCTTCTTTCTTACGGAGGCGGAACCTGGTGCGGCGCACGATGACGTCGATCTGGTGATCGACCCACGCCGTGATGAACCCGTCGAGCGCCAGCGTGCGCGGGACGTTGTCGACGATCGCGAGCATGTTCGCGCCGAAGTTCTCCTGAAGCTGCGTGTGCTTGTACAGGTTGTTCAGGACGACCTTGGCGACGGCATCGCGCTTCAGCACGATGACCAGGCGCTGTCCGGTGCGGCCAGAGGTCTCGTCGCGGATGTCGGCGATGCCGCCGACGCGGCCGTCTTTCACGAGTTCGGCGATCTTGATCGCGAGGTTGTCGGGGTTGACCTGGTACGGCAGCTCGGTGACGACCAGGCAGACGCGGCCCTGGATCTCCTCGATGCTGACGACGGCTCGCATGGTGATCGAGCCACGTCCGGTGCGGTAGGTGTCCTGAATGCCCTTGATGCCGAGGATCTGGGCGCCCGTCGGGAAGTCCGGTCCCTTGATCCGTTTGATCAGCTCCTCGAGGAGCTCCTCTCGCGGAGCCTCCGGGTGCGCGAGGTGCCAGAGGGCACCGTCGGCGACCTCCCGGAGGTTGTGCGGCGGGATGTTCGTCGCCATGCCGACCGCGATGCCGACCGAGCCGTTGACCAGCAGGTTCGGGAAGCGGCTCGGGAGGACGGCCGGCTCCTGGGTGCGACCGTCGTAGTTGTCCTGGAAGTCGACCGTGTCCTCGTCGATGTCCCTGACCATCTCGAGGGCGAGCGGCGCCATCTTGGTCTCGGTGTACCGCGGGGCCGCGGCGCCGTCGTTACCCGGCGATCCGAAGTTGCCCTGGCCGAGCGCCAGCGGGTAGCGGAGGCTCCACGGCTGCACGAGTCGCACCAGTGCGTCGTAGATCGCGGAGTCACCGTGCGGGTGGAACTGTCCCATGACGTCGCCGACCACGCGAGCGCACTTCGAGAACGCCTTGTCGGGGCGGTAGCCGCCGTCGAACATCGCGTAGATGACGCGACGGTGCACGGGCTTCAGCCCATCGCGTACCTCGGGCAGGGCGCGCCCGATGATGACGCTCATCGCGTAATCGAGGTACGACCGCTCCATCTCCTTCTGCAGGTCGACCTGATCGATTCTGCCGTGGATGCCGAAGCTCTCGCCGGTGGGGGTCTCGTCCGTCACAGTGCTCTCTTCTCGTAACCGAGGTGTCGTCTGGTTGCGGTCCTCAGATGTCGAGGAACCGCACGTCCTTGGCGTTCTTCTGGATGAACGAACGACGCGACTCGACGTCCTCACCCATCAGGGTGGCGAAGATCTCGTCGGCAGCGGCGGCGTCGTCAAGGGTGACCTGGAGGAGCGTGCGCGTTTCCGGGTTCATCGTGGTCTCCCACAGCTCCTTGTAGTCCATCTCGCCGAGACCCTTGTAGCGCTGCACACCGTTGTCCTTGGGGATGCGCTTACCCGCCGCGAGACCCTCCGCAAGGAAGGCGTCGCGCTCGCGGTCGGAGTACACGTACTCGTGCTCCGCGTTCGACCACTTGAGGCGGTAGAGCGGCGGCTGTGCCAGATACACGTAGCCGAGCTCGACGAGCGGCCGCATGTAGCGGAACAGCAGCGTCAGCAGCAGGGTCGTGATGTGCTGACCATCGACGTCGGCATCGGCCATCAGCACGATCTTGTGGTAGCGCGCCTTCTCCGGATTGAAGTCCTCACCGATGCCGGCGCCGAACGCCGTGATCATGGCCTGAACCTCGTTGTTGGCGAGGGCGCGGTCGAGCCGAGCCTTCTCTACGTTGAGGATCTTGCCGCGCAGCGGGAGGATCGCCTGGGTCTCGGGGTTGCGGCCCTGGACAGCCGAGCCGCCCGCCGAGTCTCCCTCGACGATGAAGATCTCGGAGACCGTCGGGTCCTTCGACTGGCAGTCCTTGAGCTTGCCCGGCATGCCGCCGCTCTCGAGGAGGCCCTTGCGGCGCGCCGTCTCGCGCGCCTTGCGGGCGGCGATACGCGCCGTGGCGGCCTGGAGCGCCTTGCGGATGATCTCCTTGGCCTGGTTCGGGTTGCGGTCGAACCAGTCGCCGAGCTGATCGCCGACGACCTTCTGCACGAAGGCCTTGGCCTCCGTGTTGCCGAGCTTCGTCTTGGTCTGGCCCTCGAACTGCGGCTCGGACAGCTTGACCGACACGACGGCGGTGAGGCCCTCGCGCACATCCTCGCCCGAGAGGTTGTCGTCCTTCTCTTTGAGGATGTTCTTCTCGCGCGCGTAGCGGTTGACAAGCGTCGTCAGCGCAGCGCGGAAACCCTCTTCGTGAGTGCCGCCCTCGTGCGTGTTGATGGTGTTGGCGTAGGTGAAGACCGACTCGTTGTAGCTCGTCGTCCACTGCATGGCGACCTCGAGCGCGATCTTGCGCTCGGTGTCCTCCGACTCGAACGAGATGATCTCGTCGTTCACGACATCGGCCTTCTTGGCCGAGTTGAGATAGTGCACGTAGTCGGTCAGCCCGCGTTCGTAGAGGAAGACGTCGCTTCGCGAAGCGAACACCTCGCCCTCTTCTTCGATCTCGCCTTCGACGGGCTCGACCTCGGGCGCGCGCTCATCCGTGATGGAGATGCGCAGGCCCTTGTTGAGGAATGCCATCTGCTGGAAGCGGGTGCGAAGGGTGTCGTAGTCGAAGACCACGGTCTCGAACGTCTCGGGGCTGGGCCAGAAGGTGATGACCGTACCCGTGCGCTCGGACTCCTCGCCCTGTTCGAGCGGAGCCTGCGGTACGCCGTTGCGGTAGCTCTGGCGCCACACATGACCCTGCCGGTACACCTCGACGTCGAGCCGGCTCGACAACGCGTTCACGACCGAACTTCCGACTCCGTGCAGACCGCCGGAGACCGCGTATCCGCCGCCACCGAACTTTCCGCCGGCGTGGAGGATCGTCAGCACGACCTCCACCGTCGACTTCTTCTCTGTCGGGTGCTCGTCGACCGGGATGCCTCGGCCGTTGTCGTCGACCCGGACTGCACCGTCGGGGAGGATCGTCACCTCGATATTGTCGGCGTGCCCGGCCAGCGCTTCGTCGACGGAGTTGTCGACGATCTCGTAGACCAGGTGGTGAAGCCCGCGAGGGCCGGTGGAGCCGATGTACATTCCGGGTCGCTTGCGGACGGCTTCGAGACCCTCGAGGATCTGGATCTCATTGGCGCCGTAGTCGTGTTCCGCCTCGGCCCTGTTCGGTTCCATCGTCATATGAAATTAGGCTCCTGACCGCACTCAATAGTGACTCTCCATTCTACCAAGCGCGCGGAGCCGAATTGCCCGGAATCGCCCCTCTGAGGCGTTTTCTTTGCTCGGGCGACCTCTTTTGTGCAGTCAGCCGTAAGTATCGCGCGGACCGCGCCCTGGAATCGACCTGGGACCGCGTTTCCAGGAGGGGGCGTCCGGCCCCTGAAATCGGATCGACTCGATCTCGGCGCCCGGGAACCTCTCCCCGATGCGCACGAGAAGCTCCGAACGCATCATCCGCAGCTGCGTCGCCCACGCCGTCGACTCGCATCGCACCACCAGCACGCCGTCGACGATCTGGTCCGGGATGGCGTGCCGAGCGGTCTCCTCGCCCGCGAGCTCCTCCCAACCCTCGAGGAGGTCGGACTTCGCGAGAGCACCGGTCCAGCCGAGCTGCATGGCGAGGGCGTCCACGACGTCTCCGAGGCCACGCGGGTCGCGGCCGGCGCCGAACGGCTTCGACGCGGTGGGGTCGTCCGCCGACCGCTTCGCCTTGCGGCCGCGGGACGGAGTTCCGGTGAAGAGCTCCTTCATCCGCAGGTAGACCGCCGCCGCCTCGCTCACGATCCCACGATAGTCCCGGCTTCGATCCGCACCGTGTGCGCGGCAAGGGCCTCAGGCACATCGTCCAGGACGGCCGCGGTGATGAGCACCTGCTCGTAACCGGCTACGGCGGTTGCGAGCATCCTCCTCCGAGCCTGATCCAGCTCGGCGAAGACGTCGTCGAGGATCAGCACGGGGTCTCCGGTCGACGACTCGCGCCGCAGCAGCTCCGCGGAGGCCAACTTGAGCGCGAGTGCGAACGACCAGGACTCGCCGTGGCTCGCATACCCCTTGGCCGGGAGTCCGTTGAGCTCGAAAAGCACGTCGTCGCGGTGCGGACCGACGAGCGTCAGCCCGCGCTCCAGCTCCTTCACACGAACACCGGCCAGCGCGCCGCGGAAGACCTCCGCAGTGTCACCGGACGAGGTGGTTACAGCGGCGTCGGCGTCATCATCGTAGTCGTCGATGTGGGCGCCTCGAATCGTGAGCTGTGGGAGCAGCTTCGGATGATGGTCGTCGCCGGCCACCGATCGGTACGCGGCGACCAAGGGATCGCTCAAGCGCGCGACGAGCTCGAGCCGGGCATCCACCAGCTCGGTGCCGAGCGCCACGAGACGTTCGTCCCAGATGTCGAGCGTCCCGAGCTGGTCGGTCTTGACCCGGGAGGCTCGCGCCGACTTGAGCAGCGTGTTCCGCTGCTTGAGCACGCGCTCGTAATCCGCGATGACCGCGGTGAATCGGGGATTTCGCTGCATCAGCAATTGGTCGAGGAACCGCCTGCGGATGCCCGGCTCTCCACGGACGAGGGCGAGATCCTCCGGAGCGAAGAGCACGCTGGAGAAGTACCTCGGCAGCTCGCGCGGCTTGATCGCTCCGCGGTTGACCTGTGCACGGTTCGGCGACGACCGGTTGAGCTGGAGCTCCACGAGGAGCTCGCGACCGTCGTGCTCGATGCGCGCCCGGACGATCGCCGAGTCGGTGTCCTTGCGGATCATCGCCTGGTCGCTCGACACCCGGTGCGATCCCAGGGTGCTCAGGTAGCCGAGCGACTCGACGAGGTTGGTCTTGCCCTGACCGTTGCGGCCGACGAACAGATTGGCGCCGGCCGCGAACGGGACCTCCGCGGTGCGATAGTTGCGGAAATCAGTCAGGGAAAGATGCGTAACTCTCAAGGAGGGTTAGTCCACGGCCTTCACAGCGTGGCCGCCGAACTGGTTGCGGAGAGCGGCGACAGCCTTCATCGCCGGCGAGTCCTCCTGCCGCGACACGAAGCGAGCGAAGATCGATGCGCTGATCGTGGGCACGGGGACGGCGTTGTTCAGCGCCTCCTCGACGGTCCACCGACCCTCGCCGGAATCCTGGACGAATCCCTCGATGTGCTCGAACTCCGGGTCTTGCTCGAGAGCGCGGACGAGGAGATCGAGAAGCCACGAGCGCACGACGGTGCCGCGCTGCCACGCCTTGAACGTGCCGGTGACGTCCTTGATGATGTCCTTGCGGGTGTCGAGCAGTTCGTATCCCTCGGCGTACGCCTGCATGAGCGCGTACTCGATGCCGTTGTGCACCATTTTGGCGTAGTGGCCGGCGCCGACCTCGCCCACGTGGACGAAGCCTTCATCGCGCGGGCCTTCGGGACGAAGGGCATCGAAGACCGGCATGACGCGCTCGACCTGCTCCTTGGAGCCGCCGACCATCAGGCCGTATCCGTTCTCGAGACCCCAGATACCGCCCGAGACACCGGCATCCATGAAGTCGATGCCCTTGGGTGCGAGCATCTCGGCGTGCTTGAAGTCCTCGGTGAACTTGGAGTTGCCGCCGTCGATGATCAGGTCGCCCTTTTCGAGCAGCGGCTCCAGGTCGGTGATCACGCTGTCGGTGATGGCACCGGCCGGCACCATGACCCAGACGGTGCGGGGCGTAGGAAGCGCCGCGACGAGGTCGGCCAGGGTCGCGACGTCCGACACCTCGGGATTTGTGTCGTAGCCGGTGACCTCGATGCCCTTCTTCTCCAGGCGGGCGCGCATATTGTTGCCCATGCGTCCAAGACCGATGAGGCCGATGTGCATGATTGTCCTTCTTCTCTCGTGGAGCGGGACCGGGTTCAGCGCAGCAGCAGGTTGGGCTGCAGCAGGTACTTGTACGAGTCCGAACCGGACTGGTCCTTCGACGTCTGGCTCGTGATGAGCACCGGACCCGGCTTGTTGGGATTCTCGGTCTTGGTGAAGGAGATGCGCACGAATTCCGAGTGCACGGCACCGAGACCATCGAGCAGGAACTGCGGCTTCAATGAAACCACCGTCTCCTGGCCAGTGAGGAGAGCGTCGATGCTCTCGGATGCTTGAGCCTGCTCCGAGCCGATCGCTTCCAGCGTCAGTCCGTCTGCAGTGAAGGTGTAGCGGAGCGCTGCTTCGCGCTCGAGGACGAGCGCGACACGACGGGTCGCCTCGATGAGCTCGCCGGTGTTGATGACGGCGTAGTTGTCGACCTGCTCGGGGAACAGCCTGCGCACCGGCGGGAAATTGCCCTTGATGAGCAGGGAGGTCACAGTCTTCTTTTCCGCCGTGAACGCGATGAGCTCGCGATCGTCGCGGTTGGTGATCGCAATCGAGACGGTGCCTGAGTGACCGAACGTCTTGCCGATCTCGGTAAGGGTGCGCGCTGGCACGAGGGCGGTCTGAGCGTCACCGGAGGTCGTGCCGTTGTCCCAGTCGATCTGTCTGACCGCAACCCGATAGCGGTCGGTGGCGACGAGTCCGAGGGTATTGCCACCGACCTCGAGCTGCACGCCCGTGATGACGGGGGTGACGTCGTCGCGGGACGCAGCGACTCCGACCTGTGCGACAGCTTCTGCGAATTCCTCGGCGGGCACGAGGCCGGCCTCGCCCGACACCTGCGGGATGCTGGGGTATTCCTCGACCGGCATGGAGAGCAGCGTGAAGTTCGCCGATCCGGCTCGGACGACGATCTTGGACTCCTCCGTCGAGAACTGCACGGGCGCGTTGGGCAGCTTGGCCGCGATCTCGGCCAGAAGACGCCCGGAGACCAGCACACGTCCGGGTTCCTCGACCTCGGCGGCGATCTCCGTCTGCGCGGAGACCTCGTAGTCGAACGAGGAGAGCTGGAGTCCGCTGTCGGTCGTCTCGATCAGCACACCGCTCAGGATGGGAAGGGTCGTGCGCTGTGGAAGAAGCTTCACGGCGAAGGACACGGCCTCACTGAAGACATCCCGATTGGCTTGGAACTTCACGAAGTCTCCCCTGGCTCTGCGCTCGGATACGGAACGACACAAATCCTAGCGCTTGGCCTCTAGCGGAGAAGTTGTCATTCGAGCAACCGCTTGAGGTTGTCGGCCGGCCTTAACTCAGAAGAGTTAATCATTAATGGTGTTAACCGCTGTGGAAAATGTGGATAACTCGGTGGAAACCAGGAAATCAGCGGGAACTACACCCTCGTGACTTGTTGATGAGCCGTGGAATCCCGGTGTTGACAGGTTCTGCGTGCCAAAGCGCTTCGAGCGGCTTTTCACAGGGCCGGGCTGTCCGTCCCCATTAATCGAGCCACTTTCCGGATCTTCTCCACAAGTTATCCCCAGGTGTTAATAACGAACTCTCCCCACTCTGGGGATCAATCTGTGGATAACTTTCCGGAGGCGATCCGGCGTGGCGCGCTGCGGCGCTACTTTCCGTAGCGGTGGTTCTGCTTGATCCTGCTGGTGAGCTCGGTCACCTGGTTGTAGATCGAGCGCCGCTCCTTCATGAGCTCGCTGATCTTCTTGTTCGCGTACATGACCGTCGTGTGGTCGCGGCCACCGAAGAGCTGTCCGATCTTGGGCAGCGAGAGGTTGGTGAGCTCACGGCACAGGTACATCGCGATCTGACGTGCGGTTGCGACGGCCTGCGAGCGGCTCGAGCCGTACAGGTCGTCGACGCTGAGCTTGAAGTACTCGGCGGTGTTGGTGATGATGTCGGTCGGCGCGATGACGTTGTCGTCGTCGAGCGTGATGAGGTCCTTCAGCACGGTCTGCACGAGAGGCATGTCGACCGGCGTGCGGTTGAGGCTGGCGAACGCGGTGACGCGGATGAGCGTTCCCTCGAGCTCGCGGATGTTGCTGGAGACCTTCGAGGCCATGAACTCCAGGATGTCGTCCGGAACCAGGATCTTCTCGCTCTGCGCCTTCTTGCGCAGGATCGCGATGCGGGTCTCGAGGTCGGGGACCTGGACGTCGGTGATGAGGCCCCACTCGAAGCGCGAGCGCATCCGGTCCTCGAAGCCCGTCAGGTGCTTCGGGGGCAGGTCGCTCGTGATCACGACCTGCTTGTTGTGGTCGTGAAGCGTGTTGAACGTGTGGAAGAAGGCCTCCTGGGTCTCGACCGCACGCTGGAGGAACTGGATGTCGTCGATCAGGAGGATGTCGATGTTCCGGTACCTCGCCTGGAAGGAGGAGCCGCGGTTGTTGGCGATGGAGTTGATGAAGTCGTTCGTGAACTCCTCGCTCGACACGTATCTGACGCGGATGCCCGGGTAGAGACTCATCGCATAGTGGCCGATGGCATGGAGGAGGTGGGTCTTGCCCAGGCCCGAGTCGCCGTAGATGAACAGCGGGTTGTACGCCTTCGCGGGCGCCTCGGCCACGGCGACTGCCGCGGCGTGGGCGAATCGGTTGGACTGGCCGATGACGAAGTTGTCGAAGCTGTATTTCGCGTTGAGGCGGGTGTCGCCGTTCCGCGGAGGAGCGGTGATCTCGGTAGGGGGCGCCACCATCGGTGGGACCCCGTCGAGGTACGGTGCCGGCTCCGGGTCGGACGGACCGGCCATCGACTCCTGCTGGATCTCCGGATTCACGACGATGGCGAAGGTGTTCACCTCGAGCGTCTGGTCGAGCGCGCCGATCGCATTGAGGAGTGGGACGCGGCTGCGCTGCTCGATCATGCCGCGGGTGAACTCGTTGGGCACCTCCAGATAGAAGGTGCCGGCCATGATGCCCTTGGGCTCGACCAGACTGAGGAAGCCGTGGAGCTGAGGTGTGATGCGGTCGTCCGTCTCGAGCTTGTCGAGCACGTTCTGCCATGCCGCAGAAATGGACTCTTCGCCGCCTGCCATCGTTCCCCGTCTTCAAATCGTGGATGCCGTCGGCCCGGCGCGAGACGAGTCGTCCCCCGTGTGACTCACGTCGGGCTGGCGGCAAGGGATGCCGCCCTGGGGTATTCACAGAGTTATCCACCGCTGTGTGTGCAATACCGTAGCGATCTCCGGCCGCTTTTGGGATGGGCTGGGGATAACTTTCGACCTCACGCTAACTTGTCCACAGGTGGGGATCAAATTCGATTGGCGGAATACTCCGGCGCGTCGTCGGGCCGGTTCCTGCTAATCCCGTGCATAATCAAGGGTTTCAGGACGATCGGTTTGACCTCGGTCGGCCTCAGGACGTAGTTTTAATCAGTTGACTTCAGCCGTTTCGGCTGCCCAGAAACTTTCCTGGCCTCCCCGTGCTGGCCTTTTTCCTTCAGCACCGGCCTGTGAAGAGACCACCACGGAGATTGATATGAGCAAGAGAACGTTCCAGCCGAACAACCGCAAGCGCGCCAAGACCCACGGCTTCCGCCTCCGCATGCGCACGCGTGCCGGCCGCGCCATCCTGTCGGCCCGCCGCGCCAAGGGCCGCGAGAAGCTCTCGGCCTGATCCTTCCCGGATAGGCGCAGCGCGTGCTCGCGAAGCCACATCGCATCACGCGGGGCGCGGACTATCGGGGGACCGTGCGACGAGGTGCCCGCTTCACTGGAGCGAACACCATCGCCTACGTTCGCCTGAACCGCGACTCCGACGTGGTGCGATTCGGTTTCATCGTGAGCAAGGCTGTGGGTAACGCGGTGGTTCGCAACCGCGTCCGGAGGCGGCTCAAGGCAGTTGCGTACGAGGTGCTTCCGCGACTCGAATCCGCAGCTGCTGCCGGTCCAGGCATCGACGTCGTCATCCGTGCATTGCCAGCATCCGCCCAAGTGAGGTGGGCTACCCTGCACGAAGAGGTATCGGGTGCCGCAGACCGGTTCCTCAGCCGCCACACCACCAGTTCACACGAAACTCGTCGAAGCGCCACCACCGAAGGCAACGTCCGTCCATGAACACCGCGATCACAGCTGTGCTCCTCGTTCCGAGGAACGCCGCCGTGCTCGTGCTCCGGGCGTATCGGGCAGTCATCTCTCCGCTCTACGGCGATGTCTGCCGGTACTACCCGTCGTGCTCCGCGTATGCACTCCAGGCCATTCAGGAGCACGGACTGATCGTCGGGAGCGTTCTCGGCATCCGCCGGGTCATTCGCTGTCACCCGTGGGCGGCGGGCGGGGTCGATGACGTCCCCCTCAAGAAGAAGCGCCGTTACCGGGTCACCCCGTTCGGATTCGTCGTCGCGACAAGCCAGGGAAAGGCCTAGCAAGCAGACATGGACATCATCGGTACGATCCTCTGGCCCATCAAGTGGGTCGTGGAGCTCATCCTCGTCGCGTGGCACTGGCTGCTCACGACAATGGGCATGGACCCAGCGGCCGGCATCACCTGGGTGCTGGCGATTGTGGGTCTGACTGTGGTGGTGCGCGCTGCGCTCATCCCGATCTTCGTACGGCAGATCAAGAATCAGCGACGGATGCTGGAGATCGCGCCTCAGCTCAAGAAGATCCAGGACAAGTACAAGGGCAAGAAGGATCAGTTCTCGCGCGAGGCGATGTCCCGCGAGACGATGGAGCTCTACAAGAAGACGGGTACGAACCCGCTGAGCTCCTGCCTCCCTCTGCTGCTGCAGATGCCGGTGTTCTTCTCGTTGTTCCAGGTGCTCAACGGCGCCCAGAGCGGCAAGGCCGGCGTCGGCCCGCTCAACGCCACGCTCGCTCAGCAATTCGGCAATGCGACGCTCTTCGGGGTGGCGCCGCTCCACCAGAGCTTCCAGGGCGCGATGAACGCGCACCCCCCGCAGGTGGCCGTGATGGTCATCGCCGCCGTGATGGTCGTACTCATGACGGGTTCGCAGTTCCTCACCCAGCTGCAGATCGTGTCGAAGAACATGTCGCCGGAGACCAAGGCGAGCCCGCAATTCAAGCAGCAGCGGATCCTCCTGTACCTTCTCCCCTTCGTGTTCCTGTTCTCGGGTTTCGCGTTCCCACTCGGCGTGATGTTCTACTGGCTCACCTCGAACCTCTGGACGATGGGTCAGCAGTTCCTGGTCATCCGGAACATGCCGACTCCAGGTTCGGACGCCGCTAAGGCTCGCGAGGCCCGCCTCGCGCGCAAGGGCAAGCTCGTGCAGGATGGCGCTGTCGTGCTGACAGTGGAAGAGGCGCCCCAGCAAAAGATCACGACGCAGCGCGTTCAGCCGGTGAACAAGAACCGCGCGAAGAAGCAGGCCGGAAAGAAGTAGGGACCATGACCGACGTGCAGACCGATTTCACGCCTTCCGATGAGGAAGCGATCCACTCCCCCGCAGACGAGACGGGGTCGACCGAGGAGTCGTCGCCCGCGTCGGGAAGTGACCTCGATCGTGAGGGCGACATCGCCGCGGATTACATCGAGGAACTGCTCGACATCGCCGACATCGATGGTGACATCGACATCGACACCCGAAACGGACGGGCGTACATCTCTGTGAACGCGGATGAGGGTACGAACCTTCACCTGCTCGCTAAGCCCGACACGGTGACCGCGCTTCAGGAGCTGACGCGCCTTGCTGTCCAGAACCAGACGGGTGAGTTCTCGCGACTGATTCTGGACATCGCTGGTTCTCGTGATGCGCGTCAGGCCGAGCTCGCGACGCTCGTCGACCGCGCGATCGCACGCATCGAGGAGGGGGCCGCCGAAGCAGCACTCCCCTCCATGTCGTCGTACGAGCGCAAGCTCGTCCACGACATCGTGTCCGAGCGCGGCTATGTGTCCAACTCGCGTGGCGAGGGACGTGACCGGCACACGGTCATCACCGCCGCGTAGTTTCACGTGAAACGGTGACTGATTCTGTCGAGACCGAACCCGCGGTCGCATCATCCCTGTTCGGTGAGCAGCTCGGGGTTGCCCGCGCGTTCACCGCGAACCTCGTAGCGCAGGGTGAAGAGCGCGGACTGATCGGACCGCTGGAGCTTCCCCGGATCTGGACGCGTCATATCCTGAACTGCGCAGTCGTCGCTCCCCTTCTGCGACCAGGAACTGTCGGCGATGTCGGAAGCGGTGCAGGACTGCCCGGCCTCGTGCTGGCGATCGCACGTCCGGACGTTCGGTTCGTGTTGATCGAGCCGATGGAGCGCCGCATAGCGTGGCTCAACGAGCAGGTACAGGAGCTGGGGCTGACGAATGTGGCAGTCGTGCGCGACCGTGCCGAAGACGTTCGACTCTCCGACCGGCTGGATCAGGTCACCGCACGAGCTGTGAGTGCGTTTCGCAAGCTGATCCCGCTGACTGCTCCACTCCTCCGTGATGGCGGCGAACTCGTTCTAATGAAGGGCGCCGGCGCTGCGGCGGAGGTCGAGGCGGCATCCAAGGAAATGCGGAAGTACTCCGTCCACGACGTCGAGGTCATGACTCTCGGTGGAGGCATTCTGGACGATGTCACTCGCGTGATTCGGGCCAAGGTCCGCTGAGTAACCGTGCGGTTTTCCACAGCTCCGCGATGCTGAGCGGCCCACCGGGGCATGCAAGCTAGAGTTGACGAATGGTGCGCTGAGCGTTCCAGTTTTAGTTCCGCGGCCAGGCCGTGCACCGAATCAAGCGACGAGGTTTCACGTGAAACAACCTGATCAGGACGCTCCCACCGAGGTGGGCGAGGTGTCCTTCGATGGGTCTACTCCCCTGGCTCGGGAGATTCAGGATCTGGCGCGAAGGAGACAGGCCATAGCTTCGACCACGCTCCCCCTTCCCTCGCGCACCCGCATCTTCACCATCTCCAATCAGAAGGGTGGGGTTGGCAAGACGACCACCGTCGTCAACCTCGCTGCTGCGCTGGCTAAGTCCGGCGCGCGCGTGCTCGCGATCGATCTGGATCCGCAGGGAAACGCTTCGACTGCGCTGAGCGTCGAACATCGCGAGGGCACCCCGAGCGTCTACGACGTCATCGTCAACGACAAGGAACTCGAAGAGGTCATCCAGAAGAGCCCGGAGTTCGACGGGCTCTTCGTGATACCCGCCACCATCGATCTCGCCGGCGCCGAGATCGAGCTGGTGTCGATGGTTGCCCGCGAGCAGCGGCTTTCGCGTGCGTTGAACCGCTTCCTCGATGAGTTCGACATCGATTACGTTCTCATCGACTGCCCTCCGTCGCTCGGGCTGCTCACCATCAATGCTTTCGTGGCGGCGACCGAAGTCCTCATCCCGATCCAGTGCGAGTACTACGCCCTCGAGGGCCTGAGTCAGCTTCTGAAGAACATCCAGCTCATCGAACGGCACCTCAACCCCAAACTGCAGGTTTCGACGATTCTGCTCACGATGTACGACTCCCGGACCAACCTTGCGCACCAGGTGGCCGAGGACGTACGCGCTCACTTCCCGGGCGAGGTGTTGGACACCATTATTCCTCGCTCTGTTCGCATCTCCGAAGCCCCGAGCTACGGTCAGAGCGTCATCAGCTATGACGCCAACTCGTCAGGGTCGCTCTCATACCTGGAGGCGGCCGCAGAAATCGCACGAAGAGGAGTACCCCGCTAATGGCAGCGAAGCGCACGGGATTGGGACGGGGAATCGGAGCGCTCATTCCGACGAGCGACCAATCGGCTCGCCCTGTCGACGTGTTCTTCCCCGAGGCATCCTCGGTGGCGACCGACACTCTTGTGGCGGTTCCGGGTGCTCGTCTGGCCAACCTCTCCCCCGCGGACATCGTTCCGAATGCGGCGCAGCCGCGCGTGGAGTTCGATCGCGAAGCGCTCGATGAGTTGGTCGCCAGCATTCGTGAGGTCGGGGTATTGCAGCCGATCGTCGTGCGTCCTCTCTCCGGGCAGATGGACAAGTACGAGCTCATCATGGGTGAGCGTCGCCTGCGCGCGACGAAAGAGCTTGGTTTCGACAGTATCCCTGCGGTCGTCAAGGAGACTGCCGACGAGGACATGCTCCGCGATGCACTGCTGGAGAACTTGCATCGATCGCAGCTGAACCCCCTCGAGGAGGCTTCGGCCTACCAGCAGCTCCTCGCAGACTTCGGGATCACCCAGGAGCAGCTTGCTACGAGGATCGGCCGCTCGCGTCCGCAGATCACGAACACGATCCGGCTCCTCAAGCTGCCCGCGCCTGTGCAGTCGCGGGTCGCAGCTGGGGTTCTTAGCGCCGGTCATGCTCGGGCGATTCTCTCGGTCGGTGACGACGAGGAGGCGATGGTCCGACTCGCGGACAAGATCGTGAACGAGGACCTGTCAGTGCGCGCGGCGGAGGCGGCGGCGAGTAGGACGCCGAAACCGACGCGCTCGAAGGCCTCCCCCGGCAAGCACCGTGGCCACCTCGACGAGGTGGCGGAACGGCTCGGAGATAGGCTGAATACGCGCGTCAAGATCACGTTAGGCGCACGGAAGGGTCAGATTGTGGTGGACTTCGCCACAATTCAGGATCTGAACCGCATCCTGGATGAGATCGGCCAGCCGACCTACAGCTCTCCCGTCCGTTTCACGTGAAACCTTTCCCGCGCTGATCGCCGGGATCGCGCTGGGCCAGCGGGCGGAAGGCGGTATGTACTGAGCGCTCGGGGCCTGGTGCAGCGCCCTGCCGTTCGTGTGAGCACCGTATTCGTGGCGGTCGGATTGGTTGGGGTCTTTGCTGGAATCCACTCCCCCATCCGCGAGGTCGACATCGTACGACTGTCATCGTCGACACGAGACTCGCAGCTGCGACTACTTCTCACCGACGGGGACGGAGTGAATGCGGGCGGATGCCTTTCTCCCGAAGCCAGCACCGCGAGCTTCGGAGTAAGCCCACTCGGCCCGAAGTCGACCTTCACCCTTGCCAAGCGCGCTGATCTGGAAAGCCGGACGGTCCCGCGATTCAGGTCTGCGGTGCTGGTAGGTCAGCGCAAAGCGGCCGGCGTGGCAGACTGCGCTGAGCCGATAGCCGCAGTAGATCCGCTCACGTGGACGAGCTAACCCCGTTTCACGTGAAACCTCCGCTCAGGAGTCAGCCATAGCCGCGGCCGCGAGCGTCGAGTAGACATCGCCGAGATCGCGACCGGAGGCGGCGATGGCCTGGGGCATGATCGACGTCTCCGTCAAACCCGGGAGCACATTGGCCTCCAGGAACCACGGGACACCATTCGCATCGACGATCAAATCGACGCGTGACAGGTGTCGTAGTCCGAGTGCACTGTGCGCGGAGGTTGCTGCATTGGCCACAGCCTCGAGTACGTCCGGTTCGAGCCGGGCGGGCACGTAGAACCGGGTCTCCCCCGCGTTGTACCGAGCGTCGAAAGTGTACGCACCCTCGAGCGGCTCGATCTCGACCGGCGGCAAGGCGATCGGGCCGTCTCCCGTGTCGAGGACCGCGACGGAGACTTCGACGCCCTCGACCTTTCGCTCGATCAACGCAACGTCCGCGTAGGTGTAGGCGTCCACCATCGCTCGCGGCAGCTCACCCGAAGCCGTTACCACTGTGACACCCTGAGCAGAGCCTCCGTGTGCGGGCTTGACCACCAACGGAACTTCGAAGGCCGACAGTACGGTCTCGAGCACACTGTTGGCGCCGAGCTCTCGGAAAGTCTCCTTGGGTAGTGTCACGGACTGCGGCGTCGCAACGCCGGCTCGTGAAACCACGGTCTTCGCGGCCGGCTTGGACCAGGCGAGGCGAGCAGCGTCCGTGGTCGACCCGACGAACGGGACGTCGGCGAGTTCGAGCAGAGCGCGAAGGGATCCGTCCTCTCCGCTCGACCCGTGAAGGGCGGGCCAGACGACGTCGGGGCGGCTCTCGCGCAGATAGCCGAGTAGAGCAGCGTCGGGTTCGAGAACCGTCACCCGGTGGCCGAGTGATTGCAGGCCGTCCGCGACGCGTCGGCCGGTGCGGAGGGAGATGTCGCGTTCGTGGGAGATCCCGCCGGCGAGTACGACGATGTCGAGGGCTTCGTTTTCGGCCATGATCTGCTCTTTCTCTGGCTGCGTCGCGTCAGCGGAGGTCGGTGGGCGGGTTGGGACTGGTCCGGCTGATGCGCGGGGAGCTCAGCGGACCCGTGCCCGCGAAGGTGTCCAGGAGGTCCTGCTCGCCGTTGATGACGTTGGCGAGCCGGCGCACGCCGACCTTGATGTTCTCCGGTGTCGGATAGCAGAACGACAGCCGGATGTTCTGTGCTCCGGATCCGTCACCGTAGAAGGCCGTACCAGGGGTGTAGGCGACGAGCTCCGTCACGGCGCGTGGAAGCATCGCCTTGGAGTCCAGGTGCGGCGGAAGTGTCAGCCACACGTAGAACCCGCCGTTCGGGTTGGTCCAGGAGAGTTCGGGCAGGTGCTCCTGGAGGGCGGAGATCATCGCTTCCTTGCGCTCGCGGTACACGCCGCGGAACGTGTCGATCTGTCCGCGCCAGTCGGCGTCTCGCAGATACTCCGAGATGACGAGTTGGCTGAACGAACTGGGGCTGAGCACCGCAGCCTCGTTCGCGAGGATCAGCTTCTCCCGAATGGCGTGCGGCGCCAGAGCCCAACCGACACGGAAGCCCGGCGCGAGTGTCTTCGAGAAGGTGCCCAGATAGACGACACCATCGCGCTCGACGGAGCGCATCGCTGCCGGCGGCTTGTCGCCGAAGTACAGGAGGCCGTAGGGGTTGTCCTCGAGCACGAGGATATCGTTCTGCCGCGCGATCTCGAGGATCTCCAGACGGCGCTCCCACGACAGCGTCACTCCGGCCGGATTGTGGAAGGTCGGGACAGTGTAGAGGAACTTGACCCGCCGGCCCGCTGCCTTGAGCCGCGCGATGTGCTCGCGCAGCGCCTCCGGGATCAGGCCGTGCTCATCCATCGGGATGTGATCGACCTCAGCCTGGTACGAACGGAAGATCACCATGGCGGTCACGTAGCTGGGGCCTTCGGCCAGTACGACGTCGCCCGGATCGATGAAGAGCTTGCTGAAGAGCTCGAGCGCGTGCTGCGACCCGGTGGTCACGATCACGTCGTCTGCGCTGCCACTGATCCGTTCGAGGGCCATGACGTCGAGGATCTGCTCACGCAGCGCCGGAACTCCCTGGCCGGAGCCGTACTGCAAAGCGACAGGACCTTGCTCGCGCATCACCCGGTCCATGGCCCCGACGACGAGATCTTCGGGAAGCGCCGCGACGTACGGCATGCCGCCGGCCAGCGAGACCACCTCGGGGCGGCTGGCGACGGCGAACAGGGCTCGGACCTCACTGGCGGCCAGGCCGCTCGTGCGCTGCGCGTAGTGGTGATACCACGGGTCCAGATTGTTGCCCTGCTGACGCGGGCTGCCCTGTTCTGTCACGAATCAGTCCGTTTCTCGTGTCTTTCATTCATGCTAGGGGCGCGACTCATCCCTCTGGAAATCGAGAGGCGGTGAAACGCAGAAGACCCGCCCGGCGCGATGAGCGCCGGACGGGTCTGAGAGTGCGAGAGCTGCCGGGCGGTCTACGCGAGGTAGGCGGCCAGGTCCTGCTCGAGGGCGGGCTTCGGCTTGGCGCCGATGACGGTCTTGACGACCTCGCCACCCTGGTACACCTTCATCGCGGGGATGGAGGTGATCTGGTACTTCGCAGCGGTCTGCGGGTTCTCGTCGACGTTGAGCTTGACGATCTCGATCTTGTCCGCGTGCTCGGCGGCGATCTGGTCGAGGATCGGGCCGACGGCGCGACACGGACCGCACCACTCCGCCCAGAAGTCGACGAGGACGGTCTTTCCGCTGTTGAGGACGTCCTGCTCGAAGGTGGCGTCCGTCACGGAACGTGCTGCTGACATTGTTGTGATTCTCCTTATGCGGTGGTCGTGAGTTCGAGATCGCCGGACGCGCTCTCGGCGCGCTCCAGCAGGTCTGCGGGAAGAGTCGTCAGGTAGTGCTCGGCATCGAGCGCCGCGACCGTTCCCGACGCCGCGGCGGTGACCGCCTGACGGTAGCTGGGGTCGATCACGTCGCCCGCGGCGAACACGCCCGCGACCTTCGTCTTGGAGGTCCGGCCGGCGACCGCGATGGTGCCCTCCGGAGTCAGGTCGAGCTGCCCGTGCACCAGGTGCACGCGCGGGTCGTTTCCGATCGCGATGAACAGCCCCTGCAGCTCCAGCTCGCTCTGCTCGCCGGTCTGCAGGTCGCGCAGCGTGACGCTCCGCACCTGCTCGTCGCCGTTGATGCCGACGACCTCGGAGTTCCAGATGAACTCGATCTTCTCGTTGGCGAACGCGCGGTCCTGCATGATCTTGGAGGCGCGCAGCGAATCGCGACGGTGGATGACGTACACCTTGTCGGCGAAGCGGGTCAGGAAGCTCGCCTCCTCCATCGCGGAGTCGCCACCGCCGACGACGGCGATCGTGCGCTCGCGGAAGAAGAAGCCATCGCAGGTGGCGCACCAGGACACTCCGTGCCCGGACAGGCGCTCTTCGTCCTCGAGGCCGAGCTTGCGGTAGGCGGAGCCGGTCGCGAAGATCACGGACAGAGCCTCGTGCACGGCACCCGAACCCAGCGTCACGGTCTTGACATCACCGGTCAGGTCGACCGAAACGACGTCGTCGAGGACGACCTCGGTGCCGAACTTCTCGGCCTGCGCCTGCATCTTGAACATGAGGTCGGGGCCCATGATGCCGTCGGGGAAGCCGGGGAAGTTCTCGACCTCGGTGGTGTTCATCAACTCGCCGCCGGCCTCGACGGAGGAGGCGATCAGCAGCGGCTTGAGGTTGGCTCTCGCGGCGTAGATGGCCGCGGTGTAACCGGCAGGGCCGGAACCGATGATGATGATCTGCCGCACGGCGGAACTCCTTGATGGTCTGCGGTGCTCCCGACCGGAGGCACCGACCTGTAGAACACATCCTAGGCGGATGCTATTCCGTGTCACCTGCGAGCGGAGGAACGGGGCGCGGCGCGGTCCAGAACCGGTGCAAGGCCGGCCTCCAGATCGCGCGAACGCAGGATTCCGAGAGCACCGACGTAGACGATCAGCATGACGACCCCGACGACAGCGGAGGCGACGATCGCCGTGATCGGATTGCGGACGGGGAAGGCTCCCGCCGTGACGCCGCCGAGGATCACCAGGAAGCCGGCGCCGGCGATCATCGCGGCGACCGCGGCGACGAGGAACCGCCAGAGTGAACCGAAGATCCGCGTGCCGTCCACTCCCCCGGTGCGGCGGCGCAGCAGCCAGAACGCGAGGAACGCCTGCAGGAGGCTCGCCAGCGAGACGACGAGGGCGACGGAGGCGGCACGCACCGACGGCGGGACGGCGAAGCAGATGAGCACGCCCGCGACGATGACGACGACTTGGGCGAGCGTGAAGAAGAACGGCGTGCGGGTGTCCCCGAGTGAATAGAAGGCTCGCTGAGCCATGAAGACCAGGGAGAAGGGCACGAGCCCGATCAGGTACGCGATGAGGACCAGGCCCATCGCCTGGTAATCCGAAGTGAACACGCGTGCCACCGGGTACGCGGCCACGATGAGCACGGCGGACGCGAACACGATGAACAGCATGATCGAGCGCGCGGCGGAGGAGAAATCCTTCCGGAACTCGCCGGTCGAGCCTCGGTGCGCATGCTCGGCCATCCGCGTGTAGAAGGCCGTCACGATCGAGACCGCGATGATCCCGTGCGGGAGCATGAAGATGAGCCACGCGTTCTGCATGACGAACGATCCGGCGTAGGCGGGTCCGCCCGAGTTCGACACGTTCAGCTCTATAACCCCCGCGACCTGCGTCGCGATCAGCATGGCGAACGTCCAGCCGGCGGCCTTGCCTGCGGTGCCGAGATCCACTCCGCGCCAACCGAAGTCGAAACGGAAACGCAGACTCACCCGCCGCCAGAAGACGAACAGGATGAGCGCCTGCATGGCGATGCCGAGGGTCGCCCCGCCGGCCAGCAGGGCGATCATCCAGAACGACCAGGCGTCGCCGTGGCCGGCGCGAGACGCCGTGCCGAAGGCGAGGACGAACGCGACCAACAGCACGATCGCGACGATGTTGTTGACGACGGGCGCCCAGGTGAAAGGGCCGAACGACTTACGCGCGTTCAGCACCTCTCCCAACAGGGTGTACAGGCCGAGGAAGAAGATCTGCGGCAGCGACCAGTAGGCGAAGGCCGTCGCCAGCGCGCGCTGCTCGGGAGGCACACCGAAGAGCACGATCAGCGCGGGGGCCAGGAACGTCGCGACCACCGCGATCGCCGCGAACACGACCATGCCGAGGGTGACGAGCTTGTTGATGTAGGCCCGTCCACCGTCGGGGTTGACGGACGCGCGGACGATCTGCGGCACCAGGACGGCGTTCAGGATGCCCTGGGCGATGATCGCGTACAGGCTGTTCGGGATGGCCGTCGCAGTGCCGTAGGCGTTCGCGGCGAACGAAACCGCACCGATCGCCTGCACGAGCAACCAGGCCTTGGCGAACCCGAGGAGCCGCGACACGAGAGTCCCGGAGGCGAGCATCGCGCTCGCGCGACCGACGCTAGCCATGTGCGCCTCCGGAGCCGGAGGGAGTCTGCGGGCCTTCGGCCGTCGTATCGCTACCGGGGCCGTCGCTCCCCGTGGTCTCATCGCCGAGCGAGGCCTGGTCGTCATCGTCGCCCTCGCCGTTCCGGCGCTGATCCCGGCGCCGGAGGATGTTGCGCACGATCCCGAACCCGAACAGCAGCACGACGAGGATGCCGAAGATCAGGGCTCCGATGCCCTCCCAGTCCGCATGGACTTCCACGGTCACCGAGCTGGGATCGCCGATGGGCACGCCCGTGGGGCTGTAGAGCTGCAGCGAGAGGACCACCTGACCGTTGCCGACCTTGGCCTTCACGGGGACGAGCATCGTCGCCCGCGAGTCCTGCGGGATGGTCTTCGTCGTCGGCTGGTCGATCTCGAGGCGGCTGTTGGACGGGGAGGCGCTGAGGACGACGGTCACCGCCTCGTTCGGCAGCTCGTTGCTCACGGTGAACGGGATCGACCCCTGCGCGCTCACGAGGTTGACGTTCTCAGTGGGCAGGATGTGGACCGCGTGGAGGGTGGAGACGGTCGTCTTCCTGCTCTGAGCGACCGCCGCCGTCCAATCGGATCGCGGATTCTGCCACGAGACGGCGAGGAGCGTGAGGAGTTGCGCGCGAGTGTTCCCGGTGAGGGTCGTCGGGTCGGCGAGGATGGTCGCGAACTCGTCGAGGGACTTCTCGTCCTGAAGCAGGGTGTGGATCGCGTCGATCCGCGTCTGCGATTCCGGGGAATCGGTGAGGGTGAGAGCCGACGACTGCTGCGACGCCAGGACTGACGAGAACGTGGAGGGCGTCGACCAGGGATTGGAGAAGAGGGAGTCGAGCGTGCGCTGCAGCTGCGTGCCGCTCGACGGCCACGACCGGTCGAGGGCGATCAGGAGGTGGTGCGGGGTGGGGCTCTCGGAGCTGACGAGTTGCAGCTGCGCGTTCAGCTTGGACATTGCACTGTTCCAGGCCAGATCGCTCGGCGCTGAGATCGCTTGGCGGAGCGCCTCGGACAGGCGCTGGTCGGACACTGCGAGCGTGGAGGATCCCGAACGCGCCGGAGCGTTCGGGGTGGAGTCGAGCTTGGCCGCGTTCGTGTTGCTGCCGGAGACGATGACGGTTCCGAGGCCCGCGGTCGCAAGCGGCGGGAGGTCTGCGGCGCGCGCGGTCGCGTCGCCGGGCCACGCGATTCCGGCGAGGCTGTAGTCCCAGGCCAGCAGGCGGTCGAGCGTCGGCAGCGTCGGTCCGCTTCCAGGAGTGGGCGTCGGGCTGGGTGTCGCAGCGGGTGTCGCAGTGGGGGTCTGCGGTTCGCCGATCGCGGTGGGAGTCGGCGTGAAGTTCTTCGGGTCGACCGCGTACCCGAGTGCTGTCGGCTGGAGCGGGGCGGGGAGGCCGGCCTGGATCTGGCCGGCGACGTCGGCATCACCGTAACCGAGTGAGAAGGTGTCGTTCGGGAGGGCGCTCAGGCGGTCGAGCCACGCCGTCGCGCTCGCTGGCGCGGAGTTCCCGAGAACACGAATCGACGCGATGATCATCGGGTCGATTCCGACGGCCACCGTGCTGTGGTTCTGCAGCCCGTCGAGATCGCGGGTGAGGACTCCGTTCGGCGCCGTATAGGTGGCGAGGTCTTGCGCCGAGATCAGGCCGTCCGCGGTCGACGGGCTGATGATCGGCATGACGACACCGATCTCCGATCGGGTCGCCGCTCCGCCCGGATACCAGACCACAGAGCCGCGGGCCTCCGCCGAGCTGGCACCTTCGGTGACGGTGGCGCCGATCCCGAAGACCGCGGAGGTGGGCCGGGTTTCGAAGGGCACGCTTGCCGCCGGCACCGTCACGGGCACGACGACACTGGAACCGGGCTCGAGGATGGGGACGACCGCCTGCCCGAGGTCGACGCGGTCGGTGACTGCGGCGGTGGAGGTCAGCCAGGAGCTGAGCTCGTTGCGGGAGGCGCGAGGGTCGGAGTCGTACCAGAGCTTCACCGAGCCCGACGCATAGGCCTTGTCGGTCGGGTTGCTCACCGTCACCGAGGTGACCAGGTCTTGTCCGGGCGACAGGATGCCTGCGCCGGCCGCCGTGATCGACGCGGTGACAGACGAGCCGGTCACCGCGTGGGAACCAGTCGTGGTCGCCGTCGCGACTTCGGCGAGGGTGGGAGGCGCCGCCGGGGCGGCAGCGGTCGCGAAGAGGGTCGCCACCGCGACCGCGGCGCCGATCAGCGCGCCGCGGACTGGCGTGCCCCGACGGGAGGGGCCGGGTACCCTCATGCGCCCGCGCACGATCCCGGTTCCGCCTCCATGTCGACGATTCTAGAGGCCGGCCCCTGTGAGCCCGGCGAGCACCGCGGGCGGTCGGAAAGGGCGTATCGCCAGGTGTCCCGTTAAAATGAGGCACCATGCAGTCCGTCGCCGAATCCCTCGAACGCCTCGGAGCCCTGGCGACGACACCCACCGTGGAGAGGGTGGCGCAGGCGTTCGCCACGGCGGGCCACGAGCTCTCCCTCGTCGGCGGCCCGGTGCGCGACGCCCTCCTCGGCCGGGAGGTGCACGACCTCGACTTCACCACCGACGCGCGTCCGGACGACATCCTCGCCGTCGTCGGCCCGATCGCCGATGCGGTCTGGGACATCGGGCGCGCCTTCGGGACGATCGGCGCGCGCTTCGGCGACGAGACGGTCGAGATCACGACCTACCGCAGCGATAGCTACGACGGCGTGACCCGCAAGCCCGAGGTCCGGTTCGGCGACACCCTCGACGGCGACCTCCTTCGCCGCGATTTCACCGTCAACGCGTTGGCGCTCCGCGTTCCGGAGGTCCGGCTCGTCGACCCTTCGGGCGGCGTAGAGGACCTGATCGCGCGCCGCATCACCACTCCCTCGACGCCCGAGATCTCTTTCGGCGACGACCCGCTCCGGATGATGCGCGCCGCCCGCTTCACGGCCCAGCTCGGGTTCGTCGTCGACGACGAGACCCGCGATGCCATGACGCGCATGGCGGACCGCATCACGATCGTCAGCGCAGAACGCATGCGCGACGAGCTCACCAAGCTGCTGGCGGCCGACGATCCGCGACCGGGCGTCGAGCTGCTCGTCGAGACAGGTCTGGCCGATCACGTCCTCACCGAGGTGCCGGCGTTGCGGCTGGAGGTCGACGAGCACCACCACCACAAAGACGTCTATCAGCACAGCCTCACCGTGCTCGAGCAGGCGATCGGGTACGAGAAAGAGCGCCATCCGGGAACCGCCCCCGACCTCGTGCTGCGCCTGGCCGCGCTCCTGCACGACATCGGCAAGCCGGCGACCCGTCGCTTCGAGGCCGGCGGCGCCGTCAGCTTCTACCACCACGACCTGGTCGGAGCGAAGCTCGCCAAGAAGCGTCTGACGGCGCTGCGCTTCGACAAGGCGACGGTGGACTCGGTCGCACGGCTGATCGAGCTGCACCTCCGATTCTTCGGTTACTCCGACGCCCACTGGACCGATTCCGCCGTCCGCCGCTACGTGCGAGATGCGGGCCCCGAGCTGGAGCGGCTGCACATGCTCACCAGGGCGGACGTGACCACGCGCAATCGACGCAAGGCCGACCGGCTCGGCTTCGCGTACGACGACCTCGAGCGACGGATCACGGAGCTCCAGGCTCAGGAAGAGCTCGAAGCCGTCCGGCCGGACCTCGATGGGGAGCAGGTCATGCGGATCCTCGGCCTGCGGCCGGGCAGGGAGGTCGGACAGGCGCTCCGGTTCCTCCTCGAGCTCCGGCTCGACGAGGGCCCGCTGGGCGAAGAGGAGGCCACGCGCCGGCTGCTGACCTGGTGGGATGAACGCCAGACTCCTCCACAGTGAGATGGTCGCTCGCGTTCTCCACGGATTCGATCGAGCGACCCTTCGGCCGGTGATCGCGACGCGATGCTGGACGCATGAGCATGACAGACACCCTCACGCAGGCGCCGCAGCGTCTCAGCTGGCGCGGAACCACCGCATCCGTTACCCTTGATAAGTTGCCCGGGCGGAGTCCTGCCCATGCAACCGATGTCAAACCCTCCTGCTGCAGAACGTCTGCAGCCGCTGAGACCAGAGGAGGTGGGTTAGTCATGCATCAGTACGAGTTGATGGTCATCCTCGATCCCGAGATCGATGAGCGCACCGTAGCTCCCAGCCTCGACAAGTTCCTCAACGTCGTTCGTAACGACGGCGGAACGATCGACAACGTCGACATCTGGGGCCGTCGCCGCCTGGCGTACGAGATCAACAAGAAGTCCGAGGGCATCTACGCCGTCGTGCAGCTCACCGCGACCGGTGACACCACGAAGGAGCTCGACCGCCAGCTGAAGCTCAGCGAGGCCGTCATGCGCACCAAGGTGCTCCGTGCCGAGGAGGCCATCGCCCAGGTCGCCGCCGCCCAGCAGCGCGCCGACGAGAAGGCCGCCCGCAAGGCTGCGTCCTCCTCCGAGAAGGCCGGCGCCTAGTCCGATGGCCGGCGAGACCGTCATCACCGTGGTGGGCAACCTCACGGCCGACCCCGAGCTGCGTTACACGCAGAACGGGCTGGCTGTCGCCAACTTCACCATCGCATCCACGCCCCGCACGTTCGACCGTCAGGCGAACGAGTGGAAGGACGGTGAGGCACTGTTCCTGCGCGCGAGCGTCTGGCGCGAGTTCGCCGAGCACGTCGCAGGCTCGCTGACCAAGGGGTCCCGTGTCATCGCTCAGGGCCGTCTCAAGCAGCGGTCCTACGAGACGAAAGAGGGCGAGAAGCGCACCTCGATCGAGCTCGAGATCGATGAGATCGGTCCGTCGCTGCGTTACGCCACCGCCCAGGTGACGCGAACGCAGTCGTCCCGTGGCCCTGGCGGCGGTGGCGGTTTCGGTGGCGGTGCTCCCGCTGTCGAGGAGCCGTGGGCCGCTTCCGCGCCGGCCGACCCGTCCGCGGGCGCCGACGTCTGGAACACTCCGGGCTCCTACAACGACGAGACCCCGTTCTAAAGGGTCCCTCCAACTGAGTTTGCCTGGCAGGCTGCGGCCATGTCAGGCGGAAAGCAAAGGAAATCATGGCTGGAAAGTCGAGCGGCGACCGCCGCAAGCCGATCCGCAAGGGCAAGGACGGGAAGAACGCCGCTCCGGCGAAGTCCGTCCGCGTCGGCGTCATTGACTACAAAGACGTCGCGACCCTGCGGAAGTTCATCTCGGAGCGCGGAAAGATCCGCGCCCGCCGCATCACCGGTGTCTCCGTCCAGGAGCAGCGCCTGATCGCCCGTGCCGTCAAGAACGCGCGTGAGATGGCTCTCCTCCCCTACGCCGGCTCTGGCCGTTAAGGAGAAGAGACAGAATGTCGAAGGTTATTCTCACGCACGAGGTCACCGGCCTCGGCTCCGCCGGTGACGTCGTCGACGTCAAGAACGGCTACGCACGCAACTACCTCGTCCCCCAGGGCTTCGCGATCGCGTGGAGCCGTGGTGGCGAGAAGCAGGTCGAGCAGATCAAGGCGGCGCGCGCCGCTCGCGAGCTGCACACCATCGAGCAGGCTCAGGACCTCAAGGCGAAGCTGGAGGCGACCCGCGTCAAGCTCGTCGTCAAGGCCGGCCGCGAGGGCCGTCTGTTCGGTTCGGTGAAGACGGGCGACGTCGCGGACGCGGTCAAGGCCGCCGGTCTCGGCGAGCTCGACAAGCGCAAGATCGAGATCCCCAACGCGATCAAGGTGATCGGTGACCACGAGGCCACCGTTCGCCTGCACGACGACCTCTCGGCCGTCATCTCGCTGCAGGTGGTCGCCGCCAAGTAGCGGTCGCGGAACAGCACAGTGTAGGGGGGGGGGGGGGGGGGGGGGGGGGGGGGGGGGGGGGGGGGGGGGGGGGGGGGGGGGGGGGGGGGGGGGCGG
>NZ_JBVQSP010000002.1:489371-519023 GCF_055720965.1 Leifsonia sp. PARNA 1/14
TCCCCCCCCCCCCCCGCTACACCTCGTTAAGGGAGTTTTCCCCGGCTCCATCCACAGTCGTGAATGACCGCCGACGAGCTTCGACCACAGGTCGAGAAGAGTTTTCTACACACAGGCTGGGGAAACTAAAAGTCCTGGTCCGGACGGTTTTATTCCGACAAAACTATTTGTTTTCCACATGAGTTCCCACATCTTCTGCACAGACGCATCGGCGTTTCGCGCAGATTATCCCCACAGTTATCCACAGGGCGAGTTGTGGTGGATGCCGACCGGTTAATAGGGTGGAGCGACGTCGACGGAAGGCCGCCGAGGATCGGCTCGCACCACGGTCGTTCGTGGTGCGAGGCGTTGTCGGTGGCCGTCCGTAGTCTGCGATCGGACGCGCTTCGGTGCGGCTACTCCAGCATTCCAGGAGCAGCCGTCATCGGCGCGCCCGCGTACCGCCGAGCTGGCGGCGGCGCAGGCTGGAGGTGGCGGCATCGTTCGGTGCCGCTCAGCAGCAGAAGTGAGGAGAGAACGTGTCGATCGCCCATATCGGTCTCGCAGACAGTCGCGAACCGGGCGAGGCCCGCTCCCCCGAGCGCACCCCTCCGCATGACCTCCTCGCCGAGCAGAGCGCTCTCGGCGGCATGCTCCTGAGCAAGGACGCCGTCGCCGATGTCGTCGAGGTCGTCCGCGGCACCGACTTCTACATCCCCAAGCACGAGATCATCTACGACGCGATCCTCTCGCTGTACTCGCACGGTGAGCCGACCGATGTCATCACCGTCACCGATGAGCTCACCAAGCTCGGAGAACTCTCCCGCGCAGGGGGCGCCGAGTATCTGCACACACTCACCAGCCTCGTGCCCACGGCTGCCAACGCCGGCTACTACGCGAACATCGTCACCGAGAAGGCCTTGCTGCGCCGCCTGGTCGAGGCCGGTACGCGTATCACGCAGATGGGCTACAAGGCCGAGGGCGAGGTCCTCGACCTCGTCAACAACGCGCAGGCCGAGATCTACTCCGTCACCGGCACCCAGGAGGCCGAGGACTACGTCCCGCTGACCGAAGCAGTCACGGTCGCCATCGACGAGATCGAGGCCGCCAAGCACAAGGACGGCTCGATGACCGGCGTTCCCACCGGGTTCGCCGAGCTCGACGAGTTGACCAACGGCCTCCACCCGGGGCAGATGGTCATCGTGGCGGCGCGTCCTGCACTCGGCAAGTCGACCCTCGCGCTCGACTTCGCGCGGGCGGCTGCCATCAAGCACGACATGCCCACCATCTTCTTCTCGCTCGAGATGGGGCGCAGCGAGATCGCGATGCGATTGCTCTCCGCCGAGGCGACGGTCCCGCTGCAGCACATGCGCAAGGGAACCGTCGACAACCGCGACTGGACGACCATCGCCTCCACCCGCGGGCGCATCAACGACGCTCCGCTCTACATCGACGACAGCCCCAACATGACCCTCGTCGAGATCCGCGCCAAGTGCCGGCGCCTCAAGCAGCGCGTCGGCCTCAAGATGGTCATCATCGACTACCTCCAACTGATGACCAGCGGCAAGCGCGTCGAGAGCCGCCAGCAGGAGGTCAGCGAGTTCTCGCGTGCGCTCAAGCTGCTCGCCAAGGAGCTCCAGGTGCCCGTCATCGCCCTCTCGCAGCTGAACCGTGGACCGGAGCAGCGCGCGGACAAGCTTCCGGCCCTGAGCGACCTTCGAGAGTCCGGCTCGATCGAGCAGGACGCCGACGTCGTCATCCTGCTGCACCGCGAATCGGCCTACGAGAAGGACAATCCGCGAGCCGGCGAGGCCGACCTCATCGTTGCGAAGCACCGCAACGGCCCCACCCGGACCGTGACGGTCGCCTTCCAGGGCATGTACTCCCGGTTCACCGACATGGCGCCGATCTGATCGGCTGATGTCGCACGGGGCCGAGCGTCAGCCCGAGGCGTCGATCTTTGCTCGGTCGATCCCCCGACAGCCTGCGCACACGGCGTCACCTCGGCCGAACGGCATAGACGATCGTGCCGCCGGCGTCGGTCACGCGAACGTCGTAGAGCGGACCGGAGAGGATCGCGGGGTCGGACCGAAACGATCGGCTCACATACCCCGCAGCGGCGAGGAGGCCCGTCGCCTCCGCCATCCCCTGAACCCGCGCAGGAGCGATCGCGACGGTCCAACCGTGTGCCACGTCGCCGGACGCGGCGATCACCGTGCCGGCGATCACCGGCACTCGGGCGCGAGGGAAGTCGGCGGGCAGCGAGGTCGTCATCGTGGCGGACGCCGCGAGGCCGGCGTCGTCCCCCACCGGTGTGGACGCGGTCGTGCACCCGGCGAGCAGTCCCGCCAGCAGAAGGCTAGTGCCAGCCACCGCTCCGAGTCGTGATGTCGTGTTCATGGATTCCCTCCGATCGCCTGTGCTCGTTACAACGTCGAACGAGGTCGCCCCGGAACGACACCGTCCGGTCCGGGAGGCGCAGGGATAGGATCGCGGCATGTCCGAGCATCGCGTCCTCGCCCCGCAGATCGCGCCTGGCGAGAAGGTCATGGGCCCGGCGTCCTACTTCCCGAGCATCGAGAAGAACTACGGGCGCCCCGTGCAGGACTGGCTGGACATGACCGTCCAGCGGCTCGACGGCGGCTCGTCACACATGGAGGCCGTCGCCTGGCTCAAATCGGAGTACGGGATGGGTCACGGGCACGCCAACGCGATCGTCGGTTACGCGCGAGCGGAGCTCGCGAAGAGCGAGTGACCTCCGAGTAGGGAATCATCCTGCGGACTGACGCGCTCGCATCCCGCTTCGCGTGAGATGGGAGGATGAACACGATCCTCCTCTCGCTGCTGCAGGGTGCAGGCGCCGTCGCGTTCGCGGTGGTGTCGTTCGCGCTCGCGTTCACCTGGCCCAGCCTGATCGAGCCGGTCGGTCGACTCGGGAGCGAGCGTGCTCGCCTGACGGTCTTCGCCTCGCTGGGAGCGGCACTACTGCTCGCCGCGGCCGTTGTGTATGTCGTGCCCGGCCTCCTGCTCACCGACGATCTCGGTGCCATCGTCGCACTTCCCGTCGTCGCCACCTGGGCGATCGTGTCCGCTGCGCTCGTCGTGCGGGCGACGCTTCAGAGTGGCGTCGAGCGTGTCGTCTCCGCCTCTTTCGCGATCGTCGCCGTGTTCGGGACGGCCGCCGGAATCCTCATCACGCTGAGCGGGCACCACGCGATCGCCGCGACGATCCTCCCCACGGGCGCCTTCGTCCTCGTCGTCGGCGCGCTCGCCGCGCTCATCGGGTGGGCACGCGTCGAGCCGGCCGTCGACGGCGCCTCGGCGTAGCGTCAGGAGGCGTCAGGAGGCGCCCGGAGGCGCCCGGAGGATTCGAGAAGGGACACCTCCGCCGCGGCTGTGCGCGGCAAACGCGCAGGAAGCCCCCGACTAGACTGGGGAGCGAATCCTGACTGAGAGAGGTCGCCGAGTGGCACCCGCCGTTCCCCAGAATCAGGGCGATCCGAACCCGAGCCGTTATTGGGTCGTCCCCGCTGTGCGCGCGCTCGTCGCGCTCGCGACCGCCGCCGTGGTCACCTTCACGCGTGACGCGCACACCGCTCAGTTCGGCCTCATCGTCTTCGGGCTCTTCGCCGTGATCGACGGCCTCGCGACCAGCCTCCTCACCCTCCTGTTCGGCACCCGCGGCCTCACGCGAACGCTCTTCGCCGTGCAGGGTGCGATCGGCGTGGTCGCCGGAGTGGTCGCTCTCGCTCTCAACGGCGGCGGACTCGGCCTCTTCCTCTACCTCGTGACGGTCTGGGCGGCGCTCACCGGCGTCCTCGAGCTCTACAGCTGGGTGCGCGAGCGCCGTCGCGACGCCGCCGCCCGTGACTGGCTCATCACCGGGGCGCTGACCGCGATCCTGGCCCTGGTGCTCCTCCTCGTTCCGGCCGACGCCGTGCTCGCCATCGGACTCTTCGGCGCCTGGGCGGTCATCGTCGGCGTCTTCCAGGGCATCGGCGCGGCTTCCCTGCGCACGGCCGCGCGCACCGCTGCGGCCTCCCGCCGGATCGAGGGCGGATCGTGACCAAGCGCGACAAGAAAGACCCCAGCGTGACCAACACCCTCCAGCCGAGCCGCCGCGACCGCTTCCTCCCCGCGGAGCTGCTCGGCATCTCGGCCGGCCTCGGCGTCTTCGTCGGGCTCATCGTCCTGATCGCGACGCGCGAGTTCATCCTGGCCGGCGTCGCGCTCGGGATCGCCTTCATCCTGTCGCTCGTGCTGATGGCGCTTTTCGCACTCGCGTTCAAGCCGACGGCAGCTGAGGTCGAAGACATCCACGAACAGGACGTGGAGGCACAGGAGAAGGCCGAGAAGGCCGGCGACACGGCTCGCCCGGCGACAGACGCGAACGCCCCCGATGCCGCGCAGGGCGACGATCCCGACCAGGGTCGTCCGGCCGCCCACTGACTCGGGCCGCGGCCGCCCTCAGAGGCGGTCGACCAGCTCCGAGGCCAGACCGACGTACGCGCCGGGCGTGAGCGCCAGCAGGCGGTTCTTGGCGGCCTGACCGATATCGAGGCCGTCGACGAACGCCGTCAGCGCCTCGTGGTCCACGCGCTTGCCGCGCGTGAGCTCCTTCAGCAGCGCATACGGGTCGGAGATCGTGGACCGACCGGCGGTGACCTCGGCGCGGATCACCGTCTGGATCGCCTCGGCCAGGACCTCCCAGTTGAGGTCGAGGTCGACGGCGAGAGCCTCGCGGTCGAGCGAGATCTGGGCGAGGCCGCGCTGGATGTTGTCGAGGGCGAGCAGCGAGTGCCCGAGGCCAACGCCGATGTTGCGCTGGGTGGTCGAGTCGGTGAGGTCGCGCTGAAGCCGGCTGGTCACCAGCGTCGACGCGAGCGAGTCGAGCACGGCGCTCGAGAGCTCGAGGTTGGCCTCCGCGTTCTCGAAGCGGATCGGGTTGACCTTGTGCGGCATCGTCGACGAGCCGGTCGCCCCGGGCTCGGGAGTCTGCCGGAAGTAGCCGAGCGAGATGTACGTCCAGACGTCGGTGCAGAGGTTGTGGAGGACGCGGTTGGCGTGCGAGATGCGGGAGTAGAGCTCGGCCTGCCAGTCGTGCGACTCGATCTGCGTCGTCAGCGGGTTCCAGTCGAGGCCGAGGCTCTCGACGAACTCGCGCGAGACCCGCGGCCAGTCGGCCTCGGGGTCGGCGACGAGGTGGGCGGCGAAGGTGCCGGTCGCTCCGCTGAACTTGCCGAGGTACTCGGTGCTCTCGATCTGGGTGCGCAGGCGCTCGAGACGGTGGACGAAGACCGCGAGCTCCTTACCCATGGTCGTCGGCGTCGCCGGCTGGCCGTGGGTGCGGGCCAGCATCGCATCGTCGCGGTACTGGAGGGCCTGGGCGCGCAGCTCGGCGATCACCGAACGGAAGGCCGGAAGCCAGACCTGGGCGACGGCGGCGCTGACGGTCAGGGCGTAGGCGAGGTTGTTGATGTCCTCGCTGGTGGCCGCGAAGTGCGTGAGCTCGGCGATGTGGTCGAGGCCGAGCGCGTGCAGGCGCTCGCGCACCAGGTACTCGACGGCCTTCACGTCGTGCTTGGTCGTGGCCTCCAGCTCGGCCAGGCGGTCGATCTCTGCCTGGCCGAAGTCGTCCGCGAGCGCGCGCAGTTGGCGCGCCTGCTCATCGGTCAGCGGGCTGGAGCCGAACATGCGGTGGGAGGTCAGGTAGAGCAGCCACTCGACCTCCACCTGCACGCGCGCCCGGTTGAGGCCGGCCTCGGAGAGGTGGTCGCCGAGACCGAGGACCGCGGAGCGGTAGCGGCCGTCCAGGGGGCTGAGCGGCTGGGGAGGCAGGGCGGTCATGGGACTCCTCGCAGGATTCGGCGTGGTGGGATCGCTCCTATTCTCCCGTACTCCGCGAGGCGTCGGCGATCGCGGGTCAGCGGTCGCGCGTGAGCGGCCGGAAGATCAGGCCGATGAGCCACGCGATGATGCCGAGCACGAGCGCGCCCCAGAGACCGGCCCAGAACCCGTCGACGTGGAGGCCGAAGCCCATGAGGCTGCTGATCCACGACACCAGCAGCAGCAGCAGCGCGTTCACGACGAACGAGATGAGGCCGAGAGTGAGGATGTACAGCGGGAACGCGATGACCCGGACCACCGTGCCGACGACTGCGTTGACCACACCGAAGATGAGCGCGACGAGCAGGTAGGTCAGGACGGTCGCGGTGGTGTCGTGTGCGTACGGAACGACGGTGACGCCGGAGACGATGAAGGTCGTCAGCCAGAGCGCCAGGGCGTTGATGATCACCTTGAGCAGGAATCTCATGCCGACATCCTCCCAAACGGGAGGCGCGAGCGGCAGGGGCTCGCCGCTAGAGTCGCGGGGTGATGGAGAGCGGGATGCCCAATAAAGACGGCCTGGTGTCGCCGCAGTTGGTCGGCGCCGAGCGCCAGAAGAGGGTGTACCCCCCGATTCAGTGGTGGCCGCTGCGGGTCGCGAACCCGTGGCACAAGTTCGCCATTCTTGTGGCGTGGTGGGTCGTCTCCGGAGTCGTTCGATGGGGCATCGAAACGGTCGTGCCGCCCCCGCTCGTGACGAACGTCTGGATCGTGGTGGAGACGATCGCGATCGTCGCTTTCGCGCGTTCGTGTCGTGGCTGGGGAGAGCCGGTCGCGCCCGCTCGCCCCTGGTGGCGACTGACGGCCCGACCGCTGCTGGGCTGGTGGTTCGCGGCGCTCTACCTGGTCTCGGCAGCCTCGCCCATCACCCGAGGGTGGGATCTGGACTCTGTGCCCCTTGGCGTCACTGGCCTGTTCCTCGGCCTCGCCTTCCTCAACTCCTCCATCCGTCTCACCATCCAGCGCCGTCGCGCACAGTAGAAGAGGAATTCTCCCAGCGGCATGCGCCCGCGACTAAGTTGGGTCTGTGACTGACGAAGACGCGCTCGGCGTTCGGCTGCGGCCCGAGATCGTGGCGGTTCCCGCCTACAAGCAGGGCAGACCGGCACCGGCGGACGGTTTCAAGCTGTCCAGCAACGAGAACCCCTACCCGCCCCTCCCGTCCGTCGTGGAGGCCGTGCAGGCGACGCTCACCGACCTCAACAGGTATCCGAACGCGGGCGGCGGCGACCTCCGTCAGCGCCTGGCCGAGCGTCACGGTGTGGACGTCGAGCAAGTGCACCTCGGCAGCGGTTCGGTGGCCCTGCTCGCGCAGTTCATCTCTGCCGCCGCGGGCGTCGGCGACGAGGTCGTCTACTCGTGGCGGTCGTTCGAGGCCTACCCGGGACTTGTCACCGTCGCAGGGGCGACGAGCGTGCAGGTGCCCAACCGTGTGGACGGCGGACACGATCTGCCTGCGATGGCGGCGGCGATCAGCGACCGCACGCGTGTGGTGATCGTCTGCACCCCCAACAACCCGACCGGTCCCGTGGTGACCGCGGGCGAGTTCGAGGCGTTCATGGCGCAGGTGCCGCGCGACCTGCTGGTGCTGCTCGACGAGGCCTATTACGAGTTCGTCACCGACGATTCGTCGGTCGACGGCATCCCGCTGCTCTCGCGCTATCCGAACCTCGTCGTGCTCCGCACGTTCTCGAAGGCGTACGGGCTGGCGGCACTGCGAATCGGCTTCGCGGTCGGCCCTGCCGCCGTACTGAACGCGGCGCGCTCCGCCGCGATCCCGCTGTCGGTGACCGACGCCTCCCGTGTGGCGGCGCTCGCCTCCATCGATGCGGAGGACGAGCTGATGGAGCGTGTCGCGCGCATCGCCATGCGCCGCGACAAGCTGCGGGACGCCCTCGTCCGACAGGGCTGGAACGTCCCCGTCTCGCACGCCAACTTCGTCTGGCTTCCCACCGGAGAGCAGACCGCGGCCGCCAACGACGCCTTCTTCGACGCGGGGCTCACCGTGCGGGCATTCCCGCCGGAGGGCATCCGGATCAGTGTCGGAGAGCAGGAATCTGTGGAGAAACTCCTGGAGGTCAGCGCAGATATTGTGCGGAACCTACCAAATGGGCACCCCGGCAAGCGGTTAGGTTAGAACGGTGGTTGCGACGAACGATACCCCGCGCCCGGCGAACACCGTCCAGCTGCTGACGGCTGACGGCCGGTTCCAGCCGAGCGACCTGGCCGGAGAGTACCTCCCCTACCTCGAGCGACTCGACGAGAACGACTACCGCGAGTTCTACCGCGACATGGTGCGCGTCCGCGCAGTCGACACCGAGGGCGCCAACCTGCAGCGCCAGGGCCAGCTCGGCCTCTGGGTGCCGAGCCACGGTCAGGAGGGCGCCCAGGTCGGCTCCGCGCGCGCTGCCAAGCCGCAGGACAACCTGTTCCCCTCGTACCGCGAGCATGTGGTCGGCATGATCCGCGGGATCGACCCCGTGGGCATCATGGGCCTCCTGCGCGGCACGACCCACGGCGGCTGGGACCCGACCGACCCGGCGGTGCGCAACTTTCACCTCTACACGCTGGTCATCGGGTCGCACACACTGCACGCGACCGGGTACGCCCTCGGGGTGAAGCTCGACGGCAAGGTGGGCACCGGCGATGAGAACATCGACGAGGCCGTCATCGCGTACTTCGGCGACGGGGCGACGAGCCAGGGCGACGTCAGCGAGGCGTTCGTCTTCGCGGCCAGCTACCAGACCCCGCAGGTCTTCTTCCTGCAGAACAACCACTGGGCCATCTCTGTCCCGGTGACGACCCAGTCGCGCACGCCGCTCTACCTGCGCTCCAGCGGCTTCGGCATCCCCGGCGTGCAGCTCGACGGCAACGACGTGCTCGCCGCGTACGCCGTCACCGCGAAGCATCTGGACGACGCGCGCAACGGAGAGGGCCCCAGCATGATCGAGGCGCTCACCTACCGGATGGGTGCGCACACGTCGAGCGACGACCCCACCAAGTACCGCACGGACGACGAGGTCGCCTACTGGGCCGAGCGCGACCCGATCCTGCGCTTCCGGATCTTCCTGGAGCAGCAGGGCGTCGGCCAGGCGTTCTTCGACGCGGCGCAGGAGGAGGCGGCCGACCTGGCCGCCGACGTGCGCCGGCGAACGCTGGAGCTTTCGGTGCCGACCCCGTCCAGCATGTTCGAGCACGTCTACAGCGAGCCGCATCCCCTGATGGACGAGCAACGGCGCTGGCTCGACGAGTACGAGGCGTCCTTCGGAGGTGACGCATGAGCGACCCGAGAGGCGAGACCGGCTATGTGGAGGCCGAGCTCATCGACGACGAAACGCAGCACGACGAACCCGAGACGGAGACCCAGGCGATCGACGTGGTGGAGATCGTGGAGAGCGAGCCCGGCTCGCTCGTGCTCGAGGAGCACGTGGCCGAGCAGGAGTGGTCGCGCGAGTTCGCGATCGAGGATGAAGCGCCTGCGATACCGGAGGACGAGCTGGCGGAGCCCGAGGGCGTGAACCAGGAGCAGCGGCCCGAGAGCGACGACGCGGAGAGCGCGTCTCAGGAGACCGAATCCGAGCCCGCCGGGCCACGCCTCCGGTCGCTGCCGATGGTCAAGGCCCTGAACGCCGGCCTGCGCCGCGCGCTCGCCGACGACCCGAAGGTCCTGCTGATGGGTGAGGACATCGGCCCTCTCGGCGGCGTCTTCCGCGTCACCGAGGGCCTGCAGGCGGAGTTCGGCTCCAAGCGCGTGCTCGACACCCCCCTCGCGGAGTCTGGCATCATCGGCTCGGCGATCGGTCTCGCGATGCGCGGCTACCGGCCCGTGGTCGAGATCCAGTTCAACGGCTTCGTCTTCCCCGGCTTCGACCAGATCACGACGCAGCTCGCCAAGCTGACGAACCGGCACTCCGGCGCCGTGTCGATGCCGGTCGTCATCCGCATCCCGCACGGCGGTCACATCGGTGCCGTCGAGCACCACCAGGAGGCTCCGGAGGCGTACTTCGCCCACACCGCCGGCCTGCGGGTCGTCGCGCCGTCGACGCCGCACGACGCCTACTGGATGATCCAGGAGGCCATCGCGTCCGACGACCCGGTGATCTTCTTCGAGCCGATGAGCCGCTACTGGCCCAAGGGTGAGGTGGACACGCTCGAGAACAGCGTGGCCCTGCACGCCAGCCGGGTGGTCCGCACCGGCACCGACGCGACGATCGTCGCGTGGGCCGGCATGGTGCCTGTCGCTCTGCGCGCCGCGGAGATCGCGGCGGAGGAGGGACGGAGCCTGGAGGTCGTCGACCTGCGCTCGCTGTCGCCGATCGACTACGCGCCCATCGTGCAGTCGGTGCAGAAGACCGGCCGGCTCATCGTCGCGCAGGAGGCCCCCGGCATGGTGTCGGTCGCCTCCGAGGTGGCGGCCGCCGTCTCCGAGAAGGCCTTCTACTCGCTCGAGTCGCCGGTGCTGCGCGTCGCCGGCTTCGACACCCCCTTCCCGCCGGCCAAGCTCGAGGGCGTGTATCTTCCCGACGCCGACCGCATCCTCGAGGCCGTCGACCGCGCGCTCGCCTACTGAGCGCGCCGAACGAAAGAAGTCGCACATGAGCGAGTCCCAGTTCCTGCTGCCCGACGTCGGCGAGGGCCTGACCGAAGCCGAGATCGTCTCGTGGAAGGTCGCGCCAGGTGAGCCGGTCGCCGTCAACCAGGTGATCGTCGAGATCGAGACGGCCAAGTCGCTCGTCGAGCTGCCGTCGCCGTTCGAGGGGACGGTGGGCGAGCTGCTGGTCTCCGAGGGCCAGACTGTGGAGGTCGGCACGCCGATCATCACCGTCACGGGAGGCGAGGCGGCTGCGGCCCCCGCCGCTCCGGTGAGTGAGGTGGCGCAGGCCGAGGCCGACGCGGCTCAGACCGTCTCGCACGAGGCGGACGAGCCGAAGGCGGGCGCGGTGCTCGTCGGGTACGGCGCGGCCGGCCACGGAACGAGCCGCCGCCGCCGGGTGACGCACCCGGGAACCGCCTCGATCCCGATCACGTTCACGCCCGCGGCCCAGGCCCCCGCCGCTTCGTCGGCTCCCGCAACCTCGGCCGCCGCCGCGCCGGCGTCTGCTTCTGCTGCGCCCGCCCCCGCCGCCCCTATCGGCGCCTCGCCCGCCGGACGCGGTCCGGTGATCGCCAAGCCGCCGATCCGCAAGCTGGCCAAAGACCTGGGCGTCGACCTCACGATCGTGACGCCGACCGGCCCGATCGGCGACATCACGCGCGACGACGTGCTGCGGGAGGCGACTCAGGCGAGCGTGTTCCGCAACATCCAGACGCCCGCCTGGCCCGACGATCGGGAGGACCGCATCCCCGTCAAGGGCGTGCGCAAGGCGATCGCGAACGCGATGACGACGAGCGCGTTCAGTGCCCCGCACGTCAGCCTCTTCGTCGACGTCGATGCGACGCGCACCATGGAGTTCGTCAAGCGTCTCAAGAACTCGGCCGACTTCGTCGGCGTGAAGATCTCCCCGCTCCTCATCGTCGCCAAGGCGATCATCTGGGCGGTGCGGCGCAACCCGACGGTGAACTCGACGTGGACCGACGAGGAGATCATCGTCCGGCACTATGTGAACCTGGGCATCGCCGCGGCGACCCCGCGCGGGCTGATCGTGCCGAACGTCAAAGAGGCGCAGGAGATGTCACTGCTCGAGCTGGCGAAGGCGCTCGAGGAGCTGACCCTGATCGCGCGCGAAGGCAGGACTCCCCCGGCCGACATGTCCGGCGGCACGATCACCATCACGAACATCGGCGTGTTCGGGATGGACACCGGCACCCCGATCCTGAATCCCGGTGAGGTGGGCATCGTCGCGCTGGGCACGATCAAGCAGAAGCCGTGGGTCGTCGATGGCGAGGTGCGTCCGCGCTACGTGACCACAGTGGGCGCTTCGTTCGACCACCGCGTCGTGGACGGCGACGTCGCGTCGCGCTTTCTCGCCGACGTGGCCTCCATCATCGAGGAGCCTGCGCTGCTGCTCGACTAGCCACCGAGATGATTTTGACAATCATTCTCAACAAGGGCTAGTGTCATGGGGTAACCATCGCCGAATTAGACAGGCCCCCATGCAGAAGCGATCCGTCTTCGCCCTCGCTCTCACCGCCCTGACCGCGCTCGCGCTCACCGGATGCTCCGCCGGCTCCGCCGCCGACGACGGCAAGGTGCGCGTCGTCGCCAGCACCAACGTGTACGGCGACATCGCCTCCACCATCGCCGGCGACGCCGTCGAGGTGACCTCGTTGATGTCCGACCCTGCACAGGACCCGCACTCGTTCGAGGTGAGCGCGCAGAGCCAGCTCGCGGTTTCGAAGGCCGACATCCTGATCGAGAACGGTGGCGGTTACGACGACTTCATGAACACCCTCCGCTCGGGCTCGAAGAACACGAAGGCGAACGTGCTGAACGTCGTCGACCTGTCCGGCAAGAAGGCCGAGAACGGCGAACTCAACGAGCACGTCTGGTACGACTTCCCGACCATCCAGAAGTTCACCACCGCATTGACCGACGCGCTGTCGAAGGCCGACCCTGCCCAGAAGTCGACCTTCACGAAGAACGCCGAGGACTTCTCCGGCAAGCTGGCCGCCCTCCAGAACCGGGAGGCCGAGCTCAAGACGACGTACGCCGGTGAAGGCGCTGCGATCACCGAGCCGGTGCCGCTCTACCTGCTCGAGGCCATCGGGCTCGTGGACAAGACACCCGAGAAGTTCAGCGCGGCGATCGAGGAGGGCAGCGACGTCTCGCCGCTCGTCCTGAAGCAGACCCTCTCGCTGTTCAGCGGGCACCAGGTGAAGCTGCTCGCCTACAACGAGCAGACCTCCGGCCCGGAGACCGAGCGCGTTCTGGCGGCCGCGAAGCAGGCGGGCATCCCCGTCGTGCCGGTCACCGAGACGCTGCCGAAGGGCAAGGACTACATCAGCTGGATGAGCGCCAACCTCGACGCCGTGGGAGCGGCGCTGGCGAAATGAGCGAGCCGCTCGAGCGGGTGCCGGCTCCGGATCGCCGCGAGGTCGTCCTCAGCCTGCGCTCCGCCGCCCTCGGCTTCGGCGACCGCACACTGTGGAGCGGGCTCGACCTCGACGTGCACGCCGGCGAGTTCGTCGCGGTGCTCGGCCCGAACGGCTCGGGCAAGACCAGCCTCCTCAAGACGATCCTCGGCCAGCAGGCCCTCGACTCCGGGTCCATCGAACTGGACGGGCACCCCGTCCGCCGCGGCGACCGCCGCATCGGCTACATCCCGCAGCAGAAGCTCATCCCCGCCGGCACGCCGATGCGCGCCCGCGACCTCGTCGCGCTCGGCGTCAACGGTCACCGCTGGGGGCTCCCGATCCCGAACCGTGCCGACCGCGCGCAGGTGGACCAGCTGATCGACTCGGTCGGAGCGCGCCGCTATGCAGACACTCCGGTGGGATCGCTCTCGGGTGGCGAGCAGCAGCGGCTGCGGGTGGCGCAGGCGCTCGCCGGAGACCCGGCGCTCCTGCTCTGCGACGAGCCCCTGCTGTCGCTCGACCTGCAGCACCAGCGCGGTGTCAGCGAGCTGATCGACCGTCGTCGCCGCGAGCACGACAGCGCCGTCGTCTTCGTCACACACGACGTGAACCCGGTGCTCGGTATGGTCGACCGCGTGCTCTATCTGGCGGGAGGCCGGTTCCGCACCGGAACACCTGACGAAGTGCTGCGCAGCGAGGTGCTCACCGACCTGTACGGCACCCCGGTGGACGTCATCCGCAGCCGGGGCCGGATCGTCGTGGTCGGCATCCCCGACGCCGAGACCCACGAACATCACGAACACGCTCGCGAGCCGCACCCGGAGCCGAGCGCATGAACGATCTCTGGTCGCAGCTCTTCAACTTCACCGACTACGGCGAGCTGCTGGCGCTCGTGCGCAATTCGATCTTCGCCGGTGCCGTCCTCGGCGTGGTCGGCGGCCTGATCGGTGTCTTCGTCATGCAGCGCGACATGGCGTTCGCCGTGCACGGCATCAGCGAGCTCTCGTTCGCCGGCGCCGCGATCGCTCTGCTCTTCGGCGTGAACGTGGTGGCCGGGTCGCTCGTCGGCTCGCTGATCGCGGCCGTCTTGATCGGCCTGCTCGGCGCGAAAGCGCGCGACCGCAACTCCATCATCGCGGTGCTGATGCCGTTCGGCCTGGGTCTCGGCATCCTGGCGCTCGCGCTCTATCCCGGCCGCAGCGCCAACAAGTTCGGGTTGCTGACCGGGCAGATCGTGTCGGTCGACGACCCGCAGCTGGGATCGCTTCTGGTCATCGGAGCGATCGTGCTGATCGCGCTGCTGCTGATGTGGCGCCCGCTGATGTTCGACAGCCTCGACGCCGACGTCGCCGCCTCGCGCGGCGTTCCGACCCGGTTCGTATCGCTCGCTTTCATGGTGCTGCTCGGGCTGGCGGTCGCCGTCTCCGTTCAGATCGTCGGTGCGCTGCTGGTGCTCTCGCTGCTGGTGACGCCCGCTGCCGCCGCCATGCGCATCTCGTCGTCGCCGCTCGTCGTGCCGCTGCTGAGCGTCGGCTTCGCGCTGCTCTCGGTCGTCGGCGGGATCATGCTGGCGCTCGGCAGCAGCCTCCCGATCAGCCCCTATGTGACGACGATCTCGTTCCTCATCTACGTGGTGTGCAGGATGATCGGCGCCCGCGGCTCACGGCGCGTCGTGAGTCAGGCAGGCTAGCCTGAGACCGTGAAGCGCAACACCTGGCAGCGGGAGGCCGTCCGCGAGGCCCTGACCTCGACGGAGGGCTTCATCAGCGCGCAGGCGCTTCACATCAACCTGCACGAGACCGGCTCGCCGATCGGTCTCGCGACCGTCTACCGCGCCCTCGCCGACCTGGCCGCCGAAGGGGATGCCGACTCGTTGCAGTCTCCCGAAGGCGAAAGTCTCTACCGCGCCTGCACGACCGGCCATCACCACCATCTGATCTGCCGCAACTGCGGCCTCACCGTGGAGATCGAGGCCGATGAGGTCGAGCAGTGGGCTCGCGCCGCGGCCGCATCGCACGGCTTCACACAGGCGCAGCACGTGGTCGATGTGTTCGGGCTGTGCGCGGGGTGTACCGTGGCGGTCGCACGCGCCGACTGAGAACAGTCTCAGTGCGCGCGGCGTGGCGGCGTGGTCAATTGACCGTTCTCAAATATGCAAGTATTAGTGCACTCCTGAAGTAGACACGACTGTGTACCCGACTGCCCGGGAGCCCGCGCCCGAAGAAGCAACGGCGCAGAAGCTGGAGTACGAACGTTGGACCTGCGTGACTATCTGAGGGTCTTCCACAAGAACTGGATCCTCATCGCACTGTGCGCCCTCATCGGCGTCGGTGTCTCTGCGGGCTACTCGCTCGCCCTGACGCCGAAGTACGAGGCGACGACCCAGCTCTACGTGTCGGTGCGCGCGAGCGACGCCGGCGCCGCGACCACGGACCTCGTGCAGGGAACCAGCTTCGCGCGGCAGGCGGTCACCAGCTACGTCAGCGTCGTGCGCAGCGCGGTCGTGCTCGACCGCGTGGTGAACGAACTCAAGCTCGAGACCACACCCGGCGCGCTCGCCGCAAAGGTCTCCGCCGACTCTCCGCTCAACACCGTGCTCATCAACATCACGGTCACCGACACCGACCCGAAGCGCGCGGCCGACATCGCGAACTCCGTGGGCAAGAACACCTCCTACATCGTCACGAACAAGCTGGAGAACTCGCAGGGCGGCACCAGCCTCGTCAACGTCCAGACGATCCAGCCTGCGACGGCGCCCACGCGACCGTCCAGCCCGAATGTGCTGCTCAACGTCCTGCTCGGCCTCCTCGTGGGTCTCGGCGTCGGAGTGCTCGCGAGCGTGCTGCGAACGGTGCTCGACACGCGCATCCACAACGCCCACGACATCGAGCAGGTCACCGACCGGCCGATCCTCGGCGCGGTGAGCTACGACCCGGAGGCGAAGAAGCGTCCGCTGATCGTGCACGCCGACCCGCGTAACCCGCGGGCGGAGTCGTTCCGGAGCCTGCGCACCAACCTGCAGTTCGTGAACCTCGGCGGCCCGCGCAGTTACGTGATCACCTCGTCCGTCCCGGGCGAGGGCAAGAGCACGACCGCCGCGAACCTCGCCATCAGCCTTGCAGAGACCGGGGCGCGGGTGGCGCTCATCGACGGCGACCTGCGGCTCCCCAAGGTCGCGGAGTACATGGGCGTCGAGGGTGCCGTCGGCCTCACCGACGTGCTCATCGGCCGCGCCACCCTTGCCGACGTGCTGCAGAAGTGGGGCCGCGGTCAGCTGTACGTGCTGCCCTCCGGCCGCATCCCGCCGAACCCGAGCGAGCTGCTCGGCTCCTCCGCGATGGCGACGCTGCTCAGCGACCTGACCAGCGAGTTCGATTTCGTGCTGGTGGACGCCCCGCCACTGCTGCTCGTGACGGACGCTGCCGTGATCAGCAAGCTGACCGGCGGCGCGATCCTCGCCGCAGCCTCCGGCCGTACCAAGAAGAACGAGCTCTCTGCCGCTGTGCGCGCTCTCGACCACATCGGCAGCCGCCTGGTGGGCATCGTGGTGACGATGCTCCCGGTGAAGGGGCCGGACTCCTACGGGTACGGCGTCTACGGCTACGGCGTGTCGAACGAGATCGTGGAGGACGAGTCCCCGATCGAGCCGCGGATCCGGCGAGCGGCCGAAGCATGACCTTCCGCATCCTCACCGTCTGCACCGGCAACGTGTGCCGCTCGCCTCTGGCCGAGCAGCTGCTGCGCCGCGAGCTGTCCGGCGTGGATGCGACCGTCTCGAGCGCCGGGACGGGCGCCTTGGCCGGGCACGCGATGGACGAGCGCGCCGCTGCGTACTCCCGCGAGCTCGGCGGCGACCCGTCAGGCCATGCCGGGCGCCAACTGACCGCGGAGCTGCTGCGCGAGAGCGACCTCGTGCTGGTCGCCAGCCGCAGTCACCGCAAGGCCGTCGTCGAACTGCTGCCGCGCGCCTCCCGCACGGCATTCACACTCCGCGAGTTCGCGCGGCTGCTGCAGACGCTCAACGGCGACGACCGAGCCGAGATCGCCGCGTCGGCCGAGCCGGATGCGCGGCTCGCCGCCCTCGTCGACATCGCCGCCTCCAACCGCGGGGTCGCGGAACTGCCGGACGATCCGGCCGATGACGACATCGTCGACCCGTTCCGCCAGAGCGACGAGGTCTACGCGGTGTCGGTCGCAGAACTGGTCCCCGCCGTCCATTCGATCGCGCCTGCGCTCCGCGCGGGCTCCGTGGGGTACGTCTAGCCATGGCCCGCTCGATCAAGGCCGTGCGGACCGATCCGTCGAAGAACGCGCGCCGCCGCCGGCTCGCGATCATGGGACTCGTGCTGTTCCTGATCGTCGACATCGTGCTCGTCGTGGTGGCGCTGACGATGTCGCGGGTCCCGCGCGACTCGGGTGCGGCGGCATCGACGATCCAGCCGGTGGCGTCCGAGCGGCCGACTCCCTCGGTGATCGCGACACCCACTGCTCCGCCGGCCACCCCGACGCAGGCTCCGGCCGCCGACGCGGTCGCTCCGACCCGCCTGCTGGCGGTGCTCGACGAGAACACGGCCTGGCGTGCGTCCACCGGTGCCTGCCCGGCGACGCCTGCCGTGGCCGAGCTGACGACCGACGGCGGCGCGAACTGGAAGCGCTCCGACGCATCCGGACCGGCCAAGGCCTCCTCGATCATCCGGCTGACCGTGCAATCGGGCAAGCAGGCGAGCGCCGTGGCCCTCGGGTCGGAGGGCTGCGCGCCCGAGTTCATCCGCACGTACGTGGCCGGAGACAACTGGGCACCCTTCACCTCGGAGCTCGCTTCATCGTGGTATGCGGACCCGAATGCAAGCGGCCGCGTGCACACACCCAAGGGCGACGCGCCGGCGCCCTGCCCGGCGGTGGTCGGTCTGGCGGTCGGCTCCGACTCCTCGGCGGCGGTGCTGTGCGCGAATCATGATGTGTACCGCACGACCGACTCGGGGGCGAGCTGGGGCAGCCCCCAGGCCGTGCCCGCCGCAGTGGCGATCGGTGCTCTCGATTCCGGCTACGTCGTGGCCGCGGTCGGCGCGGACGGCTGTGCGGGCACCTCGATCGCATCGCTCGACGGCGGCACAGGAGCTCCGAAGACAGTGGGGTGTGCAGGCACGAGCGCTCCGGCGGCCGGCACCGTCGCGATCGGTGCAGGCTCCGGCGCGGTGTGGCTCTGGGCCGGCGACACCCTGGTGCGGTCCAGCGACGGGGGTGCGACATGGCGGTGAGGAGACGACTCTTCAGCGACAGGGTGCGTGCGGAGACGGCGCGCCGCGGGGAGACCCTGCTCCAGCGGTTCGGGTCGCAGTACGCCCTCGACGCGCTGGCGTGGATCGTCGCGATCTTCGTCGCCGCGCTGCTTGCGTACGACTTCGTGCCCGGCCGCCTGCCGCTCGGCGCTTTGTTCGTGGTCGCGGGAGCGGCGATGGCGGCCCAGCTGGTGGTCGGCGGCTTCTTCGCGCTCTACCGGGGGCGGTTCACCTACGGCAGCTTCGACGAGGTCCGGGCACTGCTGTTCGCCCTCTGCGTCGTCGCTGTCGTCGTCGGCGTTCCGGTCATCCTGTGGGGGAACGAGTTCCGGCTCGCGCGCAGCACGGTGTTGCTCGCCCTTCCGATCGCGTTCGTGCTGATGGGCGGGGTGCGGTACCTCAAGAGGCTGTACCTCGAAGCGCGGTCGCGGCCGACGGCGGGGGCGGAGCGCACACTGGTCTTCGGGGCCGGCTATCTGGGGCGGCAGCTGGTCACCCGGATGCTCACCGACCGGTTCTCGCCCTACCTGCCGATCGGAATGATCGACGACGACCCCGCGGCCGCTCACCGCCAGTTCCGCGGAGTGCGCGTGCTCGGCCGGCTGCGCGACCTCGAGACCGTCGCACGCGCGTCCGACGCGACGGTGCTGATCGTCGCGATCGCCCGCGCCGACGCGTCGCTGCTGCGCGACGTCGACGCCATCGCCGAGCGGGCCGGCCTCCAGGTGAAGGTCGTGCCGACGCTGGAGGAAGTGCTCTCGGGCCGCTCGAAGCTCTCGGACCTGCGCGACATCTCCATCGAGGACCTGATCGGCCGGCAGCCGGTGGACACCGACGTGCAGACGATCGCCAGCTATGTGACCGGCAAGCGGGTGCTCGTCACCGGCGCGGGAGGGTCCATCGGCTCCGAGCTCTGCCGGCAGCTCGTCGCGTTCCGCCCAGCTGAGCTGATCATGCTCGACCGCGACGAGACCGGGCTGCAGTCGACGCAGATCAGCATCGACGGCCACGGACTCCTCGACACCAGCGACGTCGTGCTCGCCGACATCCGCGACCGCGCCGCGCTCGTCTCCATCTTCCGCGCCCGCCGCCCGGAGGTCGTCTTCCACGCGGCGGCGCTCAAGCACCTCCCGATGCTCGAGCAGTATCCGGACGAAGCCTGGAAGACGAACGTCGTGGGAACGACGAACGTGCTCCACGCCGCCGGCGAGGTCGGTGTCAGCACCTTCGTGAACATCTCGACGGACAAGGCGGCGAACCCCACGAGCGTCCTCGGCCACTCCAAGCGGGTCGCCGAGAAGCTCACCGCCGGCGCGGCCGTGGCGACCTCCGCGCGTTATCTGTCGGTGCGCTTCGGAAACGTGATCGGGAGCCGCGGTTCCATGCTGCCGACGTTCCAGGCGCTGATCGAGGCCGGCGGCCCGTTGACCGTGACCCACCCCGACGTGACCCGCTACTTCATGACCATCCCGGAGGCGTGCCAGCTGGTGGTGCAGGCCGGTGCGATCGGGGAGCCCGGCGAGGTGCTCATCCTCGACATGGGCGAGCCCGTCTCCATCCTGGACATCGCCGAGCGGATGATCGCGCACAGCGGCAAGGACATCGAGATCCGCTTCACCGGCCTGCGCCCCGGTGAGAAGCTCCACGAAGAGCTGGTGGGCCGTGGTGAGACCGACCGGCGCCCGCGCCACCCGAAGATCTCGCATACGAGGATTGCCCCTGCCGCGCCCGAGGAGATCGACCACGAGGGCTGGGTGCGCCGGCTGCGCACCGACGGCGCCGACACCGCCGTGATCGACTACCTGCCCCGCGGAGGCGGACGATGAGCGGTCGCATCCTCATGTCGTCCCCTGACGTGGGCGACGTGGAGGAGCGGTATCTGGTCGCGGCGTTCCGCTCGGGGTGGATCGCGCCGCTCGGACCGGACGTCGACGCCTTCGAGCGCGAGATCGCCGAGAGGGTGGGCGTCGCGCATGCGGCCGCGCTGGCCTCGGGTACCGCCGCCCTCCACCTCGGCCTGCTCACCCTCGGTGTGCGGCCGGGCGACGTCGTCGTCACGTCGACGCTGACCTTCGCCGCCACGGCGAACGCGATCGTCTACACCGGCGCCCGACCGTACTTCGTCGACAGCGACCCTGTCACCGGCAACATGGACCCCGAGCTCCTGGAGGCTGCGCTGCGCAGCCTCCAGGAGGACGGGGTGCGGGTCGCGGCCATCGTGCCGGTCGACCTGCTCGGAAAGTCGGCGGACTACACACGGCTTCTGCCCATTGCCGACGCCTACGGCGTGCCCGTGCTCGCCGATGCGGCGGAGTCGCTCGGCGCCCGTCACGCGGGCCGCGCCGCCGGGTCGTTCGGCACGGCGTCCGCCGTCTCGTTCAACGGGAACAAGATCATGACCACGTCGGGCGGCGGGATGCTGCTCAGCGACGACGGGGAGCTCATCGCCCGCGCCAGGCATCTGTCCACACAGGCACGCCAGCCGGCCGTGCACTACGAGCACGAGGAGATCGGTTACAACTACCGGCTCAGCAACCTCCTCGCCGCCCTCGGCCGCGCGCAGCTGACACGGCTCGACGAGATGATCGCCCGCCGCCGCGCCGTGCGCGACGCCTACCGGTCGGTGGTGGCGGACGTCCCGGGAGTGACGCTCTTCGGCGGTGACGACGACGCCGACGACAACTGCTGGCTCACGTCGGTCGTCGTCGATCCCGCGATCGCGGGCTGGGACGCCGCCGAGCTTCGGGGCGCGCTCGACGCGGCCGACATCGAGAGCCGTCCGCTGTGGAAGCCGATGCACCTCCAGCCGGTCTTCGCCGGCGCGCCCGCGACGCTGAACGGAAGAGCCGAGCGGCTGTTCCGCACCGGCCTGACGCTGCCGAGCGGGTCCGCGCTGACGGAGGACCAGGTGAGGCGCACCGTCGCCGCGCTCAGCGACTTCGTGGACGGCCGGTCGTGACGGCGCGACAGCGACGGTACGACGGGGTCAAGCGCGCGCTCGACGTCGTCGGCGCCTGCGTTCTGCTCGTGCTGACCTCTCCCGTCCAGCTGGGCGTCGCGATCGCGGTGGCGGCCGATCTGGGCCGGCCCGTGCTGTTCCGGCAGCCGCGACCCGGCAGGGACGGACGCGTCTTCACCATCCTGAAGTTCCGCTCGATGCGGGATGTCGACCCGGCACGCGGACTGGTCTCCGACGACGACCGGCTGACGCGCTTCGGCCGCGCCTTGCGCGCGAGCAGCGCGGATGAGCTTCCGAGCCTGGTCAACGTGCTCCGCGGTGACATGAGCATGGTCGGTCCGCGGCCCCTCCTCGTCTCGTACCTCGAGCGCTACTCCCCCGAACAGGCCCGCCGCCACGAGGTGCGGCCGGGTGTCACCGGCCTGGCCCAGGTGAACGGGCGCAACACCGTGGACTGGGCTGAACGGCTGCGGCTCGACGTGGAGTACGTCGACCGCCGCAGCCTCCGGCTGGACGCGTCCATCCTGTGGCGGACCGTCACGGCCGTGCTCCGCCGGAGCGGTGTCTCGGCGGAGGGGCACGCGACGATGCACGAGTTCACCGGCGCCCGCGGCGACGGGGAGGGCGCATGACGCTGCGACTCGTGGTCATCGGAGGCGGGGGCTTCGGCCGGGAGACGCTCGACGTGGCGGAGGCGGTCAACCGAGCGCAGCCGGGGGCGTTCGACGTGCTCGGGGTCGTGGATGATGCGCCGTCCGAGCGCACCCGCGGACTCTTGGAGTCTCGCGGGATCGCCTGGCTGGGCTCCGTCGAGTCGTGGCTCCGCGCCTCCGACGACTCGTCGTACGTGATCGCGATCGGTGATCCGGCGGCACGACGCTCCGTCGCGGAGCGGCTGGACCTCGCCGGCCGACGGGCGGCAACGCTCGTCCATCCGCGCGCCGGCATCGGCTCGGTCGGCGCGATCGGCGAGGGCAGTGTGATCTGCTCGGGCGCGGAGGTCTCCACCAACGTGACGATCGGTCGCCACGTGCACCTCAATCCGTCGGTCACGGTCGGGCACGACACGGTGATCGCGGACACGGTCTCCGTGAACCCCGCCGCGGTCGTCTCCGGCGACGTGCGGCTCGGAACGGGCGTGCTCGTCGGCGCGGGCGCGGTCATCCTCCAGGGGCTGACCGTCGGCGAGGGGGCGATCGTGGGCGCCGCGGCCTGCGTCACCCGGGACGTGCCGCCCGCGGCCATCGCGGTAGGCATCCCCGCCCGATGGGCAGGGCACGAGGAAGTCAGAACACCAGTAACAACACGCCCCGACCGGGGTGGGCAAGAGGGGTCACCATGAACATCACCGTCGTCGGGCTGGGCAAGATCGGATTGCCGCTGGCAGCCCAGTACGCCTCGAAAGGTCACACCGTGGTGGGCGTCGACATCAACCAGCGGGTCGTCGACCAGATCAACACCGGTGTCGAACCGTTCCCGGGTGAGAACGACCTGCAGAACCGGCTCTCCGCGGCCGTCGAGGCCGGACTGCTGCGTGCCACGACGAGCTATGACGACGCTGTCCCGACCGCCGAGGTAATCGTGGTCGTCGTCCCGCTGCTGGTGTCGGCCGACGGCGAGCCGGACTTCGGGTGGATGGATGCCGCCACCGACGCGATCGCGGAACACCTGACGCCGGACACGCTCGTGGTCTACGAGACGACCCTCCCAGTCGGCACCACCCGTACCCGGTGGGCACCGCGGCTCGAGACCGGAAGCGGCCTCGTGGAGGGGACGGACTTCCACCTCGTCTTCTCCCCCGAGCGCGTGCTCACCGGCCGTGTCTTCGCCGACCTGCGCAAGTATCCCAAGCTCATCGGCGGTCTCAGCCCCGAGGGCGCAGAGGCCGCCAAGCGGTTCTACGAGGCGGTGCTCGACTTCGACGAGCGCGGGGACCTCCCGCGCCCGAACGGAGTCTGGGACTTGGGGACCGCCGAGGCGTCCGAGCTGGCCAAGCTGGCGGAGACCACCTACCGGGACGTCAACATCGGCCTGGCGAACGAGTTCGCCGTGTACGCCGACAAGGTGGGGATCGACATCTACGGCGTGATCGAGGCCTGCAACTCGCAGCCGTACAGCCACATCCACCGGCCCGGCATCGCGGTCGGTGGTCACTGCATCCCGGTCTATCCGCGCCTGTACCTCTGGACCGACCCGGACGCCACGATCGTGCGCGCCGCCCGCGACCGGAACGCCGGGATGCCGACGGAGTCCGTCGCCCTGCTGGAGCGCGTGCACGGGTCGCTGGAGGGGCAGACCGTCGCGGTCCTCGGCGCCGCCTACCGCGGCGGCGTGAAGGAGACCGCGGTCTCCGGCGTGTTCGACACCGTGCGCGCGCTGCGCGACCGGGGAGCGATCCCGTTGGTCCACGACCCGCTCTATTCGGACGACGAGCTCGTGCGACTCGGGTTCGAGCCGTACCACCAGGGCGAGCCGGCGGACGCCGTCGTGCTGCAGGCCGACCATCACGTGTACCGCACGTGGGGCTCCGAGCACGTCCCGTCTGCGCGCACCGTCCTCGACGGCCGCCGCATCATCGACGCGGCCAACTGGCCCGACGCCGTGTGCGTGGCGATCGGGGGCGGGGCGTCGACGGCGGCCGCGCCCGTCGCCTCGACCTCCGCGACCCGGTGACCAGGACGGAGCGTCTCGCACGCGGGGGCCGGCGGATCGTCGGCTCCGGCGTCACCCGCATCCTGTCCGGGAGCGTTCTCGGCCAAGGCGTCCTCATCGCGATCTCACCGATTCTGACGCGGCTCTATGCTCCGAACGACTTCGGCCTCCTCGCGGTGGTGACCTCGCTCTCAGCGATCCTCGGGGCGGTCGCTACCCTGAGCTGGGAACGCGGGATCGTCCTCCCGCACAGCGACGTGCTCGCGCGAAGCCTTTTCCTGCTGGCGGCCCTCTCGACTGCCGGGGTGTCGGTCATCGTGGCGCTGGTGGCCTATGTCGCCCGGGAACCCCTGAGTCGTCTGCTCGGAGCGCCCGAGTTCGCGCCGTACTGGTGGACTCTGCCGGTGACCGTGCTCGCCATCGGCTGGTTCAAGGCGTACTCGAGCTGGCTCGTTCGCAAGCGGCAGTATGGCGGCCTGGCCGTGCGCAATGCGGTGCAGGGACTGTCGCAGGCCGCATTCAACCTGGCCGCCGGATTCGCCGGGGCGGGTTCGCTCGGCCTGGTGCTCGGACTCGCGGTGGGCCGCTTCGCAGGCATCGTCGGAATCATCGGCCGGCGCGATGGCGCACCGCGGCCGACTCGGCGGACGATGCGTGTCGCGATGGCGCGCTACCGCAAGTTCCCTGCGGTGAGCACGTGGTCGGCGTTCTTGAACAGTTTCGGCCTGCAGGCCCCCGTGCTGTTCCTGAGCGCGTTCTACGGCTCGGTGGAGCTCGGGTTCATCGCACTGACGATGCGGGTGATCGCTGCTCCGGTCGGTATCCTCACGGACGCCGTGAGCCAATATTTCGAGGGTGCCTTCGGGTTCGCCCTCAGATCTCGAACGGGCAGTTTGACCCGGATGGTGGCCGCGATCTCACTGCGCTGCGGCGCCATCGCGCTCGTGGGCGGCCTCGTGATCGCGATCGGCGGCCCGTTCCTGTTCTCACTGATCTTCGGGTCCCAGTGGACCCAGGCCGGCGCTTACGCGCAGATCATGGTGTGGGGCTATGTCGCACAACTCGCGGTCGCTCCGATCTCGCGCGGACTGCTGCTCCTCGAGCGAGTCGGACTCCAGCTCGGCTGGGACACGACGCGACTCATCGTGACGAACGGGGCCGTGCTCGTGGTCGGACTGCTCGGCGGTTCGGTGGTCGCCGCACTGACCGCGCTGGTCATCGCGCAGGTGCTGACCTACGGAGCGCTTGTCGTGATGGTCCTGTACTTCGCCCGCAAGCGGGATCAGACGCGCGTAGTGCCGACCTGATCCTCGGTTCGATCGTCTGATTCGACGTCCTCGACGATTTGCGCCTTGAGCGTCGTCCGATAGAACTCGATCAGACGGGCGCCTTGCGCCGTCCAGTTGAACTCGGTGACCGCAGCCGACTGCGCGTTGCGACTCTGGCGTTCGAGGAGCTCCGGATCGCGTGCGTACCGTTGGATCGCCTCGGCAAGCGCATCGGGAGACGTCTCGTCCACGAACGTCGCGCAGTCGAACTCATCCATCAGAGATCGCCACAGCGGAAAATCGGACGCGATGATGGGCGTACCCGCGGCCATGTACTCGAACATCTTGGTGGGCAGGGCATCCAAGTGAGCTTTCGTAGCCTGGAAAGTGACGATACCGACGCGCGCCTCGGTGAGGAGATCTCGCGCCGCGGCCGGAGAGATGACCCCGTGGATCCGCGCCTTCCCAGCGGCGAGCTGGGTGAAACGGGCCTCGTACTGGGCGGGAACGAACGGGCCGGCCACGTCGAGATGCCAATCCTGGGGAAAGGCGGGAGCGGTGAGCGCTTCCGCGACCACGTCCAATCCGCGCTCCACCGTCATCCCGCCCACGTACACCGCAGCGTTCGGCCGATCCAGGATGGGAGTCACCTGCATGTCCTGCTCGCGCAGGCGCGGGTAGTTCTTCACCACGACCGTCTTGTGTGCGGGGAATCGCTCCGCGATGGTCTCCGTCGCCGTGACGATCCCGTCTGCCGTGGCGGCGACTCGGATCAGCCGCTTGGACGCCCACGCCGTCGCCGCCCGAACGCGCTCAGGAAGGTACGCCTTGTCCAACACCTGCGACGGCAGATCTTCGTGGGCGTCGAACACGACGGTCCGTCCCAGGAGACGGAGCACCGGGATGGCCGGGATGAGCTCCGGATCGTGCAGGTGGACGATATTCGCCCTGCTGCGGATGGCGAGCACGATCACTTCGCTCGTCGAGACGAGAAGCCGAGCGAGCCTGCTTCTGCGGCGGATGGTCTTGACCCGCACCTTGGTCGGCGGAACGTCCACGCTCGATTCGACAGCGATGAGCAAGACCTCGTAGCCGGCATCTGCGAGGCCGGCGGCCTCCCTCAAGTGCACTCGGTTGTCCGTCCACGGGTGTGCAGAACTGACGTGGGCGACCCTGGGCGTCCGTGCTTCTTTCCGCTTCGGCATTCTGATCCGTTCTCTCTACCTGCTGTCAGCGGCGCTGACGGTGACATCCGTGAGCAACCCGGCGAGTTTGGCAGCAAGATTCTGATAGTCATACTCGGCCGTCGCGTGGGCACGGCCACGCTGACCCATCGCTTCGCGCTCCTCAGCGGACAGCGCTGCGATCTTCGCCATCGCGTCCGCCAGGGCGGCCACGTCATCCGGCGGCACGCTGAAGCCACCTCCGGCATCGCGGACGGGATCATTGGCAGCCGGGCTTCCGAAGATGACCGGCCTACCGCCGAGGAGGTATTGGAAGACCTTGTTCGGGCTCACCCCGTACTTGTACACCTCGAGGTTCTCCATGTTGACCAGCAGGCAGTCGCTCTCTGCGATGATGTGCGGCACTTCGCGCTGGGGAACAGCGGCCTCCACGGAGATCAGGTCGGCTGCCGCGCTCGCGTCGGCATGAGCCTGGAGTCTGCTTCTCAGCGGGCCCTCGCCGACCAGGCGCAGCCGGGAGGACCGGTCTCCGGACCGTCTGACGTACTCGTCGAATGCGTCGATGATCGTGAAGAGCCCGTTGGCGGCTCCCATCGATCCGAGGTAGGAGAAGACGACGCCGTCGTGCTTCGGCAGGGGTGCGGGCTCGGGATGCGTTGCGACGTCGACGCCGTTGGACACCCAGCCGAACGGGGTCGAGTAACCGTGCTCCCTCAGGTAGTCGCCGACGTTCGGAAGCGGTGAGAGCACGAGGGAGGCCCGCTTGATGCTCATGTCCTCGACACGGCGAAGGAGCCGGAAGCCGATGGAACCGCGTCGCATCACGCCCAGCGAGACGAACGTCTCGGGCCAGAGATCGCGGATCTCGAACACGAACGGGACGCCCCGCCTTCGCGCGACCGCCGAAGCGGCGAGAGCGGCGAACGGATGCACCGTGCTCCCGATGACGACGTCCGGCGTCGGCACCCCGCGCAGCGCGCCGGGAAGCAGCAACGAGAGAGTGAACGACGCCATGTTCAGAAGGCGTAACAAGGGCTTGCGGCGGTACGCGGGCGCCCGGAGGGTGAGGGTGGAGGGGTGTCCCGGGACATAGCGACGGAACACTCCCCGGGGGAGTGTCTGCAGGCCGGCGGGGTGGGTCGTGCTGGCTCCGATCACCACGGCCTGCCAGCCTTCACGCGCGAGATGCTTCGCCAGATGGAAATGCCTGCCCGCCTGATGGTGGAGGTCGGGGATGTACGCGTAGTGATTGATGATCCAGACGGTGGGGGAGTCCGTTTTGCTCAGCTGGGGGCCGCTTCCACTCACGCCGTGTCGTCCTCAATCCAATCGCCTGTCGTGCGGTGCCCATTGTCCCACGTGGGAAAGTCCCGTCTGGACCGGCGAGTCGGGTCTCGCTTGTAGGCTCGGGGAATGCGCGTTCTCAGTGTCGTCGGAGCCCGGCCCCAATTTGTGAAGCTCGCGGCGGTCTCACGCTCGATGCGCGGCAAGTGCGAGCACATCGTCGTCCACACGGGCCAGCACTATGACGAGCGGATGTCGGATGTCTTCTTCCGCGACCTCGGCATTCCTGCTCCCGATGCGAACCTCGCAGTCGGCTCCGGCACCCACGCGACGCAGACGGGCGAGATGCTCAGCCGCCTGGAACCTCTGATGGAGGAGTACCGGCCGGATTGGGTCCTCATCTACGGCGACACCAATTCGACGCTTGCCGCCGCGCTCGCCGCGGTGAAGATCCACTTGCCGGTTGCGCACCTGGAGGCCGGCTTGAGGTCGTTCAACCGCAGGATGCCGGAAGAGCACAACCGCGTCCTCTCCGATCACGCTTCCGATCTGCTTCTCGCGCCGACGGAGGTCGCGATGAAGCACCTGCGCGACGAGGGCCTGGAGGCGAAGAGCGTGCTGGTCGGCGATGTCATGACCGACGTGCTGTACCGAACCCGAGACGAGGTCAAGGGCAGCCCACTGCCCTTCGCTGCAGAGGTCGGCGATTACTACGTCGCCACCATCCACCGCCCGGACAATACCGACGATCCGGCCAGGCTCCGGGAGATCGTCGAGCAGCTCGCCGGCCTGGACCGCCCGGTCCATCTTCTGGCTCATCCGCGACTGGTGTCGGCCGCCCGTTCGGCGGGGATCGGTCTCGATGCCGGAGTGATCGAGGTCCACGAGCCGTTCGCGTATCCGGATCTGGTGAATGCGGTCGCCTCGAGCGCTGGTGTCGTCACCGATTCCGGAGGCCTGCAGAAGGAGGCGTTCTTGCTGCGCGTACCGTGCTCGACCGTGCGTCCGGAAACGGAGTGGGTCGAGACGCTCGACGGCGGCTGGAACGTCCTGGTGGGCGCTGACCTCGGGCGCCTCGGTGAGGTCGTGCGCCGAGACCGCCCCGCGGAGACCGGGAGCAACCCGTACGGTACGGGAGATGCGGCCGACAAGGTCGTCGAGACGCTACTCGCCTGGTCGCGGTAGTCGGCTCGTCAGTCCGGTAGGCCGGCGAGCGGCGTCATTGCCAGCTTGAAGTCGTTCCGGCCGCTCTCAAGGGTGTTCCCCGTCTTGGTCTCGAACTGGATGCCGTACCGGTTCACCCAGCGGGCGACCTTGGAGCCGGAGACCATGATGTTGCCGTCGGCGCGGAGCGAATTGCCTGTGCTGCGGACGAGGAGCAATGCCGCTGTCGGGCCGCCGTTGGTCCAAACGTCCTGGACCGTGTTGGCGATGACCGAGATCTGGTCGTTCGAGTGATACAGCTGGATGCCCGCAACGCCCGGGTCGACGATGCGGTTGTGGCGGATCGTCACTCCGTGAGTGAAGTAGGTCGCGATCCCACCGGCTTCGCCGATCCTCCGCTGAGAGCCGTATCCGATGATCGTGTTGTTCTCGATGACACCGGTCGCCGCTTCGACAGGCTTCCCGAGGTGCGCACCGGCCCCCGTCATCTGGATGCCGAACGAGCGGCTTCCGTTCGTCACCGTCGAATCGATGTGATTGCCTGCGACTCGGATGTTGACGGGTCCCCAGGTGTCCACGCTGAATTCGTTGGGGCACGGAACGAGAGCGATGCCGACCCGGGTGTTGAGAACATGATTGTTCGTGATGGTGATGTCTTTGCCGCCGTGGGTGTCGATCCCCTCCCATCGGGCGACGCCGTCGATCGTGTTGCCGTCCACCACGACGTCGGTCGTGCGCGGTGCGGCGTGGATGTCCTGCGCACTGTTTCGCGTGAGCGCGATCCCGTAGGAGTTGACGAAACCGCGCGGCTGTACGACTTGCCTGACGCGGTTGCTGAGGACGCTACCGCCGGTGCCGGAGAGCACCATGATTCCGCCGTACGCGACATTCTGAACCGTGACCTGCTCGACGACGAAGCGCTCGACATGTTCCAGGTAGATGCCCTGCTTGCGCCAGCCATCGATGATGCCGCCGACGATCCG
>NZ_JBVQSP010000002.1:519119-530896 GCF_055720965.1 Leifsonia sp. PARNA 1/14
TCGGAGATCTTGCACCGGAGCGGCCGTGGTTCCGGCGGCGCGGACCGCAGCCGCGAAGCCCGGCGCGGACGAGCCGACCCCGCGAAGCGTCGGATTCTCGAGGGTCACGTGGTCCGCCATCACGTCGAGGGCGTCCTTGTCGGTGGTCTGGGTGATCGACCCACTCGTGAACTGGATCGTCAGACTCTTCGTCACCTCGAGCGTGTCGGCGCGCGTCCAGGCCCGCGTCACGCGCAGCGTCCCGCCGACCGGGGTCGCCACGATCGCGGCGTCGAGGTTCGGGAATCCCGCATCGCTCGTGACCACAGGCGAACTGGGTGCGGGCGTGGCGGCGATCGGGGGGCGCGCGGAAGGGGTGGACGCAGATTCGTGACGGTGAACGTCGGGAGAGCCGCCGAAGCTGTTGGCGGCGATGACGCATGCTGTCGCCGCGAGCACCGCCACGACAGTGATCACGCTCCAAGTGCGGATCCACTGCCCGACGGTGCGATTCCCTTCCACAGCCGTGGAGCCTACTCCGCGGTTCTTCGTGAACGACCTGAGTGCTCCCGAGGCGTCACCTGAGAGATCGTTCGGGAGCGAACGTCTGTGGAATCGCCAATCCCGGCGTCGATCGGGCCGCGCGCTGCGCTCGAGGGGAGAAATCTCGAGGACACAGTGCCAGCAGCAGGAAGGCCGCCACCAGGCCGTGCGTGAACATCGCCGTGAGAATAGACGTGTTGGAGAGCGTCACGGCCAACAGGGTCATGACGACGCCGACGAAGCCCAGAGGGAGCCCTACCGTGGCGCGGTCCAGCAACCGCAGATAGATCAGCAGGACGATTCCCGCGCCAACTATTCCGGCGTACCCGAAGTTCCCGAATCCGTCGGCGAACAGATTTGCGTTAGCGCCCATCGTCGGGAGATTGGCCATGTACTGCCCGATCAGGTTCGGAGGTCGCAGATCGTACGGATACTGCAGCCACGGCCTGAGAATCGAGTAGCTGAGGTGTGCTTGCGGATTCTCGCTGAAGAAGTTCACCCAGACGGACGACAGGAGGCCGGGCGTGATGATGAATCGGCGAGAAAGCAGCGAAGTGAAGACGTTCGACCCCACGACCTGGTCGACGAGCGCGTTCACCAGCATCAGTGCTGCGGTCGCCCAGACCAACCATTGACCGTCGAACGATCGCTGGCGTCGGCGCAGCAGAAAAGCTACGACCACCCAGGCGGGAATCGCGAGGATGAAGGTTTTGAATCCGCCGCTGGAGTAGAGGATCATCTGACCGACCACGGCGAACACCACATAAAGCGGCCGGCGGGCGAACACCCCACGTGCGAAGATCGCGGGATTGACGACGTTCGCCTGAGTGAAGATCAGGTAGCTGAGGACGCCCCCGACGCTGTCCGCGTTGTCATTGAACGCGTCGCGCACGCTGTAGACGTCCAGCAGGTTCAGGAATTTGAATGACAGCCCGCCCGTGAACGCCAGGAGCGAGTACGTGACGAGTGAGAAAACGATGAGCACGAGCCAGAACGACGTGGGCGACACCGACCAGCCCAGCGGTCGGTTGGTGCCGCGCAAGCCCAGGCTGACCCCGATGAAGGTGACGGCCACCACGCTGCCGAGGGCGATCGCCGACCCGGCATCCAGGTAGTCCGTGTACGGCGCCATCAGAATCGTCGGCAGCACAGCGATGACCATGAGAAGCCACAACACGAACGACGACCCCTTTTCGACCCTTGAGGGGAGGAAGAGCGTCGTGATGATGGCGATGACGATCGATAGTGCGGAGATGCCCAGATCGGGCTCGGCGTAGCGTGCGCCGAGGTACGAGAAACTCGGTGATACGAGAACTGAATAGACCCATTGCAGCACGAGGGCGTACGCGATCACACCGAGCGGGACATAGACGAACCCTCGCCCGGAGATCGTGACGCTCCCGCCCGTCTTCTGCACCCCCGAATTCTAGCCGCTACGCCAGGGACCCCCGGCCGTTGAGCCGCTGCAGCGCGCGAGACGGTCGCGCCCAACGAAAATGCAAGTGTTTTCAGGTCTCTCTGCTTGAATGAAGCGGATGACCGCCGAAGCCTCCTCCCGCCGTTCCCTGCGGCCTACGCGGGGGCGCGCCCGCCGCTGGTACGCCCGCTGGTGGGTCTGGCTCATAGTGGCGGTGGTCGTGATCGGCGTGGCGGTCGCCGCCTGGATCGGTATCCGCGGCCTCCAGGCCAAGCAGCAGCTCGATGGCGCGATGCCACTCGTGACCAAGCTGAAGTCGCAGGTACTCGCCCAGGACTCCGTCGGGGCCAAGGCCACATACGCCCAGCTCGCCCCACGTGTCGAGAAGGCCGCGAGCCTCACGAGCGACCCGGTCTGGCGAGCCGTGGAGCTGCTCCCCGGTGTCGGTCCGAACCTCTCCGTCACCCGGGCGGTCGCCGCGGAGACCGACAACATCGTGACCACGGCGATCCGGCCGCTCGTCGACATCGACGGGTCGATCTCCCTGGAGGCGCTGAAGCCGGTGAACGGGCGCATCGACGTCGCGGCGCTCAGCAAGCTGCATGTGGCGGTCGGCAAGGCCACCACGTCGATCGACTCCGCGCTCACACGGCTCAGGGCGCTGAACACGAGCGGAGCGGTACCGCAAGTGGCCGCGGCGAAGACTCAGCTGCAGTCGATGCTCACCCCTGTGGCCGCGCAGCTGCGGTCTGCCGACCAACTGCTGAGCATCGCACCTGCGGCACTCGGCGCCAACGGTCCGCGCAACTACCTCCTCGTGTTCCAGAACAACGGCGAGCTCATGCCGGCCGGAGGGACCGTCGGTTCGATGGCCGTCATCCACGTCGAGAACGGCGCGATCCAGCTCGTCGATCAGGCGTCCGCGGCCCCCACCGACTTCCCCATGTACGACGCGCCTGTGCTCGAGCTGCCGCAGGACGCCCTGGCGCTCTACCCGCACAGCCTCGGGATGTACGTGCAGAACCTCGCCGAGACTCCGCGGTTCTCCACGTCGTATGCGATCGCCAAGCAGATGTGGAAGCAGGCGAAGGGCGTCGATCTCAACGGGATGGTCTCCGTCGACACGGTCGCGCTCGCGCGTTTCCTAGCGGTCACAGGGCCGATCGCTCTCCCGGACGGGTCGCAGCTCACCAGTGCCAACGCCATCAGCACCCTGCTCATCGGTGTCTACCAGAAGTACAGTGCGGCAGAGGTCGACCAGATCAACGAGGCACTCTCCGCCGCCGTGTTCGGCAAGCTGCTCTCAGGCGATGTCGATCCCAAGAAGCTCGGGGCGTTCATCACCGCCGAGTCCAAGGAGCACCGCATCCTGCTGTGGAGCGACGACCCTGCCGAGCAGAAGGCGATCGAGGCGTCGTCGTTCCTCGGGGCGCCCCCCGCCAGCACGGCGAAGACGGACGGGCTCGGGGTCTACTTCCGCGACGTCACGCCTTCCAAGATGGCGGTCTATCTCAAGCAGAGCGTGCAGCTCTCCCAGGCGGTCTGCACGGCCGGCGGCAGTGCGGATGTGCGGGTCACGGTCACTCTGACCAACACTGCGCCGAAGAGCGCACGGCTACCGGAGTACGTCGCCCCGAAGGACAACCACATCAAGCTGCGCGTGCTGACGTACGCGCCGAAGGGGTACACCGTCGCGGGCGTGACTCCCGGCGGAGAACCCACCGGCAGCGACGGGGACTACGTGGTGCCGCAGACGACGGTGAGCATGCTCCCCGGTGAATCGGCGACCGTGACCTTCGACCTCGTCGCCCCGCACAAGGACCTCCGCGGGCTCGCCGCGACGGTCACGCCGGCCGTCACCCCCACCGCCGTCACCTCCGGAACGCTCGACTGCGGCACCTGGCCGACCAAGTAGCCCTCCGACCCCGATTTGGCCGCGCGACCTTCCGTGCCGTAGCATGGATGTTTGGCTGAGTGGGCTCCTCCCACTCCGTTAGCCGTGTACGAAACCCCAGACTGAAAAGACCGGGAAGTCGTGCGCCGACAAGTGACCTTGGGTGATGCCGTCCGGCATCACGGTATTGGAGAAGAAAGCATGGCAGCAGTGTGCCAGGTGACAGGAGCCACCCCCGGCTTCGGTCACAACATCTCGCACTCGCACCGTCGCACGAAGCGCCGGTTCGACCCGAACATCCAGAAGAAGACGTACTACGTCCCGTCTCTTCGTCGTAACGTCACCCTGACGCTGAGCGCCAAGGGCATCAAGGTCATCGACGCCCGTGGCATCGAGTCCGTGGTCAAGGACCTCCTGGCCCGTGGGGAGAAGATCTAACAATGGCGAAGCAGCAGGACATCCGTCCGATCATCAAGCTCCGTTCGACGGCGGGCACCGGTTACACCTACGTGACCAAGAAGAACCGCCGCAACGACCCCGACCGTCTCGTGCTCAAGAAGTACGACCCCATCGTGCGCAAGCACGTCGACTTCCGAGAGGAGCGCTAAACATGGCCAAGACGTCCAAGATCGCCAAGAACGAGCAGCGCAAGGTCATCGTCGAGCGCTACGCCGCCAAGCGCGCCGAGCTCAAGAAGGCCCTCGTCGACCCGAACGGCACCGACGAGTCCCGCGAGGCCGCCCGCGTCGGCCTGCAGAAGCTTCCCCGCGACGCTTCGCCGATCCGCGTGCGCAACCGCGACGCGGTCGACGGCCGCCCGCGCGGAAACCTCAGCAAGTTCGGTATCTCGCGTGTCCGCTTCCGCGACATGGCGCACCGTGGCGAGCTGCCCGGCATCACCAAGTCGAGCTGGTAAGCCCTTCACTAGCTGAAGAGCACTCGCGACACCCTTTGGAGGGGCGTCCGGCATCCGCCGGGCGCCCCTTCGTCGTGTTCGAACCCCCTTCGGGCCTGGATGCGCCGTGGGAACCCGTCGAAAATCCGCGAGAATCCGCGTGTTTCCGGGCGATTCTGATACATTCGAGGCGGTCGACCGACCAAACGTAATGGCCCCCGTGGCCTCAACCGTTCCACAAGATAGCTGAATTACCAGCACAAGGTCCGAGGAGGACACTCAATGGCTGACAACCTGAACAAGACCGAGCTCGTCGCTGCCGTCGCTGCTGCGTCGGGTCAGAGCCAGGCCACCGTCTCGAGCGTCGTCGACGCGTTCTTCGCCACGATCAGCGACACGGTCAAGGGTGGCGGCAAGGTCACCATCCCCGGCTGGCTCGCCGCCGAGCGCACCGAGACCGCCGCGCGCACCGGCCGCAACCCGCAGACCGGCGAGGAGATCTCGATCCCGGCCGGCCACCGCGTCAAGCTGACCGCGGGCTCGAAGCTCAAGGCTGCCGTCAAGTAACCAGCCTGCACAGGCTCCACGGGGGCGGCGTCGCGAATGCGGCGCCGCCCCCGTTCCGTTGGTTCGGGCGGGAGGTCGCCGCTGCCCCTGTGGGCAGGCGTACAGCGGCGGAGACGTAGGCTTGACGGGTGCCCCGAGTTCTCCGCGTGATCGGTCCCGCTGCCCTGCTGGCGGCCGCTCTCGCCTCCGTCGTGGCGGCCCTCGCGTTCGGTGGAGGAGCCGCTGCGCCTCTGCTCCTCGACCCGGGTGCGCTCGTGCGGTGGGGCCTCCCGATCTCGACCCTTATCGTCAACCTCAGCCTGTCCGGGACAGTCGGCGCACTCGTGCTCGCGTGCTTCGCGTTCACCTCCGACAAGCGCGAGTACGGGCTGGCGCTCGACTTCGCCGCAGCATGCGCCGCGGTCATGACGGTGGCCTCCGCGATCACCGGCCTGTTCACCTTCGTCAGCGTCTCGAACGTGCCGTGGTCGTTCGACGAGACGTTCACCAACGGGCTGAGCTCGTTCGTCACCAGCGTCTCGCTCGGTCAGGCCTGGCTCGGCATCACCCTGATCGCGGCCGCAGTCACCGTCTTGTGCTTCGCGGTCCGCAATCAGACCGCCATCGCGTTCGTCGCGGTGCTGGCCATGTGCGCCGTCATCCCGATGGCGCAGCAGGGGCACAGCTCGGAGGCGGCCGGCCACGACGCCGCGGTCACCTCGTTCGGGCTGCACGTGCTCTTCGCCGCGATCTGGCTGGGCGGACTGGTCACCCTCATCGTCGTCAAGAACACGCTCGGCGGCGGCCGGCTGGTGACCGTGCTCGAGCGGTACTCCAGCATCGCCCTGATCTGCTTCATCGTCGTCGCGGCCTCCGGCTACGTCAACGCGGAACTGCGGGTCGGCACGCTGGCCGAGCTGGCGACGCCCTACGGCATCCTCGTGCTCGTCAAGGTGGCCGCGCTCGTCGTTCTCGGGTTGTTCGGGCTCATGCAGCGCCGCGTCCTCATCGACCGGCTCAAGCGGCTGGGCGAGGGCCGCACGTTCTGGTGGATCGTCACCGCGGAGCTCGCGTTCATGGGCATCGCCTCCGGCGTCGCGGCCGCGCTCGCACGCACGGTCACGCCTGTGCCGCAGACGCGCGCGGCGACACCGACGCCCGCGGAGATCCTGACCGGCGACAAGCTGCCTCCCGAACTCACCTGGGGCCGACTGTTCACGACCTGGAACTTCGACCTGCTCTGGGTGCTCGGCTGCGCGTTCGCGCTCTTCTTCTACCTCGCCGGGGTGTGGAGGCTGCACCGCCGGGGCGACAGCTGGCCGATCCACCGCACCATCCTGTGGGTGCTCGGCATCGTGCTGCTCTTCTACATCACCAACGGCGGCGTCAACGTCTACGAGAAGTACCTCTTCTCGGCGCACATGTCGGCGCACATGGTGCTGACGATGGCGGTTCCGCTGCTGCTCGTGCCCGGCGCCCCGGTGACGCTCGCGGCGCGCGCGATCCGCAAGCGCCAGGACGGCTCGCGCGGTGGTCGCGAGTGGATCCTGCTCGCCGTGCACTCGCGGTTCGCCGCGATCATCTCGCACCCGCTCGTCGCGGCCGGACTGTTCGCCGGATCGTTGTGGGCCTTCTACTACACGCCGCTGATCCGCTGGGCGGCGACCGACCACATCGGGCACGAGTGGATGGTCGTGCACTTCCTCATCACGGGCTACCTGTTCGTGCAGTCACTGATCGGCATCGACCCGGTGAAGTACCGGCTGCCGTACCCGTTCCGCCTGCTGCTGCTGCTCGGGACGATGGCGTTCCACGCCTTCTTCGGCCTGTCGATCATGCAGATGCACGGCCTCCTGCTCGCCGACTGGTTCGGGGCGATGGGACGCACCTGGGGCGCCACGCCTCTGGTCGACCAGCAGACCGGTGGCGGTATCGCGTGGAGCGTCGGTGAGATCCCCACGGTCATCCTGGCGATCGTTGTGGCGATCCAGTGGAGCCGCAGCGACGAGCGCGAGACCAAGCGGCGCGACCGCAACGCCGACCGCACGGGCGAGGCGGAGCTGAAGGCCTACAACGAGCAGCTCGCCCGCCTCGCCGCGCGCGACGGCACAGCGCAGCGGTAGCCGCGGCCGGGGGCTGCTCCGCGGCGCCTACTCCCCCACGACGATGTCGAGCGACCCGTCGGGCCGGATGACGACGCTGGTCAGCGAGACCCCGAACTTCTCGTCCGACTCGCGATGCTCGACCGTGCCGTCGAAGATCGACTGAACGGTCACAGACAAGTGCACGATGCCGACGGCCTGCGACATGGTCCAGGAGGTCGTCCCCGGCACCAGGTGGACCTGCGGGTACTGCGCCATCTTCCACGTGGGCACGCCCTGCACGCGGTCGTCGATGACCACCCCGAACGGGCACCCGGCCGGCTGGAGCACCTGCTGCTTCGCGCACTCGTCCAAGAAGCCGTTCAGCTCCTTCTGCACCGCGCTCGTGAATGCGGCGTCGGGCTGCGCGTCGACCGTGACGTCGACGACTCGACCGGACGCGGCCTGCACCCGTACCGACTCGGCCTCGAGGTAGCGGGAGGTGTGGTCGAGCTCGTACACCGCCGGCGCCGGGACCAGATAGTCTGCGGCGACACTGAAGGCCGACGCCGGCTGGCTCGGGTCCGCAGCGAGCGGGCTCACCGTATGGCCGCCAATAGTGAAGGTCTTGGCGTGCGCGACGGTGATGTGCGCGACCCCGACCGGCGTCGTCGCGAACTCCCAGGTCGGGAGGAAGCCGAAGACCGCGCCGGTCTGGCGCACGTCGAAGGTCGTCGTGACGGGCCGGCCGTCCGCCACCAGATGCGCGGTCACGGTGCGACGATCGCCGGAGGCCGCGGCCGGGTCGACCCGGATGCTCGAGAAAGCCGGCAGCAGGTCGGAGCGCAGCAATTCGATGGAAGCCCCGGCGGGGAGCCCGGCCCTGGTCAGCGCCGCCTTCGTCGGCGCCGCACCCGGCATCGACATCGCCCCGGGGAGGTCGTGGGACGCCAGCGACGACAGGTACGCCGAGACGAATCCCTCCGGAGTGTAGTACGCGCGCTGAACCGCGCCGAGAGCCGCCAGGAACGCCGCGATGAGCAGCACGCCGAGGCCGGACCACAGCAGCACCGGCCCCACGGCACGACGCTCGCCGACCCCTCCCATAGACGCCATCCTAGGGGGGTGTGGATAACCGTCCGCACCGATGGCGCCCGCGTTAGAGTAGTTCGGCAGGTCGCGAGGGAAGGGAACGCCGATGGCCGGACTCTCGCTCTCGTCCGAGCAGCGCGCGGTGTTCGAGCTGATCGAGCACACCCGCGACCACGTCTTCGTCACGGGCCGCGCCGGCACCGGCAAGTCGACGCTCCTCAACCACCTCTCGTGGAACACCGAGAAGTCGATCGTGATCGCCGCCCCCACGGGCGTGGCCGCGCTCAACGTCGGCGGCCAGACCATCCACTCGCTGTTCAAACTGCCGATCGGTGTCATCGCCGACCACGACATCGACCAGACCAGCGAGCTGCGCAAGCTCCTCAACAGCATCGACACGATCGTCATCGACGAGGTCTCGATGGTCAACGCCGACCTGATGGATGCGGTGGACCGCAGCCTCCGCCAGGCGAGGCAGCGGGCGAAGGAACCGTTCGGCGGCGTGCAGGTGGTGCTGTTCGGCGACCCGTACCAGCTGGCGCCGGTGCCGGGCGACCACGAGGAGCGCGCCTACTTCAGCGACACTTACCGCTCGATGTGGTTCTTCGATGCCAAGATCTGGCAGGAGGCCGACCTCCACATCGTGGAGCTGCTGCAGGTGCACCGCCAGCACGAGTCCGACTTCCGCTACATGCTCAACGCGGTGCGTCACGGCCAGGTGACCAAGGAGATCGCCGACCGGCTCAACTCCGTGGGCGCTCGGCCGGCTCCCGACGACGGCACGATCACGCTGGCGACCCGCAACGACACGGTCAATCGCATCAATGCTCAGGCCCTCGAGCGGCTTCCGGGTCGCCCGCTGACCGCGAAAGCGGAGGTGAGCGGCGATTTCGGCGGGAGGAACTACCCGGCAGACGAGGTGCTCGAACTGAAGGTCGGCGCCCAGGTGATGTTCCTGCGCAACGACGTGGGGCAGGGCGACGGCCCGCGCTGGGTCAACGGCACCATCGGCACCGTGACGCGTATCGACTCGAATGTCTACGTGGAGGTCGACGGCGAGGTGCACGAGGTCGAGCCGGCGATCTGGGAGAAGTTCCGCTACAGCTACTCCCCCGAGACCAAGAAGCTCACCAAGGACGTCGTAGCCGAATTCACGCAGTTCCCGCTGCGGCTCGCCTGGGCGGTCACCATCCACAAGTCGCAGGGCAAGACCTACGACGCGGCGATCGTCGACCTCGGCTCGCGCGCGTTCACCTCCGGGCAGACCTACGTGGCACTCAGCCGCATCACGAGCCTCGACGGGCTGTATCTGACCCGCCCGCTGCGCCCGAGCGACATCACCGTCGACCCGGACGTCGAGCGCTTCATGCGCGACGCCCGGCCGGCGCGGGTTCCGGTGGCGTCGGACTGAGCCTCGGCGCCTTCGTGCGTCTGCGCTCTAGGGATCACAGGCGGGTCGTGGCATGCTGAGCGAGGCGCCTCGCGGCGTCGGCGGAAGGAGAAGCGGATGGCGGTCATGTTCGCGCTGGATCTGAGCGACGGGCAGCACGTCGAGACGTCGGGCAACGGGGTCGTCGGACGCAATCCGGCATCGCACACGCCGGGCACCGAGTTCGACGACCCGGCGCACGTCGAGCTGGTGACCGTGTCGGACGACGCCAAGTCGGTCTCGCGCGCCCACCTCGCCTTCGGCCAGTACGACGGCGTGTTCTGGGTGATGGATCTCGGTTCGGCCAACGGGACGACGATCAGCTACCCCGGCGATGGCACCTTCGCCTGCGACCCCAACACCCGCCACGAGGTCGACCCCGGGTCGATCGTGCGCTTCGGCAACGCGTCGTTCGCGCTCAGCCGGCGCTGAGCGGGTACTGACCCGCGCCGGCGATCAGGCCGCGGCGGCCTTCGATGCCGCGAGGCCGTCGAACAGCTCCGTGTTGAACCGGAACGCCAGCGCGACCTCGGCGATGACGCGGTCGCGCTCTTCGTCCGTCCAGTCGACGGCGTCGAGTTGCGCCCGGTAGACGTCTTTGAAGACTTTCGGCTTGGCGATGTCGTTGAACAGGTAGAAGCCGACGCCGTTGGTCTCGAAGCCGTACTGGCGCTGGAGGAGCGTGCGGATGATCTGGCCGCCGGACAGGTCGCCGAGGTACCGCGTGTAGTGGTGGGCGACGAAGCCTCCTGGCCAGCTGCTGCCGACCTCTCGGATTCGGGCCGTGTAGCGCAGGGTGCTCGAAAGCGCGGTGACGCGGTCGCGCCAGTCGTCGCCGATGAGGAACTCGAGGTCGGCTTCGATCGCGGGAAGGCGCGTCAACTTCGGGCTGATGAAAAGAGTGGCGACAGGATCGTCGGCGAGCAAGCCGGCGGCCTCCTCGAGCGCGTCGTAGATGTACCAGTGCTGCGTGAGGAGGTTGACGTAGTCCTCGCGGCTGCCCTTGCCGCTCATGAGGTCTTGCATGAAGGTCGCGCCTTCGCTCTGCTCGTGCACGGTGCGGGTGCGCTCGCGGAGCGCCTGTGAGAAGGGGATCGGTTCGGCCACGATGGTCTCCGGATCAGGTAAGGCTCACCTAAGTCTGGCGTGGGCCCGCGGTGGCGTCAACCTCGCGATCAGTGGTGATGGTGCACGGTGACGGCTGCGACTCCGGCGTCGGTCGCACCGAGCGCCGGAATGGTCACCGCGCAGACTGCGCACGCGCTCACCGCGAGGGCGCAGACGAACCGCAGCGCGCCGCTCGCCCGGCGCGGCGGCCTCGGACGCCGCAGGACCACCGCCGAGGCGGCGGCGACGGCGAGATCGAGAAGGGAGGCGGCGCCCATCGGGGCGAGAGGCAGCACGAGCACCGTTCCCGACGACGCCGTCGCGCCGACGATCGCGAGCGCGGCCCAGAGACCGAGCGGCGCGAGGGCCAGCGCGGGGACCAGTGGGAACAGCGGAGGCCGGTCTCTGGCGAGCGCGAAGACCGCCCAGGCCAGCTCGGCCCCGGCGACGCCGCACAGCACCAGCAGCAGCGGCAGAGGGGCGCCGGGGGCCACGGCTGCGTGCAGCAGCCCGGCCCCCAGCGCGGCCACGGCAAGGACCGCCCGGGTCGCCGGAGCGACCGGGACGGACCTCGACATCCTGCTCATGGGAAGAGCCGTGGCCTGTCGGTCAGGCGGTCGCCGATGTGGCGCGCACGGTCCGCTCGGCGCCGAGACCGACGCCGAGGAGCACGATCGCGCTCACCAGGTGCAGGAAGTGGTCGGGGGTGTTCAGGGCGAGGATATTCGCCGCCGTGCCGACCAGGAAGAAGCCGACGATGCCGAGCAGCAGGTAGACGGCGCCGACGGTGATGT
>NZ_JBVQSP010000002.1:530992-553666 GCF_055720965.1 Leifsonia sp. PARNA 1/14
GGTTGACCGCCTTCGCCGCGGCGGCCCTGGTGAGGCCGGCGATGAGCAGCGCCGCGCCGATCAGCAGGTGGGCGACGTTGTGGAGCGGGTTGACCTCGAAGATGCCGAGGAGCAGGCCGCCCTTCGTGGCCACGAACCCGACGCCGCCGGTGAAGGCGAAGCCGAGCAGGCCGACGAGCAGATAGACCGCGCCGAAGATGGTCGCGACCAGACGATTCGGTGATGTGCGCATGTGTCGTTCCTCCTTGGAAGACGGCGCGCGGCCTGCGCGCCTCGTGGGGGATTCGGTGCGGCCGCCGGATCGGATTGGACACGCAGCCGGGCTCGCCGACGATGCCCCGGCGCGGGCTACAATCTCTGCACGGGTCCCGCGGCGGGCCAGGCCACGAACATCGGGGGATGTCATGCAGCGAGGATCCCGCCTCCGCCGGTTCGTATTCGCGGCGACCTCTGCACTGCTGGCGTTCGCGCTCGCCGGATGCGCGACCTCCGCGTCCGACACGGGCTTTCCTCCGCAGCAGCCGGGCGGGTTCACGTCCGACGTGAATGCACGGCTCAAAGCGGCCGTGACCGACGCGATCGCCCAGGCGGGAGGGTCGGCCGGCATCGTGGGCGTGTGGGCGCCCTGGGCGGGCAGCTGGACGGCCGCGATCGGCACGACGACCCGCGGCGGCTCGACGCCCGTCACACCGTCGATGACGTTCCGGGTCGGACAGCTCACGACGTCGATGACCTGCACCGTCCTCCTCGAGCTGGTCGATGACGGCACCGTCCAGCTCGACGACACCGTGTCCAGATGGCTGCCGGGACTGGTCGGGGTCGGCGGGGTGACGCTGCGCGAGCTCTGCCAGAACACCTCGGGGATCGGCGATTACGCCGCCCAGCTGCGCGGGGAGTTCCTCGCGAACCCGACCAGGTACTGGCCGCCGCTCGAACTCGCGAGCGACGGCATCGCCACGGCGCGCAGCGGAACCCCGGGCGAGAAGTACGCGTCGTCGCAGACCAACGCGGTACTCGTGGGAATGGCGCTGCAGAACGCCAGCAACCGCAACTGGCAGCAGCTGTACGACAGCCATGTGTTCTCGCGGCTCGGGATGTCGGCGTCGACGCTTCCCGACAACAGCGTCCTGACCGTGCCGGGAGCGCATCCTGCGGGCTATGCCGCCGCGCTCGACGCCGCGGGCGCACCCGTCTGCGCCCAGGTGCACGAGATCGCCGCCCTGTCGCCGTCGATGGGCTGGACCTCGGCGGGGGTGGTGTCGAACGTGCCCGATCTCAAAGTGTTCGCGCAAGCGCTGGCGAGCGGCTCCCTGCTCAGCAGCAGGTCGGCGGACGCCCAGCAGAAGACCGTGGTCGCGGGCGCATCCTGGCTGGGCTACGGCCTCGGCGTGCAGTCCGTCGGGCCGCTGCGCGGTGGTGCGGCGGCCATCCCCGGCTACCTCACGGCGATGTACGCCGACCCGTCGTCCGGGCTCACCGTCGTCGCCGCCGTCAACAACTCGACGCCGGGAGCGGGATTCGCCCAGGCGCTCGCCCAGCGTCTCGCCTCGATCGTGTCCAAGGTGCCCGCGGTGCAGAAGGGCGCCAAGCCGGTCGCCTCACTCCCCTGGTCGGAGGATCAGGCCGTCGCGGCCATGAAGGCGGCGTCTCCCTGCCCCACTCCCCCGGCCAAGTGAGCTCCGGGCTCAGGCCCCCGCGAGGGCGGCGAGCTCGGCGCGCACCGGCAGGGCGTCGTCGTCCAGCACGAGCTGGAGGGCCGCGCCGTCCGCGCGGTTGACGACGATCGGGGCGAGAAGGTTCACGGTGCTGCCCTCGCGCGACGGGGTGACCACGGCCAGCAGCATCGCCTGCTCCGCCGCCGTGATGCCCAGTTCGGCCGCGCGGTCGTCCGGGAGCTCCGGCGAGTAGCCCGGCAGGTGCACCTCGGCGTCGATCGTGAAGAGCCGTACCTCCGGCCGCTCGAGCGACGACAGCGAGTACAGGCCGTCGGCGCCCGCGACGGCGGCCAGCTCGAAGTCCGCCAGAGGCTCCAGCCCGGGCGGAGGGACGACGAACCGCACGGCGCTCATCGGAGGAAGTCCATCAGCGTCGGCTGGAGGACCCGGGCGGTCACGGCGATGGCCGTCTGGTAGTTCACGTCCTGCGTCTTGAGGTCGAGGAGGACCTTGCTCAGGTCCACGTCCTCCAGGCCGGCGCGCTGGGACTCGAGCGAGATCGAGCCGGAGGCCAGGGCGTCCTTGGCTTTGTCGAGGCGCGTCTGGCGTCCGCCGATCTCCGCGTGCTCTCCCACGATCGCCTTCATCCTGTCGTCGATCTCCGTCAGCCGCGGCCCCACGTTGACACCCGAGCGAAGGTCGCTCACAGCGTTGTCGATGAGCGCGAACACCGACGAGGCGCCGGTTCCGAACGCGGCGGCTCCGTCGGCATCGACGCGCACGGTGGCGTCGGCTCCGATCCTGCGCTCCACTGTACTGGCCGCGGTCCCGGTGAACGAGTAGTCGGGCTGGAAGGCGACGCCGGCGTCCGAGTTGCCCGCGAAGACGGTCCGGCCCTGGTACGTGGTGTTCGCCAGCGAGAGGAGGCTCTTCTTGATGCCCTCGAGCTCGGTGGCGGTCGACTCCTTCGCCTCGGGCGAGAGGGAGCCGTCGTTCGCGCCCTGGACCGTGAGGTCGCGGAAGCGCCGCATCAGCGCCTCCACGCTGGTGAGCGTCGAGTCGGCGGTGGTCAGCCAGCCGTCGCCGTTGTCGGCGTTGCGCTGATACTGCGTGGTGGCGGCCTGGCTGGAGCGCACGTCCAGCGCGCTCGCCGTGGCCGTCGGGTCGTCGCTCGGGCGGGTGAGCTGCTTCTGGCTCGTCGCCTGATCGTAGAGCTTGGCCTGACGCTGCAGGCTGAGCTGCAGGTTGCGCTGGGCGTTCGCCGTCTGCGTTGCGTTGGTGACGCGGGTGAACACGATTACCTCCCGACCAGTCCGGTGTGATTGATGAGCACGTCGAGCGTCTCGTCCACCGCCGTCATCACCCGGGCGGCGCCCTGGTACGCGTGCTGGAACGTGAGCATGCTCATGTTCTCCTCGTCGAGGTCGACGGAGGAGTTGGCGAGCTGCGCGCTGCTCGCGGAGGACGACGCGAGATCCGCGAGGTCCGACTGCTGCTGCTCGGTCTTGCTCGCGACGCCGACGCGCACGACGAACGCCGACCACTGCTTGTCGACGGCGTTCGCGCCGGATCCGAGCTGCGAGATCGCGTCGGCGATGCTGCCGTCGGCGCCGCCGGCACCCGGCGTGCCGGTCGCGATCCCCGAGACCGACGTCGGGACTACCGAGAGCCCGAGCGCTGCCGGCCGGGAGGCGTCGATGGCGAAGAAGTCGAGTCCGGTCGCGCCCGTCGGGGTCGAGCCGGTGCTGTGCACCGCGTTGACCCGCTGTGCGAGCGTCACCGCGAAGGCGTTGTAGCTCGCGGCCGCCTCGGCGAGCACGCCACCGGTGCCGGTGGCGTCGGCGGGCGCGAGGGAGGAGACCGCTCCCGCGATCTGGCCGCCCTCCAGCGCGATCGCGGAGCCCGGACGGTGCGCCCACTCGAGCTGCACCGGGCTGCCGCCGGCGTCCGCCATGCGCTGGGCGCCGGCGAGCTGCACAGCGTTCGCCGTCGTGCCGCTGACCAGCGCGTTGCCACCGACCAGTACGTCCACGGTGCCGTCGGTGTTCGGTCGCACCACTCCCCCGGCGAGGTTCGCGATCTGGGCTGTCAGCACGTCGCGTCGGTCCATGAGCTCGTTCGGTGAGGCGCCGGAGGCCACGGCCTGCCGGATGCGACCGTTCAGGTCGGCGACGTCGGCCGCGGCCTGGTTGAGATCGTCCACCATCCCGCCCGCGTTCTGGCGCAGGGCGGTCCACTGGTCGTCGACCGAGCGGTAGCCGGCGGCGATCTGGGTCACCAGGCTGCCGGCCTGGCCGAGCAGCACACCGGCCGGAGCCAGGTCGCCCGCCTGGTTGGCGACGTCGCTCCAGGCCGACCAGAACTTCTGCAGCTGCGACGAGAGCCCGTTCGTGCCCGGTTCGTTCAGCGAGTCCTCGAGCGAGGTCAGCGCCTTCGCGCGCACCGACGAGTAGCCGGAGAGCGCCGTCGTGCTGCGCACCCGGGCGTCCAGGGCCGCATCGTCGAGCCGCTGCACGCCGTCGACGTTCACTCCCTGGCCGGGGCGCACGCCGCCGGTGAAGAGGCCGGCGGCGTCGAGTGCGGGCACTCCGGAGGTCGTGACCCGCTGACGCGTATACCCGGCCGTGTTCGCGTTGACCAGGTTCTGGCCCACCACGTCGAGGCCGGCCTTCGCCGCCACCAGACCGGTGTACGCGGTGTTGAGTCCGCTGAACGTGCTCATCAGGCCTCCGTGTCGAAGAGGCGCCCACCGGCGTCGCCCGAGCGGCTCTCCCCCGCAGCACCGTAGACGCCGGCGTCCGGGCCCGAGCCCGACAGGCCGTTCAGGGTCTCCTGTGTGGAGCGGGCGGCCTCCCGCAGCAGTCGCTCGTTGGTGTCGCGCACGTCGGCGATCTGACCGGTGAGCTCGGTCATGGCCGTCAGGTGCGACGCGAAGATGTCGGACCAGATGCCATCGGGAGCGCCGGCGGCGAGCTCACGGAGGGTCGCCTCCGGGGAGAGCCCCCACTGCTCGGCGACGACGGAGACCTCGACAGTGCGGGCGAGCGCCGCGTCGCGCATGCGCTCCATCACCTGCTCGACCTCGCGGGTCGCGTGCGAGATCCAGCGCGACTTGCCGGCGATGAGCAGCAGCTGCTCCTCCTCCAGCTTGAACAGCAGCAGCTCCAGCAGCTCGCGCTCCTTCCAGGGCTGAGCGGAGAGTTCGCTCGCGGCCATGTCGCTCCTGACGTCCTCGTGAGTCGTTGTGCGCACTGAATCCCTCGGTCCGTGGCGGAACGGGTGTCCGCCTCATGGGGGACCATCGGCACCGGTCGCCCCGATGTTAGGCGGAGGGCCCTATGAAATCGCTCAGGCCGTACCGGATCGGGGTGACCGCACAGTATTCCCCGTACTGGGGGTAGGGGCTGCCCCGTAGTGGGGGCATCGGGTTCGGGACCCGGGAGTATCCGCATTGTTACCGTGAACACGAAGACCCCTAGCACCGTCAGTTCGGCACCCGAGTAAGCCCGAACATCCGAGCACCGCCCGAGTACCCGCACCATCCCACCCCGACCGGGATGATCCGTGGTACCCGTCCGATGAAGAGGGGTCGCCCAGCGTGAACCGCACAGAACGAAACACGCTCGTCGTCGAGAACCTGCCACTGGTGGGGTACCTGGTCTCCGACCTGTGCTCCCGCGCGACGCACCTGTCGCGCGACGACCTCGCCTCCGCCGGCGCCGTCGCCCTGGTGACCGCGGCCGACGCCTACGACGCGACGACCGGCGTGCCTTTCGGCGCCTACGCCCGCACCCGCATCGTCGGCGCGCTGGCCGACGAGCTGCGCGCGAGCGACTGGGCGACGCGCTCTGCCCGCAAGCGGATCAAGGAGACGCTGGCGGTTCAGGAGAGCCTCTCGGCGGCGCTCGGCCGCACGCCCGGCATCGACGAGATCGCAGCAGCGCTCGGCGTCGACCGCCAGACGGCTGCGGCCGGACTGGCCGATGCGGCGCGCTCGGTCACTGCGCTCGACGAGACGGTCGAGTCGGTGCTCGTCTCAGAGGCCGCCGGCCCGGAGGAGACGCTGCTCGTCGGCGAGCGGACCGCCTACGTGCGCGCCGCTGTGGCCGCCCTCCCCGACCGCATGCGCTCCATCGTGGAGGCGATCTACTTCGACGACCGCACGGTCACCGAGATCGCCGAAGAACTCGGCATCACCCATTCCGCGGTGTCGCAGCAACGGTCGGAGGCCATCCGGCTCATGCGCGAGGGCATGGCCACGCACTACGCCGACGAGGGCGACCCGGAGGTGATCGAGGCGAAGACCTCGCAGGCGCGGCGCAGCGCCTACCTGGCTCGGCTGGCGCAGCACGCGGTCGCGCACCTCCACCCGCACGTGCCCTCCCCCAGCACGGCGCGCGCCTCCTGAAGATCGTCCCTAACGGCCGGTGACCTCCGGCCGATAGGTCTCAGTGCGGGACATGGACGGACCGCGAACCGAAGCCCAGTCATGGAGGAAACATCATGGGTATGCAGATCAACACCAACATCTCGGCGCTCAACGCCTACCGCAACCTGAACAACACTCAGAGCGACCTCTCGAAGTCGCTCGAGAAGCTGTCCAGCGGCCTCCGCATCAACCGTGCGGCGGACGACGCGGCAGGCCTCGCGATCTCCGAGGGCCTGAAGTCGCAGGTCGGCGGTCTGACCGTCGCGTCCCGCAACGCTCAGGACGGCATCAGCGTCGTGCAGACCGCTGAAGGTCAGCTGACCGAGGTCCACTCGATCCTGCAGCGCGTCCGCGACCTCGCGGTCCAGGCCGGCAACGACTCGAACAACGCCGACTCGCGCACCGCGATCCAGACCGAGGTCACGCAGCTCACGAGTGAGCTCACCCGCATCTCGGGCAGCGCGAACTTCAACGGGATCAAGCTGCTCGACGGCTCCAACGCGACGCTGACCTTCCAGGTGGGCGCCGGCGGTGTGGCCGCGAACGACCAGATCGCGGTCGACCTCTCGGGTGCCAACGTCGCGACCGTCGCCACGGCGGTCGGCACTCTCACCTTCGACAGCGCTGCGAACGCGCTGACGTCGATCAACGCGCTCGACACGCAGATCAAGAACGTGTCGACCGCTCGCGCCACCCTCGGTGCGGTCCAGAACCGCTTCGAGAGCACCATCCGCAGCCTCAACGTCTCCCAGGAGAACCTGTCCGCTGCGAACTCGCGCATCACCGACACCGACATGGCGTCCGAGATGGTGAAGTACACCCGCTCGAACATCCTGTCGCAGGCGGGCACCGCGATGCTGGCCCAGGCCAACCAGTCCGGCCAGGGCGTTCTGCAGCTCCTCCGCTAATAAGGGAGGTCGCTTCAGACCCGGCGGCCGGGATGCCATCCCCAAAGGGCATCCCGGCCGCCGTTCCACCAGCACCACCAGAACCACCCGCAGCACGGCCGTAGGAGGGAGAGCAGCACATGGGAATGGCCGTCGACGGTCTGATCAGCGGACTCGACACCACATCGCTGATCAACCAGCTCATGCAGGCGGAGGCGGTTCCGCAGACGCTGCTCAAGAACAAGGTCACCGACTCCACGACCTACATCACGGCGATGCAGACGCTGAACACCAAGATCGCGTCGCTCGCCACCTCCGCGGGGGCTCTCGCCAAGCCGTCGGGCACCGACCTCCACACCGCGTCGGTCAGTTCGGGCGGCGTCGCCTCCACCTCCGTCACCGCCACCGCCGGACCGGGCGCGGTGGACGGCACCATCGACTTCACCGTGGACCGCCTCGCGCAGTCGCAGGTCACGGTCACCGGGCCGCTCACGCAGTGGCCCGACCAGCCGCCCACGTTGACCTTCGTCGCCGCCGACGGCACGACCACGCAGGTCACCGCGTCCAGCGCGTCGCTCGCCGACGTGGCCGCGGCCATCAACAAGGCGGGTGTGGGCGTCAGCGCCACCCAGGTCGCCGCGGGCCTCGATCCCACGACCGGTGCGAAGCTCTACCGCCTCCAGCTCAGTTCGACCCAGACGGGTGCGGCCGGGGCCTTCACCGCGTACCGCGGGACGCCGGCCGAGGTGACGGCCGGGACGGCGACGAACCTCCTGAACGACCCGGGCGCCGCGCAGGTGCGTCAGGCTCAGGACGCGCAGGTCACGCTCTGGGCCGGGTCCGCCGCCGCGCAGAGTGTGACGAGCGCGACCAACACGTTCGACAGCGTCCTGCCCGGCGTGACGGTCACCGTTTCCACAGCCTCCGCGACTCCGGTCACCCTCACGGTCTCGCGCGACGACACCAGCATCTCGAACGCCGCGAACTCACTGGTGACGAGCCTGAACGACATCTTCACCTTCATCTCGCAGAAGCAGGCGGTCACGACGGGGACGGACGCCGCGGGCGGCACCACAGTCACGGCCGGCGCCTTCACGGGCGACTCGACGGTGCGGGACGCGAACCAGAAGCTGATCGACGCGGTCATCGCCCCGATCAACGGTGTCTCCCCCAGCACCTACGGCATCAGCATCACGAGCGACGGCCAGGTCACATTCGACAAGACAGTCTTCGCAACGGCGATCGCGAAGAACCCGGACGCCGTCAAGTCGGCGCTGGCGACCATCTCCCAGCGTGTCTCCGACGCGGCGAACGTCGCCAGCGACAAGTACACCGGCACGATCACCACGAAGATCCAGGGCGAGCAGTCGACGGTCAAGAGCCTCAACGACCAGATCTCCGACTGGGACACGCGACTGGCCGACCGTAAAGCGACCCTCCAAAAGACCTATGCGAATCTCGAAGTCCAGCTGCAGCAGCTCCAGTCGCAGTCGTCATGGCTGACCGGCCAGCTCGCTTCCCTCTCCTCCGGGAGCAGCTCATGACGCTTCTGAACTCCGCCGCGGCCAAGCTGTCCACCTACAACAGGGACAGCGTGCTCTCGGCCAGCCCCGCGCGACTGGTGACGATGCTCTACGACCGGCTCACGCTCGATCTGACCCGCGCCGAGGAGGCCCTGCACGCGCAGAACTGGCCGACCGCATGGGAGAACCTCCGGCACGCCGACCAGATCGTCGCCGAGCTCGCCTCGAGCCTCAAGGTCGACCTCTGGGACGGCGCCGAAGGCCTGCTGCAGCTGTACGGCTACCTCGCCGACCTGATCGTCGCAGGCACCGTCGAGCACGACGCGTCGAAGGTGCGCGAGGCCATCGAGCTCGTCGAGCCGCTGCGCCAGGCCTGGCACGAGGCGGCCGACAGTCTGCCTGCTGCTTCGGCGCTCCCGCGCTCCCCCTACGGCTCGCCTGCCGGCGCCGACCCGGAAGCCGGACGTGATCTCGGCGTCGCCTGAGCACCCCTGGTCGGAGGCCCTGGAGCGCATGGAGCGCGAACTCCACGGTGCGCTCGCCAAAGTGGACCCGATCCCCTGGCGTCCCCCGGCGGGACTCGGTCCCATCCCCGAGGAATTGCAGGAGCGTGCGGCGCGACTGCTCGAGGCCCAGCTGCACACGATCCGCTACCTGGAGGACGTGCGTCAGACCACCGCCCGGCACCTCGCCGCGGTGAACTCGGTGCCGCGTGCCGAAATCGGGCCGCATCCGGTGTACTTCGATCTGATCGGCTGAGCCCGGGCGTGTCGACGCGTTCATCACGCGTTCAACGGACGGGGGTGTACCGGCGTGTCCACCTTCGACGATCCTCCCCAGTTTCTCCACCTGTGGATAACTATGGGGAAAAGTCGTGGATGGATGCGGATAACGTGTGGAGGACACGCGCGGGTTGTGTGGAATCTCAGAATTCACAGTGAGTTGTAATGTCCCCTGACCAGCACTTTTCTTCGATTCATCGCCGAATCGAAGCTTTGTTCTAAACCACAACGGTGTAATTCACACCCGGAAATCGGCTGTGGATAGGTCTGTGATTTCAGTGCCTGATAAACGAGTCATCCACAACCCGCACGGAGAGTCCGTCACCCGCGCGAACCCTGCCGTTCACCCGCCGGAATGACCCACGAACTGGGCACGGACCGCCTTGCTAACGCATCCTCCACCGCGGTCGATAGAGGCCTACGAGCACGGATCGCTCGACGACGGGCCACGGACAGGCCACCCCCTCGACCACCGATGGAGTGCAGCGTGCTCGAATCCGTGACAAGTGCCGCCCTCTCGAGCGCCCTCGACGGGCTCTCGGCGCGCCAGCGCGCGATCGCCAACAACATCGCCAACGTCAACACGCCGGGCTACACGGCGGAGCGCGTGTCGTTCGAAGACGCCCTCGCCGCGTCCGTCGCGCGCGGGGACGGCCACGCCGCCTCGACGACGGCGCGCTCGCTCGAGCCCACCCGCCTGGATGGCAACAACGTCAACCTCGACACCGAGACGCTCTCCAACGTCGACACGGTGCTCCGCTTCCAATTCGCGTCCCAGGCGGCAGGCAACGAGTTCTCGCTCGTCCGCGCCGCACTGAAGACCAGCTGAGCAGCGCAGACCTTCCTCGACGACCGAAAGGACTCACGATGACATTCGACGCCATCGGCATCGCGGGCACGGGACTGACCCTGCACCGCAAGTGGCTCGACGCGATCTCGGACAACCTCGCCAACATCAACACGGCGAAGCCCACGAACGGCGCGGCGTTCCAAGCGCGCTACATCGTCGCCCAAGAAGGGGAGGGCGTCTCCGGCGCCTACGTCGCCGGCACCGCGTACGGCAGCGCGGAGGGCCGGATGGTCTACGAGCCCGACAACCCCGTCGCCGACGCGAAGGGCTACGTGCGCTACCCCGACATCGACCTGTCATCGCAGATGGGGTCGCTCATCATGGCCCAGCGCGGCTACCAGGCCAACGCCGCGGTCGTCGACCGCGCCAAGGAGACCTACCAGGCCGCCCTGCAGATCGGGAGGAACTGATGCCCATCGACGCCATCGGCGCGATCAGCTCGATCGGCGCGGCCACCGGCACCACCGGCGCGACCGCCGCGAACTCCACCACCGGCACGGGCGGCGGCTCGTTCAGCACGGCTCTGAGCGGCGCCGTCGACAACCTCCAGCAGCTGCAGAGCACGAGCGACACGCTGGCCGTCCAGGCGGTCACGGGCAACCTCGACGACATCCACCAGGCCACCCTCGCCTCCACACGCGCTCAGGTCACCCTCGAGCTCGTCGCCGGGGTGCGCAACAAGGCCGTCGACGCCTTCAACGAGATCATGAGGATGCAGGCCTGATGCCCCAGCAGGTGACGAGCTTCTTCCGCCGGCTCGGCGACACGATCCGCGGCTTCAGCGTGGCCCAGCGGGTCATCGCCGTGATCGGCGTGGCCGTGATCGGCCTGGGAGCCGCCGGCCTCGCGATGTGGGCATCGCAGCCGTCGTACACGCCGCTGTTCTCGGGCCTCCAAGCCGCCGACGCGTCGGCGATCGTCGACCAGCTGCGCACCGACGGCGTCCCGTACCAGCTCACCGACGGGGGAGGCACCATCATGGTGCCCCAGCAGAAGGTGTACGACGAGCGGCTCAAGGCGGCCTCCGCCGGCCTGCCGACCTCCACGACGAACGGCTACTCGCTGCTCGACAAGATGGGTGTGACGTCCTCCGAGTTCCAGCAGTCGGTCACCTACAAGCGGGCGATGGAGGGCGAGCTCGCGAACACGATTTCGGCCATGAAGGGCGTCAAGACGGCGTCTGTGCGGCTGGCGATCCCGGAGGACACGGTGTTCGTCTCCGAGAAGAAGGACCCGACCGCCTCCGTCTTCGTCGAGACCCAGGCCGGCGTCACGCTCACCGCCGACCAGGTGCAGGCGATCGTGCACCTGACCAGCGCGGCCGTCACGGGCATGCAGCCCACCGACGTCGCGGTCGTCGACGCGAACGGCAACGTGCTGAGCACGGTGGGCGCCGGTGCGACCGGGGGAGCGGACAAGCAGGCCAACGACTACGAGGCCCGCGTCAAGTCGGCCGTGCAGGACATGCTCGACAAGGTCGTCGGCGCGGGCAACGCCACGGTCGCCGTCGCAGCCGATGTCAGCACGGAGTCCGCGCAGCGCACCGAGGAGTCGTACACGTCGCCGACCAACGCCCCGTCGCTGAGTGAGACGACCCAGAAGGAGACCTACACCGGCAGCGGAGGCAACTCGGCCGCCGGGGTGCTCGGCCCCGACAACATCGCGGTGCCGAACGGCGCCGACGGCAACGGCACCTTCAACTCGGAGTCCAGCACCAAGGACAACGCGGTCGACAAGGTCACCGAGCAGCGCACGATCCCAGCCGGCGCGATCAACCGCCAGACCGTGTCGGTCGCGGTGAACTCCGACGCCGTCACCAACGTGAGCGCCGGCGAGCTGCGGAGCATGGTCAACGCGGCGGCCGGCATCGACACCACGCGCGGCGACTCGGTCAGCGTGCAGCTGGTGCCGTTCAGCAAGGCGGGCGCGACCGAGGCGGCCAAGGCGATCCAGGAGGCTAAGGACGCCGCCGCGGCCGACCAGCTCACGGGCATCATCCGCACCTCCATCATCGGCGCCGCTATCGTAGCCGCCGCGATCATCGCCTTCGCGCTGTTCCGTCGCGGCCGCAAGCGTGCGGCCGAGAACGCCGAGCTGGAGGCCGAGCGCGCGGACACCGTCGCGCTCGAGGCCGCAGCCTTCCCGATCGCGCTCGAGTCGGCGCCGCCGACGATCCCGATGCAGCTCGACCCGGTGCCCGACCCGACCGGCCCGGAGCTCGAGGCCGAGCGCCGCCGGCAGGAGATCGAGTCGCTCGCCGAGCGCGACCCGCAGAAGACCGCCGAGTTCCTTCGCAGTCTCATGGAGGACAGGGCAGGCGTATGAACGACACCAAGACAGCGTTGACCGGCGCCCAGAAGGTCGCCGTCGTGCTGATGAACATGGATCAGCAGCGCGCCGCCCAGGTGATGAAGCAGTTCTCCGACGAGGAGGCCGACGAGATCACCGCGGAGATCCTCCGCCTGCGCCGCGTCGATCCCGCCGTCGCCGAGAAGGCGCTGAGCGAATTCCACGACCTCACGGCGCGCGGGGGCGTCAGCACCCGCGGCGGACGCGACATCGCCGTCGGCCTGCTGGAGGCGTCGTTCGGCGCCGAGCGCGCCACCGGTGTGCTCAACCGGGTGGCTTCGTCGATGGCGGGCAAGCAGTTCGAGTTCCTCGACGCGGTGGAGCCCGGCCAGGTGCAGATGCTGCTGGCGGGGGAGCTGCCGCAGACCAGCGCCCTGGTGCTCGCCCACCTGCGCGCCGATCACGCCTCCCGCGTGCTTGCCGGTCTCGACGACGACGCGCGCACCGAGGTCGCCCACGCGATCGCGACCATGGGCTCGCCGAGCCCGGACGCCGTGCGGGTGGTCGCGGACACGCTCAAGCAGCGCGCGAGCGCCGTGGTCTCCGCCCGCACGTCGTCCGACTCGGTCGGGGGAGTGCAGCCGCTCGTCGACATCATCAACCGGGCCGACGCGGCGACCGAGAAGGCCCTGCTGGAGGCGCTCGAACAGCGCGACCCCGCGCTCGCCGAGGAGGTCCGCTCGCGGATGCTCACGTTCGACGACATCGTGCGCCTCGACCCGCGCGACGTGCAGCAGGTGCTGCGCGGTGTCGACGCGGCCGTGCTCGCCGTCGCCACGAAGGGTGCGACCGAGGCGGTCACCGACGTCATCACGCAGAACCTGTCGGAGCGCAACCGGGAGATCCTCGAGGACGAGATCCGCATCCTCGGCCCCGTGCGCCTGTCGCAGGTGGAGGACGCGCGCGCGTCGATCGTCCGCGCCATCCGCGACCTCGAGGCCACGGGCGTGATCACGGTGCAGCGCGGCGACGAGGACGCGTATGTCGAATGACGTCGTCTTCGCGCCGCTGACCGTCCCCGTGCTCGCGGAGACGGAGGACCAGCACGCCGCGGCGGACGCCGCCCGGGCGCGTGGCTTCGCCTCCGGCTACGCCGACGGCCGGCGCGAGGCCGCTGCCGAGCAGGCCGCGTGGCTGGCCGAGGCCGAGTTGGCGCGCGCGGCGGAGGCGGACGAGGCGGCCGGCCGGGTCGCTGTGCTCGCGCACGCTCTGCGCATCGCGGCGGTCGAGCTCCGCGAGGCCACCATGCCGGTGCTCGGCGAGGTCGAGGACACGTTGGTCGCGGCGTCGTTCCAGCTGGCGGAGGCCGTGGTCGGCACCGTGCTGAGCGACCGGCTCGCGGCCGCGCGGGCCGCCGTCGCCCGGGTGTTCGCCGAGGCGCCGGCGGGGGAGCTGACGGTGGTCCGCCTCAACCCGGAGGACCTGGCGCTGCTGCGTGGAGCCGGGCGGCACGACAGCGCCGGCGAGGGCGCGGGCGCGGGCGCGCCGATGATCGACGGCGTCACGGCGGTGGCCGATCCCGCGCTCGCACCGGGCGACGCGATCGGCGGCCTCCCGACCGGATGGCTGGACGCGCGTATCCGCGCCGCGCTCGAACGGGCACAGGAGGCGCTGTCGTGACGGCCGCGCTGGCGAGCTGGGGCGCCGCAGTGGAGGCCGCCGCGGTGGAACGCGTCGGTCGCGTGACCGCGGTGGTCGGACTCGGCGCCGAGATCGAGGGCGTGCGCGCGGCCATCGGCGACCTCGTGGTGATCGGCGAAGGGGAGGGCGTGCACGCGGAAGTCGTGGCCACAACCTCCGCAGGCGCGAAGGTGATGCCGTACGGACGACTCACCGGCATCGCTGCGGGAGCGCCGGTGCGTGCCGTGCGCAGCCCGCTGCTCGTGCCCACCGGGGACGCGATGCTCGGCCGCGTGATCGATGCTCTCGGGCGTCCGGTCGACGGCCGCGGCCCGATCGCGCCGGACGGCTTCGTCGCCCTCGACAACCGCGCGCCCGACGCGATGCGCCGCGCGCGCATCCAGTCACCGCTCGGTCTCGGCGTGCGCGTGCTCGACACCCTCGTGACGGCGGGACGCGGCCAGCGCCTCGGCCTCTTCGCCGGCTCGGGCGTCGGAAAGTCGTCGCTGCTGTCGATGATCGCGCGCGGAACGGATGCGACCGTGTCGGTGATCGCGCTGGTGGGGGAGCGCGGCCGTGAGGTCCGCGAGTTCCTCGAGGACGACCTCGGCCCGGCCGGGCTGGCGCGGTCGGTCGTGGTGGTGGCGACCTCCGACGAGCCGGCGGTCATGCGCCTGCGCGCGGCGTTCGCGGCGACCCGGATCGCCGAGTCGTTCCGCGACCAGGGGCGCGATGTCGTGCTCATGATGGACTCGCTGACCCGCGTGGCGATGGCGCAGCGCGAGATCGGCCTCTCGGCCGGCGAGCCTCCCGCCACCCGCGGCTACCCGCCGTCGACCTTCTCGCTGCTCGCGCAGCTGCTCGAGCGCGCCGGGACCGGTGAGACCGGCTCGATCACCGGCCTCTACACCGTGCTCGTCGACGGCGACGACCACAACGAGCCCATCGCCGACGCCGCGCGCAGCATCCTCGACGGCCACGTCGTGCTCGACCGGAGGCTGTCCGTGGTCGGGCACTTCCCCTCGGTGGACGTGCTCGGCTCGATCTCGCGCCTCGCCACCCGGGTCACCGCCCCGGAGCAGCGGGCGGCGGCGACGGCCCTGCGCAGCATCCTGGCCGCCAAGGTCGCGGCGCAGGACCTCCTCGATGTCGGCGCGTACAAGCCGGGGACGAACCCGCGCGTGGACGCCGCCGTCGCCAACGAGGACGCGATCAACCGGTTCCTCCGGCAGGGGATCGGCGAACCTTCCGCGTTCGCGGACGGCTGGGCACGACTGAACGAGCTGGTGGCGGCCATGCCCGCCGCCGGGACAGGGGTGGTGTGATGGCACGGACGTTCCCGCTCGCCGGACTGCTGCGGCTGCGGCAGATCGAGAAAGACCACGCGGCGAGCGACCTCGCCGCCGCGAACGCGCTGCGACGCGACGTGCAGGACCGCCAGGTGCGCGCGATCGCCGCGCTGCACGCGGTGCCGGCGGAGGCGACCGATGCGAGCACGATGTTCGCACTGGCCGCGGCCCGCGCCTCCAGCCGCAGCATGCTCGCCGACCTGGCCGCGTACGCCGAAGCGGCCGAGACGGAGGCCGAGGAGGCGCAGCAGGCGTTCACCGCGGCGAAGATCCGCGCCGTCGGCCTGGAGAAGCTCGAAGCGCGGCACCACGCGGAGGTCGTCGCGGGCGAGCTCGGAGCCGAGCAGGCGGCCATCGACGAGATCGCGACCGGCGCGTGGCTCCGCGGCCGCTCCGACCAGGACGAAGGAAGGCACGAGGCATGACGGTCACCGATGCGATCGGGCGGATCTCCCAGATCCAGGCGACGATCGCGCAGCTCGACCAGATCACGACGGGAGCCGGCGTCTCGGCGACCCCGTCGACGTCGGCCACGTCGTCGACGTCGTCGACGAGCTTCGCCGACGCGCTCGCCGGCGCCCTCGGGACCTCCGGCGTCGGCGCGACGACCGGCTCGACGGGAGGCGTCACGGGTGCCGACGTCGTCGCCGACGCCAAGAAGTACCTCGGCGTGCCGTACGTCTTCGGAGGAACGAGCTCGTCGGGCATCGACTGCTCCGGCCTGGTGCAGCGCGTCTACAAGGACCTCGGGATCGACCTGCCGCGGCTGGTCTCGGGCCAGGCGAAGATGGGCACGGAGGTGCCGTCGCTCGCGCAGGCACAGCCCGGCGACCTCATCGTGACCAACGGCGGAGAGCACATCGTGATCTACGCCGGCGACGGCAAGGTGATCCACGCGCCGAGCGAGGGCCGCAACGTCAGCCTCGTGAACAACTGGATGGACGACTCGGACATCGTGACCATCCGGCGCATCGTGCCTCAGGCGACGGCCGGGGCGGCCGGGCCGGCCGGGCCGGCCGGGCTGGCCGGGCTGGCCGGTGCCGGCTCGTCGAGCTCGACGACACAGGCCGACGTGCTGCGGTCGCTGCTCGCCTCTGCGATGCAGGGAGGCTCGCTGTGACACCCGGGACGGTGGCCGCACCTGCCCCCGCGCCGTCGCGCGCCGCGGCGGCGGTGGGAAGTGGACAGGCGAACCGCGCGGGCGCCGCCGACGCGTTCGGCGCGTTCCTGGCCGGGGCGGCGGACGCTCACGCGGACGCGGGCCGGCGGGAAGCGTCGATGCCCGCGCGGACCTCGGGGAAGCACGCCGACACCACGAACGATGCACAGCCCGCCGTGCCCGGCGAGACGCCGTCGACCGCGCCTGCTGTGGGAACGGCTGCGACTCTCGCGACCTCCGGAGCAGTACTGCCGACGCTGGTCACTGGCCCTACGACGCCGGTCGCGCGAGAAGCACAGACTGCCGGTTCGACCGCTGGGCCAGCAGTCGACGTGGTCACCTCTTGCGTGCGGACGGTGAGCGCGGCCGCCGTCGGAATTCCGGTTGCCGCAGCTCCGCCGGCATCCGCGGCCGGAGACCAGCAGCCCGCGGCCGTTCAGGCCGCACCCGCGTCGACACCGGCTGGTCAGAGCGTCTCCGTCGATCCGAACGGCTCCGCGCTCGCGCCTGCTTCCGCCGCCGAGGCGGGGCTGCCGCAGGCGCTCGCCACGCAGTCGCAGGTCGCACAGGCTCCGGCGCGCCCGTCGGTGGCGACTCGGGCACCGCAGGTGCTCGCACCCGCCCCGCCTGCGTCCGGCACGACGGGTCTCTTCGAGACGTCAGACAGCGCCTCCGCGGCTGCTGCGACCTCGACGGAGGCGGCCGGCACTGTTCCGAGCGCGCCGACGCCGAGGGGCGCTCGCGCCTCCCAGCAGGACATCCCTGTCACTCCGACCCCCTCAGCGCCCACCGGTGTGGTCGACGCGCCGGCGACATCGCGGCCCGTCGTCGCCGCCGCGCCGACCGTCGAGTTGCAGAACCGCGCCGCGACGATCGGTGACGCTCTCCCGGGGATTGCGGCGACCGCCCCCGCAGCGCCCGCGCCGGTCGCAGTCGCGACGGTCAGTGCCGCTCCCGCTGCGGCCACCGCTCCGCAGCCGCAGCCGCAGCCGCAGCCGCAGCCGCAGCCGCTCGGCGCCCAGCTCGCTCGACCGGTGTTCACCCTGGCGGCAGCAGGCCGCGGCGAGCATGTGATGACCGTGCACGTGACGCCGGACAACCTCGGGCCGGTCACCGTCCGGGCCCACGTCGGCGTCGACGGCGTGCGGGTCGAGCTGTTCGCCCCGACCGACGCCGGCCGCGACGCGCTGCGCGCGATCCTGCCCGACCTCCGCCGCGACTTCGGCGGCACGGGCCTCACTGGAACCCTCGACCTCTCGTCGCAGAACCAGCCGTCGCCGCAGCAGCAGGCTGCGGCCGACGGTCGAACCGCCGGCCAGCAGGGGGAGGGGCGCGCCGGTTCCGACGGCCGGCCCTTCGACGGCCGGCCCTCCGCCGACGACCGGTCGCGGCCGTACCGCGGCGACGCCGATCGCGGCGGCGACCGCCTCCCGCACCCCGCCGCCGACGGCACCACCTACTCGATCGACCTCATCGTCTAAGACACCGAAAGGAGCCCCCGTGGCCGTCGACCCCATCACCGGAACCGACACCGCCTCCACCGGCGGCATCTATACGACGGCGCCGACGCGCACGCCGAAGCAGTCCCTCGACAGCGAGGCCTTCATGCAGCTGCTCGTCACGCAGCTGCGCAACCAGGATCCGAGCTCGCCCATGGACACCAACCAGATGATCTCGCAGACGACGCAGCTGGCCATGATGGAGAAGCTCACCAGCATGGACTCCACCAACCAGGAGAGCTTCGCGCTGCAGATGCGCACCTCCGCTGCCGCGCTGATCGGGCACACGGTCAGCTACCTCGACAAGAACGGCGACACGAAGACCGGCACCGCGTCGTCCGTCTCGTACGCCGGCGCCGTGCCGGTGGTCACCGTCGGCGACCAGCAGATCAACCTCGACTCCATCCTCGGCGTGGTCACTCCGACCGCGACCGCTTGACGACTTCTCCCAGAAACTTCTCGCAGAAAGGCAGCATCATGCTCCGCTCGCTCTACTCCGGAATCTCCGGCCTCCGCTCGCACCAGACCATGCTCGACGTGACCGGCAACAACATCGCCAACGTCAACACCACCGCCTTCAAGGGCTCGGCCGTGCAGTTCCAGGACACGCTCTCGCAGCTCGTCCAGGGCGCCACGGGCCCGGGAGCCCAGAACGGCGGCACCAACCCGGCGCAGATCGGCCTCGGCGTGCTCGTGGCCGGCATCTCCACCAACTTCACGCAGGGCGCCGCTCAGGCGACCGGCCGCCCCACCGACATGATGATCAACGGCGACGGCTTCTTCGTCACCAAGGTCGGCGGCGAGACCGTCTACACCCGAGCCGGCTCGTTCGACCCCGACGCCCTCGGCCGGCTGGTCGGCCCGGGCGGTGCGATCCTGCAGGGCTGGAACGCGGTCAACGGCGTGATCCAGCAGGGCGGTGCGCTCGGCGACGTGACCATCCCGCTCAACGCCGTCACCCCGGCGACAGCCACGACGGCCGGCACGATCAACGGCAACCTGCCCTCCGACGCCGTGCTCGGCGACCAGCTCGTGCGCGATGTCGACGTCTACGACGGCACCGGCACCTCCCGCAAGCTCACGTTGACCTTCACGAAGACCCCGGCGGGCTGGAATGTCGCGGGCACCGACGGGAACGGCGCGACCGCGAACGGCGCCCTCACGTTCGACGCGAGCGGCAAGCTCACGGGCGGCGGGACCCTCGCCGTCGGCGGTGTCACGGTCGACCTCTCCACGGTCACCGGCTACGCCGGAATCACCACGGTGGCGTTCAAGAACCAGAACGGCAGCGCCTCCGGCACCCTGCAGTCGTTCTCGCTCTCGAAGGACGGCACGATCATCGGCCTGTTCTCGAACGGCGACAAGCAGGCTGTCGGCCGGATCGCTCTCGCCACGTTCGTCAACCCGGGAGGCCTCGAGAAGGCCGGAGGCTCGACCTACCGCGCTACGGTCAACTCCGGCGCGGCGGAACTGGGCGGCCCCGGCGAGGCTGGTCTCGGCACCCTGCAGAGCGGCTCCCTCGAGATGTCGAACGTCGACCTCTCGCAGGAGTTCACCAACCTGATCGTCGCCCAGCGCGGCTTCCAGGCCAACGCTCGCATCATCACCACCTCCGACGAGGTGCTGCAGGAGCTCACCAACCTCAAGCGCTGACGCGCGCTGCTTCGACGTTCAGGGGCCTCGCCCGCGTAGGCTCGCGAGGTGCCCATTGTTCGCGAGCTCGCGCCCACCCTGCTCGGGGTCGCGCTTCTCGCGCTGCTGGCGACGGCGGTCCTCGGCGTCTACCGGGCGCCGCACCGTTGGGCGCCGCTGCTCGCCATCCTGCGCGGAGCCGCCCAGCTCGCGGTGATCAGCCTGGTGCTCTCCGGGGTCATCACCAGTCCCGTGTGGGTGGCGCTCGCCCTCCTGATCATGTTCAGCGTCGCCGCCGCCACGGCGACCCACCGGATCGGCTGGTCGCTCGACCACGGGACGATGATGGCCGTCGGGATGGCGACGGGCGTGGTCATCACCTTCACCATCGTCTTCGCGACGGGGGCGATCGACTTCACCGCCCGCTACGCGCTCGCCATCGGCGGCATCGTGATCGGCAACTCGATGAGCATCGCCACCCTCGCCGGCCGCCGGTTCACCGAGGCGGTCGACGACCACTGGGACGAGGTGGAGGGCTGGCTCGCGCTGGGCGCGACGCCGCGGCAGTCCACGCTCGAGCGGGCCCGCGGAGCGGTCTATGCCGCACTCATCCCGTCGGTCGACCAGACGAAGACCACCGGACTCGTGACGCTGCCCGGCGCGTTCGTCGGCGCCATCTTCGGCGGTGTCTCACCGCTGGAGGCCGGCCGCTTCCAGGTCGTCGTGCTCGCGGCGATCATGTGCGCAGGCTCGATCACCGCGGTCATCGTGGCGACCTGGCTCGCCCCGGTGAAAGTGCGGCCTGCGCGGTTGAGGTGAGGTGCGGCCCCTGCGTCACCCCGAGGCGGAGGGCGCCGGCGCCGTCGTGTCCTGCAGCGCCTGCGGGATGAGTGCGCGGATGCGCTCGGGCTGGTTCGAGAGCACCACGACGTCGACGCGCCGGTTGAGGGCGAGGTCCTGGTCGGTGTTGGCCGCCGTATTCGCCAGCGGGCGCGCCGAGCCGTACGACACGGCCGCGATGCGGTCGGCGGGGAATCCGTCGGCCTCCACCAGGCGGCGCAGCACGCTGGTCGCGCGGCCTGCCGACAACTCCCAGTTCGTCGGGTAGGGAGCGCCGGGCTGCCGGAAGTCGGCGTGGCCCTCGATGGAGACCTGGTATTGCTCCGGCGCCAGCACCGGACCGATGTCGTCGAGCACCTTGACGGCGGTGCCGCTCAGCTCGGCCTTGTTCGACTCGAAGAAGGTCGAGCTGCCCACCAGCCCGATCGTGAGGCCGCGCGCGTCGATCTTCATCTGCACCGCATCCTGGAGGCCGTCGCGGGTCAGGCTCGCCTGGATGCGGTCCTTCAGCTTCTCGAGGTTCTGCGCCTCCTGCTTCGCCAGCGCGAAGTCGGTCGTGCTGCCGTTGTCCTTGACGTGGGCCGGAGGCACCACCACGCCCTCCGCGGTGTCGACCTTCTCGGTCTTCACCTGCCCGAAGCCGGTCGCGAGCGAGTTCTTGAGCTGTTCGAACTTCTTGGCGTCCACCGTCGACATGGCGAACAGCACGATGAACATGCACATGAGCACGGTGACCATGTCCATGTAGGAGGCCATCCAGCGCTCTTCGTTCTCGTGCTCCTCCTCCGGCTCGTGCTTGCGTCGACGGGCGGCCACGTCAGGCGGCTTCCTTCTCCGGCGCGGGAACGGCCTTCGGCCCCTTGGCCGGCTTGGCGGACTCGCCGCCGGGAACCATCGCGCGCAGGCGCTCTCCGAGGAGGCGCGGCTGGCTGCCCGCCTGCACGGCGAGCACGCCCTCCATCAGCAGCGTCATCCGGTCGACGTCCAGGTCGGACAGCCGGCGCAGACGGTTGCCGATCGGCAGCCAGAGGAAGTTGGCGGAGAGCAGGCCCCACAGCGTCGCCACGAAGGCGCTCGCGATCATCGGGCCGAGCTCGGCCGGCTTGGAGAGGTTCTCGAGCACGTGGGTGAGCGACACGACGGTGCCGATGATGCCGATGGTGGGGGCGTAGCCGCCGAGCGTGGAGAAGAACTTCGCCGCGACGCGGTCGGACTTCGAGCGCGTGGCGATCTCGTCCTCGAGCAGGATCCGCAGCTCGTCGCCGTCGGTGCCGTCGGCGATGTTCTGCAGGGCGCGCTTGAGGAACGGGTCGTCGACGCCGTCGGCCTCCTGCTCCATGGCGAGGAGGCCGTTGGCGCGAGCCTTCTCGGCGAGACCGACGACCTGGTCGATGACCTTCGACGGAGGCTCGATCTTGCCGCGGAACGCGCGCGGGAGCGCCTTCACCGCGGTGAAGAAGTCCTTCAGCGTGCCCGAGGCGATGCCGACCGAGATAGTCGCGCCGAACACCAGGATCATCGGCGCGGGGAGCACCAACGACGTCAGGTGGGCGCCCTCGATCGTGACCATCGCCACGACGGAGGCGAAGGCAATGACGATCCCGATGATCGTTGCCGGATCCATGGTGTGTCTCCTCGTTACTTCTTCCTGGCCCGCAACGGAACCGCGGGGGCGGTCGCCTGGTCGGGAACAGGCGCCGGGACGGGGCGGGGGCCGGAGGCCGGGAGGTCGTGCGCGAGCGCGATCACCCTGGCGCGATAGGCCGCGATCTTCTCGATGACCTCCGCCATCGACTCGGTGACGATGAACTTGGCGCCGTCCACCATCACGAGGGTCGTGTCAGGACTCGCGTGGATGCGCTCGATGAGGTCGGGGTTGACCGCAAACTGGCTGTCGTTCAATCGGGTGACGACGATCATGGCTGCGAATCCTGGTCTCGGCTCCGGGTGAGCCGTCACAGGGGCACTATCGGCGGCCTCCGGTCGGTCGTTAGGGGGACCGGGCGTTCGCCGGTTCCCGCTAACGGATCGGCTTCGCCCGCCGATAGTCGCTCTCGTGACCACCTTGCAGGCTCCCGCATCCGAGCTGCCGGTGTACGA
>NZ_JBVQSP010000002.1:553763-699512 GCF_055720965.1 Leifsonia sp. PARNA 1/14
GACTTCCGGCGGCCGACCACGCTCGCGCGCGAGCACTCGCGTGTGCTCGAGCTGGCGTTCGAGACGTTCGCGCGGCAGTGGGCGACCCAGCTCACCGCGAAGGTGCGCGTGCTCAGCCAGGTCACCTGCGATTCGGTCGCCATGCAGACCTACGACGAGTACGCGGCCTCCCTGCCGGCGACGACGGCGATGGTGCTGTGCGAACTCGAGGGGGTCGCCCCGAAAGGCGTCATCCAGTTCCCGACCGTGGCGGCGCTCTCGTGGGTGAACGCGATGCTCGGCGGCTCCGGGGTCCCGGTCGCCGAGGAGCGCACTTTCACCCAGATCGAGCACGCGCTGGTGCGCAAGCTCATGGACGACGCGCTGGAGGACCTCCGCTACTCGCTGGGGAGCATCCTGGCGACGACGATCACCGTGGACGCCATCCAGTACAACTCGCAGTTCGCGCAGGCCGCGGCGACCGCCGAGCTCATGATCGTGGCGGGATTCCAGCTGCGCGTGGGCGAGTCCACGGCTCCCGTGACGCTGGCGCTGCCCGCCTCCGTGCTGCTGCCGCAGCTGGGGGAGACCAACCCGACCTCGAGCACCGAGAACGCGCGCGAGCTGGTGGACGCGCAGCTCTCGCGGGTGCCCGTCGACGTGTCGCTACGACTGACCCCGGCCGTCGTGAAGCCGAGCGTGGTGCTCGGCCTGGCGGTCGGCGACCTCCTGCCGATCCCGCATCCGCAACACCGACCGTTCGATCTCGCCGTGGGGGGACACCCCGTGGCCGGCGCAGCACTGGGATCCAGCGGATCCCGGCTCGCGTGCGTCGTCGTCAAGACAGAGGACTGACTCTCATGACCATGACTTTCGCCTCCGGCACAACTCTCTCCCTCGCCCAGGCCCAGGCAGCGGCGGAGGCCCTGGCCGGCGTGCTGCCGACCGGAGCGCCGCTGACCGCGCTGCTGCACACCGCGGGCGGCTTCGCCGGCCGCACGGCGAACGCGGTCGTCGCGACCTTCGTCGGGGCGACGTCCGTCGACCTCGGCGTCGTGCTGCTGGAGGCGCCGGCGCTCGTCGACGAGGGTGCGGACGGCTCGCCCGTCGTCGCCCTCCAGGACGTACTGCAGCCGGCCCTGGAGGCCGCGAGCGACACCTTCGGCGCGGGCGTGCTCGACGACGCCCGGGTGGAGGATGCGGAGGAGTTGTTCGGCGACGGCACTACGACGGTGTTCGAGCTGAGCGGGTCGGCCGGAGTCGTGGGCTGGTTCGCGGTGCGGGGACGCGCGGGCGTGCCGGAGCGTGCGGCCTCCGGTGCGATCGCGGGCAAGCTGGCGCGCATCAGCAACGTGGAGATGGCGCTGACGGTCGAGATCGGCCGCACCCGCATGGCAGTGCGCGACGTGCTCGCGATGGAGCCGGGCGCGGTGATCGAGCTCGACCGGTCGGCCGGGTCGCCCGCCGACGTGCTGCTCAACGGTCGCCTGATCGCGCACGGCGAGATCGTGGTCGTCGACCAGGACTACGCGGTGCGCATCACCAAGATCCTCGACGCGGCCGAAGACCTCGACTGACGCCGAGGGGCGCCGCGCGTGCGCTAGGGCCGCACGATGCGGCCGAGCGTGCGCGTGTAGTCCTCCTTGATGATGTCGAGGTGCGCCCACGTCTCGAGCGACCCGACCTCCGGGAGGGAGCGCAGCTCCTCGATGACCGCGAGGACGCTTCCCGTCGTGCTGCCGACGATCGTCGCGATGGCGTCGTAGGCGCCGTGGGCGTCGGCCGCGAGGTCGACCGCCGGCGTGGCGACGAGGTACCGGTGCACCGGCTCCGCGGGTCCGCGGAGGGCGATGCCGACGCCGACCGCCACACGGTTGCGTGAGAGGCCTCCCGTGTCGATCGCGGCGATCCGGATGACGCCCGCGTCGAGGAGCCGGCGCACGCGGGCACGCACCGACGACGGCGAGAGGCGTACCGTGTCGGCGAGGGTGCGGTAGCTGGCGCGGCCGTCCTCCTGGAGCACCGCGATGAGGTCGTGGTCCAGGCGGTCGAGCCGGGCTTCGTGCACGGAGGCGGCGGTGATGAACTCCTTCAGCAGCGCGTCGTATGTGCTCACGCGCAGCTGCCGCACGCCAGGGATCCCGCGGATGGCGGTGAGGGTGGCGTGCAGCTCAGCGGTGTCGCCGTGGCGGGACTCGAACACCACGGGGGAGGACCCGCTGACCATGGACACGAACACCGTGTCGGCGAGCTCGGCGATGCGATCGGCGACCGGCCGAGCCGGTCCGTCGACACCGACGAGCCCGTGGATGAGGACGTTGAGGCCGGCGAAGCCCGGGTCGAGCGCGGCGACGACGCGCAGCCCCTCCTGGCCGATGAGCGTGCCCAGCCGCCGCGAGACGAGGTCGCGGGACACGCCCAGGGTGCGGGCCAGCTCGTGGATGGTCGCCCGACCGTCCGTCTGGAGGGCGCGGACCAGGCTGCTGTCGAGTGCGTCGGCGTCGCGGTCCTGGCTGGTTCTGTCGTGGCGGATCGGCACATCTCGGAGAATACCCGGATTCGTCAGCTCTCGGGCGCATATCGACGGTGCCAGGTTCTCGCCAGCCGCCGATCACGCTTCAATTGATCCGATCAGCACGCATTACGATTGTCTGTCGCCCCCTTCGACGCCGATGTGCGCTTGCGCAGACCAGTGGACGGGATGAGACTTCACGACGAACTTCACGACAAATACGAGCAAAGGAGCTGTGTGTGTCTGCTACCGCCATCCACCCCGTCGGAGGCCACCGCCGCGCGCTGAGGGCCGGCCTCGCCTCCGTGGTCGGCACGACCATCGAGTGGTACGACTTCTACGTCTACGCGACGGCCGCGGCCATCGTCTTCCCGCAGGTGTTCTTCCCCGAGGTCAACCACGCGCTGGGCACGCTCGCCTCGTTCGGCACCTACGCGGTCGCCTACTTCATGCGTCCGCTCGGCGGCATCATCTTCGGCCACATCGGCGACAAGCTCGGCCGTAAGCGCGCGCTGACGCTCACGCTCTTCATCATGGGCGTCGCGACCGTGCTGGTCGGCTGCCTGCCCGGCTACGCCGCCATCGGCTTCGCAGCCCCGATCCTCCTCATCGTGCTGCGAATCGCCCAGGGTCTCGCCGTGGGCGGCGAGTGGGGCGGCGCGAGCCTGATGTCGGTCGAGAGCGCACCGCCGAAGTTCAAGAACTTCTACGGCGGTTTCACGCAGCTCGGCAACCCGCTCGGTGCGCTGCTGGCCTCCGGCGCGTTCTGGATCCTCGCCGCGGCCGGCGACGACGTGCTGATGACGTGGGGGTGGCGCGTGCCGTTCCTGTTCAGCATCGTGCTCATCGGTGTGGGCATCTGGGTGCGCTACCGGGTGGAGGAGACCCCGGTCTTCGAAGAGAAGATCGAGGGCCACACGCAGTCGACCCCGATCCTCTTCGCCCTGCGCAACAACTGGTTGCCGATCCTGCTGGGCTTCTGCATCATCGCGATGTCGTCCGGCGGCTATGTGATCGCGACGGTCTTCGTGCAGAACTTCGCGACCAGTCCGGAGATCGGCCTCGACGCCGGCGTCATCCTCGGAGCCATGACGATCGCATCGTTCATCGAAGCGCTGGTCACCCTCCCGCTGGCGATGCTCGGCGACAAGTGGGGAGGCAAGCGGGTCATCATCCTGGGGTCGGTGCTGTCCTTCCTGGCCGTCATCCCGCTCGTGCTGGTGATCCAGAACCACCAGGTCGCCCTCATCTACGTGTTCGTCAGCGTCATCCGCATCACGCTGAGCGGTGCGTGGGCTCCGCTGTCCACCGTGATGACCCAGATGTTCCGCCCGCAGGCGCGCTACACGTCGATGTCGCTCTCCTACGGGATCGGTGCGGCCGTCTGGGGCGGACTGTCCCCGGCGATCGCGACCGCGCTCATCGCCCTCACCGGCAGCTTCTGGTCGGCGATCTGGTTCTTCGGGGCGCTCGCGCTCATCGCCGTCATCGGCACCTGGTTCGCCCCGCAGCACTCCGACTCGGCGCCGGTCACGGCCTCGTTCAACCCGCGCGTCGACACCACCGCCATCAAGACCACGAGGATCTGACCCATGCGACACCTGGCCACCTTCGACGCGCGCGACTCGGCGCCGACCATCGTGACGGCGGAGACCATCCTGACCGTCGACGACGGCGCCCCGCGGGCCGAGGCGATGCTCACGGCGGGCGGCAGCATCCTCGCTGTCGGTTCGCTCGAGCACGTGGAGGCCGCGGCCCGCGAGCGCGGCGTCGAGGCGGTGCGCGCCGACTTCCCCGGCGCCACGATCGTGCCCGGATTCATCGACGCCCACGCGCATCCACTGATGTTCGGGCAGCTGCTCACCTGGGTGGACATCAGCCCCGCGAAGGCGGGCACGATCCCCGAGATCGTCGAGCTGATGCGCGAGGGCGCCGAGCGGCTGCCCGCGGGCGTGCCGCTGCGCGGCTACGGGTACGAGCAGCGCAACCTGGCCGAGCGGCGCCACCCCGCCAAGGAGGAGCTGGACGCGATCGCCACCGACCGCGAGGTGTACATCATGAACGCCTCCGGCCACGGGGGAGTGGTCAACACGTTCACGCTCGAGAAGTACGGGATCACGCGCGACACCCCGAACCCGGAGGGCGGCGAGTTCTTCCGCGACGCGGACGGCGAGCTCACGGGTGAGCTGTCCGACGCGGCCTGCAACGTGCTCACCGGCCTTCACGGCGTGAAGATCGGGCACCACGGGCCCAACTTCCACCTCGGCGACGAGCCCGGGGAGCACCAGCGGCAGCTCGACATCGCCCAGCGCGAGTTCCTGTCGGCCGGCGTCACCGCCCTCGGTGACGCGCAGGTCTCCAAGCGCGAGCTCGCGGCGTACCTCGCGATGGCCGATCGCGGCGAGCTCTCGGTGCGGGTCTCGATGTACTTCCTCTCGCACCTGCTCGACCAGGTGGTCGACCTCGGCCTCACAGGACCGTTCGGCAACGCGTTCCTGTCGGTCGCCGGCATCAAGCTCTACGCCGACGGCACGCTCGGCGGCTGGACGGCGTATTTCCCGGAGGGCTACGTGGGCGATCCGTGCCGCCGCGGCCAGCTCTACCACGAGCCCGCGGAGTACGCCGGACTCGTGGCCAAGGCGCACCGCGCCGGCCTGCAGACTGCGACGCATGCGCAGTCGCCGACCGCGATCGCGATGGTCGTGGACGCCGTCGAGGAGGTCTTGACCGAGTACCCGGACGCCGACGCCCGGCACCGGATCGAGCACTGCGGCCTTCCCGCGCCGGAGGAGATCGAGCGAATGGCGCGCCTGGGCATCCGCCCGGTGAACCAGACCCAGCACTACTACAACTGGGGTGAGGGCGTCGAGCAGGCGATCGGCACCCCGGGCGAGCGGTTCAATCCGCTCGGCGAGTTTCTCGATGCGGGCGTCCCGGTGACGATTTCGTCGGACGCGCCGGTCGCCGATCCGCGACCGCTGGAGGCGATCCAGGCGGCCGTGACGCGCGTGACGCGCCGCGGCCATAAGCTCGGCCCCGACTCGCTGCGCATCGGCGCGGAGGCCGCACTGCGCGGGCACACCCTGGAGGGCGCGATCTCGCTCGGCCGCGAGAACGAGCTCGGCTCGCTGGAGGCGGGCAAGCGTGCCGACTTCGTCGTGCTGGGTGCGAACCCGCTCGCGGTCGAGGCGGACGCGATCGCTTCCATCCCGGTGCTCGCGACCTGGGTGGACGGCAGCGCGAGGTACGAGGCGTGACGACGACCGACATCACGATGGAGAGGCGGTCCGGCATGGAGGCACGCGCTGCCCGGACGACCGGGTGGGCGATCATCGAGACGCTCCGCAATTACGGTGTCGACACGGTGTTCGGCATCCCCGGCACCCACAACCTCGAGTTCTACCGGCCGCTGACCGCCCTCGGCGTCCATCCCGTGACGACCAGGCACGAGCAGGGCGCGGGATACGCGGCCGACGGCTGGTCGCTGCAGACCGGCAGGCCGGGCGTGGTGATCACGACCAGCGGACCCGGGCTGCTGAACGCGCTCTCCGCGGCCGGGACCGCCTACTGCGAGTCGCGGCCGATGATCCTCCTCGCACCGGGTCCCGCCCGCGGGCGCGAGTTCGCCGACGTCGGCACCCTGCACGAGACCAAGGACCAGCTCGGCGCGGCTTCGGCGATCGTGGAGTGGGGGCGACGGGTGCAGTCCGTCGAGGAGGCCGTGCAGGCCGTCCACGACGCGTTCGACCTGTTCGCGACCGGGCGCCCGCGTCCCGTCTACATCGAGGTGCCGCTCGACCTCCTGGAGGAGGAGAGCGAGATCCCGGAGGACGTGCTCGGTCCGCGCACTCCGCCGGCGCCGGGCGCACCCGACGCCGGCGCGATCGCCGAGGCTGCACGCCTGCTGGCGGGCGCGCACGACCCGGTCATCCTCGCCGGCGGCGGCTCCCGCCGTGCCGCGCCCGAACTCCGCGCTCTCGCGGAGCGCCTCTGCGCCCCCGTCGTCACGACTCTGAACGCCAAGGGCGTCCTTGACGAGCGTCACCCGCTCTCCCTCGGCTCGAACCTGCGTCTCGCCGCGGCCCGCGACCGGGCGCGCGACGCCGACGTGCTGCTGGTCGTCGGCTCGAAGCTCGGCGAGGCCGAGTTGTGGGTCGAGCGGCTGGAGGCGCGCGGGCATGTCATCCGCATCGACCTGGTCGAGTCGCAGCTGACGAAGAATCAGCCGGTGGAGGTCGGGATCGTCGCCGACGCGGCGGCGGCGCTCGCCGCACTGCGAGAGGCGCTGGGCGACGGTGCGCCGCGGGCCGACACCCGGGAGACCGCCGCCCGGGTGGCCGAGACCCTCGAGGCCGTCGCCTCCGAGTGCGCAGAGCTCTCCGCCGTCAACACGGCCATCGCCGACGCCATCGCCGCCGCTCTGCCGGCCGATGCGATCGTGACCACCGACTCCTCGCAGATCGCGTACGGGGGGCTGCTCAACCGCCTCCAGGTCGCCTCACCGAACTCGACGCCGTACATGGCGACCTACGCCACCCTCGGCTACGGGCTGCCCGCAGCCATCGGCTCCCGCGTAGCGTCGCCGGAGCGACCGGTCGTCGCGGTGGTCGGCGACGGCGCGCTGATGTTCTCGCTGCAGGAGTTGATGACCGTCGTCGAGCAGCGGCTCGACCTCACGGTGATCGTCGTCGACAACGGCGGCTACGCCGAGATCAGGCAGAACGAGGTCGACGCGGGCATCGCGCCCGTCGGAGTCGACCTGGCCCAGCCGAACTGGGCGGCGCTCGCCGACGCGTTCGGAGGCACAGGGCGGCACGCCGGGTCGACCGCCGAGCTGGCGGAGGCGGTCTCGGCCGCGCTCGCGGCCGGAGGCCTCCAGCTCGTCCACCTGCCGCAATCGTCGTTCGCCGACTGACCGCGGCGAACCGACCCAACGAACCAACGCCACGAGGAACACCATGAGCCCCGCATCCACCCCCATCGGCCCGTCGGACGCGTCCAAGACGCCGCGGTACGCCGGCCTCTCGACGTTCGCCCGGCTGCCGCGGCTGGAGGACGTCCCCGCCGTCGACCTCGCCGTGGTCGGCATCCCCTTCGACACCGGCGTCAGCTTCCGTCCGGGTGCGCGCTTCGGTCCGGAGCACGTGCGCGCCTCCAGCCGGCTGCTGCGGCCGTACAACCCGGCGCAGGACTTCTCGGGCTGGGAGGCGGTGCAGGTGGCCGACGCCGGCGACGTCGCCGCGAACCCGTTCCACATCGACGAAGCGGTGCGCCAGATCGCAGAGGCGGCCACCGAACTGGGCGAGCGGGCCCGGCGCATCCTCGCGATCGGCGGCGACCACACGATCGCGTACCCGCTCCTGAAGGCGATCAGCGCGAAGCACGGCCCGGTCGCCGTGCTCCATTTCGACGCGCACCTCGACACCTGGGACACCTACTTCGACGAGCCGATCACGCACGGCACACCGTTCCGTCGCGCGTCGGAGGAGGGCTTCCTCGACCGCACGGCCTCGGTGCACGTGGGCACCCGCGGCCCGCTGTACAGCAAGCAGGATCTGGAGGACGACGAGCGGCTCGGCTTCTCGATCGTGTCGAGCGAGTACATCGAGGAGAACGGCATCCCTGCGGCGCTCGATCGCATCCGCCGCCGCGTCGGCGACAAGCCGCTCTACATCTCGATCGACATCGATGTGCTCGACCCGGCGCACGCACCCGGCACCGGCACGCCGGAGGCCGGGGGCCTGACCAGCCGCGAGCTGCTCCGTCTGCTGCGCGGCCTCACCGACTTGAACATCGTCGGCGCCGATGTGGTGGAGGTCGCTCCCGCCTACGATCACGCGCAGGTGACCGGGATCGCCGCCGCGCACGTGGCGTACGAGCTGATGACCGCGATGGCGCAGGTGATCGTGCGGGAGGCCAGGGATGAGTGACGCGCGCCGGCCGGTCGCGGTCTACACCGATGTGGAGGACACCGATCCGGCGCCCGGGATCGCGCTGCTCGAGTCGCACGGCTTCGAGGTGCGCGTGCTCGGCACGCGCGACCCGGAGGCGATCATCGCGGGCGCTCAGGACGCCGACGCCCTCCTGCCCGGCTACGCCGCCATCACGCGTGAGGTGATCGAGACGCTTCCGCGGCTGAAGGTGATCGCGCTCATGTCGATGGGCTTCGACTACGTGGACGTCGACGCGGCGACCGAGTGCGGCGTCTGGGTGACGAACGTCCCGGGTGCGGCGACGGAGGAGGTGGCGACCCACGCGCTCGCGCTGCTGCTGGCGAGCGCTCGGCAGCTGCCCTTCTACACGGCCTCCGCGACTTCGGAGCGCTGGAACGAGCGCGCCGCCGTGCCGCCTCCGCGGCTCAGCGAGCAGACGCTCGGCATCGTCGGGCTCGGCAGGATCGGCCGGGAGTTCGCCCGGCTCGCCGGCCCGCTGTTCGGCCGCGTGCTCGGGTTCGACCCTCTGCTGCCGGACACCCCGGAGGCCGCCGCCGACCTCGCGTCGCTCGGGATCGAGCGCACGACGCTCGAGGAGGTGCGGCGCGGGTCGAACACCCTCTCGCTCCACCTCCCGTTGACGAACGAGACCGCTCGCATGGTGGACGCGGCGTTCCTCGGAGAGCTGCCGGAGGGCGCGATCCTGCTCAACGTCTCGCGCGGCGGTCTCATCGACAACGCGGCGCTCGTCGCCGCGCTCGACTCCGGGAGGCTGTCGGGAGCGGCGCTGGACGTCCTCGACCAAGAGCCTCCGGGGCCCGGACACCCACTGGTCGGCCGGGATGACGTCGTGCTCACCCCGCACATCGCCTACTTCTCGCGGTTCACCGAGGTCGAGTACGTCCGCGTGCAGGCGCAGAACGCCGCCACGGCACTCGCAACCGGCGTCCCCGAGTCCCCCATCAACACCCTCCACTGACGCCGAGGGGCACGTCGTTGTCACTTTCGCGCCCCGAAAGTGACAACGACGTGCCCTTCGGTGGTCGGTGCGCTCAGCGGCGCGGGGTCCAGCCCGGCGGGAGGGGGTAGACGAGCGCGGCGCGCTCCTCGTCGGCCTCCGCCGACCAGCCCTGGGCCGCGCCCTCGGCGTCGAAGCCGCCACGCGCCACCCGGAAGCCGAGGTCCTCGTGCTGCGTGCGCGGCGACCCGCCGCGGCGCACGGAGGCCCGAACACTCCAGGCGTCGTCGGCGTAGCCGCCGCCGCGGAACACCCGGTAGTCGTCGTAGCGCGCGGGATCGAGGTGGTCCCAGCACCACTCCCACACGTTGCCGAGGGTGTCGAACAGTCCGTGGAGGTTCGGCAGCCTCCCGCCCACGTCGTGCGGAGCCGAGAGGCCGTCGGCGCTGGTCCAGGCGACCTCCGCGAGCGGCCCGTAGTGCGGGCCCGTGGAACCGGCGCGGCACGCGTACTCCCACTCGGCCTCCGTCGGCAGGCGATAGCCGTCGGCGTCCACGTGCCAGGTCACGTCCTCGCCGTCGAACGAGTAGGCCGGGTCGAGGCCCTCCCACTCGGAGGCCGCGTTGCAGAACCGGATCGCGCGCAGCCAGCTGATCCGGGTCGCCGGCCGACGCGGATGCGAGGCCGCCTCGCCGATCAGCTCGGCGACCTGCTCCTCGGTGACGGCGAACCGGCCGATCTCGAACGATTCCAGCTCCACCGTCCACCGGCGCTTCAGCCGGGCGTCGTGGAGCTGCACGGTGCCGGGCGGGATGTACGCCAGCTCGATCTCCGCACCCTCCACGGCTCCACCCTGCCACACCCGCGCCTAACGGGGAGGGGAGGGCGGCCGATAGTGCGATCCGTGGAGACCCTGTTCGTCGCCCTCCGGGTGCTCGTCGTCCTCGGCGTGATCGTCGGGCTGCTGTGGTTCGTGCAGCGCCGCGTCACGCGCGGGCGCGGTGCGCGGGGCGGCCGCACCCGTCGCGGCAACGCCGTGTCGGTGGTCGGGCGCCAGGGGGTCGGGCCGAAGGCGTCGGTCGTCGTCGTGGATGTGGACGGCAACCGGTTCGTGCTCGGCGTGACCGAACGACAGGTGAGCGTGCTGCACACCGGTGCCCGTCCGCAGGAGGCGGACGCCGAGGTGACCCCTCTGGTGCCGGTGCGGAGGACTTTCGCGAAGGACATCGACGCGGCCGGTGCGGCCGCTGCGACGGCCGGAGCGGCAGCCGGGGCTCAGGGATCCACGGACACCAGGCAGGATGCCGACTTCCTCACGGCGCAGGGACGCGCCTCGCACTTCGACGAGGCACTCAAAGGCTCGATCCTGTCACCCGCCACCTGGCGGCAGGCGAGTTCGGCGGTGCGGCAGAAGAGGTGACGGCGACGCGCGCCGAGCTGCGCGCACCTCTCCGCGGCGCCCCCCTCCGCGCCGACCTGCGCGCCGCCCTCGGCCGGGCCTCCCACCTGCTGCCGCGCCTCGCGGTGGCCGGCGTTCTGGTGACGCTCATCGCCGCCGCGTTCGTCCTCCTCTCGGCGACCGCCGCGCACGCGGTCCCGACACCCGTGCCGACCCCGTCCGGTCCGGCCGGCCCGGGAGGCGCCGGCGGGATCACCCTGGACATCAACGGTCCCAACGGCACCCCGAGCACCGCCATCCTCACGCTCGTCGGCATCACCGTGCTCTCGGTCGCGCCGGCTCTGCTGCTGATGATGTCGTCGTTCACCAAGATCTTCGTCGTGCTGGCGATCACCCGGAACGCGCTGGCCCTGCCCTCCATCCCGCCGAACCAGGTGCTCGCGGGGCTGTCGCTCTTCCTCAGCCTGTTCATCATGAGCCCGGTGCTCGTCGACATCAACACCACCGCGGTGCAGCCCTACCTCGCCGGGCACATCGACTTCACGGCGGCTCTGCACGCGGCCGAGGCGCCGCTGCGGCACTTCATGTCGTCGCACACGCGCGAGGAGGACATCGCGCTGATGACCCGCGCGGCCGGGCGGCCCAACCCCGACTCGGCGGCGTCCGTGCCGCTGCTGACGCTCATCCCGGCGTTCATGATCTCGGAGCTGCGGGCGGCGTTCATCATCGGCTTCGTCATCTTCGTGCCGTTCCTCGTGATCGACATGGTCGTCTCCGCCGCGCTCATGTCGATGGGCATGATGATGCTCCCGCCGGTCATGATCTCGCTGCCGTTCAAGATCCTGCTTTTCGTGCTCGTCGACGGCTGGGGCCTGATCATCACGAGCCTGATCACGAGCTATCGGGGTGGCGGATGAACGCGAACGCTGTCCTCGACGTCGCGATGCAGGGCCTCCTGATCACCGCCAAGCTGGCGGCGCCGATCGTGGTCACCGCGCTGGTGGTCGGCTTTGCGATCTCGCTCATCCAGTCGATCACGCAGATCCAGGAGGTCACCCTCTCGTTCGTGCCGAAGGCGGCGGCCGTCGCCATCGCGCTGATCATCTGCGGTCAGTGGATGATCTCGGAGCTGATCACCTTCACGCACGTGCTGTTCGAGAAGATCCCGACCCTCCTCGGGGGCGGCTGATGTCCATCCCGATCGATCTCTCCGCCATCGAGGCGGTCGCGTTGGCGTCGCTGCGGATGGTCGCGTTCCTGGTGATCGCGCCGCCGTTCTCGTACAACGGGTTCCCCGCCCAGGTGAAGGGGATGCTCGCCATCGGGCTCGCGGTCGCCGTCGCACCGCGCGTCGGGGCGGGATACCACTCCGGTGACCTCGGCGCGTTCCTGCTCGACATGGTGCGCGAACTCGCCGTCGGCGCCACGCTCGGCTTCCTGGTCTTCGTGGTGTTCGCCGCCATCCAGTCGGCGGGCAGCTTCATCGACCTCTTCGGCGGCTTCCAGCTGGCGCAGGCGTTCGATCCGCAGGCGATGATCAACGGCGCGCAGTTCACCCGGATGTTCCAGCTGACCGCGCTCGCATTGCTGTTCGCCTCCGGTGGCTACCAGCTCATCATCGGCGGGCTGGTGCGCACGTTCGACGCCGTGCCGCTGGCTGCGGGGATGGACCTGGCCGATCCGGCCAAGGCCATGGTCTCCGGCGTCACGCAGATGTTCCTCTCTGCCCTGCAGATCGCGGGGCCGCTCATCGTCGTGCTGTTCATGGCCGACATGGCGCTCGGCCTCCTCACCCGCGTCGCGCCCGCGCTCAACGCCTTCGCACTGGGCTTCCCGCTGAAGATCATGCTGACCGTCGTGCTCTCGGCGGTGGTGTTCGTGGCCCTGCCCGGGATCGTGAACTCGCTGACCGACACGGCCGTGAAGACCATGCTGGGGGTGACCCGGTGAGCGACGCGCAGGAACGCACCGAACAGGCGACCGAGAAGCGCATGAAGGAGGCCCGCTCCAAGGGCCGCCTCGCCAAGTCCACCGACCTCACCGCCTGGGTCGGCGTCGGCGCTGCGGCGATCATGCTGCCGTTCACGCTGCAGAAGGGCAGCGACGCGGCGGTCGACCAGCTCTTCTCGGTGCGGTCGGTGATCGAGAGCCCCGACCCGGCGAAGGCGCTGGTCGCCCTGGGCGACGGGCTCGGCAGCATCATGGCCACGATCGGTCCGCTGCTGGCGGTCGGAGCGATCGCGGTCATCGGTGCCGCGGCCGCGCAGGGCGGCATCCATTTCAAGAGGTTGTCGCCCAAGTTCGAGCAGTTCAACATCGTCAGCGGCGTCGCCCGGGTGTTCGGCATGCGCGCGCTCTGGGAGGGCGCGAAGACCCTGCTCAAGTCGGCCGTGGTGGGCATCGGGCTGTTCCTGGTCGTCCAAGGTCTGATGCCGGTGCTGCTGACCTCCGGGATGATGCCGATCTCCGCACTGCTGTCAGCGGCGGGAGCCGGCGCGACCGGCCTGCTCCAGGCGGCGATCGGCGCGGGGCTCGTGCTCGCCGGCCTCGACGTGCTGGTCATCATGCGCCGCAACCGCAAGCACACCCGAATGACGAAGCGCGAGGTGCGCGACGAGCACAAGAACTCCGACGGCGATCCGCTGATCCGTTCGCAGCGGCGGTCGCGCCAGCTGGCTATGAGCCGCAACCGCATGATCGCGGCGATCGGCCAGTCGGACGTGGTGCTCGTCAACCCGACCCACTACGCCGTCGCGATCGTCTACGAGCCCGGCAAGTCGGCGCCGCGCGTGGTCGCGAAGGGTGCGGGCGCGATCGCGCTGCGCATCCGCGAGAAGGCCGAGGAGGAGCGGGTGCCGGTGGTCAAGGACATCCCGCTCACCCGCGCTCTGCACGCCGCCTGCCGGCTCGGCGACGAGATCCCGGTCGAGCTCTACAACGCGGTGGCGCGGGTGCTGGCGTTCGTCATGTCGCTCAAGGCGCGCGGCGCGGCCGCCGGCGTGCACACCATGCTGACGCCGTCGCAGATCCCCGCACCCGCTCCCGCACGTTCACCCGCACCCGCACCCGCACCAGCACCCGCACCCGCACCCGCAGGAGGTCTCCGATGAAGTCCACGGCGAGCAAGGTCGCGGTGCCGATCGGCGTCGTCGGCATCATCATGCTGCTCGTGGTGCCGGTGCCGGCCTGGCTCCTCGACACCCTCATCATCGTCAACATCATGCTGGCACTGGTGATCCTCCTCACCACGATGTTCGTCAAGAAGCCGCTCGACTTCTCGGTGTTCCCGTCGCTGCTGCTGGTCGCGACGCTGTTCCGGCTGGGACTGAACGTGGCCTCCACCCGGCTCGTGCTCGGCGACGGCTATGCCGGGCAGGTCATCCAGGCGTTCGGTCACGTGGCCGTCGGCGGGTCGATCATCATCGGCGCGGTCGTCTTCCTGATCCTCATCGTCATCCAGTTCATCGTCGTGACGAAGGGCGCCGAGCGCGTCGCGGAGGTCGGCGCCCGCTTCACGCTCGACGCCATGCCGGGCAAGCAGATGGCCATCGACGCCGACCTCAACGCAGGCCTCATCACGGAGGAGCAGGCGCGGGCCCGCCGTGCGGAGGTGTCGGCGGAGGCCGACTTCTACGGCGCGATGGACGGCGCGAGCAAGTTCGTGAAGGGCGATGCGATCGCCGGCATTCTGATCATCGTCATCAACGTGGTGGGCGGCATCGCGATCGGCATGATCCAGCGCGGCATGCAGCTCGGCGACGCGGTCAACTCCTACACGCTGCTGACGATCGGCGACGGGCTGGTCACGCAGATCCCCGCGCTGCTGATGGCCGTCTCCACCGGCATGATCGTGACGCGGTCCAACGCGGAGACGGAGATCGGCACGACCGCGAGCAGCCAGCTCGGTCAGTCGCGCAACGCGCTCACGATCGCGGGCTGCGCGGCCATCGTCATGGCGCTGATCCCCGGGATGCCTCCCATCCCGTTCGTGCTCGTCGGCGGGTTGCTCGTGCTCGCTGCGCAACGGATCAAGACCACGCAGGCCGCCGAGAAGAAGGCGAAAGCGGCCCAGGCGGCCGTGCAGAACGCGGGCAAGTCCGAGACGACCGAGGACCTGATCGACCAGATGCGCGTGCACGCGCTCGAGATCACGCTCGCCCCCGACCTCGTCGACATCGTGAGCGGCGCCTCCGACGACCTGCTGGCCCGCGTGCGCGCGCTGCGCCGCAAGATCGCGCTCGAGCTCGGCCTGATCGTGCCGCCCGTGCGCACCCGCGACAGCGCCGAGCTGCCGCCCTCCACCTACGTGATCAAGATCGCGGGTGTGGAGGCCGGCCGCGGCCAGGCGCCCGGCGGCCGCGTGCTCGCCCTCGGCGACGCGCTCGACGGCCTCCCCGGCACGCCGACCGTCGAGCCGGTGTTCGGCCTCCCCGCCAAATGGATCCCGTCGGAGATGCGGCACAGCGCCGAACTCGGAGGCGCGACGGTGATCGACCGGGTGTCTGTGCTGATCACCCACCTCTCGTCGATCATCACCTCCAACGCCGCGCGCCTGCTGACCCGTGAGGACGTGCGCCAGCTCACGGAGGCCGTGAAGCAGGTCAACGCGCCGGCCGTCGAGGAGCTGGTGCCGAACCTCCTGTCGCTGGCGGAGGTGCAGCGCGTGCTGCAGGGGCTGCTCGCAGAACAGGTGCCGATCAACGACCTCCCGCGCATCCTGGAGGCGCTGGCTCTGCGGGCCAAGCTGTCGAACGATCCGGAGGGTCTGGTCGAGGCGGCGCGGGCGGCGCTCGGGCCCGCGGTGGTCGCGCCGCACATCGACGGCGGCACGCTGCGCGTGATCATGATCGACCCCGGGTTGGAGCAGTCCATGTTGGAGGGCCTCCGCCCGGGTGAGGGCGGCATGCAGATCGTCATGGACCCGTTGCGGCTGGAGGCCGTGCTGGCCTCCGTGCGGCAGACGGCGGCCCAGCTCGACGAGGCGAACGTGTCGGCGGTGCTGGTGTGCGCGCCTGCGCTGCGGCCGGCTATCCGACGGTTGGTCGCGGGCCAGCTCTCGGGGCTCGCGGTGCTGAGCTACCAGGAGGTCGGGGCGGCGCAGGCGGCCATCGAGACGGTCGGGGTGGTGAGAGGTGCGGAGTCGATCGCGGCCTGAGTGGCTCGGTAGCGACCTCGGCGGCCGCGAGGGCGAGGTGCTGCCGGCCGTCTCGACCTCGTCGCAGGCCTTCGCGGCCATCCTCGACGACCTCGTGCGCGCCACCGACCCCGACGCTGCCGTCTCCAGCGCGCCACCTCCCCCCAGCTCTTCCCCGAAGGGCACGTCGTTGTCGCTTTCGGACCCCGAAAGCGACAACGACGTGCCCCTCGAGCGTCGAGGTTCGCGCGGTGCGGGTACTGGGGGCGTGCTCGTGCAGCGGGCCGCCCCTGCGCGGCTCCGCGGCAAGGGCGACCTGACGCTGGTCGTCGGCTTGGGCGAGGACGCTCAGGCGGCCGCGGCGATCCTCGCGGCCTCGGCCGACGCCGACGTGCTCGCGGTCGCCGATCGGCGGGAGGCGCTGGCCGCGCGTGCGGAGGGCGTGCGACGCGAGTGCCCCATCGTCGGCGTGGTCGAGCTGCCGCGGGTGGATGCCGTGCCGGCGCTCGCCGCCTCCCTCGCCGCGATCGAGCCCGACCAGGTCTGGGTTGCGGTCGACGTCAGCCGAAAGCTCGACGACACCGTCGTGTGGGTGCGGGCGATCGACACCGTGCTCGCCGTCGACGGGATGGCCGCGCACGGCGCCGCGCTCACCGCGTCACCGTGGGCGGTCGGCGCCCTCGGCCTCCCGCTGCTCTGGCTGGACACCCCTCCCGGGCCGCCCTCGACGGCGTCGACGAACGGGCAGGACACACCGCCTCCGGCCTCCCGCTAGCGACAGGTTCTGCCAAGCGGCGGCGGGGCCGGATAGGCTGGTCCAATGCTGGTATTGACGCGGAGAATCGGGGAGCGCGTGCTCATCGGCGACGACATCGTCGTGACCATCCTCGACGTCCGCGGCGACGGCGTGCGCGTCGGCATCGACGCCCCGCGCGGCATCCGCATCCAGCGCGACGAAGTGGTGCAGGCGGTCAGCGAAGCCAACCAGGAGGCCCGCGAGGCCGCCGCCACCGACGACCCCGAGTCCCTCATCAAGAAGTCCCTCGGCCTCTGACCGACCCCGTCCGTGCGCGACGGTCCGCCGCGACGCCGGTCCTTGCACGGTCTCCGGTCGCGCGCGAGGATGCGAGCATGCCCGACTTCCGCCGCGTCACCGATCTGGTGGACGCGCGCGGAGGCGCCTCCTGGCTGACCGTGCTGCAGGGCGGGGAGGTCCTTCTCGACCGCCGCACCGGGTGCGGGCCCGACGCTCTGTTCTACACGTTCTCGGTGAGCAAACCCTTCGTGGCGCTCGCCGTGCACCTTCTCGCCGAGCGGGGGATGCTGCGCCTCGACGACCCCGTCGCCGCCCACTGGCCGGCCTACGCCCGCGGCGGCAAGTCCGACATCACCATCCGGCATGTACTCTCGCATCGCGCGGGCGTCCCGTACTCCACGGGCAGCCTCCTGGGCGACACCGTGCGGCTGACGGACCCGCTGCGGTCGGTCGTGGCCGCGGAGGACGCCCGGCCGCGCTGGCCGGCGGGGGAGGTGGTCGGGTACCACGTGCTCAGCTTCGGCTTCATCCTCGGCGAGCTGGTCCGACGCGTCAGCGGCGTGCCGGTGGAGCGGTTCATCGCCGAGAACCTGCTGCGGCCGGCTGGGCTGACCGAGTCGACGCTCGGCCTTCCGGAGGCGCATGCCTCCCGCGGGGTGCCGCTGCGCGCACTCAGTGCGCCCGAGCGCGCCAGGACGCTGCTGTTCAACCGCCCGCGCACGCGTGCGGTCCCGGTTCCCGCGGCCGCGCTCAGCACCAACGGACGCGAGCTCGCGGAGTTCTACCGGTTGCTTCTCGCTGGCGGCGAGGGCGTGCTGCGGCCGGAGACGATCGCTGCGGCGAGGGAGGTCTCGAGCGACGGCGAGCCCGACCGCATCATGGGTCACCCGGTGCGCTGGTCGTTCGGCTTCCAGCTCGGCGGCCCGATCGGGTTGGCCCGGCCCACCGGCTCCCGTGCCGACCCGCGGACGTTCGGCCACAACGGCAGCAGCATCTGCAACGTCTGGGCCGATCCGGTGCGCGACCTCGTCGTGGCGTACCTGACGAACACGGCAGACGAGCGCCGACGCGCGCTGCGCCATCTCAGCGACGTGAGCGACGCGGTACTGGTGGCCTGCGGCTGAACGGTCCACACTTTCGGCAGGGGCCGCGGGAGGCCGGCGGCCCGGGACCGGAGGACGTCATGAACGCCGGAACGAAGGACGACCCGTGGCGGCTGACCACGGCTCCCGGCACCTCGGAGTACACCATGTACCGCGACGACGCGGCCGACCCGCCCGCGCTGGTCTGCCAGGTGGGCACCACGCGACTGAGCTACCGGGCGAGCGCCGTCGATGATCTCGTGGCTTGGCTTCGCGAGCAGGGCGACTGGGTGCCGCTCGGCGCCGCGGACGAGAACAAGCCTGCCGCCGACGGGACGATCGAGGCGTGGGGGCGCGACCCGGCCAACCCGGCCGGCGGCTGGTACGGCCTGCGCAAGGGGTATCGCGGCCGATTCGGGATGTACCTCCCGCCGCTGCTGGAGGCGCTCGGGCTGATCGAGCTCACCCACGACGCCCGCAACAACAGTGCGCGGGCGAAGCAGTAGGGCGCTACGAGGTAGTTTATCCATGTGAACGATCTCGTTGTGAACCCGTCGACCACCGCGCTCCTGCTCATGGACCTCCAGCCCGGAATCCTGGAGCGCCTGCCCGACGCCGACGCATTCCTCGCCGGACTCGCCGGCGCACGTGAGGCCGCACGCGCGGCGGGCCTCACGGTCGGTTACGTGCGCGTCGCCGTCACCGAGGAGGAGGCGGAGAGCATCCCCGCCACCTCCCGATTCGCCGGAGCGGCCGAGCGACTGAACGCCGCGAGCCCGCACACGCAGATCGACCAGCGGATCGCGCCCGCCGACGGCGAGATCGTGGTGCGCAAGAAGCGCGTCGGCGCGTTCAGCACGACCGACCTCCACGAGCAGCTCGCCGCCCGGGGCATCGACACGCTCGTGCTCACGGGTGTCGCGACGAGCGGGGTCGTGCTGTCGACCGTGCGCGACGCGTCCGACCGCGACTACCGGCTGGTCGTGCTGGAGGACGGCTGCTGGGACTCCGACCCGGAGGTCCACCGGGTGCTCACCGAGAAGGTGTTCGCCCGCGGCGGCGTGATCGTCACCAGCATCGACGCCTTCATCGAGTCGCTCGCATAACGGGCCACCTCGGCCAGCCCGGGTGCGAGGTCGCCCGGCCCGTCCGGGCCGCCCAGCGCATCGACGGGCAGCCAGTGCAGCTCCTGCGACTCGCCCTCGCCGGGGCGGCCGGCCGGGTCGGAGTGCGCCACGAACGCGTAGACCAGGTCGGTGTGGAAGTGGTCGGCGCCGATCGGGTGCACATCGACGCACAGCGGTGTCGGCAGCACGGCGATCCCCGGAGCGTGGTCGATGCGGTGCACGGGCTGCAGGAGGAGCAGCTGCTCCAGGTCGTAGCCGGACTCCTCGCGCAGCTCGTGGGCGACAGCGGCCCACGGATCCTCCGTGCGCTCGACGTGGCCTCCCGGCTGCATCAGGAGGCCGAGCTTGCGATGGCGGTGCACCAGTAGGCGAAGGCGCCCGCCGAGCTCACGGAGGATCAGTGCGCTGGCGGTCAGGTCGTACTCGCCTGGCCCGGTGTTGAGGTGCGGCATGCATGCAGTCTGGCACTATGGGCGCATGGCGGTGATGCGTACGCAGCGAGGGTTCGACCGATTGGTCAACTTCTCCGACGCCACGGTGGCGATCGCCATCACCCTCCTGATCCTCCCGCTCGTCGACGCCGGCCCTGACGTGGCGAAGGAGGGGATCGTTCCGTACTTCTCCGAGAACCTCTGGCAGCTGCTCGCGTTCGCCATCTCGTTCGTCGTGATCGCGCGACTGTGGATGGTGCACCATCAGGTGTTCGGCTGGACCGACAGCTACACGCCCGGCCTGATGTGGCTCAACATCCTCTGGCTCGCGTCCATCGTGTTCATCCCGTTCACGGCGAACGTGCTCTCGGACAGCCCCAGCGGACGTCCCGAGGTCTACGCGCTCTACGTCGCCAACCTCCTGCTGACGACCCTCACGATGCAGTTCATGGAGTTGCTCATCGTGCGCACACCCGGCATGCTGCTGCCCGAGGCGGAGGGGCAGAGCGACCTCCTGCGCGGGTGGACCTTCGTGATCCTGATGACGCTGGCGCTGGTACTGGTGGTGCTGCTGCCCGACGTCGGGATGCTCTGGCTGCTGATCCTCTTCCTCTCGCAGCCGCTGCACCGGGTGCTCGCGAGACTGCGGCGGGGAGCTTCCCAGAAGACCGGCTGAGGGTTATCGTCGCGGCATGCGACCCAAGACATTCCTCGTGCTCCTGATCATCGCCGCCGCCTACATCCTGGGAGCGCGGGCAGGCCGGGAGCGCTACGACCAGATCGTCGACTCGCTGACCGCATTCTGGAACAACCCGGACGTCAAGAAGGCGCGCAAGAGCGCCAAGAAGCAGGCCCTGAAGGCCCGCAAGAAGTATTCCTGACCGGCCCGGCTGCTCAGGGCTCCCGGTAGTCGCCTTCGGTGTACTCGCCTTCGGGGGCGTCGGCCGGTTCTTCGGCATCGGTGTAGGTTCCCTCGACGGCGGGGTCGGGGCCCGGGTCGCCCTCGGTCTCGGTGTACTGACCGTGGACCGTGCGCTCGTGGGGTCCTTCGTCGTCGGACTCGGTGTAGCTGCCCTCGAGGTTCTCGCGGGCGTCGCCTTCTGGGGTGCTCATAGCGCGAGCGTACGCTGTCCGGGGCCGCGCGACCAGAGGCCTGTGCGGCTCCGCAGACCGGCGTAGCCAGCGCCCTCCTGCCCTCGGTATGGTTCGGGCATGGCGCGGTCGCCTTCTGTCTTCGCGAAGCGCGGTCCGGCGGTCCTCGAGCTGAGGATCCACGGGATCAAGAACACGCCGCCGGGGGAGATGCTCGGCGTCGCGCCCGGCGACGTGCGCGCCGATCAGGCCGACGAGAACGGCGGCTTCTACGTGCCGACCGTCGATCCCGTCGACCCGGACGACCCGGCGACTCCGCCGACCGTGATCCGCCGCGAGGGCTACTCCTGGGGGATGCTGGCCCGCTACGGCGGCGGGGCGCTGGTGGCGATCGGGCAGTTCTTCGTACAGCTCGCCTGGCTGCTCATCCTCCCGTTCGGTCTGTGCAACACCGCGTACTGGACGAGGCTGATCCCCGACCAGACGAGGACCGGCGAGTGGCACGCGGGTCGCGGTGCGGCCTCCCTGCGGGTGTTCGCTCTCGGGCTCACTCTGCTCTACGTGTGTGCGCTGGCATCGGTGAGTCTGGACCTGATCGGCACGCAGTGCCTCGCGCGGCCGTCGCTGTGCCCGGCCCTCCCGGGCTGGGTGACCGGTTTCTTCGACGCGCCGGGCTTCGACCACCGCGGCATCCGGGTCGCGCTTCTCTCGCTGGTGCCGATCGCGGGTGTTCTGCTGCTGTTCTTCGTCTCGCACCAGGCGCGCACGCGTTACGAGGCCGGGATCTTCGGCACCGTCGCGAAGATCCGCACGGCGAGCGACCTCAGCGGCGTCGCGGCCGGGCAGCCCGGCGCGCCCCGCCGGCCGCTCGCGACCGACGGCTTCTGGGGGATCACCCGCGTCAAACTCCCGAGCGAACTGCTCCACGTGACTGCCGCCTTCTTCTTGGTGTCGCTGCTGATCGGGTGGGACGGCGTCTTCGGCTCCTGCGCGCCTGCGGGGCTCGACCTCCCGCCCGCGTGCCTCGACCCGTCGACGTCGCCGCTGTTCGCACGGTGGTGGCTGACCGTCGGGGCGGCGCTCGCCGCGGTGGGGCTCGTGGTCGTGGTCGCGCTCGTCGTGCGGCAAGCCGACACGACGGTGGCCGGGCGGGCCGAGCACGCGATGGAGGGCCTGGACCCGTCCGAACGCGACGAGCGCCGGCACGCGATCATCCGTGCGAAGCTGCGGCGCAGGGAGGGCATCGCCGGCTGGATGCTGCTCGTCTCGGCGGCCGTGTACCTCGTGGTCGCGGTGTCGGTGGCGCTGCCCGACGCGGCGCTGGACCGGCACGCGCCCGCCTTCCTCGGGCTGGTGATCGCCCCCTCCATCATCCTGGGCGTACTGCTCGCGATCGCCCTGTCGGCGCTCGGCTGGCGCCGCGGTGTGCCGCGCTGGCTCTCGGTGATCGTGGTGGTGGTCGGCGGCGTCTCGCTGCTGGTCGCCGTCGTGTCGACGCCGGGCGACCTCCACGTGGCGCCGCTCACCACCGCAGCGTACGGGATCGCCGCCGTCTGCGCCGTGCTGCTGGCGGTGCTGGTGATCTTCTGGCCCATGGGCCGTCGTCGCAGTCACGCGTACCAGGGCTGGCGCGGCACCGGGCCGGGGGTCGTCATGCTGCTGTCGCTCGGGGCGGCGATGCTGCTCTCCACCCTGCTCGTGCTCGGCACCCAGTGCGCCCTCGCGTCGACGGGCTCGACTCCGGTCTGCCCGCTGACTCCCGGCGGGCTCACGACGCCGGTCGCGTACCGGAACTTCGGGGGGACGGTCCCGGTGCTGGCGGTGCTGCTGGCGGTGTTCGTGCTTGTCATCGCGCTGCTGCGGATGCGGACGACTCCGCGGCTGACGACGCCGGAGACGGTCGGCGGCCGCGCCCTCCGAGAGCCGCTGCGCACCTACCGCGACGGGCGGGTGCCGCAGGTGAAGTCGGCGGGCAAGCTCGACTTCCGGATGCTGCGCGCGCGGCGCTCGGCCGCGCTGTTCCACCGCGGCGAGCCGGTGCTCGGTGCGCTCGCCGCGCTGCTCGCGCTCGGCGTGATCGTCGCGATCGCGCTTCCGCAGCCGCTCCGGCCCGCACTGCTCGACCTCGCGCTCCCCGCGCTGGGACTGATCGCCGTCGTCGCGGTGGTGACGATCGCCGAGAACGCGCTGACGACGAAGGAGCGCCCGATCGGGGTGATGTGGGACCTGATGTGCTTCCTCCCACGGGCCGGACATCCGTTCGGGCCGCCGTGCTACGCCGAGCGGGTCATCCCGGAGCTGCGCGACCGCATCGTCGCCTGGCTGGAGGCCGACATCGCGCCGGGCGCGGGCGGCGTGGAGGATCGCCGCACGGCCGAGCAGCGCGCGCGCGACGAGTTGCGCGCGCTGACCACACGCCAGCGCCGCAAGGTGATCGTGAGCGCGCACAGTCTCGGCGGCGTGCTCGCGGTCTCGACGATCTTCACCCTCGGCGCCGACACCGTCGACGGCCTCAGGAACGTCGGACTGCTCACCTACGGCACGCAACTGCGCGCCTACTTCGGGCGGTTCTTCCCGGAGCTGTTCGGCCCGGCGGCGCTGGGCGGCCTCCCGAGCCGCGGCCCGTCGCTGTGGAAGCCCGACCCCTGGCTGCGGCAGGTGGTGGAGGACCACCGCACCGACGGCTCCGGAGGTCGCGACCCGGAGCTGCGCGACAAGCCGACGCTCCGCGAGCTGCTGACCCAGCCCGACGGCCAGGTGGCGTGGATCAACCTGTGGCGCCGCACGGATTATCTCGGCTTTCCCGACGCCTCCTTCAAGGACAACGAGATCGACCGGGGCGCCGACGAGTTCGGGCCTCCCCTCTACCTCGTCAAGGTCGCGACGCACCCGGGCTACCAGTCGTCGTCGCAGTACATGCGCGCCCTCCGCGACCTGATGCGCCGCCTCTGACCCGAATAAAAACCGAGTGGTGTAAGGTATTGCCCGACCCGCGACCGTCATCGAAGGAGAATCATGGTCGACCGCCTCACCCGCGCATCCGAATTGACCGTCGAAGAGAAGGCGTCGCTCACCAGCGGTCGCAGCTTCTGGGAGACCGAACCCATCGACCGCGTCGGCATCCCGTCGCTCTACCTCACCGACGGCCCGCACGGCGTGCGCAAGCAGGCGCAGGGCGGTGACCATCTCGGCATCGGCGACAGCGTGCCCGCCACCTGCTTCCCGCCCGCGGTCGCGCTCGGCTCGTCGTGGGACGCCGAACTCCTCGAGCGCGCCGGTGCGGCGCTCGGCGAGGAGGCCAAGGCCGAAGGGGTCGGCGTGCTGCTCGGCCCCGGCATCAACATCAAGCGCTCGCCGCTCTGCGGGCGCAACTTCGAGTACCTCTCGGAGGACCCGATCGTCTCCGGACGGCTCGGAGCGGCGCTGGTGCGCGGCCTCCAGTCGCAGGGCGTCGGCGCGTCCCTCAAGCACTTCGCCGCCAACAATCAGGAGACCGACCGCCTGCGTGTGAGCGCAGACGTCGACGAGCGGCCGCTGCGCGAGATCTACCTGCGCGGCTTCCAGCACGTCGTCGAGCAGACCCAGCCGTGGACGGTCATGTGCTCGTACAACCGCATCAACGGCGTCTACGCCAGCGAGGACCCGTGGCTGCTCACCTCCGTGCTGCGCGACGAGTGGGGCTTCGAGGGCCTCGTCGTCTCCGATTGGGGCGCCGTCAACGACCGCGTGAGCGCGCTCGTCGCGGGCCTCGACCTCGAGATGCCGTCGAGCGGAGGCGTCACCGACGCTCAGCTGGTCGCCGCCGTGCGCGACGGCTCGCTCGACGAGTCCGTGCTCGACACCGCCGCGAACCGCGTCATCGACCTGGTCGAGAAGGCGCTCGCCGGCGCGGACGCCGACGCGACCTACGATGCCGAGGCGCACCACGCACTCGCGAGGGAGGTCGCCGGCCGCAGCATCGTCCTGCTCAAGAACGACGACGTGCTGCCGCTCTCCACCGCCGCCGGCCGCTCGATCGCAGTCGTCGGCGAGTTCGCCCGCACACCGCGTTACCAGGGCGCCGGCTCCTCCCAGATCGTCCCGACCCGCCTCGACAACGCGCTCGACGAACTCGTCGCGCTCGCGGGTGACGCGACGGTGACCTTCGCCGCCGGCTACGGACTCGGCGACGCCACCGCCGATGCGGACGCTCTCACGGCGGAGGCCGTCGGCGTGACCGCGGACGCCGACGACGTCGTGGTGTTCGTCGGCCTCCCCGGCGAGGACGAGTCCGAGGGCTTCGACCGCGAGCACCTCGAACTGCCTGCCGCACAGACGGCTCTGCTGGAGGCCGTGATCGCCGCCAACCCGCGCGTGACGGTCGTGCTGTCGAACGGCGGTGTGGTCCGGGTCTCGGGCTGGGCCGACCGTGTGCCCGCGATCGTGGAGGGCTGGCTGCTCGGCCAGGCCGGCGGCGGTGCGATCGCCGACGTGCTGTTCGGCGTCGTGAACCCGTCCGGACGCCTCGCGGAGAGCATCCCCGTGCGGCTCGAGGACACCGCGTCGTACCTCAACTTCCCGGGCGAGAAGGGTCACGTCCGCTACGGCGAGGGGCTGTTCGTGGGCTATCGCGACTTCGACGCCCGTGGCACGGCCGTCAGTTTCCCGTTCGGGCACGGTCTCTCGTACACGACGTTCGCGTTCGGTGCGCCGGCCGCGACACCGGCGGCCGACGGCGGCATCCGCGTGTCGGTGGAGGTCACCAACACGGGTGAGCGCGACGGCCGGGAGGTCGTGCAGGTCTACGTATCGGTTCCGACCTCCCGGGTGCAGCGCCCGGTGCGCGAGCTCAAGGGCTTCGCGAACGTCGCCGTGGCGGCGGGAGCGACCGAGACCGTCGTGGTGGACCTGCCCGCCTCCGACCTGGCGTACTTCGACACCGAGCTCGGCGGCTGGTCGGTTGAGGGCGGCGACTACGTGGTGGAGGTCGGCGCGTCGTCCCGCGACCTCCGCGGCTCCGTCACCGTGACCCTGGCCGGCGACGGCCGCGCCGCGCCGCTGTCGGTCGACTCGACGCTCGGCGAATGGCTCGAGCACCCCGTCGGGGGCCCGATCCTGATGGCCGCGCTCGCCCAGAGCGCTGAGGCCGAGGGGATGGGCGCCATGCTGGCAGATCCCGGCCTGCGCCGGATGGCCGAGTCCATCCCGCTGATCCGCGCGGCGGCGTTCCCCGGCAGCCCGGTCACCCGCGATCAGCTGGACCAGCTGGTGGCCGCGGCGAACGGCTAGCGTACGCCGCTTTGCAGCACGGTGAACCCCCTTGCGAGAGCGAGGGGGTTCGGCGTTCTGTGGCGTCATGAGCGACAAGCGTGAGGAACAGGACGCGGTCACCGGTCACGACCCGACCAACGGGCTGGCGGGCGACCTCGAAGGGGACGACGGCGGCGCCGAGGTGCCGACCGCCGACCAGAACGTGATCCAGGACGTGATCGCCGATCTCGACCCCGACCGACCGGTCGACGAGGACGACGACTCCGCCACCTCGTACAGCGAGGAGGGCAAACCGTGAGCGACACGAGCGGACTTCCGAACACCGACGCGCAGGGCGTGCCCGCCGAGGACGACCCTGAGCGGTTCGATCAGGGCGGCGTGGGCGCCGGCGACGATCGCGACGCCCAGGCATCGGAGCCGGCCGAGACCGAGCAGGGCCAGGGTGGCGACGACACGGGCCGCACCGCACCGGAGGGTGCGGAGGATGTGACGAACGCCCAGACGCAGAACGCCCCGGCGACGGACTCGCAGGGCGCTGAGCCGCCTCCTGCCGACTTCGACCCGGCTCAGCAGCCGTCGAACCCCGACATGGTCAAGAACGTCGAGCCCCCGGACGAGTGAGTCCGTGCCTGATGCGCGCGAGAGTCCGGGCGTTCGCCCAAAACTGCGGCCCCGTCCTCGTCATCCCGGGCGGGGCCGCTCTCTGTCCGGCGTAGGCCCCGAAGAGCTCAGCGCGCGCCGGAGCTGCGGTTGGCGTACATCCACACGGCGCCGGTGGCGAGCCCGATCAGAAGCATCCCGATGCCGATGCCGAGGATCGGCGCTCCTCCGGTGCGTGGAACGATCAGGCCGAGCACGAACAGCACCGCACCGAGGTTGAGCAGCACGGCGGCCACCCAGCCGAGCGTCGTGCGCAGCGCTGCGTTCATCCCCGGTATCGTAGCCCGCTGCGCGGCGGCCGGCGTGTGCGTCAGGCCGCTGGAGCTCAGGCTTCGCCCTGGTTGCCCGTCGCGGCGGTCTCCTCGTCGAGCGCCTCGTTGATCAGCGCGGCGACGAGGAACTTCCAATCCGAGCCCTCGTGCAGCGTCTCCGTGTAGCCCAGCGGGATGGCGCCGAAGACCGGCTCGTGCTCTTCACCTTCGACCGACACGCGCACGAGCCGACCGAGCTCCGCGTGCGACTCGTCGAGGACGACCCACTGGCCCGGTGCCTTCTTCTCGATGTGGAAGATGCGCTCGCGGTACGGGTAGCGGACGCTCGACATCTCGAGTTCGCTGGCGGACATGGTCATCCCTTCCGTCGGTTGACTCCCTCACCGTGCATCAAACGCCCGAAGGCGTGTGCTTGGCAAGATGCGCCATCTAGGCTGACGCCATGAGCGGCACCGTCCACAACCTCCTCGAAGCGTTCGCCCTCGTGCCCGAGCCGTGGCAGCCGCACCGGCTGACCAGCGTCAACGACTACGACGTCAAGGTCGCCCGGCTGCGCGGCGAGTTCATCTGGCACACGCATCCCGACACCGACGAGTTGTTCCTGGTGGTGTCGGGCCGGCTGACCATCGGCCTGCGCGACGGAGACGTCGACCTCGGGCCGAACGACGTCTACGTCGTGCCGAAGGGGGTGGAGCACCGTCCGCGCGCCGCCGAGGAGGCGCTGGTCGTCATGATCGAGCCGAAGGGCACCGTGAACACCGGCGACCAGCCCGGCGAGCGCACCAGCGAGCTGCGCGAGCTGCCCGGCGACTAGAGCACGTCGTCGAGCGCGGCCAGCAGCGCCGCCGGGTCGTCGTGAACCGCCCGCGCGCCGGAGTCGAGCAGCTCGCCCGCGCCGACCCCGCCGCACAGCACTCCCAGCGACCGGACGTGCGCGCGGGAGGCGGCCGCCATGTCCCAGATCGAGTCGCCGACCATGAGCGCATCGGAGGCCGTCGCGCCCGCGCGGCTCAGGGCGACCTCCAGGATGCCGGGGTCGGGCTTGGCGGTCTCGACGTCGTCGGCGGACGTCACAGCATGGATCGCGTCGTCGGCGTCGAGGGCCTCGCGCAGCAGGGCGAGCTCGTCCTCGGGCGCAGAGGTCGCGAGCACCACGCGCACGCCGCGCGCGGCGATCGCACGCAGCAGGCCCGCGGCCCCGTCGAAGGCGCGCAACCGCGGAGCCAGCATGCGGTAGTGCTCGCTGTGCAGCGACTTCGCGCGGTCGTTCCAGGCCTCGTCACGCTCACCGGCGACGCTGCGCAGCAGCCGGGCGGAGTCCTGGCCGATCGCGCGATGGATGCGCCAGGCGTCCACAGCGGTGTCGAGGTCGGCGAACGCGCGCTGCCACGCGTCGATATGGAGGTAGTTCGAGTCGACGAGCGTTCCATCGACGTCGAAGAGCACGGTGGTGACGGTCATGCCTCCCGGTGTACACCCGGTCTGCGCAGACGCCCACCGCGGGCGGCCCCCTTCTCAGGAGGGCGACCTCGGCGGACCATTCCCCGCATGGCCGACAACCGACGTCCCGAACTGACCGACCCCCGCACCGCGATCGTGACCGGCTCCGACTCCGGCATCGGCAGGGCGACGGCGATCGCCCTCGCCCGGGCCGGGCTCGATGTCGGCGTCACCTGGCACTCCGACCAGGAGGGTGCGGAGGAGACCGCGCGCCTGGTGCGCGCCGAGGGGCGTCTGGCTGTGGTGACGCGGCTCGACACCACCGACGCCCCGGCCTGCGCCGACGTCGTCGATGCGCTCGCCGACGAGCTCGGCGGCTGCGACGTGTTCGTGAACAACGCCGGCCTCAACGGCGGCCCCGCGTTCTTCGACACCGACTGGGACACCTGGCGGAAGACCCTGCTGGCCGACCTCGACGGGCCGTTCGCGTGCATCCAGCGCATCGCGCGACGAATGGTGGCGGCCGGGCGCGGCGGCCGCATCATCGGGGTCACCAGTGTGCACGAGCACCAGCCGCGGGTCGGCTCGGCCGCATACGACGCCGCCAAGCACGGGCTCGGCGGCCTGCTCAAGACGCTCGCCCTCGAACTGGGCGAATACGGGATCACCTCCAACGCGGTCGCGCCCGGCGAGATCGAGACGCCGATGAATGACGCGGAGGACGTCGACCCGCACAGCGTCGATCGCCCGGGCATCCCGCTCGGGAGGCCCGGCGCACCCGAGGAGGTCGCGGCCGTCGTCGCGTTCCTCGCCTCGCCGGCGGCCTCCTATGTCACCGGCGCCTCCTGGACCGTCGACGGCGGAATGCTGCAGATGGGCCCGCAGGCGGGATCGCACCTCACCTCCCACGACTGGCGCCGCAACTGACGCAGCCGCCGGGCGTCAGCCGATCAGCGAGACCGCCCGGGCGATGACGAGCGCGAGCAGCACGAAACCGGCGAACGACTCCAGCGCCATCAACAGCTTGGCGCGGTGTGTCAGCGGCATGGTGTCGGTCGGGCTGAAAGCCATCGAGTTGGAGAGCGAGAAGTAGAAGTAGTCGATGTAGTTGGGTACCCAGTCCATGACCTGGCTGGAACCGCGGCGGACTTCGTCGACGTCGTCCTCGTCCTCGTCCTGGGGGAAGCGGAAGTCGGCGAGCGGGAGTTCGGTGCGCTTCAGGGTGATCCGGGCGACCGGGCCGCCGCGGTCCATCGTCCAGTACACGAGGCCGAACGCGATCACGTTCGTGATCCAGACCTGCAGGGAGGCGAGCAGCAGCTCGGAGCCGTTACCGTGCTTGTTCAGCAGCCTCACGATCGTCTCGACGAAGGCGACCTGGTTCGCGGCGAGGATGAGCACCGACAGCGAGATCTCGGCCCGCCGCGACCACTTCGACTCGCGCGTCAGGTGGTGCGGGTTGTAGACGACCAGCGCCACCAGCGTCAGGACGCACACCCCGACCACTGCCCAGCGGGCGATCGGCGGCACGACACTGGGGAGGAAGGCGTATGCCCCGAGGGCGACGACGGTCCCGATCACGGCGGGCCAGCGGTGCTCGGGCGCGACACGTCGTGCCCGTTTGTCGTCGGAGGTCGTCTTCGAGTCCGTGTCGTTCACGCGACGGACAGTACGCCCGCACATGAGGCTTCGGAATCCGGTCTCAGTTGAAGATGGCCCACTCGGATCGGCTGATCTTCGCGCGCTGGCCGTTGATGACGAGGTACCAGCTCTCCTCGTCGCGGTGGAGGTATTGGGCGAGCATCGTGGTGTAGCGCCATTCGCCGTTGACCTGAGTCCAGCGGATCAGCGAGATGAGCTGGCCTTGACGCAGGTAGGGCACCGCGACGAAATCGTCATGTCGCGGGTGCTCGGGACCGCTGATCTGGCCCCCCGCCCTCGGAGTGCTCATGCGTCACTTTAACCCCAACGCGCACCCTTTGGGAACAGAGATGCAGCGGGAACGGGTCCATGGCAGGAGGCTGCGCCCGGGCCGCAGCGGGGATGCCGCCACGGCCCGGGGGTGGTCAGCGCGTCGTGCTCAGCGCAGGGATGGCCGCGACGGAGCGGGTGCGGGCGGACTCGTAGGCGCCGAGGATGATGCCCAGCACCTCGATGCCCTCCTTCTGCGTGTGAAGGGGGCGCGTGCCGTCGAGGATGCTGCGCGCGAAGTGGTCCAGCTCCTCGCCGAACTGGTGCACGGGCTCCAGCTCGATGACGGTCGCCTCCGCCTCGCCGCGCTTCTTCAGGGTCAGCGTGGTGCCGTCGCTGCTCAGGCTTCCGAGCTCGCCGACCGCCGAGAACTTCTCGGTGCCCGGAGCTGCTTCGTACGCCCAGCTGGTGACGACGGTGCCGATCACGCCGTTGTCGAACCGCACGAGCACGGTGGCGGAGTCCTCGCCCTCCATGAACGCGAGCCGGTGCGTCGCGAGCATCGCCGTGACCTCTACGGGAGCGCCGCCCGCCAGGTGCAGCAGCAGGTAGGTCGGGTGGTAACCGGTGTCGATCAGCTCGCCGCCGCCGGAGGTGGAGGCGTGCGCGCGCCAGCCCATGTTCGCCGGGTCGAAGTCGTTGAAGAACGAGTCGGTCGTGCGCACCTCGTACACGCGCCCGAGCTCGCCGGCGTCGATGAGCTCCTTGGCGCGGGCGACCGCCGGGAGGAACAGCTGGTTGTGCGCGCACATCAGCGTGACCCCGGCCTCCTCGACGGCGGCGGACACCTCGGCGGCCTCCTCCGGCGTCAGGCAGAGCGGCTTCTCGCACAGGATGTGCTTGCCCGCACGGGCGGCCGCCACGATGGCGTCCTTGTGGAGGTGGTGCGGGAGGCAGATGTCGACGGCGTCGATGTCGGCCTCCGCGAGCATGGTGCGGTAGTCGGCGTAGATGGCCGCGCCCGTGCCGTCGGCGCGCTTCTCGGCGCTCTCGCGCACCGGATCGGCGACCGCGGCGAAGGTGATCGTGTCGGGGTTGCGCAGGTAGCCCTCGAGGTGGGCGCCGGCGATGCCGCCGGCGCCGATGAGGCCGATGCGAACAGTGTTGCTGGACATAACGGAAGTCTCCAAAGAATTCGAATGATCGAGGGGCGCGCAAACGCCCCCAAAAGCCGGTTTTAGGGGCGTTTAGGTGCCCCTCGGCAGTGGATGGTCAGCGCGAGGCGACCGGGAGGGCGGGCGTCACGGCGGCGTGCGCCGCCGCTGAGGCGTTCGCGGCGACGACCGTGCGCGTGAGTGCGAGCGCGTGGTCGAGATTCGCGTCGGCCCTGCTGCCGTCGTGGATGCGCCGCACCCATTCGTCGAACGCGCCCGGCTCGTCGTCGGGCAGCGGCAGTTCGCGCCAGCCGTCGCCGGTGTCGACCAGGAGGCCTCCACCGGCCGCGCCGTACGTGAGCGCGCCCTGCGTGCCGCGCAGCTCGATCGTGAAGTCGCCCTGGCCCTGCACGAGGCTCGCCTCGAACACGCCGATCCGGCCGCCGTCGAACTCGGCGGTGACCACCGCGTTGTCCTCGACCTCCCGGCCGGTGACGCTGCCGTAGGTCGCGGTGATGCGCGTCGGCTCGCTCCGGTGGAAGAGCCGGGTCAGATAGGCCGGGTGGCAGCCGAGGTCGGTGAGCGCACCGCCGATGGCCTCCGCGGGATGGCCGAAGCGGTCGGGCAGCCAGCCGGCGATCCACCCGTCGTGGGCGAGCCGGACCCGGCTGTACGCGAGCTCGCCGAGCGTGCCCTCGTCGAGCACGCGCTGGATGGCGAGCGTGTAGCCGTGGTACAGCCGCGGCAGCGAGACCACGAGCGACACCCCGGCCGCGTCGGCGGCGGCGACGAGCTCGTCGGCCTCCTCGACGGTCGGTGCGAGCACCTTCTCGGTGAAGACGTGCTTGCCCGCCGCGATCGCGCGGCCGATGACGTCGCGGTGCTGATCGGTGGAGGTGGTGACGGTGACGGCGTCGAGCCCGTCGCGGGCCAGCAGCTCGTCGAGATCGGCGACGAACTCGACGCCGAACTGCTCGGCGGCGGCCCTACCGCGTTCGGGATCGTCGTCCCAGATGGCGACGAGGGTGGTTCCGGGATGGTTCTGAGCGGCGCGCGCGTAATCGCCCGCGTGCACGTGCCAGAAACCGATCGCAGCGACAGCGAGTGGATGGGACATGACCTGTGAAGGCCTCCTTGCCTGGTATTCGATGCGCGCGAACGCATCCAGCCTAACCACTTCGCAGCGCGTGCCGAAGGCCTTTTGCCGGATTGCCAGCAGAAGTTCGCGAGGGGTAGCGTCTGGCAGGTGACACGCATCCGACTGCACCGCGAGTGGCATGGCGACGAGGACTCGCCGCACCCTCCGCTGCTGCTCATCCACGGCGGCGGCTCCACCATCCCGTCGAACTGGGGGATGCTGATCCCTCTGCTCGAGCGGAGCCGTTCGCTGCTCGCCGTGGAACTGCAGGGGCACGGCCGCACGGCCGCGGGTGACCGGGAGCCGTCGTTCGAGGAGTCGGCCGACGACGTCGCGGCGGTGCTCGACGAACTGCGGCTCGCGCCCGTCGACGTGCTCGGCTTCAGCAACGGCGGCCAGGTGGCTTTGCAGCTCGCCGCACGGCATCCGGCGCGGGTGCGCCGGCTCGTCCTCGCCTCCACGCCGGTGCGCCGGGAGGCTATGGTCGACGGCTTCTGGGAGGGGTTGGAGGCCGGTCGCTTCGAGGACCTGCCTGCGGTGTACGCGGAGGCGGATGTCGCCGTGAGCCGGGACCCCCAGCACGCGCGGCGGATGTTCGAGCTCGACCGGCAGCTGATGCTCGGTTTCGCCGACTTCCCCGACGAGTTGATCGCGTCGGTCTCGGCGCCGACCCTCGTCGTCGGCGCCGACGCCGATGTCGTCCGGACCGGGCATTTCGTCGACCTGGTCGAACTGCTACCGGATGCGCGCCTGCTGATCGTCCCCGGCGTCCATGGCGACTACCTGGGCGAAGCGTTGGCGGCCGCCGGAGACGACGGCGCGCTGCGCGCGTTCCTGCCTCTGCTGCTGAGATTCCTCGAAAACTGAAGCAATATAGGCGTTTGGCATCGGTGTCAATCCCCTTTCTTCATCTGCGCAGAAGGACCATGCGTAAGGCACTATTGGGGTCATGGGAAAACTCCTCTACGGCGCAGGTCAGGAATATGACCTCGACGACCGCGTGCTGAGTCACGTCAAGCTCGCGATCGTCGCCAAACTGCGCAGGCACGAGAGCTTCCTCCTCAACTGGGATGTGCCTGTCGAGCAGGGCTCCGGGCGCGTCTCGCTCTGGATCAGCCGCGAGATCCCGCTCGCGTTCCAGTTCTCCGGTAGCCGGCCGCCGGCGATCAACTCGCAGTGGCTGGAGGCGCTCATGCACACGTCGCAGCGCACCGGAGGCATGGTCGTGATGTCCGAGGACGAGGTCGGTCACCACCTGCCGTAGCGGTCAGTCGCCGCGGGCCTCGTCAAGCGCGCGCTCGGCGTCGCGCACCGCTCTCTGCAACTCGGGGATGCGTTTCCTCAGCTGCCGCTCGGCTGCCTTCGACTCCGACAGCTCCGCCTCGGTGCGTTGCAGCCGGCGGTCGAGGTCGGCGCGCTCCGCCTCCAGGTCGGCGCGACGGTCGACCTCCTCGTCGAGTTCGTCGTCGAGGGCGTCCGCTTCGCCGCGCGCGCGTTCGAGCGCCCGCTCCGCCGCCCGGATAGCGCGCTGACGCTCCCGGCGGTCGCTGGCGGATTCGGCGGGCCCGGGCTCCGGCGCCGATTCGGCCTCGGGTTCGTCCTTCGGCTTCGACGCCGCTCGGCGCGGCGCGGCCTCCACGACCGGGGCCGGCCGCGCAGCCAGCTCCGATTCGTCGAGCGGCACTGCAACTGCCTCGGAGACGTCGACCGATTCCACGCCCGTCGACTCCAGCGCGCGCACGAGCATCCCGCTGCGCACCGCCGCCGCCGCTGCAGGATCGATGACGGCGGCCTGGAGGGTCTCCTCGACCTCCCTGGCCACAGTCGGGCTGGCGTCGAGGTCGCGTAGTGCGGCCTGCAGGAGGCGCTGCCGTTGTCGCGTCACCTCGCGGATGGCGTCGCGATCGCGGGCGGCGAACGCGTCGCGCATGCGGTCGCCGAGGGCGAGGAGGTGGTCGATCAGCGGCGGGTCCCTGCGCGTCAGCGCGTTCACCGCGGCAGCGGAGGCGGTCGGCTTGCGCAGTGCCTTGATGTCGGCGCGCAGCTCGCGATCCGCGCCGGAGGCCGCGGCAGCCCGTGCCGCGACGAACTCCGCGGGAGCGACCCCGTACAGGTCCGCGGCCACGTCGCGCAGGTCCATGGCGCGAGTGTACGCGTTCCGGGCGCCGCCGGCGTGGCCGCGGGGCACGGGCCGCGGTCAGTGGTTGCGGAGCTCCTTCACGAGTTCCGCCTTGTTCTTCTTCGAGTAGCCGCTCAGCCCCAGCTCCTTCGCGCGCTTCTTGAGCTCGGGCACGGTCCAGTCGTCGTACGATCCGGATTCGCCGCCCTTGCGGCCGACCGCTTTGCGTCCGCGGGCGGCCGCTGCGTTGGAGATGCGTGCCGCTTTCTCCCTTCGAGTCGCCCTCGTCGCGGAGCTTCTCGTAGAGTTCCTGGTCCTTCAGCGAGGATTCCCGTCCGGGCATGGTGTGCTCCTTCCGTCGTGCAGCCCGCACGGTACGCCCCCGCCGGCTTCTGGTCAGGGGGTGCCGACCTCGGTGAATGCCGAAGGACCCGCGGCCTGATGGCCACGGGTCCTTGGTGAGCAGTGCGCGGTGGATTACGCGCGCGGCGCCTTGGATGCCTTGATCGCGGCGAACCATGCGCTCGACGGGCGCAGCCACATGAGGATGACGGCGACGATCGAGAGGATGACCTGCAGGGCGCCGACACCGAACGAGGTGAGGACGTTGAGCAGCGAGAGCGCGGTGAGCACCGTGAGCACGATGCGGGCCCAGTTGGCTCCCCGCCGCATGAGGAACGCGAAGAGGACGAACACGATCGCCCAGAAGATCAGCGTGACGATCGACCAGCCGATCGCGAACGCGATGAAGGCGTTCACGAGCTGCTCGGCGCTCTGGCCGTGCAGATCGGTGCCGGAGTTCTGCAGCTGCTGGATCGCGGCGGCGCGGTTGCTGCCGGCGGTGGTCACGGTGATGATGCCGCCGACGACGGCGAGCACGGCGCTGGCGATGTACAGCCAGAACGCCGCGTTGACGGTCGTCGGGATGGTGGTCGGGCGCTCCACGGGCGCGGTCGGCGCCGCACCGTATGCCGGGAAGGCCCCCGGAGGCGCGGGAGGAGCGGCAGGGAAACCGCCGGCGGGAGCGGCCGGTGCGGCGGGCTCGGGCGTGACAGGCGGCGCGGGAGGTGCCGGCGGCGCGGGAGGCGCGGGCGGCGCGTCGCTGACCGGCTCCGCGGGCGTCGCGGGCTCGGACGCCGGCGGGATGGCGCCGTTCTGGTCGCCGCCCTCTGCGGGCCGCGGCGTGTTCTCGTCCTCAGGATTGCTCATGCCCGCGACGATACTGGATGAGAGGTGGTCAAGCTATAGCCGCTCGCGCGCGGCGTGAGGATCGCTCGGGGCGCAGGCGTCACGCGTGGCCCAGCGGCTCGACCGCCGGACCTTCGAGAACGGCGCCGTCCGGCGCGAACCGGGAGCCGTGCAGCGGGCAGTCCCACGACCGCTCGGCGTCGTTCCAGCGCACGATGCCGCCGAGATGCGTGCAGACCGCGCTGAGCGTGCACGTTCTGCCGTCGACGGTCGACGCGGCCACCGGCGCGACGCCCCGCCGGCCGACGACCCCCGTCCCTTCGGCCGGAGCCGCCTCCCCGATCGCGCCTGCGGTCTCGGCCGCCGCCCAGCCCTTCGCCGCCTCCAGCCCGACGGACGCGTTCGCGCGAGCGCCGTCGACGAGGTCGATCGGGCGCGTGACACGGTGGTGCAGCGTCCTCGCCCACTCCGGAGGCTCGGCCCCGGTCAGGTCGGCTGTCAGGCTGAGAGCGGCTGCGGCCGCATTGGCCAGCCCCCACTTGTCGTATCCGGTCGCCAGGAAGATCCGGCCCCTCCCGCGCGGCAGCCAGCCGACGAACGGCACGCGGTTGGCCGACCGGTAGTCCTGCGCCGCCCACCAGGTCGTCCGCTCGGCGCCGGGGAAGGTCAGCTCCGCCCACGAAGTCAGATCTGCGAGGTGCCCGGCGGTCGAGCCGCCACGGCCGGCCGGATGGCCGTTCCCTCCGACCAGGAGGAGTTCGCCGTCGTCGTCCCGGGCCGTCCGCAGCGACCGTGAGGGCGTCTCGGCCGACAGGTGCATGCCCTGCGGGATCGGGCCGGGCACGCGGAACGCCGCGACGTACGACCGGTGCGGTTCGACCTTGGCGAAGTAGAGACCGCGGTCGAGGATCGGCGTGCCCGTCGCGAGGACGACGGCATCCGCGGTCGTGCGTCCGGAGGTGCTGGTCACGACCACGGGTTCGGCCGCCGAGACGTCGGTGACCCGTTCGCCTTCGACGATGCGGCCTCCCCGCTGCCGCAGTTCGCCGGCCAGAGCGGCCAGCACCCGCATCGGGTGCACCTGGGCCTGGCCGCGCAGGATCAGCGCGCCCTCCACGGCGAAGGGCAGCTCGCACACCCGTTCCTCCGACACCGGCAGGCCGGCCACGCGGGCGGCGCGCAGTTCGGCGTCCAAGCGGTCGAGACCGTCGAGCGTGGTCGCGTAGGTGTACGCGTCGCGCACCTCGTACGGCACCCGATAGGTGTCGAGGGCGTCGAGGAGCCAGCCCCGCCCTGCCGTGTTGCCGTCCACGTAGGCCGCGAGAACGCGCTCGGACGAGAACCGAAGGATCTGCGACAGCTGCGTGCCCTGCAGCAGGCTGATCTTGCCCGTCGTGTTGCCGGTGGTCACCGCACCGACGGTGCGCGCCTCGAGCACGCACACCCGGGTCCCGCCGCGCGCGAGCATGACGGCGGTCGCGAGTCCGGTCAGTCCCGCACCCGCGATCACGACGTCGTACGCGCCGTCCGGCTCGAACGGGTCGCTCGGGATGTCGGGGGCGGATTGAAGCCAGAGCGAGGTGGACATGATCCGAGGTTGGGGCGACCCCTCAGGTGAGGGAGTCGAAGTCGAACCAGAAGGAGTCGTCCTCCTCGTGCTCGCTCGCGGCGACCGGTTCTCGGGGGATGCTGGCGGTCTCGATGCGCACGCGCGTCTGGCTGGTCACGAAGATCTCACTCGGCGGCCGACTCGATTGAGTGATCGCAACGAAGTCGCCTGCGCTGCGGCTGGCCTCGATGATGCGCCGCTTGAGTTCGTCGACCGGCTCTCGATCGACGAACGTGAAGCGCAGCTCGTCGATGTAGACGTGGAACACCTGCATGCTCAACTCCCCGGAATCTCGCCCTCTGGCCGAATAGTACGCGGCCCTCGGTATTGCGCCAGTGCACAGCTGGATCGGGCCGAGGACTTCACAGCAGGTCGATATCGAGCCCTTCGACCTCTTCTGTGCCCTCGTGGACGAACGTCGCCCGTCGCGGACCCAAGGCGGCCATGCGCTCGTCGAGGTCGGTCACGAAACCGTCCGCGCGCAGTTCCGCGCCGTCGTACGCCTCGGTCTCCGCGAGGATCTGGCTGGCAGGACCGAGAAGCATCAGGGCCTCCCCGACGTCGCCGTTGTCGAGGATCGCGGGCGCCCGGACCTCCGCTGCCGTGGAGTTCTCTGCGAGCGTGGCCGCGTATCGTATGACCGCGTCCGCGATGTCGTCGCCGGTCAGCAGCGAGCCGCTCGCGTAGTGGATCCGCTTCATATCCCATTCGTACGGGGCGAGCCGCGCGCGGTCAAGGTCGGGCGAGGGGGGTTGCTTTATCGGGCTTTGCCGGGTTGCGTGCGCGCCATGGACGAAAGCAGCGCAATCCGGACCGACAGGCTGAGCGCTCTCGCGCTGGTCTGCACCCTCAAACCGTCTCCTGCGGAGTCGAGCAGTCAGTTGCTGGCGCGGCAGCTGCTGGACCAGCTCGCCCTCCACGAGGTGACCGGCACCGCCGTCCGCCTCGCCGACTACGACATCCGGCCGGGCGTCACGCTCGACGAAGGAGACGGCGACCAGTGGCCGCGCATTCGGGAGCAGATCGTGTCGTCCGACATCCTGGTGCTGGTCACACCGACCTGGATGGGGCATCTCTCATCGGTCGCGCAGCGTGCCCTCGAGCGGCTCGACGCCGAGCTGTCCGAGACCGACGAGCACGGGCGCCCTCTTGTCGAGGGCAAAGTCGCGATCGTCGGCGTGGTCGGCAACGAAGACGGCGCGCACGCCATCGTCGCCGACCTCTACCAGGCACTGGGCGACGTCGGCTTCAGCATTCCGTCGCAGGGGTCCACGTATTGGAACGGCGAGGCGATGCAGACCGTCGACTACAAGGATCTCGACGAGACGCCGGAGGCGGTCGCGAGCGCCACGGCCGCTGCGGCTCGCAATGCGGCGCACCTCGCGCGCCTGCTCTCGGCCTCCCCGTATCCGGCGTCCTGAGCACCGCGTCTCTCGGTGCGAGCCCTAGCATGAGGGCGTGAGCGGAGGCGGCGAGAACGAGGCGATCGTGACACGGCTGCGGTCGGCCGGCTGTGTCTTCGCCGAGGACGAGGCCGCGCTGCTGGTGGAGGTCGCGCGCACGCCGGAGGAGCTCGAAGCGCTGGTCGCGCGCCGCGTCGACGGCGAGCCGCTCGAGCCGCTGCTCGGCTTCGCGGAGTTCGGCGGCATGCGCATCCACGTCGACGCCGGTGTGTTCGTGCCGCGGCGGCGCACCGAGCTGCTCGCCGCCCAGGCCGCGGGGCTCGCACAGCCCGGCGACATCGTGCTCGATCTCTGCTGCGGCGCCGGAGCGATCGGCGCTGTCGTCGCTGCACGGGTTCCCGGCGTTGTCGTCTATGCGGCCGATGTCGATCCGGCCGCTGTGCGCGCCGCCCGGGCGAACCTCCCGCCCGATCGCGTGTTCGTCGGCGACCTCTTCGCGGCGCTCCCGGACGCTTTGCGCGGCGGGATCGCGGTCGTCGCGGTGAACGCGCCGTACGTGCCGACCGACGCGATCGCACTGATGCCTCCGGAGGCCCGTCTCTACGAGCCTGCCGTCGCACTGGATGGTGGCGCGGACGGCCTGGACCTCCATCGCCGCATCGCCGTGGAGTCGCGGGGATGGCTCGCCCCGGCAGGCGCGGTCGTGATCGAGACGAGCCGTGAGCAGTCGGCGCGCACCGCTGCGCTCTTCGACGCCGCAGGGTTCACCGCACGCGCCGTCGAAGACGACGACCTCGACGCCACCGTCGTCATCGCCACCCGGGCCCCCTGACCGGCCGATTCGTGCCGACACGCCGTCGGGACGGCCGCCGTCGCGGCGTGTCGGGACGGATGGATGCGCGAGCGCAACGGGGGTACCGTGTGCGCCATGACCAGCCTGGCCCGAAGGCTGCCGCTCGGAACGACGCGTCCGACCGCCGCCGACCGCGTGCGGCAGAGCGGAGTGATCGCCGCGATGGTCATCGCGCTCGCGGGTGCCGCGTACGGCTCGGGGCTCGCGGGAGGCCGACCGATTCCGGAGGTCGCGGGCGGCGCGCTCGCGTCCGACGCGACGCTGGTCGCGCCGGCCGGCGCGGCTTTCGCGATCTGGTCGGTCATCTACGCCGGGCTCGCCGGCTACTCGATCTGGCAGGCCCTCCCCTCGCAGGCCGCACGCCGCCGCCAGCGCGCGGTGGGCTACTGGATCGTCGCCTCCCTGCTGCTGAACGCCGCATGGATCCTCAGCGTTCAGGCCGGGCTCCTCGCCCTGAGCGTGCCGGTCATCGTGGTACTGCTCGTCGTGCTCGCCGTCGCCTTCGCGCGACTCCGTCGCGACCCGGGAGAGACCACCGCCGACGCGGTGCTGCTCGACGGAACGGTCGGCCTCTATCTGGGCTGGGTGATGGTGGCGACCGTCGCGAACATCGCCGCCTGGCTCCCGACGGCCGGCTTCACCGGTTTCGGCGTGAGCCCGTCGCTCTGGGCGATCGGGCTGCTGGTCGTCGTCGCCCTGCTCGGGTGCGCGCTCGCCATCTGGGATCGCGGCCGGCTCGCGCCCGCGTTCGCCGCGGCGTGGGGACTCGTCTGGATCGCGGTCGCGCGTGCACAGGGCGGCCTCCAGGAGGACGTCGTCGCGGTCACCGCGCTGGCGGCGGGGGTCCTGATCCTGCTGGTCGCCATCGCTGTGCGCGTCGCACGCGGCGGCCGGATGCGTCGGGGGTCGAACATCTGAGGTCTGACGCACAGGAATCCTGGATGCCGTGAACGTAGTCTGTCCAGATGCCACTCGACCGACGGATCCGGGCCGGAGCGATCGTCGCGTTACTCGGCTACTCGGCCTTCGTCGCCGTCATCGGGCTCTGGCCCTCCCCGGTCGACAGGCCCTTCGATCGGGCTCTGGTCCGCGTTCTGGTCGCTCTGAAAGGGTTCGGGGTGCGCCCGATCGACGCCTACAACGTGATCGAGTTCACCGCGAACGTGGCGTTCTTCGTCATCCCGGCCGTGCTCGTGGTGCTCATCGTGGGGCCGAGGCGCTGGTGGGTCGCCCCCATCGTCGGCCTCCTGTGCAGCGTCGCGATCGAAGTCGCCCAGCATTTCTTCCTCCCCGCCCGGTTCGCCACGATCGACGACGTGATCGCCAACACCCTCGGAGCGCTGATCGGCACCGGGATCGGCGTGCTCGTGCTCTCCGCCCGGCGGAACGGCGGCGCCGTCGCGGCACGCCGGGGACGAGCAGCTCGCGGTCGGCACCGCGCGGTGGCGCGAGATCCACGGAGTTCTTGACAGGATCGACGGAGACGGGTCCACAGGGACTGCGAGAGGAGACCGCGCCGCGATGGCTGGAGTGCTGACCGGATTCGGGATCATCGCCTTCGTCATCCTGGTCGGCTACATCGCAGGGAGGTTCGGCGTCGGCGGTCCGGCCGCTCCGTTCGTCCTCAACCGGATCGCGTTCTTCATCACCAACCCGGCGCTGCTGTTCGTGACGCTGGCGCACGCCGATCTCAAGGTCGTCTTCTCGACCCAGCTGCTGGTGGCGGCGATCGCCGCCGTCGTTTCGGCGGGCCTGTTCGTGCTGCTCTCCCGGCTGTTCTTCCGCCGGCCGGCCGCGGAGACGACCATCGGCACCCTGGGCGCCGGCTACGTCAACGCCAACAACATCGGCCTCCCGGTCGCCGTCTACGTGCTCGGGAGCGCGTCGTTCGTGGCACCCGTACTGCTGCTGCAGCTGATCGTCTTCGCGCCGATCGCGCTCACCGTCCTCGACGTCACCAGCCGCGGCACCGTCTCGGTGTGGTCGATCGTCACCCAGCCGGTGCGCAACCCGATGATCATCGCGTCGGTGCTCGGCATCCTCGTGGACGTGTCCGGCGTGCACCTGCCCGATGCCGTCTACCAGCCGTTCGAGCTGATCGGCGGGGCGGCGGTGCCGCTCGTCCTGATGGCCTTCGGGATGTCGTTGCACGGGTCGCGTCCGTTGCAGGCCGGTCAGGGCAGGGCCGAGATCGTGTCCGCCGTGGCGCTGAAGGTCGTCGGCATGCCGCTGATCGCGTTCCTGGCGGCGAAGTACGCCTTCGGGCTGGAGGGTCACGCGCTTTTCGCGGCCGTGGCGCTCGCCGCTCTGCCGACCGCGCAGAACGTGTACAACTTCGCCGCGCGCTACGAGCGCGGGATGCCGATCGCGAGAGACATCGTGCTCCTCACTACGCTCTTCGCGGTTCCTGCGCTTCTGATCATCGCGGCGCTCCTCGCCTGAATCCCGTCAGCCTAGGCGCGGTCGAGCGAGCGGAGGTACCCGGCGTTGCCGCGCACAGCGGCTTCGTAGCGCAGCAGGTCAGGGGTGCGGATGCGGTCGGCCGCCAGCTCCATGAGCTCGGCGACCGCGGCGTCGCTGCGTCCTGCGGCGTGCAGCGAGAGCGCGTGCCACACCTGCACCGACTCGGAGTCCGGGAACTCGCTGCGGGCGCGGTCGAGTACCGTCAGCGACTCGTCGAACCGGTCGAGGTTGCGCAGCGTGCTGCCGTACTGCAACAGGCACTTGCGGAGGGTGTCGCCTTCGAGGCCGGCTGCCAGTGCCCGCGCGTAGTAGCCGGCCGCGGTGTCCTCCTCGCCCGCGGTGTCGTACGAGCCGCCGACTTCGTAGAGCACATGGGGGTCGTCGGGATGCTCGTCGAGCACCTCCAGGAGGGCCGCGACGGTCGGCGCCATGTTCTCGCGGTCGCGCGCGGCGAAGAGCAGCGCGAGCCTGTCGAGCAGCTCGGGAGGAGTGGAGACCATGCCGTCCACCCTAAGGGCCCGACGCGTCAGAGGCCGGCGAGCGCGTCGCGCAACGGCGTGGGGAGCTCCGGCGCCGCGAGCTCGGCGGTGAGCAGCCGGCCGTACAGTTCCTTGCGACCGGAGGTCGTGCCCAGGAAGCGGTGCAGCTGGGCTGTCACCTCACGCCCGCGCTGCGCCGGCTGGCGCTGGAACGTGCGAAACAGCCCGAGGTCGCCTCGGCGTGCGAGCACGGCCTCCACCCGTTCGATTCCGAGCGCCCTCAGCAGCTCGCCCTCGAGATCCGGCCGGCACACCGCGATCTCGTCGTCGTGGAGCCCGGCGCGGCGGAAGAACCCCGCCTCGCCCTCGTCGCACAGGCCGTGGAGGCGAACGCCGGCAGGCGCCAGGGCGCCGACGAACCACCGCACGCTCATCGCGCCACCCATCGGCAGGATGGCGACGCCCGCCGCCGCCGGAACGAGACCGAGGGTCTCGGCCGCCGCATGGAGCGCGGCAGCGTCGCTCGCGCCCTCCACCAGCACGGCGGCGGTGACCTCGGCGGGCGGGGACTGCAGCTCTGCACTCCTCCGACGCTCGCGACGGGCGGTCCAGGCCGCGACAGCGCGCTCGAAGCCGGTCACGGCGTCGCTCTCGCCCGTCATCGGTCGCGTCACGAGCCTCATTCTGCCCCTGTCGCGCTCGCCGTGGCGCGCGTACGGTGCTGCGCATGAAGCTCATCATCTTTGTTGCGGGAGTCGCCGTCGGGTTCGTGATCGGGTCGCGCGCCGGCCGCGGCGCCTACGAGAACATGCGGCGCAAGTGGCAGGGATTCTCCGACTCCGACCCGGTGCAGAAGGTGGCGGGTGACGTTCGCGACCTCGCCGGGCGCGCCGCGTCCGACCTCGGGGACAAGGTGTCGGAGGCCGTGGGCAAGGCGTCCGACAAGCTCGACGAGGTCACCGGGAAGAACACCGGCACCACTCCGACGGAGGCCTGAGACCGGAGGGCGGAGGCGGTCAGGCGCCGTCGGGCGGGTGGGCGAGCAGCTCCACACGCTCCGCCAGGTATGAATGGAAGTCGACGGTCTGTGCGGAGGCGGCGCTCCAGCGCACGAGCGGCCTCCCGTCGTGCAGCAGCAGCGGCCCGGCCGAGCCGCGCAGAGCATCCACGGTCAGCTCGATCCCCGGGGCGTCGAAGTCGACGGTCTCGCCGTCGCGGAAGTGCCCGCGCTCTGCCGCCGCGCGATAGGCGCGACGGGTCTCGGCCGACACCGACACGTACTGCGTGCGCCCGGGAGGCGTCGCCCGCACGAGCTGGCCGGTGGCGTACAGAGCACGGTCGGCGCCGAGCAGCAGCACGCCGAGCCTCCAGACCCGGCCCAACGGCTTGAGCACCGGTTCGCGCGGGATGCCGAGCGTACGCCTGCGCGGCACGAGCACCCCGAGCGCCTCGTCGCGGGCGCCGGCCTCCGCGAGGCGCCGCGCGGCGACGTCGAGAGCGCTCCGGATGCCGGCTACGGCCTCCTCGTCGGCGCGCTGGTCATCCACGCATCCGAGGATACGACGCGGGCGCGAGGCCGTGATCGACCGGTGTCGCCGGACGGATGGAGAACGACCGGTCGTCGCTCACCATCAGCAACTCGACGCCGTGCGCATGCCGCAGCACCACCAGCGCGGAGGAGTCCGTCTCCACCAGCCTCTCGACCTGGTGCAGGAAGATGCGTGCCATCTCGTCGCTCACCGTGAAGTCGCGCCCGAGGGCGTGCACCACGAAACCGTGGTTCTGCGGAGGCCGCTTCCCGAGCTGCGTCTCCTGCCGGAACCCGTCGACCGCTGTCCTCGCCGCTGCCGTGATCGTCATCGGTCCCCTCCTACCAACTGCCGGGCCCGATCCCGGACTATGGACGCTAGTCTCATCGTCCAACCTTTCCAGGGGGTTGACGAGGGGTTAGATGGAGGCATGAAAACGCTCAGGCTCCCGAACGTCCCCATCCCCGCCTCCAACGTCATCCTCGGCCTGATGCGGATCACCCCGCTCAGCGATGAGGAGATCCGGACGCTCGTCGGAACGGCGCGCGACGCGGGCATCACGATGTTCGACCACGCCGACATCTACGGCGACGAGCGGCACGGGTGCGAGACCCGGTTCGGCGACGCGGGCGCCATCCCGGCGTCGCAGCGCGATCAGGTGATCATCCAGTCGAAGGTCGGCATCCGCGACGGCTACTTCGACTTCTCGCGCGAGCACATCCTCGCCACGGTCGACGAGTCGCTCGCCGCCCTCCGCACCGATTACCTCGACATCCTGCTGCTGCACCGCCCCGACACCCTCGTCGAGCCCGAGGAGGTCGCAGCGGCGTTCGACGAGCTGGAGGCCGCGGGCAAGGTGCGCGCCTTCGGTGTCTCCAACCAGACCCCCGGCCAGATCGAGCTGCTGCGCCGCTGGGTCCGGCAGCCGCTCGGCGTCGACCAGGTGCAGCTGAGCATCACGCACTCGCCGATCATCGCCCAGGGCGTCGCCGCGAACATGGTCGCGCTCGACCAGTCGATCGACCGCGACAACGGCATCCTCGACTACGCGCGCCTGCACGACATCACCCTGCAGGCCTGGTCTCCGTACCAGAAGGGCTCCTTCGACGGCGTGTTCCTCGGCGACCGCGAGAACTATGCCGAGCTCAACGACGCGATCGACGAGCTCGCCGCGCGCTACGGGATCACCCCGACAGGCATCGCGACCGCCTGGATCACCCGCCACCCGGCGAACATGCAGGTCGTGCTCGGCACGACGAACCCGGGCCGGGTGCAGGAGGCCGCGGCCGGCTCGGACGTGCCGCTCACGCGCGAGGAGTGGTACCGGTTGTTCCGCCTCGCCGGCCACATCCTCCCGTGACGTCGCCGCAGGCCCGCCGGGCTGCGTGAACGTACCTGTCGGTATGTCCGCGCAGCACCGGCGGGGTGCTACCTCCACGACGCCGACCGGGATACGGTCGATCGAGTGGAGGACGTCCGGCTGAGCGCATCACGGCGGCTCGCCGCGCGCCTCCGGCTGCTGCGCGTCGGCGGCGTGCGCCAGGGGCTGGCACGGCCGGCGGACTCCCCGCAGGCGTTCGTCGCCGGGCGCGCGAGCCTGCGTGTGCTGCTCGCGGGCTCCGGCCCGGTGGTCGGCTGGGGCGTCGGCAGCCACGATCTGGCGCTGCCGGGCGCGGTGGCACGTGCGGTGGGTGCGACGACCGGCCGCGGCGTGGTCGTCGACGTGGTCGCCGACCCGTCGGCCGGGGTGCGCAGACTGGCGCGTCTGCTGCGCTCGGCGGAGGTGGGACGCTACGACGTCGTGATCCTCAGTGCGGCGGTCTCCGATGCGGTGCGGATGGTGGAGCCGACGCACTGGGGCGCCCGGGTCGAGGCGCTGATCCGGGAGGTCCGTGCGAGCGGCGTGCCCCTCGTGGCGTGGCTGGGCGCACAGCCCATCCGCTCGCTGCCGCCCTACGACGACGAGTTCCGCGCCTTCGTGCAGGCGCACGCCGAACGCCTCAACCGCGCCGCCGCGGACGCCTGCGTCGCAGCGGGCGCGACCTTCGTCCCGCTGCCCGCGTCGCCCCAGACCGAGGGCGGCCGCCATCGCAGCCCCGCCGACTACCTCTTCTGGGCGCGGCGGATCGCCGACACGCTCGCGCCCGCGCTCATCGGTCACGAGATCGAGGAGGAGCATCGCACCTCCGCGCCCGAGGACCGCGTTGCGGCGATCGAGCGCCTCCGGCTCGCCGAGCACAAGCGCGACGGCAGGCTGACCGGGCTGGTCGGCACCGCGCAGCGAACCCTCGGCGCCGAGATCGCCATGTTCACGGTGCTGGACGACCGCACCGAGTGGCCGCTCGCCGCCGTCGGAGCATCGCTCGCCGAGATCCCGATCGAGCAGTCGGCGTGCCTGCACACCCTCCAGTCGCCCGACGGGATGGTGGTGCCCGACGCCGAGCACGACGAGCGCTTCGCGTCGAGCGCGCTCGTCACGGGTCCCGCGCACCTGCGCTTCTACGCCGGCTACCCGGTGGAGGCGCCCGACGGAACGCGCATCGGCGCGATGTGCGTCTTCGGCCGCACCCCCCGGCGGCCGGCCGAGTCGGAGGCCGACCTCGACGTCCTCCGCGAACTCGCCCTCCTCGCCCAGCGCGAGCTCTGGCGCTGGGATCCGACGGCCCAGTAGCCGCGTCGGCCCGATCAGCCGGCGGCGGAGGTGAGCGCGGTGAGGGCGCGGTCGAGGGAGCCGCCGAGCGCCCACCGCTCGGCCAGGGCGTCGAGAGTCGCGCGCTGCTCGGCGGTCGGCACGCGCAGGCGCGCATCGACGGCTCCGAGAGGGAGGTCGCGCACGACCTCCACGACAGTCGGCGCCACAGCGAGGTAGTCCACAGCGGCGGCGAACCGCGCTCGCAGCGCCGGCTTCATGGCCGACGCGGGGTCGGCGGCGGCCGCCTCGATCCCCGTGAGGTCGCCGTACTCGGTGAGCAGTGCGGTCGCGGTCTTCTCGCCCACCCCGGCCACTCCGGGCAACCCGTCGGACGTGTCGCCGCGCATCACCGCGAAGTCCGCGTACTGCCGCGCGTGGATGCCGTACTTCGCGACCACGACCGCGTCGGTCAGCACCTCCAGATTGCTCATTCCGCGCGCCGTGTAGACGACGCGTACGTCCGCCTCGTCGTCCACCAGCTGGAACAGGTCGCGATCACCGGTCACGACGTCCACAGGCCCTGCGGCGCCGGTCGCGAGCGTGCCGATCACGTCGTCGGCCTCAGCCTCGGCGGCGCCCACGATCGGAATGCCGAGAGCGCTGAGCACCTCGCGGATCACCGGGACCTGCGCCACCAGCTCGGGCGGCACCTCCTCGACGTCGATCCCGCCCGGCACCTCCTGGGCGACGCGGTGCGCTTTGTAGCTGGGGATGAGGTCGACGCGCCAGCGCGGCCTCCAGTCGTCGTCCCAGCAGGCGACCAGCGAATCCGGGCCGTACTCGGTCACCAGCTTGGCGATGATGTCGAGCAGCCCGCGCACCGCGTTGACGGGCGTGCCGTCCGGTGCGCGCACCGTATCGGGAACGCCGTAGAAGCCGCGGAAGTAGAGGGATGCGCTGTCGAGGAGCATCGTTCGCCCGGTCACAGCCCGATCATGCCATGCCGCTAAGGTGTGCGCATGGCCGGAACCGTCATCGTCGAGCGCACCGACACGATCCGTGCGCCTCAGCAGGCCCTGCTGCCGCTCATCGCCGAGCTCCCGAGCTGGGTGGAGTGGTCGCCGTGGGAGGGCACCGACCCCGCCATGAGCCGGGAGTACACCGGCACGCCCGGCACAGTCGGCTCCACCTACAGCTGGAACGGCAACCGCAAGGCCGGGGCCGGCAGCATGCGGATCGAGGACGTGCAGCACGACGGCGTCAGCATCGACCTGGTCTTCACACGCCCGTTCCGGTCGCACAGCCTCATCCGGTTCTCGCTCACGGTGGAGGGCGAGGGAACCCGCGTCATCTGGCGGATGGAGAGTCCCAAGACGTTCTTCAGCCGCATCTTCAACCTCGACAGGCTCGTCGGCGGCGACTTCGAGAAGGGCCTACGGCAACTGAAGCAGGTCGCGGAGGATCGTTAGCCCACCGTTCGGCAGAACGTCCTAGACAGGAACGTGGAGCCCGCGAGACGCTGTCGGAGTCAGCAGACGAACCGAACGGTCGTGCCGTCGTGCTCGGTGCGACATGAACCTGGAGACTGAGATGGCTTTCGTGACCACGGATGACGGCGCAGAGATCTTCTACAAGGACTGGGGCAGCCACGACGCTCAGCCCATCATGTTCCACCACGGCTGGCCCCTGTCCTCCGATGACTGGGACGCCCAGATGCTGTACTTCCTCGCAAAGGGCTATCGGGTGATCGCCAGTGATCGGCGGGGCCACGGCAGGTCGTCGCAGATCGGCACGGGCCACGACATGGACCACTACGCCAGCGACGCATCAGCGGTCGTCGAGCATCTCGATCTGCGCAACGCCGTCCACATCGGTCATTCGACCGGCGGTGGCCAGGTCGCGCGCTACGTCGCCCAGTACGGAGAACCCCAGGGGCGCGTCGCCAAAGCGGTACTCGTCTCCGCGGTGCCGCCCCTGATGGTGCAGACCGACGCCAACCCGGAAGGCACCCCGATCTCGGTGTTCGACGGGTTCCGCGACGCGTTGGCCGCGAACAGGGCCGAGTTCTTCCAGGGTGTGGCCGCGGGTCCGTTCTACGGGTTCAACCGCCCTGGCGCCACCGTCTCCGAGCCGGTGGTCGCCAACTGGTGGCGTCAAGGGATGATGGGCAGCGCGCTCGCCCACTACGAGGGCATCAAAGCCTTCTCCGAGACGGACCAGACGGAGGACCTGAAGGCGATCTCCGTGCCGGTGCTGGTCATGCAGGGCGATGACGACCAGATCGTGCCGTACAAGGATGCGTCGCTGAAGCAGGCTGAGCTCCTCCCGAACTCGACCCTCAAGATCTACGAGGGCTACCCGCACGGAATGCTGACGACCCACGCCGACGTCATCAACCCCGACCTCCTCGCGTTCATCCAGCAGTGATCGCCCTTCCGGCCGGCGGCGCACCTGGGCATGACCCGGGTGCGCCGTCTAGGCCGCCAGGTACGTCCCGTGCCCTCGGGCGATCCGTTCCCCGTCGAACTCGAGCACCTCGCAGACGACTCCGCCGCTCTGGTTGCGGTAGCGGATGACGATGGTGCTCGCGCCGACGTAATGGTCGAGCACCTCGAACCGGAGGTCGGGCAACGCGGCCAGCCCCGCCGTCCAGTACGTGCGCAGCGCGTCCTTGCCGCGAGCCACCCATTCGCTGCCGGGCAGCAAACGCTCCGCGAGCGGAGACGTGAAGACGACGTCGTCGGTGTAGTGGCCGAGGAGGGCCTCCAGGTCGTGGGCGTTCCAGTCGGCAAGCCACTGCTCGACGAAGCGGTGGGCGAAGTCGGCACTGATCATCCCCACAGCATGGCATCGCGGGTGGTGCGCGTGCGCCATCGGTAGCGTGGAGGCATGACCTTGCCTCCCCTGCTGGTGTCGGCCATCGCGCTCGTGCGCGACCGACGGGTGCTCATGGTGACTGCGCGCGGGCGGGAGGTCCACTACATGCCGGGCGGCAAGATCGACGCGGGCGAGTCGGCGGCGGAAGCCGCGGCCAGGGAGGCGCGCGAGGAGGTGTCGCTTGTCCTCGATCCCGCCGATCTCGTCGAGCTCTTCGAGGTGCGTGCGCTGGCGCACGGCGAGCCCGACGGTCGGATGGTGCACATGGCGGTCTTCCGCGCCGAGACCGATGCGGAGCCGCAGGCGTCGGCCGAAGTGGGCGCGCTCCACTGGGTCACCACCGTCGACGCCGATCGCTGCCCGCCCGCCGGCCGTGCGGTCCTCGAGCGCCTCGCTGCGCTCGACCTCATCGACTGACGCGACCGACTGACGCGCCCGACTGACGCCGAGGGGCACGGGCGCGTCCGCGATGAGGGCTCCGGGAGGGCGGCCGTTAGGGTGTGGATGTGAGTGAGAGCGGGCGGGCGCCAGGCGTGCGCGAGGTCGCGGCGGCGGCCGGCGTGTCGCGCCAGACCGTGTCGCGCGTGCTCAACGAGCACCCGAGCATCCGCCCGGAGACGCGAGAGCGCGTTCTGAACGCGATGGCCGCCCTCAACTTCCGGCCCAACCGCGCCGCCCGCATGCTGACCACGGCACGCTCACGCACCATCGGGGTGCTCGCCGCGTCCGCGTCGTCGCTCTTCGGCCCGGCCTCGAGCATCGACGCGGTCGAGCAGGCCGGCCGGGAGGCCGGCTACTTCGTGACGGTCGCGCACGCGGCCTCCCTCGACCGCGCCGAGCTCGCGGCAGCCATCGACCACCTCGGCGCGCAGTCCGTGGAGGGCGTCGTGGTGATCGCCCCGCAGCGAGCGGTGCAGGATGCCATGGCCGCGCTGTCGCTGTCCGTCCCGTCGGTGACACTGCACGGAGCAGGCGTGGCCGGAGACGAGGGCGTGTTCGTCGACCAGTTCGAGGGCGGCCGCATCGCCAGCCGCCATCTGCTCGACCGCGGGCACACGCGCATCGCGCACCTGAGCGGGCCCGGCGACTGGTCGGAGGCTCGCGCCCGGCGTGACGGATTCGTCGCCGAGCTCACGGCCGCCGGGCTGGAGGCCGCGGTGTCGCGGGAGGGCGACTGGACGGCCGCCTCCGGTGCGGCCATCGGCGCCGAGCTGCTCGCGCGCCCGGACGCCCCCACCGCGATCTTCTCGTCGAACGACCAGATGGCGCTCGGCGTGCTGCACGCATCCCGGCAGCTCGGGCTCCGGGTGCCGGAGGATCTTGCGCTCGTCGGGTTCGACGACATCCCCGAGGCCGCCTTCTTCGCGCCGCCGCTGACGACTGTGCGGCAGGACTTCCCCGAGCTGGGCCGCCGCTGTGTCGCGCGGCTCGTGGCGCTGATCGAGGGCCGCGAGCTCGCTTTCGCCGCGCCTGTGGCGCCCGTGCTGGTGGTCCGCGACTCCGCCTGATCGGTCTTCAGGGCCGCCGAAGGGCACGCAAACGCCCTTTCCGGCGCGCTTGAGGGGCGTTTACGTGCCCCTCGACGGTGGGAGGCGCGCACGTGACCTCCGACGCCTGCGCGTGTATGCTCGTTCCCAGCAATGTGACCGGTCACAAGGAAGTGGGAACGACCATGGCAGCCGACTCCGCCACCCGATGGCACGACGCGATCCTCTCCGGCCGCACCGCGCTCGGCATCGAGTTCGGCTCGACCCGCATCAAGGCGTGCCTGGTCGACGCCGGCGACCCCGCGACCGTACTGGCCGTCGGCGCCCACGACTGGGAGAACCAGTTCGTCGACCGGATCTGGACCTACTCCCTCGACGCCGTGTGGTCCGGATTGCAGGCCGCCTACGCCGACCTCCTCGCCGACGCCGAGCGCCGCCACGGCGCAGCGCCGCAGACCTTCGGCGCGATCGGCGTCTCCGCGATGATGCACGGCTACCTCGCATTCGACGCCGACGGCGAGCTGCTGGTGCCGTTCCGCACGTGGCGCAACACCACCACCGGCGCCGCGAGCGCCGAGCTGAGCGAGCTGTTCGGCGTCAACATCCCGCTGCGTTGGTCGATCGCGCACCTCCACCAGGCCGTGATCGACGGCGAGGAGCACCTGGCCCGGCTGCACTCGATCACCACGCTCGCCGGGTACGTGCACTGGCGGCTCACCGGTCGCCGGGTGCTCGGGGTCGGCGACGCGTCCGGCATGTTCCCGATCGACGCGACGACGGCCACCTACGACGCCGACCTGGTCGCCCGCTACGACGCGCTCGCACACACGCGCACCGACCTCCCCGCACTCGCCGACCTCCTCCCCGAGGTGCTCGTCGCCGGCCGCCCCGCGGGCGAGCTCACCGCCGAGGGCGCCGCCTTGCTCGACCCGACCGGTGCGCTCCGGCCCGGCATCCCCCTCTGCCCTCCGGAGGGCGACGCCGGCACCGGAATGGTCGCGACGAACTCCGTCGCCCCGCGCACCGGCAACGTCAGCGCGGGCACCAGCATCTTCGCGATGGTCGTCCTGGAGCGTCCGCTCGAGCAGGTGCACCACGAGCTCGACCTGGTCACCACCCCGGCCGGCGACCCGGTCGCGATGGTGCACTGCAACAACGGCGCGAGCGAGCTGTCTGCCTGGGCGTCGCTGTTCGGACGGTTCGCGGAGGCCGCCGGAACCCCGGTCGCGCCCGACGCCGTCTTCGAGACGCTGTTCCGGGAGGCTCTCACCGGCGAGTCCGACGCCGGAGGCCTCCTCGCCTACAACTACCTCGCCGGCGAGCCGATCACCGGTCTCGAGGAGGGCCGCCCGCTGGTGGTCCGCACCCCGGACAGCCGGCTGACCCTCGGCAACTTCGTGCGCGCCCAGCTCTACGGCGTATTCGGCACGCTCGCCCTCGGGATGCGCGTGCTCGACGGTGAGGGCGTCGCCCTCGACCGGATGTTCGCGCACGGCGGCATGTTCCGCACCGCGGGGGTCGCCCAGCGCTTCCTCGCCGGCGCCCTCGACGCCCCGGTCTCGGTCGCCGAGACCGCGTCGGAGGGTGGGGCCTGGGGCATCGCGGTGCTCGCCGCCTACCTCCCCGCGGCGCAGGACGGAGTGACGCTCGACCGCTACCTGCACCGTGACGTGTTCGGCGGATTCGTCTTCGAGACGACCGAGCCGCACCGCGATGACGTCGCCGGCTTCGCCGCCCACCTCGACCGGTACCGCGACGGCCTCGCCGCCGAGCGCGCCGCCGTCGAGTCGATCGCTCTGAAGGGAGCCGCCCGATGACCACCGACCTCGAGACCCCCGCGGTCCGCCGCGTGCGCGAGCAGGTCGCCGAGCTGCACGCCGAGCTGGTGCGCTACGGCCTCGTCGTCTGGACCGGCGGCAACGTCTCCGGGCGCGTCCCCGGTGAGGACCTGTTCGTCATCAAGCCGAGCGGCGTCGACTACGACCACCTCGCGCCGGAGAACATGATCCTCTGCACCCTCGACGGCGCGGTCGTGCCCGGCTCGCTCGGCTCCGAGCGCTCACCCTCCAGCGACACCGCGGCGCACGCGTACGTCTATCGCCACCTCCCGGAGGTCGGTGGCGTCGTGCACACCCACTCCACCTACGCCACGGCCTGGGCCGCGCGCGCCGAGTCCATCCCGTGCGTCATCACCGCGATGGCCGACGAGTTCGGCGGCGAGATCCCGGTCGGCCCGTTCGCGATCATCGGCGACGACTCGATCGGCCGTGGCATCGTCGCGACGCTGCAGGGCCACCGCAGCCGCGCGGTGCTCATGCAGAACCACGGCGTCTTCACGATCGGGCGCGACGCCCGCGACGCCGTCAAGGCAGCGGTGATGGCGGAGGACGTCGCCCGAACCGTGCACATCGCCCGTCAGGGCGGCCCGCTCGTCCCCCTCCCGCAGGAGGCCATCGACAGCCTCTTCGACCGCTACCAGAACGTCTACGGACAGAACCCGGAAGGATCCCTCTCCTGATGCCGAAGCTCTCCAACTCACTCGACGGCTACGAGGTCTGGTTCCTCACCGGAAGCCAGCACCTGTACGGCCCCGAGACGCTAGCGCAGGTCGCCGAGCAGTCCCGCACGATCGCCGACCAGCTCGCCGCGTCCTCCGACGTGCCGGTGCGTGTCGTCTGGAAGCCCGTCCTCACCGACTCCGACGCGATCCGCCGTACGGCGCTGGAGGCCAACGCCGACGACGCCGTGATCGGCCTCGTCGCCTGGATGCACACCTTCAGCCCCGCCAAGATGTGGATCGCCGGCCTCGACGCCCTTCAGAAGCCGCTGCTGCACTTCCACACGCAGGCGAACGTCGAGCTGCCCTGGGGTGAGATCGACTTCGACTTCATGAACCTCAACCAGGCCGCGCACGGCGACCGCGAGTTCGGGTACATCCAGACGCGGCTGGGCGTCCCTCGCACGACCGTTGTCGGCCATGTCAGCGACCCGGCCGTGACCTCCCGCATCGGCACCTGGACGCGCGCAGCCGCGGGCTGGGCGGCGACGCGCTCGCTCAAGCTCGCGCGCTTCGGCGACAACATGCGCTTCGTCGCGGTCACCGAGGGCGACAAGACCGAGGCCGAGCTGCGGTTCGGGGTTCAGGTGAACACCTGGGGCGTCAACGAGCTGGCCGACGCCGTCGCCGCGGCGTCCTCCACCGACGTCGACGCTCTGGTGGCCGAGTACGAGGACCTGTACGACGTCGTACCCGAGCTCCGCCGAGGCGGTGACCGTCACCAGTCGCTGCGCGACGGCGCCGCGATCGAGCTGGGGCTGCGCTCGTTCCTCGAGGAGGGCGGCTTCGGCGCCTTCACCACCAGCTTCGAGGACCTCGGCGCGCTGAAGCAGCTCCCCGGCCTGGCCGTGCAGCGCCTCATGGCCGAGGGCTACGGCTTCGGCGCCGAGGGCGACTGGAAGACCGCGATCCTGGTACGCGCCGCGAACATCATGGGGGCGGGCCTCCCGGGCGGTGCGTCGCTCATGGAGGACTACACGTACGACCTGACGCCCGGCGACGAGCGCATCCTCGGCGCACACATGCTCGAGGTCGCGCCCTCGCTCACCTCCGCGAAGCCGACCCTCGAGGTGCACCCGCTCGGCATCGGCGGCAAGGACGACCCGGTGCGGCTGGTCTTCACGGCCGACCCCGGTCCCGCCGTCGTGGTGGCGCTCTCCGACATGCGCGACCGGTTCCGGCTGGTCGCCAACGTCGTGGAGGTCGTGGAGCCGTCGGCCCCGCTGCCCAAGCTCCCGGTCGGTCGCGCCGTGTGGAAGCCGGCTCCGGACTTCCGCACGTCGGCCACTGCGTGGCTGGAGGCCGGCGCGGCCCACCACACCGTGATGAGCACCGCGGTCGGCATCCAGGCGTTCGAGGACTTCGCGCGCATGGCCCGCACCGAGCTGCTGATCATCGACGACGACACCACCCTGCGCGCGTTCTCGCGCGAGCTCGACTGGAACGCCGCCTACTACCGCCTCGCGCGCGGCATCTAGCCGCGCCTCCACTCCCGGCCGCCGGCATGTCATCGGCGTCGGCGGCCGGGTCCCACTTCTCGTCGCGCGCAGGCCGCCGAGACGGCGCATTCTCTGCCGTCTCGGCGGTGTCGTGCCGAATTCGCGCCGTGTCGGCGACCCTCAGGAGGCGCGCTCGACGGGAGCCTGCAGCTCGGTGATCCAGTCGGGGCCGGGGGTGTGGCCGGTGGCCTGCACGTAGACCTCGCGGGTCGGGCCGACGATGCGGTAGCCGTCGTCCACGAGGCGCTCGGTGAGCGCCATCCAGGAGTCGCCGATGCCGGACATGTCGCCGTGGTGGCGCAGGGTCGCCGCGACTGGGACCGCCGGGAGTTCGACGACCTCGTAGCCATCGCCGGGCTGCGGCGGGGTCTCGGCCGGGTACGAGATGTGCACCTCCAGCCGCTCGTCGTCGCGCGCTTCGTACCAGAACACCGAGGGCTCGAGGATCGGCCGGCCCGCGGCCTCCAGCGCCGCATCGAGCGAGCCGATGAGCGGCCCGACCATCGGGCCGACCAGCTCGGGACCCATCCCGGGCGCGGTGCCGCTGACGGCGTAGACGGTGAGCGCCTCCAGGGGGCGGTATTCGACGGGTGTGGACATGGTCTCCGTTCCTTCCAGTATGCGGAGGCGCCGCTCGAGGCGGTCGAGCCGGGTGCGGTCGTCGGCGATCCCCGCCTCCAGCTCGGCGCGGCGTTGCCGCAGCGCCGCCGTGAGGGCGGGGCGCGGGTCGGCCGAGGCGAGCACGGCGGCGATGGCGTCGAGCCCGATCCCGAGCTGGCGCAGCTCGACGATCAGCAGCAGGTCTGCCAGCTGCGTGTCAGAGTAGTGGCGGTAACCGCTGCGCTCGTCGACGCGCGCCGGAAGCAGCAGGCCGATCGCGTCGTAGTGCCGCAGCATCCGGACGCTGATCCTCCCGATCGCGGCGAATTCTCCGATTGTGTACATGATGGTGACCACGCTTCAGCCTGACACGGTGTGAGGGTCAAGCCCCACTAGGGTGAGCGCATGGACGACGCGTCTGCACCGGGACCGCCGACGCCGGAGGCCGCCCCGCCGCGCGGGCGCACCGTCGCCCGCCGCACGCTGATCGGCACGGGCATCGGCGTCGCCGCTCTCGGCCTCCTCGGCGCCGGAGCAGCCGTCGCGGTGGAGGAGCGGATCCTGCCGGGCCGCTCGAAGCTCCATCAGCTGCTCGGGCTGAACGGTGAGCCGGGCCGCATCCCCTCGACGACGCCCGGGCCGGAGGTCTCCGGTTCGTTCGTCTCGGCGGCGCGTCTCGGCACGACGTGCGGGTGGACCGTGAGTTACCCGCCGGGGGCGAAGCCGGGCGACGCCCTCCCCGTGCTGGTCGCACTCCACGGCTACGGCGGCGACCACCGCTCCGCGTTCGGAAGCGGGCTCGGACTCGACCGCTTTCTCGCCCAGGCCGTCGAGCGTGGCTCGCGGCCGTTCGCCGTCGCGTCCGTCGACGGCGGCAACACCTATTGGCACAAGCGATCGACCGGGGAGGACGCGGGCGCGATGGTGACCGACGAGTTCATCCCGGTGCTCGCGCAGGCCGGGCTCGACACGTCGAAGGTCGCGCTCTTCGGGTGGTCGATGGGAGGCTACGGCGCCCTCCACCTCGGCGGCCTGCTCGGCGCCGCCCGGGTCGCGTCGGTCGTGGCCGAGAGCCCCGCGATCTGGCACACCGCAACAGAGGCCGCCCACGGCGCGTTCGACGGCGCAGCCGACTTCGCCGCGAACACGCCGTTCGGCCGCGAGGCCGCGCTGGCCGGTATTCCGCTCCGCGTCGACTGCGGAACCGGCGACGGCTTCTGCCCGAACGCGCAGGACTATGTCGCCGGCCTCCACCCGCACCCCGCCGGAGGCTTCCCTCCCGGCGGCCACAATCTCGACTTCTGGAGGCGCGAGGCTCCCGCCCAGCTCGCCTTCGCCGCGGGCCACTTCGCCTGACCGGCGCGAAGCCGTCGAGACGCCGCGGCGTCCGTAGATTGTCAGTGGACTCGGCGGTTTCTGACCGATCATGGGCGTACTCGGCGCTGGATCGAGTCGGAGGATGGAGGACGTGATGGGGATTGTCGCGGTCACGGGGGTGACGGGGACGGTCGGGCGGCTCGCGGCGGACGCGTTGTCGTACGCGGGGGTGCCGTTCCGGATGCTGGCACGCTCGCCCGAACGGGCTCCGCGGTATCCGAACAGCGAGGTCGTCGCCTGCAGCTACGGCGACGCCGCCTCGGCGCGCGCGGCCCTGGAGGGCGTCGACACCCTCCTCATGGTGTCGGCCGCCGAGAACGCCGAGCGCCTGCGCGAGCACATCACGTTCGTGGACGCCGCGGCGGCCGCGGGCGTTCAGCACATCGTCTACACGTCGTTCTTCGGCGCCGCACCCGACGCGACGTTCACCCTGGCGCGCGACCACTTCGCGACCGAGGAGCGGATCGCCGGCAGCGGCATGACGTACACGTTCCTCCGCGACAACCTGTATCTCGACTTCGTCGAGTTCATGGTGGGGGAGGACGGCGTGATCCGCGGCCCCGCCGATCACGGGCGCGCGGCGATGGTCTCCCGCGCCGATGTCGCCCGCGTCGCCGCGATCGCGGTGCAGCATCCCGAGCAGCATCGCAATGTCGCCTACGACCTCACCGGGCCGGAGGAGCTGACGATGTCGGAGGTCGCCGAGAAGCTGACCGCACACCTCGGCAGGCCGGTGTCGTTCCACGACGAGTCGGTGGAGGAGGCCTACGAGTCCCGCAAGAAATGGGACGCCCCGCAGTGGCAGTACGACGCCTGGGTCTCCACCTACACGGCCATCGCCGCGGGTGAGTTCGCCGGCGTGAGCGGCGACGTCGAGCGCGTCACCGGCCGCCGCCCGCTCTCGCTCGACGAGTACCTCGCCGGGGACCGCTGACGTCGCCAGCACATGACGAGGGGCACGTCGTTGTCACTTTCCGAGCGGAAAAGCGACGACAACGTGCCCCTCGCGAGTGGAGTTACTGCTGGTCGTCGTCGCCCTGGTCGTCGCCCCAGTGGCCGCGGGTCGGGATGACCTGTGTGACGGCTCCGGTGGTCGGGCTCAGCAGCACCTCGCGCTGCTGCGGGTGACGCCAGTCGAACAGCCCGTTCAGCGAACCGGCGCGGCTGTCGAAGGAGGCGTCGCCGATCCGGCCGGTGCTCCAGTTGTCCTCGATGAACTTCAGCGGGCTGGTCTGCTCGATCGCGGTGTGGTCCACCTTGTTCTGAGCGGCCCACGGCGAGACGACGAGGAACGGCAGGCGCTGGCTCGGGCCGCAGCGGTCGGCGTAGCCGCCGGCGACCTTCGAGACGCTGGTGCAGACCGTGGAGTCGACGGCGGCGTCGTGCGAGCCGTTGGTCACGGTCGGCGCGACGTGGTCGTACCAGCCGTCGGAGTCGTCATACGTGACGACGACCGCGGTGCTCGACCACTCCTTCGACTTCTGGAGGGCGTTGATCTCGTTGACGATGAACTTCTGCTCGTCCAGCGGGTCGGAGTAGGCGGCGTGCCCGTCCTGCGCCTCCGGAGCCTTGAGGAACGAGACGGCCGGCAGGTTGTTCGCCGACACCGCCTTGTCGAACGAGGTCAGGTCGTACTGGTGGTTGGCCTGGTCGGTGTGCCCGATGGCCTTGGTCGACGTCGGCGGCAGGTGGTGCGGGTTCGACGTGGACTTGTAGTACGAGAACGGGTTGTGGTGGGGCGAGTAGTCCTTCGGCGTCGCGCCTCCCACGTTCGCGGTGGTCGCGTCGCACTTGGCGTAGCTGCCGGCCTGGCCGTTCCACGCGGTGGTCGGCGTGAAGCCGCCCTGGAACCAGCCCCAGCTGACGCCGCGCGCGTTGAGCAGGTCACCCACGTTCTTGCCGGCCATGCCGACGAGTGCGGAGGTGGCGGTGTGGTCGCTGTCGGAGCAGTCGTCGTAGACCGGGTCGGGGTCGCCGATGACGGTGCCGACGCCGGCGGCGTTCGGCGACTGCACGGCGGTGGAGGTCGGCAGCACGGCCCCGGTCTTGGAGTCGTACGCGGTGCCGCCGTGGGTCTGGCCCGAGATCAGGTTGAGCGCGCCGGGGGTCGACGGGCCGAACCCGGTGTCCCACATGTTGTCGCTCATGGAGTAGTTCTGGGCGTAATTCCAGAGCCCGGTGACGGTGTTGCCGTCGTAGTAGTCCATGACGAGGCCCGGCTGGCCGAAAGCGCCGGTGCAGGTGTCGGTGGAGGTCTTCTGGACGAACATGTCCATCTTGCCGCCGTCGACCGCCGCCTGCTCGGCCGCGTAGCTGTGGTTCTGGTCGCAGGTGAGGGCCTGCGCCGGAGTCAGCCGCGACGGCTTGTACAGGTTGGGGTTGTTCGTGATGGTCCCGCTGGTGACGAGGGTATTCGCCTTCGGGGTGTTCGGGGCGGCGTGGAACGCCGTACCGTCGGTGTTCGCCGCGTTCGGGTAGGTGCCGAAGTAGTGGTCGAAGGAGATGTTCTCGTCGAAGATGACGACGAGGTGCTTGATCGGGGTCTGGGTCTGGTGGGAGTGGTCGGGGCCCCCGTGGCCGGGGAATGCCGACGCGGGAGCGACCGCGAGCACGCCGGCCGCCGTGAGGGTCGCCGCGCCGAGCAGCGCCAGGCCGGCCGAGGCGACCGGGTGGCTACGCAGACGAGAGAGTCTGGACATCCTGCTTCCTTCTTTTCGATGTTCGATGGGTGTTACGGGACCTCCGGCTCACGCGAGCATGCTGCGCCCGAGCCAGTCGGAGGAGTCGCGCGCTCCGGGGAGCGCGAAGTAGTAGCCGCCGCCGAACGGCTGGATGTAGTCGGTCAGCGGTTCGCCGGCCAGGCGCTTCTGCACCGCGACGAACTGGCGGTCGAGGTCCTGGTTGAAGGCGACGAAGACGAGGCCCATGTCGAGGGTCCCGTTGGAGTCGACGCCGCCGTCGTAGTTGTAGGCGCGGCGCAGCAGCCGCTGGTCGGCCGACGCCTTCGTGCGCGGGTTGGCGAGCCGGATGTGCGCGTCGAGCTGGATGACGTCGCCGGTGGGGTCGTTCTCGAAGTGCGGGTCGTCGTGTTCGGCGGAGGCCGTGAGGGGAGCGCCGGTGTCGCGGCGGCGGCCGATCATGTTCTCCTGCTCGTGCAGATTCACGCGGTCCCAGAACTCGACGAGCATCCGGATGACGCGGACGACGTGGTAGCTGCCTCCCGCGGCCCAGGCGGGTTCGCCGGAGCCGCCGCGCGTCCACACGAGCTGCTTCATCAGGGCGGCGTCGCCCGTGTCGGGGTTGCTCGTGCCGTCTTTGAAGCCCATGAGGTTGCGTGGAGTGCCGCTGGGCCGCGGCGGCGAGACGAACCCGTCCTGCCGCCAGCGCACGCCCATCCCGCCGCGGGTGGCGCGGGCGATCTCGCGGACGGCGTGGGCGACCGCGTCACGATCGTCGGCGCAGACCTGGAGGAGGAGGTCGCCGTCGCAGACCTCGCGGCGCAGGGAGTCGTCGGGGAACTCGTCCATCGTGCGCAGCTTCGCGGGCTTGGCGGAGGCCAGGCCGTAGCGTCCGTCGAACAGAGAGGCGCCGACCGAGAGCGTCACGGTCAGCCCGTCGGGGACCACGGTAGGGCCGAGCACGCCCGAGTCGCGCGGAGGTGCGGTCAGTCCGGGGTCGGGAGGCGTGCCTCCCGTGGTCAGGAACCGCGCGCGCTCGGTGATCGTGCGCAGCAGGTCGGCGAGCTCGGCCCGGGAGGCCGCGGTCACGTCGAGCGCGACGAACGCGGCCGACCGCTGCGCCGGGGTGAGGATGCCCTGCTGGTGCTCGCCGTGGAACGCGAGGGCGTCGGCGCCGGCGCGCACTGCGGCTGCGGTCGCCCCGTGCGCGGTTCCCAGCCCGGCCGTCACGCCGCCGGCCGCGGCGACACCGGCCGCCACGCCGGCGCCCGCGTGCAGGAAGTCCCGTCGTCCGATGCCCGTCACGGGTCCCTCCTCGGGTCGCAGATGGCCGCCACAGGAGCGAGCAGCTCGGCGGTCTCGCTCAGCGCGGCGTCGACGCTCTCTCGCTGGGCGGTGGTCAGGGCGGAGAGGCGCGTCCAGGTTCCGTCCGCTGCGCGGAAGCCCTCCACGAGCTTCTGGGTCGTGGCGATCGACTGCTGGGTCGCCTCCAGGTCGGGGTAGCGGGAGGCGAGGATGCCGTGCAGCGGCGCCAGCGCCTGAGTCGCGCCGGTCAGGTTGGCGTCGATCGTGGCGAGCTCGGTCCCCGATCCCGCGTCTGCCGAGCCGGCGAGCACGTCGCGGAGGGCGTCCTCCACGATCTCGTGCGCGCGGAGCCCCATGTCGCCAGGGTCGATCTGCGCGGAGGGGAACGTCGCGATCAGCTGGTCGATGTCGGCGACGAGCTGTTGCGCCGGAGCGACGGCGGCGGAGGCCGCGCCTCCGGTGAAGAGCGGAGCCTCCACGGCGTGGAAGCCCGTCAGCCCGTGGGCGGGGAGCCCGTCGATCGCGTCGCCGATGTCGCCGAAGGCGTCGTAGGCGGCGCCGAGCGTCTCATATGTGGTGTGGGCGCTGAGCCAGTCGCGGCGGGCCGCCGCTAAGTCGCCCTCCTCGGCGTCGGCCGCGACCGCGGCGGCCTGCTGGCGCAGGGCAGGGAGGCGCGAGGCGACCCAGGCGCCGTACGCCTGGGCGGCGGGGATGAGGTCCGTGCGCGTCACCGGCACGATCCCGGGGGTCAGCGCCGACCCCTTGGGCGCCGGGCCCACCGCGACCGTAGGCCCGCGGACCGGATCGGCGTCGGCCGGCAGGCAGATGAACCGGTAGCGCCCGGAGCCGAGCGTGACGCGCGCATGGGCGTGCGCACCGGCTCCGATGCTCTCCAGGTCGAGATAGACCTTCTGCGTGTCGACGGCCTGGAGGTAGACCTCGATGCCCCCGACCGTCGTGTTGCCGACATCGAAGGCGGCGGTGCCTCCCGAGGCCTTGCCTCCCGAGCCCCAGCCGTCGCCGCAGTCGTCCATCCCGGCGGTCACCGCGATCTCGTCCGACGGCGCCGCGCTCACCTGTGCAGGCCGCGTCGCCAGCGCGAGCACGATCACGACGGCGACCACAGCGGCCAGTACGCCGAAGAGCGCCGTGAGTCGGGCGCGCGTTGACATCGGCGGGAGGCCTCCTGGTCGTGGACAGGAGCGAGCCTAGGAGCCACCTGTGCGTTGCTGAACGGGGCTTCACCCGCTGTTCACCAGACCGTCACGGCGACAACCCCGAACGGGGGTGGACCGCTTGGAGAGCCCTGCGAAACGCGCGGCGGACTGATGAGAATGCCCACAGATTGGGGGTCCGACGTACACCTCTCCTTCATCTTCCGGTCGCCCCTCCGTCATCCGCGACTTCCACCTTGTTCTCGACGGTCGACCCCGAGACGCACGCCAGAGCGCCAGCGCCGTCCCCTCCCGAAGGCTGCCCATGTCCGCGACGCCGCGCATCGTGTTCTCGATGTTCCGTTCCAGCTCCGACCCCATGTTCCTGGCGTGGGCCCGGTTCCTCCAGGCGGTGGAGGCCGGCGCGCGACGCTCGGCGACCGTCGCCGCAGTGACGGTCGCACCCGGCGGTCCGTCGCGCCCGCTCGAGACGGTGCGTCGCGCGCAGCCGGTGGCACGCGCGGTGACCGAGTCCGCGCCGTGCGGGGTGTGGCGGGTGCTGGCCTCCAACAACCGTGAACTCGGCCGCAGTGCGCGTGCGTACACCTCGTTCGCGAGCGCCCGCGCGCATGTCACCGCGCTCCGGGCGTCCGTGGACGAACTGGGTGTCGTGGCGGTGAACGGCGAACACGCCGGCATGAGCGGCTGGTACGTCACGCGCAAGGGCCTCCCGGTGATCACCTGCGGGCGCTGGTACGGCGCAGCAGCGTCGGGTGCGACGGCGGCGCTCGCTGCGCTCGACGCTCTGGCACTGGCTGTCGTCGAGGATGGGCCGCGCAGACTGGAGCCGCCGCGGCGTGCGGGTGTGGCGTCGGACGACGTCGTGTGGTGATGCGGTCTCCGTCGTGATGCGGTCGGTCGGGGTCGCCGTCGGCGCCGCCGCGCTCATCGCGGTGGTGGCTGTGACGGCGCTGAGCGCTGCGCCGCCACCCGAGGGGTGGAGCATCGCGCCGACGGCATTCGATCCTGGGGCGAGCGTCGAGGGGGCGAGCGTCGGGGCGGCGCCCGGCGAGTCGCAGGTGCCGGGGCAGGCGACAGCGGTCCCGGCATCGTCGATCGCCGATCGCGTCGACCCGGGCTGGGCCGCCGATGTCGCCCGCCGCTCCGGCATCGCGGCGCGGGCGGTCCGAGCGTACTCCGGAGCGGCGATCGCCCTGGCCGGGGAGCGACCCGGCTGCCGACTCGGCTGGACAACGCTGGCCGGCCTGGCCGCGGTGGAGTCGCACCACGGCACCACGAAGGGATCGACGGTGGGCTCCGACGGTCGCGTGGTGCCCCCGATCTACGGTCCCGAGCTCGACGGCGACATCTACGACGCGGTGGCGGACACCGACGACGGGGCGCTCGACGGCGACCCGTCTGCCGACCGGGCCGTCGGGCCCTTCCAGTTCCTTCCCTCGACCTGGCGCACCTGGGGCGCGGACGGGAACGGGGACGGTGCCGCCGATCCGCAACAGCTCGACGACGCGGCGCTCGCTGCGGGGAGGATGCTGTGCTCGTACGGCGACCTGTCCCGGGTCGACCGCTGGCGCGCGGCGATCTACGGCTACAACCACGTCGACTCCTACGTGGACGCCGTGGCGGCCGCAGCCTACGCGATCGCGGCGGAGACGCGGTGACCGCGGACGGCGACGTGCCCGCGCTGGGCGGCCGCTTCGAGCTGGAGGCGCTGCTCGGCTCCGGCGCGACGGCGACCGTGTTCCGTGCGCGCGACCGGCAGGCCGACCCGGCGCGTCCCGGCAGCGGTCAGGTCGCCGTCAAGGTGCTGCACCCGCAGCTGGCCGGCACGGAGGCGCAGCGCGCGTCCTTCTACGCCGAGGCGCACGCGATGCGGAAGGTCGCGCATCCCGGAGTTCCCGCGGTCGTCGCCACGGGGGAGGACGCGGCGGAAGAGGCCGCAGGAGAGGGCGACGCGGCGGAGGAGCGCGCGTGGATCGCCTCCACCCTGGCCGCGGGCGAGACCCTCGCCGACCGCGTCGAGCGCACCGGTGCCCTGCCCGAACGCGAGGCCTTGGCGTTCGCGGCGGCTCTCCTCGACGTGCTCGTCGCCGTCCATGCGGCGGGGATCGTCCATCGGGACATCGCACCGGGCAACGTGATGATCGGGCCGGAAGGCGAGGTCGCCCTCCTCGACTTCGGGCTCGCCGACGAACCCGACCGACCGGCGACCGGCGACGACGTCCTGCGCTCCTCCCGCTCGAGCGGCGGCGTGGTCGGCAACGTCAACTATCTCTCGCCCGAGCAGGCGCTCGGCGAACCGGTGGACGAACGCGGCGACGTCTACCAGGTGGCGGGCGTGCTGCACTTCGCGCTCACCGCACGGCCGCCCTTCGCGCGCACCAGCGTCGAGCAGACGATGGCGGCGCACGTGAGCGCTCCGCCCAGCGTCCCGTCGGTGCACGACTCGCGGCTCTCGCGCGCGACCGACGATCTCGTGGTGCGCGGGCTGCTGAAGGATCCGTCTGCGCGCTACCCGTCCGCTGCCGCGATGGCGCGGGCCGTCCGGGCCGCACTCGCCGAGCCGGGAGTCGTCTCCGAGCGGACGCGCGTCCTGCCGGTCGGCGGACACACAGAGGTGCTGCCGGTGCGGCGCCGGGGCGTCGCTGTCGCGGGCGTGGCGGGCACGCAGCGACCTCCCGTGGCGCCGGCGACACCCGCTCGCATCCCCGCACCCCGCCCCAGCCGCGCGCGTCCCGGCCGCCTCGCCGCCGGCGTGCTCGCCGTGACGACAGCGGTCGTCGCGACCATCTGGCTCATCGCCTCCAGCGCGACGACCGCTCCGCCCCCGCTCGCGGCGCCGACCGCATCGGAGGCGACAGCGCCGACCGCGGCTCCCGTCGCCTCCACACGCCCCACCGCTGCGACGCACGCACCGGCGCCGCCCGAGTCCGTCACCGTTCCGGAGCTCGCGGGCGCGAGCCGCGCCGACGCCCTGGCCCGGCTCGCGGCCGCCGGCCTGAACGCAGGAGCGGTCCAGGAGCAGGACTCGACGGCGGCCGCGGGGACTGTGCTCTCGTCGAGCCCGGCGGCGGGTGCAGCGACCTCCGCGGGCACAGCGGTGGTCATCGTCGTGGCCTCGGGGTTCACGACCGTCCCGGATGTCGCCGGGCGCGCGGGTGTCGCCGCCGGCGCGGCGCTCTCCGCGGCAGGGTTCACCGTCGCCGAGCGCACGGCGGCCGACGCGACCGTGCCCGACCGCACCGTGCTCGGCACCGAGCCGGGAGCGGGCGCCCGCCTCGCGCTCGGCGCGACCGTCACCGTCGTGCTCAGCACGGCGCCCTCCACGCCGACTCCCACCCCGACTGGTCCGACGGGTACGCCGGCGCCGCCCCGGTCGCCATGAGTGCAACCGCGGTGAGCGCAGCCCGCGCACGCGCCCTCCCCCGCCGTCCCCCGCACGGGGCCCGTCCGGATGCAGCCCCTTCACATCCCCGTCGCCGGGAGTTCACCCGGTGTGTCCACGCTTTTTGCCAGGCGTGTGCGGCCCTGCCGCCGCGCCCGTGACCCGAGGTGACCCGAATGACCAGAACACTCCCCGACACGTCGGCCGCGCGCACGGCGCTGCCCGCCGACGCCGACGCCGAAGGCGGACGCCAGCGCAAGCGCTCCCTGCTCGCGCGGCCCTCCCGCTCCGACTCCGTGTTCCGCTGGGTCAGCTACTCGGCGGGCTCGGTGACGGTCGGGATCATGCTCGCCGTCGGCCTGTTCCTCGCCATCCGCGCGGGGGACGCCCTGAAGGTGACCGGCTTCTCCTTCCTCACCGAGACCCAATGGTCGCCCGAGACCCACAAGTTCGGGATTGCCGCTGTGCTCGCGGGCACGGTCACCATCGCCCTGATCGCGATGGCCGTCGCCATCCCGCTCGCGCTCGGCACCTCGCTGCTCATCTCGGAGATCGCGCCGCCGAAGCTGAAGACGCTGCTGATCAGCCTCGTCGACCTGATGGCCGCCGTCCCGAGCGTCGTCTACGGGCTCTTCGGCCTGTTCTTCCTGCAGGAGAACATCGTCCCGGTGTCCCGGTGGATCTCGTCGCACTTCGGCTGGATCCCGATCTTCGCGGTGACCGACGACAAGGGGCGCCAGCTCACAGAGGCCAGCGCCTTCACCTCCTCCGCCTTCATCGCGGGCCTGGTCGTGGCGCTGATGGTGGTGCCGACCCAGACCTCGGTCATGCGGGAGGCGTTCTCGCAGGCCCCGGCCGGAGAGCGGGAGGGCGCGTACGCACTCGGCTCGACGCGCTGGGGGATGATCCGCTCCGTCGTCCTTCCGTTCGGCCGGGGCGGCATCATCGGCGGCACGATGCTCGGGCTCGGCCGTGCGCTCGGCGAGACCATCGCGGTCTACCTGATCATCTCGCCGACCTTCGACATCAACCTCGAGATCCTCAAGACCGGCTCCAACTCGGTGTCGGCGCTGATCGCCACCCGGTACGGGGAGGCGAGCACGTTCGGCCTGTCGGCGCTGATGGCCGCCGGCCTCGTGCTCTTCCTCATGACCCTCGTCGTCAACTTCACGGCGTCCTCCATCGTGGCGCGGTCGCGCTCCGGGGCGCAGACCAGCTAGGCCCGCCATGACACTGACCGAACTCGAAGACATCACGATCGTCGCCAGGCCCGCGGAGCCGGCGTCGGCGGTCGCCGCGGACGCTCCGGCGGCCTCCGGAGGCACGGAGCTGCCGCCGGAGGATCGCGGCGAGACCGGCCCGCGCCGCGACCTGCGCCGCACCTCCGCGGAGGACCGCTTCAACCTGTGGGGAGCGCTGCTCTCGGCCGCGGCGCTGGCGCTCCTCCTGTTCGGCTGGTTCACGCCGCTGACCGGGCAGGTCGGCTGGGCGATCGTCGCCTACCTGATCTTCATCGGCCTGTACGCGCTTCTCGTTTCGCTGCGTTCGACGCGGGAGGACGTCGCCGACCGCGTGATGACCGTGCTGTTCGTGAGCGCCGGTGTGCTGCTCCTGGCCGCGCTCGTCTTCGTCGTGCTGTTCGCCCTCGCCCGCGGCTGGTCGGCCGTGCAGCACCTGAACTTCTTCACCCAGACGATGAAGTTCGCCGGCCCCCTCGACCCGCTGAGCGACGGCGGCATCCTGCACGCGATCGTCGGCACGCTCATCCAGATCGGCATCGCCCTGGCGATCACGATCCCGCTCGGCATCGCGACCGCGGTGTTCCTCAACGAGGTGGGAGGCCGTTTCGCGCGCTTCGTGCGGACGATCGCGGACGCGATGACCGCCCTCCCGTCGATCGTCGCGGGCCTGTTCGTGTACTCGGCGATCATCGTCTTCGTCACGCACCAGCGTTCGGGGTTCGCGGCGTCGCTCGCGATCAGCGTGATGATGCTGCCGATCATCATCCGGGCGTCGGACGTCGTCCTGCGGCTCGTGGCGCAGAACCTGCGCGAGGCCTCCTACGCGCTCGGCACGACGCGCTGGCGGACGGTCTGGCATGTCGTCCTGCCGACGGCCAGGTCTGGTCTGGTGACGGCCGTCATCCTCGGCACGGCGCGTGGCATCGGCGAGACCTCCCCGGTGCTGCTGACCTCGGGCATCACCGCGGAGATGAACGTCGACCCGTTCAACGGCCCGATGATCTCGCTTCCGCTGCAGGTCTTCGACTTCGTCAAGAGCCCGGAGCCGAACATGATCGCGCGCGGCTTCGGCGCCGCGGCGGTCCTCATCCTGCTCGTGCTCGCCCTGTTCTTCGTCGCGCGGCTGATCGGCGGCAGAGCGGCCGGGCAGCTCTCCGATCGCGGGCGGCGCCGTGCCGCGGCCGCCAGCAGGCGGGACGCCGAACGGATCGCGGCACTGGCGGCGCCTGTCTCTGCGACCCCTGCTTCTCCGACCCCAATCGATCCCCCGACCCCCGAGGACCACTCGTGAGCACCCGCACCTCCCGCACCCGCACCCGCCTCCTCCGCGTGGCGCTCGCCGCGGCCGCCGCCGTGCTGGCGCTCGCCGCCCCGCTCGCGCCGCAGGCGGCTGAGACCGCGCAGGCCGCGGGCTGGACGCCGATCAGCGGTACCGGCTCGACCTGGTCGCAGAACGCGCTCGACCAGTGGCGGCGCAACGTGGCCTCCAACTACGGCATGACCGTCAACTACTCCGGGACCGGCTCCTCCGCCGGCCGCCGCGACTTCATCGCGCGCACCGTCGACTTCGCCGTCAGCGAGATCCCGTTCCAGTCGAAACCCGAGGACGGCTCGGCGCCGGAGGCCCCCACCACCGGCTTCGCGTACATGCCGATCGTGGCGGGCGGCACCTCGTTCATGTACAACCTCAAGATCGGCGGCAAGCGCGTCACCAACCTGCGGCTGAGCGGCGACACGATCAGCAAGATCTTCACCGGTGTGATCACCAACTGGAAGGACCCGCAGATCCAGAAGGACAACCCGGGCCTCGCGATGCCCGACAAGCCGATCGTCCCGGTCGTGCGCTCCGACGGCTCCGGATCGACGGCGCAGTTCACGCTGTGGATGTCGAAGCAGTACTCGAGCCTGTGGAACGCCTTCTGCGGCAAGGTCGGCCGGCCGGTGCCCTGCGGGCTGACCTCGCAGTTCCCGTCGTACGGCAACTTCAAGCTGCAGAGCGGCTCGCTCGGCGTCGCAGGCTATGTGAGCCAGTCCTACGGTGAGGGCGCGATCACCTACGTGGAGTACTCGTACGCGCTCAAGTCGGGCTTCCCGGTCGCCAAGGTGCTCAACTCGGCCGGCTACTACATCGAGCCGACGGCCTCCTCCGTCGCGGTCGCCCTGCTGAAGGCGGCCATCAACAACAACGCCTCCTCGCCCGACTACCTCACTCAGATCCTCGACGGGGTCTACAACAACGCCGACCCGCGCACCTATCCGCTGTCGAGCTACTCGTACATGATCGTGCCGACCCAGGCCGGCGGAATCTTCACGACGGCGAAGGGCAAGACGCTCGGCGCGTTCAGCCATTACATGCTCTGCGAAGGCCAGCAGCAGGCCGCGACCCTCGGCTACTCGCCGTTGCCGATGAACCTCGTGCTCGCCGGGTTCGAGCAGATCAAGCGCATCCCCGGCGCCGACGCCTCGAACGTCGACGTCAACACGTGCCGCAATCCCACCTTCAAACCGGGCGACTCCCCGTCGAACAACCAGCTCGCGCTGACAGCGCCGCAGCCGGCCGCGTGCGACAAGCAGGGGCCGAACCAGTGCACCACCGGCACAGCGGGCGCCAAGGGCACCGAGACGGCGGTGACGGGCTCCGGCTCCGGCGGCAAGGCGTCGGGTGCGGCCGGTGGCAGCGGCGCCGCGACGCAGACCGGTACCGGGGCGACCGACACCGGCACCGGAACCGGATCGGGGACCGACACCTCACTCGGCGACGCCCAGCTGACGAGCGCGAACGCCGCCCGGGCGACGCCGTTCGCGCTCGCCGACGACGGCTGGGGAGGCCAGCAGACCGTCATGTTGATCGCCGGCGCCCTGCTCGTGCTCGCGATCGTCCTGCCGCCTCTGCTCTTCGGCCGCCTGCGCCGCTCCCACGGCTCCGGAGACTGAGTCTCAAGCCCTCGAGGGGCACGTCGTTGTCGCTTTTCGCACTCGAAAGCGACGACGACGTGCCCTTCGTCGTTCGAGGTGCGGGAGGGGGAATCCGGTGGAGAAGGTGCTGGCGGTGGCCCGTTCCCGGTTCGTTCATCCCGACGTCACACTCCGCCCATAGCTTGACGCCCGGCCACCAACGAGGCGGCAGTAAAACCCCTGGAGAGACATGGAATCGAGCGGTCGGCGGGTGGGGCGCGGAACGATCGCGCGCGCCCTCGCGTTCGGCGCCCTGGTGAGCATCGCGGCCACTGCCGCATTCGCCGCAGCCGGGTCGCAGGGAGGCCCCGCGAGCGCCGCCGAGTCGACCGCCGTCACGGTGACCGCGGCACAGCAGGACCCGGACGCGGCGAACGCGCCCTTCCCGGATCTCGCGGTGACCGTCTCCCAGACCTCAGACCTCATCTCGCAGGGCATCACGGTCAGCTGGACCGGCGGCAAGAAGTCGACGCCGCCCAGCGGCAACACGGGAGGCGAGAACTTCCTCCAGATCGCCCAATGCTGGGGAGAGGACCCGCAGAACCCCGGGCACCCCGACCGGACGACCTGCACGTACGGCGCCTTCAACACGCCGGGCGCGCGACGCGACGGCTCCGCGATCGACGGCTCCATCGCACCCCAGGACGAGGACTACACGGCCCCCCGCACCGGAATCTTCTCCCCTCCGTACACGTCCGTCCCGTTCCGAGGGGTCGACGGCACGATCATCGCGTCCGTCGTGGACCACAAGCAGACCGACGACAACGTCAACGTCAACCAATTCTTCAACCCCAACTCCTCCAACGAGGTGCCATGGGCCGGGTCCGGGACCAACGGCCAGGGCTCGGTGAAGTTCGAGGTGCAGACGGCGCTGCAGGCGGACGGACTCGGCTGCGGCATACCCGTCACCTCGGGATCCACCACAGCGCCCCGCTCGTGCTGGCTCGTCATCATCCCGCGCGGCACCGGAGACTCCGGCGAGCAGCACATCACCCAGTCGGGGCTGCGCTGGGACGCCTGGAAGCACAACCTCGCGGTCAAGCTGACGTTCAAGCCTCTCGGAGTGACCTGCTCCATCGGCGCGGCAGAACGTCAGCTGCGCGGCAGCGAGCTGGTCGCCGGCGCCGTCGCCTCCTGGCAACCGGTGCTCTGCACCTCGCAAGGCGGCGCGATCTACACGATGAGCAACAGCGCGGAGTCGGATGCGCTGCAGGCCGCCAACGGCACCGACGCGGCACCGCTCGCCCTCACCTCCCGAGCCTTGTCGACCGGAGACGACGACCAGCTCGAATACGCGCCCGTCGCCATCGGGGGCCTCGCCGTCGCCTTCGCGGTCGATCGATCACCGGTCGCGGACGGCTCCACCCCGCCCGAACAGTTCGACCGCACCGGTCTCTCGTTCGACTCCATGAAGCTGACCCCGCGCCTCATCGCCAAGCTGCTCACCGCCTCCTACCAAGACGCGATCCCGACCTACGTCGATCACGCCGAGCTCGGCGCCAACCCGCGCAATCTGCTCTTCGACCCCGACTTCCTCGCGGTCAACGCCGACAACCCCGACTGGAAGTACCAGGCGGTCGTCGCGCCCTCCATCGCCGACCTCCTCGTGCCGCAGGGCCGCTCCGACGCGGCCTGGCAGCTGTGGAAGTACGTCCTCGCCGACCCCGACGCGCGTGCCTTCCTCGCCGGCTCCACCGACCCGTGGGGCATGAAGGTCAACCCGAACAGCTCGACCACCGCGAAGCTGAACCCGTCCGGCTCGGCGCTCGACCTGCCGCGCGACGACTTCCCGAAGGCCGACCCGATCACCCAGCCGGCCGGCAACTCCGGCGGCGAGGTGAACCTCGTCACGTGGAGGCCGTATACGAACGACCTCGACCAAGCGGCCTACTACACACTGCGCGGCGACGGGCAGACGCTCGGGCTCTGGGACCCGACCTCCGCGCCGCCGAAGTACGGCAAGAGTGTGCGCAACCTGCCCGGCTATCAGAAGGTGCTGGCGCTCACCGACACGAGCTCGGCCGCCAGGTACCAGGTGATCACGGCCAGCCTGCAGAACGCGGCAGGGAAGTTCGTCACACCGACGCAGGCCTCCCTCACAGCCGCAGCCGCCGCCATGACGCCGGTCGCCGGGCAGCCGCAGGTGGTCGAGTACGATCCGGCGGGCGCGGGCGCGAAGTCCGCGGCCGACGCTTACCCGCTCGCGATGCCGGTCTACGCGGCCGGCAACCCCGCGCAGGGCGACGCCGCCACCCGCGCCGACTACGCGGCCTTCATCCGCTACGCGTCCACCACCGGACAGGCGCCTGGCGTGGAGGCCGGCCAGCTGCCTCCCGGCTACGCGCCGATCCCGGCGGCGTGGAAGGCGCAGGCGCTCTCGGCGGCCGCCGCGATCCAGACCGGCGCGACGGCGGAGGTCCCCGGCGGCTCGACCGACGGCGACGCGGGAGGCTCGGGCGGCGACGTCGCCTACGCTTCGGACTCGTCCGCGGGAACCGACGCCGGCATCGTGCCCGCTGACGCCTCCTCCCCGACGGCGCCGACGGCGACGGGAGACCCTGCCGGCAGCCTCAGCGCGGGCAAGACCGCCAAGGACCCCGACACCGGCGGCATCCCCGCGGTGCTGCCCGGCGGACTCGTCGGCGGTATCGCCGCGGCGACCGCCATCCCCCTCTTCGGCCGTCTGCGGAGATTCCCGTGACGGCCGGACCAGCGCGGTCCGCCCGGCTCGCGCCCGACCCGAAAGGAATCACCAGAGTGAAGATCAAGAAGGCAGCGGCCGTCTGTGCCGTCGTGGCCACCGCCGTCACCGGTCTGGTGCTCGCGACCCCCGCGAACGCCGACCCGGTGTCCAACAGCTACGCGCTCGTCGGCTCGGACACCCTCCAGGACGTCAGCAACGCGCTGGCCAACGGAACCAACATCACCGGACCCAGCGTCCGAGTCGTCTCCGACTCCGGCAACATCGGATCGTTCGACGCGTTCGGCTCGCCCGCCATCCAGACCAAGTCGGGCCGCGCCTACTTCGCGCGTCCTGCCGGCTCGGGCGACGGCGTCAAGGCACTCAGCCGCTCGATCGACGGCGGCAACTTCAGCGTCGCCGGCAACACGACCCCGCCGACTTCGATCACCGGCCAGGTCGACATCGCCCGCTCCTCCTCGGGTCCCGGCACCGCGCAGAACGCGTCCGGACCGCTCGCCTACCTCCCGTTCGGCCGCGACGCGGTCTCCTACGCCATCGCACCGAGCACCGGAGCGGGCCTGGAGCAGTTGACCACCTCGCAGCTCACCCAGATCTACAACTGCACCCTCACCACCCTCAACGGCGTGGCGATCAAGCCGGTGCTGCCTCAGAACGGCTCGGGAACCCGCAAGTTCTTCCTCGCCGCTCTGGGCCTCACCCAGGGCGCCGGCTGCGTGACCGACAGCACGTTCGCCGAGAACGACGGCACCGTGCTCACCCAGCCCGGCCAGATCATCCCGTTCTCGGTCGCCAGCTGGGTCGCGCAGAAGAACGGCGCCGCCCAGAACCGCACCGGCACGGCGACCCTCGGCAGCGCCCTCGGCTCCACCGCGCCCTACACCGGCACGACCACCCTGGTTCCGAACGCCACCTACTACAACGACTCGACGTGGGGACGCGACACCTACGTGGTCGTCGAGTTCGCGCGCATCGACTCGTCGAGCGCCAACTACGACGCGGGCCTCGCGGCCATCGTCGACCCGACCAAGGCGAAGAGCCTCACCAACTTCGGCACCAGCGCCGGCTCGTCCGGTGCCGTCAAGTCGAAGTACGGCTTCCTCGCTCCGTCGTCCAACACCCCCATCCGCGCCAACCTCTCGTCCTGATCCACCGACCCGAAACGGAAGTCAGAAGACCATGAAGAAGTCCACCATCGCCGTGCTCGCCTCGGCGGCCGCCATCGCGGCCATCGCGGCCGGTGCGGTCCCGGCGCTCGCCGCGGCCCAGTCCAACGGATCCGACGGGCCGGTGTCGCTCGTCGACAACGACGCTGCGGCGTTCGTCGCCGACGGCACCACCCTGTCCTGGAGCAACGACATCTCCCTGGCGCCGGACACGACCGACCAGTTCGGCGCGTTCCAGTGCTCGCCGGACGCGACCGGCTACCGCACGTTCTGGACCGACCCGGGAACGGAGCACACACCCACCTCGTGGAAGGGCTTCGCCTCCACCGACCTGCCGCTCAACGGCGGCAACACGGTCGTCGGACCGAACACCCGGCCTGCCGCCCAGGGCGGCGCGATGGCCCAGATCAAGTCGTCGGGCGGTACCTACTCCGTCGGCTTCGCCTGCACCAAGAACGTCGGCGCGACTGTGGCCGCCAGCGGCGTCTGGTACTTCACGGCGCACGTCACGGCCGGCACCGGTGCGTACACCTTCGACCCGATGACCTCCGACCCGGGCGGCCCCACCAACCCGCCGGTGGGCACCGGTTCGATCGGCATCGAGGCGACCACGGTCGCCGCTCAGGACGGCACGCTCAGCCTGGTCGTCCCCTCCGGTGCGAAGGCCACCCTCGGCACGGCGGCGCTGGTGAACCAGCTGTCGACGTCCACGGGCGCCCTGCCGCAGTTCCAGGTCTCGGACCTGCGCGTCGTCAGCAAGCCGGGCTGGGACCTCACGGCCTCCACCGCCGACTTCGTCAACGCGGCGGACTCGAGCAAGACCATCGACTCGAAGCAGCTCGGCGTCAAGCCGAAGCTGGTGAACAACCCCGGAGGCGTGGTCGCAGGGACCGAGCACGTCGCCGGTGACGCGGCCGCGTTCAGCGGCTTCGCGTCGGCCGCAGCGGGTGCCGGAACCGGTACGACGAACCTCAGCGCAGACCTGACGCTCGTCGCCCCGGCCAACACCCCCGCCGGCACCTACGACTCGACGATGACGCTGACGCTCGTCTCGAAGTAGCCGTAGGCACCACCAGGGGAGGGGCTGCGGGAAACCGCAGCCCCTCCTCTTTTCGCGTGGCCGGTTAGCAGCTAGTTCATGTCGTCGCAATCGACCGGCCATCCCGATTCGGATCAATGGAGCGTGCTTATCCGACACCCCCTCCGCGCCAGGAGCTCCCGACTCCTCGCCGCGCTCACCGCGGCGGTCCTCGCCACCTTGCTCGGGTCGGCTCCCGCCTTCGCGGACGACACCGACGCCATCTCCGCCGGGCCCGGCGACGACCGCACCCGGCTCAGCTACCAGCTGCAGCCCGGCCAGCACCTCGAGGACGAGTACGTCGTCCGCAACACCGGGACGACCGAGCAGACGATCACCCTGTTCGCCACCGACGCGTTCAACACCGACGACGGCCAGTACGCCCTCCTCGACACGGCGAAGAAGCCGACCGGGGTCGGCACGTGGGTTCTGTTCGACAGCTCGCAGGCCTCCGAGAAGCTGACGCTGCCGCCCGGGCAGCAGAAGACCGTCCCGTTCACGCTCGTCGTACCAGCGGACGCGCGACCGGGCGACCACGCCGGCGGCATCGTCGTCTCCAGCCAGAAGGGCGACGGCCAGATCCTCGTCGACCGCCGGGTCGCGACGCGGCTCTATGTGCGCGTCCCCGGTGACCTCCAGCCCGCGCTGACGATCGCAGATGTCTCGGCCGGCTACCGTCCGACCCTGAACCCGTTCGACGGCAGCACTGCGGTGACCTTCACCGTGCGCAACAGCGGCAACGTCGCCCTCGGCGGCCATCTGGTGGTCGGAGCGAAGGCGCTCTTCGGCATTCCGGCGGGGTCGGTACGGCAGGATCTCCCGGAACTGCTGCCCGGCAACACGCGATCGCTGACCGTGGTCGTTCCGCACGTCGGTCAGGTCGGTTACCTCAATCCGTACGTCGAGCTGCAGCCGACGGTCTCGCCCGACGCGCTCAACCCCGGACCGCTCCGCCTGGTTTCCCGCGACACGCTCGCCTTCGCCATGCCGTGGTGGCTCCTTGCCGCGCTGGTCGTCGCGGGAGGCGTGCTGCTCTATCTCCGCCTCCGTCGCCGCAGTGACGGCAAGCGCGCGGCGGCGTGGATCGCGTACACCGAGGAGGAGGCCCGCCGGAAGGCGAACGACGAGCGCGAGGCCGTGCCGTCGGGCACGGAGGGCGGCAGTGCGTAAGCGCGCTCCGGGCTTCTGGCTGGTCGCCGGCCTCGGCCTCCTGCTCGCCGTCGGCGGGTTCGGCGCCGTCGCGACGCCCGCGTCCGCGGATCAGGGCGACGGCGGCGGGATCGGCATCTCGGTCGACATACCCGGGTCGTCCTCGACTCCCGGCGCCGACGACGGCGCCATCGGAGGCGGCGGCTCGAGCGGCGACGGCCAGAGCGTCCCCTCCGACGCCCCCTCCGATGTTGCGGGAGCCGGTTCGTCTCCGACACCGACCGGCCCGGCGACGACGGGAGGCTCGAACGGCCCGCTGAACGTGGGCGGCCTGAGCGCGCGCTTCGTGCCCGACCTGAACCCGGCTCACGGATCGATCATCGCCACGATCGCCGTGCACAACGGATCGTCGGAGGCCTTCGCGCCGAAGGTCCGGTTCACGCTGACGAACTCGTTCGGCACGACCATCGCCGATTCCGGGACGGTCGCGGGGCCGACGATCCAGCCGGGTCGGACCACACAGGTGACCCAACGCCTCGACGGGGTCGGACAGTGGACCTTCGTCACCGCGCACGCGACGATCACCCCGCCGTCGCAGCTCGACGGGCACGCGATGAAGCCCGTGCTGCGGGACACGCTCGTGTTCGCCTTCCCCTGGGTGGGCGCGGTGTCGGTCGTGCTGATGGCCGGCGCGGCGGCGATCGTCCTGGTCGTGCGCGGTTCGCTCGGTCTCGGTCTGGCGGCCGCGGGAGCCGGCGCGTGAGCGAGGACGTCCAGACCCGGCCGCCCCGGCCCCCGAAGCCCCCGCGGCCGCCGAAGCCTCCACGCCGCCCTCCGGCACCGCCGCGGGAGCCCATCGTGCTCACGTCGGCCCAGAAGACCGCGCGCGGCGTCGCCCTCCTCGCCGCGATCGTGCTGATCGCGTTCGCGGCGAACATCCTGCTGCTCAGCCACGTGCACCACCTGGTCGGCCAGCAGGTCGCCGGCAACAGCTTCCGGGAACAGCTCGCCGCCGCGACGGCGCCGGTCAGCGAGGGCGACGTCGACGGCGTGCTCCTGGCGGACGGTGTGCCCGTAGCGGTTCTCGCGATCCCGTCCATCGGCCTGAACGAGGTGGTCCTCGAGGGCTCGTCGTCGGGCGTCACGGCGAACGGCCCGGGCCACCGCCGCGACACGGTGCTGCCGGGCCAGGCGGGCACGAGCGTGATCCTCGGCCGCGCGGCGGCGTACGGGGGCCCCTTCTCCGGCATCCAGGGCCTGGCCCCCGGTGCCCGGATCGTCGCGATCACCGGGCAGGGCAAGAGCGTCTACCGGGTGATCGGCGTGCGCTACGCCGGCGACCCCGATCTCCCCGCCGTGCGCTCGACCGAGGGGAGGCTGACGCTGGAGACCGCACGTGGGCTCCCCTACGTGCCGACGGGTGTGGTGCGCGTCGACGCCGAGCTGATCTCCAAGGCGAAGGACGCCGGCGCCCGCCAGACCACCGCGAAGACCCTCCCGCTCGCCGACCGCGAGCTCGCGAGCGACCCGAGCACCGCCTGGCTGCTCGTGTTCGCGCTGCAGGCCCTGGTGGCCGCGCTGCTGCTCGGCGCCCGAGCACTGCACCGCTTCGGCGCGCAGCGCACCTGGATCGTGTTCGCGCCCGTGCTGCTCGCCACCGGCATCATCGCCGCCGATCAGGTGTCGCGGCTGCTGCCCAACCTCCTCTGACCGTCCCGCCCCGCCGGCCCCCGGCCCCGTCGTCCCGAAAGAAGTCCCGATGTCCGTCACCGCCCCGCTCGCCCCGCCATCGCCGACTCCCGCGCTCGCCGGGCTGGACGCCCGCAGCATCTCGGCCTGGTTCGGCGACCACCTCGTGCTCGACCGGGTGTCTCTGTCGATGAACGCCGGCGAGATCACCGCCCTCATCGGCCCGTCCGGCTGCGGCAAGTCGACCTTCCTGCGCATCCTCAACCGGATGCACGAACTCATCCCGTCGGCGTCGCTCGCCGGTGAGGTGCTGCTCGACGGCGAGGACATCTACGACCGCGGTCGCCGCCTGGTCGATGCGCGCAAGAGCATCGGGATGGTGTTCCAGAAGCCGAACCCGTTCCCGGCGATGTCCATCTACAACAACGTCGTCGCCGGCTTGAAGCTGACCGGGATGCGCGCCACACGCGACGAGAAGGACGCCCTGGTCGAGAGCTGCCTGACCCGCGCCGGCCTCTGGAACGAGGTCAAGGACCGCCTGCGCTCGCCCGGTGGAGGTCTGTCTGGAGGGCAGCAGCAGCGCCTCTGCATCGCCCGCTCGCTGGCGGTGCGCCCGCGTGTGCTGCTCATGGACGAGCCCTGCTCCGCCCTGGATCCGACCTCGACCCGGGTGATCGAGGAGACCATGCTCGAGCTGGTCTCGGAGGTCACCATCGTCATCGTCACGCACAACATGCAGCAAGCCCAGCGGGTCTCCGACCGGTGCGCCTTCTTCCTCGCCGGCGCGGGCCGGCCCGGCGCCATCGTGGAGTACGGCGATACGGACGCGATGTTCGGCGACCCCCTGGATCCGCGCACGTTCGACTATGTCAACGGCCGCTTCGGCTGACCCGAAACCCCTTGTCTACTCGACAAGTGCGGATTCCGGAGTACGGTGCGTTTTTTGGGTCCTTCTAAAGAGAGCGCGTCCATGAGACGATGCCCATTATGAAGGATTCTCACGGTATTGATGTCGCTGAGCCCGCCTCTGCTCACGGCCCCGGTCGTGCGCCTGCGGGAATCCCCCTGACCATCCGTCTGGGCGAGCGCGAGTTCGCCGCGCTGGTGCGAATCGCCCGCCACCGCGAGACCACGGCGGCCGAACTCGTCGAGCAGCTCGTCCTGCACGCTCTCAGCCGGGCAGACGTGCCGCCTCCCGCCGAGTCGCACCCCGCCCGCAAGCACACCACCTATGAGGAGGCCACCGCAGGCTTCCGCGCCGACGGCGGCGTGCACACCCCGCCAGACATGTAGCAGTCCTTCGCCGCGGCCACAGCATCTCCGCGAAGGGCACGTCGTTGTCGCTTTCGTGCCCCGAAAGCGACAGCAACGTGCCCCTCGGTGGTCGAGGGGTGCGCTAGAGGTGCGGGATCGTCGACCCGCGGATGACGAGCCGCACGGGGAGGCGCTCGGTGCCGCCCTCGAGAGGGCGACCGTCGATCGCGTCGAAGAGGCGGCGGGCTGCCAGCCGGCCGAGTTCCTCGAGGTTGTTGTCGACGCTGGTCAGCTCGGGCCGAGAGTTCGTCGCGAGCACCTGCCAGTTGTCGTAGCCGATCACGGCGACATCCTCGGGCACGCGCCGGCCGAGGTCGCGTAGCGCGTCGATCACGCCGCGGGCGATCTGGTCGGAGCCCGCGACGATGCCGTCGATGTCGGGATGGCGGCGCAGCAGCATCGTTGCTGCGTCGCGCCCCCAGCCCTCGGTCCAGCTCGAGAACAACGTCTCGCCCACCTGCTCCAGCCCGGCGTCAGCGATCGCCGCGGCGAAGCCCACGGCGCGGTCCTGCGCCGCCGCGTACGCGGGGTCGCCGGTGATGTGCGCGATGCGCGTCCGCCCGCAGGCGACCAGGTGCTCCACCGCCATCCGTCCCCCGCTCAGGTTGTCCGGAGTGAGCGAATGATCCGCGGGGTCGTCGGAGGGGGAGTACGCGTAGACGACCGGAACCGGCACATCGTGGCCGAGCGACGGCCGCGGGTCGGTCTGGCGTCCCACGACGATGATGCCGTCGACGCGGCGGTTGATCAGCGCGTTCAGGTGGTACTGCTCGCGGATGGTGTCGCCGCGCGCGTCGCACAGGAAGACATTGACCTGGCCGGCGCCGAACGCGTCCTCCGCTCCCATCAGGATCGGGATGACGAACCGGCCCTCCAGGTCGCTGGTGAGCAGGCCGACCGTCCCCGTCCTCCCGGCGGTGAGGCTCTGCGCGAGCGCGTTCGGAGTGAATCCGACCTGCTCGGCCGCCGCGATCACCCGGGCGCGCGTGCCGGCCGCGACATCGGCGCGGCCGTTGATCGCCTTGGAGGCTGTGGCGATGGACACGCCGGCCGCGCGGGCGACGTCGCTGAGCGTCGGGGGGTTCGCCATCCTCGCCTCCAGGTTTTCGGACTTTTCGGAAACATACACCATCAAAAGGCTTGACAGACAAGAGGGGCACCGGATTTACTTGCCAAAACAATCCGAAACCCATTTCGGTGAGTTTCACAGAAGATCACCTCACCAGCCGATGACGCACCACTCCCCGCACCCTCGAAGATGAGCACAGGAGATGCAATGACGAAATTCCACCCCCGCACGCGACGCATCGTCGCTGCGGCCGTCGCGGGAGCGCTGGCGATCGCGCTCGCCGCCTGTTCCGGAGGCACCGGCAACGGCTCATCCGGAACCCAGACGATCAGCAAGAACGGCACCGACGACGGCTCCAAGCTGACGCTCTGGACCCGCGCCCCTCTCGAGAAGCAGGCCAAGCTCCTCGTCGCGGCCTACAACAAGAGCCACAAGAACCAGGTCGAGCTGACGGTCGTGCCGAACGACGACTACGTGGCCAAGGTGGGCGCAGCAGCAGGCTCGGGAGGCCTCCCCGACCTGTTCGCGGCCGACATCGTCTACGTGCCGAACTGGGTCAAGCAGGGGCTGTTCCAAGACATCAGCTCCCAGATCAACGGGCTTTCGTACAAGGACACCATCAACAAGGGCCACCTGAAGGCGGGCACCGCCGACGGAAAGGAGCACGTCCTCCCGTTCGTGCTCGACCTGTCGATGCTGTTCTGGAACAAGGAGCTCTTCACAGAGGCCGGCCTCGACCCGGACAAGGCGCCGGCCAACCTCGAGGAGTACGCCGCCGACGCCAAGAAGATCCAGGCGCTCAACAAGCCGGGCGTCTACGGCACGGCCACCGGCCTCAACTGCGGCGGCTGCCTGGTCTTCACCTGGTTCCCGACGGTCTGGGCAGACGGCAAGCAGGTGATGAACGCGGACGGCACCAAGTCCCTCCTCGACAGCAGCACCGCCAAGGACGTCTACAGCACCTGGCAGGACCTCTGGAAGTCGGGCGCCGTCCTGCCGTCGTCGAAGGACGAGGCCGGCCCCACCTGGACCGCCGGGTTCACCGAGGGCAAGGTCGGGCTCATGTTCTACCCGGCGACGCTGCTCTCGTCGACGCCGTTCGATGCCGGTGTCGCCGGCATCCCCGGCCCGAAGGGCGGAGCCTCCACCTTCGTCGGCGGTGACGGCATCGGCATCTCGAAGGACTCCAAGAAGTCCGCGCAGGCGTGGAACTTCCTCAGCTGGATGATGTCGGAGGATGCGCAGGTCGGCGTGCTGGCCAAGGACGGCGACGTCGTCTCGCGCTCCGATCTCGCGAACAACGAGTACGCGCAGAAGGATCCGCGTGTCGTGACGATCAACAAGGTCGCCGGTGAGGGCGAGACCCCGTTCTCGCTCAACTTCCAGGAGGCGTTCAACGCCACCAACAGCCCCTGGCTGTCGATGGTGCGCAACGCCGTGCTCGGCGACGGCTCGTCGGTCGACTCCGACAACAAGCAGATCACCTCCGTCCTCTCGCAGTGACGGACCGGGGCGGGCGCTCGTGCTGCGCGCCCGCCCCTTCTCCTTCCGCAGCCACGCCCGACGAAAGGCTCTCCCATGACCGCGAGCGCACCGGCCGCCACGAGGCGCAGTGCGGCGCCCCGAGCGCGCAGGAGGCGATCCTCCGGCCGCTGGCTCGGCTGGCTCTACGCCTCCCCGACGGCTCTGTTCGTCCTGTTCCTGTTCCTGATCCCTCTGCTGCTCGTGCTGCAGATGTCGGCGTCGAATTGGCCGCTGCTCGGTGGCAACCAGGGCTGGAACTTCCCCCAGAACTACGTGAAGGCCGTGAGCAACCGGTTCTTCACCGACTCGGTGATCTTCACCATCACCTACACCGTCGTCACGACGGTGATCCTCCTCGCGCTGGCCCTCGGTCTCGCCCTGCTGGTTCAGGAGTCGACGCGCTTGAAGGGCTTCCTGCGCACCGCGATCCTGGTGCCGAGCGCCCTGGGACTGGCTTCGGCCTCCCTGCTGTTCTACGTGCTCTACTCGCCGATCGCCGGGCCTTTCGCCGACCTGATGCAGCAGTGGGGGTTCACGTTCCTCGGCACCCCGGCGGGCGCGCTCTGGTCGACGGTCTTCCTCATCGTCTGGAGGTACGCCGGCTTCTACATGCTGCTCATGCTGGTGGGCCTGCAGGGCATCCCGGACGAGGTCTACGAGGCCGCGCGCATCGACGGCGCGAGCCGGTGGCAGACCTTCCGCGGCGTCACCCTGCCGCTGCTGCGGCCGACGCTCGCGCTGACCACCGTGCTCTGCGTCACCGGGTCGCTGCTCGCCTTCGAGCAGTTCTACATCCTGACCAAGGGCGGCCCGGACAACAGCACGATCACGGTCGTGCAGCTCATCTACAGCGTCGCCTTCCAGGGGCCGAACAACCTCGGCGTCGCCGGAGCCCTCTCGGTCATCGTGCTGATCGCCCTGATCATCGTGAACATCGCCCAGATCCGGGCCTTCGGCGAGAAGGAGGGTGCCGTATGACCGCGCACGCCGAGGTGACAGGCACCGACGTGACCGATCGCGCCGTCGAGCGCGTCGCCCCGACCTCCCCGAGCCGTCCGGCCGGGCGGAGGCCCGGTTCGCGCATCGCCGGAGTCGCCACGCGCACGCCCTACTGGGTGCTGACCGGCGGCCTCGCGCTGATCTTCCTGTACCCGCTGATCTGGACGGCCGTGTCCTCCATCGCCCCGCGGCCCGGCACCAGCCAGGTGCACGGCTGGGGCCTCGGCAACTACGCCTCGCTGGCGAACTACCAGGCCGGCATCTGGGTCTACATCGGCAACTCGCTGTTCGTGTCGCTGCTGACCGTGGCACTGACGCTGGTCGTCTCGCTGTTCGGCGGCTACGCGTTCGCGCGGTTCCGCTTCCCGGGCCGCAACCTGCTGTTCATGGCGACGCTGGCGATCCTGATGGTGCCGTACGCGACCCTCCTGATCCCGCTGTACGTGCTGCTCAACCTGGTGGGGCTGTCCAACTCGCTGGTCGGGGTGGCGCTGGTCCTGACCATGTTCCAGCTGCCGTTCGCGACCTTCATGATGCGCATCTCGTTCGAAGCGGTGCCACGCGAGATGGATGAGGCGGCGATGGTCGACGGCTGCTCGACGTTCGGCTCGCTGTGGCGCGTGCTGCTGCCCGCGGTGAAGCCCGGCCTGATCACCGTCGGGCTGTTCGCCTTCCTGGCCGCGTGGAACGACTTCATCGCCCCGCTCATCCTCATCAACGACTCCAACAAGATGACCCTGCCGCTGGCGATCTCCAACCTCCGCGGGCAGGTGCAGGGCGTCGTCGACTACGGGGCCACCGAGGCCGGCGTCGTCGTGCTCGCCGTGCCCTGCATCCTGCTCTTCCTGATCCTGCAACGACACTACGTGCGCGGCTTCCTGTCCGGCGCCTTCAAGGGATGATGATGTCAACTCCTCAGACAAGCACTGTGACCGACACCACCCGCGCCCTCGGCCTCCCGCTCGCGCCCGCCGTGCCCTCCACGGGACGGCTGCGTCCGCTGGGTCTCTGTGAGTCGCGCATCACCGGCGGATACTGGGCCGAGCGCCAGCGTGTCAACGCCACCGCGACGCTCGACCACATCGAGCACTGGCTCGAACGCGAGGGCTGGCTGCCCAACTTCGATCTCGCCGCCGCCGGCGCACTGCCGGAGGGCCGACGCGGGCGGGAGTTCTCCGACTCGGAGGTCTACAAGTTCTTGGAGGCTGTCGCCTGGCAGCTGGGACGCGAGGACGACGCCGAGCTCGAGGCGCGCTTCCGCCGGGTGGTCTCCCGGGTCGCCGGCGCGCAGGAGGCCGATGGCTACCTGAACACGAACTTCGGCCGTGCGGGTCAGGGTGCGCGCTGGTCGGACCTCGAATGGGGCCACGAGCTCTACTGCGGCGGGCACCTGTTCCAGGCGGCTGTGGCGCGGGCACGCACGCGTCCCGGCGCCGACGACGGCCTCCTCGCCGTGGCGACGCGCTTCGCCGACCTGATCTGCGAGGTCTTCGGGGCCGACGGGATTCCTTCCGTGTGCGGTCACGCCGAGGTCGAGACGGCCCTGGTCGAGCTCGGGCGCGTGACCGGGGAGGCCCGCTACATCGAGCAGGGGCGCCTGTTCGTCGAGCGCAGGGGCACCGGCGTGCTCCGGGACATCGAGTGGGGTCGCTCGTACTACCAGGACGATATGCCGGTGCGGGAGGCCGAGGTGCTGCGCGGGCACGCCGTGCGCGCCAACTACCTCTCGTCGGGCGCCGTGGACGTCGCGATCGAGACGGGCGACGACGAGCTGCTCGACGCGCTGGCGCGGCAGTGGGCCGAGACCGTCGCCCGGCGTACCTACATCACGGGAGGCCAGGGCTCGCACCACCAGGACGAGGCCTTCGGCGACGACTTCGAACTGCCGCCGGACCGCGCCTATTCGGAGACCTGCGCGAGCATCGCCTCGGTGCAGTTCAGCTGGCGGCTGCTGCTGGCACGCGGCGGGAGCGCCTACGCCGACCTCGTGGAACGGACCCTGTTCAACGTGGTCGCGACGTCGCCGTCGGCCGACGGCACCACGTTCTACTACGCGAACACGCTGCACCGGCGCACGCCGGGGGAGCCTGCCGACCCCGACACCGTGTCGCCGCGCGCCGAGGCGTCGTTGCGGGCGCCCTGGTTCGAGGTGTCGTGCTGCCCACCCAACGTGGCGCGCACACTCGCGAGCCTCGACGCCTACCTGGCGACGGCCTCCGACGACGGCGTGCAGGTGCAGCAGTTCGCGCCCTCGCGCATCGCGACCACGCTGGCGAACGGCGAGGAGGTCGAACTGGTCGTCTCCACCGCCTACCCCGCCGACGGGCGTGTGGAGGTCGTCGTCGGCCGGGATGCGCGCGAGCCGTGGACGCTCGCCTTGCGCGTTCCGGACTGGGCCTCCGGAGCCCGCCTCACGGTGGCGGGCGAGACCACGGAGGTGACGCCCGGCTACGCGGAGGTCCGCCGGGCCTTCCGCGCAGGCGAGACCGTCGTGCTCGATCTGCCGGTGGCGCCGCGCTTCGTGCGGGCCGACCCGCGCATCGACGCGGTGCGTGGCACCGTCGCGGTGCAGCGCGGCCCGGTGGTGCACGCGCTCGAGTCCGTCGACCTCCCGGACGGCTGGGGCGACGTCGCCGACGTGGTCGTCGACACCGCGGTGCCGCCGCGGAACGACGACGGCACGGTGCTCGTGAGGTTGCGCAGGCGTCCCGTCGCTGAGTCCGCCTGGCCCTACGGCGCACCCGGCGCCGACGGCGCCGCCGAGACCGCCGACGTTCCCCTCGTCGCCTACCACGACTGGGCCGAGCGCGGCCCATCCACCATGCGCATCTGGATCCCCGAGACCTGAAGAGGTCGAGATTTGCGGCAAATGTTGCGCTAGAAGCACTTTTTCGCGACATTTGCCGCAAATCTCGTGCCTTCAGGCGGTGGGGATGGTGGACGCGCGGGGGACCAGCCGGCCGCGCACCTCGTGGTTGCCCGTCGGCGAGCCGCCCTCGATCGCCTCGACGAGGAGGCGCGCGGACAGGCGTCCGACCTCCTGGAGGTTCATGTCGATCGTGGTGAGCGGAGGCCGCGCGTGCGCGGCCAGCTGCTCCCAGTTGTCGTGGCCCATGACCGCGATGTCGTCGGGAACCGCTCGACCGAGCTCATGGAGCACATCGAGCACTCCGCGGGCGATCTGGTCGGATCCGCACAGCACTGCGTCGAGGTCGGGGAATCGTCTGAGCACCGCGTGGGCCGCTCCGCGCCCCCACACCTCGCTCCACGCGCCGTAGAGGGCCTCCCCGCCGAGCAGCTCGAGCCCCGCACGCCGCAGAGCCTCCGTCGCGCCCCGCACGCGGTCGCGCGCGGCGTGATAGCCGACGTCTCCCGAAATGTAGGCGATCCGCGACCTGCCGCACGCGACGAGATGCTCGGCGGCCAGCGCCCCGGCCTGGATGTTGTCGGGCACCACCGACACGTCCTCCGGATGCGTGGAGGGCGAGTAGGCGTAGACGACCGGAACGGGCAGCTCCCGCCCGATGGTCGCACGGGGGTTCGCGGTGTCGCCCAGCACGATGATGCCGTCGACCCTGCGCGAGAGCAGCGCACGCAGGTGGTGCTGCTCGCGGATCGCATCACCGCGGGCGTCGCAGAGGAAGACCGACATGCTGCCGGCGCCGAATGCGTCCTCCGCACCCATCAGTACCGGGATGGAGAAGCGGCCGTCGAGGTCGCTCGTGATGAGCCCGACTGTGCCCGTCCGCCCGGCGAACAGCCCCTGGGCCAGCGTGTTGGGCGAGAAGTGCAGCTCCTCGGCCGCGCGCTGCACCCGCTCCCGGGTCTCGGCGCGCACGTGCTGGCGGCCGTTCAGCGCCTTGGAGGCCGTCGCGAGCGAGACGCCCGCACGGGCGGCGATGTCCTTGAGCGTCGCCGGCCGCCGATCCGTCATCCGCCCATCGTAACGGCGTCCGCCCGACGCGCTACTGGCGCTCGGAGTGCCCCAGTACGTGCACCGGGATGCCGAACGAGAGCGCGACGCAGAGGATCCCGGCGAAGAAGACCAGCCCCTCCCATGCGGGCAGAGTGTCGGCCAGGCCGAGCAGGAAGAGACCCACCAGGAAGAGCAGGAAACAGAGGATGAATGCGATCACGTCGCCCATGCGGCAACTATCCACCTCGCTCCCTGGCTTGGCAAGAGCGCACGGCTTGGCAAGAGCGCCCGCACGCGCGATGCTGTGCTGGTGGAGCAGCGAACGGTGGAGAGGCGTCCCGCCCGGATGCGCGGCCTCCACCTGCTGCGTCGTTTCGGTGTACTGCTCGCCGACTGGGAGTACGTCCTCCGGCACCAGCTGCGCGCGGCGTTCGACCGCGGCGAGCCCGCCGCGCTCGTCGACGACAGCGGAACCGGCGAACCCGTCGTGCTGCTGCCGGGCATCTACGAGACCTGGCGGTTCCTTCACCCGCTGGCCCGCCGCCTCCACGCCGCCGGGCACCCCGTGCACGTCGTGTCCGCCCTCGGCGACAACCGGATGTCGCTCGAGCAGGCCGCCGATCGGGTGCAGCGCCACCTGCTCGAGAACCACCTGGGCGACGTGACGATCGTCGCGCACAGCAAGGGCGGGCTCGTGGCGAGCACGCTGCTCGGCCGGCCGGAGGTCGCCGCCCGAATCCGCCGCGTGGTCGCGATCTCGACTCCGTTCTCCGGGTCGGTGCTCGCGCACTGGATCCCGATCCCCGCCGTCTACGCGCTGCGGCCCTCCGGCCCCGAGTTCGCCCGACTGGCCGTCGCCGACGTCGACGTCTCGCGCATCGTGTCGATCTGGGGCTGGTTCGACCCGCACATCCCGGGAGGCTGCGCCTTGCCGGGCGCGCGCAACATCCGGGTTCCGGTCGGCGGCCACTTCCGCATCCTGGGCAGTCCTCGCGTGCTCGCGCTGGTGGACGACCTCACCGACGACGCCGCCGCGGACGTCTCCGGCGGCTGAGCGGCCTTCGGCGGACCCTGTTGCGCATTCGCCGCGCACCGCTATCCTCGGCCTCGTGAAGGCCGGTCCGCCCCGCGCGGCGGACAGCGGACGGGGAGGGCGACCATGACGCGAACGATCCGGAGGGCGCCCGCTGGCCTGCTCGCCGCGTGCGCGGCCAGCGCGGCCGTCGTCGGCCTCCTCGCCGGCTGCGCCGGGACCCCGAGCGGTGCTGCGCTGGTCGGCACCTGGGGCTCGACCGCCGCGAAGCAACCGAATCTCACGATCGAGAACGATGGTGCGTTCTCCGGCACCGACGGCTGCAACCGGCTCACCGGCCGGGGCTCGATCGACGGCGACAGCATCACGTTCGGTCCCATCGCGAGCACGATGATGGCGTGCACCGGGGTCGACGAGTGGCTGGGCAAGGCCGCGACCGGAACGGCCAAGGGAAACACCATGGTCGTCTACGACATCAGTGGAAACCAGATCGGAACGCTTCCCAAGAAGTGATCCGCGGCACCGGAAGGGGGCGCGCATGGCGCCGCTCGAGTCAGACATCCCATCGGCGAGCGTGGACACCCGCCTCGCTCCCGCCTACACCGGGCGGCTCTCGCGCAAGAGCCCGCCGAGCGTGCTGCCCGACGAGGCGACCGACCCGGCGTCCACCTACCGTCTGATCCACGACGAGTTGCTGCTCGACGGCAGTTCGCGACTCAACCTCGCGACGTTCGTCACGACGTGGATGGATCCGGAGGCCGAGATCCTGATGGCCGAGGCGTTCGACAAGAACATGATCGACAAAGACGAGTACCCGGCGACCGCCGCGATGGAGCGCCGCTGCGTCTCGATCGTCGCCGACCTCTTCCACGCCGAACCGGGGGAGCCGACGGGAGCCGCGACGATCGGCTCCAGCGAGGCCGTGATGCTGGGGGGTCTCGCGCTCAAGTGGCGCTGGCGTGCGCGCCGCGCCGGGCCGACCGGGGGCACCGAGCCCGCAGGCGTTCCCAACCTGGTGCTCGGCGCGAACGTCCAGGTGGTGTGGGAGAAGTTCTGCCGCTACTTCGAGGTCGAACCGCGTTACCTCCCGGTTGCGAAAGGCCGCTACGTCATCACGCCGGAACAGGTGGTCGATGCGGTGGACGAGAACACCATCGGCGTCGTGGGCATCCTCGGCACGACCTACACGGGTGAGCTGGAGCCGATCACCGAGATCTGCGCGGCCCTCGACGCGCTGGCGGCCTCGGGAGGCCCCGACGTCCCGGTGCACGTCGACGCTGCGAGCGGTGGCTTCGTGGTGCCGTTCCTGCACCCCGAGCTGGAGTGGGACTTCCGCCTGCCGCGAGTGGTCTCGATCAACGTCAGCGGCCACAAGTACGGGCTCACCTATCCGGGCATCGGGTTCGTGGTGTGGAGGTCACCGGAGCAGCTTCCGGAGGACCTCGTCTTCCGCGTGAACTACCTCGGCGGAGACATGCCGACGTTCACGCTGAACTTCTCGCGGCCGGGCAATCAGATCGTCGGCCAGTACTACAACTTCGTGCGGCTGGGCCGGTCGGGGTTCACCGCGATCATGGAGGCGCTGCGCGATACCGCACTGCTGATATCGACGGGTCTCGCCGAAGACCCCGCCATCGACATCATCACCGACGGCTCAGCCATCCCGGTGCTCGCGTTCGCGCTGAAGGACGGCACGCCTTACACCGTCTTCCAGGTGTCGCATGAGCTGCGCGCCCGGGGCTGGCAGGTGCCGGCGTACACGATGCCGGCCGACGCGACGGACGTCGCGGTGTTGCGGGTCGTCGTGCGTGACGGCTTCAACGCCGATCTCGCGGCCGACCTCGTGCGCGACGTGCGGGCGGTCTGCGCCGAGCTCGGTGAGCAGGCGCAGAAGGCCGGAACCCAGACCGAGGCGGGGGCGAAGGCGACGGAGTCCGCACGCACCAAGGCGCACTTCGCGCACTGAGCGCTCGGCGCGTGAGCGGGACGCAGTGAGCGGAGCCGGCGTGAACGGCGAAGGAGGCGCCTGGGAGCGGAACAGGGTTCTGCTCTCGGACGCCTCCTTCGCCATCGGCTCCGCGTGCTTCGCGTTCGCCGCCCTGCCGTCGATCGCCGCCGCGATCGGGGCGATCGCGACGAACGTCGTGTTCGTGGTCGGGTCGATCTTCTTCACCCTCGGCGCCGGGCTGGCGCTCGGCCTCCCGAACCGCAGCTCGTCCGTCATCCAGTTCGTCGGCACGCTGTTCTTCAACGCGAGCACGTCGCTCGCGCTCGCGCTGGCCGTGCCGGCCGGAGCCGCCGGCAACAGCGGCTGGCGCCCAGACGTCTACGGCTCGATCTGCTTCCTGGTGTCGAGCGTGCTCGCGGTGATGGCGCTCGCGCGCCAGCGCGCCGACCGACGAGACAGCGCGGGAGGCTGGCTCAATCTGGCCGGGTCGGTGCTGTTCGGCTTCGCGGCCGTCGGGGCGTTCGAGCTGCCCGGCACCGATGCCCTCCTCAGCCCGTTCTGGACCGGCGTCGGGACGGTGGGCGGGGCCGTGTGCTTCCTGGCGGCCGCGCTCCTCGGCCTCCTGCCGACCACGACCGAGATTCGAGCCCGCGACCGAGGTCGGAGTCAGCGCGCGGGAACCGCGTCGAAATAGGCGCCCGACGCGACGTCCTCGAGCAGTGTCGGGCCACTGGGCGTCCATCCGTAGCGCTCGCGTGTGATGGCGCTGGAGGCCGGGACGTCCATGCTGAAGAACCGGCCGATCCAGCCGAAGTGCTCGTCCACATCCTCCGGCGCGATCGATGCGACGGGGAGGCCGAGACCGGCTCCGATCGCCTCGGCGATCTCGCGCGTCGGGATGCCCTCCTCGCCCACGGCGTGCACGCGCGCCGCGGGGGTCGCCTGCTCGAGCGCGAGGCGCACGAGGCGCGCCGCGTCGAGCCGATGCACGGCCGGCCAGCGGTTGCTGCCGTCATCGGCGTAGCCGGCGACGCCCTTCTCACGGGCGACCCGCACCAGCTCGGCGCTGAAGCCGTGGTCACCGTGGCCGTGAACCGTCGGCGAGAACCGCAGTGCTACGGGTCGGACGCCGCGATCGGCGTACTCGAACGCGAACGCCTCGCCGCCTCCGCGTGGCGCATCGGCGCCGACGAAGGGCGACGGGACGTCCTCGGTCAGCAACTCGCCCGGTCGCGCCACGATGCCCGACGCGAAGAGGAAGGGCCGGTCGGAGCCGGCGAGCTCGTCGCCGATCGTGGCGACGACCGCGCGCTCGGTGCGGCCGGCCCCGGCGTAGTCGGAGAAGTCGTGCTTGAAGCCGAGGTGGATGACGGCGTCGACTGCCGCGGCGCCCGACCGGATGCTCTCCAGGTCGTCGAGCGAGCCGGGCACCGGGGTGGCGCCGGCTGCGCGGATGCGCTCGGCGGAGGCGTCGGAGCGGGCGAGGCCGGTCACCTCGTGGCCGGCGGAGAGCAGTTCGGGAAGGACGGCGGATGCGATCCAGCCGGATGCTCCGGTGACGAAGACGCGCATGGGAATGACCTCCAGAGTCGGTGGTGTTCGCGTTGATGTCAGTGACTGTCGTCAGTGACTGGCATCACGATAGCACCGATGTCAGCAACTGTCATCAGGAGTCGCGCAACCGCTACACTGGCGGCGTGGGACGCTGGACACCGGACGCGCGCGGCCGCCTCGAAAAGGCGGCCATCGAGCTGTACGCCGAGCGCGGCTACGAGGGCACGACCGTCGCCGATATCGCCGAGCGCGCCGGGGTCACCGAGCGCACCTTCTTCCGGCACTACGCCGACAAGCGCGAGGTGCTTTTCGCGGGATCATCCGCGATGCAGGAGGCCGTGCTCGCGGCGATCGCGGCCGCACCGGCCGACGCGCCGCCGTTCGCGGTGGCGGCCGATGGGATGCGCGCCGCCGCCGCGCTCATCGACAGCCGGGGTGCGGACTTTCCGCGCCGGCGCTCGGCGGTCATCGCAGCGAACCCGAGCCTCCAGGAGCGTGAGCTGCTCAAGCTGGCATCGCTCGCCACGGCGAGCGGCGAGGCGCTGCGTGCGCGCGGCGTCGCCGAGCCGGCAGCGAGCCTGGCGGGTCAGGCCGCGGTCGGCGCGTTCCACGTGGGCTTCGCCCAGTGGATCGCCGGGCCCCCCGACGCGACCCTCACCTCCCACGTCGAGCAGGCGCTGCGCACCCTCCCGACCCTCGCCTGAGAACGATCCGTCCCGACACGCCGCAAGGACGGAGGTCGTGACGGCGTGTCGGGACCGATCGTTCGAGGCCTACGCGAGCGCGGCGTCGATCGCGGCGAGTTCGCCGTCGGTGAGGGCGGGAGCGCGGAGGGCGCCGAGGTTCTGCTCGAGCTGCCCGACGCTGCTCGCGCCGATGATGGCGGACACGACGACCGGTTCGCGCAGCACCCACTGCAGCGCCAGCTGTGCGAGGCTCTGCCCGCGCGCGGCGGCGATCTCGTTGAGCACGCGCACCTTCGTCAGCACGTCGTCCGTCAGGTCCGACCCGTGCAGGAACACGCTCGTGACCGCGCGCGAGCCCTCCGGCACACCGTTCAGGTAGCGGTCGGTGAGCATGCCCTGGGCGAGCGGCGAGTACACGATCGCGGCTGCGCCGGCGGCCTCCACCGCGTCGAGCACACCCTCCTCCGGAGTGCGGTCGAACATCGAGTAGCGCGGCTGGTGCAGCAGCAGCGGCGTTCCCGCATCCCTGAGCAGCGCAGCGGCCGCCTCCGTCTGCTCCGCGTCGTAGTTGGACACACCGGTGTAGAGCGCTTTGCCCTGGGCGACGGCCGTCGTCAGCGCCCCCATCGACTCCTCGAGCGGCGTCTCGGAGTCGGGACGGTGGTGGTAGAAGACGTCGACGTAGTCGAGCCCGAGCCTCGTGAGGCTCTGGTCGAGCGACGACAGCAGCGACTTGCGCGAGCCCCATTCGCCGTACGGGCCGGGCCACATCAGATAACCGGCTTTGGTGGATACGACGATTTCATCGCGATACGGCTTGAGGTCGGTCGCCAGGATGCGGCCGAAGAACTCCTCGGCGGCGCCGGGAGGCGGCCCGTAGTTGTTGGCGAGGTCGAAGTGCGTCACGCCGAGGTCGAACGCGCGCAGCACGATCGCGCGCTGGGTGTCGAAGGCGCGAGCGGTGCCGAAGTTCTGCCAGAGGCCGAGCGAGAGCGGAGGCAGCCGGAGGCCGCTGCGTCCGGCGCGACGGTAGGGCATGGAGTCGTAGCGGGCGGGATCGGCGACGAAATCAGAGGGCATGGCGACCAGCCTAGGGCGTGCCCCCGGCACTACCGTTGGCGTGTGAGCGAGGCGTCGGGAGGCCGGATCGCGCGAGTGGCGTCGCGCGTGTCCACGATCGAGCTGCTGTTCGACCTGGTCTTCGTCTTCACGATCGGACAGCTGACCGCCGTGATCGTGCAGCACCCGGGAGCGGAGTCCGTACTGCGTGCCGCGGCGATCCTCGCCGTGGTCTGGTGGATGTACGACGCGTTCGCGTGGCTCACCAACCAGACCGTGCCCGACACCGTGCCCGTGCGGTTGCTGCTGATCGCCGCGATGGCGGCGTTCCTCGTGCTGTCGCTCGCGATCCCCGACGTCTTCACGGGATCGGGCGTGGTCTTCGGCGTCGCCTATCTGGCGGTGGTCGTCATCCATGCCGGTCTCTTCATCGCGCGGGGAGGAAGCGGATCGGCTCGTGTAATGCTGCACGTCGGCCCGCTCAACGCCGTCGCGGCGTTGCTGCTGATCGCCTCGGGGTTCGCGACCGGCTGGCTGGAATGGCTGCTCTTCCTCGCACCGCTGGCGCTCTTCGTCGTCTCGGGCCTGCTGGCCAGAGCCGATCCCTTCACACTCGGAGCATCGCACTTCGTCGAACGTCACGGCCTGCTGATGATCATCGCCTTCGGCGAGTCCATCGTTTCGGTCGGCGCAGGCCTGACGGCGTCGGGTCTCGGCCCGCAGGTGATTCTCGGCGCCGTGGCGACCGTCGCCATGGTGGCGGCGCTCTGGTGGTGCTACTTCTCGGGCGACGACGAGCGCGCGGAGCGGTCGTTCGGATCGCTTTCGACCCGCGGCGGCACGACGCTCGCTCTCACGGCGTACTATCTCGCCCATCTCGTGATGCTGTTCGGGCTCGTCGGGGTCGCGGCCGGCCTCCACCTCGGCCTGGAGGACGCGTTCGCACCGGCGTCCACCGCGGCATCGTGGCTGCTCGCCGGCGGAGTCGCCGTCTATCTCCTGGGAGACGCCGAGTACCGCCGCGAGCTGCGGCTCGGGCCGTGGACGTTCCGGTTCGCCGGCGCGGCCGCGAGCCTGGGCGTCGGTCTGCTCGCCGCGTGGCTGCTGCCGATGACGGCTGGAGGCCTCCCGGCCCTCGCGGTCATCGGCGCGCTTCTCGCCGTCGTCGTCGTGATGCTGATCGCCGAGCGTCGGCGCCGCTGAGTACCATGCCTGCCATGGACACCATCGAGTGGCTCCTCGACTCCGATCCGAGCATCCGCTGGCAGGTGCTGCGCGACCTCGCCGGGGCGTCCGACGAGACCGTCGCCGCCGAGCGCGACCGCGTCGCCACCGAAGGCTGGGGCGCGCACCTGCTCGGCTTGCAGGGCCCCGACGGCAACTGGGACGGCGGGGTCTACCGGCCCGGCTGGGCGCAGGAGGACCGGCCGTTCTTCGACGCCTGGACCGCGACGCATTTCGTCCTCCAGCAGCTGATCGCCTTCGGGATCGACCCGCAGCATCCCCGTGCCCTGGAGGCCGTCTCCCACGTGCGCGATCACGTCCGCTGGGATCACGCGGGTGAACCGTACTTCGACGGTGAGACCGAGCCGTGCATCAACGGGATGGTGCTCGCGGCCGCCGCCTACTTCGGGCAGGACGGTTCCGCGGTCGCCTCCACACTCGCCGGCGGCCGGCTCGACGACGGCGCCTGGAACTGCTGGGCCGAGTACGGCGCACGCGTCTCGTCCTTCCACTCGACGATCTGCGCCGTCGAAGGGCTGGCCGCGTGGGTCGCGACCGGCCGCGCGGACGCGGACTCTGCGGAGGCGCTCCGGACCGGCGAGGAGTACCTCCTGGCCCGCGGCCTGTTCCGCCGGCTGAGCACCGGCGCGGTCGCCGACCCGCGGCTGACTCTGCTGAGCAGTCCCGTGCGCTGGTTCCACGACATCCTGCGCGGGCTGGAGCACTTCCGCAGCGTCGACCGCCGCGACCCGCGACTCCGGGAGGCCGTGGAGCTCCTGCGGTCGAAGGCCGACGCCGACGGCCGCTGGAACCTCGAGAACCGGCACGAGGGCCCCACCTGGAACGACTTCGGCGACAACGAGGGCATGCCCAGCCGCTGGGTCACGCTGCGTGCCCTGCGGGTGCTGCGCTGGTGGGACGCCGCGCCCCCGGAGTGACGGCGCCCGCGAAGGTCACGCCTCGACCAGCGGCTCCTTCGGCAGCCGGCGCACCTTCGAGCGGCGCCTGCGGCGGTCCGGGATCATCGACCGCATCTCCTCCAGCTTGCCGAAGCAGAGCAGGCGGTCACCGGCCTGCAGCTCGACGCCGCTGCGCGGGTTCGGTATGACGGTCGCGCCGCGGTGCAGGGTCAGCACCGTGATGTCGCGGTCCCACAGGCCCGACTCCTTGATCGTCTTGCCCACCAGGTCGGCGTTGCCGTGCACGAGCAGCTCGGCGACGCCGTACCCGCGGGAGACGCTCAACCGCTGGCGCACGTCGATCTCGGGGAAGGCGACCTGGTTGTCGATGAAGTCGATGATCGCGCCGGCGACGTCGAGCCCGGTCGCGCGCTCGATGCCCTCCAGCCCGGGGGAGGAGTTGACCTCCATCACCAGCGGCCCGTCGCGGCCTTCGAGCATGTCGACGCCGGCGACGCGGAGGCCCATGATCTGCGCCGATCGCACCGCGGCCTCCTCGTACTCGGGCGTCAGCTCCACCTTCTCGACGGTGCCGCCGCGGTGGACGTTGGAGCGGAACTCGTCGCCGCTCGCGACCCGGCGCATCGCCGCGACGACGCGGTCGCCGACGACGAGGGCACGGATGTCGCGACCACGGCTCTCGGAGATGAAGCTCTGGATGAGGACGTTCTGCTTGGTGGAGTGCAGGGTCTCGACGATCGACTCGGCGATCTTGGCCTCCGGGGCGAGGATCACGCCGATGCCCTGGGTGCCCTCCAGCAGCTTGATGACGACCGGCGCGCCGCCCACCTGCTCGATCGCCATGCGCACGTCGGCGCGGCTGTTCACGAACGTGGTCGCGGGCATGCCGATGTTGTGGCGGGAGAGGATCTGGTTGGCGCGCAGTTTGTCGCGCGAGTTGGTGATCCCGTTGGCCGTGTTGGGGGTGTAGACGTCCATCTGCTCGAACTGCCGCACGACCGCGGTGCCGTAGTACGTGATCGAGTTGCCGATGCGCGGCAGCACCGCGTCGTAGTCCGACAGCAGGCGACCCCGGTACTGCAGGTCGGGCTCGTCCCCGGAGAGGTCGATCGCGAACCGCAGGGTGTTGAGGACCTTGACGGTGTGACCGCGGTCGCGGGCCGCCGCGCGCAGGCGCTGGGTCGAGTACGCGTGCGGAGCGCGAGAGAGGATGGCGAGCTTCATCGATGGATCCTGCAAAGATAGGGGGATGGCCGGTGACCTCCATTCAAACACCCTGGTGGTGGGGTGGCGTGAATGGGCGAGCCTGCCCAGCATCGGCATTCCGTGGATCAAAGTCAAGGTCGACACCGGAGCGCGCAGCTCGGCCCTGCACGCGTTCGATCTGGAGGAGCTTTCCGGCGACCGCGTGCGCTTCACGGTGCACCCCTGGCAGGACGCCGACACCGATGCCACGGTCGTCGAGCGGCCCATCCACGATCGCCGTGTCGTGCGCAGCTCCTCCGGCCACACGGAGGAGCGGATCGTGGTGCTGCTCGAGCTCTCGCTGGGCAAGCACACCGTGCTCGCCGAGACCACGCTGAGCAATCGCGACCAGATGGGGTTCCGGATGCTCGTCGGCCGGGAGGCGCTCCGCCAGGGCTTCGTCGTCGACCCCGGTCGCTCGTTCCTCGCGGGGCGGGCCCCGCGGGAGGTGCGCCGCCGCAACCGCGGGCGCTCGGTGTAGCGGGTGAGCCGCACCGCCGTCTCGTTCAGCCGCGGGCTCGCGCTGCTGGTCGCCGCGACTTTCTTCATGGAGAACCTCGACGGCACCATCATCCAGACCGCCGCGCCGACGATGGCGCGCGAGTTCGGCGTGGCGCCCGCGGACGTGAGCGTCGCCATGGTCGCCTACCTGCTGGCCGTCGCCGCAGGCATCCCGGCCACCGGCTGGCTGTCGCGGCGATTGGGCATCCGTCCCGTGCTGATCACGGCTATCGTCGTCTTCACCGTGGCGTCCCTGCTGTGCGCGTTCGCGCCCTCCCTGACGCTGCTGACCGTCGCGCGGGTGCTGCAGGGCATCGGCGGCGCGCTCATGGTCCCGGTCGGCAGGCTCGCGGTGCTGCGCGACATCGACCCGGTCGACCTGCTCGACGCGATCGCGTACCTCACCTGGCCCGCGCTGATCGCACCGGTGATCGCGCCGGCGCTCGGCGGCATCCTCTCCGACACGGTCGGCTGGCGCTGGATCTTCCTGATCAACCTCCCGCTCGGCATCGCGGCGTTCGTCGCCGGGCTCGTGCTGGTGCCGAAGACGGAGCGCGAACCGAGCCTCCGCTTCGACGGCCGCGGCTACGCGGCGATCGCGCTCGCCCTGGTGCTGCTGACGGCGGGCGCCGAGGGGCTGAGCGCCGAGGACGGCCGGCTGCAGCTCGCCGGCGGGGCGGCGATCCTCGTCGCGATCGCGATCGGGTGGGTCGCCATCACCTCGTCGCGCGGCAGGGAGCACGCGCTCTTCGACTGGAGCGTGCTGCGCCTCCACTCTTTCCGCGCGGGCAACATCAGCGGCGGCGTCTACCGCATGATCATCACCGGCGCGCCGTTCCTGTTCACGCTGCTGTTCCAGCTCGCCTACGGCTGGAGCGCGACGGTCGCGGGTCTCACCGTCATCGCGATCTTCGTCGGCAACCTGGCGATCAAGCCGTTCACCACCCCGCTGATCCGGAGGTTCGGCTTCCGCACCGTGCTGATCTGGTCGAACCTGCTCGGGATGCTGGTGCTGGCCGCCTTCGTCGGTATCGGCCCGGCCGCGCCGCTTCCGGTGCTGCTCGTGCTGCTGGTGGCGAGCGGTGTGTTCCGGTCGATCGGCTTCAGCGCCTACAACACGCTGCAGTTCGCCGACGTGGAGGCCACCGACACGAACAACGCGAACACCCTGGCCTCCGCGGTGCAGCAGGTCGCGACAGCGCTGGGACTGGCGGTCGTGGCGGTATTCGTGCGCGCCTCCACCACGGTGTCGGAGGGGGTCACCGGCTCACCGCTGCCCGGCTACCACTGGGCGTTCGCGCTCGCCGCGGCGCTGCTGCTGATCCCGCTGGCCGGCGCGTTCCTGCTCCCGCACGACGCGGGCGCCCGCGCGACCGCCCGCCGCTGACGCCCTCCCGACCGTCGAGGGGCGCGTAAACGCCCCTAAAACGGCCGGATAAGGGCGTTTACGTGCCCCTCGAGATGCTCAGGGGTCGACTCAGCGGAGGCGGTCCTCTTCTTCGCGTTCGAGGCGCTCCTTCTCTGCGTCCTTCGCCTCCTGCTCCTTCTGGATCTCCTCTTCGCGAGGCGTCTTGTTCGTCACGTCGCTCCTCCGTCCCGTCGGCCCGTACCCGCACCCTACGCCGCCGCATCCACGCCGGACAGACCGCCGAAGGGCACGTCGTTGTCACTTTTCACGCTCGAAAGTGACAACAACGTGCCCCTCGGCAAGCGGAAGCGCAGCTCAGGCCGGGCGCGGGCCGAGCGTCAGGTCGACGAGGCGCTCGGGGAGGTCCGGGTCGGCCGGGGTACGCGCCAGCGCGCGCAGCATGATCGCGCCGATGAGCGCTTCGCTGACCTCGTCGACGGGGAGGTCGGCCCGCACCTCGCCGGAGTCGCGGGCGGCGCGCAGCCGCGGCGCGAACAGCCGGGGGTCGGCGAGCGACTCGCGCAGCCGCTGCGCGACCTCCGCGTTCTCGGAGGCCGCCGCGATCAGCGAACGGAACAGGCCCTCTCCGGCCGGGCTGTCGAGCACGCCCTCCACTGCCGCGAGCCACGCGATCAGGTCGGCACGCAGGTCGCCGGTGTCGGGCACGGCGAAGCGCTCGGGCAGCAGCATCCCCTCGAGGAGGCAGTCGGCGATGAGGGCGCTCTTGCCCGGCCACCACCGGTAGACGGTCTGCTTGCCGACGCCGGCGCGTGCGGCGATGCCCTCGATGCTGAGGTGGTCGTAGCCGCGCTCGGCGAAGAGCGCGGCCGTCGCCTCGAGGATCGCGACGCGCGCGGCTTCACTGCGCACTGCTCCCCGTCGACCTTCCGGCATGCTCACAGCCTACATACATTCAACGAGACGGACCGTTGCGTATTCTTTTCGGCGGGACGTCGAAAGGACCGCACATGGCCGAACTGCTCTACCGCCTCGGGAAGTTCTCGGCGCGCCGCGCCTGGACGGTCATCGTCGCCTGGCTGGTCGTTCTCGGCATCGCGGTGGGAGGCTTCGTCGTCGGCTTCAAGGGCCTGACGTCCTCCTTCGACATCCCCGGCACCGCCGCCGGCGCCGTGGTCGACGAGCTCACGCACAAGCTGCCCGACTACGCAGGCGCTTCGGGCACGGTCGTGTTCCGCACCGACGACGGGTCGGCGCTCGACGACACGCAGAAGAAGGCCATCAGCTCCCTCATCGCCGACGCCGACGGCCTCCCTGATGTCTCCGGAGTGATCGATCCGTTCGCGACCGAGGCCGAGCGCGCCGCGCAGCAGACCAAGGTCACTGAGGGGCAGTCCCAGCTCACGGCCGGCCAGGGGCAGCTCGACGCGGCGAAGGCGCAGCTGACTTCGGGTCAGCAGCAGCTCGACGCCGCGAAGGCGCAGTTGCAGGCCGCCCCCGCGGGGAGCATGCCGGCCCAGCAGGTGGCCGCCGCGCAGGCCCAGCTCGCAGCGCAGCAGAAGACGATCGACGACGGCGTCGCTCAGCTCACCGCCCAGCAGACGCAGCTCACCGCGCAGCAGAAGCAGCTCGACCAGGGCGCCGAACTGCTGACACTCTCGAAGGACATCCGCATGGTGTCCTCCGACGGCTCGACGGCGCTGGTGAACGTCGCCTTCACGAAGCCGCGGCTCGAGCTGTCCGAGACGTCCAAGCAGGCCGTCATCGACCACTTCGAGTCGACGAAGGTGCAGGGCGTCACCGTCGCGTTCTCGACCGACATCGCGCAGGGCGTGCCGCAGATCGTCGGAGTGGGCGAAGCGGTCGGCGTCGTCTTCGCGGCGATCGTGCTCATCGTGGTGCTCGGCTCGGTCATCGCCGCCGCCCTGCCGATCGTCACCGCGCTCTTCGGCGTCGCGGTCGCCGCCCTCGGCTCGCTGGCGTTCTCCGGCGTTGTCGACATGGCCTCCGTGACCCCGGTGCTCGCGATCATGCTCGGCCTCGCGGTCGGGATCGACTATTCGCTGTTCATCGTCAACCGACACCGCAAGCAGCTGCTGGAGGGCGCGGAGCCGCGGGAGTCCATCGGTCTCGCCAACGGCACCTCCGGCAACGCCGTCGTCTTCGCGGGCACCACCGTGGTCGTGGCCCTGCTGGCGCTCAACGTCACCGGCGTGCCGTTCCTCGGTCTCATGGGCACGGTCGGCGCCATCGCGGTCGTGCTGGCGGTGCTGATCGCCGTCACGCTCACTCCCGCGATCCTCGGCCTCCTGAAGCTGCGTGTGCTGGGCCGCCGTGCTCGCGCACGCGTCGGTCGGGTGCACCACGACGACACCACGGCCAAGCCGATGAAGACCTGGCGCGCGGTGGTCACGGCGGTGGGCGCCGCGGTCGCACTGCTGATCGTCGCGATGCCTGCGCTCTCGATGCGCGTCGGCCTGCCCGACGGCTCCTCCGAGCCGGTCGGCTCGACCACCTACGAGGCGTTCACGGTCACCGAGAAGGCCTTCGGCGCCGGCACGACCGGCCCGCTGCTCGTCACCGCGACCGCGAAGGACGCCGTCGCGAAGGACGACGTGACCTCCGTGCAGCTCGACGTCGCACGCACCCTCGCCGACCAGAAGGACGTCGTCGCCGTCGCGCCGATCGCCGTCTCCGACGACCGCACGCTGTTCGCATTCCAGGTCGTGCCGGAGGAGGGACCGAACAGCGTCTCGACCGAGAACCTCGTGAACGCGCTGCGCGGCCTCGACGCCGTCGACGGGAAGTACCAGCTGGGCGTCTCCGGCCAGACGGCGATCAACCTCGACATCTCGGCGAATCTGGCCTCGGTGCTGCCGCTCTACCTGACGGTGGTGGTCGGCCTGTCGCTGCTCATCATGATCCTGGTGTTCCGCTCGATCCTGGTGCCGCTGATCGCGACGGGAGGCTTCATCCTCTCGCTGTTCGCGACCTACGGCGCGATCACCGCGCTGTTCCAGTGGGGCTGGGGCGCCGACGCGCTCGGCATCCACACCGGCCCGATCCTGAGCTTCCTGCCGGTCATCCTGGTCGGCATCCTGTTCGGCCTCGCGATGGATTACCAGCTGTTCCTGGCCTCCGGGATGCGGGAGGCCTATGTGCACGGCGCCTCCGCCCGCCTCGCCGTGGTGAAGGGGCTGCGGGCCGGGCGTTCGGTCGTCATCGCCGCGGGGCTCATCATGATCTCCGTCTTCGGCGGCTTCATCTTCAGCGAGTCGACCATGATCCGCTCGATCGGCTTCGGTCTCGCCTTCGGCGTGCTCGTCGACGCGTTCGTGGTGCGAATGCTGCTCATGCCCGCGCTGATGCACCTCCTGGGTCGTTCGGCCTGGTGGCTGCCGAGGTGGCTCGACCGCATCATGCCGAACGTCGACGTGGAGGGCGCGGCCCTGGAGCGCCGGCACCACGTGGAGGCGGCGGCCGAGGAGGCGACCGACCCTGCGGGCGAGCCGGCGCGGGTGTAGCGCCCCTACTCGCGCAGCAGGGAGCGGAGGGTCGTGATCGTGTCGGCCTCCGCGGCCTCCTTGTCGTCGCGGTAGCGCTTGACGCGCGCGAACCTCAGGGCGATGCCGCCGGGGTAGCGGGATGACCGCTGCACGCCGTCGATCGCGATCTCGACCACGGTGGTCGGGGCGACCCAGACGGTTCCCGCCGTGCGGCGCACCTCGATCCGCTGGAACTCCTCCGTCTGCCACCGCAGCAGCTCGTCGGTGAGCCCTTTGAACGTCTTGCCGACCATCACGAAGCCTCCGGGCTCGCCGAAGGCTCCCTCGGAGTCGCGCGCGCCGAGGTGGAGGTTGGACAGCAGCCCGCGCCGGCGTCCCGATCCCCATTCGCAGGCGAGCACGACCAGGTCGTAGGTGAGCACCGGTTTGACCTTGATCCAGCTCGACCCGCGCCGCCCTGCGGCGTAGGGCGAGTCGATCGCTTTGACGACGACGCCCTCCTGGCCGGCCGCGAGCGCCTCGCGCGAGACCCGCTCGGCGGTCTCGGGGTCGTCGGTGACCTCGCCGGGGATCCGGTATTCGCCGGCCACCCGCTCCAGTTCGTGGCGCCGCACCGAGAGCGGCTCGTCGAGCAGGTCGCGGCCGTCGACGTGGAGGATGTCGAAGAACCAGGGGTGGAGGGTGGCCTCGCGAGCCGCCTCTGCGCCGAAGCGACTCATGGTCTCCTGGAAGGGCCGTGGCCCGCCGTCCTCGTCGAGGGACAGGGTCTCGCCGTCGAGGATGATGTCGCGCGCGGGCAGCCGGCGCACGATCTCGACCACCTCGGGCACGCGGTGCGTGATGTCGGCGAGGTTGCGGGTGAAGACGCGCACGCTGTCGCCGGAGCGGTGCACCTGGATGCGCGCACCGTCGAGCTTGTACTCGACCGAGGCCGGTCCGGTGGTCTCGAGCGCCGCGGAGGCCGAGGGGGCGGTGGCCGCGAGCATCGGCAGAACCGGCCGGCCGACCTCCAGCCCGACGGCGTCGAGCTCTTCTGCTGTGCCGGTCAGCGCGATGACCGCGGTCTCGCCGAGGTCGCCCGTGAGCATGGCAGCGCGCCGGACGCTCGCACCGGGCCGATCGGCGGCCCGCGCCACCGCATCGATCAGCACCCCCTCCAGCGCGCCCGTTCGCATCTCGCCGAGGAGCACGCGGGCCAGGAGATCCTGCTCGCCGGCTGTCGCGCGCGCAGCGAAGTCGCGCAGCGCCGCACTGCGGTCACTCGCCGAGCCGGCGCCGCCGAGCGCCGCCAGCTCTTCGAGCAGGGCGTCGAGATCGAGGACGGTGAGCGTCGGCTCGTCGGCCGGCTCTCCCATCACCGCCGAGACCCCGCGCCAGCCCACGCCGACGCGACCCTGCCTCGGCTTGCCGACCAGGAATCCGACCGCCGGGGCGATCTCGTGCGGCGCCAGCTCGCCGAGGAGGCCCGCGAGCGCGTCGACCTTGGCCAGCCGCGAGCGCGTGGCCGCGACCGTATCGAGAGTGGTGACTACCGTGTCGAGGAGCACATCCTCAGTGTTCCACCGACGTCCGACTCGCGCCGAGGCTCACGCCGCCGAGGCCTTCGCCCCGCGCCCGAACGTGATCGCGCGCACGATCTGCACGATCCCGAGCACGATCAGGCTGATGCCGACCAGGATGAACAGCACCACGATCCCCCACCCCGGGCTGAACAGCAGCACGATGCCGGCGATGATGCTCAGGATGCCGAAGAAGATCGACCAGCCGCGCGAGGGCGAGTCGCCGAGCTGGGCCAGCGCGACGGCGCCCTCCACGATCCACGCGATGCCGACCAGGATGCCGATGAACACGGCGAGGAAGGCGGTCGTGCCCTGGAGGTTCGCGAACGCCACGACCGCGGCGATCACGAGCAGCACCCCGAAGACGATGTCGAGTGCGCGGGCGCCTCCGCCGATGCCTTTGGCGAATATCCCGATGCCGAGGTAGGCGATGCCGGAGACGAGCAGCGAGATCGCGATCAGCACCGTCAGCCCGACCGCAGCGGTCTTGGGCCAGAAGACGATGATGATGCCGATGATGAGCGCGACGGCCCCGCTGATCCCGAGCGCGACGCGGACACTGTTGATGACCGCGGGCGTCAGGTCTCTGCCGTTGAGCGAGAACGACGCGAAAGCGGATGGCTGAGAAGTGGACATCGCAGGACCCTTCTGGTGGAGCGGACGGACGTGTTCGGACGCTATCGCCAGCCGGAGCGGCGTGTCTAGGGCCCTCGTACCCTGCGCTTGACGGGAGTCAGTAGTCCTCGCGGCCTTCGTTGAGGACCGAGAGCGTGTCCTGGTCGGCCGCCCACTCGTGCAGTGCGCGTTCGAGTTGTCTGCGGGTCCATTCGTGCGAGACGCCGTCGGCCTCGCCGAGCTGGGCGAGGCGGTCGAGGCGTGCGGCCGCGGGTCCTTCGAGATCGTCCATGATTCGTGCCTCCTGGCGACGATCCTGACCCTGCGGAGGCGGGTGGCGCAAGAGCGCAAACCGACCGTTCCGATCGGCCGGTACCGCGATGCGCGCGACACCGCAAGTGCTCTTCGCGACCTCGAAGAGGGTACGGACGGGAGGTCCAGAACAGTCCCGTACCGTCGCCGGATGCCCGCGGTCGGAACAGGCCGGCACCCCCGCCGGCCCTGTCGCGGGCGACGGAAAGGATCCACGTGAAGAACACCATCCAGAACACCTCCGCATCCAGCACCTCCACGCGCACCGCCTTCGGCGCCCGGCGCTTCGTGATCGGCGCCGCCTCGGTCGTGGCGGCGGGAGCCCTCATCGGCGTGGGGGCGCAGGGAGCCTTCGCGGCGACCGGCGACACCGGTGCGGCCGGCTCCGGCTCGACGTCGGCCTCCGCCTCGACCCCGTTCGGAGGCGCGACGGCGGGAGGCTCCGCCTCGTTCGGCGGCTGGACGCACGGCTTCTCGCCGGCCGGTCAGGCCCACGCGCTCTTCAACGGCCACATTGACGGCGGGAAGGCGCAGCAACTCGCCAAGCGGATCGTCGCCGACGGCGCGGTCTTCTCGCTGCTCCCGGACAGCCTCCAGGGCGACCTGAAGTCCCTCGCCGGCGCGTCCGCCCACGACCGCACCGCCGACGCGAAGAAGATCGTGTCGACGGCGCTCTCGGGAGGCTACGGCAGCGCCATCCAGAAGCTCGCGACCCAGCTCAAGGGCAGCGAGGCGCGCGACGGCCAGGACGGCGACGCTCACGGGGGCCTCGACCTCGAGGGCCTCGATGTGAAGGGCCTCCTCCAGGGGCTCCGCAGCGGCGACCTTCTGAGCTCCGGCTCGGGCGCGGCGTCGCAACTCGGTGCCGACGCGGCGGGCATCGCCTCCACCGTGACGGGTGACAGCCAGCTCGCGTCGAAGCTCCCGGACTCGCTGCGCAACGACCTGTCGCAGCTCGCCTCGGCGCCCGCGGCAGCTCGCACGGCGGACGTGCAGAAGATCGCGACCACGGCGCTCTCGGGCGGCTACGGTGCGCAGATCCAGCAGGTCGCCGATCAGGTCGAGCAGACGGTCACCGCGGCGCACTGACGTACGCGCGGCCGGCGCGCCCTCACGTCCCTCCCGCGGCACACCCGCGTGCAGGGAGGACGTGGGGGCGCGTCCGCGTGCGGCGGGAATCCGTCGAGAGAGGGATGCCCGCGAGCCCCGCGCGGGCGCATGATTCCTGCATGTGGCTCCGGAGGATCATCGTCGCGGTGGCGGCCTACGCGCTCTTCGCGGGCGGGCTCGCGACGCTCTACGTCGTCGTGCAGCAGGACGGGCGCAGCGCGGTGGAGGATGCTCCGCGCTCGCTCCTGTCCGAGGGAGCGGCGGCCGTGACCGCGTCGCCCTCCCGCCGGTTCGATCTCGAGCAGTACCGCGGCACCTTCTGGGTGCGATACGACGCCGCGGGCACGCCGGTGGCGGGCGACGCCGTTCTGCACGGGTCGCTGGCGCAGGTGCCGTTCGGTGTGCTGCAGAACGCCCGGGCGGCCGGCGAGGACGCCGTCAGCTGGGAGCCGCAGCCGGGCCTCCGGTTCGCGATCGTGGCGCAGCCGTTCGGCACGGGCTCGATCGTTGCGGGGCAGTCGCTGCACCGCACCGAGCAGCGCATCCAACGCACCGGCCTCTACATCGGGCTCGCGCTGGCGGCGGGGTTCGTCGTCGTCGCGATCGCGGTCGCCGCCGATGCCCTCGTCGTTCAGCGGCGCTTGACGCCGTAGCGGTGCTCCGGCCACCCCGACCGGACACTCGTGACGAATCGTGAGATTCGTGTCACGAATGTCGGGATTCGTGACGAATGTGCAGCGTTCTTGAACGCACGCCCTCGTCGCTCAGCGGCGCTTGACGCCGTAGCGGTGCTCCGGACGGCCGGTCGCGCCGTAGCGGAGCTCCAGCTTGAGCACGTCGCTCTGCTCCAGCTGGGTGAGGGCGCGCTGCGCCGTGGTGCGGCTGATCCCGATCGCGGTCGCCACATCGTTGGCCGATAGGCTGCCGTCGCTGGCCGCGACCGCGTCGTAGACCGACTGGAGGGTCGGCGCGAGCCGCCGCAGGGCGTCCGCCTGGGCCGGCGTGCCGGGGCGCAGGAGGTCGAAGATCCGGTCGATGTCGTGCTGCGTCGCCTCTGCGGGGAACCCGTTCAGATCGTCGTACGCCCGACGGAACGCGGTGAGCCGCTCCGCCAGCTGCGCGAAGCCGAACGGCTTCACCAGGTAGTGCAGGGCGCCGAGCTGCACGGCCTGCTTGACGGTCGCGACGTCGTTGGCGGCCGAGATGACGATGACCGCTGGCGCCGACGGCTCCGCGAGCAGCTGCCGCACGACCTGGAGGCCGTCGCCGTCGGGCAGATAGATGTCCATGAGCACGAGGTCGGGATGCAGCTCGCCCGCGAGGCGCAGCGCTTCGGCGGCGCTGTGCGCCTGCCCGGCCACCCGGAATCCGGGCACGGCCCCCACGAACCCGACGTGCACCGAGGCGACCCGGTAGTCGTCGTCGACCACGAGCACGCTGAGCGACGGGGAGGATGCGCTGTCGCTCATCGAGCACCTCCTGCCGACCCCGAGGCGGCAGGGGCGACGACCGCACCAGCCCGCGGCAGCACCACCGTGAAGACCGCGCCCGGGCCTCCCGACACGGTCACGCTGCCGCCCAGCTTGGTCGCCGTGGAGTGCACGAGCGACAGCCCGAGGCCGCTGTGCCGCACGAGCGAGCCGCGCTTGGTCGAGTAGCCGCTCTCGAAGATCCGCGGCAGCTCCGCGCTCGGCACGCCCGGCCCGTTGTCGGCGACGCGCACGGTGACCGACTCCGGCGTCTCCACGACGCTCACGACGGCGCGTCGCGGCGCCGGAGCGCCCGCGAGCGCGTCGAACGCGTTGTCGATCAGGTTGCCGAGCACGGTCGTGAGCGCCTGCACCCGCTCCGGCGCCTCCCCGAGGTCGGTGTCGGGCGCGATCACGAGGTCGATGCCGCGTTCGTTCGCCTCGGCCGCCTTGCCGAGCAGCAGCCCGACGATCATCGGCGAGCCGATGTGCGACCGCAGCGTGGCATCGAGATCGGCCGTGGTGCCGCGGATCTCGTTGAGGTACTCGAGCGCCTCCTGCGTCCTCCCGAGCTCCAGGAGTCCGGAGACCGCATGCATGCGGTTGGAGAACTCGTGCTGCTGCGCGCGAATCGATTCGCTGAAGCTGCGCTCGCCGTCGAGCTCCCGGGTGAGGCCGGTGAGCTCCGTGCGGTCCTGGAGGGTGAACACGGCGCCGTGCTGCCGCCCGCCGATCGTGACGGGCATCCGGTTGATGACCAGGATGTGGTCGTCGGTGATCGCGATGGCGTCCTTGACCTCCGTCGTGCCGGTGAGCGTGTCGCGGATCGGGCCTGCGACGAGCACGTCCTCCAGCAGGCGGCCGCGCGCGCCCTCCGGGAGGCGCAGCAGCCGCTGGGCCTCGTCGTTGACGACGGTGATGCGGCCGGCCGGGTCGATCGCGATGACGCCCTCCCGGATGCCGTGGAGGGTGGCCTCCCGCTCCTGCAGCAGCCGCGCGATCTCGTCGAGCTCCAGACCGAAAGTGCGTCGCTTCAGGAGGCTTGCGAGCGCGAACGAGGCGAGCGCGCCGATGGCGAGCGCGAGCACGAACCAGGCGCCGTACGCGGGCAGCTCGGAGAGCAGCTCGCTCGCTACCGAGCTCTCGCGGATGCCGACCGACACCTCCCCGACGATGCGGTCGGAGTCCGGCGCGAACAGCGGGACGCGCGCATTGGCGTTGAGGCCGGTCGCGCCCTGATCGGTGCCCAGGTGCACCTTCCCGTCGGCGGCGACCAGCGGCTCCTCCACCTTCTTGCCGATCAGTGCCGCGTCGGGATGCGAGTGCCGCACGCGGTCCCTGTCGATCACGACGACGTAGGCCGCGCCCGTTCTGTTGGCGGTCTGCGAGGCGAGGTTCTGCACGGTGGTGTCGCAGCCGCTCCCGCCGGTCGTCATGCAGCTCTGGATATCGGGGATGCCGGCGAAGGTCTGGGCGATGGCGGCGGCCCGCGCCTGGTAATCGGCATCGAGGTTGGCGCGCGCGGTCTGGGCCAGGAGCAGGAAGCCGATCAGCATCGAGGCGGCCAGGATCGCCAGCTGAGCCAGCAGTATCTGGCTCGAGAGTCGTCTGATCCGTCGTCGCATCACCCGAGATTGTGTCACCTGCGGCTGGTGGTCGCATGCGCGCAGAACGCCCAAAAGCTGCGACAACGCACACAACCGGACGAATCGCCCTCAAGCGAGACAGAACCCCGACGCCCGACGAGCATCGATCTCCACAGGCACCGCGCCCCGAACCACCGGCCGGGCCTGCAACGACAGAGACAGAGAGGTCTTGGCTCATGGGTGAACACCGACCCCGCAGCGCCCCCGGCGCCGCCCCCGCGGCGGATGAGGCGGCGCGCATCGACATCGTCGGACTGACGAAACGCTTCCTGACGCCGAAAGGCGACACCTTCACCGCGATCCGCGACGTGACGCTCACGGTCGAGCCCGGCCAGTTCTGCGCCATCGTCGGCCCGACCGGCTGCGGCAAGTCGACCACGCTCGCACAGGTCTCGGGCCTCGAACGGCCCAGCGCCGGCTCCGTGAGCGTCGGCGGGCGCATCGTCGACGGGATCACGAGCGGGGTGAGCTACATGTTCCAGGCCGACTCGCTCTTCCCGTGGAAGACCGTCCTCGCCAACGTGATGGTCGGCCCGATCCTCCTCGGCACGCCGAAGAAGGAGGCCACCGCCCTCGCGCTGGACTGGCTGCGCCGCGTCGGCCTCGCCGGGTTCGAGGACCGCTACCCGCACCAGCTCTCCGGCGGCATGCGCAAGCGCGTCGCGATGGCGGCGGCGCTCATCAACAATCCGCGCATCCTGCTCATGGACGAGCCGTTCGGTGCGCTCGACGTGCAGACCAAGGCGATCATGCAGACCGAGTTGCTCACTCTGTGGGAGGAGTTGCGGCCCTCCGTGCTCTTCATCACGCACGACCTCGACGAGGCCGTGGCGCTCTCCGATCGCGTGGTGATCATGACCAGCAGCCCGGGGACGGTCAAGGACGTCTTCGACATCGACCTCCCGCGGCCGCGCGGTGACGTGCAGGAGATCCGGCACGAGCAGCGGTTCATCGAACTGCAGGGGCGCATCTGGGAGTCCCTCCGCGACGAAGTGACCCGGGCGTACCAGCAGACGGCAGGAGCGGCGGCGTGACCACCATGACCATTGCAGAGAACCTCACCCCCACCACCGCCGAGCGGGAGATCGAGCTCAAGGCCTCCGCCCGACGCACGCACCGCCGCCGCACCGCCTGGGTGTGGGCCGGGCGTGCCGCCGTCGCCGTCGTCGTGCTCGGCGGCTGGCAGTGGTTCACCTCCGCCGGCTGGATCGACAAGTTCTTCTACGGCCAGCCGTCCGGCATCTGGGACAGCCTCGTGCATCTGTTCACGCAGGGCACCGCGTTCGGCACCATCTGGGAGAACCTCTGGATCACCGTCCAGGAGGCCTTCCTCGGCTTCCTGCTCGGCACCGTGCTGGGCGTCGTCTTCGGCATCCTGCTCGGCTCCAACCGGTACCTCGCGTCGGTGTTCGGCCCCTACATCAAGGTCGTCAACTCCATCCCGCGCATCGTGCTCGGCTCGATCTTCATCGTCGCCTTCGGGCTGGGGGTCTTCCCCAAGGTGCTGCTCGCTGCCGTGCTCGTCTTCTTCGTCGTCTTCTTCAACGCCTTCCAGGGCGTGCGGGAGGTCGACCAGAACCTGATCGCGAACGTGCGCGTGCTCGGCGCCTCGCCGTTCCAGGTCGCGCGGCATGTGACCATCCCGTCGGCCATGACGTGGATCATCGCGAGCCTCCACACGGCGTTCGGCTTCGCCATCATCGGCGCGCTGGTCGCCGAGGTGCTCGGCGCCCAGCACGGTGTCGGCCTGATCATCAGCCAGGCGCAGGGCAACTTCGATCCGAACACGGTGTTCGCCTGCATGGTGATCGTCGCCGTCGTCACGCTCGTGGCCGAGTACCTCATCACCCTGCTCGAGAAGTCCCTTCTCAAGTGGCGCCCGCCGAGCCGCTCCGAGGCCCAGGCGATCTAGGCAGCGGCCCCGCCGTTCCACCCCTGTCCTGCAACGAAGCAGAACGCCGGCCCGTCCGGCACGACGAAAGGAAACACATCCCATGAAGAAGCGCAGCATCGCAGTCATCGCGGCGGCGGGCGTCGTGGCCCTCGGCCTCGCGGCCTGCAGCGGTGGAGGCGGCGGCACCGCGGCTGCCGGCGGCAGCAGCTCCGGCCCGATGCCGACCGTCAAGATGATGGTCGGCGGCATCGACAAGCAGATCTACCTGCCGTACCAGCTGGCCCAGCAGCTCGGCTACTACAAGAAGTACGGCGTCAACATGGAGCTCTCGACCGAGCAGAACGGCGGCGTCGGAGCCGAGGACGCCATGGCCTCCGGCCAGGTCGACATGGCCGGCGCTTGGTACATCCACACCGTGGACTTCCAGTCCAAGGGCAAGGACGTCATCAACCTGGTGCAGCTCTCGGGAGCGCCCGGCGAGCGCGTCATGTGCAGCCCCAAGGCGAACGTCAAGTCGGCGGCCGACTTCAAGGGCAAGAACATGGGCGTCACCGACCTCGGATCGGGCACCGACGAGCTCACCCAGTTCCTCGCCGCCAAGCAGGGTGTGGACAAGAAGCAGTACAACACCATCGCGGTGCACGCCGGCTCGACGGCCATCGCGGCGATCCAGCGCGGCTCGGCGGACTGCGTGATGACCACGCAGCCGACCGTCGGCGCCCTCACCTCGCAGAAGCTCGCCATGTCCGCGGTCGACATGGCGACGACGAAGGGCGCGACCAAGGCGCTCGGCGGAGCCTGGCCGGCGGCTGGCCTCCTCGCCAACGCCAGCTGGGTGAAGTCGCACGAGGACGCCGCGCAGAAGGTCGTCGACGCACTCGTGGCGACGATGCACTGGATCGCGACCCACTCGGCCGCTGACATCGCGAACAAGATGCCGCAGGACTTCGTGCAGAACAGCACGATCACCAAGCAGCAGTACATCGACGGGCTGAGCACCGACAAGGGCCAGTTCCTGCCCGACGGCATCATGCCCGCCGGCGGCCCGAAGGTCATCTTCGACATGGAGAAGACCATCGGTGTCGACACCTCCAAGGTGAAGATCTCCGGCACCTTCACCAACAAGTACGCCGACGCGGCGAACAAACTCGAGGGCTTCAAGACCACGACGACGCCCGCCGGCGCGGACGGCTGAGCGCCACCCGCGACTTCGCGAACCAGCCCGCCCGGTGCGTCCAGCCATCCAGCGCACCGGGCGGGCTTTCGCGTGCGTCAGGGCTTGACTGCCCGGATGCGTTCGACGGCGCCGGAGCGCAGCCGCTCGTGCTCGGCGACCTCCAGGCCCACGGCCTCCACCTCGCCGCGGTGCCGCCGGGTCAGGTGTTCGCCCTGCGTCGGGATGGTGAACCGCTCGATCAGCCACTGGCCCGCGAAGACGACGGCGCGGTCGCTGCGGGTGTGGTCGACGAGCACCACCGAGCCGCCGGGCACGACCACGCGCGCCATCTCGGCGAGGGCGACCTGCGGTCGCGGGATCGAGCAGAGCGCGAGCGCGCACACCACCGTGTCGAAGGAGGCGTCGCCGAACGGCAGCGCCTCGGCGTCCCCCTCGGTGAGCTCGGCGGCGACCCCGGCCTCGGTGGCCCTGGTGCGTGCGATCGCCAGCATCTCCGGACTCAGGTCGATGCCGACCAGCGCGACGCCGGGCGGGTAGTACGGGAGGCTGCGCCCGGTGCCGACCGCGATCTCCAGCACGCGCCCCTGCGCCCGCGCCCCGACCCACTCGCGGCTGCCGTCGAGCATGGTCCGTTCCGCCCGCTCGACCTTGCGGTCGTAGCTCGCGGCCTGCCGCCGCCAGGCGCGCTGCTGGCGGCGGGTCTCCTTGTCGGTGGTGGTGGGGTCGGCGTCCGTCACGCGGTCATTCTGACCCGATCACCCCACCCGCACCAGCGTGGACTGCCAGCCCGTCGACCCGTTCGGCGCTATCGGGGTGCGCTTCTGCTCCTGGAGGCGGCCCGCGCGGTCGGTCGCGCGGACGGCGAGGGTGTGGCTGCCGGTCGTGGCGTCCCAGTCGAGCGACCACTGCACCCAGGTGTCTGCGTTGATCGGTGCGGCCAGCGCGGCCTCCTGCCACTGGCCTCCGTCGATCTGCACCTCCACCTTGCCGATGCCGACGGTCTGCGCCCAGGCCACGCCGGCGATCTTCGTCGGCCCCGCAGCGAGCGGTTTGTCGATGCGCGGGGTGTCGATGCGGCTGGAGAGCTTGATCGGGGCCTTCGGGCTGTAGCCACGCGGCGTCCAGTACGCCTGGTCGGCGGCGAAGGTGGTGACCTTCAGCTCGGTCAGCCACTTGGTCGCCGCGACGTAACCGTAGAGGCCCGGCACCACCATCCGCACCGGGAAGCCGTGCTCGAGCGGCAACGGCTCGCCGTTCATCCCGACCGCCAGGATGGCGTCGCGGCCCGGGTCGGTCAGCGCCGAGAGCGGGGTGCTCGCGGTGAAGCCGTCGATGCTGCGCGACAGCACCATGTCGGCTCCGTGGCGAGGGCGCACGCGGGCCAGCACCTCCCGCACCGGGACGCCCAGCCAGCGGGCGTTGCCGACCAGGTCGCCTCCGACCTGGTTCGAGACGCAGGTGAGGGTGATCGCGTACTCGTGGAGGCCCAGAGCGAGCAGGTCGCGGAAGCTCAGCTCGACGCGCTGCTCGACGAGGCCGTCGATGGTGAGCTTCCAGGTGGACGGATCGATCGCGGGGACGCTCAGCGCGGTGTCGACGCGGTAGAAGTCCGAATTGGGCGTGAAGAGCGGCGAGAGCCCGGGCACGCGGAGGTCGGCGCCGGCCGGGACGGGGACACGTGACGCCGGCGCCGGAAGGCGCAGCGCCGCACGGATCCCGGCGATCGAGGAGGTCGCGGCCGAGCCGATCCGGGATCCGGCGCCCGCGAGCACGGCGACGGCGGCGCCCGCGCCGGTCAGCAGCAGGAAGCGGCGGCGGTCGACGCCGGCCGTCGGGCGAGCGTGCTCGCGGGCCTCCCGCCAGCGCTGCAGCGCGCCCACGAGCAGGTGCACGCTCGCTGCGCCCGCGAGTGCTCCTATCGCCGGAGGCAGGAATGCCAGCGGGCTCGCATCAGCGCGCGTCACAGTCGCCGCGATCGCTGCGAGACCCGCCAGCGCGAACACGGCGACACCCGCCCAGCGCCGCCACAGCTCGAGGACGCCCGCGACGGCCGCCGCCACGAGGGCTGCGACCGCCACCGTGGCGATCAGGAAGAGCTTGTCGTTCGACCCGAAGAGCTCGATGGCGAGCTCCTTCGCCCAGCGCGGAACGATGTCGACGACGAACGACCCGACCGCGATCACCGGGCTGGCGTCGCGTGCGACCACCAGTGCGACGACCTCGGCGACGGCGACGAAGAGGGCGCCCGCGACAGCTCCCGCGAGCGCGGCCCAGGCCGCCGTGCCGAAACGCCTTCTGCTGATGCTCACGACTGCTTTTCGGTGCGTGCGGGCCGCTGGATTGGCTCCGATCGTCCGGAACCGTTCCAATCCGATCGGCCGCCCGGCCCGAACCCCTGTTGTCGGCCGCCGAAAGCGGATACCCGATCGGCACCATTCGAAGCACCGTCTCGAAGGAGAAGAACATGCGATCCACCACACGCCTCGCCGCTGCAGGCATCCTCGCGGCCGCAGCGCTCGCGCTCACTGCCTGCTCGTCGGGCGCCGGCTCGTCGACGACCGACACCAGTTCGTCCATGACGTCACCGTCTCCGTCGGCCTCATCGTCGATGGACCCCGCCGCCGACCTGGTCGGCCCCGGCTGCGCCGCCTACGCCAAGCAGGTGCCCTCCGGTTCGGGCTCGGTGGCGGGAATGGCACAGGACCCGGTCGCGACCGCGGCGAGCAACAATCCCCTGCTGACGAATCTCGTCGCGGCCGTGTCCGGCAAGCTCAACCCCAAGGTGAATCTGGTCGACACGCTCAACAGCGGCCAGTTCACGGTGTTCGCGCCCGTGGACGACGCGTTCAAGAAGATCGACCCGGCGACGCTCGACTCGCTCAAGACCGATGCCGGCGCGGCGACGCTGACCAGCATCCTGACCTATCACGTCGTCCCCGGCCAGATCGCGCCGAAGGACATCGACGGCATGCACAAGACCGTGCAGGGCGGGTCCGTCACCGTGACCGGTTCGGGCGACAGCATGAAGGTGAACGACGCGAACGTGATCTGCGGCGGCGTCCACACGGCCAACGCGACCGTGTACCTCATCGACTCGGTCCTGATGCCTCCGGCGAAGTGACCTGAACCGCCGAGGGGCACGTCGTTGTCGCTTTCCGCAGGGAAAAGTGACAACAACGTGCCCCTCGGCGTGGGTATCAGTGCGTCTGGCCGAGGCCCGTCTGCGACTTCGTGGTGGTGGGCGTGCCGGACACGAAGCGCGCGAGCGTGATCGTGTCGATGTTCGGCCCGTACGCGGTGGCGTTGCCCAGGGTGAGTGTTCCCTCGCTCGTGGTGAGTGTCAGGGGCACCGTCTTGTCCCAGAAGCTGTTCCACGAGTAGTTGTGCCGGAACGCCGCCCGCACGCTGCCGCCGCCGGCCTCGGTGATGTCGAGGAAGCGGCTGATCACCTGCGGGTTGTAGTTGATCGCGGCGGACTTGTCGGCGTTGGCCGCCGAAATCACCAACTCATACTCCCCGGCGTCGAAGCCGGCCGGCCGCGGGATGCTGAGCGTGTTGGCCGCTCCGTTGCCGATGTAGCCGACATCGCGCACCACGCCGTTGGCGTCGGCCGAGCCGTTGGAGTTCGCCGGGTCGGTCTGCACCGCCGCCGCACCGGAGCGGGGGAGGGCCTCCGCCTCGCTGTGGAACACCGCGGCCGGGTCCGCGTCCGCCGCCTTCTGGGCCGCGCCGCGCAGCGTCGAGACGCCGCCGACCAACGCCGAGCCGGAGGTCGCCCGCACCGCGAGCTCGTTCACGCCCTGCGGCAGGTACACCCGTGCAGTCGAGTCGAACGTGCCGGGACCGGTGGTCGGGGGCAGCGAGACCGTGCGGCCGTTCACCGACAGGGCGAGCGTCGCACCGCCTCCACTGGTCGCCGAGTGCACGGTGACGTCGTAGTAGCCGGTCTGCGCGGTGGTCGCGTAGAACGTCGCGCTCGCGTCGCCCGACACCGTCGCGTAGCCGCGCGCCGCGGGCTGCTGCCACGACAGGGACGCCCCGCCGGCGAGCTGCGCGTCCACGGCCGGGTACGCCGCCTGTTCGCCGCCGGTCACGTCGTACAGGTCGAACCGGTCGAGGGTGATGTCGGCGCCGGGGAGCACCGTGGTGCCGTTCGTGCTTGCCCGCAGCGACAGCGCGTGGGCGCCCGCGGTCAGGTGCACGGTGACGTCGGTGGTGCCGCGGTAGGTCCAGCCGAGGTCGGCCGAGTACTTGACCAGCTGGTCGTAGGCGCCGTCGACGAACAGGGCGTGCCGGCCCGGGGACTGGTTGGCGCCGGCGAGCACCGACAGGCGGTAGTCGCCGGTGGTCGGCACGGAGACGTTCCAGGTCGCGGACGATCCGGCCTTGTTGAACGAGCCGACGTCTTTACCCCCTGAGGCCATGAAAGACCACTCGCGCGACGGGTCCTGGGTGTAGACGGTCGCGTTCGCGATGGTCGCGTTCTCGGCCTCGGTGCTGTTCACGAGTGCGGCCGAGACTGGCTGCGGATCGGTCTGCTTCGGGGTGATCTGCAGCTGATAGGCCGCGTAGCGGTCGCTGTTCGGCACGGTGAGCCGGATCTCGCCGTTCTGGATCTTCGCGGTGGTGGAGAGGATCGCGGGCGGCTGCAGCGATGCACCCTCGGCGCCGTTCAGCCGATCGGCGCGCACCTGCACCTGCACCGTCTTGCCGAAGGTGGACACGTCGAGGCCCTTCACATCGAGAGCGATGTCGGCGGAACCGCCGCCGAAGAGCACGGTCGCCTTGCGATTCGCGGTGTCGATCGCGGCGAGACCCTGGAGGGTGTCGGGCGTGTTCAGATGCGGCGGCGTCACTGTCGCGGTCTGCGAGCCGGCCAGTGCGCCGTACCAGTCGAACATCCACCAGCCGCCGTTGGCGCCGTTGTTGCGCGAGGAGTTGTCGGAGAGGTTGCCCGCGTAGTTCCAGAACGCAGTCTGGGCGTCGACCTTCTCGCTCTCGAACATCGAGATCCACTGCACGAGCTGGCCGGGGACGCTCATGTCGCGCAGCATGCCGTACTCGGTGATGTTCACCGGGATCGTGGAGATGCCGAGCTGTTTCAGCAGCGCCTCGTATGCGTCGAGGTGACCGCGGAACGTGGCGAGGTTGTTCGTTCCGAGCTCGTGCCAGATGAAGACGTCCGGCAGCTCGGAGTGCTGTTTCGCATAGGTGAGGAAGTCGGTGCTGCGGTCGGCGTGCCAGACGGAGTCGCCGGGGCCGCCGATACGCGCGTGGCCGAGGCCGTGCTCGGCGTAGACGCTCTGGATGGTGTCGTAGGCCGCCGTCCAGTCTGCGAGGAACTGGTCCTTCTGCGTCGACCAATTCGGATACCAGTTGCCGCCGTCGGGCTCGTTGAAGGGGATGAACACGTACTTCGACGGGTCCTGGGACTTCGCGGCGACGTCCTCCACGGCCTGCTTGAGGATGGGGAGGTAGTCCCAGACACCATCGCCGTTCGCGTCGCCGGGGCGCTTGCTGCCGTTGTACGGCCAGTCGGGGTACATGTCCTGCACGTAGACGTAGAGGTCCTGACCGCCGCCGGCGAAGAAGGACTTCTCGACCTGGAGGGCGTCGCCGCTCGGGTGCTGCGCGCCCTGCGGCGGCTTCTGCGACGTGTTGGTGATGTGTGCTCCGTCGAGCACGGCCTGGCTGGGGACTCCGTCGTCGCCGAGGCCGTAGAGAGTTCCCGTCGCCCCGCCGCGGAACGCACCGGTGGTCTGCGAGAAGTCGACGGCGAGCGGGTCGGCCGGCGCCGCCGAGGCGGGTGCGGCCACGAGGCAGCCGACCGTGAGGGCGAGGCCGGCGGACGCGGCGATCGCGGGCAGAAGTGCGCGGCGGCGAGAGCGCCGGGCATGTCGTGCGGTCAAAGCGGTACTCCTTCGTACGGGATGGATGGGCGGCTCGGGTCCTATCGGCAAACCTGAAACCGCTATCATGATAGCGATATCGTCTACCCCCGCAAGAGGGCGTTCGTTCCAATATTCACAAGGCTGATAGCGCTATCAGAGAGAGACTTGCATTCTGCTCTGATACCGCTATCATGATTCGAGCGCCACCGCCCAGATCGGAGGCCGCAGCACTGCATCCGCGAAGAAGAGGAACCCGATGACCGACCGCCTGAGCTGGGGCAACGGCACCCTGACCGTCGAACTCGAATGGTCGGCCGATTCCGCCCCGCGCATCGCAGCGGTCGCCGCGGAGGGTGTGCGGCTCGCGATGCCCGCCGGCCTTCCGCTGGTCGACGTGCTCACCGTCTGCCACGGGCACTCGCTCGCCAACGACCGGCTCGTCCACACCGTGATCGGTCATGAGTCCCGCTACGTCGGGCACGACGAGCGCATCACCGAATCGGGTCGAGAGCTGTCGATCCACCTGTGGCACGCCGGCACCGGCCTCGAGATCGAGCTTCTCCTGCAGGTCCCCGACGGCCTGGCCGTGCTCCGGGCCTCCGTCACTGTGGTCAACCGCGGCGACGACGAGCTGGTCCTGCGCTCCATCCCGTCCCTCGCTCTCTACCTGGGGGGCGATGCCTCCAGCAGCATCCGCGACTGGGATGTGCACCACGCTCTCAGCGACTGGCTGGGGGAGGGCCGCTGGATCACCGAGCCGCTCAACGGCGTCCGGTTCCCACGCCTCGAGCAGCACCTCACCAATCACAACCCGCGCGGCGAGTTCAGCGTCATCTCGACCGGCACCTGGTCGACCGGTAAGCACCTCCCCGTCGCCGCTGTCGGCTCCGGTCGGCTCGGCGCCGCGTGGGCGTGGCAGGTCGAGCACAACGGCGCCTGGCGCTGGGAGATCGGCGAGGACACCGCCAGCGGCTACGTCGCGCTCTCCGGACCGACCGACACCGACCACCAGTGGACGCAGACCCTCCACCCGGGCAGCTCCTTCCAGACCGTGCCCGTCGCGCTCGCCCTCGCTACCGACTTCACGTCGGCGATCGCCCAGCTCACCGCGTACCGCCGGGGCGGCCGCCGGGCGCACCCTGACAACGCGGCGATGCCCGTCGTCTTCAACGACTATATGAACACCCTCAACGGCGACCCGACCACGGAGAAGCTGCTGCCGCTCATCGACGCTGCAGCCGCGGTGGGCGCGGAGATCTTCTGCATCGACGCCGGCTGGTACGACGACAGCGGCGACTGGTGGGACACCGTCGGCGAGTGGAGGCCCAGCACCACACGCTTCCCGGGCGGGCTCGGCGAGGTCATCGACCGCATCCGTGCCGCCGGCATGGTGCCGGGCCTGTGGCTGGAGCCCGAGGTCATCGGTGTCAACAGCCGGATGGCCGACCGGCTGCCCGACGCCGCGTTCCTGCAGCGCGGCGGCAAACGTGTCGTCGAGCACCACCGCTACCACCTCGACCTGCGCCACCCGGCGGCCCGCGCCCACCTCGACGAGGTCGTCGACCGCCTCGTGCGCGACTTCGGCGTCGGCTTCTTCAAGCTGGACTACAACATCAACCCCGGGCCGGGTACCGACCTCGACGCCGACAGCGTCGGCGCCGGGCTCCTCGCCCACAACCGCGCCCACCTCGACTGGCTCGAGGGCGTCCTCGACCGCCACCCCGACCTCGTGCTCGAGAACTGCGGCTCCGGCGGAATGCGCGCCGACTACGCGATGCTGTCACGCCTCCAGATGCAGTCGACCTCCGACCAGCAGGACTTCCTCAAGTACCCGCCCATCGCCGCCGCCGCGCCGGCCTCCATCCTCCCGGAGCAAGCCGCCAGCTGGGCGTATCCGCAGCCTGAGATGACCGAGGAGGAGGTGGCCTTCTGCCTCGCCACCGGCCTGCTCGGCCGCTATTACGTCTCGGGGCATGTCGGCCGGATGGACGAGCGGAGGCTGGCGCTGGTCGCCGACGCCGTCGCCGTCGCCAAGGGCCTGCGCGGCGACCTCGCGGCCTCCACGCCGTTCTGGCCGCTGGGCGTTCCCACCTGGGAGGCGCCGTGGACCGCGCTCGGCCTGGCCGTCGACGGGGGCGCCCTCCTCACGGTGTGGAACCGCGACCCCGCCGCGGGCGACGTCGAACTCGACCTGCGCCGGTTCGCCGGCGCCGACCTCACGGTCACCACGATCTTTCCGCGTTCGCTACCCGAGTGGGGCACCCACTGGGACGCGCAAACCGGACGGCTGCGCGTCGCCGGCCCTGCCGATGAAGCAGGCGCGCGCGTCTTCCGCCTCCAGGCCGCCGGCCCCTCGCACGGAGGGCGGCCCGCGACCGCAGCACATTCCGCAACTCGAACCCCGTGGCGTTAACCTCGCTACGACAAATCAAGGAGAGCAGTTCAATGAAGATCGCTTGGAAGGGAGCCGCGACCGTCGCGGCCATCGCCGCCGCAGCGGCACTGGTCCTCACCGGATGCAGCGACCCCGGCTCGGGAGGCTCCGACAGCGGCGCCGCCTCGTGGCCCGCGCAGGACACGAAGCTCGACGGCGTCACCCTCACCATCTGGGCCGCCCAGAACTCCAACAAGACCGCCGACAGCGTCATCTCGGGATTCGAGAAGGCGACCGGGGCGAAGGTCAAGGTCGTCACCATCCCCGACCCCTACGAGCAAGGCATCCAGACCAAGGTCGCCACCGGCGACAAGCCCGATCTCGCGTTCTGGCAGCCGACCGCGTCCGAGCTCACCGCTCTGAACGCCAAGCAGAACCTGCAGTCGCTCGAGGGTGCGCCCTGGGTCAAGAACTACACGGGCAACCTCGCCGACATGACCGGCATCCTCGACGGCACCCGCTATGCGGCCCTCGTCACCACGCCCGCCGTCATCGGCGTCTATTACAACAAGGACGTCCTCTCGGCCAACGGCATCACCTCCACCCCGAAGAACTGGGACGAGTTCATCGCCGACGCGCAGGCGCTGAAGGCGAAGGGCGTCGACCCGTTCTACGAGATGGGCGGCGACAAGTGGGCCACGCAGTGGTGGGTGCAGGCGCAGCTCGCCGACGCCGCCAAGGACGGCCTGTGGGACAAGGTGAACTCGAACACCGAGAAGTTCACCGACCCGACCATCCAGGGCGCGATCGACAGCTACCAGAAGCTGATCCAGCAGGGTCTGTTCAACTCCGACATCAAGACGGCGACGTTCGTCGATCAGGGCAAGGCGCTGCTCGACGGCAAGGCGGCCATGGCCATGCAGGTCAACTCGTTCTTCGGCGAGCTGCAGGCGACCTCCAACACCGCCGAGCTGAACAAGAAGATCGGCTTCTTCCCGATCTCGCCCAAGGGCAACGTCGGCACGTTCATCCCCGACCAGTCCAACGCTCTGGTCGCCTTCAAGACCGGTGACAGCAAGCGGGAGGCCGCGGCCCGCCAGTTCCTCAGCTACTGGCTCGGCGACGGCTACAAGGACTTCGTGAAGGCGCAGTCGACCGTGTCGCTCATCAAGGGAGTCGACACCCCCAGCGACGTCCCGACGGCATTGCAGGACGTCGCCAAGTCGCTCGACGGCTCGGTCGGCTCGATGCAGGCGCTCGCCGTGGCGAACCCCGACCTGTACCTCAACCTGGCCGACATGATCCAGGGCACCAAGACGCCGGTGCAGGTGGCGCAGACCACCCAGGACCAGTTCGCCCAGCTCGCGAAGGCGCAGGGCGTGAAGGGCTTCTAGCCCGCACCCCCGCTCAGGAGGCCGGGGCGGCGACACCCGTCCCGGCCTCCCGGCACAGCAACTCATGAAAGGCGACGCAACCCCGATGACCGCTCAGCTCACCCGCCCGGCCCCGGCCGCGGCGGCCCCGCGAAACGCGGAGGCGCCCCGGCGCGACCGCAGGAGGCGGCAGGACCACCCGGCGTGGTTCCTGGTGCCCGCCCTGATCGTGCTCGTGGTGTTCTTCTTCGTGCCGACGATCTTCAACTTCGTCTACGCCTTCACGAACTGGTCGAGCTTCCACAGCAGCATCTCGTTCGTCGGCTTCGACAACTTCGCGTCGCTGTTCGGCAACGGCAGCCTCCTGAACGACCTGCGGATCACGCTGATCTACGCCGTCCTTGTCGCGGTCTTCCAGAACCTGTTCGGGCTCGTGCTCGCGCTCGTGCTCGAGCGCGACACCCGCATCAACCGCTTCGCCCGCGTCGCCTTCTTCGTGCCGGTCGTGATGTCGGCGCTCGCCGTGGGCTACATCTTCCAGGCGCTGCTGAAGCCGGAGGGCGGCCTCAACCAGATCCTCTCGTTCTTCACCGGGCAGCACGTGACGATCGCGTGGCTCGGCAGCACCACCTGGACGATCGTCGTCGTCGCCCTCATCCACGCCTGGAAGTGGATGGGCCTCTCCATGCTCATCTACCTCGCGGGGCTCAAGACGATCAACGAGGACATCCTCGAGGCCGCGCGGCTCGACGGCGCGAGCTGGTGGACGACGTTCCGCACCATCCGCTTCCCGCTGCTCGCCCCGGCGGTCACTTTCAACGTGGCCACGGCGCTGCTCGGCTCGATGAACGGCTTCGACATCGTGCAGGCGACCACCGCGGGAGGCCCGGGCGGTACGACCGAGCTACTCAACATCTTCATCTTCCGCACCTTCGGGCAGGGGCTGTTCGCGCAGGCGACCACCATGAGCCTCAGCCTGTTCCTGATGGTGACGATCCTCGCCTTCCCTGTCATCTACTTCCTGCGCAGAAGGGAGAACGTGCTGTGAGTGCCCTCAACTCGTCGCGTCGCATCCGGCGCCGGCTCACACCGATGCGCCTCATCCAGCCCATCGTCGCCATCCTGCTCGTCGTGCTGCTGCTCGGCGTGCCGTTCTGGCTCGTGGTCGTCACCGCGGGCAAGGACCAGGCGGAGGCCCTCAACCCGAGCCTCGCCCTGCCGACCACCTGGCACCTGCTCCAGAACTTCGCCACCGTGCTCGACCAGGGCCGGATGGTGATCGCCTTCTTCGGCAGCCTCCTGATCATGGTGCCCTCGGTATTCGGCGTCCTGCTCCTCGGCGCAATGGCCTCCTGGATCCTCGGCCGGCGCCGCAGCAAGCCGATCGCGTTCGTCTACGCGCTCGGGATCAGCGGTATCGTGCTCCCACCCGCCGTGGTCACGATCGTGCTGCTGCTGCGCCAGATCGGTCTCGCCGGCACCCCGCTCGGCATGATCGGCGTCTACATGGGCATGTATCTGTCGACGGTGATCTTCTTCGTCACCGGTTTCGTGCGGACCATCCCGGTCGAGCTCGAGGAGGCCGCTCGCGTCGACGGAGCCGGGCCTGTGAAGATCTTCTTCCGGGTGATCCTGCCGCTGCTCGGCCCGACACTCGCGACGGCGACCATCCTGATCTGCCTCTACATCTGGAACGACGTCTTCTACGCGCTGTTCGTGGTGGGAGGCCGGCTCGACACCCTTCCGCTCAACCTGTATCAGGTCGCGAGCTCCGGGCTGTACCTGCAGAACTGGCACCTGATCTTCGCCTACATCATCCTGATGAGCCTTCCGCTGCTCATCACGTTCACGGTGATGCAGCGCAAGATCATCTCGGGCATCACCAGCGGCGCGGTCAAGTGACCGCGCCGTGGCTCCGGGGAGGCCCGTCGCTATGCTGAGGACGATGAACGCCCCGAAACCGCCTGTGATCAGCGATGTCGCGCGCCGGGCCGGGGTGTCCGTGCCGACCGTGTCGCGCGTCTTGAACGGTGCGGCGTACGTGTCGGAGGAGAAGCGCGCCAAGGTCATGCAGGCCATCGAGGAGCTGGACTTCCGCCCGTCGGCGGCGGCCCGCGCGCTCGTCGCCCGGCAGCCGAAGCTCATCGCCGTGATCGCGGGCAACACCTCCCGCTACGGCTACGCGGAGACGATCCGCGGTGTCGAAGAGAGTGCGCGCGGCGCCGGCTACACCGTGACTATCACCGTTGTGGAGTCCGCGGACGATGAGACGGTCGCCCGCGCGGTGTCCCTCGTGCTGGATCAGCCGATCGCCGGCGTCGTCGTCCTGAAATTCGACCCTCCCGGTGTGGCCGCGCTGCACCGCATCCCTAAGTCCATCCCGACGGTGTCGATCTCGGGAGTGCGCGAGACCGGGGTTCCGCAGGCAGTGCTGGCCGAGGCGGACGCCGCCGAAGAGGTCGTCGGTTACCTGCTCGGGCTCGGGCACGAGAGCGTGCAGCATGTGCGGGTGCCGCCGTCGCGCAAGGAGGACGGCCGGACGACCGGCTGGCGACGCGCGCTCGTCGCCGCGGGTGCGCCGGTTCCCCTTCCGGTGGACGCCTCGTGGGAGCCGGAGTCGGGTCGCGAGATCGGGCGCGCGCTCGCCGCCGACCCATCCGTGACGGCGGTGTTCTGCGGCAACGACGAGATCGCGATGGGCGTCATCCGCGGGCTGACCGAGGGCGGCAAGTCGGTGCCCGCCGACGTGAGCGTCGTCGGATTCGACGACCACCCGCTCGCCCGGATGTGGACACCGCCGCTCACGACCGTCGACCAAGACTTCGCGGGTCTCGGCTCGCGTGCGTACGAGCTGCTGGAGACGGTCATCAGCGGGGGCAAGGTGCGCAAGTTCTCCTCGGAGCGCCCGACGGTCGTCATCCGCGAGAGCACCGCGCCGCCGCCGGCGCGCTGAGCGCCACGCTGCCCTGGCCCTCGCCGTCAGCCGTGCTCGGTGCGCTGGGAGGCGCCGGCGTCCAGGTCGAGTGCGGGGCGGGCACGGAACAGCCGCCAGAGCGGCGGGGCCGGGGCGAAGCCCGGGGCGGCGCGGAGGGCGGCCTCCACGCGCAGCAGGGTGTCGTCGTCCTCGGGCAGCGCCGCGATCGTGCGGCGCACCTCGCGGGCGAAGCGGCGCTGTTCGGGCGTGCGGCGGTGCGGCGTCATGGGAGGGTTCCCTCCTCCGCGGGCGCGATCGCGTCAGTGTCGGTGTCAGCGTCAGCGTCAGTGTCAGCGTCGGTCGCAGCCTCCGCCTCGGCCTTCTGCGTCGCCGCCCAGCTGGCGAGCAGCGTGAGGGCGTCCTCCGACGGCGTGCCGGGGTCGGCCGTGTAGACGTTGATGCGGAGGCCCGGCTCACCGGGCAACTCGAGCGCCTCGAACGCGAGGTCGAGGTCGCCGACGATCGGGTGGTGCACGCGCTTGCGCCCGGTGCGGTGGTACTTCACGTCGTGGCGGGCCCAGCGCACCCGGAACTCCTCGCTGCGGGTGCTGAGCTCGCCGACCAGGTCGGTGAGGTCTTTGTCGTACGGGTTTCGGCCGGCAGCCGAGCGGAGGATCGCGACGATGTCGTCGGCGGCCTGCTCCCAGTTGGCGTAGAACTGCCGCGCCTTGGGGTTGAGGAACGTGAAGCGCGAATTGTTCGGCGGCTTCACCGTCTCGGCCATCAGGTCGAGGTAGAGCGCCCGGCCCAGGTCGTTGGCGGCGAGCACGTCGCCCCGGTCGTTGCGCACCCAGGCGGGCGCGCCGGTGATGGCGTCGATGACGCGCTGGAGGCTGGGCCGCACGGTCTGCGGGCTGCGCCGCCTGCGGGCCCGCGGCGCGACGTCGGCGGCCCGCGCCAGGTCGTAGAGGTGCGCGATCTCGGCGTCGTTCAGCTGCAGCGCGCGGGCGACGGCCTCCAGGACGCTGTCGGAGGCGCCGGAGAGGTTGCCGCGCTCGAGACGCGTGTAGTAGTCGACGCTCACGCCGGCGAGCATCGCGACCTCCTCGCGGCGCAGGCCGGCCACGCGGCGGTTGCCGCCGTACGCGGGCAGCCCGGCCTGGTCGGGGGTGATCCGGGAGCGGCGGGAGGTCAGGAACTCCCGCACGTCGTCGCTGTTCGACATGCCAGGGTGACTCGGGCCCGGATCGCTCATGCTTCGACGCTACGCTGCACGCGCCGGGCGTGGGAGGCACTGGCACGGCCTCCCTGGCGCCACCGCCGCGATCTACCGTGAGACGCATGACCATCGACATCACCCTCAACAACGGCGTCACCATGCCCGCGCTCGGGCTGGGCGTCTTCCAGAGCCCGCCGGAGGAGACGACCGCCGCCGTGCAGGCCGCGCTCGCGACCGGCTACCGGCACATCGACACCGCGGCGGCGTACGGCAACGAGCGCGAGGTCGGCGAGGGCATCCGCCGCTCCGGCCTCGACCGGTCGGACGTCTTCGTCGAGACCAAGGTGTGGGTCTCGGATTACGGCTACGACGAGACCCTGCACGCGTGGGAGAAGGCCACCGGCAAGCTCGGGATCGAGCAGCTCGACCTCCTGATCCTCCACCAGCCCGCGACCGACCGCTTCGAGCAGACGATCGCCGCTTACGAGGCACTGGAGGCCCTCCTGGCCGACGGCCGGGTGCGGGCGATCGGCGTCAGCAACTTCATGCCTCACCACCTCGACCGGCTGCTCGCCGAGACGAGCGTCGTGCCCGCGGTGAACCAGGTCGAGCTGCACCCGTACTTCTCGCAACCCGCAGTGCAGGAGGCCGACGCGGCGAACGGGATCGTCACCCAGGCGTGGTCGCCGATCGGCGGGATCACGTTCTACCCCGGCTGGGGCGAGCAGCGTCGCAACGTCATGGAGGACCCGGTGCTCGCCGAGCTCGCGGCCGCGCACGGCAAGTCGCCGGCCCAGATCATGCTGCGCTGGCACCTCCAGCAGGGCCGCTCCGCCATCCCGAAGTCGGTGAACCCCGGTCGCATCGCCGAGAACTTCGACGTCTTCGACTTCGAGCTCAGCGACGCCGATCTGGCCCGCATCGACGCCCTCGACGCGGGCGTGCGCAACGGACCCGACCCCGACGTGCCCCGCCCCGAGCGGTTCGCGATGGTGATCCCGGAGGCCTGAGGGGTCTCGAAGGGCACGTAAACGCCCCTAAAACTGGCGTTTAGGGGCGTTTACGTGCCCTTCGGCGGATGAGGCCTCTACACTCGGGTCTCGTGTTCAGGAAGCACCGCGATTCCGGCGACGAGCAGGCGGCGATCGACCGCTACGAGTTCGTGCTCGCGACCGGCCAGCCCGATCAGCTCTACCGCGTACACATGGAGGCGTTCGCCGCGCTCACCGACGACCAGCGCGCCGACCTGAGCGCGCGGCTCTCCGCCGAGATCGGCGAGCAGGCCGACCGCCCTGTGGACGACCAGCCGCAGACACTCGCCCGCGTGGCGACCGACCTGAACGCGTCCCGGCCCGGCGACCTCACCCGGATCCTCGGGCCGCTGCTGCCGGTCGTCGCCGCGCACGTCATGGCGTCCCCGGTGGCGATCGCGCTCTTCCCGTATGGCTACGCGGCGGGCACCAGCCAGTGGGCCACCGACGCCGAGGAGGACGGCGAGTTCTTCTGAGCCCGCGCTGCCGGAGCACGAATTGGGGGGTTCTCCGCACCTCGCCGTCGTGCGCGCCCCAGGTTGAGGGGTGTCCCGTATAGCCGCTCGGTCGCCGTCAGGAGCAACGTTGCTCGCGGCGGCGCACCCCCGTGCGCCGGAGGACCCAGAAGGAGACCAGACATGTCCATCGCCGCACCGCACCCGGGCACCGACCAGAGCGACGACCCCACCGCCATCCGGCCGTTCCGTGTAGACGTTCCCCAGGCCGACATCGACGACCTGAAGCGTCGGCTCCGTGAAACGCGGCTGCCCGAGCGCGAGACCGTCGACGACACGTCGCAGGGCGTGCGCCTGCAGGTCGTGAACGACCTCCTCGAGTACTGGCGCGACCACCACGACTGGCGCGGCGTGGAGGCCCGGCTCAACAGCCTCCCCCAGTTCGTCACCGAGATCGACGGTCTCGACATCCACTTCATCCACGTGAAGTCGCGGCATGAGGGCGCCCTGCCGATGATCGTCACGCACGGCTGGCCCGGCTCGGTCATCGAGCAGTTGAAGATCGTCGGTCCGCTGACGGACCCGACGATGTACGGCGCGAGCGCCGAGGACGCGTTCGACCTCGTCATCCCGTCGCTGCCCGGCCACGGGTTCTCGGCCAAGCCGGACAAGCCGGGCTGGGACCCGATCCGCATCGCCCGCGCCTGGGCCGAGCTGATGCGGCGCCTCGGCTACGACCGTTATGTCGCACAGGGCGGCGACTGGGGCAACGCCGTCACCGAGCAGCTCGCGCTGCTGAAGCCCGACGGCCTGATCGGCATCCACACCAACATGCCGGCGGCGGTTCCCGACGAGATCCAGGCCGCGCTCGACGCCCACGAGGAGCCGCCGGCCGACCTGGATGCCGAAGAGCGGTACGCCTGGGATCAGCTGGCGTTCTTCGACGCGCACGGCCTGGCCTACGCGCAGGAGATGGGAGGGCGCCCGCAGACGCTGTACGCCCTCGCCGACTCGCCGGTCGGACTGGCCGCGTGGATGCTCGACCACGACGCCCGCAGCTACGACATGATCGCCCGCGTCTTCGCCGGCGGCACCGAAGGGCTGACCCGCGACGACGTGCTCGACAACGCGACGCTCTACTGGCTCACCAACACGGGCGTCTCATCCGCGCGCCTCTACTGGGAGAGCAAGCTGGCGTTCTTCGCGCCGAAGGGTGTCGAGGTGCCGACCGGGTTGAGCGTCTTCCCCGACGAGATCTACGCCGCACCGCGCAGCTGGGCGACGCGGGCGTACCCGCAGCTCATCCACTTCAACCGGCTGGAGAAGGGTGGCCATTTCGCGGCCTGGGAGCAGCCCGAGCTGTTCTCGGAGGAAGTCCGGGCGACGTTCCGGTCGCTGCGATGAGCGACGCGGCGGGAGGCCTCGCGCACGTGGCGGCGGGCGAGCTCGACGTCGAGTACGCCGATGTCGGGCCCCGCGACGGGCCGGCCGTGCTGCTGCTGCACGGCTGGCCGTACGACCTCCACAGCTTCGACGAGGCCGCAGCGATGCTCGCCGCCGACGGCTACCGTGTGCTCGCGCCGAACCTGCGCGGGTACGGCGGCACCCGGTTCCGCTCGAGCGACGCCGCGCGGAACGGGGAGCAGGCGGTCCTCGCGACGGACGCGGTGGAGTTCCTCGATGCGCTCGGAATCGCCGATGTCGTGGTCGGCGGCTTCGACTGGGGAGCCCGCACCGCGAACGTCCTCGCCGCCCTCTGGCCGGAGCGCTGCCGAGGCCTGGTGGCGGTGAGCGGCTACCTGATCGGCAGCCAGGAGGCGAACGTCCAGCCGTTGCCTCCCGCCGCCGAGCTCTCGTGGTGGTACCAGTTCTACTTCGCCACCGAGCGAGGGAGGCTGGGCTACGACCGCAACCGCGACGAGTTCGCGCGGCTGATCTGGCACACCGCCTCCCCGCAGTGGGACTTCGACGAGGCGACGTTCCAGCGGACCGCCGCATCGTTCGCCAACCCCGACCACGTCGACATCGTCATCCACAACTACCGGTGGCGGCTCGGCCTGGCCGACGGGGAGCCCGCGTACGCCGAACTCGAGCAGCGGCTCGCCTCCCGCCCGACCATCGCGGTGCCGACCATCACGATGGAGGGCGACGCCAACGGCGCACCGCACCCCGTGGCGGAGTCGTACCGCGACCGGTTCACCGGGCCGTACGAGCACCGCGAGATCGCCGGAGGGATCGGGCACGATCTCCCCCAGGAGGCGCCGCGCGCGTTCGCCGACGCGATCGCCGACGTGGACGCGATGGGCCGCCAGGCCGGCGAGCCGGCAGGGGAGGCGGTGCGCCATGGCCGATGAGGAACCCCGTCGCCCGCTGAGGTCGATCCTGCACCACCGGTCGGAGGAGCGCCTCCCCGACGAGGGCGCGCTCGCCCCGTTCACCCGAGCCACCGCCTGGCTCAACTCGCCGCCGCTGACACCGGACGGGCTGCGCGGCCGGGTCGTGCTGGTCGACTTCTGGACGTTCACCTGTGTCAACTGGCTGCGCACCGCACCGTACCTGCGGGCATGGCACGCGAAGTACGCGGGCGCGGGGCTGACCATCGTCGGCGTCCACACGCCCGAGTTCGGTTTCGAGCACGACCTCCCGACGGTGACCGACCGTGTCCGCGAGCTCGGCATCGAGTACCCCGTCGCCGTCGACAGCGAGTACGGCGTCTGGGGCGACTTCGCCAACCAGTACTGGCCCGCCGTCTACATCGCCGACGCCAGCGGGAGGCTGCGTTACCACCACTTCGGAGAGGGCGAATACGCGATGACCGAGATGGTCGTGCAGCAACTCCTCCACGACGCCGGGGCGACCGGGGTGGACAGCGAACTCGTGTCGCCGGAGCCGCAGGGACTCGAGGTCGCCGCGGATTGGGCGACGCTGCGCTCGCCGGAGACGTACCTGGGCTATTCGCAGAGCAGCGGGTTCGTCTCGGAGATCGACGGCCTGTACGACCAGTCGCACGACTATCCCGGCGGTGGAGGCCTGAGCCTCAACGAGTGGGACCTCGTCGGCCGCTGGACCCAGACCCGGGATGCCGCCCAGCTGGACGAGCCGGGAGGGCGCATCGCGTTCGCCTTCCGTGCGCGCGACGTCAACCTCGTCATGGGTCCGGCGCCCGGCGGTGCAGCAGTGCCGTTCCGGGTCTTCCTCGACGGGAGGCCGCCCGGTGACGATCACGGGACCGACGTCGACGCGGACGGTCGCGGCCTGCTCGACGAGCAGAACACGTACCAACTGATCCGCCAGCACGACCGCGTCGCGACGCGGCTGTTCGAGATCGAGTTCGAGGCGGCGGGAGCGGAGGCGTACTGCTTCACGTTCGGGTGACCGGCCTGCCGATCACACGACCCCGTGCCGCAGTGCGAACGCGGTCGCCTCGCTGCGCCGTGCGACGCCGATTTTGCGGTAGAGCGACGTGATGTGGCGCTCGACCGTGCGGTCGCTCAGCCAGAGGACGCCCGCGATCTCCTTGTTGCTCAGGCCCTGGGCGAGGAGGCCCAGCACCTCGACCTCCCGCCGGGTGAGGGCGGCGGGAGGCAACTCGTCGTGGGTGGTCGCAGCGGGCGACGACTCCTGCGGTTCGGGAGGGGAGAGCGCGGTCGGCGCGGCCTCGCGCCCCGCGTCGTGGAGGCGTCGGGCGAGGGCGGCGAGCTCGGGCGCGACGTCGTCGACCAGCGAGCGGAGCATTCGCTGCTGGCGGTGGAGGGCGTGCTCGGCCGCCCGCCGGGCGTCCGTCTCGCGAGCGAGCCGCCGGGCGGTGTGGATGGCGATGGCGGCCTGGCCGACCGCGACGCGCAGCAACTGCGTCTCCGTCGCGGTGGGGAAGTCGGGCCGCGGCGCGGACACCACCACGGATCCGGATCCCCACGGCAGCGCGAGCGGGAGCGCGGCGGCGCGCGCAGAGCCCGCCCCGCCCACGGGCCGGCCCTCGAGAGCGCTGGCGTCCTTCCCCTGCGCCGCGCGGTCGAGCAGCCCGGTGGGAGGCCGCGGGCCCGACGGCCGCCAGACCTCCAGGATGTCGCCGTCGTCGCCGTCGTCGAACCGGGCGTAGGCGCCGTCGAGCTGGAGCACACCGAACAGCACGCTGAGCAGCCCGGTCGCGATCTCGCGCGGCTCGTGGTCGACCCAGAGGGCCGGGAGGGCGAGGAGCGCGCTGAGGTCGCGCAGCCAGCGGCGCGTGTCGTCGGCGGGCAGGTTTTCGCCGGGGTCGTCGTCGCCCGGCGCCGGATTCTCGCTCATCCGGACCCGACGCCGCTCTCCGCGCGCTCCGCCAGGAACTGCGCCGGTGCCACGAAGAACGGGTTCTCCTGCAGCATCCCGCCGAGGTAGACGAGCGGGTGGGTGCGCAGGATGTCGAGGATGAAGGTCCCGTCGAACTGCGATGTGTCGTACGAGCAGATCACCACGTGCTCGTGCCGCGCGTGGATGAAGTTGGCACGCGCCTCGAACTCGATGAGGTGGTCGGCCGCGTCGTCGCGACCGATCGCCCAACCCATGTCGGCGACCATCCGGATGCGCGGCGACGGCTGCTCGACGAGCATCCGGTCGAGGAGGTCGAGCATCCGCGCCTGGTCGAACCGGCCGCTGCGCAGGTAGGTGTCGGTCCAGGTCCGTACGTCGCAGCGGTGCTCCTCGAGCAGCGCTGCGGCATCGAAGCCGAGATGGCGGAGCCGGTTGACGGGCGCGGCCGCCCGCGCAGGATCGACCAGGTACAGGAGGCGGTCCCCTTGCTCCACGCCCTGGCGGACGAACGCGTCGAGCACGCGCTCGTCGACCTCCTGCCCGTTCACGAACGCGCAGACATGGCGATAGTGGTCGAGCGCACCCCCGGCGAACGTCGCGGGCGCGACCGAAACCCGATCGTCATCCACCATGTGTCTCTCGATCCCGCACTCGGGGCGAGGCTAGCGCAGCGCGTCGCCGGCGCACAACGAGACCGGGTGGTCTCGGGCGCCTACCGTCCCACCACTCGGCGGTGGGGTCTGTGAGTAGTCGGGCTCTGCCTTGGCCCTATCGACGAGTACCTGGGAAGACGTGGACCAGTGATCTATCCGTTTCGCGGCGCGAGCTGATCAGCAACGGCCACATATACGCCCCGGACCGGGGATTCTTGGCCTTCACTGTCCCAGGCATGGCTGACTTTATTCATCGCAGATTCGACGACTAGCGCATCCGAAGGTCGTCTATAGGCGACGCGCTCTCGAGCGCCGCGGTCACTACCCGCGCCCCACCGTGCTCGCGCCCGGCCGCAGCTCGACCGGCAGCATGACGCGCTCGTGCCGGTGGTCTGGGGCGGCTTCGTCGAGGACGAGCCGGATGGCCTCCTCGCCCATGCGGAAGCCGGGGAGGGTGATGGAGGTGAGGCTCACCCAGTCGGTGTGTTCACCGTCGTGCGTGCCGTCGAGTCCCATCACGGCGACGTCCTCCGGGATGCGCAGGTCGCCGCGCTCGCGCAGCACGGTGAGTGCCCCGATGGCGAGGTCGTCGGTGATGGCGACGACGGCGAAGCGCTCACCCCGGCGGTCTCGACCGCCCTCGCCGGCGCCGCCGTCCACGACCTCGGCGAGGAGGCCGGCCATTGCCGTGCGCCCGTGCTCGACGCGCAGCCCCGCCGTGGCCACCTCGGTCAAGTCGAGCCCGAGGCGGGCGGCGGCCTCCTCGATCCCGTGGCGGCGATCGGTGATGGGCTGCGCGGCGTCCGGTGGAGAGAAGTAGTAGACGCGCCGGATGCCGAGTTCGGCGATGTGCTCGCCGGCGATACGGCCGGCCTGCTGGTTGTCCATCAGCACCGAGCACCAGTCGCCGGGCTGGTCGTAGTTGATGACGACGATCGGGCGCACGTGGCCGCGGATGCGGCTGATGCCGTCGGTGGGATCGCTCATGGCGGCGTAGAGGATGCCGCTGGTGCGCTCCTCGGCGAAGAAGTCGAGCAGTTGGTCCTGCTGGTCGGTCACCACGAGCGGTTCGAAGGACTCGAACGCGTAGACCGCATTGGCCATCAGCAGGCTGAGGCCCTTGCGACCGGCGGTGATCTGAGCGCCTCTGGCCATATCGACGAAGAGCCGGTTGATGATGTCGGGCACGATCAGGCCGATGCCGTCGCTCCGGCGGCGTTTGAGGTCGCGGGCGGCGGCGTTGCGGATGTACCCGAGCCGCTCGATCGCCGCGCGGACCTTGTCGCGCGTCGCCGGGGTGACCCGCGAAGGCTGGTTCATCACGTTGGACACCGTCGCCAGCGACACCCCGGCCTCCCGCGCGACCGCCTGCATGGTGGGCAGCTTGTCACCCGTCATAGGCGTCATCATCTCATCCGTGCGCCGCGAGACGGCGGATAGTCCGCCGTCTCGGCGTCACAGCCCCGATTTCGCGCCGTCTCGCGAACACCTCAGCCGTCCTGGCGGCTGCGGAACGCGATCATGTTCATCCGGTTGCCGCACCGCACGCTGCAGAACCGCTTCGAGCCATTGCGGGAGAGGTCGAGCAGGAGGCCGTCGCAGTCGTCGGCCGCGCAGCTGCGCAGGCGGTCTGTCTCGTTCGACCGGATCACGTCGACGAGCGCGAGCGCGATCTCGACGCGGATGCGCTCGGCGAGCGGCGCATCCTGCGCGGTGGCGTGCAGATGCCAGTCGAAACCGTCATGACGCATCAGGTAGGGCGAGGCGTGCGCGTCCGCGAGCATCGCGTTGACTTCGCCGACGGCCTCGTCCCGCGGCAGGGTCCAGGCCCGCCGCAGCCGCTCGCGGGTCTCGTGCACCTGGCGGAGCTCCTCCTCGTCTCCGTCGATACGTCCCGAGTACTGGTTCTCGTGCAGCAGGGCGACCAGCAGGCCGGGTGTGGCGAGCTCGTCCTCCCCGCTCCGGGAGGCGCTGGGCACGGTGTTGCAGAGCTCGACCGCGAACCGGAGAGCCTCCTCCGCGTCAGGGGCAAAATGCAAGTTGACTCCTTACGTCGCCGAGTACTAGCGTCAGGATCATAACGCACGACGACCCTGACATTCCCCGATTCCGACAGGCGGCTCCCATGGCCACGAACCACACCACCCGTGGACTCATCGTCGCGGTGATCGCCGCGGCCTCCTTCGGCCTGTCCGGTGCGTTCATCAAGCCGTTGCTCGAGTCGGGATGGTCGCCCGCCGCGGCGGTCAGCGCGCGGGTCCTGATCGGCGGCATCGTGCTGGCGCCGTTCGCCGCGGTGGCGCTGCGCGGCCGCTGGGACACCCTGTGGCGCGGCCGCTGGCGGCTGCTCGGGATGGCGCTGATCGGCGTCGCGGGCACCCAGGTGCTCTATTTCGCGGCGATCGAGCGCATCCCGGTGAGCACGGCCATCCTCATCGAGTACCTCGCGCCGGTCGTACTCGTGCTGCTGGTCTGGGCGCGCACCCGTCGGGCACCGCGCTGGATGGTGCTCGCCGGCTCGGGCGTCGCGATCGCCGGCCTGCTGCTCGTCGTCGCTCCAGGCGGCGGCCACGGTCTCGACGCGGTCGGGGTGGCGCTCGCGGTCACCGCGATGCTCGGCTGCGCCGGCTACTACGTGATCGCCGCGCGGCCGGCGGACGGCCTCCCGCCCGTCGCGCTCGCCGCGGTCGGCCTGCTGCTGGGCGGCGTCGCGCTGCTCGCGGTCAGCGCGACCGGGCTGCTGCCGTTCGTGGTCAGTTTCCGCGACGTCGAGCTGTTCGGCGGCCCGGCGCCGTGGTGGGTGCCGCTCGCCGTCGTCGGCGTGCTCGCGACTGCGCTCGCCTATGCGGCCGGCATCACCGCGGCCGGTCTGCTCGGCTCGCGACTGAGTTCGTTCGCCGGGCTGCTGGAGGTCGTGGCCGCGACCGTCTACGCGTGGCTGCTGCTGGGGGAGTCGCTCGGCGCCCTCCAGCTCGTCGGCGGTGTGCTCATCCTCGCCGGCATAGCCCTCGTCCGCGCAGAGCCGGACCCCGCGCCCACCCCCGTCGAGCCCGCGAAGGGCACGTCGTTGTCGCTTTCGGCCGCCGAAAGGGACGACAACGTGCCCCTCGGCTGACGAAGGGAGGCCCGCGTCAGCCGACGACGCGGGCGCGGCCGGCGAGGCCGCCCACCACGACCAGCAGCACCTGCAGTGTGATGACGACGACGAGCGCCGGCGTCCACGACCCGGTGGCGTCGTGCAGGGCGCCGACCGCGATCGGGCCGGCGGCCGCGAACAGGTAGCCGACCGTCTGCGCCATCCCGGAGAGCGCCGCCGCCTGCGAGTGGTGGCTCGTGCGCAGCCCGAAGAAGGAGAGGGCGAGCACGATGCTCGCGCCTCCTGCGACGCCGGTCAGGCTCGTCCAGACACCCGACAGCTGAGGGGCGACCAAGATGCCGGTGGCGGACACGACGATGATCGCGGGCGCGATCATGGCCAGGAGGCGCTGGTCGTGGAACCGCGGGATGAGGAACGAGCAGCCGATGCTCCCCACGATGCCGAATCCGTTGAGGAACAGCTGGTGGAGGCCCGCCTCGCCCGCACTGATCCCGGCCGAGGTCTCGATGGACGGCAACCAGGTGATGAAGACGTAGAACCCGACCGACTGCATCCCCATGAACGCGGTGACCTGCCAGCCGAGCGCCGAGCGCCAGGGCGAGCGCCAGCGCGTGCCCTCGAGGTCGTGCGCCGTCACGCTCACGTCGTCCTGGCCGCGCGAGACCACCGTGCGCCTGCGCAGCTGCGGGGCGAGCACGGCCAGCGCGATCACCGCGAGCACGGCCCACATCCCGAGGGGCAGCCTCCAGCCGAGGGCCGACATCCCCGCGACCGGCACGGCGATCCCCGCGGCGACGGCGGCGAAGATCGACTGCACCGCCGAGTACGACCCCGTGATCTGCCCGATGCGGGTCGGGAAATCGCGCTTGACCAGGGCCGGCAGGATGACGTTGAGCACCGCGATCGCCGCGCCGAGCAGCGCGGTGCCGCCCCACAGGCACGCCAGGCCCGGCAGCGAGCGCAGCACGAGGCCGAGGGCGAGCACGATGAGTCCAAGCCCGAGCGCCCACTCCAGCCCCACCCGGCGGGCGAGCCGCGGGGCGAGCGGGGAGATCAGCGCGAACGCCAGCAGAGGGAGGCTCACCAGCACGGAGGCCGCGACCGAGTCGAGGCCGAGGTCGCGCTCGATGTCGGCGAGCAGCGGGCCGACCGTGGTGATGCCGGCCCGGAGGTTGCCGGCCACGAGCAGGAGGCCGATCAGTACGAGGGCCGGGCTCAGGGTGCGGGCGGTGGCGGCGGCGCGGGAGGTGGCGCGAGCGCGGTCGTCGATGGTCATCGGGCGATGTGCTTCCGGTCGGGGAGGGACGGAGTCGGCAGGTGGATGCCCTGCTTCTCGTTGACGAGCTGGACGGTGTGCGCCGCGGCGGCCTCCGCGGCAGCCGGATCTCCTGCCGCGACGGCGTCGAGGATGGCGCCGTGCGCGTCGTCGATCGCACTCGGCGTCGGGCCCGCCGCGTCGGCGTCGTCGGCGTCCTCGGTCGAGCGGGTGGCGAGCAGCGCCTGCTCGTTGCCGCCGACGCCGCGGTACAGCTCGGCGAGCAGGGCGTTGCCGGAGGCCTCCAGCAGCACGCGGTGGAACTCGATGTCCGCGTTCTCGTAGCCCGGCCTCCCGAGCTGCTCGATGCGCTCGGCGGCGGCGCTCCGCAGCCGTTCGAGTTGCTCCGGTGTGCGCCGGATCGCCGCCAGCCGCGCCGCCTCGCGCTCCAGCAGCAGCCGCACCTCGGCGACGTCCGTGGCCTGCTCGTGGTCGAGGCGCCGGGCGAGCGTCGGCGCGACCTCGCTCGTCGCGAGCACGAAGGTGCCGTAGCCCGCGCGTGCGCCGAGGAGACCGACGTGCACGAGCGACCGGAGGGCCTCCCGCACGCTGTTGCGGCTCACGCCGAGCTCGTGCGTGAGCTCGGCCTCCGTAGGGATGAGCGAGCCGACCGGGAACTCGCCGTCGGCGATCCGGCGGCGGAGCTGATCGGCCACCTGCTCCGGGATGGTCACGTTGGGGGAGATCCGGGTCACACTGCACCCTACGCCCGCAAATGACCAAATGTCCAACAAATGCCGGCGACAGGCGATCGAAGGGCGCGCAAACGCCCCTAAAACGCGCTTTTAGGGGCGTTTACGTGCCCTTCGGCGAGAGCGGACGCGCGTCAGCGGTCTTCGGACTCTCCGGCGTCGAGGGCGTCCAGCGCCGCCATGTCCTCCGCGGTCAGCTCGAAGTCGACGTCGGCGTTCTCGACGATGCGGGCCGGCGTCGTCGACTTGGGGAGGGGCAGGATGTCGTGCTGCAGCAGATACCGGATGCCCACCTGGGCGACGCTCTTGCCGTACGTCTCCGCGATGGCGGCGACCTCGCGGTTGCGCATCAGCTTCCCGGTCGCGAGTGGCGAGTAGCCCTCAACCTGGATGTCGTGCTCCTTGCAGAACGCCGTCGTCTCCGGCTGGGTGTGGCCCACGAACCAGCGGATCTGATTGGCGTGCGGAGCGACATCGGTCGCGGCGAGGAGGTCCTCCAGGTCGTCGACGACGAAGTTGCTCACGCCGATCGAGCGCGTCTTGTCGGCGTCGTAGAGCTCCTCGAAGACTTTCCAGACCTCGATGTTGCCGGCGCGGTGGTCGCTTCCGATCTCGTTCCACGGCCACGGCGCGTGGATCAGGTAGAGATCGATCGGGCCGAGGTCGAGGAGAGCGGACGAGCGCTCGAACGCGTGCCGGGCGCCGGCGGCGTCCTTCACCTCGGCCGGGCACTTCGTGGTGATGAAGAGCTCGTCGCGCGGGACGCCGCTGTCGCGCACCGCGCGGCCGACGCTCTCCTCGTTGCCGTAGGCCCGGGCGGTGTCGATGTGCCGGTAGCCGGCATCGAGTGCGGTGCGGACCGAGTCGTACGTCTCCCGGCCGTCGCGGATCTGCCACGTCCCGAATCCGATGGCGGGGATCCTCACGCCGTTCGAGAGAGTGAAGGTGTCGGTCAGTGCCGGCATGGGCTGGCTCCTTTCGTCGGGGGCGGCGCTCATGGTAGCCCTCTCTGGCGGGCACGGCGATGGTGGGTGGATCCCCTCAATCCCCCGTTCCAGGTTGGCGGCAACCCGCGATTCGGCGCGAGCCCCCGCGGCCTAGCGTCTGGGCATGAGCATCATCGATGACGCACTGACCGCGAACTCCACGCGCGCCGACGGGTACGACCCGGCTCTCGGCGCCCTCCCGCACCCGAAGATCGCCGTGGTGACCTGCGCCGATCCCCGCCTCACCGCCGTCGTGCGGCTGATGGGGCTGCCCGACGCCGACGTCGACCTGATCCGCAACGTCGGAACGGTCGTCGACGACGACGTCGTGCGCTCGCTCATCATCTCCACCCGGGTGCTCGGCACCCGCGAGATCATGATCATCAATCACGACGAGTGCGGGCTGACCGCCTTCTCGGGCGCCGAGCTGGCCGCGAAGCTGCGGGACGAGACCGGCGCCGAGCCGGTCGCGCCGGCGACCTTCTACAGCTTCACCGACGTGGAGGCGAACACGCGCGAGCAGATGCTGAAGGCCCGTTCGCACCCCTGGATCGCGGCCGACATCCCGATCCGCGGCTTCGTGTTCGGCGTCCACACGGGCCGGCTGACCGAGGTGGCCCCGATCGCGGCGCCGGCAGGGTCCGCGTGACGATGCCGAGCCCCGAGATGGAGGCCGTGCTCGCCACCCTGAGGCAGCGGCAGCGCGACGCCGCGGGCGCGCCGCCGAAGCCCGTGGAGGAGGTCCGTGCGGGGTTCGTGCCGGCCGATGCCATCCACCCGATCCCGTCCGACGTCCAAGTGAGCGAGGTCGCCGCAGGCGGCGTGCCTGCGCACTGGCTCGACGCCCCGGGCGCCGGCCACGGGCGTGCCCTGTTGTTCCTGCATGGCGGGGGATTCCAGCTGGGGTCGCTGACCAGCGACGGCGAGCTGGCGTCGCGCATCGGCAGGGCGGCCGCGATGCGGGTGCTGTTCCTCGAGTACCGGCTGGCGCCGGAGCATCCCTACCCTGCGGCGCTCGACGATGTGCGGGCGGCCTGGAGCTGGCTGACCGGGGATCAGCGGTTCGATCCTGGCTCGCTCGCGGTGGCCGGCGACTCGGCAGGCGGCGGGCTCGCCGTCTCCCTCCTCGTCGCCGAGCGCGACGAGGGCGGGCCTCTGCCCGGCGCGGGAGCGCTGATGTCGCCGACTGTCGACCTGACCAGCTCGGGCTCGTCGATGACCGACCGCGTCGACCAGGACCCGATCTCGACCCCGGAACTCCTGCGACAGCTGGCGTCCGATTACCTCGCCGGAGCCGACCCTCGCCAGCCTCTGGCCTCCCCGCTCTTCGCCCGTCTCTCGGGGCTGCCGCCCCTGCTCATCCAGGTCGGCACCGCCGACCTCCTGCTGAGCGACGCACAGCGTCTGGCCGGTGCCGCCGCGCGGGCCGGGGTCCGGGTGACCTTGGAGGTCGGCGACGGCCTCCCGCACGTCTACCAGCTGAACGCCGGCACTCCGGAGGCCCAGGAGGCGACGGAGCGGATCGGCCGGTTCCTGCGTCGGCACGTGCGGTGAGACACCCGCGCCGAGGCGTCGGTGTCAGCCGATCGTGCCGACGAAGAAGAGCCGGCGGAACCCGAACACCGTAGCGCCGTACGCGATCGGATACGCCTCGCGCAGGCGCGGCCGCAGCTCGTCGACGAAGGCGTCGGCGCGATCGCCGAGCTGCTGCCGGTAGGGGCGCAGGCGGGTGCCCTCCAGCCAGTTCAGCACGGCGTCCTCTCCGGTGAGCAGGTGCTGGTAGGTCGTCTCCCAGCCTTCGACGCGATGCCCGGCCTCGAGGAAGATGTCGAGATAGTCGCGCATGCTCCCGACCCGGGGGATGGCGGCGCCGGCGTCTGCGAGCGCATCGGCCCACTCGGGCCGAGCGGCGAGCTCGCGCAGCACGACCTGCGACGGCGAGTCCTCGTTGCCGGGGATCTGCACGGCGACGCGCGCGCCCGTGCGCAGGCGCGGCAGCCAGGACCGGAGCAGTTCGCGATGCCGGGGGACCCACTGCAGGGCCGCGTTGCTCACGATCAGGTCGAGATCGCCGTCGGGCTCCCAGTCGTCGATCGACTGCAGCGCGAAGGAGAGGTTCGGATGCCGCTCCGCGAGTGGTGCCGCGGCCGCCAGCATGTCGGGCGAGGAGTCGACGCCGACCACCTCGGCCTCCGGCCAGCGTTCGGCCAACGTGGCCGTGAGAGTCCCGGGGCCGCAGCCCAGGTCGACGACGCGGGCGGGCCGGAGGTCGGCGACCCGCGACACCAGATCGTGGAACGGCCGGGACCGCTCGTCGGCGAAGGCCTGGTATTGCTGCGGATCCCAACGCACCATGCCGTCAGCCTAGGGCGGCTCGGTGAACGCAGATCAGCCTCCCGCCGAGGGGCACGTAAACGCCCCTGAAACCGCGCTTGAGGGGGCACCTACGTGCCCTTCGATGTGCGGGAGGCGTCCAGCTAGTGCGCCGGCTCGAGCCGCACCTCAGCGCGCGGCGGCACGACGGCCGGGTGCGTGCCCGCCATCGCCTCCAGCACGCGGACGACCTGGCAGGAGTAGCCGTACTCGTTGTCGTACCAGACATAGAGCACGAGGTTGGTCTCGTCGGCGATGGTGGCGAGGCCGTCGACGATGCCGGCGCGGTGGGAGCCGACGAAGTCGCTGGAGACGACCTCCGGCGACTCGACGTAGTCGATCTGCTGGCGGAGGCCGGAGTGCAGCGACACGCGGCGGAGGTAGTCGTTGACCTGGTCTTTGGTCGCCGGCCGGTCGAGCGTGAGGTTGAGGATCGCGAGCGAGACGTCCGGAGTGGGGACGCGGATGCTGGAGCCGGTGAGCTTGCCGGCGAGCTGCGGCAGCGCCTTCGCGACGGCCTTGGCGGCGCCGGTCTCGGTGATGACCATGTTCAGCACCGCGGAGCGGCCGCGGCGGTCGCCCTTGTGGAAGTTGTCGGTGAGGTTCTGGTCGTTCGTGAACGAGTGGACCGTCTCGACATGCCCGCGCACGATCCCGTAGGCCTCGTCGACCGCCTTCAGCACCGGGGTGATCGCGTTCGTGGTGCAGGAGGCCGCCGACAGGATGCGGTCGCCATCGGTCATGGTGTCGTCGTTGATGCCGTGGACGATGTTCTTCAGCGGCGTCTTGCCGGGAGCCGTCAGGAGCACGCGCGCCACCCCGGGGCTGCTCAGGTGCTGCGCGAGTCCCGCCTCGTCACGCCACCGGCCCGTGTTGTCGACGATGATCGCGTCGCGGATCCCGTAGGAGACGTAGTCGATGTTCGCCGGGTCGTCGGAGTAGATCACCTGGATGCGGGTGCCGTTGGCGATGAGTGCGTCGTTCTCGGTGTCGACCGTCACCGCTCCGGGGAACGGCCCGTGCACCGAGTCGCGCGCGAGCAGGCTGGCGCGCTTGTGGAGGTCGTTGTCCGCCCCGCGCCGCACGACGATCGCGCGCAGCCGGAGACCGTTGCCGTTGCCGGCGTGGGTGATCAGGATGCGCGCGAGGAGCCTCCCGATGCGGCCGAACCCGTAGAGCACGACGTCGGTGGGGCCGGCAGCGTAGACCGCGTGGGCGACATCGATCTCCGCTCGCAGCCGCTCGCCGACGGCGTCGCCGTCGAGGCCGCGCACCGACATGGCGAGCCGGCCGACGTCGATCGAGGCCGGCTGCGGCGCGATCGCGAGCAGCGCGGTGAGCACGGTGGCCGTCTCGTCGAGCGTCAGCTCCTCGTGCCCGAGCTCGCGGGCGCGGTCGTGAACCGAGATGACCCCGGTCGCCGAGAGGTTGATCAACCGGTGGCCGTGAATCGAGGTGACCACGCCGTGATCACGGTAGAGCCGCCCGATCAGGGGGATCAGCTGTTCGGCGCGCTCCTCGCGGGCGACCCAGGCCGACCGATGCGATTCGAAGGCGTGCGGGAATTCGTCGTTGAAGGCGGTCACTCTCGGTACTCAGGGTCCTTCCGCGCTGGTGAGCGCGTCTGCGGTGGAGGTGCGGGGATGGCCGCACTGGGAGCCTATTTTCCGCTCGGCCCAAGATCCTCGGATATGAACTGGAAAGAATCGCGGTTCTTGCGCGTGCGCGAATGCGATTCAGTCGCCCCGTGGATGAATTCCAGAACCATCGCCTGTTTGACCGCTCAATCCTCCGTTACTTAACATCGGTGTAGGACGTCGTCGCTGCTGCCCTCGCGACCACGTCCGGCGCGACGGTGCAGGTGCGGTGCCCGCAATCCACAACCCGAAACCGCGCCCAGCGACCCCGGTCGCCGCACCATCCCGAGGAACAATGCTCGACCTGAGGATCGAAGTCGTCGCCCGAAACGAACTGGGGGCCATCGTCGCGCTCGTCACGCCGCACGGCGTCGTCGACGCCCAGCACGCGTCCACGCAGATCGCTCGCGGCGAGGCGAACTATGTCACCGGGCCGGACTCGTACTCGCGGGTTCCCGTCCGCGCGATCTCGTCGCTCGGAGGCGCCTATCTCTACGCGAACTGGGACGGCACGCAGCGCAACAACCTCCACGACCTGGCCGCCGTGCGCGTGCGCACGCCCCCGGCGGAGGTCATCGGCGATGCGCTTGCGACGGTCTGGTCGACGAGGCGAGGACGGGTCGCCGCCCTCTGGGGCCGGCTGCGCGCCGGGGTGCGCACGAGCAGCTAGACCGCCCGCACCGGAAGCTTCGTGTCGTCCTGGTGGTAGAGGAACACCTCCAGCGGGTACGGCTTGTGCTCGATCGCTGCCGCGATGGCCAGCTGCCCGATCACCGTCTCGACCACCGACCGCTCGAAGTGGCCCAGCCCGGCCGGCACCGTGACGACGGTGAGGCCCGGGTGGCCCGACGACGGGATCTCCGCGGCGGGCGTCGCCGTGACGAGGATCACCTGCACGCCGGCGTCGAGCACGGAGGAGGGGATGGTGGTCTCGCGTCCGTCGCCGAAGAGCACCAGCACGTCGTCGGACGAGAGGACCTCCATCGGGCCGTGCAGGTACTGGTAGGTCTCGAACGCGCTGCTCGCCGTGCGGAGGCCCTCCCGCACCATGAGCGACAGCTCGGAGGCCGACGCGAGGGACGCGCCGCGGCCGACGACGTCGATACTGGTCGCCTGCGCGAGTGCGCGACCGATCGTCTCGGCGACGGCGGCGTAGTCGCGGAGCGCGTCGGCGGCCCGGGAGGGGAGGCGCTCGGCCTCCGCCCGCGCGTCCAGCGTCCCGACGTGGTCGAGCAACAGGGCGTAGGCGAGGATCGTCGCCGTGTACCCGCTCGTGTATACCGGGGAGTCGGGGAACCCGCCGAGACCGAGCACGACGTCGGTGGCCTCCCGGATGGGCTGGCCGGGGAAGTTCGTGATGCCGATCCGTGATCCCGGGGCCAGCGCCCGCGCAGCCGCGAGCGGCTCGGGGCTGCGGCCCGACTCGGAGACGACGATCGCGTGGTCGGCGGCGACGACGGCCAGGCCGTCGGCCACGTCGGAGGCGATGACGGCGCTGGCGGCGCGGCCGTGCTGCGCGAGCGCGGCGAGGAGGACGTGTGCCGAGTTGAGTGAGGCTCCCATCGCGATCACGGCGACGCTGTCGTCCGCGCCCCAGTGCGGGAGGTCCGCCGCGTCGAGATCGCGCGCGACCGTCTCCAGGGCGATCCGTAGGTTGGCGGGCTGGGCGTTCATGGCGTCGATGAAGGATGCGGTCGGTTCCATAGTCGTCTTTCTCTCGGGGAGGTGGTCGTCGGGGTTCGGGAGAGGTCAGCCCTTGACGGCGCCGGCGGCCATGCCGCTGACGACGTAGCGCTGGAAGACCATCGCCACGATGATCGGCGGGAGGGCGGCGAGGATTCCGCCGGCGGCGACCAGCCCGAAGTCGGTGGTGTAGCGCCCGGCGAACTCGCTGATCGCGACAGGCAGGGTCTTCGCGGCGTTCGACGACGTGAAGATGAGCGCGTACATGAACTCGTCCCAGGCCAGCAGGAACGCGAACATCAGGGCGGCGAAGATGCCCGGCCGGGCGGCAGGGAGGACGACCCGGAACAGCGCACCCAGCCGGCTCGTGCCGTCGATGCGCGCGGCCTCCTCCAGCTCCTCGGGGATGGTGAGGAAGTAGTTGCTGAGGATCCAGAGCACGAACGGGACGACCAGCGAGCAGTCGACGATGATCAGCCCCGTCACGGTGTCGAGCAGCCCCAGCGAGTTGAGGATGAGGTACAGCGGGATCAGCAGGGCGATCTGCGGGAGCATGTACGTCGCGAGGAACAGGATCAGGACGGCCTGACGGAACCGGAACCGCAGCCGCGCGAAGGCGTAGGCGCCGAGGATCCCCACGATCATCGAGACGCCGACCGTGCCGACCGCGACGATCGTCGTGTTGGCGAGCGCCGCCCGGAAGGTGGCGCCGACGCTGTCCGCGCCGCCGCGGAAGATGAGTTCGTACCGGCTCCAGTCGAGCGTGTCCGGAATCCACTGCAACGGCGTCGAGATGAGCACCCGCTGCGGCGTCACGCTGGCGAGCACCATCCACCCGAACGGCAGGAGGATCACCAGGGCGACGACGAGCGCGGCGAGGTGCAGGAGGATCGAGTTGCGTTTGGCATGTCTCACAGCAGGCTCATCTCGGATCGGCGCAGCAGGCGGAGGTAGAAGAACGTCAGGGCGAGGATGACGAGCACGATGATGTACGACAGCGCGGCTCCGACCCCGAAGTTCTGGTCGGAGAACGCCGTCGTGTAGGCGTAGTACGCGACGGTCTGGGTGCCGTTGACAGGGCCGCCGCGCGTCATCGCGTAGACGATGTCGAACACCTTGAAGGCCTCCACGGTGCGCAGCACGAGCACTACCGAGATCGACGGCACCAGCATCGGCAGGATGATCGAGCGGAAGATCCGCGGCCAGCTCGCCCGGTCGACCTTCGCCGCCTCGTAGAGCTCGGAGGGGATGGAAGTCAGCCCGGCGAGCAGGAAGAACGCCACCAGCGGCGTCGTCTTCCAGACGTCGGCGATGATCACCGCGTTGAGGGCGGTGGTCGGGTCGCCGAGCCAGGCCTGGTACTGGTGGATGATCCCGAGCTGGGTCAGTGCCGCGTTGAGGGCGCCGTACTGCGCGTTGAAGATGCCCTTCCACATCGCCGCGTTGACGATCGTCGGGATCGCCCAGGGGATGATGACGATCGCGCGGAACAGCCAGCGCGCGCGCAGCTTCGCATTCAAGAGGCCGGCGACGATCAACCCGAACACGAGCTCGAGAGCCGTGGACACGATCGTGAAGTAGAGCGTGCGTCCCATCGCCGCCCAGAATCCGGACGAGCTGAGGACGCCGATGTAGTTCTGCAGCCCGACGAACGGTGTGTCGGTCGCCAGCGCCGAGTCGACCTCGAAGAACGAGATCAGCAGGGTTCGCAGGATCGGGTAGACGATGACCCCGAAGACGGCGATCGCGGCGGGCAGGAGCAGCCAGAACGCCAGCCTCCCCTGGTTGTCGCGCCTGCGGCGGGTGCGGCGCTCCCGTGCAGGGGAGCGCCGTTCCGTCTCGACTCCGGCGACCGACACGCCGGTCACTTCAGGCTCGCGTTGGCGGCCGTGACCGCGTCGTCCAGCGCCTGCTGCGGCGTCTTCTTGCCGAGCAGCGCGTTCTGCAGCTCGACCTGGATCGCCTGCGAGACCGTGTTGTAGTTGGCCACCGGCGGCCGGAGGATCATCGAGTCGTACGCCTTGCCCGCCGCGGCGAACACCTCGGGGTTCGTCTTGGTGATCTCGGGCTTGGTGTAGCTGGACTTCCAGTTGGTCATCGAGCTGGTGACGTACTTGTCCTGCACGGCCTCGCTCGTCATGTACTCGATGAACTTCCACGCCGCGGCCTGGTGCGTCGACTTGGCGCCGATCGAGAGCGCCATCGAGCCGTTCACGCCCGGGTTGTCGCCGTTCGGGCCGGCGGGCGGCACGGTGACGGCGACCTGGCCGACGACCTTCGAGATGGAGGGGTCGTTCTGGTCGCGGAAGGTCGACTCCCAGTTCAGCTCCATCGCGGTCTTGCCGGCCGCCATGGACTTGTCGGTGTCGTCCTCCAGGAAGGTCGTCGACGCCGGGTCGGTGAGACCGTCGTCGATCGAAT
>NZ_JBVQSP010000002.1:699608-822315 GCF_055720965.1 Leifsonia sp. PARNA 1/14
ACTTCTTCATGAACTCCAGGGCCTGGACTCCGGCGCCCTTGTTGATGTCGAGCTTGCCGCTCGAGTCGGTGAACTGGCCTCCGAAGGCGCCGAGCAGCTCGGCGTAGTCGCAGACGAGGGCCTCGGCCTGCGACCAGCTCCACGCGATGGGGTACTGCACGACCCCGGCGTCCTTGAGCTTCTTCGCGACGGCGAGTACGCCGTCCCAGGTCTTCACGTCGTCAGGTCCGGCGCCGACCTTGGCGAGCATGTCCTTGTTGTAGAAGAACAGCTTCGTGGAGGGGCCCCACGGCACGCCGTAGTACTTGCCCTTGTACTCGGCGCTGCTGAGCGCGCCGCCGAGCATGTCCGACTTCCAGCTCGATGGGAAGTTCTTCGTCACGTCGGTGATGATTCCCTTGGAGGCGAACTCCGCCGGCCAGATCACGTCGAGGTGGACGACGTCGTAGGTGCCGGCGGGCGCCGAGGTGACGATCTTGTCGTGCAGCGCCTCGTACGCGACGAACGTCGGCTTGACCGTGATCTTCGGGTTCTTCGCCTCGAAGTCCTTGATCATCGCGTTGACGTCGGACTCCGAATAGCCCGCCTGCTTCATGAACAGTGCGTTGATCGTTCCGGTGCCGTCGCCTTGGCTGCCGCCGCCGGAACTGGCTCCCGTCACGCTGCAGGCGCTGAGGGCGAGCGCGGCCACGGCCGCGAGCCCGACGCCGGCGAGCGTTCGACGTCGCCGAGGGGATGTGATTCTCATGGCTTCCTCCGTGATGGTGTTGATGGTGCGAAGGGGACAGCGTCGGCCGCCTCCGAGAGTCGCCGGGCCATCGCCAGCGCGCCCTCCACAGGGGGCGCGGCGAGCAGGTGGACGGCGTGTCCGAGTCCGCGGGCGCGCAGGCGCTCACGGAACGCCCGCAGCAGGCGGGGCTGGTGGGTGATGACGCCGCCCGCGCAGACCACGTGCTCGCCGACGGCTCCGTGCCGGTGGACGAGCTGAACGCTGCGGGCGAGCTCGTCGGCCGCCTGGTCGATGACCCGCGCCGCACGCGGGCTGCCCGCGTCGGCGGCGGCGAAGACGAGCGGTGCTGCTGCTCCCCAGCGCGTGATCCGTGGGTGGACGGTCAGGGCGTTCGACAGGCCGACGACGTCGTCGACGGCGAAGTGGGAGAACAGCGCGTCGGCGAGCTGGTCGAGTCGCTCCCGCTCGTCGACGGCGTCGAAGAGCGAGCGGACGGCGTCGCGGACGAGCGCGGGCGCGCTGCCCGGGTCGTTGAGGATGTAGCCGTAGCCTCCCGCGGTCACCGGGCTGCCGTCGGCGCGCCGTCCGACGACCTTGGAGCCGGTGCCGGCGATGACGGCGATGGCCTCGTCGAAGCCGGCGGCCGGTCCGAGGAGCTCGACGTCGTTGACGGTCCAGGTGCGTCCGGGACGGGCGTCCTCGAGCGCCGACTGGAAGGCGAGGGCCTGCGCGTCGCTGTCGAGTCCGTGCGCGCCGACGGCCAGAGCGGCCTCGTCGGCCCCGGGGAGGCCGCTGAAGAGTGCCAGCAGACGCGTGACGCTGGCCCGCGAGTCCAGCCGGCCGTCCACTTGCCACTCGGCCGTGGGCACGGAGCTGTCGAGGAGCGTGACGCCGTCGGATTCGGCGCGGACGTGCGTCTTCGTGCCGCCGATGTCGATTCCAACGATCACCCGTCGCTCCTTGTCGCCATTGCCAGGAACTTCATCCGATCGGGTCGATTACTTCTTTCTGATCGGAGTGAGAAGAAGTTGGAATGACACTAGAAGCCGCACCCGCCGTCTGTCAAGAGCCGCGGTCAGAAGTCGATGTACGCGAACCCGTTCACTTCGGCCGCGGCCAGTTCGGCGATGCCCAGCAGGACGCCGTCCTCGCGATGGGTGGCCGCCGCCACGCGCGGCACCCGGATGATCCGGCCGCGGAGCCGCTGCTCGATCTCGGGGATCACCGTCGCGTCGTCGCCGGCGAAGCTGCTGCCGAACACGACCAGCTCCGGGTCGAGCACGATGACGAGCGCGGCCACCGCGATCGCGACCATGTCGAGGATCTCGTCGGCCATCTCCCTGGCGTCGGTGTCACCGGTGCGGGCGAGCTCGAAGACGTCCTCGGCGGTGAGGGTGCCGGAGGCCGGCAGCGCCATGCCGCGCGCCACCGCGCGCCGGGTCAGCGCGAGCGAACCGATGCGGTCTTCGAGGTCGCCGTGCTCGTCGTACGACCGCTCCAGCGAGGAGCGCTCCATCAGCAGGTAGCCGATCTCGCCGGCCTCCGCCCGTGCCCCGCGGTACAGCTCGCCGTTGGTGATGATCCCGGCGCCGAGGCCGTTCTCGAGGAAGATGGCGACGAGGCTCGAGAGGCCCTTGCCCGTGCCCGCGTGCAACTCGCCGAAGGCAAGGGCGTTCGCGTCGTTCTCGACCACGATCGGCACGGAGGTCCGCTCGCGCAGCAGGGTGCCGAACGGCACGCCGGTCCAGCCGAACTCCGGCATCGTGCCGACGACGCCGTCGGGCTGCTGCACGACGCCGGGCACGGCGATGCCCGCGGCCAGACAGGGTGTGCCGAGCGAGTCGGCGGTGGAGATCAGCTCGTCGAAGAGTCCGAACACCCGATCCAGCTGAGCCTGCTGGTCGGCGAGCCGGTCGGCCTCCGGAGCCTCTTTGCCCGCCCGGGGCCCGAGGTCGATGGTGCGGCGGAAGGCGACGGTGCCGTCGAAGTCGACGAGGATGCCCGTCACGACGTCGGCCCGCAGCTGGATCGCCGCGACCAGGCGCGAGCTGCCCGCGTAGCGCAGCAGCACGGAAGGCCGGCCGCCGCGCGAGGGCTCCTGCCCGGCGGCGACGACGAGGCCCTCGTCGACGAGAGTGGCGGTGAGCCGGTTGATGGTCGCGGGGGCGAGCCCCGTCATCGCGCCGAGCTGCTGCCGCGACAGCGGCCCGGAGGCACGGAGCGCCTCGATGATGGCGGTCTGGTTGACGCGTGCGAGCGTGCTCGTCGTCGCCGTGCCCCCTGTGCGTCGTGCCACCAGAACACCTTCCGTCGTAGCTCGGGAGAACTTTACTATCCGTCTGGAAGGAACGGCGCGTGCGGTGTCCGACTATGTCCGGAACGGGGCTGTCGTCGGGAAGTGCTTGCGCAGCATCACGCCGATGCCGTCCTCGTCGTTGGAGAGGGTGCGCTCGATCCTCGGGCTCGCGTCGAGACCCTTCGACGCGTTCGCCATCAGGACCCCGACGCCGGCGTTCTCGAGCAGCTCCAGGTCGGAGAGACTGTCGCCGAAGGCGATGACGTCGCGGAGCTCATGGCCGAGATGCCTCGCCAGTGCGGTGACCGCCGGAAGCTTGACTGCGTGGGAGGAGATGATCTCGATGACGTGCGGCACGCGGTGGATGAACGCGTCGGCTCCCACCTCGCGCAGCGGGCCCTCGAGAGCGTCGAGCGCCGCGCCGTCGCCGCGGAACATCACCTTGAAGACGGCGCGGGATGGGAGCGCGCCCGCCCGCACGCCGTCGGCGCCGACCGCGGACGGCCACACCGAGGTGTTCCTGGCCTCCCGGAGGCCCCAGTAGTCCAGCCGGTTCACGAACCAGTCGTCGCGCGTGTAGACGCCGATGTGGACGTCCGCCGCCGCGGCGAGCTCGAGGAACCGCGCGGTCGCCTCGTCGTCGATCGGGGTCTCGGACAGCGTCGTGAAGCCGCCGTCGGCCTCCCGCGCCCAGACGAGCGCCCCTCCGTAGGTGGCGTACGACGACCGGACGCCGACCTGCTCCTCGATCAGCGCCGTGGACTGCGGGCCGCGCGCGGTCACGAGGATGACGTGGACGCCCTCCGTCTCGGCGACCCGGCGGATCTCGGACGCCGTGAAGCCCGAGATGCGCTTGTCCGAGCCGATCAGGGTGCCGTCGATGTCGAGCGCCAGGATGCGCAGTCCGCTCACTCGACGACCTCCCGATCAGTTGGGCCCCTTCACCCTAGCGGGGCGTGACCCTAGCGGGGCGGGACCCTAGCGGGTCGCCGGCGGCGGGTTGTCGGGCAGCCAGTCCGCGAAGCGGGTCTCGACGATCGTCGCGTCCGGCCTCGGCAGCAGCATGTCGTCGGTGAGTCGCTGCCCGAAGTAGAGCGCGTCGGGATCGGCGACGACCATGCGCGGGTCGCCGCGGAAGGCCAGGCCGGTGCGGATCAGGTCGTCGAGCCCGAACTGCTCGGGTCCGGCGACCTCCACGGTCGCGTTCAGGGGTGCGCCGGCCGTGACCCGCGCGACCGTGGTCGCGACGTCCTCCGCGGCCATCGGGCGGATCTGCGCGTGCGACAGGTGGACCTCGTCACCGACGGTCGCCGACGCGGCGATGCTGGTCACGAACTCGAAGAACTGAGTGGCGTGGACCAGCGAGTACGGGATCCCGCTGCCCGTGATCAGCTTCTCCTGCGCGACCTTCGCCCGCATGTAGCCGCTGTCGGTCATCCGCTCGGCGCCCACGACGGACAGGGCGACGTAGTGGCCGACGCCCGCCTTCCTCGCCGCGGCGATGATGTTGGTGGTCGCCGTGGTGAAGAACGCCATCACGTCGTCGTCGGCGAACGACGGCGAGTTCGAGACGTCGAGCACCGTGGAGGCGCCGGTGAGCGCCTCGTCGAGGCCGGTGCCCGTGATGGTGTCGACCCCTGAGTTCGGCGAGGCCGCGACGGCGTCGTGGCCGTGCTTGGTGAGTTTGCGGACGACCTTGGACCCGATCAGGCCCGTGCCTCCGATGACGACGATTCTGGACATGCTGTTCCCTCTCCTGTCTTGTGCGCGAGAGCGCGACGTACGCAAGCTGTGACCGGCGCGCCACGCATTTCGTGACAGGGAGGTCACAAAACCTCACGCCGATCGGTCTCAGTAGGTGACGAAACACCACTGACCGGATGGAGGCAATCGGATGACCGCGATCGCACAGGGGACGAGACGGCGGACGATCGGCCCGGCTCTCGGACGATTCGGCTGGGCCGCCTGGGAGTGGCTCGCGCGGCCGCTCCACTACCGCGCGGTGCACCGGTTGCACATGGCGGCCGAGACCGGAGACAGGGAGCGGCTGCGCGCGATGCTGGCGCCGACCGTTTCGGTCGTCGTGGACTCCGGGAGCGGCGACGCCTCGGGCGTCCGGGTGATCCAGGGTGTCGCGAACGCGACGGTGGTGCTCGAACACGGCTTCGCCCGGGCCGACGGCGTGCTGGTCGACGAGCGGTCGGTCAACAGCCAGGCAGGCTTGATCATCAGCCGCGCCGGAGCCCCGATCGCCTCCGTCGCCGTCGACTTCACCGGTCGGCTCGTCTCGGTGGTCTGGGTGCGCCTGCACCCCGTGGGGCGCCGGCACTGGAACAGCGTCTACGCGTGAGCGGACTCGAGCAGAACGAACGCGAGCACAGAGGAAGAGGTAAGACCCGATGAACGGCAGTACGAAGCACGAGCGCAGGATCTCGACGTCGGTCCTGGTGATCGGCTCGGGAGGTTCGGGATTGCGGGCCGCGATCGAGGTGGCCCAGCGGGGAGGCGACGTGCTCGTCGTCGGCAAGCGGCCCCGGGCGGACGCCCACACCTCCCTCGCTGCCGGCGGGATCAACGCGGCGCTGGCGACCATGGATCCCGAGGACTCCTGGCAGCAGCACGCGGCCGACACGCTCAAGGAGGGCTACCTCCTGGGCGACCCGCGGACCGTCGAGATCGTGACCCGCGAGGCGCGCCGCGGCATCGAGGACCTCGAGCGCTACGGAATGAACTTCGCCCGCGAGGGCGACGGCAGGATCTCGCAGCGGTTCTTCGGCGCGCACACCTACCGGCGCACGGCCTTCGCCGGCGACTACACCGGCCTCGAGCTCCAGCGCACCCTGCTGCGGGAGGCCGACCGCTCCGGGGTGCGCATCATGGACTCGGTCTACATCACACGGGTGCTCACCGACGAGAACGTGGTGTTCGGCGCCTACGGTTTCGACATCGAGACCGGGGAGCGGTACGTCTTCCTCGCGGACGCGGTCATCCTCGCCGCGGGAGGCCACAATCGCGTCTGGCGCAGTTCGTCCTCCCGCCGCGACGAGAACACCGGCGACTCCTGGCGGCTCGCGTTCGACGCCGGCGCGCGCATCCGCGACGCCGAGCTCGTCCAGTTCCACCCGTCCGGGCTGCTCGAGCCGGCCGACGCCGCCGGCACTCTCGTGTCGGAGGCCGCCCGCGGCGAAGGCGGGATCCTCCGGAACGCGCTCGGCGAGCGCTTCATGTCGCGCTACGACCCGGAACGGATGGAGCTGTCGACGCGAGACCGGGTGGCGCTCGCCGCGTACACGGAGATCGCCGAGGGCCGTGGCACGCCACGGGGAGGCGTGTGGCTCGACGTGTCGCACCTCCCGCGCGAGACGATCATGACGCGGCTCCCGCGGGTCTACCACACCCTCCTCGAGCTGCAGATGGTCGACATCACCCGCGACCCGATCGAGATCGCGCCCACTGCGCACTACTCGATGGGCGGCGTCTGGGTGCGGCCGGAGGACCACAGCACCGACGTGGAAGGGCTGTACGCGATCGGGGAGGCCTCCAGCGGGCTGCACGGCGCCAACCGGCTCGGCGGCAACTCGCTCATCGAGCTGCTGGTCTACGGGCGCCTCGTCGGCGAGGCCGCGTACCGGCACTCGACGGGACTGCACCGTGTGGGTCGTTCCCCGCGAGCGCTGGCCGAGGCCCGGGAGGAGCTGGACGCCGTCCTGGCGGCCGACGGCGAGGAGAACGTGCGGGTGCTGCAGCGCGCGGTGCGCGACACCATGACCGCGCATGCCGGCGTGGTGCGCGACGAGGCCGGACTGCGCGCGGGGCTCGCTGCCCTCGCCGCGGTCGCCGAACGGGAGGCCGGCATCGGTGTCCACCCAGACATCGCGGGCTTCGCGGACGTCGCCCACGCGTTCGACCTGCGGGCGAGCCTGCTCGCGGCACGCGCCACGATCGACGGAGCGCTCGCCCGCCGGGAGACGCGCGGCGCGCACAACCGAGCGGACTTCCCGGCGCTCGATCCGGCCCTCCGCGTCAACTTCGTCTGGTCGGGCCCAGGCCAGGTGGAGGCCGAGCCGATCCCGTCGATCCCGGACGAGATCGCCGAGCGCATGCACGAGGTGACGGCGGCGGGCAAGCTCGTGGAGTGAGCGAGGACGCCCGCGCGCCCGTGTGAACCGACGCGTCCGGTGGCGGGTGGGACCAGCCGTGGTCTGCTTGGCGCTGCCCCCAGGGGAGGGACCGCCTGAAACCCAGTGCTCCCGCTCTTACCTCGCGGCTCGACCGGACGCGTCGACAGCTCGGACAGCCCACATCGTAGAACTGTGACGGCCTGCGCGGTATCCGTCACATCCGGGAGGGCCGGCCGGTCAGAGCAGGAGTCGGGACGAGCCCGCACGATCGGAGAAGAAGCATGTCCACCCGCACTACCGCGCTGCAGCGCACCGTTCTCGCCGTCGCCGTGCTGGCCACGTTCATCGCCTTCCTCGACGGCAGCGTGGTGAACGTGGCGCTGCCCGCGATCGGTCGTGAGCTCGGCGGCGGCCTGGCCGGGCAGCAGTGGGTCGTCGACGCGTACCTGCTGACCCTCGGGTCGGTCATCCTGCTCGCGGGCTCGCTCTCCGACCTGTACGGCCGCAGGCGCGTGCTGCTCTGGGGGCTCCTGGGTTTCGGCATCGCGTCGATCGCGTGCGCCGCCGCGCCCACCGTGGAGGTGCTGGTCCTGGCCCGCGGCGTGCAGGGCGTCGCCGGGGCGCTCCTGGTGCCGAGCTCGCTCGCGCTCATCCTGAGCACGTTCCGGGGCGCAGCGCAGGCCCGCGCCATCGGTGTCTGGACCGCGATCACGAGCCTCGCGAGCATCGCCGGCCCGGTCATCGGCGGCGTGCTGGTCGACACGCTGTCGTGGCGCTGGGTCTTCGCGATCAACCTCCTGCCGATCGCCGTGGCGCTCGTGCTCGTGCGCGCGCTGCCGGCCGACGCCGCGCGAGCCGCAGGCGCCCGGGTGGACTGGGCCGGCGCCCTGCTCGGCGTCGCCGGCCTCGGCCTCCCCGTCTTCGCGCTCATCGAGAGCGGGAGGTTCGGCTGGGGGTCGCCGGTGATCTGGGGCGCGATGGCGCTCGGCGCCTCGTGCCTCATCGTGTTCGTGCTCTGGGAGCGACGGGTGGCCTCCCCGATGCTGCCTCTCGCGATCTTCCGCGAGCGCGACTTCTCGGTGGGCAACGTGGCGACGGCGTTCATCTACGGCGGCGTCGCGGTCGGCACTTTCGCGCTGGCGCTGTTCCTGCAGCAGGGCGCCGGCTACAGCGCCACGGCGGCCGGCTTCGCGATGATGCCCTCCAGCATCCTGCTGATCGCGCTCGCCGCGGTGTTCGGGCGGTTGAGCGGCAAGGTCGGCCCGCGGCTGCTGATGGCGGTCGGTCCGGCCGTCGCAGGGGTCGGCTTCCTGCTGATGCTGCGGATCACCCCGCAGGCCGACTTCCTCACCGAGGTGCTCCCCGCGGTCTGCGCGTTCGGGCTCGGGATGGCGATCACCGTCGCGCCCTTGACCGCCACGGTTCTCGGCGCGGTCGACTCCGGCCGGGCGGGGATCGCCTCTGCGGTGAACAACGCCGTTTCGCGCGTCGCCGGCCTGATCGCGGTCGCCCTCGCCGGGTCGGTTGGCGGGGCGACCCTCCAGGTGGAGGGCTTCCACACCCTCGTCTTCGGCGCAGCGCTCGCCCTGTTCACGGGAGCGGCCGTGTCCGCAGCGGGCATCCGCAACCCGCGGCCGGCGCCCGTCGCGACCGTTTCGCGCGAATCGGTCACACTCGGCCGGCGTCATCTGTCGTAGCTGGTGAGGCGCGACCGCGCCGCTCCAACGAAGGGAAACGCATGAAGATCGTCGTCATCGGCGGAACCGGCCTGATCGGTCGCCCGCTCGTCGAGCAACTCCGCCAGGCCGGCCACGAGGTCGTCCCGGCCTCCCCGTCGACCGGCGTCGACACCGTGACCGGGGTAGGCGTCGACGCGGCGCTCGCCGGCGCCGACGTGGTCGTCGATGTGCCCAACTCCCCATCGTTCGACGACGGCCCGGTGCTGGAGTTCTTCGAACGCAGCACCGGCACGCTCGTCGAGGCCGAGAAGCGCGCGGGGGTCGGCCACCACGTCGTGCTGTCGATCGTGGGCGCCGACCGGATGCCCGACATCGGCTACATGCGGGCCAAGGTGCGGCAGGAGGACATCGTGAAGGGCAGCGGGGTGCCGTACTCGATCGTGCGCGCGACGCAGTTCTTCGAGTTCCTCCCGGCTCTCGCGGAAGGCGGCGCGGCCGGTGACATCATCACGCTGTCTCCGGTGCTCATGCAGCCGATCGCCGCCGCCGACGTGTCGCAGGCGCTCGCCGCCGTCGCCGTCGCCGAGCCCGCCGATGCGTTCGTGGAGCTCGCGGGACCGGAGCCGCTGCGCCTCGCCGAGGCGGCGAAGGCCATCCTCGACAGCCGCGGCGACACCCGCGAGATCATCGTGGACGAGTCGGTCGGCTACTTCGGCGGGACCGTGACCGACGAGTCGCTCGTCCCCGGGCACGACCCGAAGGCGGCCGCGCAGCTGCGTGGCGCGACCTCCCTCGAGGACTGGATTCGCCGCTAGCATCGAAGCCATGTCGCAACCCGATGCCACGGCCGACGAACCGAGCGAGGCGGACCGCCGCGACGATCTCGCCTCCGCTGTCGCGACCTTCGCCGAGGTCCGTCCGCGGCTGTTCGGCATCGCCTACCGGATGCTCGGCACCGTCGCGGACGCCGAAGACATCGTGCAGGACACCTGGCTGCGCTGGCAGGCCTACGACCGCTCGACCGTGCGCGAGCCGGCCGCGTTCCTGGCCACCGCCACGACACGCCTCGCGATGAACGCGGCGACCTCCGCCCGGGCGCAGCGCGAGACCTACATCGGGCCCTGGCTCCCGGAGCCCGTCGACACCTCCCAGGACCCCACCCTCGGCGCCGAGCGCGGCGAAGCCCTGAGCTTCGCCGTGCTCGTGCTGCTCGAGAAGCTGTCGCCCGCCGAGCGTGCGGCCTACGTGCTGCGCGAGGCGTTCGACTATCCGTACGCCGAGATCGCCCGGATCGTGGAGACGAGCGAGCAGTCCGCCCGGCAGCTCGTCAGCAGGGCGCGCAAGCACCTCGCGGCCGAGCGGAAGTCCCGAGCCGTAGCGGACGGTGAGCGGATGCGCCTCCTGACGGCGTTCATGGCGGCGGCCGAGCAGGGCGACATGGCGGCGCTCGAGAAGCTGTTCGCCGACGACGTCGTCTCGCTGTCCGACGGCGGCGGCGTCGTGCGCGCGACGCGCATCCCCGTCGTCGGCGCGGTCACGGTGGCCAAGTACATCCACGCGTTCGCCTCGCGGTTCTGGGAGGGATCGGACATGCACGTGACCGAGCTCAACGGCGAGCCGGCGATCGTGGCCACCCGCGACGGCGACGTCTTCGCCTACGTCACGGCCGACTTCGACGACGCCGGCATCCACCGCCTCTACTGGGTCCTCAACCCGAACAAGCTGGAGCACGTCACCGCAGCGTAGATGTCACAGAACGACCCCCTGTCCGGTCATAGCTGGTGAGGACAGGAGGTTCGTAATGCGTCGGATCCTCATCGTGGGCGGCGGGTACGCCGGGTTCTACACGGCCTGGGGCCTGGAGAAGAGACTCCGTGCCGAGGAGGCGGAGATCGTGGTGGTCGATCCGCGGCCGTACATGACCTATCAGCCGTTCCTGCCGGAGGTCGCTGCCGGCTCCATCGAGGCGCGTCACGCGGCGATCTCGCTGCGCAGCCACCTCCGCCGTTCGCGGCTCATCCACGGGCGGGTGGCCCGCATCGACCACGCGGCCCGTTCGGTGACCGTGGTGCCGGTGGACGGCGACGAGTTCGCCCTCCCGTACGACACCCTCGTCGTGACGGCGGGCGCCGTCACCCGCACCTTCCCCATCCCCGGCATCGCCGAGAACGCCATCGGCATGAAGCACGTCGAGGAGGCCGTCGCCATCCGCGACCGCCTGCTCGACGCCTTCGACCGGGCGGCCCTGCTCCCAGTGGGACCCGAGCGCTCGCGACTGCTCACCGTCACGTTCGTCGGCGGCGGCTTCTCGGGCGTGGAGGGGTTCGCCGAGCTGCTGTCGCTGGCGACCGCGCTGCTGAAGTCGTATCCCGAGCTGCGGTTCTCCGACCTGTCCTTCCACCTGGTGGAGGCGCGCGACCGCATCCTCCCCGAGGTCACCGATCGCCCCGGCGCGTGGGTCGTGCGCTCGCTCGTCGAGCGCGGCGCGCGCATCCATCTCGGGGCGCAGCTGCTGTCGGCGGAGGGCGGCCATATCGTCCTGTCGACCGGCGAGGAGTTCGACTCGCACACGATCGTCTGGACGGCGGGCAACGGGGCGAACCCCGTCGTCGCCAACCACACCGACCTGCCGCTGACGCCGCGCGGGTCCATCGTCGTGCGGCCCGACCTCCGGGTCGGCACGCCCGACGCCCCGGTGCCGGACGCGTGGGCGGCCGGGGACGACGCGGCGGTCCCCGATCTCGCGGTCGCGGCCGACGGCGCCCTCACGGTGCCGAACGCCCAGCACGCCGTGCGGCAGGGGAGGCTGCTCGCGAAGAACATCGTCGCCGACCTCCGCGGGGAGCGCCCGCGCGACTACGTCCACCACAGCCTCGGCGTCGTCGCCACCCTGGGCCTCGGCAAGGGCATCTTCCAATGGCGTGGGCTGGTGATCACCGGGTTCCTCGCCTGGGTGATGCACCGCGGGTACCACGTGCTCGCGATCCCCACCTGGGAGCGCAAGGTGCGGGTGCTGCTCGTCTGGGCGAGCGCGGTCGTCTTCGGCCGGGACATCGTGTCGCTGCTGTCGGTGCAGCATCCGCGTCGCGCGTTCGTCAGCGGGGCGGTGCCGGTCGGCGCTGAGCTCGTCGGCGCCGGTTCGCGCGAGGGAGGTGCCTGATGCCCGCCGATCGCCGGCCACGCCGGTCGCTCACCGAGTCGGTCGCCCGCGCGGCCCGCGAGTCCGGGGCCGGGCGCCGGCTCGCCGCCGGCCGCGCCGAGCTCGCCGGCCGCCGCGTCTCGCTGCACTGGTCGAACCTGTTCGGCGTCGTCGCCCTCGCGTGCGTCGTCGTGCTGTTCGTCACCGGCCTCCTGCTGATGTTCTGGTACGCGCCCTCGAGCCAGCGCGTCACCTACGAGGGCTCGTACGCCCCGCTCGTCGGCCAGGAGGCCTCGGCCGCCTACGTCTCGATCCTGCACACCTCGTTCGACATCCCCGGCGGCCTGCTCGTGCGGCAGGCGCATCACTGGGCCGCCCTCCTGCTGCCCGCCGCGATCATGATGCAGCTCGCGGTCGCCTTCTTCACCGGAGCCTTCCGCCGCCGCCGCGGCTCGTGGCTGGTGCTGTTCGGCCTGCTGATCGTCTCGCTGGCGGGAGGCTGGAGCGGCTACGCCCTCCCGGACGACATGCTCTCCGGCACGGGTCTGCGGATCTTCCAGGGCATCCTGCTGGGCATCCCCGTCGTGGGCACCTGGCTGTCGTGGCTGCTCTTCGGGGGCGAGTTCCCCGGGCGGATCATCGAGAACCTCTACCCCGTGCACATCGCCGTGGTCCCCGCCCTCCTGATCGGGCTGCTCTGGCTGCGTGCCCGGCTGGCCTCCCGTCAGGAGCCGACGCGCTACCCGGGCGAGGTCGGCGTGCCCGCGTACCCGAACGCGGCTGTGCGGGCCGGAGGCCTGTTCGCGATCGTCACCGGACTCCTCGTGCTGGTGGCGGCGACGGTCACGGTCGCGCCGGTGTGGCTGTTCGGCCCGTCGTCGCCCGGCGATGCGTCGGCCGGCAGCCAGCCCGACTGGTACACGGGCTTCCTCGACGGCGCGCTGCGGCTGGTGCCGCCGGGGTGGGAGGTCGTGTGGCTGGGCCGCACCTGGACGCTCGCGATCCTGGTGCCCCTCGCGGTCGTGGGCGTCTTCCTCCTCGCCGTCGCGGTCTATCCGTTCTTCGAGCAGTGGGTGCGCGGCCCCGGCAAGGACGACGCGCTGCTCGACCGACCGCGCAACGAGCCGACCCGCACCGCGCTCGGCGTCGCCGGCATCGTGTTCTACGGCGCACTGTGGGGCGCGGGTAGCGCCGACCTGCTGGCGACGCATTTCAGCATCGGCCTGGAGTCCGTGGTGCACGCGTTCCAGGCGTTGCTGGTGCTCGGTCCGGTGGCGGCGTTCTTCCTCACCCGGCGGGTCTGCCTCGCGCTGCAGAAGAAGGACAGGGGGCTGCTGCTCCACGGCTACGAGACCGGGCGGATCGTCCGCCTGCCCGGCGGCGAGTACGTCGAGATCCACGCGCCCGTGCCGGTGGAGGAGCGCGTGCAGCTCGGCGGCCCGCGAACCGTGCCATCGGTCGTCGTGCGGCCGGACGAGACCGGGAGGATCCGCACCTGGGACCGCCTTCGAGCCCGCCTCTCGCGGGCCTACTTCGAAGACCGGCTCGAACCGGCCCCGCTCGGGCGGATCGGCGCGGGCGCGGAGAGGGACCGGACCGATGAGGAGAGCGCTGAACGAGCGGGGGCGGCCTGAGCCCGACCGTCGTCTCGCCGCGGAGGTCCTGCGGGCCCTCCGGGCGAACGACGTCGAGCTGTTGATCCGTGTCATCGGGCCGCGTCCCCGCGTCGTCATCGACAGCGGTGACGAGGCGCGGAGGTGGTGCGCGGTGCTCGACGGCCGGGTGGCGCCCGCGGAGGCCGCCGCGCTGTGCTGGGAGCTGCGTTCGGTGAACGGCGGTCCAGGACTGGTCGGGAGCCGATCGGGGAGGGTGGTCGTCGTCGCCGTGCTCGCCGGGGTCGTCGGCGACGCGACAGACATCTGGGTCGTCGCGAACCCCGAAAAGCTCGAAAGGTGGAGCACGGGATCCGCGGACGGGCGGCTCTAGACGCCGCCTCCTCCTCCACCGCCGCCTCCGCCACCAGAGAACCCGCCGCCTCCCGTGCCGCCGAACGACGAACTGCTCGCCATCGTGGTGCTGGAGGAGATCCCGCTGACCATCTGCGAGAGCACCGCTGCGTTGAACGCGGTCTGGCCGGCGTACCAGCCCGGCGTCTGGCCGGTCTGCTCGTAGAACCTCCCGAGCTCGGCCAGCCACTTCTTCTCCTCGCCGAACAGCACGGCCCAGGGAAGCAGGCGTTCGTTGAGGTCGAGCATCTCGCGCGGATCGCCGACGGCGACCGGCACGCGCTCGGCGCCCTGCGGCGACTGCAGGTAGCGGATGCGGTCGGCCTCGGCGAGCTCGACGTACATGCGCAGCCCGTCCACGTACTCCCGGAGCGTCGTGCCCGTGCTGGTCAGGGGCGAGCGCGACAGGAGGACGGCGGTGACGACGAAGAGCACGACGGAGCCGAACAGGATCCCGAACGGCCATCCGCCTCCGAACACCCCGACGATGCAGAGAATCGCGCCGACGACGGCCAGCACGGTCGCGCCGAGGGCGGTGAAGAAGAGCGCCCGGATCGGGCTGCGCGGCCCGGCCGTTCGAGTGCCGAGCGTCGTCGTGTCCTTGTGCACCCGCTTCAGCAGCGACTGGATGGCGCGCGCGACGCGAGAGTTGGACGAGCCGAGTTCGAGGGTGTCTCCGGGCGCCAGCGGGTCGCCGAACAGAGCCTGCAGGAACCGCAGTTCGACGTCGGTCGGGTGCGGGTCGCGCAGCGCCTGCCGGCCCGTCGCCTCCGTCGAGACGAACTCGAGCGTGTAGGAGGAGCGGCCGAAGAAGCCCTTCGCAGCCTCCAGCACCCGTAGGCGGCCCGACACCGCGAGGTCGAGCGCCTGCGCCGGCACCGCCTTCTTCGTGAGCCCGGCGACGTCGGCCGCGAGCAGCAGTCCCTCCTTCGGCGGGACGTACTCGGGGATGATCGTGCCGCGCCCGGGAGCGTCGCGGAGTAGGCGCAGGTTCACGATGATCGCGCCGACCAGCGCCAGAAAGACGAAGAGGAAGCCGGCGACGGCCGCGTATCCCCAGCGCGTGTCGAACAGCCCGTCGGCGCGCGGGGTGAACGTGCCGGGGGCGAAGCCGATCGCGAACGTGAGGTTCTCATGCGGCCCGAGACGGTCTGCGCTGAAGCGGTACCCGTCGCCGGTGCGCTCGACGGTCGCCTTGGCGGTGGAGCCCTGCACACCCCGGTAGGCGGAGGCCTCCCCCTGCAGTGCGTCGGCCAGCCCCGGCCCGAGGTGCACGGCGGCGGTGACGCGGTCGAAGGGCTGCGCCCACTCGGTGCCGTTGGCGTCCCAGTAGAACTCGTCGTTGTCCGTGTCACCGAAGTAGCGCGTGACATTGGTCTGCCGGTAGGTGATCACGTAGGTCTGGTCGCCGTGCACGAAGTCGTTCGCCGCGATCGTCAGCGACAGGATCCCGCTATCGGACTCGCTCGTGTACGGACGCGGGGTGCCCTTCTCGTCGGTGACCGACACAACCCGCAGGTCGGTGGGGTGGCCGTCATAGTCCTCGACGAGCTCGCGCCGGATGCCGTGATTCTGGTCGGTCTCGGGGAACCGCGCTACGAGCGTCTCAACCGTGGTGAGCGTCGAGCGCCCCGCGGCGTCGCGACCCAGGCTGTAGTCGCCGTCGAAGCTCGCGAACGTGAAGTCGTCGACGCCGGTAGGGGCGACGGCGGTGACGGGTCTCTGGCCGGTGGACGCTGTCGCGCTCGCGGCTCCGCCGGCGATGACGAGTGCACACGCGGCCGTAGCGACCGCGCCCGCGATCAGCCTCCGGGCCCACCCGTGTGGCCGCCGGTCTCGTCCGCGGACTCCCACGTGCCCCGCCGTCCTCCGTCCTCCGGACGGTTCGCCTCGACCGCCGGCACTACCGGCGGCACCGGTCCCATCCTGACACGGAGGGGGCGGATGGAACTGCTCGACGGGTCCGGACATTACTGTCGAGTTCGCAGATAGATGACGCTAGTACGCCCTAGTTGTCGTGATTTTTTACTGGACGTCGCGATGGGCGCCCATCCTCGTTCGAAGCACTGATTCATTGATGTATTGGAGCTTGGCGAAAGTATCAACTCCGAGCTCGACCGCATTCGGGAGGTCTGCGAGCAACTCGAACGCCGGTGTTTCCTGAAGCCCGCGACCGCGGACTATCAGCCACGGCAAACCGAAGAGGTACGCGAGATCCGGGACTACCCGAAGCGCGAACTTGCGAGCTAACTCGCATTTTGCGCTGGTGCGACGAATGAGCCCAAGGTCAACGCCCAATTGTTCCATTTCGACAAGGGTTCGCCCGGACATCCAGGCGTTGAGCATCGCGCCCGCGACGCGAACTAGTTGCCTGTCGTTGAGGCGACTCCATTCCGCTCCAAGATCCGAAGGTGCGCCGCGGAAGATAGCCCGGCTGCCGGCTCTCGGGGTCGACTCAAGGATTGTGGGTCGCTCAGAGAACCGGCACGATCTATAGCCCTAACACCGGGGTTCTCTGCGGTGCGACGCTCGCTGCCGGCACGGCGCCATCCAGTTCGCCCGGAGCGGTGACCTTCACTGTCTCCGCTGGAAAGTAGGCGAGAGTGGGCACGATCGAGCTAACACGGTCGTGCCCGCCTCAACTTTCCGGCAGGATGTAGTCGGCGGTCTCGGTTACGTCCCACGTTAGCCAGGCGGTTGTCTCACACGTCCACCAGCTCGGTGCGATCGCTCGGCCCCGGTAAGCAAAGGCGAACCCGTCGATGCAGAAGACAGCTGAACGAGTCAGGTGGACGCGCGCGTAGTCCTCGCTGACCGCCCGCCAATCGACGTGGCCGGCATGATCGGCGCGATAACGGTCAGCGAAGGCGCACCAATCTGTGGCCGAACGAATAGCCAGTGTGTTTTCGGAACTTGGGCCAACTGACCATGCATGCCAGGGGCGGGGATGCTCAGCGGTGTTGTCTAACAGGTATGCAAACCACATCCCTGGGAAACTGGAACTCGCAGGCGATGTAAAGAACCCGCCCGATGGTTTCCCTCCCCAGCGTTCCGATCCGATCGACTGGAACGAGTCGGAAGACGGAGGTGAGGGTGGTGTTCGACCGGCCGAAATCCACAGATCGTGAACCGGTTCTTCGTCCACGTCGGACCACGGTTTCCACCAATCCGCGGGAAGACGCTCTGCTGCCCGCGCGTCGACGGTTCGCGGGTCGACATCCTCGGCCGCCAGCACCAAGCCCGCTTCCCCGGGCGCGTAGAGCGACTCAATGAACGCCAACGATGGTTCTAGCGACCGCAGGACCTGATCTGCCACTTCGCGCGCGGCAAGGGCGTAGGAGGTTCCCGCGTCCCAGCTCGTCAAGCGCGCGAGCCTCGCCGCGAAAGCGTCTATCAACACACGATCAGCCTGTCACGCCGGCAGGATCCCGCGGGCGTCCGAACCCGCGCGCCGCATTCAGATGGTCGGACCGAGGGCTTGCCGAGTGCCTTGCTCAAACCCGGGGTTTGTCAGCAAATTGGAGCCCGCCGCTTTCGCTGGCGTCGGTGCCGAAACTGTTGGTATCGCCAGCGTCGCTACGACAACTGCGACAACGATCGCCCACCAGGTCCTGGAGCGCGTCCTGGACCGTGCAACTAGATGCGTCATGCCTATCTCCTTCGGTAGGCCGGACAGCTGCCAAGAGTTCCATTGCTGTCCAGGCAGACCAGACGATATTGAAAGTCAAGACGCGCCAAGAGTCAGAGTCCACGCCGAGCAAATAGTGTTCGGATATGCCGTCCCTCATCTTCCAATCGCTTGACAAGCCTTCGATCATCTCCGCACTTGAGGCGACGAATACTGGCGGTAGCCTCAGCATCCTGGAAGCAGGGATGGACTCACATAGGCCAAATGTGGCTAAAATATGCCAACTTCGTTGAAATATGCCAACAAAACGCGAAAACAGCATCGTGGTTAACACGTACTTCGAGCTCTGAAGATGCGACAGATTGCGCGAACTGCGACATGTCTCGCGAACAGCGACAAGAATTCGCGGACTCGACAATTACCGGCGCCAGGCAGGTCGAACAACGGAGCGAGTGACGGGAATCGAACCCGCGCTATCAGCTTGGGAAGCTGAAGTTCTGCCATTGAACTACACTCGCGCGGCCCGGAATCCCAGATAAACACTGGGAAGTAGGGCTGCGGCCCAGACTACCCGCTCAATGGTTATTGGCCAAACTCACCGTTTACGCACCGCTTTGGAATTCGCAGCGTCTCCGACGGCGACGCTGCAGGTCCTCGGTGTTCGGGCCGCCTCAGAGCGAGCACGGGCGATGCCTCCCGGTATCGCCCGTGCTCGCTTCGGTCGGATGCATGCCGCGACGCGGCGGTCAGCCTGCCGCCCAGAATGCGCAGTGGTGCTCGGTGTACGCATGCGGGTCGATGGTCGATCGGGGCGTCGTCAGCGAGACCTGGAGTCCGGTGAAGTTGTACGGAGGCCAGAACAGCGCCCTGGTCGACGGGAAGCCGGCAGCGGCGAACCGGGTCCACGCCGCACGCATGGTCGAGGCGAGTCCCTGCTGGCTCGGGTCGAGCCCAGCGAAGTGCCCGTTCGGCAGATCGAACAGGTAAGGCAGCTCGGACCCGTGCGTCGCCAGCGCCGGCAGCCCCGGGATCAGAGCGGTGTCCTCGTTGAACTGGTAGGCGTAAGTCGGCACCCGTGTCGACGTCCATCTGTCGACCTGCAGTGCTGGGCAGGCGAACTCCGAGTCGGACACGAGCAGACTGAACGCCACATCGGGGGAGGGGTACGCGCTGAGCGGATACTCCCCGGCAATCGCCGCTGCGCGAGCGGCGGAGACGCCAAGGACCCCCTGGATGTTCTGCAGGTAGTTGGCCGGGTCCCGCGGCTGCGCGGGAACGAGGACGTTCCCCCCTCCGGCGACAGCGATACCGAGTCCGTCGGTGAAGAGCACTTCTTCGTCGTGGGTGATGCCGTTCATGACCGGTACCCGCGTGAAGCGCTGGTGGGCCAGGGCGGAGCCGATGGTCTCCGTGAGCACAGCGCCGTCGACAACGCCGGGGATCTCCACGCCGAAGTTGTTCACCAGGGCGCTCACGGGCGCGGCGCGCAGGCACGCGGCCACGTTGCTCGTGCAGCCGACCTTCGCGGCGAAGGCATTGCCCTCGGCCTCCGCCGTCGCCAGCGACTTCTGCGTCAGAGCGAAGGCGCCGCTCTGCACGATCGCTCGCTGGAACAGACCACGAGCGGTTGTCGATACGAGTTGCGCCAGCACCGAGAGACCGCCGGCGGACTGGCCCGCGATCGTCACATTACGCGCGTCGCCACCGAAGGCTCCGATGTTGTGTTGAACCCAGCGCAGCGCCGCCTGCTGGTCCATAAGACCGTAGTTGCCGGCAGCGCCGCCGCGCGAGGCGAGAGAGGCGTTCGCGAGGAAGCCGAGGGCGCCGAGCCGGTAGTTGATCGTCACGACGACGGCACCGGATGCGGCGAGCTTCGTTCCGTCGTAGTTCCGTGCGGCGTCCTGGGTCAGCCCTCCGCCATGGATCCACACGATCACCGGGAGCTTCGACCATGAGGTGGCCGCGGCGGCGGGGGCGTAGACGTTCAGGTAGAGGCAGTCTTCGCTCAGCACGCCGGGCGGGAATAACGCGTTGCCGACTGGTGACTGCGGGCAGCTCGGTGCGAACTGGGTCGCGTCCCGGAGCCCGTTCCATCCTGTCGGCGCTTGCGGGGGGCGCCAGCGTAGGTCGCCCGTGGGCGGCGCTGCGTACGGCAGCCCCTCGAACGTATTGACGCCGCCGTTCGTGAAGCCGCGGGCGGCGCCGCCGTCGACGCGCACGATCGGGTTCGCCGACACGGTGTGTGCGCTGGCGGGCGCGCTCACGGTGGCGATGCCCGCCGTCACCCCGAGAGCGAGGGCCGCGCACGCGGCGATACCTCGCAGTCGGCGGGAATGGGTCATGTTCATGGTCTTGTTCCAATTCTTCGATCAGCTCTACCCGGCTGCGGGGCAGGCGCTCGTGCAGGTATTCCGCGTCGGTCGGTCCCGCCTTCGCTAGCCCGAGCGTGGCCCGGTGAGGTTGTCGGTGAGACCCGTGGACACCCCTGGTCTCACTGCGGGCCATGCCGGGTCGCTGCGACGCCGGTGTCCGAGCGGCGGTCCCGTCAGCGCCGTTCGAGCGGGCGCGCGGCCTGGCTCGGCAACGCGTCGTAGATCTCGGCCCACTCCGCCTCGTAGGTCACCGGATCGACGGCACCCGACCTGCGCCGCGCATCCAGATCCTCGAGCCGGGCTGCAGCCGATCGAAGGAGGTGGACGTTGCCGAACTCCCGCACCTCGCCTCCGACGTACTCGGAGGCGACCGTCACCACCCGGCACCGTTCGCGCAGGTCACGGGTGAGGCGTGCTGTGACGAGGAAACCGGCGACGTAAGCGGTCAGCACGGTTGCCAGGCTGAGCACCGGGCCTTCGTCGCTGAGGAAGACGAGCGCGAACAGGCAGAGTATCGCTCCTCCGACCGGCCAGGCGTGGCTCAGGCGGAGCAGGCGACGCTGGCCGTGGGTGATGCCGGGCGGATACACCGTCAGGCGCACCCGCTGCCAGATGCCCCGGCTCGCAGGGGACACGTCGAGGGTGCCCCACAGGGCGCGTCGATCGAGCAGACGCCGCACGAGGCTCATCGCCCGCACCCGGCCGGCGTCCACGGATCCGGCACGGTGTCGTCGTGGAGATGGCGGCGATCCGGGTCGACCTGGCGCAGCAGGGCGGCGCCGCGGCACGGCACGGCGAGCAGATCGCCGACGCGCAGATCGGACACGAGCTCATCGACGAGCAGAGGCGCTGCCGTCTCGCCCGCCGGGTGGATACGCGCCCGGGAGTCGCAGGAGGTGGAGACCCGTCCGATCATCCGCAGCTCGTCGATGGCGACCGGTGAGTCGGTGACGCGGGCGTCGATCCACACGTCGATCGCGCCGTCCGCCGCCGTGGCGACCTGAGTCACGCGAGTGACGATGACGGAGGCGACCTCGGTGGCGGAGGGCATTCCGCCGGTGCCGGGGATGACCGCGGCCGCGGTGTGGACACACGGTGTCTCGCACCATTCGGCCAGGCGCGTCAGGGAGACACCGGCGACCGTGACGTCGGAGACGGAGGTGGTGGTGAACTCGGGCCAGAGATCGCGCCCGAGCGGGTTCGGCATCGAGGCGCGCAGCGAAGGGATGAGATGCGTCAGGGTCATGCGACACCTGCTGAATGAAGGATGTTCACAAGCGACGGTTCTACGCCGCCGACGGGGGCGTCGGTGCTCTCCTAACGGAACTCCGACGGGGAGCGGGCCGAAACCAACGGTTCGCGTACGCCCGCCTTGCGGCCAGCCAGCGCGCCGGGTCCGGTCCGGATCCGGCATTCTCGACGCGACCGCTCAGCGGGAAACCGTTAGGACTCGGGCCGGAGACGTAGGGATCCCGTTAGGACGCGGTTCCGGGCCGTCTCCGTCCACTTATATGAGTCAGTGGTTCCGGCAGAGTGCCGGGACCCCGCGTCTCGTCGAGTGGTCAGGCGCGGAAATCCGGATGGAGACATTCCCGTGTTGGACCTGATTTGCGTCGTGGGGATCATCGCGCTGGGCGCGATCGTCGCCCTGGTCGGCCGAGGGGTGGAGAAGCTGTGATCTTCTTCGACCTGCTCGCGGCGGCACTGGCCGTCGCTTCGATCGCGTACCTCGTGTACGCCCTTCTGAAGCCGGAGAAGTTCTAGTGACGTTCTGGCTGTTCGTGGCGATGCTCGCCACGCTCGTCCTGCTGCTCGCGCTCTCGTATCGCCCACTGGGCGACTACATGGCGGTGACCTTCACGTCGAGGAAGGACCTCGGGGTGGAGCGCGGCTTCTACCGGATCATCGGTGTCGACTCGCGGGTCGACCAGAGCTGGCCGGTCTACCTGCGCAGTGTTCTGGCATTCTCGGTGCTCGGCGTGCTGCTCGTGTACGCGCTGCAGCGGGCACAGGCGGTGCTGCCGTACTCCCTCGGTCTGCCTGCGGTGCCGGAGGGGCTGTCGTTCAACACGGCGATCTCGTTCGTGACGAACACGAACTGGCAGTCGTACTCGCCGGAGGTGACCCTCGGATACACCGTCCAGATCGCCGGTCTCGCCGTGCAGAACTTCCTGTCGGCGGCCGTCGGCATCGCTGTCGCCATCACCCTGGTGCGCGGATTCGCCGCCCACCGCTCGGGCACGATCGGCAACTTCTGGGTGGATTTGACCCGGGCGACGCTGCGCATCCTGCTGCCGCTCTCGATCGTCTTCGCCGTCATCCTCATCGTCGGGGGCGTGGTGCAGAACTTCAACGGGTTCACCAGCGTGACCACGCTCACCGGAGGCTCGGCGACGATTCCGGGCGGTCCTGTCGCGTCGCAGGAGGTGATCAAGCTCCTGGGCAACAACGGCGGCGGGTTCTTCAACGTGAACTCCGCCCATCCGTTCGAGAACCCGACGGCGTGGACGAACCTCGTCGAGATCTTCCTGATGCTGCTGATCCCGTTCTCCCTTCCCCGCACCTTCGGGAAGATGGTGGGCGACAACCGCCAGGGCTACGCGATCCTCGGCGCGATGTCGGCGATCTTCATCGTCTCGCTGGTCGCTCTGACCCTCTTCGAGCTGCAGGGCGACGGCACGGCCACCCAAGCCGCGGGCGGTGCGCTCGAAGGCAAGGAGCAGCGGTTCGGCATCCTCGGCTCGACCCTGTTCGGCACGACCAGCACGCTGACGTCGACCGGTGCGGTCAACTCGATGCACGACAGCTACACCCCGTTGGGCGGGATGATGACGATGGTCAACATGATGACCGGCGAGGTCGCTCCCGGTGGCATCGGCGCCGGCCTTTACGGCATCCTCGTCGTCGCGATCATCTCCGTGTTCCTCGCAGGGCTGATGGTCGGCCGCACTCCCGAGTACCTGGGCAAGAAGATCGGCTCGCGGGAGATCAAGCTCGCCAGCCTCTACATCCTGATGACCCCGACGCTGGTGCTGCTGGGCACCGGCCTGAGCTTCGCGATCCCGGCGATCAAGGACAACATCGAGAAGGTCTCGATCTGGAACCCCGGCCAGCACGGCTTCTCCGAAGTGCTGTACGCGTTCACCTCGGCGGCCAACAACAACGGGTCGGCCTTCGCAGGTCTCACCGCGAACACACCGTGGCTGAACGCCGCGCTCGGCACCGCGATGTTCCTCGGCCGGTTCCTGCCGATCGTGTTCGTCCTGGCACTGGCCGGTTCCCTCGCGGCGCAGGACAAAGTCCCGGCCACCGCGGGCACGCTGCCCACGCACCGGCCCTTGTTCGTCGCATTCGTCGTCGGCGTGGTCATCATCGTCGCCGCACTCACCTATTTCCCCGTTCTCGCGCTGGGTCCCCTGGCGGAAGGGCTGCACTGATCATGTCGACACTCACCAACACCGTGGATCCTCGCGGGCAGCACCACCAGGATCATGGCGAGAGGGCACCGAAGGGCGCGTTCAACGCCCGGCAGCTCATCGCCGGCCTCCCCGGTGCGTTCCGCAAGCTCGACCCGCGCGACATGTGGCACAACCCGGTCATGTTCATCGTCGAGATCGGCGCGGCTCTGACCACGATCCTGGCGATCGCCGAGCCGTTCCTCGGCCCGCAGAAGTCCGGAGGGTCGGCCACGACCCTCGCATTCACCTGGGCGATCGCCGTCTGGCTGTGGCTCACCGTGCTCTTCGCCACCTTGGCCGAGTCGGTCGCCGAAGGCCGCGGCAAGGCGCAGGCGGCCAGCCTCCGCAAGACCCGCACGACCACCGTGGCGAACCGGGTCACCGGTTACGACGCACAGTCCGACGCGGCGGCGACCGCAGCTGCGGTCACACAGGTCGCCTCGGCCGATCTCACACTCGGCGATGTGGTGATCGTCACCGCCGGTGAGCTGATCCCCGGCGACGGGGACATCATCTGGGGCATCGCCTCGGTCGACGAGTCGGCCATCACCGGTGAGTCCGCCCCGGTGGTCCGCGAATCCGGAGGCGACCGCAGCGCCGTCACCGGAGGCACCCGCGTGCTCTCCGACCGCATCGTCGTCCGCATCACGAGCAAGCCCGGCGAGACCTTCGTCGACCGGATGATCAAGCTCGTCGAGGGCGCGGCCCGGCAGAAGACGCCCAACGAGATCGCACTGAACATCCTCCTGGCCGCGCTGACGATCATCTTCGTCGTGGTCGTGCTGGTGCTCGGCCCCACTGCCGGCTTCGCGAACGCCGCGCCGAGCGTCACCGTGCTCGTCGCCCTGCTCGTGTGCCTCATCCCGACCACCATCGGCGCGCTGCTCTCCGCGATCGGCATCGCCGGCATGGACCGGCTGGTGCAGCACAACGTCCTCGCCGTGTCGGGACGAGCGGTCGAGGCGGCCGGCGACGTGACGACCCTGCTGCTCGACAAGACCGGCACCATCACCTACGGCAACCGGCAGGCTGCGGAGTTCACCGCGGTCGCAGGCGTGGCGCAGGACGACCTGGTCAAGGCCGCCGCGCTCGCCTCCCTGAGCGACCCCACTCCTGAGGGCTCCTCGGTGGTGGCGCTGGCCTCCCAGCTCGGCTACACGCACGAGGGCGACCTGGCCGGCGAGGTGGTGCCCTTCACCGCCCAGACCCGGATGAGCGGCGTCGACTTCGCCGACGGATCGCAGGTCCGCAAGGGCGCCGCCTCGATGGTGGTGGCGTGGGCGGAGGAGTCGGCACCCGTGCCGTCCTCGATCCTCAGCGACCTCGACGAGAAGGTGCTGCGCATCTCCGAGGCCGGCGGCACGCCGCTCGCCGTCGCGACCAAGTCGGCGTCGGGCGAGGCCACCATCCTCGGCGTCATCTACCTGAAGGACATCGTCAAGACCGGCCTGAACGAGCGGTTCGCCGACATGCGCCGGATGGGCATCCGCACGGTCATGATTACGGGAGACAACCCGGTCACGGCCAAGGCGATCGCGGCCGAGGCGGGTGTCGACGACTTCTTGGCCGAGGCGACACCGGAGGACAAGCTCGCCCTGATCCGCAAGGAGCAGCAGGGCGGCAACCTGGTCGCGATGACCGGCGACGGCACCAACGACGCGCCCGCGCTCGCGCAGGCGGATGTCGGGGTCGCGATGAACACGGGCACGTCGGCGGCGAAGGAGGCCGGCAACATGGTCGACCTCGACTCCGACCCGACGAAGCTCATCGACATCGTGCGCATCGGCAAGCAACTGCTGATCACTCGTGGCGCCCTGACGACGTTCTCGATCGCCAACGACGTGGCCAAGTACTTCGCGATCATCCCGGCGATGTTCGTCGGAGTGTTCCCCGGCCTGCAGGCGATCAACATCATGCAGTTGCACTCGCCGTCGTCGGCGATCCTGTCGGCCGTGATCTTCAACGCGATCATCATCGTCATCCTGATCCCGCTCGCACTGCGCGGCGTGCGCTACCGCGCCACCTCGGCCTCGCTGCTGCTGCGCAGCAACCTGCTGATCTACGGCCTCGGTGGCATCATCGCCCCCTTCATCGGCATCAAACTGATCGACCTCCTGATCAGCCTGATCCCCGGATTCTAAGAAACCAGGAACGGAACTCATCATGAATGCTTCGGCACGTGGAACCGGGCGCCAGTACTGGGTCGGCCTCCGCGCACTGCTCATCCTCACTGTGGTGCTGGGGGTCGTCTACCCGCTGGTGATCACCGGGATCGGCCAGCTCGCCTTCCCGAACCAGTCCAACGGCTCGACCGTCAGCTCTGAGGGAAAGGTGATCGGGTCGGCCCTGATCGGGCAGTCGTTCACCGACAAGAAGGGCAACCCGCTTCCGCAGTGGTTCCAGTCGCGGCCATCCGCGGCCGGCGACGGCTACGACGGCGGCGCCTCCAGCGGCAGCAACTACGGCCCGAACAACCCCGACCTGCTCAAGGCGGTGAAGGAGCGCAAGCAGACCATCGAGAAGACCGACGGGGTGAGCGCCGACCAGATCCCCGCCGACGCCGTCACAGCGTCGGGGTCGGGTCTGGACCCGCACATCTCGCCCGCCTACGCCCTGCTGCAGGTGGACGCGGTGGCGAAGGCCCGCGGGATCAGCGCCGACTCGGTGCGCAAGCTGGTGGACAGCCACACCCAGCAGCGGGATCTCGGCTATCTCGGCGAGCCCACCGTCAACGTCCTGCAGCTGAACATCGCCCTGGCAGCGATGGACCCCGACGGCAACAAGTAAGGGATCGGTCGGATGGCAGTTCGAGGCCGGCTCCGGGTGCTGCTCGGCGCAGCGCCCGGGGTCGGCAAGACCTACATGATGCTCGAAGAAGGGCATCGCCTGCACGACCTGGGCAAGGATGTCGTCGTCGCCGTCGTGGAGACCCACGAACGCGAGGCGACGGCCGCGCTGCTGGACGGCCTCGAGGTGGTGCCGCGCCGCACGGTCGAGCATCGCGGCATCACCCTCACCGAGATGGATCTGGACGCCGTCATCGCGCGCAGGCCGGCCATCGCCCTGGTCGACGAGCTCGCGCACACCAACGCCCCCGGATCGGCGAACGCGAAACGGTGGCAGGACGTCGAACAGATCCTCGCCGCCGGGATCGATGTGATCTCGACGGTCAACGTCCAGCACATCGAATCGCTCAATGATGTGGTGGAGCAGATCACCGGCATCCCGCAGCGCGAGACGATCCCCGACTCCGTCGTGCGCAGCGCCGACCAGATCGAGGTGGTCGACCTCACCCCGCAGTCGTTGCGCGACCGGCTCGCCGAGGGTCAGGTCTACCCGGCCGCACGCATCGACGCAGCGCTCTCCAACTACTTCCGCCTGGGCAACCTCACCGCGCTGCGCGAGCTGACGCTGGTCTGGCTGGCCGACGAGGTCGACAACTCGCTGCAACGCTATCGCGCAGAGCACGGCATCCAGGAGAAGTGGGAGGCTCGGGAGCGGGTGGTCGTCGCTCTGACGGGCGGCCCCGAAGGCGAGACCCTCCTCCGCCGCGGCGCCCGGGTCGCCGCACGATCCGGGAGCGGCGAACTGCTCGCCGTGCACGTCGCGAGCCAGGACGGCCTGCGCGAGAGCGATCCGGCCGCTCTGGCGGCCCAGCGCAAACTCGTCGAGGAACTCGGTGGCACCTATCACCAGGTGGTCGGCACCGACATCCCGGAAGCGCTCGTCGCCTTCGCGAAAGCGAGCAACGCGACGCAGCTGGTCATCGGCGTCTCGCGGCGCAACCGGCTCACCGCGTTCCTCACCGGCTCCGGAGTCGGTGCGACGGTCATCCGCGAATCCGGCGACATCGACGTGCACATCGTCTCGCACGCCGCCGCGGGAGGCCGCAACCTGCCCCGGTTCCGGCGCACCGGCGCGTTGAGCGTCCGTCGCCGCGTCTACGGCTTCGCGCTCGCCCTGGTCGCCGGACCGGTGCTGACGCTGGCTCTGACGCAGATCCGCAGCAGCGACTCCCTCACTGCGGAGGCGCTGAGCTATCAGCTGCTGGTGGTGGTCGTCGCGCTGGTGGGCGGCATCTGGCCCGCCCTGTTCGCGGCGGTGCTGTCGGGACTGACACTCGACTTCGTGTTCGTCAGCCCCTACAACACGCTCACCATCGGCCGGCCGACCCATCTGATCGCTCTCGCCCTCTACATCGTCATCGCGGTGCTGGTGAGCGTGGTCGTCGACCAGTCGGCGCGGCGGACGCGCAGCGCGGCCCGTGCGTCGGCCGAGTCCGAGCTGCTGGTGACCATCGCGGGCAGCGTCATCCGCGGAGGAGACGCCGTGCAGTCCCTGGTCTCGCGCACCCGTGAGGCGTTCGGGCTGAAGGCGGTGCGGTTCACCGCCGACGACGGCGCCGTGCAGAGCGTCGATGGCGAGATCCCTGCCGGTGCCGTCCCCACCAGCGTCCCGGTGGGCGAGCGCGGGACCCTGGAGCTGTTCGGTGACGATCTGCAGGCAGGTGACCGGCGTCTGCTCTCGGTCATCGTGACCCAGCTCGACGCCGCACTCGAACATGCCGACCTCAGCACCGCGGCGCAGGAGGTGGGACCGTTGGAGGCCACCGACCGCGTGCGCACGGCGCTGCTCGCGGCTGTCGGCCACGACCTGCGCCGTCCGCTCGCGGCCGCGACGGCGGCCGTGACGAGCCTCCGGTCGGCGGGCGACCGGCTCTCCAGCCGCGACAAGACCGAGCTCCTGGACACGGCGGAGGCCAGTCTTCGCAACCTCGCGGACCTCCTGACCAACCTCCTCGATGTCAGCCGGGTGCAGGCCGGAGTTCTCGCGGTCTCGCTGCAGCCGGTCGACCTCGAGGATCTGTTGCCGCTGGTCCTCGACGAGTTGTCTGTCAAGCCGGGCGAGGTGACGATCGATGTGCCGGACGACCTCCCGCCCGTCATCGCCGATCCCGTGCTGCTGCGCCGTGCCATCGTCAACCTGCTGAGCAACGCGCTGCGGTACTCCCCAGGCGGCCGACCTCCGCGTGTCAGCGCCAGCACCTTCGGCGGGCAGGTCGAGCTCCGCGTCGCCGACCACGGCCCCGGTGTGCCCGACGACCGCAAGCAGGAGATCTTCCACCCCTTCCAGCGGATGGGAGACACCGACAACAGTGCCGGAATCGGCCTCGGGCTCGCACTCACGAAAGGATTCGTCGAAGGGATGGGCGGAACGCTCGCCGCGGACGACACCCCGGCCGGCGGCCTCACCATGGTGCTGGCGCTTCCCGTCGACCGCGAGGCCGAGGCGCACCGCTCGCAGAGCGCGGCCGACGACGGCTCGGCGGCCGAAGCCGTGAAGGACGCCTGACGATGAAGATCGTCGTGGCGGACGACGACCCGCAGATGCTCGGAGCGCTCCGGATCATGCTGGGCGCCCACGGGTACGACGTCGCTCTGGCCCGCAACGGGAGGGAGGCGCTGAGCCTGGTCGTCGACGAGCATCCCGACCTGCTGATCCTCGACCTCGGCATGCCCCAGCTCAGCGGGGTGGAGGTCATCAAAGCGATCCGGGGCTGGAACACCGTGCCCATCCTCGTCGTCTCCGGCCGCACCGACTCGTCGGACAAGGTGGGGGCGCTGGACGCGGGCGCCGACGATTACGTCGCGAAGCCGTTCTCGGCCGACGAGCTGCTGGCCCGGATCCGGGCCCTCACCCGTCGGGTGATCGGTGCGGTCGAGACCCCGGTGGTGCGCTTCGCGAACGTGTCCGTCGATCTCGGCAACAAGATCGTCGTCGTCCGGGAGGGCGACGGGGACAGGCCGGTGCGGCTCACCCCTACGGAGTGGCAGGTCCTCGAGCTGCTGCTGCGGAACCCGCGCAAGCTGGTGACCCAGCGCACGATCCTGACCGAGATACGTGGCCCGCAACACATCAGCGACTCGGGCTATCTGCGCCTCTACATCGCGCAGCTCCGCAAGAAGCTCGAACCGGATCCGGCTCGCCCGCGGTTCATCCTCACCGAGCCCGGTATGGGCTACCGCTTCCAGCCGGATCCTGATCAGGAGCGGGACGCCGCGCGCACGATGAGTTGACGCCGACGATCGGCGCACGCGCCGGCAGGGCGTGCCGAACCCGCCGGCGGGATCGTGGTGAGCAGGTGCTCGAGGCTCCCCCGACCGACGCGACGGGGGCCGCCAGCCGTGAGCTGAGCCGGTGCCGTCGACGCCCGGAGGGAATAGGGCGGACGCGAGCGTCGTTCGATCCCGGAGGCAGCGCCCGACCGCGCAACCGCCCCGTCCGGGGCGCGCACCCGCACACCGAAAGGCATCCCCTCGATGGATCTGTTCTCCCCCGTCTCGCTCGGCGACCTCCACCTCCCCAACCGCGTCGTGATGGCGCCGCTCACCCGCACGCGTTCAGGCGAAGCGGGCATTCCGGGGCCGCTGGTGGCGGAGCACTACGCGCAGCGGGCGAGCGTGGGCCTGATCATCAGCGAGGGCACGTACCCGAGCCACGAGTCGCGTGCGTACCCGGGCCAGCCGGGCATCGTCACGCAGGAGCAGATCGCGGGCTGGCGTGCCGTCGCCGACGCCGTGCACGCCCAGGGCGGTCGCATCGTCATGCAGCTCATGCACAGCGGTCGCGTCTCGCACCCGCTGATCAACGGAACGGACCGCATCGTCGCCCCGAGCGCCGTCGCGATCGACGGTGAGACGCGCACGACCACCGGCAAGGTCCCGTTCCCGGTGCCGCACGCGCTCACCACAGAAGAGCTCGCCACGGTGCGCGACGAGTTCGTCGCGGCGGCGAAGAGCGCCATCGCCGCCGGCTTCGACGGGGTGGAGGTGCACGGTGCCAACGGTTATCTGCTGCACCAGTTCCTGTCACCGGTCTCGAACGTCCGCGACGACCAGTACGGCGGGTCCCCGGAGGCGCGCGCCCGCTTCGTGGTCGAGGTGACCGCGGCGATCGCGGAGGCCGTGGGCGCCGGGCGCGTGGGCATCCGGCTGTCGCCGATGCACAACATCCAGGACGTCTTCGAGACCGACCTCGCCGACGCCACCGCCACCTACGAGGCCGTCGTCGACGGGCTCGCGCCGCTCGGCCTCGCCTACGTGAGCGTCCTTCACGGCGACCCGACCGGCGCACTCGTCCAGGATCTGCGCGAGCGCTTCGGCGGCCCGTTCATCGTGAACAGCGGCTTCGGTTCGGTCACCACTCGTGACGAGGCGATCGCGCTGGTCGAGGACTCGCACGCGGACGCTGTGGCCGTCGGCCGTCTCGCCATCGCGAACCCCGACCTGGTCGAGCGCTGGAGGGGCGAGCACCCTGAGAACGAGCCCGTCGCGGCGACGTTCTACGGATCCGGCGCCGAAGGCTACACGGACTACCCGCGCCTGAGCGCGTAGGCCGCGGTCGCGCGGCCCCGAGGCCGATTCGGCGGCGCTCCCCTGAAGCTCAGCCCTCACGCCCTCCGGTACCGCGCCGCGGCCGGGCAGTCGAACGGGTCGCGGGCCGCGAGGCCGACCCGGTTGAGGTAGCGGATGACGATGCGGTACGAGTTCACCAGGCCCGTCTCGGTGTACGGGATGTCGTGGGCGGCGCAATGCGCCCGCACGAGCTCGCGCGCGCGGCGGAGGTGGGGCCGGGGCATGCTGGGGAAGAGGTGGTGCTCGATCTGGTGGTTGAGCCCTCCCATCAGCACGCTCATGGTCCACCCTCCACGGATGTTGCGGGAGGTCAGCACCTGCTTGTTCAAGAAGTCGACGCGGGAGCCGGCGGGCAGCAGCGGCATGCCCTTGTGATTGGGGGCGAAGGAGGCGCCCATGTAGACGCCGAACACGGCGAGCTGCACTCCGAGGAACGCGAAGGCCATCCCGACCGGCAGCATCAGGAACACGATCGTCACGAAGATCGAGAGGCGCAGCCCGATCGCGACCAGCTCGCTGCGGCGGCGTTCGACGGGCCCGCGCACGAGCAGTGACCGGACCGAGGTCACGTGGAGGTTCACCCCCTCCAGGAGGAGCAGCGGGAAGAACAGGTAGCCCTGCCGGCGCGTGATCACGGCGAGCAGGCCCCGCTGTTTGGCGGCGTCCTCTACCGTGAACGAGATCGTGTCGAACGCGATGTCGGGGTCTTTGCCCTCGGTGTTCGGGTTGGCGTGGTGGCGGGTGTGCTTCGTCATCCACCACTGGTAGCTCATGCCGACCAGCCAGGTCGCGATGAGCCTCCCGGCACGGTCGTTGGCAGGACCGGAGGCGAACACCTGGCGGTGGGAGGCCTCGTGGCCCAGGAACGCGAACTGGGTGAAGATCAGCCCCAGCGCCGCGGCGATGAGCAGCTGGAACCAGGAGTCCCCGAGAAGCACGAAGCCGGCCGCGGCGCCGAGCAGGCCGACAGTGAGAACGGCGAACATCGTGATGTAGAAGCCGCGCCGGCGTTCGAGGAGGCCTTCGCCGCGCACCCGGCCGAGCAGCTCGTTGTAGGTGCTGGTGACCGGCGTGCGGGTCTCCGAGCGAGGTCGGGTCTTCAGGACCGGCCCGAGAGTGGATGCGGTCATGCTTCCTCCGCTGTGTCGTGGCGACTTCCCAGCCGAGGGTGTGGGCGGATGCCCGAGATGCCGCAAGCGTAGGCGCGCTTGCTGAGTGTTCGTCGGTGCGCCGCGAGAGCGCCACGCGACGCGAAGTGCAGGTGCCCGGCCTCGCGGCCGGGCACCTGATCCATCAGGCCTGGCGGATGTTCGCGGCCTGGGGACCCTTGGGTCCCTGTGCGAGGTCGTATTCGACCTTCTGGTTCTCGTCGAGGTTGCGGTAGCCGCCGGTGGAGGCGATCTCGCTGTAGTGGGCGAAGACGTCGGCGCTGCCGTCATCCGGGGCGATGAAGCCGTAGCCCTTCTCCGAGTTGAACCATTTGACGGTGCCAGTGGGCATCTTTTCTTCCTTCATTCTTCGGGAGCCGTGTGGACGGCTCCGGTCGCCGCGCCCGAATCGGCGCGGACGGTGATGGGCGCCGCGGCGGACGCGGTGCGATTCTATGCGCCGGAGCAGGGTCTCCGCCTCGGCGATCGTGGGTGCGGTGCCGACGGCGTGCGAACGGCTGTCGAGCACACGGAATCGGCCGTTGTCGAGTTCGGCGATGCCGGCGTACTCGTCGTCGGCGGTGGCGACCCAGACGGTGTCGTCGGCTTGGCGCCAGGTGAGTGCGGCCGAGGGCCGCGGAATGCTGGTGATGGTGAGTCCTTTCGCCTCGCGAGAGGCGGGATGTGCCGCGGCAACGCTGCTCGCGGATGGAAGATGAGGGCCGGGACGTGGCGGTGGATGCGGCCTGTCGGCATCGGAGTGGATGGCGGCCCCGCACGCGACACCCGGCTGGGAAGGACCGGTTTCTGATGCGGGACCGTCTCGGTCACACGATCAGAAACGCGTGATCAAGTCCGATGAAGCGCCAACGACGCCCCACGAACTTCCCCCACCTTACACGGCGACCGGATTTCACGGGTCGTGCCGGGGCTCGTAGCTCACGAGTCCTACCGTGTTGCCTTCGCTGTCCTCGATGAACGCCATCCACTCGTCGTTCCCGGCCGGGCCGATGGCGTCGTCCGTGTGGGTGAAGATGACGTGCGGCTCGGTGATGACCCTGACGCCCTCGCCGCGCAGCCGCTCCAGGAGCGCGGCAACGTCGTCCACCTGGAGATAGACGAGCGCCGAAGGAGCGCTCTTCTCGAGCAGGAGGCGGCCGATGCCGACGTTGAAGAACAGCAGGCCAGGCGGGTCGAACCGTGCGGCGGGCGCCTCCCCGAGCAGGTTCTCGTAGAACGCGGCCGCGCGGTCGAGGTCGTCGGCGTGCTGCGCGACCTGCAGAATCTCCACGGGGTCAGTATCCGGGCCGCCGGTCGCGTGCACCAGCCCCGAACCGCGGCGGATTCGTGGGGGTATCCCGGTTGCGTCGCCGATCCGTCCAGGTACTCTCTCGTATGGACGACGATGTCTACTGCGAAAGTGTTCCAGGTCGGGCTACGGAGGAGGGCGGAACCGGATGGGGTCGCTGGTTTACGACTCGATGGTGGTCGAGTTCGAGGATCGGTTGCTGGCTCACCTGCAGATCGTGATCGTCAACAAGCTCCGCAGGGGCGAGTCGTTCGTCATGTCCTGGATGGTGTCGACCGATCTCGGGAGCGGTCGCGGGGCGATCTGGCTCGATCCGAAGATTCCGCTCTACTTCGAGTTCGAGGGCTCGCGTCCGCCGGCGATCAACCGGGAGTGGCTCAGCCGCTTGGGCAACTCCGCCGACAGCTCGCGCGGTCTCGTCGTGGAGGGCGAGGACGGCGGGCGTCCGACCATAGGTCGAGCCGTCCCGTTGATCGCTCGGCTCCCCCGCGGGCACGCTCAGTAGTCGTAGAAGCCGCCGAACGGGAATTCGCTGTCGCCGGTGTCGCGCGCGTCGAACTCCACGGTCTCCACCGTGAAGACGACGTGACTGCTCCCGGTGATCAGCACGCTGACCTCGCGGTTGCCGACCACCATGAAGGTGACGAAGGCGCCCGGCGTGGCCACCGCGGACTCGATCCGCCGGCGCAGGTCCGCGGCCTCCTGGTCCTGGGCCAGGAAGAACGACCTTCCGTCGATAGTCACTTCGACGCGCACCATCGTCTGCATATCCGTCACCTCACGCAGGTTACTCCGTTCGCGGTCGTCGCGGAGGCGTCGGACAGAGCGGGGTCTGGGGTGCCGCGTCACGTGAGGTAGCGGGCCAGCGCCTCCAGCAGGCCGAGCGTCCCGCGCTCGCGGCCGACGCCGTCGGCCCAGAACCGGTCGAAGAAGACGCCGTGCTCCACATGCGTGAACCGCGTGCCGGCGCCTCCGTCGATCGGCTCGAACTCGAGCGACGCCACCGACGTCGACATGTGATCGCCGTCGAGCCACATGTCGTAGGTCGTGACGATGCGGACGAGCTCGATGATGTCGGTGTAGGTCGCCTCGTAGCGGGAGAGCGGACCGTCGTGGAACTGGGCCTCGGCGATGTCGCGACCGCCGACGCGGAAGTCGAAGGCCCACTCACGGTCTTCGGCGTCGTCGCCGGCTCCCCACCAGCTGAGCTTCTGGCTCTCGTCGGCGAAGGCGGCCCAGACCCGCTCGGGAGGCGCGGGATAGTCGCGGGTGAGGGTGAATCCGGAACGGGCGAGGCGGCGTTCGATGGTCATCGGGTGCTCCTAGCGGGTCAGGGTGACGTGGATGACGCCGCTGTCGGCGGCCTCCGAGCGCACGGTGTAGGTCTGGTCGAACCCGGCGAGGTCGTCCCAGATGCGGTGGCCCCGGCCGAGGAAGATCGGCGCGACCATGAGGTGCAGGTCGTCGACGAGGCCGGCTCGCAGGAATTCGCGGGCGGTGCCGTAGCCGCCGCCGACGCGAATGTCCTTGCCGCTTGCGGCCTCCGTCGCCTCGGCGAGCACCTCCTCGATGGGGGCGTCGCGGAAGTGGAACGTCGTGCTGCCCACGGGGAGGTCGGGGCGCGGCGCATCGTGCGTGAGGACGTACACCGGGGTGCCGAACGGCGGCTCGTCGCCCCACCAGCCCCTCCACTCCGGGTCGTCGGGGAAGGAGTGCAGGCCGAACATCCCTGCGCCCATGATCTCGGCGCCGATACCGTCGAAGAAGGCGACCGCATACGCGTCGTCGAGGCCGGTCGTGCCGGCGCCGGTCGTGTCGCCGAAGATCTTCGCGCGGAAGGTGCGGGTCGCGGCATAGGCGGCGGTGAGCCGTCCCCAGTCGGCTCCCATCGGTGAGTCGGGGCTCGCATCGGATGGCGTGTAGCCGTCCAGCGAGGTGAAGAGGTCCATCCGGACGCGGGTCATGTCAGTTCTCCTTCGAAGAGGTGGGACGAGTGGAGGTGAGAGCGAGGTGGACGCCGAGCTGGTCGGCTTGGCGCTCTGCGGGGGTGCGCTGCTCACCGAGCCAGAGGTTCAGCACGTCGAGCGCTCCGGGCCGCAGGCTCACGGTGCGCACGCGCCCGTGCTTCTCCGAGTCGACGACGCCCGCCGCCTCGAGGATGCGCAGGTGCTGCATGAACGACGGCAGCGCCATGTCGAACGGGGCCGCAAGCTCGGACACCACCGCGGGTGATTTCGCGAGCCGTTCCACCACGGACCGGCGCGTGGGGTCCGCGAGGGCGCGGAGCACGGCGTCGAGCTGCGAGTAAAACTGAGGCATATGCCTAACTATTGCAGCAACGCGGACGACGGTCAAGCCTCCGTGCCGAGGTACGCCTCAGGAGGCCAGACTCGCGATGACATTCACAGACGCGGCGATGATCACCGCGCCGAACAGATACGACAGCAGCATGTGACGCAGGATCGCCGCCCGGATCCGCTTGCTGGAGATGTCGGTGTCAGAGACCTGGAACGTCATCCCGATAGTGAACGAGAGGTACGCGAAGTCGAGGTAGCGGGGCGCACTGTCCTCGTTGAAGTCGATCCCGCGCTTCCCGCCGCCGGGCTCGCTGTAGTACAGCACCGCGTATCTCAGCGTGTAGAGCGTGTGGATGAAGAACCACGAGAGCCCGACGGAGGCCACGCCGAGAAGCGCGATCAGGTCTTTTCCCGGCGGGGACGCGCTCTTCGTCTGTCCGAGCAGGAGGACGAGCGCTGCGAGACTGGCGACGGAGGCGATCAGCAGCAGCGTGTCGCTCGTGGTCTTGGACGGATCCTCGGCCGAGGCGTGCCGCTGCGTCTCGGTGCCGCCCATGCGCGGGATCGTGACCCACACCCACGTGACGTAGACGGCGCAGGCGACCGCCCAGCCGACGGAGGCGGCGTACGGCCACAGCCCGAAGGCCCCGGTGATCGCGACCGCCGCCACGCCCGCCACGATCATCACGGTCGTGCGGATTCCGGACGTGTGACCGGCAGTGCGGGATGCGGCGTTCATATCCCAGACGTTCCCACCGGTGCCACGCGCTTCCAACCCTGGCTGAACGGGTCTTCAGCAGGCGCACGGCCCCTGCTGAGCGCAACATCACACTTCGCCGGGAGGTCAACCCCTTGGGAGGCGCACCCTGCCCGGCCTACGGTCCCCGTCAGAGCCACGAGAAGGAGACCACATGGCAACCACCTCGAAGACCGACAGCAAGTCGAAGGCCGCGGCCGCGCCCCGCACGACGCGCGCCAGGGGGGCCGCACCCGGTGAGCACGAGACCCGTCGCGAGAACGCGGAGAACGGATTCGTCGCCTCGGCGTCGCTCGCAAGCGACCTCCAGCGCGTGCAGGTCGACCTGATCGAACTGTCGCTGCAGGGCAAGCAGGCGCACTGGAACATCGTCGGCCGCAACTTCCGCGACCTCCACCTGCAGCTCGACGAGATCGTGGAGGCCGCACGCGAGTTCAGCGACGCGGTCGGCGAGCGCCTGCGCGCGCTGCACGCGACGACCGACGGCCGGTCGCGCACGGTCGCCGAGACGACCGCGCTGGCGCAGCTCCCGAACGGCGAGATCGACACCGCCGACGCGGTCGACCTCATCACCGACCGGCTCGAGACCGTGGTGCGCACGATGCGCTCGGTGCACGACGACGTCGACGAGGCCGACCCGACCTCCGCCGACCTGCTGCACCAGATCATCGAACGGCTGGAGCAGCTCGCGTGGATGGTGAGCGCCGAGAACCGGCGCCCGGCCACCCGCTGAGCCTCCCGACCCCGAAGGGCGCGCTCCCGACGGCGCGCCCTTCGGCCTGCCCGGACCTCGCCCAGGAGATCAGGCGCTCGCCGGGTGCAGCAGAACCTTGGTCCAGCCGTCGTCGCGGGCGTCGAAGTGCGCGAAGGCGTCCGGCGCCTCGTCCAGCGGCAGCTCGTGCGAGACGATGGCGCTGGGCGTCGCCTTGCCGTGGATGATGAGGTCGCGCAGCTCGCGGTTGTACCGCTTGACCGGGCACTGACCGGTGCCGAACGCGATGCCCTTCTCCCAGGCGGCGCCGAAGTTCCAGGGCACCCGCCCCTCCTTCGCCCCCTCGTCGGCCGCACCCGGATCCTCCGGGACGTACACGCCGACGATGCCGATGCCACCGGTGGCGCGCACCACGCTCACCAGGTTGTCGAGGGCCAGCTCCGGATGCTCGTGACCGGAGGCGTCGTGGGCCTGGTAGCCGACGGCCTCCACGCCCCGATCGACGCCGAAGCCGTCCGTCGCGTCCATGATCGCCTCGACGGGGTCCCCGTCGGCGAGCGAGACGGGCGTCGCGCCGAAGGTCTGGGCGAGCGAGAGCCGGTCGTCCTCCTTGTCGACCACGAACACCTGGGAGGCCCCGCGCAGCATGGCGCTGTGCGCGGCCATCAGACCGACCGGGCCGCCGCCGAAGATCGCGACCGTCTCGCCGGTGCGGAAGCCGGACAGCTCGACGCCGTGGTACCCCGTGGGGAAGATGTCCGACAGCATCGTGAAGTCGGTCTCCCACTGGTCGCCCTCCGGCAGCTCGAGCAGGTTGAAGTCCGCCCACGGCACGCGGAGGAACTCGGCCTGCCCGCCGCGATACGGCCCCATCTTCGGGTAGCCGTAGCCGGCGCCCGGGTTGCCCGACGGGTTCGCGCGCAGACAGGCGGAGGTGTAGCCGAGATTGCAGTTGCGGCAGGTGCCGCAGGCGAGGTTGAACGGCACGGAAACCCGGTCGCCGACCTTGATGCGGTCCACACCGGCTCCGACCTCCTCGACGATGCCCATGTTCTCGTGCCCGAACACCATGCCGGGCTCCATCTCGGCCCGGCCCTCGTACGGATGCAGGTCGGACCCGCAGATGTTCGCGGTCGTGATGCGGATGACGGCGTCGAGCGGCCGCTCGATCCTCGCGTCCTCGACCTCCTCGACGGCGACATCGCGCGGTCCTTTGTAGACGACGGCCTTCATGGTTCTCCTCCTCGAAGTCGGTTGTGGTCTCGCTCGCCACTGAACCGCGGCGGCTCGGACCGCAGCACCGGTTGACACCCGCCGCGAGGCGCGTAGCGCGGCCGCGCTCGCTGCGCACACGGACGGCCGGGCCGCGCAAGGGGGTTGAACGCGCGCGCTCCCGGACGACTGTGGATGTCATGGAGCAGGCCGGGATCATGGGAGTCGCGGCCTACGTCGATGCCGCAGCGAGCTCCGGCGGAAGCGTCGCACCGCTGCTGGAGGTCCTGCGGGCGACGCCGCCCGGCACGTTGCTGCCGCTTCCGGGCTCGGGCCGGACAGCGGAGCGCTTCCGCGGGCTCGCCCGGATCGCCGCCGTGGATGTCACGGCCGCCCGGGTGATCGAACCGCACCTCGACGCGGTGGCGATCCTCGCGGAGGCCGATGCGCCGGAGCCGGAGACCGGCACGACCTGGGGCGTGTTCGCCGCCGAGTCGCCCGGCGACGTGCTGGTCGCCCGCCCGGAGCAGGACCGGTGGGTGCTGCAGGGCCGCAAGCCCTGGTGCTCGCTGGCCGCGCGGCTCACCAGCGCGCTCGTCACGGCGACCACTCCCGACGGCGCTCGCCGCATGTTCGCTGTCTCGCTGGGAGCGCCCGGCGTCACCGTCGAACCGGCTCAGTGGGTCGCGCGGGGCCTCGCGGAGGTCGTCAGCGGGCCGACCTCCTTCGACAACACGCCGGCGCGACCTGTCGGAGGCGACGGCTGGTACCTCGACCGGCCCGGCTTCCGCTGGGGCGCGATCGGGGTGGCCGCCTGCTGGTGGGGCGGCTGCCTCCCGGTCGTCGACGCTCTCGTCGCGCGGACGCGCAAACGCCCGGACGACGCGCTCCTCGCCGCACGCGCCGGCGCACTGTACCGTCGCCTCGACGCCGGCCGGCTGGCCCTGGACGACGCGGCGGCGCGGATCGACTCGGGCGACGTGCCGGATGCGGCCGTGCTCGCCCACGCCGTGCGCGGCACGGTCGCCGACGCGGTCGTCGCGACCCTCGACGCTGCGCGCGACGTCCTCGGCCCGGCGGCGCTGGCGTTCGACGAGAGCCTGGCGCGGCGCTGCGCCGACCTCGAGCTCTACGTCTCCCAGTACCACCGCGGCCGCGACGACGCGTCGCTGGCGGGTCGCCTGACGGGAGGGCTGCTGGCATGGTGAGCTTCGACCCCCGCGTCGCGACGACCCCGTTCGACGCCTGGGAGGACACGCCCCGCTGGGAGTCCGTGCCGCGTCGAACCGGCGAGTGGCTCGCGGGCTACACCCGGATCGTCGTCTTCTCCGCGCACCCCGACGACGAGACGCTCGGGGTGGGCGGCCTCCTCGCCCTCGCCGGTGAGCGCGGCATCGACATCTCGGTGGTCGTCGCGACGAACGAGCGGGAGGAGCGGGTCGTCGAGCTGCAGACCGCGCTGTCGCTGCTCGGGTCGACCACCGACCTGACCGTGCTCGGCCTGACCGACGGGGGCCTCAAGCACGAGGCCGATCTGCTCCGGGATGGGGTCGACCTGGCTCTCGCGTCCCGTCGCGGAGACACCACTCTGGTACTGGCGCCGTGGCCGGGCGACCGGCACGGCGACCATCGGACGCTCGGCCGCGAGGTGGCCGCCGCGTGCGCGGTGCACGGCGACGATCTCCTGCTGTACCCGGTCTGGCTGTGGCAGTGGGGTTCGCCCGACGACCTGCCGTGGGAGCGGGCGAGCGAAGTCGAATTGACCGCATGCGCCCGGGCGCGCAAGCGTGTCGCGCTCTCGGCGTTCGCGAGTCAGATGCACACGGCGGCGAGCCCCGACGGTGTGCTCACCGAGGCCTTCGTCGAGCGCGCCGTGAACGGCAGGGAGGTGCTGTTCGAGCCGGAGGCGAGCGTCGTCGAGGACCACTTCGAGGCGTTGCACCGGGCGAACGGCGACCCGTGGTCGGTGCGCACCCGGTGGTACGAGCGACGCAAGCGCTCGATCACGTGCGCGGTCCTCCCGCGCGAGAGCTACCGCCGCGGGTTCGAGATCGGGTGCTCGATCGGCGAGCTCTCGGCGCTGCTCGCCGCGCGGTGCGAGACGCTCGTGAGCGCGGACAGCGCTCCGACGGCGGTCGCGCTCGCGACCGAGCGGACCGCGGACCTCCCGAACGTCGCGATCGAGCGCATGCGCGTTCCCGAGCAGTGGCCGGACGGGCCGTTCGACCTGATCGTCGTCTCGGAGGTCGCCTACTACCTCGCCGCGGACCAGTGGGCGGTCACGATCGACAGGATCATGGGATCGCTCGCCGAGGGCGGCCACGTGGTGCTCTGCCACTGGACGGGTCACGCGGACGACTTCGCCCAGTCGGGGTGGGACGCCCACGCCGCATTCGCGAACCGCACAGGGCTGCGCGTGCTGGTGCAGCACCACGACGAGGAGTTCCTCCTGGAGGTCTTCGGATGACGGTCGATCACGTGCTGATCGCCGTGCCCGCGCGCGACGAGGAGGCCACGCTCGCGGACTGCCTCCACTCGATCGAGGTCGCCCGCAAAGCAGTCGCCGTCCCGTCGTCCGTCGTTCTCGTGCTGGACGCCTGCACCGACGGTTCGGCGGAGGTCGCCCGTCGCTTCGCGAGCACCCTCGTGATCGAGCGGGATCACGGGAACGTCGGCCGCAGCCGTCACGACGCGGTCGTCGCCGGCTGCGCCGCCGCAGGCGCCCCACCGGAGCGGACCTGGCTCGCGTTCACCGACGCCGACAGCGCCGTGCCGCGCTCGTGGCTGCGGGAGCACCTCCGGACGGCGAAGGAGGCCGACGCGTACGTCGGCGCGGTCGTCCCCCGGCTGACCGACCTCGACGAGCTCCGCCGGCGGGCATGGGAGCGCACGCATCCCCCCGGCGCGACCCTCGGTCACGTCCACGGCGCCAACCTCGGTGTCCGAGCAAGCGCCTACTTCGCGGTCGGCGGTTTCCTCCCGCTCTTCGTCGGCGAGGACGTGGACCTGGTCGCGCGCCTGCGGGCCGCCCACCACGCCGTCGCCGAGAGCGAGCGTCATCCCGTCACAACGTCGAGCCGTCTCGTCGGCCGCGCGCCCGACGGTTACGCCTCCTATCTGCGCGGCCTCCCGACCTGACCGGAACACCTCTAGACGCGGAGGCCCCTCCCGGTCGACCATCTCCGGTGAGACCGATGGGCACGACGAGGTTCAGTGAGGGGTGTCGACGATGGCCGACGATGTTCAGAGGGCAGTGCTTCCGATCCCGGATCGGCGGTCGGCCGCCTTCACGACCTTCGACGCGAAGGACCCGGACACCGCGTATCCGCCGATCACGCGGCTGCGGCCACCTGGGGGCGCCCCGAACGTCCTGATCGTGCTGCTGGACGACGTCGGGTTCGGCGCGTCCAGCGCGTTCGGCGGCCCGGTGGACATGCCGACGGCCGAGCGTCTGTCCGCGGTCGGTCTGCGGTACAACCGGTTCCACACGACGGCGCTGTGCTCGCCGACGCGCGCGGCCCTGCTCTCCGGGCGCAACCACCACGCGGTCGGGATGGGGTCGATCACCGAATTGGCGACGAGCGCCCCGGGATACTCGTCCGTCCGGCCGAACTCGATGCAGCCGCTCGCGGAGATCCTCCGCCTGAACGGCTACGCGACGGCGCACTTCGGCAAGTGCCACGAAGTGCCGCAGTGGGAGACCAGCCCCGCCGGCCCGTTCGACCGCTGGCCCAGCCCCGGCAACGGGTTCGAGCACTTCTATGGGTTCATCGGCGGCGAGACGAACCAGTACTACCCGGCGCTCCACGAAGGCACGGCGCCGGTCGACCCGCCGCGGACTCCGGAGGAGGGGTACCACCTCACCGAGGACCTGGCCGATCGGGCGATCGAGTGGATCCGCGAGCAGAAGGCGCTGGCGCCCGACAAGCCGTTCTTCGCCTACGTCGCGACCGGCGCGACGCACACGCCGCACCACGTGCCCGCCGAATGGTCGCAGAAGTACCGCGGGAGGTTCGACGACGGGTGGGACGCGCTCCGCGAGCGCACCTTCGAACGCCAGAAGGAGGTCGGTGCGATCGGCCCGGACGCCGACCTGACCGGCCGGCCCGACGAGATCCCCGCCTGGGACGACATGCCCGACGACCTCAAGCCGGTGCTGCGCCGGCAGGCCGAGAACTACGCCGGCTTCCTCGCGCACACCGACCACCACATCGGCCGGCTGATCGACGCCCTCCAGGAGCAGGGACTGCTCGAGGACACGCTCGTCTTCTACATCATCGGGGACAACGGCGCCTCCGCGGAGGGTGGCATCGATGGCACCTTCAAGGCGATGGTCTCACCGAACGGCGGCGACGACCTCCAGACCGCCGAGGTCATGACCGCCGAACTCGACAAGTGGGGCGGCCCCGAGTCGTATCCGCACTACGCGGTCGGCTGGGCGCACGCGTTCTGCACGCCCTATCAGTGGACCAAGCAGGTGGCGTCGCACTGGGGCGGCACCCGCAACGCGACGATCGTGCACTGGCCCACGGGGATCGCCGACGGCGGCGGCTTCCGGTCGCAGTTCTCGCACGTCATCGACGTGGCGCCCACCGTGCTGGAGGCCGCCGGCATCCCGGCGCCGTCGACGGTGCACGGCGTGACCCAGGAGCCGATGCACGGCACCAGCATGATCCCGACGTTCGCCGCCGCGGAGGCGCCGGAGGCGCACGACACCCAGTACTTCGAGATGATGTGCAACCGCGGCATCTACCACCGCGGCTGGTCGGCCGTGACGAAGCACCGCACGCCCTGGCACTTCACCGGCAGCGGGCCGGCGTTCGAAGACGACGTCTGGGAGCTCTACGACGGCGGCACCGATTGGACGCAGGCGCACGACCTCGCCGCCGAGCAGCCCGAACGGCTCGCGGCCCTGCAGCGGCTGTTCTTCATCCAGGCGAGCCGGTTCGGTGTCTTCCCGCTCGACGACCGGCTGCTCGAACGGCTCACGCCGAGGCTGGCCGGCCGCCCCGAACTGGTCCAGGGCGACGAGCAACTGCTCTTCGCCGGGATGCGCTCGCTGACCGAGGACAACGTCGTCGGCCTCAAGAACCGGTCGCACTCGATCACGGCCGAGGTGGTCATCCCCGACAGCGGTGCGGAGGGCGTGATCGTCGGGCAGGGCGGCCTGACCGGAGGGTGGGTGCTGTACCTGAAGGACGGCGCGTTCGCCTACGCCTACAACTTCGTCGGCTACCAGATCACGCGGATAGCGGCTCCGGAGGTGGTCCCGCCGGGCGAGCACCAGCTCCGGATGGAGTTCGCCTACGACGGCGGCGGCGTCGGCAAGGGCGGAACGGTCACCCTCTTCGTCGACGGCGCGTCGGTCGCCTCCGGACGGGTCGAACGCACGCACATCACGTCGTTCAACCTCGACGAGACGAACGACGTCGGGCGCGACGCGGGCACCCGCGTGGTCCCGGACTATCCCCCGACCGGAAACGACTTCACCGGGACCATCCGTGTGATCCGCGTGGTCGGCGGCGACGACGCCCACGACCACCTCGTCGAACCGGAGCTGCTGCACTTGACGGCCATGCTGCGGCAGTAACCGGCGATTCCCCGGATTCGGACCCCCTCGGGGCATCGACTTTCTGCGCGAATCGGATCACACTTGCGCGTGAAAGGAGTGCCGAGGGAGGTTTTGCATGGGCTCGCTGATCTACGACTCGAACGTGATCGAGTTCGAGGACCGATTGCTGCTGCACCTGCAGATCGTCATCGTCAACAAACTGCGCAGGCGGGAGAGCTTCGCCATGTCGTGGCGCGACGCTCCGGAAATCGGCGACGGCCGTTCGACGATCTGGCTCGACCCGTCCATCCCTCTCTACTTCAAGTTCTCCGGCTCGCGGACGCCCAGCGTGAACCGCGACTGGATCGAGCTCCTGGCGGAGTCGGCCTCCAGCTCGAGTGGGCTGGTCGTCGTGGACGAGGACGGTCGTCTGGAGACCGCCGGCCGCGGAATGGTCGTGTCGCCGGCGCTCCAGCACGCGGGCGGCCGGGCATAGCTGGTCACGGGTGGGATGACGGGATTCGGGTTCCCTCCATCCTGCCCGTGGCCGGGTGGTCCCGCAGCGCCAGCCCGTGACCCGGGCGACGATCAGGCGTGAGCGTCCCGTCCACGAGCGGCAGGGTGCCTGAGAACACCTCCTTCTCGAGCCGCGCGTGGTCGTGGAAGTACTCGAGGTGCCGGAAGCCGCGGGTCGCGCAGCCTGCGTGCGCGGCGAGCTGCGGCGCGCAGTGCGCCGACACCGGGACCCCGTGAGCCGCGGCGAGCGAGCTCAGCTGCAGCCAGCCGCTGTAGCCGCCGCAGCGGGTGATGTCGAGCTGGAGGCAGTCCACCGAACCGAGCAGGGCCACCGCGTCGGACGGCCGGTACACGTACTCTCCGGCCGCGACGTCGGCCACAGCGCCCGCGCGCACGGCGGCGAGCTGGTCGGGGTAGTCGGAGCTCACCGGCTCCTCGAACCAGGTCACGTCGAAGTCGCGCAGCGCGCGCTCCACCCGGAGCGCCTGGCCGACGTCGTAGGCGCCGTTGGCGTCGACGAACAGTCCGACGCCGGGGCCGATCGCCTGCCGGGCGACCTGCACCCGGTGGAGGTCGCGCTCGATCCGTGTGCCCCACGACTCGCCGATCTTCAGCTTCACCCACCGGCAGCCCTCGCGCGCCCAGCCGGCGAGTTGATCGCGCAGGCGCTCGTCGTCGTACGTCGTGAATCCGCCGCTGCCGTAGACCGGCGCGGACGAGCGCACACGGCCGAGCAGGTCGGCCAGCGGCAGGCCCAGCGCCCCGGGCACGAGCGTCCCACAGGGCGACGTCGACGGCGGACAGCGCGCACGCTCCGATCCCCGGGCGCCCCGGGTTGCGGAGGACGTGCTCCAGGTCGGCGACGATCGCCCCGAGGTCCGTGAGCGACCGGCCCCGCACGACGGGCCCCAGCTCATCGTCGACCACCGTGGCCGCCGCGGCCGAGCTGTACGTGTAGCCGAGCCCGGTCACGTCGCCCGCCCGCAGCAGGACCACGACGAGAGTCGTGCTCTGCCACGAGGCCGTGCCGTCGGCCTCCGGCGCGTCGGTGGGGATGCGGAACACCCGCGTCCCGACCTCATCGACGGCCGGGAGCGCCCCGGTCACGCGGGCGCTCATGACCGTTGCTTCACCCGGTCGGACGACAGTGCCCGCTCGACCGCCGGGGCCGGGATGCGCTCGGCGGTCCGGCCCGGTCGGTCCACCCGCGCCGGGGTGCCGCGGCGGGCGCCGAGCTGCAGGGCGAGGACCTCCGCGAGATGCAGTGGCCGCGAGGCGTCGCCCAGACCGGCGGTGCCGCCGAGCTGCTCGACCTGCGTGCGGCAGCTGAAGCCGTCGGCGATCACCCGGGCTCCCGCACCGGCCTCCCGGATCGCGGGGAGCAGCGCGTGCTCGGCGGCCGCCGCCGATACGTCCAGGTGGCCGCGCTCGAAGCCGAAGTTGCCCGCGAGACCGCAGCAGCCCTCCACCGTGGTCGTCTCGATCCCGGCCTTGTCGAGGATCGCCTGGTCGGCGCCGAAGCCGCCCACCGCGTGCTGGTGGCAGTGCGGCTGCACGACCGCCGTGCCCCCGATGTGCGGAGGGGACCAGTCGGGCGTCCGCTGCAGCAGCTCCGCGAAGGAGGTCGCCCGCTCGGCGACCGCCGCGACGTTCGGGTCGTCCGGCAGCAGCTCGGGTGCGTCCGAGCGGAAGACCGCGAGGCAGCTCGGCTCCAGCCCGACGAGGGGTACGGCGCCTTCGGGGGAGTCGGCGTGGCCGAGTGCGTCCGCGAGCACTTCGGCGGTGTGCGCGAGCATCCGGCCGGCCGTCGCGAGCTGGCCGGTGGAGATCCAGGTCAGTCCGCAGCAGAGGTGTCCCGGCGGGAGGATCACCCGGTAGCCGGCGTCCTCCAGCACGGTGACCGCGGCGCGGCCGATGGAGGGGTGGAAGTTGTCGGTGAAGGTGTCCGGCCAGACCATCACGTCGCCGAGTGGAGCGGGAGGCGCGGGCGGGCGGGCGGCGAACCAGTCGGTGAAGCGCTGCGGGGCGAACCGCGGCACCGGCCGGTCGGGCTCCACCCCGCCGAGCCGTTTGGCGGCGCGGGAGAGCCCGGGGATGCGCGCGAGCCGGTTCACCAGCGACGGCGCGACGCTCGCGATCCGGGCCCAGATGGGCAGCCAGCCCATCGTGTAGTGCGCGGCCGGGCGCAGCCTCCCCTCGTAGTGGTGCGAGAGGAACTCGGCCTTGTAGGTCGCCATGTCGACGTTCACCGGGCAGTCGGTCTTGCAGCCCTTGCACGACAGGCACAGGTCGAGGGCGTCGAGCACCTCGGTCGAGCGCCAGCCGTCGGTGATGGGGCTCTCGCGGTACTGCCCCTCCAGCATCTCGAAGAGCAGCCGCGATCGGCCGCGCGTGGAGTGCTCCTCCTCGTTCGTGGCGCGGAACGACGGGCACATGACGTTGCCGCTGTGGCTGCGGCAATTGCCGACGCCCACGCAGCGGAGCGCCGCGCGGTCGAACCGGCCGCGGTCCTTCGGGTACGAGAAGTGCAGCTCGACGTCGACCTTCGGCCCGTAGCCGGCGCCGAGGCGGAGGTTCTCTGTCGGCTGGTACGGGTGCACGACCTTGCCCGGGTTCATCCGGTTCTCCGGGTCGAACAGCGCTTTGAAGCGCTCGAACAGCTCCACGACCTCCTCGCCGAACATCACCGGGAGCAGGGCTCCGCGCGACTGCCCATCACCGTGCTCGCCCGAGAGCGACCCTCCGTAGCGCGCCACCAGCTCGGCCGCGCGCTGGATGAAGGCGCGGTAGTGCGCGATCCCCTCCTCGGTGACGAGGTCGAACGGAATGCGGCAGTGCACGCAACCCTGGCCGAAGTGCCCGTAGCGCGAGACGTTCTCGTACCCGAACTCGTCGAGGAGGGCGCTGAAGTCGCGCAGGTAACGGCCGAGGTGCTCGGGGGGCACGGCGGCGTCCTCCCAGCCCTCCCAGGTGTCCTGGCGGTCGGGGATCCACGCGGTCGCGCCGAGGCCGGCCTCGCGGACCTCCATGATCTCCTTCTGGTGGGCCTCGTCGTCGAACTCGCGATCGTGCGGCACGACGTCGCGGTCCTGGAGCGCGGCGACCATCGCGCGCGCCTTCTCGTCCGACTCCTCCTTGGTCTGGCCGCCGAACTCGACCACCAGCCAGCCGTCGCCCTCCGGGAGCAGGTGCAGCGCCTCCACGTTCTGCCGCTTGGTCTTCTGATCGTTCACGAGCACGCTGTCGAGGCCCTCGATCGTGAGCGGGTCGTGCGCGGCGATCGCGGTCGCGGCGTCCGCGGCGTCCTCGATGCTCGGGAAGCCCAGCACGAGGAAGGTGCGGGTCGGCGGCACGGGCACGAGGTCGAGCTCGGCGCGCAGCACGGTGACCAGGGTGGACTCCGAGCCGACCAGCGCCTTCCCCACATCGAACCCGAACTCCGGCAGCAGCGAGTCGAGGTTGTAGCCCGAGACCCGGCGCGGGATGCGCGGGTAGCGCTCGCGGATCAGGTCGCCCTTCGTCTCGGCGAGGTCGCGCATCGCGGTGTAGAGCTCGGCGACCCGGCCGCCGGCGTGCCGGATGCGCTCGAGCTCCGCGGTGGAGGTCGGGCCCGCCCAGAACCGGTCGCCCGCGTAGGTCAGCACCTCCAGGCGGCGTACGTTGTCGACCGTCTTGCCGTACGCCTGGGCGCTCGACCCGCAGGAGTTGTTGCCGATCATCCCGCCGAGCGTGCAGTGCGAGTGCGTGGCCGGCTTCGGCCCGAACTGGAGGCCGTGCGGCGCGAGCACCGCGTTCAGGTCGTCGAGCGCGATGCCGGGCTCGACGGTCGCCGTGCGCGCGTCGGGGTCGACCGAGAGCACGCGGTTGCAGTACTTGCTCCAGTCGATGACGATCGCGTGGTTGGTGCACTCGCCGGCGAGGCTCGTGCCGCCGCCGCGGCTCAGCACCGGTGCGCCGTGCTCCCGGCACACGGCGATGGCCTCCACCGCCGCCTCGACCGTGCGCGGCACCACCACGCCGATCGGCAGCTGCCGGTAGTTGGAGGCGTCGGTGGAGTAGGTCGCCCGGCTGCCGTCGTCGAAGCGCACCTCCCCGTCGACCCGGTCGGCGAGGGCGTCGGCCAGGGTGCGGACGTCCACGCCGCCCGAGGTGATCGTGCTCATCGTTCAGCCCCTTCGCCCGGGTCAGTCCTCGTCGATCTGCTCGAGGAGCTTCTTCGACGCCTTCGCGATGTCGTCGTGGTCGTTCTGCGCGGCACGGCTCTCCAGCGAGATCACGGCGCAGCGGTGGGTCTTGCGGAAGTCGCCGTAGGGGAAGCTGAACCGCCCCTTGGTCTCCGCGCTCGCCTCCGCGTCCTCGCCCAGGTGCCAGAGCGCGTACTCGTCCCAGCCGTGCTTCTCGATGAAGGCGTTCTCGTCGTCCGCGCTCGGCGCGTGCTCGCTCCAGTCGTCGCGCTCGTCATGGACGACCGAGCCCTTCTCCACGAGGGAGCGGGCGTGCTCGAGTGCCTTGCGGTTCAGCTTGACGGTCATGTTCGAACCTTCCTTGATTGTCCCGACGCCTCGAAACGGATGCAATGCCCGCCTGTGCGGGAACGCAAGGGGTTGACCGGATTCGGAGGTCGCGCGGAGCATCCCCATCGAGAAGAGAACGCAACGGGGGACCGAGAGTGAGGAGTGCGGATGAACGGGATCGACACCCTGGAGGGCGCCGTCGTCGTCGTGACGGGCGCGAGCGGAGGCGTCGGCCGCGCGGCCGCCGTCGAGTTCGGGCGCAACGGGGCGAGCGTGGCGCTGCTCGCCCGCGGCGAGGCGGGACTCGACGGTGCGGCCGAGGAGGTGCGCGCGGCGGGCGGCCGGGCGCTGGTGGTGCCTGTCGACGTGGCCGACGCCGACGCCGTGGAGGCCGCCGCGGAGCGCGTCGTCGCCGAGTGGGGACGCATCGACGTGTGGGTGAACTGCGCCTTCTCGTCCGTCTTCGCCGAGCTCGGCAGGATCGAGCCCGACGAGTTCCGCCGCACGACGGAGGTCTCCTACCTCGGCTTCGTGTACGGGACGATGGCGGCGCTGCGCCGGATGCGCCCGGCAGGCCGCGGCACGATCGTGCAGATCGGCTCGGCGCTCGCCTACCGCGGCATCCCGCTGCAGTCGGCGTACTGCGGCGCCAAGCATGCGATCGTCGGGTTCACGGAGTCGGTGCGCACCGAGCTGATGCACGACCACAGCGACGTCGCGATCACGATGGTGCACCTGCCCGCCATGAACACGCCGCAGTTCCGGTGGCTGCTCTCGCGGCTTCCGAACCAGGCGCAGCCGGTGCCTCCGATCTACCAGCCGGAGGTGGCGGCCCGTTCCATCGTCCGGGCGGCGGTGCACCCGCGGCGCGCGTACTGGGTGGGCATCTCGACCGTGCAGACGATCATCGGCAACCGGCTGATCCCCGGCCTCCTCGACCGATACCTCGGCGCGACCGGCTATCAGTCGCAGCAGACCGACGAACCGCGGCCGGCCGATCAGCCCGCCAACCTGTGGGAGCCGGCGGACCGGACGGTCGACCACGGCATGCACGGGCCGTTCGGCGACCGGTCCAAGACGACCAGCGTCCAGGCCTGGGCATCGCGCAACCGGCGGGCGCTGGGCGCGGTGGGGGCGGCGCTGGGCGGGGTGGCCCTGATCGCCGCGGCGTCCCGTCGCACGTGATCGCCCGTCAGCCGGACCGCGGCTCGACCCCTGCTCGTATGATGCGCGCATGAGGATTCTGATCACGGGTGGCGGAGGCAACGTCGGTCGCGGATTGAGCGGTCCGCTGCTCGAAGCGGGGCACGAGCTGGTGGTCTCCGACATCGTGAAGCCCGCGTGGCTCGACCGGCATCCCGAGATCGTCTTCCACCAGGTCGACGTGCAGATCGGTGTCGGGTTGGAGCGGGCGGCGCGGGGCTGCGACGTCATCGTGCACACCGCGGCGTGGCATGGCATCCACACCGGCGTGCGCACGGAGGTCGACTTCTGGAGGCTGAACGTCGACGGCACCATGTGGATGACGCAGGCGGCGGTGGCGACGGGGGCGCGAGTCCTGTTCCTGTCGTCGCAGGCGTGGCACGACCACTACGACAAGTACGGCTTCACCAAGCGCATCGGCGAGGAACTGCTCGCGTACCAGCACCGGCGCTCGGGCCTGTCGTACGTGGCCCTCCGCCCGGCGGCGTTCACACCGTGGACCGATGACTGGCCCCAGGAGTACGGCGCGCGCCTCCTGGGGATCGGCGTCGACCGGCGCGACGTCCTGCAGGCGGCGCTCCGCAGCATCGACTATCTGGCCCGGACCCCCGGCGCAGAGCTGATCGTCGACGCGGTGCGCCCGAACGCGTTCGCCGCGGAGGACATCGCCGGCTGGGAGGCCGACCCGGTGGGAACGGCCGAGCGTCTCTTCCCCGGCGCCCGAGAGGTCGTCGAGCGCTTCGGCCTGGACATCTCGGCGACACCGCAGCTGCAGCCGACCGCGGGCTGGGACGAGATCGGCTACCGGCCGGAGCACCACTTCGGGACGTTCGTCGACGAAATCCGCGGGATGGACGCCGACGAGGCGCGGGGGCTGGTCTGCCCGTACTGAGCGGACACATCCCGCTGGGCAGTACTCCCCGGAGAGTAGCGGGATCTACTCCACTCACCTCCTGACAGCACCCGCTCGCGCGAACAGAATGGGCGTGACGAAAGGGGACGCCGATGTCCACGATCCCGAACTCCTCCGCTCCTGCCTCCACCGGTGCCGCCGCCGACCTGGTGCGGCGCTCCAGGGAGGCCCTCAGCGCGCTCGCCGTCCAGTTCCTGCTCGGGATGGGCGCGAACCTCATCGGCAGCCCCGACGAGAACGACGGCGCCGCCCGCGTCTTCGCGAGCATCCTCGTCGGCCTCCACGGGCTCGTCGGCATCGGCCTCATCGTCGTGGCTGTTCGGGTCTGGACGACCACACGCCGCGCGGGGGTCGCCCAGCGTGCCGGGCTGTGGGGATTCGTCGTGATCATCCTGACGTTCCTCGCCGGCGTGGGCACCCTGTTCACCGGGAGCGACTGGCTGTCGTTCGTGATGTCCGTGGGATTCGTCGCGGCCGCCGCGCTGTACATCGCGGTCGGAGCGGCGGCGCTGGTGCGTCAGCGGTCGACCGTCGCGGACTGATCGGGGCGGTCGAGCCCGTGCTCAGGCCCCCAGCTCGAGCATGAACGTCAGCAGTTCCAGTTGCCGGCCGTCGGGGAGGACGATCACGTCCTCGCGCTCCGACTGCCTGCTGAAGCCCAGCTTGCGGTAGAGGGCGTGCGCGCCCAGCATCTCCGGTCCGCTGTTCAGCACGACCGCGCGCTGTCCGCGACGCCGCGCCTCCGCCATCGCGAAACGGGTCAGCTCGACGCCGATACCACGCCCACGTGCGGAGGGGTGGGTGGCCAGGAGGCGGAAGTAGAGCTCGTGCGTCGCGATGCGCCCGTGCTGGTCGTGCCCGGCGCGCAGCACGGCGATCGTGCCGAGGAGCGCACCCGTGGCCTCGTCCTCCGCCACGAAGAAATCGAACGCACCGAGGAGCGCCTCGGGGTGCCGCAACTGGTGACGGTAGTCGTCGGAGAGGTCGGTGTAGTCGTGCGAATACGCCGCGTAGGTGAGCTCGCCGATCGCGGCGTACTCGCCGTCGACGGCCGGGCGGATCCGGACGGCGGCTGTCGGGACGGTGGTGCTCATCGCACCAGGCTACGTCACGCATCCGACCGTTACGGCGGCGCCGACGTCGGCGGCGCCGCACCCGGTAGGCTGAGCGCGTGCTTCTCTCGGATCGTGACATCAAGGCAGAGCTGGGCGCCGGGCGCATCGCGCTGGAGCCGTACGAGCCGGCGATGGTGCAGCCGTCGAGTATCGATGTGCGGTTGGACCGCTTCTTCCGCCTGTTCGACAACCACAAGTACCCGTTCATCGACCCGGCCGAGGACCAGCCCGAGCTGACCCGGCTCGTCGAGGTCGACCCCGACCAGCCGTTCATCCTGCACCCCGGCGAGTTCGTCCTCGGGTCGACGTTCGAGCTGGTCAGCCTTCCCGACGACGTCGCCGCGCGGCTCGAGGGCAAGAGCTCGCTCGGGAGGCTGGGTCTGCTCACGCACTCCACCGCGGGCTTCATCGATCCCGGCTTCTCGGGTCACGTCACGCTCGAGCTGAGCAACGTCGCGACGCTGCCGATCAAGCTCTGGCCGGGCATGAAGATCGGCCAGATGTGCTTCTTCCGGCTGACCTCGCCGGCCGAGCGCCCGTACGGGTCGGCCGAGTACAGCTCCCGGTACCAGGGCCAGCGCGGCCCGACGGCCTCGCGCTCGTACCTCAACTTCCACCGCACCGACGTGTCCGCGACCGAGGCCGGACGACCGTCCACCTGATCCAGAGCCGAGAGGGCTGCCCATGAGCGAGTCGACCGATTCCCTTTTCGCGCGAGCCCTGATCGCCTCCGGACCGACGCCCGAGCGTCCTCAGCGGATGCAGCTCTTCGGGCAGCTGGTCGGCAGCTGGCGCGCCGACGTGCGCTTCCTCGACGAGACGACGGGCGAGTGGCGCGACTCCGTCGCGGAGTGGGTGTTCGCCTACACGCTGGGCGGTCGCGCGGTGCAGGACGTGCTCATCGTGCGCGACGAGGACGACCCGGGCCTCATCGACGGCCGCGGTTCCACGATCCGCGTCTACGACTCGACGCTCGGTGCGTGGAGGGTGAGCTGGTTCGGCGCGGCGGCCGGCGACTTCTGCACCTTGGTCGCCACGCCCCACCGGCGCGACGGGATCCGCCAGGACGGCACGCAGACCGACGGCCGGCCGATCCGCTGGAACTTCTCGAACATCACCGACGACGCGTTCGAGTGGGACGGCTGGGTCTCGAACGACGAGGGCCGCACATGGTGGCTCGAGCAGCACATGTCAGCCACGCGCGCGGGCTGACCCGGTGCGGACGTGCAACTGCTTCCCGGGTTAGCTGTTTCGCGCCCGAATGGATTCGGTTCTCGGCATACGCGGAGGCAGTTATCCACAGTCAATTACACAGGTGGAAAATAATGAGAGCGACTCACAGCTGACCTGAAGCTTCGGGTGCGTCGTCCGCATAGAGCGCGGGCAACTGCAGCGTCAGCCACGGGCTGAACGCCCAGGGAGTCAGGTCGACCGCAGCCAGCAGGACGCGCGGATCGACCCACTCGAACTCGGCTACCTCCGCCGCGACCGGGTGGAGGTCGCTCGCGATCGTCGCCGTGTAGACGGGGCAGACCTCGTACTCGACGATGCCGGCCGCGTCGGTGGCGCGATACCGGAACTCCGGGAGCACCGCGACGAGGTTCTCGACCGTCGTACCGAGCTCGTCGAAGGCGCGGCGGGCGATCGCATCCTCCATCGTCTCGCCCGGGGCGGGATGCCCGCAGAACGAGTTCGTCCAGACGCCGGGCCAGGTCGCCTTGCCGAGCGCGCGCCGGGTCACGAGGATGCGGCCCTCGCCGTCGAACACGTGACAGGAGAACGCAAGGTGGAGGGGCGTGTGCGTCGTGTGCACGGTCGCCTTGTCCGCGGTTCCGATGGGAGTGGTGCCGTCGTCGGCGAGCAGCACGACCTCTTCGCGCGGTGGCGTCATGCGTCCATCCTAGGCTCGGCGGTCTGAGGGGCGGGGCGGCACCGGTGCGGTGCCGTCCCGCGTCCGATCAGTCGGTGGCCGGGTCGTCGCTGCGGCTGTCGCCCTCGGGAGTGTCTGTCGCCTGCTCCTGCTCCTCCGCCTGCTGCTCCGCCTGCTGCTGGGACTCTGGAGTCCAGCCGAGATTGCGGGCCATCGCCTGCAGCGTCGCCAGCGTGGTGGCCAGGTCGGCGGGGTCGATGCCGTCGGAGACGGAGGCGCGGAGGGCACGGATGCGCTCGAACGCGGCGTCGTGAGCGGAGCGTCCCTCGTCGGTCAGCGTGGCTGCATCGCCGTCGAACCAGACCCACCCGCGCTCGACGAAGTCGGCGAGGACGCGATCGACGCCTCCGCGGACGTGGTCGCGGCAGGCGCCGCGGCCCGCGAACGGCGGCCGGCCGAAGCCGGGAGCGTATCCGTGGGCCTGGCCGTAGGGGCCGTGCCCGAACCGGCCGGGTGCGAATCTGCCCGGGCCGAACGGAGTTCCGCGCTCGAAGCCGCGGACGAATCCGCGCTCGAACCCGCGCTCGAACGCCTGCTGCGAACCATGCCCGCCCGAGTGGTGCTCATGCTCGTGGTGCTCGTGGTCGTACTCGTGCTCGTGGTGCTCAGGGTGGTTCTGGTGCTCGGCGCCGTGTTCGTGTTCGTGCTCGTGGTGGTCGCGCGGGTCCGAGTGCGGGTGCTCCCGGTCGTGCTCCATCCACGAACGGTACATCTCCTGCCGGCGCTCCCATTCGCGGCGCATCCAGTCCGGACGTCCGCGCCATTCGCGACGGCCTGCTGAAGACGCGTCCGTGCCGTGGTCGGTGTCGTGTTCTTCGTGCCGGCTCCGATCTTCGAAGCCGTGCCTGTCGTGCCCACCGTGGCGCTCACGGTGATCGGGCCGGCCCCCGCGGCCGCCGTGGCGGGGAAGGGCGGCGGCCAGGTCGTCCGCGGTGGCGGGACCGTCAGCAAGCGTGTGCAGGATGCGCCACCCGCGGCGGCCGAGGTCGAGGTCGTGGAGTTCGTCGCGCATCCGGTCGCGGAGGCGCGCATTGAGCTCGCCGAACCAGTAGCCCGGCGGCGTGGTGTTCGAGTCGTCGATGTTCGTCATCGAAAGACCCCCTTCTTTTTCTATGTACTGTTACAAGTAAATGTATAGTTACATGCATGGGTGAGGATCGTCAAGAGCAGAGCGGTTCGCCGCAAGCGGACATCGTGTCGCTGATCGAGCGGTCGCTGGTGGCGGTGCGCCGCGACCAGTCGCGTCGTAGACCTCAGGGACCGTGGGGAGGGCAGGGCCCGTGGGGGCAGAGCGGATATCCCGGCCACCACGGCGATCACGGCCCGAGCGAGCACAACCACGGCGACCATGCGCACGGCGACAACGGCCACGACAGTGCGCACGGCCACGACAGTGCGCACGGCCACGACACTGCGCACGGCTGGGGGCAACGTGGCCCGTGGGGCGGCTTCCCCGGGCCGTTCGGAGACTCCGCCCGGCCGGGTCCCGGCCGGCGGGGCCGTGACGGGTCCCTCGGCCGCATCGCGCGCTTCCGCATGCTGGAGGCGCTGGCCGCCGCCGAGGCGGAGGATCGCCAGCTCTCCGTCAGTTCTCTCGCGACCGCGATCGGCGTCGATCAGCCGCGCGCGAGCCGGCTGGTGCAGGAGGGCGTCGAGCGCGGACTGGTGCGTCGGGTCCCCGACCCCTCCGATGCTCGGCGGGCGCTCCTGCAGCTCACGGCGGCCGGCCGCTCCCAGCTGGGCGACGTGCAGAGCCACCGCCGGTCGGCCGTGGAGGCGGCACTGGCCTCCTTCACGCCGGACGAAGCGCGCACCTTCGCCGAACTCTTCGACCGGTTCGTGCGGGCCTGGCCGCGCTGACCGCTGTCGCTGACGGAGGACATCCCGGGCCGGTCAGGCTCGCAACACCTCCGTCGACTGCTTTCGGCACCGCAGCGCGGCGGATATCCTCCGGAATCTACCGCGGCGACCGCACCGGCAGCAGGAGCAGCAGCCCGACCAGCAGCACCAGCACGATCCCGAGGATGCCCCAGTACTGCGCGCCTCCGATCGCGACGAACATCGCGAACAGCAGCGGGGCGACGAACGAGACCGCCCGGCCGCAGGTCGCGTAGAGGCCGAACACCTCGCCCTCGCGTCCGGAGGGGGTGATCCGGGCGAGGAACGTGCGGCTCGCCGACTGGGCCGGGCCGACGAACAGGCAGAGGATGAGGCCGAACACCCAGAAGATGATCGCGCCGGAGTCATGCAGGAAGAACACCGCGAGCCCGGCGATGACCAGCCCGACGAGCGCGGTCACGATCACCGGCTTGGCGCCGAAGCGGTCGTCGAACCGTCCCGACAGGATCGTGCTGACGCCGGCGACCACGTTCGCGGCGATGGCGAACACGATCACGCCCGACTGAGTGAAGCCGAATGTGCCCTTTGCGAGGATGCCGCCGAAGGTGAAGACGCCCACCAGCCCGTCGCGGAACAGCGCCGACGAGATGAGGAACATCACCGTGTTGCGGCTCTCCCTCCACAGCACCGCGATATCGCGGAACAGCAGCCGGTAGGAGGCGAAGAAGCCGACGCGCGGGAGGCGCTGGTTCGCCGGTGCCTCCGGCACGCGCAGCAGCACCGGGATCGACAGCGCGAGCGTCCAGATCGCCGCGACGATCGCGACCAGCCGGTAATTGAGGCCCTGGTCGGTGGTGACGCGGAGGATGCCCCCGGTGCCGTCGCCGTTGGGCGACGCGAGCAGCACGAGCACGATGACCAGCAGCAGGATGCCGCCGAAGTAACCGCTGGCCCAGCCGAGTCCGCTGACGCGGCCGACCGTCTTCGGGGTCGAGACCTGCACGAGCATGGCGTTGTAGTTGACGGTCGCGATCTCGTAGAAGACGGTGCCGACGCCGACGAGCACGACCCCGAACAGGAAGAACGCGGGCTCGCCGACGACGAAGAACATCAGCGCCGTGACGACCACGACCACGCCTGTGTTGATCCCGAGCCACAGCTTGCGGCGCCCCGACCCGTCGGTGCGGCGGCCGAGCACCGGCGCGAGGATCGCGACGACGATGCCGGCGATGCCGATGCCCCAGGCGAGTCCGCTCGAGAGGTCGGCGATCGCGACGGTGACGGCGTGATGCGCCGGCCCGGAGGCGTCCTTCTCCGCATCCTGGGCGGAGAGGAGCGCGGGCGAGATGAAGTACTCGCTCGTCAGGTAGACGGTGAAGACGAAGGTCGTGATGACCGCGTTGAAGGCGGCGCCGCCCGCATCCCACAGAGCCCACGAGGCGACCCAACTGCGCGGGATGCGCCGTTCCGTCGAGCTGTCTCCGAAGAGCGGCGCTGCCGCCACGAGGGCGTCGCCGTCGCCGCCCGATCCGGCGCTCGCCGGCCTGTCGCTGGTCATGGGGACAGCGTAGGGCGTGGCGGGGAACAGGCGGTGAACGCGCGCGGGGTCAGTCCGGCGAGCCGGTCACGTTGGCGCGCAGCCAGACGGTCAGGGGTGCGCTGTCGTCGAGGAACGCCGCGATCCGCTCGGCGGCCTCCGGGCTGGCGAACCAGTCGGGAACGCCCCAGTCGGCCCAGGTGATGATCCCCTTGTAGCGCAGCAGTTCGGCGCGGGGATGCGCGGAGTCGAAGCCGCGCGGGGAGGTCTTGAGCGCCTCCGGGATCTCGATGCCGACGTCCTTGGCCCGCAGTGCTGAGAGAGCGGCCTCCAGCTCGGCGCCCGTGCGGGGTGCGTCGACCGCGCGCCGGTAGCGGTCGAGCTGCTCTTTGTCGAGGTGGTACGCGCCCGCGCCGCCGGCCACGCCTTCGGCGGAGACCTGCACGTAGCCCCCGCGCTCGAAGGTGAGCGCCGCGTGCGTCTTGTACGGCGACTTGTCGGGTGAGAACCGCACATCGCGGTACGGCCGGAACAGCCGGGCCGGCCCGAACCGGGGCTCGAGCGCGGCGGCCAGCTCGTGCATCGGCCCGGCGACCCGCGACTCGTACCGGTCGCGGTTGGCCAGCCAGAACGCGCGCTCGTTGTTCAGGGTCAGCTCGCGGTAGAACGCGATGGCGTCCTCGTCGAAACCGGTGAATGCCATGGCCCGATCGTACGCGGCGAGTGGTACCCGAGATTTGCGCCCGGTGTTCTAAGAGGTGGTGGGCGCCGAGTCGCGGTGATGCCGGGGGCCGCCGCGCAGCGGCACCCCGGCCACCGCGAGCACGAGCGCGAGGAGGGCGCCGAAGAAGATGGCGACGTCCGCGACGTTCCCGATGAACCAGTTCGCGTAGGCGATGAAGTCGACGACATGCCCCTGGCCGAACGAGGGCGCACGGAACAGCCGGTCGCCCAGGTGCGTGACCGCGCCTCCGAGCAGCAGCCCGAACGCGACCGCCCACGAACGCGAGCCGACCAGCCGCGAGAACCAGAGCAGCGCGATCACGGCGAGCGCGGCGACGATCGTGAACACCCAGGTCTCGTTCACCAGGAACGAGAACGCGGCGCCCGAGTTGTACGTGAGCTGAAGCCCGAGCAGCGTGCCGATCAGCGAGTGGTACTCGCCCTCCTTGAGTGTGGAGGTCGCCCAGAGCTTGGTGAGCTGGTCGGCGAGCAGCACGATGAGGGCGATGACCAGGATGATGACGAGCGCGCGCGATCGGCGCCCGTGGAACGCCGCGGCGTCGTCCGCCCGTGTGGTGTCCGCGTCTGCCGCCTCCGCCGCCATCGGGTCGTTCACGGGCTCGTCGCTGTCGGTCACCCCGACATCCTCGCATGCACGCGCGCGCGGTGGAGCTCAGGGCAGCGCGGAGCGATGCCGCGACCCCAGCGCCGAGGGAGCCTGCGACCGAGGGTCCCCCTTCGAAGCCCTACACCGACACCGGCAACGCGTAACTCACGCCGCCGCCGTCGCCGCGCACCTGGCGGTGGATGTCCTCCATGGTGATGTCGAGTTGCCCGGCCGTGCCCGCGGCGGCGGTGAGGTCGCGCAGCAGCGTCTCCGGGACCTCGCCGTCGTACTTGTAGTAGATCTTGTGCTCGAGGCTCGCCCAGAAGTCCATCGCTACCGTGCGCAGCTGGATCTCGACCGGCACGGCGACCGGGCCGCCGCTGAGGAACACAGGCACCTCGATGATGACGTGGAGGCTCTTGTAGCCGTTCGGCTTGGGGTGCGCGATGTAGTCCTTCACGCGAAGGACCCGCACGTCCTCCTGCGCGGTCAGCAGCTCGAACACGCGGTACACGTCCGAGACGAACGAGCACACGATGCGCACACCGGCGATGTCGGTGATGGCTTCGCGGATCGCGTCGAACGAGGGCTCGCAGTTCTTGCGGATCACCTTCTGCTCGATGCTCTCGGCCGACTTGAGGCGGCTGGAGATGTGCTCGATCGGGTTGTACTCGTGCAGTTCGGCGAACTCCTCGCGGAGGATGGACACCTTGGTCGAGATCTCGTCGATGCCGAACTTGTACGGCATGATGAACCGCGCGAAGTCCTCCCGGAACGCCTGCACCTCGCTCAGCGTGGCGGGATCGATGCTCTGCAGCGCTTCGATCGCCCGGGTCGAGAGCAGCGGGGCGGGGTCCGGATCCATGTCTTCGACGCTATCCAGACGGGTTGTGCGGACGGTGTGAATCCACTGTCGCCAAACCCCGGACGGTGTGTCACCGTGTGCGCATGAGTGCCCAGGGATCCGCGGGAAGCGGAGGTGGCGGGAGCGGCGCTGTCGTGCCCTTCAACTTCCGCCTTGCGATCCTCCTCGCGATGGCGATGTTCGTGCTCGTGGTCGACACCTCCCTCATGAACGTGTCGATCTCCGCTGTCGTCCACGACCTCCACACCACCGTCAGCGGCGTGCAGGGCGCGATCGCGTTGGAGGCTCTGGTCTCGGCGGCGTTCATCCTCATCGGCGGCAAGACCGGCGACCTGATCGGCCGCAAGCTCGCTTACATTCTCGGCCTGCTCGGCTACGCCGTCGGCGCCATCGCCATGACGCTGGCGCAGAACCTCTCGGCGATCATCGTCTTCTGGGCGCTCATCGGCGGCATCGGCGCCTCGCTGCTGCTGCCGGCGATGCAGTCGCTCATCCACGGCAACTTCGAGGGCGCCCACCAGAAGCGCGTCTACGCTCTCGTGGGCGCGTCCGCCGCCATCGCCGCCGCGGTCGGTCCGCTGCTCGGCGGGTTCATCACCACCTTCTTGTCGTGGCGCGTCGGGTTCCTGCTGGAGGCCGTCATCATCGCCGTCGTGCTGGCCGGCATCGGCCTGGTCAAAGACGTCCCGTACACCGGCTCCCGGTCGATCGACCTGGTCGGCGCGCTGCTGTCGGTCGTTGGGATGGGCGGCATCGTCACCGGCATCCTGGTCTGGCAGGAGGGTGGCGAGTACGTCCTCCTGCTCATCGTGATCGGCGTGGCCGCGCTCGCCGGGCTGGTGTTCTGGCTGCGCTCCCGCAGCCGGCGCGGCAAGGCGACGCTGCTCGACCCCGCGCTGTTCTCGTCGAAGCTCTTCCGCAGCGGCGTGAGCGGGCAGCTGCTGCAGCAGGTCTCCCTCGGCGGAACGATGATCGCCCTGCCGATCTACCTGCAGATGGTCCTGGAGTACAACGCGCTGCAGGCCGGCCTGTCGATCGCACCGCTGTCGCTGAGCATGTTCGTCGTCGCCCTCCTGGCCGGCCGCGCGGCCAAGGGGAGGCCGGCCAACCTGATCCTGCTCGGGTTCGTGCTCTCCGTGGCCGGCATCGTCATCCTGCTGCCGATCGTGCCCATCGCGACGAACGGCTGGTTCCTCACCGTGCCGCTGATCATCTCGGGCGCCGGCCTCGGCCTCCTCGTCTCGCAGCTCAACAACTACACGCTGTCGCCGATCAGCGACGAGCGCGTCAGCGAGGCCGCCGGTGTCAATTCCGCGGCCGGGTCGTTCGGGCTGTCCTTCGGACTGGCCTTCGCCGGCGCGATCATGCTCGCGACGCTGGCCTTCACGTTCACGTCGATGGCGAACGCCAGCACCGTGCTCCCGGCCGACGACAAGCAGCAGGTCGCCACGGCGCTCGAGGAGGACGCGCAGGTGATGTCGAACACCCAGCTCGAGAAGCAGCTCGCCACCGAGACTCCCGCGGTCCGTGCGGAGGTCGTCCGCATCAACACGGAGGCGCGGCCGATCGCCCTGCAGGTCGCCCTGCTGGTGCCGCTGGTCGCCGGCCTCCTGGGCGCGGGCAACGCCCTCCGGATGCGCCGCCTGCCCGACCCTGCGCCCTCGGACAGCGACGCCCCGGTGCTCGGCTGAACGGATCCGGGTACGGTCGGGGCATGTCCGACTTCCTCGCCGGCGACGCCGGCCTCGTTCTGCCCGCCGCGGCCGATGCGCCGGCCGACCCCGGAGAACTCGTGGCGGACTGGCTGGCGCTGGCCCAGCGCCGCGGCGTTCCGGAGGCGCTTGCCGCGACGCTGGCCACGGCGACGCCGGACGGCGTGCCGTCGTCGCGCACGCTGCGCCTCGCGGAGCTCACGGCCGACGGCGCCGTGTTCGGCACGTCGTCGACCAGCAGAAAGGGCCGGGACCTTGCCGCCAACCCTCGCGCCAGCCTGACACTCTACTGGCGCGAGCTCGCTCTGCAGCTGCGCCTCGACGGCCCGGTGGAGGTCCTGAGCGCTTCCGCCTCCGATGCCCTCTTCGCCGACCGGCCGCCCGCCGCCCGCGCTGCGACGGTCGTCTCGCGGCAGGACGAGCCGCTCGCCGGCCTCTCGGAGCTGCGCGAGCGCGCGGAGGCGCTGCTCGCGGCGGGCCATCCGATCGAGCGCACAGCCGACTGGCTCGGCTATCGGCTGGTGCCGTCGTCCATCGAGTTCTGGCAGGGCAGTGCCGACAGGCTGCATCGGCGGTTGCGTTTCGAGCGCCGCCCGGACGGAGGGTGGGACGTGGCGGGACTTCAGCCCTGACCAGGGAATATTCTCGTCACTCCCAAAGTTGAGCCAGATGTACTCAAGTTTTGGGATTTACGGCTTGACAGCATCCCCGCCAGGATGACAGGCTTGAGCCGTCGAGGCTCAACTCTTGACCCCAGACTTACACGGCACACGAAGCCAGCAACAAAGGAGAGAAAGCACATATGTCACGTGCAGTAGGAATCGACCTCGGAACCACGAACTCCGTCGTCTCGGTGCTCGAGGGCGGCGAGCCCACGGTCATCGCCAACGCGGAGGGCTTCCGCACCACCCCGTCCGTCGTCGCCTTCACCAAGGACGGCGAGGTGCTCGTCGGCGAGACCGCGAAGCGCCAGGCGGTCACCAACGTCGACCGCACCATCTCGTCCGTCAAGCGCCACATGGGCACCGACTGGACCACCGAGATCGACGGCAAGAAGTACACCGCCCAGGAGATCTCGGCCCGAATCCTCCAGAAGCTGAAGCGCGACGCCGAGCAGTACCTCGGCGACACCGTCACCGACGCGGTCATCACCGTTCCGGCGTACTTCAACGACGCCGAGCGCCAGGCCACCAAGGAGGCCGGTGAGATCGCGGGCCTCAACGTGCTCCGCATCATCAACGAGCCGACCGCTGCCGCGCTCGCGTACGGCCTCGACAAGGGCAAGGAGGACGAGCTCATCCTCGTCTTCGACCTCGGTGGCGGTACGTTCGACGTCTCCCTCCTCGAGGTGGGCAAGGACGACGACTTCTCCACCATCCAGGTGCGCGCGACGGCCGGCGACAACCGCCTCGGCGGCGACGACTGGGACCAGCGCGTCGTCGACTGGCTGATCAAGCGCTTCAAGGACTCGACCGGTGTCGACGTCTCGAAGGACAAGATCGCGCTGCAACGCCTCAAGGAGGCCGCGGAGCAGGCCAAGAAGGAGCTCAGCTCCTCGATGAGCACCAGCATCCAGCTGCCCTACCTGTCGCTCACCGAGAACGGCCCGGCCAACCTCGACGAGACGCTCACCCGTGCCCAGTTCGAGCAGATGACCAGCGACCTCCTCGACCGCACCAAGAAGCCGTTCCAGGACGTCATCCGTGAGGCCGGCATCAAGGTCGGCGACATCGCGCACGTCGTGCTCGTCGGCGGCTCCACCCGCATGCCCGCAGTGAGCGAGCTCGTGAAGCAGGAGACCGGCGGCAAGGAGCCCAACAAGGGCGTGAACCCGGACGAGGTCGTCGCCGTCGGCGCCGCCCTGCAGGCCGGTGTCCTCAAGGGCGAGCGCAAGGACGTCCTCCTGATCGACGTCACCCCGCTGTCCCTCGGCATCGAGACCAAGGGCGGCATCATGACCAAGCTCATCGAGCGCAACACGGCCATCCCCACCAAGCGCAGCGAGACCTTCACCACGGCCGACGACAACCAGCCGTCCGTCGCGATCCAGGTCTTCCAGGGCGAGCGCGAGTTCACCCGCGACAATAAGCCGCTCGGCACTTTCGAGCTGACCGGCATCGCCCCGGCGCCCCGCGGCATCCCGCAGATCGAGGTCACCTTCGACATCGACGCCAACGGCATCGTGCACGTGTCCGCCAAGGACAAGGGCACCGGCAAGGAGCAGTCGATGACGATCACCGGCGGCTCCAGCCTGCCGAAGGACGACATCGAGCGCATGGTGCGCGAGGCCGAGGAGCACGCGGCGGAGGACAAGAAGCGCCGCGAGTCCGCCGAGACCCGCAACCAGGCCGAGCAGCTCGTCTACTCGATCGAGAAGCTGATCAAGGACAACGAGGACAAGCTCCCGGAGGACGTCAAGAACGAGGTCCAGGGCGACGTCGACGGTCTCAAGGCCGCACTCGCCGGCGACGACGACGAGGCCGTGAAGACCGCGTACGACAAGCTCAACGAGAGCCAGCAGAAGCTGGGTCAGGCGATCTACTCGGCTGCGCAGGCGTCCGAGGCGCCGGCCGGCGACGCGGGCGACGCGGGCGACGCGGGCGCTCAGGGTGAGGGCTCCTCCTCCGACGATGAGGACGTCATCGACGCCGAGGTCGTCGATGACGAGGAGAAGAAGTAACCATGGGCGACCAGAACCGCGACGGGCACGGCTCGGAGGAGCCGGAGCGCGAGGAGCCGATCATCCGTGACAAGCGGAGGATCGACCCCGAGACCGGCAAGGTTCGCGAGCCGCAGGGCGAAGAGCACGACCTCGCGCACGAAGAGCTGGTCGACGTGGGTCCGGCCGACGATGACGATCGGAGCGTCCTCTCGGACGACGACCTCGACGTCCTGTCGGGCCAGACCACGGCCGACCAGCTCGCGGCGGAGCGGCTCGCCGACCTCCAGCGGGTGACCGCGGAGTACGCGAACTACCGCAAGCGCACCGAGGCGAACCGGGAGGTCGAGCGCGAACGCGCCGTCGGCGAGGCCGTCAAGGGCCTCATCCCGGTGCTCGACGACCTGGAGCGTGCGGACAAGCACGGCGACCTGACGGAGGGCAGCGCGTTCGCGACCATCGCGGGCAAGCTGCGCACGGCGGTCGAGCGGCTCGGTCTCACCCCGTACGGCGAGAAGGGCGAGCCCTTCGACCCGCAGATCCACGAGGCGATCTTCCAGCAGCCCTCCCCCGACGTGACGGCCGACACCGTCGCCGAGGTGGTGGAGACCGGCTATCGGCTGGGCTCCACCGTGGTGCGGGTCGCGAAGGTGGTCGTCTCCACCCCGGCCTGACGGGCCGGACGATGAGCGCCAGGAGCGGCGGGACGCGTGTCCCGCCGCTCCTCGCTCGACAGAACATGCAGACTTCGAAACACATGACACCGACAGGAGAGGAGGCGCCGTGGCAAGCCAGGACTGGTTCGACAAGGACTTCTACAAGGTCCTAGGCGTCTCCAAGGACGTCAGCGAGGCCGAGCTCAAGAAGACCTATCGCAAGCTCGCCCGCAAGTACCACCCGGACTCCAACCCGGGCGACGCGGCCGCCGAGGCCAAGTTCAAGGAGATCAGCGAGGCCAACTCGGTGCTGAGCGATCCCGAGCAGCGCAAGGAGTACGACCAGATCCGCGCCATGGGCTCGGGCGCGCGATTCACCGCGCCGGGCTCGGGAGGCCAGGGCGGCTTCGACGACGTGTTCGGCGGGATGTTCGGCACGCAGGGCGCCGGCGGGCAGCGGTACACATTCCAGCAGGGCGGCGGCCAGGGCGGCTTCGACGACGTCTTCGGCGGCCTGTTCGGCAACGGGCGGTTCGGCTCGGCCAGCGGCGGCTTCCGCGGCTACGGCGGCCCCACCCGCGGCAACGACGTGACCGCGCACACCACCATCGACTTCGTCACCGCCACCAAGGGCGAGACCATCAGCCTCCAGGCAGCCGACGGCAAGCCGTTCAAGGTGAAGATCCCCGCCGGGGTCGCCGACGGCCAGAAGATCAAGCTGCGCGGCAAGGGCCAGCCCAGCCCGGACGGCGGTGAGGCCGGCGACATCGTCCTCACCGTGACCGTGCGCAAGCACCCGGTGTTCGAGCGCGACGGCCTCAACCTGCGGGTGACCGTGCCGGTCACGTTCGCCGAGGCCGCGCTGGGCGCGACCATCGAGGTGCCGACGCTGGGCGGCGACCCCGTCAAGCTGCGCGTGGCGCCCGGCACTCCGGGCGGCCGTGTGCTGCGCGTGAAGGGCCGCGGCGTCCAGACCGCGAAGGGCGCCGGCGACCTGCTGGCCGTGGTGCAGATCGCGGTGCCGTCGCACCTGTCCGCCGAGGCCAAGGAGGCCCTGGAGGCGTTCGCCGAGAAGCTCCCCGACGAGAAGCCCAGGGAGGACATTCTCGCCAAGGCCAGGAGCTAGCCATGGACGAGAACACCCAGGTCTTCGTCATCTCGATCGCCGCCGAGCTTGCCGGGATGCACCCGCAGACGCTGCGCCAGTACGACCGGCTCGGGCTCGTGAGCCCGGGCCGGACGGCCGGCAAGTCGCGCCGCTACTCGATGCGCGACGTCGAGAAGCTGCAGGAGATCGCGCGCCTCGGCTCCGAGGGCGTGAGCCTCGAGGGCATCCGCCGCATCCTGGAGCTCGAGGACCACGTGAACGCCCTGAGCGACCGCGTGCGCGAGCTCGAGTCGGCGCTCGCCGACGAACTGCTCAACCGCCCCGGCCGCCGTGTCTTCGCGGCCGGCTCGGAGGGCGAGGTCGTCTCGATGCGCGCGGGCACCCGCGTGCGCCGCAGCAACCAGGTCGTGGTGTGGAGGCCGCTGGAGCGGTAGCACCCTGCCGCTGGCACCCGGTGAGAACGCCGAGGGGCACGTCGTTGTCACTTCTCCGTCCGGAAAGTGACAACGACGTGCCCCTCAGTCTTCGGGGTTACCGCTGCGAGGCCGGGAGGGCTTTCGTCCCCTCGATCTTCACGGCCTGGAGGGCGCGCGGGTCGAGGCCGAGCTGGCCGAGGATGGTCGGCGCGATCTGGGTCGTCTCGACCGGGGCGGCGATCCGCTGAGCGTGCTTCGCACCCGGCTCCGAGACGAGGATCGGCACATTGCGGTCGTCGGCGCTCGCGCCGCCGTGCTCCGCGATCTTGGAGGTGCCGCCCGTGTAGACCACGCCGGTCTGCGCGATGCCCAGGACGTCCGGGATGCGCGGGTCGGTCGCGGCGGTGCCGAAGTACTTCGCGACTCCCGCACCCGCGTAGATCGTCGTCAGGCCCGACGCCTGCACCGTGATCGGCGCCTTGGAGGCGGTGTTGCCCGTCGCGGTGTGCGTCGCCAGGTACTGCTTGGCGAAGTCGGCGGCGGCCTGGGTGTGCTCGTTCAGCCACAGCTGCATGATGTCGTCGTCGGTCGAGAACGCCACGAGGTCGCCCGCTCCCGGGTGGGCGGCGGTCCACGCGGCGTCGAGGCCGGCGATGATCGTGCCGTCGTCGACGCGCTTGAGCGCGGCCGGGTCCATCGGGGACTGGCCGTGCTTGGCCGACAGGATGACCGTGGTGTCACCCGCGTGGCCGGTCTTCTTCAGCTCCGAGGTGAAGGCGCCCAGCGACGCGTCCACGTAGTCGAGCGCCTTGCTCAGCAGCGGTCCGGGCGTCGATCCGTCGGCGAGGTAGCCTCCCGCGAGCCCGTCGGAGGTCGGGAGCTTCTGCGCGGTCGACACCGTCTGGAAGTTCATGCCGAAGATGGCCGGGACCGGCTCGGCCTTCGTGCCCGAGTGGTCCTTGCCGTCGATCTCGTTGAGCACGGCCTGCACCTTGTAGCCGTCGTACTGCTGCGTGGCCAGGTTGTCCTGGGTCCAGTCGCCGCCGAAGCCGGTGGCGTCGCTATTGATCTCCGGGGTGAACAGATCGTCCACTCCGGTGCCCGACGGGCCGTTGAGGATCTCATAGGCCGGGTGCTTGTCGCTCCACGCGGTGCGGAGGCCGGCCTGCTTGGCGACCTCGAACACCGTGTTCACCTTGATGTACTGGTGCGGGTAGACCGGCTTGCAGGTGGCGGGGTCGACCGGCAGCTGAGCCGGGTCGAGCAGTGTGGCCGGCGTCCCGGTCATCGAGAGGATGCTGCCGGGGAGGCCCGACAGGCCTTGACCGGCGTCGATGCTGGACTGGTCCTTGTCTGCAGCCTCGGTGAAGGCGACCTCCGCACCGGGCTTTGCGCCCGTGCAGTTCGTGGTCCCGGCCGGGAGCAGTGCGTGGTTGTACGTGTCGTCGTAGTAGACGCCCGTCGTGCCGGGGTTGCCGCCGGTGACTTGAGCGACCATCCCGGGGAACGAGTCGGACGGCACCGGGGTCGAGGCCCGCGTGTAGTCCGTGCCGTGCGCGGCGAGGGAGGCCATCGCCGAGCTCGGGTGGGTGCGCACGTACCAGTCGAGGTCCTTCTGGTGGAGGCCGTCCACCGACAGCAGCAGAACGTGCTTCACCGTGGTGCGACCGTCTCGGTCGCCGCCCTGTCCGTCGCGGCCGTCATCGGCGAGGGAGGGCGCGGCGGTCACGCCGACGAGCAGTGCGCCGCCGACGATGGCGGCGCTCGCGCCGAGGAACCGCGATCCGGCGGTTCGTCTCATGGGGGCCATCAGCATCCTTTCGAGAGGCCGCCCCCGAATGGGGGCGTTCAACCTCGTCGATCCTGGCCGCCGCACGCACGCGCCACCATGCGCGCGACCCACTCCTCGCCCAGCCTTCACGCGGCGTTCACCGGGCGGGGGACGCCGTGGAGCGGGCTTTCAGGTGGGAGGGCCTGGAGGTGAGGAGGTGTTCATGAGGGCGCGCTCAGGAGCACGCCTCACAACGACGTCGACGCTCCTTGGCCGACATACAGCGTGTTGGCGAACTCGTGCGCCTCTTCCGCCGCGATGTCGCGGTCGATGCCCGCGCGCACCTCCCGCATCAGCTTGTGCAGCTCCTCGTGCTTGCCCGGGATGCGCGCGTGGCCGGTGCTGTCCCACAGGTTCGACACCGGGAGAGTGTCGCCGGCCTCCACTGCGAGCGTCCACTCCTCGGTCGTCGCGACCGCGGCGAACTCGGAGTCCATCGTGACGAGCACGCTGATGTGGAGGGCGTCCGCCGAGATCGAGCCCGCCGGGTTGACCAGGTCGAGCGTGCCCGTCGCGTCGGAGAGGAACTCCACCGTGAAGCCGAGGGCCGCCGCGTCGCGCGCGGTGCCCGCGCAGCAGTGCTGCGTCATGTACCCGGCGATGGTGACCGTGTCGATCTCCTCCGAGCGCAGCCATTGCTCGAGCCCGGTCCCCGCGAACGACGAGACATCGTGCTTGGTCAGCAGCAGGTCGGGCGTGCGGTCGGCGACCGACGAGTGCAGGGCGGCGCCCTCCGAGCCGCGCGCGAACACCGGAGAGCCTTCGTCCTCGATGTGCTGCACGAGCACGAGCTTCACGCCGTGGTCGGCTGCCGCATCCATCGCGACCTCGATGTTCGGGATCGACGTCATCAGGTCGGGGTGGCAGATCTTCAGATTGCCCGTGACGTACTCGTTCTGCACGTCGATCACGATCAGTGCGCGCTTCATGACCGCACTCTATCGCCGCGTGCACAGCCCCGTCAGGCGCCGGGAGCGATCGGCAGCGGATGACCGACAGTGGCCGCCCACGCCTCCCATCGCTCCGGCAGCCACGCGCGGTCGGCGAGCTGCGGGTGGCCGGGGTGCCGCGCCCGCGCCCACAGCACGAACACCAGCTCCGACCAGTACGAGAAGATGCGCCAGGTGACCGGGCCGTGCTCCGAGCGGCCCTGCAGTACGACGGTGTTGAACGCGACCACCTGCATCAGGTCGACGGACGCCCAGTCCCACCAGAAGGTGCCGGTGCTGGTGACGATCCAGAAGCCGAGGTTCGTGACCGTGAGCAGGCCGGCGTGGTCGGGACGCCAGACCACCTGCGCGTCGGCCGAGGCTTGCGCACGGGCCGCGTTGTTCTGGGAGGCGTTGGCGGCGAGCGTCCCAGCGGTGAGCGCGAGTCCGAGGGCGCCCGTGCCGAACGCGAACGAGCCCGACCGCTGATAGCTCCCGTCGCTGATGGCACGCATGGAGTCCACGGTGTAGGTGCCCTGCGCGATCGCAACCTCGCCGTCGTGCAGCGGGAAGAGCGTGCGGATGCCCTCGTCCGGAACGGCTCCGCTCTCCACCGTCGCGAGGAGGCGGGCGGTGTGCCAGATTGCGCTGTCGGCGTCCGTCCACGGTCGTCCGCCGTCGGCGGGAGGCGCGCCTCCGGTGACCAGTTCTCCCGTCATGGCGCAGAGCATACTGACCATCCGGCCGCGGTGGCAGTCACCCGTCCCCGGGCACGGATGCAAAGCGCGCAGGCGGGTAGGCTGGTGCGCGGCCTCCGGCTCACAAGGCGAGGGAGGCCACGCGACGACGCACACCGCATGACCCCACGAGGATGGCGAACATGAGAGCCCTGTACAAGAGCGACGCCGGGCCCGGGCTGGCCCTGGTCGACGTCCCGGAGCCGCAGATCGGCCCGGAGGACGTCAAGATCCGGGTGCTCCGCACCGGCATCTGCGGAACCGATCTGCACATCCTGCGCTGGGACGACTGGGCGGCCTCCGCTGTCGCCGCACCGCTGGTGCCCGGTCACGAGTTCTACGGCGAGGTCGTGGAGGTCGGCGATCTGGTGCACGACGTGGAGGTCGGCGACAAAGTCTCGGGCGAGGGGCACATCGTCTGCGGCACGTGCCGCAACTGCCGCGCCGGCCGCCGCCAGATGTGCATCCGCACGAAGGGTGTCGGCGTGCAGCGCGACGGCGCCTTCGCCGAATACCTCGTGCTGCCCGCGACGAACGTCTGGGTGCACCACACCGGCGTCGAGCCGGAGGTCGGGGCGCTCTTCGACCCGCTCGGCAACGCCGTCCACACCGCGCTGGCGTTCCCCGTGGTGGGGGAGGACGTGCTCGTCACCGGCTGCGGGCCGATCGGGCTGATGGCGATCGCCGTCGCCCGGCACGTGGGCGCCCGCTTCATCGTCGGCACCGACGTCAGCGCGCAGCGGCTCGAGCTGGCGAAGGGCATGGGCGCCGACTTCACCGTCGATGTCTCGAAGCACGACATCCGGGAGGCCCAGCGGGCGCTCGGCATGCGCGAGGGCTTCGACGTCGGCTTCGAGATGAGCGGCGCTCCGACGGCGCTGCCATCGATGATCGAGAACATGAACCACGGCGGCCGTATCGCGATGCTCGGCCTCCCGAGCCAGAAGATCTCGGTGGACTGGGGCATCGTCGTCACCCACATGCTCACGCTCAAGGGCATCTACGGGCGCGAGATGTTCGAGACCTGGAACGCGATGGGCGCCATGCTGCAGACCTCCAAGCCGCTGCACGACTCCATCGCCTCGATCGTGTCCGACCGTTTCCCCGCCCGCGACTGGGAGAAGGGGTTCGCCGCTGCGGCCTCGGCCGGTGGCGGCAAGGTCATCCTCGACTGGACGGAGCTCTGATGTACGGGACGTTTCGCGAGCACCTCGCGGCGCAGCTGACGGAGATCGAGGAGGCCGGGCTCACCAAGCGCGAGCGCAGCATCCACGGCCCGCAGGCCGCTCTGATCACCGCCGACGGCGCCGAGGTGCTCAACTTCTGCGCCAACAACTACCTCGGCCTGGCCGACCATCCCACCCTCCGCGATGCCGCGAAGGCCGCGCTCGACGACTGGGGCTACGGGATGGCGAGTGTGCGGTTCATCTGCGGCACGCAGGAGCAGCACCTCGTGCTGGAGCGCCGCGTGTCCGCGTTCCTCGGCACGGAGGCGACCATCCTGTTCTCGTCGTGCTTCGACGCGAACGGCGGCGTCTTCGAGACCCTGTTCTCGGCGGAGGACGCGATCGTCTCCGACGAGCTCAACCATGCGTCGATCATCGACGGCATCCGGCTGTCGAAGGCGCAGCGCTACCGATACAGGAACCGCGACATGGATGACCTCCGAGCGCAGCTGACCGCCGCTCGCGACGCCGGCGCCCGCTTCACCGTGATCGTCACCGACGGCGTGTTCTCCATGGACGGCTACATCGCCCCGCTGCGCGAGATCTGCGACCTGGCCGACGAGTTCGGCGCACTGGTCTTCGTGGACGACTCGCACGCCGTCGGCTTCGTCGGCGAGCACGGCCGCGGGACGCCGGAGTTCTGCGGCGTCGCCGACCGCGTCGACATCTACACCGGCACCTTCGGCAAGGCGCTCGGAGGGGCGTCGGGAGGCTACGTCTCGTCGCGGCAGGAGATCGTCGACCTTCTGCGTCAGCGCGCGCGCCCCTACCTGTTCTCGAACACGCTCGCGCCTTCGATTGTCGCGGGAACGCTGGCCGCGCTCGACCTGCTCGAGCAGTCGGATGATCTGCGTGCGCAACTGCTGGGCAACGCGGTGCTGTTCCGCGAGCTGATGACGGAGGCCGGGTTCGACCTCCTGCCGGGTGAGCACCCCATCGTGCCGGTGATGTTCGGCGACGCCGCGCTCACCGCGCGGATCGCCGACGAGATGCAGAAGCACGGCGTCTACGTCACCGCGTTCTCGTTCCCGGTGGTGCCGCGCGGCAAGGCGCGCATCCGCGTGCAGCTCTCGGCGGCGCACACCGACGAGGAGATCCACCGGTGCGTCGACGCCTTCACGGCCGCACGGGAGGCCGTGACCGCCTGAGTTTCGTCACGAATGTCGTCTTTCGTGCCACGAATGTCGACATTCGTGACGAATGTCTTCAGCGTCAGCGTGCTTACTCGGCGTCGGTGGCGGCGACGGTGCGGCGGCGAGTGAAGAAGAGCAACAGCTGCGTCCCCAGGAAGGCGGCGAGCGCGCTGAGGTCGACGATGGTGACTGTGCCGCTGACGGCCGCGACCTGGGTCAGCCCGCAGGCTCGCGCATCCTGGTCGGGCGTGCAGAGGAACCGGTCGGTCGGCGGGATCGCACCCGTGGAGAGCCAGCGCGGGATGAGCTGGTTGTAAGCGGTCGCGAGCCCGGGCTCGAGGGCCTCGGTGTGGGTCGAGTGGGGGACCACCCAGTAGGTGACCTTCCACCCCGCGTTCTCCGCGGCCGTGGCCGTGGCCTCCACCTGCGGCCGGAAGTGCGAGTCCAGCTCGCCGGCGACGAAGATCCCGGTCATCGGTTCGGGGTACTTCGTGGTGGCCAGGACATGCGCGGGCCAGGTGGCCTCGAACGCGGCCTGGCTGCCGCCGTAGTATGTGTCGCGCGTGGAGACCGGGCGGTGCTCGCCGGGCTTGTCGGGGCCGGAGATGTCGACGACGTTCCCCCAGGTCCCGGGGTGCTTCGCGCCCAGGTAGGCCGCGCATTCGCCGCCGTGTGAATAGCCGGCGATCACCCAGTCCTGGCGGTCGCCGCTGGCAGGCAGGTTGGCGCGGATCCAGTCGGGCACATCCTTCGACTGGTAGGTGTCGAGCTCGCCCGCGTCGGTGTCGCTGCACGGCGGGTTCTTGTCGATCGCGCCGAGCTGATCGACGACGAGCACGAACGGGGCGTCGTCCAGCCGTTCGGCGCCCAGGCTGTGGAGGGCGTCGAGCGTGGCGCCAAGGGTCGGCCTCCCCGGCTGGCCCATCATCATCTCGACCACCGGGCGCGTTGTCGCGGGGTGGCGCAACCAGCCGGAAGGCACGAACAGGTGGGCGTCGCGGGCGGAGAACCCGGATGCGGTCGGCGGGATGCGCACGGTCAGCTGCGCGCCGTTCGCGAGGTTGTCCGGTGTCAGCGGCACCGCCGTGCCGGCGATGGTCGCCGTCGCGAGCGTCGGCTGCAGCGTCAGAGCGGTCACCGCCGCGCCGGCCAGGCCGGTCACGATCGCGAGCGTCAGCGCGACCGTGCGCAGACCGTCGCGCGACTGGAGCATGTCGCCGAGGGCGAGCGGCACGGCGAGCGACGCGAGCGCGATCGCGAACCAGCCGATACCGCCCAGATCGGGTCGCGGCGCGAAGACGCACCAGAGCAGGATGAAAGCCAGCCCGGCGACCTGACCGATCAACGCCGCCCGGATCGTCGGCCCCGCGCGGAACCGCCACGCGCGCACGCCGAATCGCCAGGCCGGATAGGCGGCGAGCAGGCCGAGTGCGAGTGTGAGCCAGGCGAGAATCCCCACGCCTTCCACCCTAACCGGGCGGTCTACCCCCGTTCGCCGCCGGGCATCCCGAGACCGGGGGGCGTGGAGGACGGGATGGCGGAGGGGCTAGGCCGCGAACGATGGGGCCGCGGAGGACTCCCGCGCCACCAGCCGCACCGCCGGCGCCTGAAGCCGCTCGACGCGCTCGCCGGCACGCATCCGCGTGTACGCCTCGAGGAGGTCCGTCGCGAGCGACTCGGCGTCGAACGTGACGGTGCTGAGGCGCGGGACGAAGTCGGCGCCGGCCGGATGGTCGTCGGCGCCCACCACCGACAGGTCGCTCGGCGCGCGGAGGCCGGCGTCGGCGAGCGCGCGGATGGCCGCCATCGCGATCCCGTCGTCGGCTGCCGCCACCGCGGTCGGCGCGGCGGGGTCGTAGCGGTGGCCGTGCGCCCAGTCGCGCAGGGTGCGGGCGGAGGCGGCGGCGTGCGTGACGTCGAGACGTACGCGCAGCCACTCGGCGGCCTCCTGGGCGCCGGCGAGCCGCTCGGCAGCGGCCGGACCGGGCTGGGCGGGCGTCAGGTAGACGACGTGCCGGTGCCCGAGTGCGGCCAGGTGTTCGATCGCGAGGCTTCCGAAAGGTCGCTGCGGGATGACGAGCGACGGTGCGTACTCCACCGCCTCGGTGCCGTGCACGATGAGGGCGCGCACGCCCGCGAGGCGCAGTACCTCGGTCGCCGCCTCGTCGCACCGCTCGGCTTCTGCGAGCACGGCCTCCGGCCGCAGTTTCGCCCAGAGCTGGCCGGCCTCGGCGCCGGTGGCCGCGGTGTCGGCATGGCGCAGCGCGTCGGTGCCGTCGTCGACCGTGCGGCCGAGCAGCGCGTCGAACGTGCGCTCGACCGTCGCGCCGTGGTCGGAGGTGGAGGCCGCGAGCAGCAGGCCGGCCACAGCCTCCCCGCTCGCGAGCGACCGCGCCGCGGTGTTGGGGGTGTAGCCGAGGAGGCGCGCGGCCTCCAGCACACGGTGCCGGGTGTCGTCGGAGACCCGCGAGTTCGGCTTGTCGTTGAGCACGAACGAGACGGTCGCGCGCGAGACGCCGGCGGCGAGGGCGACATCGGCGCTCGTCGGGGCTTTGACGACCTGCGGCGTGAACATGGTGTGTTCAGTCTAGGTCTCGGCAGTGGATCTGCTTACACGCGTTATCAAAAACCGAGCGACGGCTTGTATTCGTGAATCGCGTCCCGTATGGTTACGCGTGTTAGCACGCAACGTCGCCTGCTCTGAAAGGACATTCCCCGTGACAACGCCGTCTGATGACTTCCCCGAAGGCCCCCGCCCGGTGCAGCCCACCCTCCCGCCGAACCTGTCCGGCGCGCCCGACAGCGTGGCGCTCGGCTCGACCCTGACCACCGCCGACTCGGCGTTCTCGGCCGCTCCCACCTCCGCGGTGTCGGCCCAGGCCCCGCAGAAGGTCAAGGTGCGCGGCAAGCTGCTCAAGCTGATGCTGTGGATGATGCTGGCGAACATCGCGGTGTTCGGCATCTGGGGTGCCGTTCCGGGGCTTCTGCTTCCGACCCAGATCACGAACATCGTCGGCGAGAAGGCGAGCATCGGAGCCTTCGGTCTGATCTCGGTGATCGGTGCCTTCGCCGCGATGGTGGCCCAGCCGATCGCGGGCCTGGTCTCCGACCGCACGCGCAGCCGCTTCGGACGGCGCGCGCCGTGGATGGTCGCAGGTGGCCTCCTCGGTGGCCTGTCGCTGGTCTTCATGGGCGTGTCCAACACCATCCTCCAGGTCGGCATCGCCTGGGTCATGGTGCAGGTCTGCTACAACTTCGCACAGGGGCCGCTCTCGGCGATCCTGCCCGACCGCGTGCCGAGCGGCGCACGAGGCACCTTCTCGTCGCTGTCCGGTCTCGGTCTGATGGTCGGCGCACTCGGTGGCAGCATCGTCGGAGCGATGTTCCTGTCGAATCTGTCTGCGGGCTACTTCGTCTTCGCCGGTTTCGCGCTGATCGTCCTCGTGCTGTTCGTCGTCTTCAACCCCGACCGTTCCAACAAGGGCGAGCCGAAGCCGCCGTTCAGCCTCGGCGCGTTCCTCCGCACCTTCTGGGTGAACCCGGTCAAGCACCCGGACTTCTTCTGGGGCTTCACCGGCCGTCTCCTGCTCTACGCGGGCTACTTCATGGTCACCGGCTACCAGCTCTTCATCCTTCGCGACTACGTCGGGCTCGGCGCGAAGGCCGGTGCTTTCGTTCCCGTGCTGAGCCTCATCAGCATGGCGGGCACGATCATCACGACCCTCATCGGCGGCCCGCTCTCCGACAAGCTCGGTCGACGCAAGGTGGTCGTCATCGTCGCCGGGTCGGTCATGGCACTGTCCATGCTCTTCCCGCTGATCCTTCCGTCGCTCGTCGGCATGATGTTGTTCTCGTTCGTCGCGGGTCTCGGCTTCGGCGCGTTCCAGGCTGTGGACACCGCGCTCATGAGCGAGGTGCTTCCGTCGAAGGACGACTTCGCGAAAGACCTCGGCGTCCTCAACATCGCGGCCACGCTGCCGCAGACGCTCGCCCCCGGAATCGCGAGCATCGTCATCCTCTCGCTCGGCGGCTATGCCGCGCTGTTCCCGATCGGCATCGTGATCGCCCTCCTCGGCGCCTTCGCGGTCCTCCCGATCAAGTCCGTCCGCTAGGAGAACCACCCGCATGACCGACATCACCACCGCCACCGACGTCGCGGACGAGTTCCTCGACGGCCTGCTCGGCTCGCTCTCGCTCGAGCAGAAGGTGCGCCTCCTCACGGGCGCGTCCTTCTGGACGCTGCACGACGAACCGCAGATCGGCCTGGAGACCATCGTGGTCTCCGACGGGCCGGCCGGCATCCGCGGGCAGCTGTGGGACGAGCGCGACTCGTCCGCGAGCCTGCCGTCGCCGACCTCCCTCGCCGCGTCGTGGGACGTCGAGCGGGTGCACCGTCTCGGGCAGCTGATCGCCGCGGAGGCCCGCCGCAAGGGCGTCGGCGTCGCGCTCGGCCCGACCGTCAACATCCAGCGCTCGCCGCGCGGAGGCCGCCACTTCGAGGCCTACAGCGAAGACCCGTGGCTCTCGGGCGTCGTCGGCACCGCGTTCGTGAAGGGCGTCCAGTCGTGCGGCGTGGGCGCCACGCCCAAGCACTACGTGGCGAACGACAGCGAGACCGACCGCATGACCGTCGATGTCAACGTGGACGAGCGGACCCTGCGCGAGGTCTACCTCGCCCCGTTCGAGCGCATGGTCGTCGAGGGCGGCGCCTGGCTGGTGATGTCGTCGTACAACTCCGTCAACGGCGTGACGATGACCGAGAACGACCTGCTGCACTCCCCGCTGAAGGAGGAGTGGGGCTTCGACGGCGTCGTGGTCTCCGACTGGATGGGCGTGCGCGACACCGTCGCCGCCGGACGTGCGGCGCAGGATCTCGCGATGCCCGGCCCGGAGGGCGTCTGGGGCGACGCGCTCGTGGTTGCCGTGCGCTCGGGCGAGGTCGACGAGGCCGCCATCGACGAGAAGGTGCGCCGCATCCTCCGTCTCGCCGGGCGCCTCGGCGCGCTCGAGGGCGTGGAGGCCGCGGCCCCCCTCGCGCAGCCGTGGCCCCAGGAGGACATCGACGCGCTGCTGCGGGAGGCTGCGGCCGACGGCATGGTGCTCGTGCGCAACGAGGGCGGCGTGCTGCCCCTCGACGCGTCCGCGCACCTGAGCGTCGCGGTCGTCGGCGAGCACGCCCGCATCGCCCGCACGCAGGGCGGCGGCTCGGCGACGGTCTTCCCCGACCACGTCGTCACGCCGTTCGACGGGCTGGCGGAGGCGTTCGGCGCCGACCGCGTGCGGTACGCGGCGGGCGTCAAGTCGTCGGAGTCGGTCCTCCCGATCGACGGCGGCGTCGCCACCGACCCGGTCACCGGCGAGCCGGGGCTGCACGTGCGGTTCCTGAGCGAGGCGGGCGACGTGCTGCTCGACGAGCACCGCACCTCCGGCAAGCTGGTCTGGCTGGGCGACCCCATCCTCGGCGACACCGCTGTCGTGGAGGCGACGGCCGAGTTCACGGCGCCGGAGGACGGCGAGTACGCGGTCGGCTTCGCCGGTCTCGGGCTGTTCCGGTTCGAGGTGGACGGCGAGCTGAAGAGCGACGGGCTGTTCTTCCCCGATGGCACCGACCCGTTCATGGCGTTCCTCAACCCGCCCAAGCAGTCGTTCCCCGTGCGGCTGAAGGCCGGAGAGAGCGTGTCGCTGCGCCTGGAGCACCGGCCGCAGCAGCAGGCCGGCCTCGCGGCGGTCATGTTCACCTTCGGCTACGAGGAGCCGTTCGCCGATCCCGAGGCGGAGCTGGAGCGCGCGGTCGAGCTGGCCGCAGCCTCCGATATCGCGGTCGTCGTCGTGGGCACCACCGAGACCCTCGAGTCGGAGGGCTTCGACCGCACCGGCCTGCGCCTCCCTGCCGGGCAGGACGAGCTGGTGCGCCGCGTGCTCGCGGTCAACCCGAGCACCGTCGTCGTCGTGAACTCGGGTGGCCCGGTCATCCTCCCCTGGCTGGAGGACGCCCCCGCTGTGCTGCTGACCTGGTTCCCCGGGCAGGAGACCGGCGGGGCGCTCGCCGACGTGCTCTCTGGCGTCCGCGAGCCGGGTGGCCGCATCCCCACGACCTGGGCGGCGGACGAGGAGGACGTGCCCGTCTGGCAGGTCGAGCCGATCGACGGCGCGCTCTTCTACGACGAGAAGCTCAACGTCGGCTACCGCGAGTGGTTGCGCCGCGCCGCCCTCGGCGGACCCGCGCCGGCCATCCCGTTCGGCCACGGTCTCGGCTACACCGAGTGGGAGCTCGGCGAGGCGAGCCTCGACGGCCGCAGCGTGAGCGTGCCGGTCACGAACGTCGGCGCACGAGCAGGCAAGCAGGTCGTGCAGGTCTACCTGTCCCGCGTCTCGGAGTCGCCGATCGAGCGCCCGGTGCTCTGGCTGGCCGGCTACGCGCTGATCCGCGCGCAGGCCGGGGAGGCCGCGGTCGCGACCGTCGAGCTCGAGCCGCGCTCGCTGCAGTACTGGTCGGTCGACGACCACGCCTGGCGCACCGAGCCGGGCGAGTACGCCGTGCAGGTGGGCACCTCCGTCGCGACGCTGGGGGAGCCGATCCGCTTCACCGTGTGATCCGCCGCTGCCGTCGCGCCGGCCACCGGCCGCCCGAGCCCGCCCCCTCGACCGTGATCGCTCCGGTCGAGGGGGCGCACCAGTTCCGTGACGAAGCGGCTGATTCTCCGCCGTCTCGACGGTTTCGGGTGCAATCCGCGCCGCCTCGCGAGCACTGTGTCGGCGGACGCGAGTACCGTCGCACGCAAGAGAGAGGGGGAGCGCATGACGACACTGCACAATCGCGAGGGGTCCGCACTGCTCGTGATCGACGTCCAGAACGGGGTGATCGGCGGCGCGTACCGACGCGACGAAGTCGTGGAGAACATCCGCGGGCTGGTCGACCGGGCCAGGGCCGAAGGCGTGCCGGTGGTCTGGATCCAGCACTCCGACGAGAACGTCGAGTACGGGAGCGAGGCCTGGGAATACGTCCCCGAGCTGTCCCGCGACGACAGCGAGGCGCTCGTGCCCAAGCACTACGCCGACGCATTCGAAGAGACGACGCTGGAGGACGTGCTCGCCTCCGCCGGCATCGGGCACCTCGTGGTGACCGGCTCGCAGACCGACGAGTGCATCCGGTCCACCATCCACGGCGGGGTGGTTCGTGGATACGACGTGACGCTGGTCGGCGACGCGCACACCACGGAGGACCTCAGCGAGTGGGGTGCTCCGACGCCCGATCTGGTGATCGCCCATACGAACCTCTAATGGGGCAACCACCGGGCCCCCGGGCGGACCGCGGAGGTCGTGGGCGCGAGCGACGTCGCCTTCCGCTGACGGCGGCCCGGCTCAGCACGCAGGCAGCCCAGGCGGCCCAGGCAGCCCCGACACGCCGACCACCTCGAGCGTGACCCGCGTCGCGCCGTCCTCCGTGCGCTCGACCCGGATCGGCATCCCGGGGAGGTCGACGGCGAACCAGAACACGAGCACCGCCTCGCCACGCCGCACCGTGTAGCGCAGGCAGGGCAGGGTTCCGAGCGGGCCGGAGAGTTCCACGTGGTCGATCGTCGTGCTCTCCGCGGGGAACGCGGCGTGCTCCTGCAGCTCCAGCCACGTCGACCGCTCGCGCTCGACCGGCCCCGCGGCCTCCGCGTGCTCGTCGAGCGGGGTGTCCTCGATCCACGCGCCTTCCTCATCGTCGGACGCGAAGCGGATGCTCCCGAGCCCGTCGGGCGTCCGCACGACCGAGACGCGCCCCACAGGACAGCCTGCCCGGATCTCGGCCGCGGTGAACGGGGTGGGCGCCAGGCCGGGGGCGAGGATGTGCGGGTCGGGGTCGGTCACGCCTCAGAACTACCACAGGGCTCCGTCTGATTGACTGTCGTGGTGTTCCCCTACGAGCAGCTGCGTCGGCGGCCTGATGTCGAGGCGCCGAACCTGTTCGCGTCCGACGCCGCCGACCGCCTTCTCGCCGACATCGCGGGCGACGATGTGTTGCACCGCGGGCTCGTCGTCATCGGTGACACGTATGGTGCGCTCACGCTGGCCGCGGCCGCGCGCGGCGCTCGCGCGATCCGCGTGCACCAGGACCCGCTCACGGCCGAGCGGGCTCTCGACGCCAACGCCGCGTCGCTCGGCCTCGACGGCACGTACGAGCACCATCCCCTCGACGCCGAGCTCGTCACGGGCGCGCGCGTCGTGCTGCTGCGGCTGCCGCGCAGCCTGGAGGCGCTCGCCGAGATCGCCGCGCTCGTCGCCGAGCACGCGCATCCCGAGGTCGTCGTCTACGCCGGAGGCATGCTCAAGCACATGACGCCGGCGATGAACGCCGTCTTCGCCGAGGTGTTCGGCGACCTGCAGGTCTCCCTGGCCCGGCAGAAGGCCCGCGTTCTCACCGTGCGCGAGCCGCACCCCGCTGCGGCCACGGCGCTCGACCGCTGGCCCGAGCGCGCTTTCGACACCGAGACCGGGCTGACCGTCTGCGCGTACGGCGCCGCCTTCGCGGGCGCGAGCGTCGACATCGGCACGCGCCTCCTGCTGTCCGTGCTCGACCGAGCGGCACCGGAGGCCGCCACGGCGATCGACCTGGGCTGCGGAACCGGCGTGCTCGCCACCGCGCTCGCCACCCGGCGGCCGGCCGTACGCGTGATCGCGACCGACCAGTCGGCGGCGGCCGTGGCATCGGCGCGGGCCACCGCTGCGGCCAACGGCGTCGCCGACCGGGTGGAAGTCGTCCGCGACGACGGCCTGGCCGCTCAACCCGACGCGTCGGCGGACCTGATCGTGCTGAACCCGCCGTTCCACATCGGGGGCGCGGTGCACACCGGCATCGCCCACCGGATGTTCACCGACGCCGCACGGGTGCTCGTGCCGGGAGGCGAGCTGTGGACGGTCTGGAACTCGCACCTCGGCTACCGCCCGGCGCTGGAGCGCACTGTCGGCCCGACCCGTCAGATCGCGCGCAACCCCAAGTTCACCGTCACGGCCTCCCGCCGCGACTGACCGAACCTCGCCGAAGGGCGCGTAAACGCCCTAAAACAGCGAAATAGGGGCGTTTACGTGCCCCTCGGCGTCCGGCGCGGGCGCGTTCGCGCTCAGCCGCGCGCTTCGGCGAGCACCTCGCGCACGCCGGAGGCGACGATCCCGTCGGCGCCGCGCTGCCGCGCCGACTCCGCCGCAGCGGCGTCCGGCACCACGTGCGCGAGCACAGCCTTGCGGTACGACTTCACCTGGTCCCACATCGCCGGTGTCGCGGTGTAGTCGAGCCCGAGGGTCGTCCACCGTGACTGCGTCGTCTCCAGGAGGTGCGGATCGGCCTGCAGATCGGCAGCGTAGTAGTAGCCCCAGGTGCGGTAGCCGCGTGCCGTGGCCTCCCCTGCCCACCCCGTAGCGGTGCAGTACCCCTTGGCGACGAACGCCCGGGCCGGCGACGGCGCGCGCGACATCATCGCGAACAGCTCGGCATGGAACTCTGCTGCCACGATCTTGGGATCGACGTAGATGACGTGCGTCGCGGCGAACGCGTCGACGAGCTCCTCGAAGCGGAGGTACGGCTGGGCCGGCTGCGCGGGATTCGTCGTCTGGGCAGCGGTGATCCGGTACTGCGAGATCTCCTGCCAGGTGTGTTCGGCGGCGACGAACCCGGCCGTTCCCGACGTGCGGTCGAGCGTCGGGTCGTGGAGGCCGAACCAGACGCCGTCCTTCGTGCGCGCCAACGAGATCTCGAGCGCCTGCGCGCCGAGCTTCACGGAGTTGGCGTACCCGAGCATCGACATCTCCGGCCAGTCCCGGGAGCCGCCTCGGTGCGCGACCGTCAGCATCGCGGGTCGTGTCGGCGTCGGCGACGGCGTAGGCGACGGCGTGTGCGCGAGGAGGCCGCCACGTCCGGTCAGCACGGGGGTGAAGCCGGCGACGCCCGCGGCTCCGGCCGCGAGCAGCGCGACGCCCGCGCCGATCGAGGCCGCGACGACGGCCCGGCGGGAGACGCCGCGGCGCTCCGGGGTCTCGCCGCGCTCGGGGGCATCGCCGCGCTCCGGGCCGTCGCCCTGCGCGCCTCCACTCTGCTGCCCGTCGGTCATGCGACACCCTAGGCACATCGGAGGTCGGATCTGAAGCCACCCCAGCGGGGTCGACTCCCGGGCCTGTGCGTCTTCTATGGATCGCTTCCGCGCTTCTCACCGTGCGGGTGGAGGTCGCAGCCGCGCCATAGCACTGCGGAGTTAGCGTCGAGTCAGGAGAGGAGGATGCTGTGGCCTCTCTCCCGCGCCGCCCTCACCTGCTGCCGCGCCACCGCGGTCCGTTCCCCGGGCTGCTGGCGCTGCGTTCCCTGTGGAGCGCGCCCGCCATCGGGAGGCCGGTCGAGGCGCACGAGGTGCGGACGGCGCGCCTGCTCCTGCGGCCCTATCGGCTGTCGGACGAGGCCGATTGGCGTCGCATCGAGGACGACGAGGAGGTGCGGCACGGGCTCGACTGGCCGCTGCGCACCGCCCGCCAGGTGGGGGAGCACCTCGTCGACCGCACGGCCCACTCCACGCTCTCGCAGCCGGGCGACCTCCTGGTGCTCGCGATGGAGCTCGACGGCCACGTGATCGGCGATGTCTCGCTGCACCTGCGGACGGTGGCTCTCGAGACCCGCGTCGCCGAGATCGGCTGGCTGCAGCTCACGGCCGCGGGAGGTCACGGGTACGCCACGGAGGCCGCGCGTGCCATGCTCGACCTCGCGTTCGACGAACTCGGCGCCTGCCTGGTGACGGCTGTCGTCGACCGGTCGAACCTCGCGTCGGCGCGTCTCGCCCTGCGCCTGGGTTTCCGCCCGGCGGGCGGGACCGCCCGGCACGCCACCTTCGTCATCTCGGCGAGCGAGCATCAGCCGGGCCGGCCGGTCCGCGCGGCCTCTGAGACGTGCTCACCAGGGTCGGAAAGTGTCGAAAATCTCTGAGTTCACACAGAACGCTTTCGGTTTCCGTCACATTTCTTCGCAGCGACAACCGATTTCGTAGCAAAAAGGCTTTACGTAGGCCGCATCCACTTGCTAACGTCCCTCTGTCGCATACGCGACCCTAGCCAGGGAGAGCAATGACGCAGGAAGATTCCCGGCCGGATTCCGTAGCACTCGGCAACGGAGCCGACCCTCGCGGGGGCGAAGAAAAGCACGCGCTGCAGGCGGACGGGGTGAGCGCCGCCGGCTCCATCGTGATGGCGGTGGCGGGCAGTGCGCCCGCGTACTCCATCGCGGCCACGACCGCGACACTCGTCGGCGCTGCTGCGCTCGGCGCGCCGGCCGCACTGCTCTGGTGCGGCATCCCGATGCTCGGCATCGCTTGGGCGTTCCTCTACCTGGGACGTGCCGACGTGAACGCCGGGGCCACGTACTCGTGGGTCGCCCGAGCCCTGCACCCCATTCTCGGATTCCTGTCCGGCTGGGCGCTCGTGATCTCGGCGACGATCTTCATGGTCGCAGGAGCCCTCCCCGCCGGCGCGATGACCGTCACCCTGTTCGCCCCGGACCAGGCGAACAACGCCTGGCTGATCACCGGGGTGGGCGCGATCTGGTTCCTCGTGATGGCGGCGTGCGTGCTGTTCGGCGTGCATGTGACCGCGCGGGCGCAGTGGGTCATGTCGCTCATCGAGGTCGGTATCCTCATCCTCTTCGCGGTGCTCATGATCGTGCGTGCGGCGACCAGCAGCCATGCCGGTCCGTCGTTCTCGTGGGACTGGCTGGGCTTCAGCCACCTGACCGGTCAGGGCGTCTTCGTCTCGGCCGCGCTCATCGCCGCCTTCTACTACTGGGGCTGGGACGTCGCGTCGAACCTGAACGAGGAGACGAAGGACGGCCACAAGAACGCGGGTTCCGCCGGCATCATCGGCATCGTCATCGTCTTCCTCCTGTTCGAGATCTTCACCATCGCGACGCTGATCATGCTGCCGTCGAAGACCATCGAGAACAACAGCGCGAACATCCTCTCGGTGCTCGGCGACGCGGTCTGGCCGGGCATCGGCGGCAAGATCCTCGTCGTCGCCGTGGCGCTGTCGACCATCGCGACGCTGGAGACGACGCTCATCCAGGTGACCCGCACGCTGTTCGCCATGGGCCGCGACCACACCATCCCGAAGGCGTTCGGCCGCATCCACCCGCGCTGGAGGACGCCGGCGTTCGCGACGCTCGTGGTCGTCGGCGTCTCGATCGTCCTGTTCGTCGGCTCCAACCTGCTCGGTTCGGTGGGCGAGATCATGACCAACGCGATCGCGTCGATCGGCATGCAGATCGCGTTCTACTACACGCTCGCGGGCATCGCCGTGGTGGTCGCCTACCGCCGGGTGCTGTTCAAATCGGTGAAGAACTTTTTGCTGATCTTCCTCTGGCCGGCGGCCGGGGCGATCTTCATGGGCGTGATCTTCGTGATGGGCATCACCCAGAACGACCCGATCGTCAACATCCTCGGTGTCGGCCTGATCGTCGTGGGAATCGTGCCGCTCGTGCTCTTCTACCGCAAGGCGAAGGGCTACTACACGCGTCGTCCGCTCGAGCTCCCGGCCGAGCTCGACGCCGCGGCTCCGGCGAACATCGACGACAGGGATCCCGCAGCGCTCTGACGCCTCTCGACCCGGTGCGACCGCCGAGCATCCTCCAACCCCCGGATGCTCGGCAGTCGCGCCACTTCGACGCCGCGTAGAGTGGCCTCATGAGTTCGCGCGGAGCACGGGTCGCTCGCGGCTTCGCCGCCGCGTCCGTCGCGACCCTCGTCGCCGCGCTGTTCCACATGGTGGGCGGCGGCCTGGCGCCGAGCGCTCTCGCCCTCACTCTCAGCCTCGTCTTCTCCTCGCTCGGCAGCATCGCGCTGGTGGGAAAGCGGGTCGCTGCGTGGAGGCTTACCGTGTCGGTGCTGGTCAGTCAGTTCCTGTTCCACGCGCTCTTCACGCTGAGCCCCTCGGCGACGTTCAGCGGGATGCCGGCCGATGGTCACCTCCACACGGGCATGCACCTGACCCTGGTGCCGGGGTCGGGCTCGGCGACCTCCGCGAGCGGGATGGCGATGCCGGCGATGGTCTTCGGCGACAGCCCGTGGATGTGGCTTTCTCACGGTGCCGCCGCGCTGCTGACCATCGCCGTGCTGCTGCACGGCGAGCGCACGCTGCTGGCGGTCGCCCGCTTCGCGTTCTTCGTCCTGGGCCGGCTCGTCGACCGCGTGGCGGCGGTGCGACCCGCCTTGCAGCGGCGCCTGACCACGGCGGTCGCCGACGCCCCGCGCGTGCTGCGCCGGTTCGACACCGTGCTCGACGGGAGGCGTCGCCGCGGGCCGCCGGCGACGTTCGTCCCGGCCGGCTGAGCAGGGCCCTACGTCTCAGCACGCTGACTCGTCGCGCGTCTCACCGCCGTCCGGGGAATGCTTCCTCCCTCGCCGTCCGTCGCCCTGCACCCGCAGTGGTGCGATCGGCCGGGGGCGTCATCCATCCCCCACCCGGCCCGCCTCGACGCGGCCGAGATCGGACGAACCCATGAACAGCTCCACCACGCGCAGCCGCCTGCGCCTCCGCACCGCCGCCGTCGCCGGCACGGCCTCCGCCGCCGCGATCGCCCTCGCCCTCGCGGCGCCGCTCGCCGCCAGCGCGCATGTGCACGTCGATCCTGACCAGGCGTCCGTCGGCAGCTACGCGACGCTCACCTTCAAGGTCCCCACCGAGTCGGCGACGGCCGGCACGGTCAAGCTGGAGGTCGACCTCCCGACGGATACGCCGCTCGGCTCGGTGTCGTACCAGCCGCTCGCCGGCTGGTCGACGCAGGTGGTCACCGAGAAGCTCGCGAAGCCGATCAAGACCGACGACGGTACGGTCACCGAGGCGCCCGTCAAGATCGTCTGGACCGCCGCGCAGGGCGTGCAGATCGCGCCGGGCCAGTTCCAGCAGTTCGTGATCTCGGCCGGCGCGATGCCGAACACCGGGAGCATCGTGCTGCCGACGCACCAGTTCTACTCCGACGGCTCGGTGGTGGACTGGGACGAGAAGACCCCCGCCTCCGGTGCCGAGCCGGAGCACCCGGCTCCGACGGTATACATCACCGACGCGCCTCCGGCGGCCGATGGGGGTGCGGCCGGACTGCTGGCGACGCCGACCGCCGTCGCCCCCGCGACGTCGGCCGCGGCCTCGCCTGCGGAGGCGGCGACCGCGATCGGTCTGGGCATGGGCGGCGTGCTGCTCGGCGCCATCGCCCTCGTCGTCTCGGTGCTGGCGCTGATGCGACGTCCGCGGCCCGCGAGCGCCCTTGCGTCCAAGACGGACGGCACGAATCCGACAGAAGGAACGAAGTGACGATGCCCCAGACCAGCACACCATCCCGGCGCATCGGCCGTCGCGGCATCGCGGCCGCCGGAGCCGTGCTCGCGGCGGCCGCCCTGGCGCTCGCGCCGGCCGCGGCCGCGAGCGCGCACGACTACCTGGTCGAGAGCTCCCCTGCCAGCGGCGCGACGCAGACCGAGCCGCTGACGCAGGTGAGTCTGACGTTCAACGACCGGGTGCTCGACCTGACCGGTGACGGCAAGTCGGCGATCCTCCAGGTGACCTCGGGAGGCCGGTACTTCGAGACCGGCTGCCCGACCATCCTCGATCGCGGCGTGAGCGCGCCGGTGAAGCTCGGCGCGGCCGGCGCGTACACCGTGGACTGGCAGATCGTCTCGGCCGATGGCCACACGGTCTCGGGGACCTACGGGTTCGAGTACAAGCCGGCCTCGGGCACTGCGGCGGCGTCCGGCGGCTCGGCAACGCCGACCTGCGGCGCCCCGGAGACCCCTGGAGCGGTCGCGACCCCGGGGGCGGTGGCCCCATCGCCCGGTCAGACGCTTTCGACCTCGGCGCCCGCGACCGCGCCGTCGTCGACTGACAGCGGCCTCCCGCTGGTGATCGGCATCGGCATCGGGATCGTCGTCCTCGCCCTGCTCGGCGTGGTCATCGTCATCCTCACCGCGCGGCGCAAGCCCCCGCAGCCTCCGAAGGCCCCGCAGCCTCCCACCTCGCAGGACTGACCCGCGAAGGGCACGTCGTTGTCGCTTTCCGCCCCTGAAAGCGACAACGACGTGCCCTTCGGCGTTCTCAATCGCGCTCGCGCTTGCGCTTCCTGGCGCTCGGTGCGTCCAGCAGAGAAAGCCAGAACAGCAGCGCCAGCAGGCCGAAGATCACCAGCGCGAGCACGAGGTCGGTCCACTCGAACGGGATGAACGTGCCGTCGATCGACAGCACCAGGATCGTCTCGATGATCCCGAAGATCAGGAAGAACACGCCGAGGAGGGTGCGCGTCAGCCGGACGCGCCCGCGACGATGCACCTCCACCCGCCTCAGCTCCACCATGAGGGTGAGCAGGAGCAGGGGGAGGACCTGGGCGAGCGTCGCGGCGGTCGCGCTGTCGAGGAGCACGACCCGCACGTCCAACGGGTCGATCATGGAGTTCAGGCTAGTCGCACGCGACGCACCGGGGCGTCGACGAAATTCGGAATACCCCTCGCCAAACCAAAGTTGAGCTTAGTAGACTCAACTTTGTCACAGGACTTCGAAAGGAAACCACGGAGAATGGCGAACATGCAAGGCGCCCCCTCCACGCAGGAGGAGGCGAAGAGCGCCCTCGAACAGTACGGCATCAACCTCACCGAGATCGCGAAGAGCGGCAAGCTCGATCCGGTCATCGGGCGTGACGCCGAGATCCGCCGAGTCAGCCAGGTACTGACGCGGCGCACCAAGAACAACCCCGTGCTCATCGGCGAGCCCGGCGTCGGCAAGACCGCCGTCGTCGAAGGGCTGGCCCAGCGCATCGTCGCCGGCGACGTCGCCGACTCGCTCAAGGGCAAGCAGCTCGTGTCGCTCGACCTCTCCGCCCTGGTGGCCGGCGCGATGTACCGCGGCCAGTTCGAGGAGCGGCTCAAGGCCGTCCTCAAGGAGATCAACGACGCCGAAGGCGAGATCATCACCTTCGTCGACGAGCTGCACATCCTGATGGGCGCCGGTGGCGGGGAGGGCTCCGTCGCGGCCTCCAACATGCTCAAGCCCATGCTGGCTCGCGGCGAGCTGCGCCTGATCGGCGCCACGACGCTCAACGAGTACCGGGAGTTCATCGAGAAAGACGCTGCACTCGAGCGCCGGTTCCAGCAGGTCTATGTGGGTGAGCCGAGCGTGGAGGACACGGTCGCGATCCTGCGCGGGCTCAAGGGCCGCTACGAGGCGCACCACGGCGTCACGATCGAGGACTCCGCGCTGGTCGCCGCGGCCTCCCTGTCGAACCGGTACATCACCGCGCGTCAGTTGCCCGACAAGGCGATCGACCTGATCGACGAAGCCGCCAGCCGGCTGAAGATGGAGATCGACTCCGCCCCGGTGGAGATCGACACCCTGCAGCGCCAGGTCGAGCGCATGAAGCTCGAGGAGTTCGCGCTCAAGAAAGAGAAGGACGAGGCCAGCAAGGAGCGCCTCGAGCAGCTCCGCCAGCGCCTCCACGAGCAGGAGGGCGAACTGGAGGCGCTGCAGGAGCGGTGGCGGGCCGAGAAGGCCTCCCTCAACCGCGTGGGCGAGCTGCGATCGCAGCTCGACGAGGCCAAGACCCGGCGCGATCTCGCGTTGCGCGACGGCCGCTACCAGGAGGCCTCGCGCATCGAGTACGAGACGATCCCGGGCATCGAGCGCGAGCTGGCGGAGGCCGAGCAGGCCGAGCAGAACCCCGACCACCCGCGCATGGTGAACGAGCAGGTCACCGCCGACGACATCGCCGCCGTAGTGGCTGCATGGACCGGCATCCCGGTCGCCCGGCTCACGCAGGGCGAGACGGAGAAGCTGCTGCACCTCGAGCACGAGCTGGGCCGCCGCATCATCGGACAGAAGAAGGCCGTGCAGGCGGTCGCCGACGCCGTGCGCCGCACGCGCGCGGGCATCTCCGACCCGGGTCGGCCGACGGGCTCGTTCCTGTTCCTCGGCCCCACGGGCGTCGGCAAGACCGAGCTCGCGAAGGCGCTCGCCGCGTTCCTGTTCGACGACGAGAAGGCGATGGTGCGCATCGACATGAGCGAGTACGGCGAGAAGTTCTCCGTCTCGCGGCTCGTCGGTGCCCCTCCCGGCTATGTGGGTTACGAGCAGGGCGGTCAGCTGACCGAGGCCGTGCGGCGGCGTCCGTACTCCGTCATCCTGCTCGACGAGGTCGAGAAGGCGCACCCCGAGGTGTTCGACGTGCTGCTGCAGGTGCTCGACGACGGCCGCCTCACCGACGGGCAGGGTCGCACGGTCGACTTCCGCAACACCATCCTCATCCTGACCTCCAACCTCGGCAGCCAGCACCTGGTCGACCCGACGCTCGACGAGACCGAGCGCGAGGAGGCCGTGCTGCAGATGGTGCGGCAGGCGTTCAAGCCGGAGTTCGTCAACCGCCTCGACGACATCGTGGTGTTCTCCGCCCTCAGCCAGGAGGAGCTCGGCGAGATCGTCGAACTGAACATCGACCGGCTGATGCGGCGGCTGGAGGAGCGCCGGCTGGAGCTGGCGGTCACTCCGGACGCCCGGCGGTGGCTGGCCGAGCGCGGCTACGACCCGATCTACGGAGCGCGTCCGCTGCGTCGCTTGATGCAGCGCGAGATCGAGGACCGGCTGGCCACCGAGCTTCTCGCGGGCGAGATCCGCGACGGGGACCAGGTGCGGGTCGATCTGGACCCGGCCGGCGATCGTCTCACCGTCGCTCCCGTTCGCGATTAGCCGCCGATCGGCGTCGGCGGCCCGTCAGTCGGCGGCCCGTCAGTCGTCGGCTCGTCAGTCGTCGGCGCCGGTCGCCATCAGCAGCAGGCCGAACTGTTCGGCCACGATCTCGAATCCGTGCCGCGCGTAGAACAGGCGCGTTCCCCGATCCGCCGCGTCCACGAGCACGGTGGCGTGATCGCCGGCGCGCAGCAGTTCTCGCAGGGCGGTGGAGGCCACCCCGCGCCTCCGGCGGGCCGCGAGCACGACGAGCGCGACGATGTGGATGCGAGCGCCTGCGCGGTCCGTGGTGATCGCCCCGGCGGCCTGACCGCTGTCGATCAGGATCGAGGTGCGTGCGCCGGGGTGGCGCGCGCGGAGGTCGGCAGCGTGGTCCCGGTACCGCCGAGAACCGCTCGCTCGGGGTGTGCCGTGCGCGGCCGCCTCATGATCGGACTCTTCGAAGGCCTGGCGGAGGAGCGGTTCGTCGGCGGGCGTCGCAGGTCGCATCGCGACAGTGCTCACCGCCATCCGCCGTCCTTCCGCAGAGCCGCTTTCGGGGCCGCGCTCGTCGGGTCGGGCGGCGCGGAGTCTGGATGCGAGCCTAGGACATCGGAGTGCTCGCCCTCTGGCCCGCAGACGGGGCACATCCCGTCGGCGTAGGCTCTCCCTCATGCTTGCGACCGTGATCCACGGCGAACGCGACGTTCGCCTCGAAGAAGTGCCCGACCCCGTCCTGTCCACCGGCGGCGACGCCATCGTGCGTGTAGTGGCGGCGTGCGTGTGCGGCTCCGACCTGTGGCCGTACCGCGGCGTCACGCCGACCACGCGCCCGCGCCGCATCGGCCACGAGTTCGTCGGCGTCGTAGAAGAGGTCGGCCCGGAGGTGCGCACGATCGCCGTCGGCGACTTCGTCATCGCGCCGTTCTACGACTGCGACATGACCTGCGCCAACTGCAAGAACGGCGTCAGCACGTCGTGCCTCCACGGCGGCGCATGGGGTGCGAACGACGAGCTCGGCGGCTTCGCCGACGGCGGCCAAGGCCAGAAGGTGCGGGTTCCGCACGCCGACGGCTCGCTCGTGGCGACGCCCGAGTACCCGAGCGACGACCTCATCCCGAGCCTGCTCACGTTGTCGGACGTCATGGGCACCGGCCACCACGCCGCGCTGTCGGCGGGCGTCACCCGGGGCAGCACGGTCGTCGTGGTCGGCGATGGCGCGGTCGGCCTCTGCGCGGTGCTCGCGTCCGCGCGGCTGGGCGCCTCCCGCATCGTCGCCATGTCGCGGCACGAGTCCCGCCAGGCGCTCGCGCGCGAGTTCGGCGCGACGGACATCGTGGCCGAGCGCGGCGACGAGGGCATCGCCGCAGTCAAGGCACTCTTCGACGGGATCGGCCCGGACTGCGTCCTGGAGGCGGTCGGCACCAAGGAGTCGATGGACCAGGCGATCCGCTCGGCCCGGCCCGGCGGCATGGTGGGCTACGTCGGCGTGCCGAACGGTGGCGCCGAGCTGCCCATCCGCACGCTCTTCAACACGAACGTCGGCGTGAACGGCGGCGTCGCGCCGGTGCGCAACTACGTGGAGGAGCTGCTGCAGGACGTCTGGTCCGGCGCCATCCAGCCCGGCCGGGTGTTCGACCTCGAGCTGCCGCTCGAAGACATCGGTGAGGCCTACGCCGCCATGGACGAGCGCCGCGCGATCAAGACCCTCGTGCGCCCCTAGCCCAGTACGCCGAAGGGCACGTCGTTGTCACTTTTCCGTGTGGAAACCGACAACGACGTGCCCTTCGCGTTCTGGCTCAGGAGTTGACGACCAGGAGGTCGTCGAGCGCGTTGCGGGTGCGCGGCGCGAGCTCGCGCTCACGCAGCGGCTCCGGGAGGGCGTCCACGTCGCCGAGCATGCCGACGGCGGTCACCGAGACCGGGCGGAAGCGCTCGTCGAGGTCGAACGCGGCACGCAGGCCCGCGGCGTCGAAGCCGCCCATCTGGTGGGTGTGGAGGCCGTCGTGGTGCGCCTGCACGCTGAAGTGGGCGACCGCCTGGCCGACGTCGTAGGTGGCCCAGCGGCGCTCGTTGCCGTCGGTGTCGACGACTTCGGCGAGGGCGACGACGAGAGCTCCAGCAGCGCCCGCCCAGGCCTGGTTGAAGCCCATGAGGTTCGCGACGATCGTGTCGAACGCAGCGCTGCCGCGGCGGGCGACGATGAAGCGCCAGGGCTGGGAGTTGTTGGCCGACGGCGACCAGCGTGCGGCCTCCAAGGCGGCAGTGAGCTTGGCCTCGTCGATCACGGCCTCGGTGTCGAAGGCGCGCGGGCTCCAGCGCTCTGCGAGTGCGGGAAGCAGCGGGTAGGACGTGTCGGCGGTGCGGGTGACGGTGTCGATCAGCGACATGGGATGGTTCTCCTCGACGGTGGTTCGGTGATGCTCGAGGCTCCATTGCCCAGCTATATCCATGAGAACACATGGATCGACTTCTCTATTCCAGAGGGTTCACAGCCAGTCCTTGCGTTTGAATGCGACGTACAGCCCGCCGCAGCCGACCACCATGAGCAGCGTGGAGGTCCACAGCCCACCCATCGAGTTGAAGCCCGGGTACGGGAGGTTCTGGCCGTAGAAGCCGGTGACCGCCGCGGGGATGGCGATGATCGCCGCCCAGCTGGTCACCTTCTTCATGATCACGTTGAGTCGGTTGCCCTCCATCGCGATCTGGGTGTCGGAGAGCGCGGTCACCAGGTCGCGCAGCGAGTCCGCCCACTCCACGTGGTGCACACCCCGGTCGTAGAGCCCCTGGAACAGCGGGAACAGGGGGGCGCTGACGCAGTCGGCCTCCCGTCGCAGCAGGGCGTCGACCGCGTCGCGGAGCGGCAGCAGGCAGCGGCGCAGCCGGGAGGCCGACTTGCGCAGCTGGTACACGCGGGTCTGGATCGCGGCCGGCTTCGCCCCCTGTGCCAGCAGTACGTCTTCGATGTCGTCGAGTTCGTCGTCGAGCGCTTCCAGGGCCGCCCCGGCCTCCCCGAGCAGCTCGTCGAGCACGATCCAGAGCAGCCAGCCGACTCCCTGGTCGCGGTGGCGCTTCTCGGAGTCGAGCCGTGCGCGCAACGGGGCGGTGTCGAACCCGCCGTCGTGATCGAGGATCAGCAGTCGCGGCAGCACGTAGATGTGGAGGTCGGCCACCACGAGCTGGAAGGTCGGCTCCTCCAGCTGCACGCGGTGCGCCGACAGCCGCACGTGCTCGCCGGCGACCAGAGGCATATGCCCGGTCGACGCGGACGCCGGAGGATGCAGGAGTTCGGGTGCACCGAGGCGCTCCGCGATCTCAGGCAGCTGCAGCCGGTCGGGGTCGCTGATCTCGAGGTAGCCGAACGCGGTGCTCGTCTGGAGGTCGTCGAGCAGCTCGCCGATCGTCGCGACCTGTGTGCGCTCGTCGCCGTCGAACAGCGCGCCGCGAACGTGGAGCGACTCCTGGACCTGCTGCGTCACGCGACCTCCTCTTGATGCGACGCTCCAACTTACGGCCTCCTGTGCTGGGACGCGGCAGGACGCGCATGATGGTTCTCTCAGGCTAGCGGGCACTTCCCCCGGCCACGCGACCTGCCTAGGCTGACGCCGAAACGAGGAGAGACCGATGACCGATGGAATCGATCCCGCCGTCCCGCCCTCGGGCGCGGGCTGCGTCGACTGCGACGCCTCCGGCGGCTGGTGGGTGCACCTGCGACGGTGCGCCGAATGCGGCCACGTCGGCTGCTGCGACGACTCATTGTCGCGGCACGCGCGGGCGCACGCGGCCGAGACCGGGCACCCGGTCATCCAGAGCTTCGAGCCGGGTGAGGAGTGGTTCTGGGACTTCACCCGCCGCGCCTACATCGACGGGCCGCGGCTGGCGCCGCCGGACAGCCGGCCGGAGTCGCAGACCGTCCCCGGGCCGCGGGAGCGGGTGCCGGCGGACTGGCAGAGAATCCTCGCCGACCGCTAGCAGGCCGCGCGCCGACAGTGCCGGGCGATCGGCGTTACGGCGCCAGATCCTTGTACTGCGGCAGCCCGCCGTCCAGCACCGGCACGTTGAGCGTCTCGGTCTCCGTGCTCGTCTCGAATGTCACGTAGGCCAGCGAGCCCGGCTTCGCGCCGAGCCCCTGGAACAGGACCGACTCGCCGTCGGAGGTGCCCGTCTGCACCGACTCGGCGGGCTTCACGGTCACCGTCTCGGTGCCCGAGTCGGTGCTGATCCGCACGTCCTCGTTCTTTTCGCCCTGATTGACGAGGGTGGCCACCAGACTCGTGGTCCCGGAGGGGTCCGTCGTGAGCAGAACCGCGTTCCCGATGAAGATCGCGCCGATGTCGCCGTTGACGCCGTCCGCCGTCTCTTTGATGTCTTTCGTGTCCTGCGGAGCGAACAGGTCGCAGCCCGTGAGGAGGCCGAGGACGGCGACTCCGACGATCGCGGCGGCCACGCGGCGACGCGCGATCAGCTGGCGGGTCGTCCGGCGGGTGGAGCGCTCGACTGCGGTCACGGCGTCAGCATAGCCCCGGGGCGACGTCCGCAGTAGAGGCGTCTCGCGAGCCTGCGAGGGTACTCCGCATGTGAACGCTGTGTGACGACCGTGTAAAAGTTCGTAATCTTTCAGGGAGCGCTCCCACAGCTGCTCCGGGGTACACGATCTCGTCCGTCCGACGCGCGCCACTCCCGGGATTCCGATTGCGGATTGCGGCTCTCATCTGCGCTTCGAGTACTTCGGTACCGAGCGGTATGCCGTGTCGGCGTGTCTGCGGACATGTCCCCCGAATGCAGACCGGCCGCGTGCCGTCAAGTGCGTTCCACCCCTACTTGCGGGCCACGAGCGCGCCCCGTAGAACTATGAAAACCCGAACCGATCAGATCCCCACCGTCGTGGATGCCACCCCCATTCAACTCAGTGAGAGGTCTGCCTCGTGTTCATCTTCCTGCTGCAACTCCGGCACATGCTCGGCGGACATCCGGAGTTCTACTTGTTCGCCATCTACTCCGCCCTGATCTGGGTCATCTGGATCGTGAAGGTCCTGATGTCCCGCCGTTACCGCCCCTACACCGGCGAGTTCACCGGCACCACCAGCGTGGTCGTCCCCGTCGTGGATGAGCCGCTGGACCTGTTCCGCGATGTGCTCGGCCGGATGGTCGAGCAGAAGCCGGGCGAGATCATCGTGGTGATCAACGGCGCCCCGAACCCGGAGCTCGCCGAGGTGTGCGAGGAGTTCGCCCCGTTGGTGCGGTGGGTGCACACCCCGATCCCGGGCAAACGGAACGCCGTGATGATCGGGACGAAGATGTCCACCGGCGAGATCACCGTGCTGGTGGACTCCGACACGGTGTGGACGCAGAACACCCTCAGCGAGCTGGTCAAGCCGTTCGCCGACCAGCGCGTGGGCGGCGTGACGACCAAGCAGCGGATCCTGGAGCCGGAGCGGTCCTGGATCACCCGGTGGGCGGACTGGCTGGAGAACTCCCGGGCCCTGTACTCGATGCCGGCGCAGAGCGTGGTCGGGCAGATCGGCTGCCTGCCGGGGCGCACGATCGCGTTCCGGCGTTCGATCCTGATGCGGGTGATGGAGAAGTTCATGACCGAGAAGTTCCTCGGCGTGTTCCTGGAGGTCTCCGACGACCGCACGCTGACGAACCTCACCCTCAAGGAGGGCTACCGCACGGTGTATCAGCACACCAGCCTGGTCTACACGGATGCCCCCTTGAAGGTGAAGAAGCTCTTCAAGCAGCAGCTGCGCTGGGCCCGCGGAAGCCAGTACAACACCATGCGCATGCTCCCCTGGATGCTCGGCCACGCGCCGATCCTGTCGTTCTTCTTCGTGATGGACATCCTGCTGCCATTCATCCTCGCCGGCGTGATGGGCGGCTGGGTGTACCGGTCGATCACGGGCGAGGGATACAACTTCTACGAGGGCTTCCTGAAGTCCTACGGCATCCAGGGCGGCATCATCACCGTCGTCGCCCTCATGGTCGCCTCGTCGGTGATCAGCATGTCGATCCGCCAGATCCGGCACCTCTCCGAGAAGCCCAGCGACTTCTTCCGCCTGCCGGTGTTCATCATCGTCTCGACGTTCTTCCTCATGCCGATCCGCCTCATCGGGTTCTTCCGCATGGCGCACGCCAGCGGGTGGGGCACCCGGGCCGGCGCGTACGCCGGAGGCCCCGGTGAGATCAGCTCGGAGGACGAGATCGCGTCCTTCGGGTCGACCACCGGTCCGCGGTTGGAGCTTCCCGAAGCGGTCGGCGGTGTCACCACTGCGACAGCCGTCGCCACCCGCGCCGAGGCGAAGACGCAGGCCAAGACGCAGGCCAGGGCGACCACCAAGAAGTCCACGAAGCCGGCGCGCCGCAAGCTCAACCCGCTCGCCGCCATCCCGTACCTGATCGGAATCGCGATCCTGACCCTGGAGGCCCTGTTCCTTGTCTAGCCCGACCTCTACCCTCAGCAGCCGAGCCCACTCCTGGTGGGCCCAGTCCAAGTCGCGGTCGCAGGCGACCGCCGCCGCGTTCATCGCCCTCGCGATGGTCCTCGTCGGCATCTCCGCCTACGTCTGGGTGTCGCCCACGGGCGCCCCGCTCCGCAACGCGGTTGCGGACGCGACGCAGACGATCACCCCGTTCGCCGCGCAGAACGCCGAGCTCAAGCGCAACCTGAATCGGGCGACGCAGACCATCGCCTCCCAGAAGGGCAGGATGACCGCGATGCAGGCTCAGGCGCTGGCCGCCCAGGCCGGCTCGGCCAAGCAGCTCGCGGCCGCCCAGCAGAAGGCGCTGGCGGCCCAGAACGAGCTCGCGAGCGTCAAGGCGCAGCTCACCGCCGCCCAGGCGAAGGGCGGGCACTCGTCCACCGGCGCCGGGGCGTCGGGCAAGCCGGCGTCGAACTCCGGATCCGGCAACGGGTCGACCCCGGTCACCGCGCCCGCTCGTGCGGACCTCCTGAACCCGTCCACCCGTTACTTCGGGATGTACACCGACCAGGCGCCCTTCAACTGGGCGACCTTCGACGCGACCAGCTCGAAGATCGGCGTCTCGCCGAACCTGGTCGGCTACTTCCAGGGCTGGGACCAGACCTTCCGCGCCGACGCCGTCACCCGCTCCTGGCAGCAGGGCCGGATGCCGATGATGACGTGGGAGTCGCGGCCGATCAACGCGGACAACTCGTCCAACTGGGCCCCGGACTACTCCCTGCCGAAGATCATCGGAGGCGACTTCGACGCCTACCTGCACCAGTACGCGAAGGACATCGTCGCCACCGGGCTGCCGCTCGCCTTGCGGCTCGACCACGAGATGAACGGCATCTGGTACCCGTGGTCCGAGACCGACGGCTCGGGCAAACCCATCAACGGCAACAACCCCGGCGACTACGTGAAGATGTGGCGGCACGTCCACGACATCTTCCAGCAGGAGGGCGCGAACGACCTGGTGGTCTGGGTGTGGGCGCCGAACATCGTCAACAATCTCCCCGCATCGCACAAGGCGGCCGGCTACCTCGAGAACCTGTATCCGGGCGACGACTACGTCGACTGGGTGGGCCTCTCCGGCTACCTGCGCCCGCCGTTCAAGTCCGACAACGACTTCAGCTTCGACTACACGTTCAAGCCGAGCCTCGACAAACTGCGGAGCATCACGAAGAAGCCGATCATCCTGGCGGAGGTGGGGGCCTCCGAGACCGAGGGCCACAAGACCGCCTGGGTCACCTCGTTCTTCGACAGTCTCGCCAAACCCGAGAACTCCGACGTCATCGGCTTCTCGTGGTTCAACCTCGCCGTGACCAGCTATGTGGAGGGCGTGCGCGCCACCAACGACTGGCGCATCGACTCCCGGCCCGACACGTTGTCGGCGTTCATCGCCGGTCTCACCAGACCGGAAGACGACTTCACGCTGACCCCGGCCCAATAGACACCGTTCACTCGTAGACCCCGTTCACTCGCCACGGAAGGAACGCACTTGACCTCCACCTCCTCCACCAAGAAGCCCAAGGACCAGCCGGCCCCGCGCATCAGCGTGATCGGCACCGGCTACCTCGGCGCCACGCACGCCGCGGCGATGGCCGAGCTCGGCTTCGACGTCATCGGTGTCGACACCGATCCGCACAAGGTCGCCGAGCTCACCGAGGGCCGCGCGCCCTTCTTCGAGCCGGGCCTGCCCGAGCTGATCCGCAGCAACGTCGCAGCCGGGCGGCTGCGGTTCACGACCGACATCGCGGAGGCCGTCGCGGTCTCCGACGTGCACTTCATCTGCGTGGGCACCCCGCAGCAGTCCGGCTCGTTCGCCGCGAACCTGAGTTACGTGGAGGCCGCGGCGCGCGGCATCGCCGCCCACCTGACGCACGACGCCCTGATAGTCGGCAAGTCGACCGTCCCGGTCGGCACCGGGGCCCGGCTGCGGGCGATCGTCGCGGAGGCCGCGCCGGCGGACGTGGACGTCGAGCTCGTCTGGAACCCCGAGTTCCTGCGCGAGGGCAAGGCCGTCGACGACACGCTGCGCCCCGACCGGCTCGTCTTCGGTGGAACGTCCGAGAAGTCGGAGGCCGCCCTGCGCCGGGTCTATGCGAAGCCGATCGCAGACGGCACGCCCGTGCTGGTCGCCGACCTCCCCACCGCCGAACTGGTGAAGGTGAGCGCCAACGCGTTCCTCGCCACCAAGATCTCGTTCATCAACGCGATCGCCGAGGTGTGCGACGCGGCAGGAGCGGACGTCTCGCTGCTGGCGGACGCGCTCGGCCACGACGCGCGCATCGGGCGGCAGTTCCTCAACGCCGGCCTCGGCTTCGGCGGCGGCTGCCTCCCGAAGGACATCCGCGCGCTCATGCACCGCTCGAACGAGCTCGGCGCGCACGCCGCGGTCGGCCTCCTGCAGCAGGTGGACGAGATCAACATGGGCCGCAGGCAGCGCGTCATCGACCTGGCCCTGGAGGCGCTGGGCGGTTCTGTTCTCAACCGCCGCATCGGCGTGCTCGGCGCCGCGTTCAAGCCGCACACCGACGACGTCCGCGACTCACCCGCGCTCAACGTCGCCGCCGCGCTGCACCTGCGCGGCGCGCAGGTGGTCGTCTACGACCCGCAGGCGCGCGGCACCGCGCAGCGGCTGTTCCCGACCCTCGGCTACGCGGACTCGATGGAGGACGCCGTGGGTGGAGCCGACCTGACGGTCGTGCTCACCGAGTGGGACGAGTTCACGGAGGCCGACCCGTCGCGGCTGGCGGCGCTGGCGAACGGAAGCACCGTCATCGACGCGCGCAACTGCCTGGATGCCCCCGCGTGGAACGCCGCCGGCTGGACCGTCCTCGGCATGGGCCGGGTGCCGGAAACCGCCGCGCTCGTCCCCGACGCCCTCCCCGTCGCCATCCACTGACCACCGCCGCTGGGCGAAGACACAACCGCAAGAGAGCGAGTTCCCTATGAACAGTCACGTTACGAAGGCCGTGATCCCCGCGGCAGGTCTCGGCACCCGGTTCCTGCCGGCGACCAAGGCGATGCCCAAGGAGATGCTGCCGGTCGTCGACAAGCCGGCCATCCAATACGTGGTCGAGGAGGCCGTCAGCGCCGGCCTGAACGACGTCCTGATGATCACCGGGCGCAACAAGAACGCGCTCGAGAACCACTTCGACCGCAACGCCGAGCTCGAGGACACCCTCGTCAAGAAGGGCGACACCGACAAGCTGCGCAAGGTGAGCTACTCGACCTCGCTCGCCGACCTCCACTACACGCGACAGGGCGACCCTCGGGGGCTGGGTCACGCTGTGCTGCGCGCCAAGGCGCACATCGGCCACGAGCCGTTCGCGGTGCTGCTCGGCGACGACCTCATCGACGAGCGCGACCCATTGCTGGCCCGCATGCTGCAGGTGCAGCACGCGCTCAACACGACGGTCGTCGCCCTCATGGAGGTGCCGCCGGAGAGCATCCACCTGTACGGCGCGGCAGCGGTCGTCGAGACGGACCAGGAGGACGTCGTCCGCATCACGGGCCTGGTCGAGAAGCCGAGCCGCGAGAACGCGCCGTCGAACTACGCCGTGATCGGCCGGTACGTGCTGCGCCCCGAGATCTTCGACATCCTCGAGAAGACGGCGCCGGGCAAGGGCGGCGAGATCCAGCTCACCGACGCTCTCGAGGGCCTCGCCACGGCCCCGGCATGGACGGGCGGCGTGCATGGCGTGGTCTTCCGCGGGCGTCGCTACGACACCGGCGACCGGCTCGACTACCTGAAGGCGATCGTGCAGCTCGCCGTCGCGCGCGACGACCTCGGCCCCGAGCTGCTGCCGTGGCTGCGCGAGTTCGCCGAGAATGCGGGACCCGCCGACACGGGAAGCATCCCGGCGCTGCCGCTGCCGATCGAACCGGCGGCCCGTCAGCTGCTGCAGATCGCGGGCGCCTGAGCGCCGTCGCCCCGGCCGGCGCTAGTGGAGGCCGAGCCGCTTGAGCGCGTGCTTCTCGCTCTCGCCGCGCTCGGCCTCCACCTCGTCGATCGCGATCGGGATGCTCGGCCCGATCGCGAGCCAGACGAAGCCGTCCCTGTGCACCAGCGGAACGAGGTCGGTGGTGCCGTCGCGCAGCAGCGTGCGCACGCGCTTGAGCAGGGCGTAGCCCTCCGTGGGCATCGTGACGTAGGTCTTCCTGCGGTAGTGCACGACGTGCGCAACGGTCTTGGCGCTCAGCCCGGCGACCTCCGCCGCCGGGAACGGCTCCGCGACGGCCTCGGGTGCGGCGTCCTTCGTGTCGGTCATGCCCTGCACGGTACGCCGAGTGCGTTAGCGTCGACAGATGCCTCTTCCCACTCCCGACCTGCTCGATCGCCTCGCCGACCGCGGCTGGCCCGCGCTCGAGACCGAACAGCTGGGAGGCTGGACGCTCCGCGCGTCCGGAGGCGTCACCAACCGCGCGAACTCGGTGCTGGCCTCCGCCGCTGCGAGAGACCTGGAGGACGCGATCGCCCAGGCCGAGGCCTGGTATGCCGAGCGCGGCCTCCCGACGGTCTTCCAGGTCAGCCCGGCGTCGCCGCCCGCACTCGCGAGGGCGCTCGATCAGCGCGGCTACCGCGAGCACTCGCCGACGGACATCCTCGTCGCCGATCGCGAGGCGGTCGCCTCCGCCACCCGCACCGCACCCGCCGCTCCCGCCGTTCACATCGCGGACGCGCCTCGGCCCGGCTGGCTCGACACCTGGTGGGAGGTGGACGGCCGTGGCGGGGATCGCGAAAGGGAGATCGTCGCCCGCATCCTGACGGGAGGTCCCGCCCTCTACGCCTGGTCCGGCGACCCCGAGGCTCCCGACGCGGTCGCCCGGCTCGCTGTGGCGGGCGAGTGGGGAGGCCTTTACGCGGTCGCGACTCTGCCGCGCGCCCGCCGCCGTGGCCTTGCCCGCGCGCTCGCAGGGGCGCTCGCGGTCGCCGCGGCCGACCGTGGCGTCGAGCGGCTGTGGCTGCAGGTGCTCGCCGACAATGCGGCCGCGCATGCCCTCTACGCCGAGCTCGGCTTCGTGCGGGCGTCCGGCTACACGTATCGGGAGCAGGTACGGCTGGCACGACCCTCGTGAACCACGATGCCGGGCGGTGTGGATACTAGGGTTACTCCACACAGCCCGGCATGCGTTTCGGGGTTATCACCGGTGGATTATTCGGGTTCCTCCGACGACTCTTAGAGACTACCAAAGATGTCGGTCATATGGAGGACATTCTTGTACCCCGGTCTGTCCCCAATCTGAGGGGTACGGCCCCTCAGCGCCGACTGGCTCAGGCGGCCAGCTCGTCGACGAGGGCGGCCACGAAGTCGTCGATGTCCTGCTCGGTCGTGTCGAACGAGCACATCCAGCGCACCTCGTTGCGCGACGCATCCCAGTCGTAGAAGCGGAAGTGCTCGCGCAGCCGGTCGGCGACGCCCGCGGGGAGCGTGGCGAAGACGCCGTTCGCCTCGGTGGCCTGGCTGAATCCGACGCCCTCGATGCTGCCGTCGGCGATGCCCGCCTCGAGAGCGCCGCGCAGGCGGGAGGCCATCGCGTTCGCGTGCGTCGCCGAGCGCAGGTAGAGATCGTCGTGCAGCAGCGCGATGAGCTGGGCCGAGATGAAGCGCATCTTCGAGGCCAGCTGCATGTTCAGCTTGCGCAGGTAGAGCAGCCCCTCCGAGGAGGCAGGGTTGAGGATCACAACCGCCTCGCCGTACAGCATGCCGTTCTTGGTGCCGCCGAAGCTCAGCACGTCGACGCCGGCGTCGGTGGTGAACGCGCGCAGCGGCACGCCCAGGGTCGCGGCGGCGTTCGAGATGCGGGCGCCGTCCATGTGCAGCTTCATGCCGCGCGCGTGCACGTGGTCGGCGATCGCGCGGATCTCCTCCACCGTGTACGCGGTGCCGAGCTCGGTCGTCTGCGTGATCGACACGACGAGCGGCTGTGCGCGGTGCTCGTCGCCCCAGCCCCACGCCTCCCGGTCGATCAGCTCGGGCGTCAGCTTGCCGTCGGGGGTCTCGACCGGCAGCAGTTTGAGGCCGCCGACCTTCTCGGGCGCTCCGGCCTCGTCGGTGTTGATGTGCGCCGTCTTCGCGCAGATGACAGCACCCCAGCGGGGGACCATCGACTGCAGCCCGACGACGTTCGCGCCGGTGCCGTTGAACACCGGGAACACCTGGACGCCCTCACCGAAGTGCTCGGCGAACACGTCGTGGAGGCGCTCGGTGTAGACGTCCTCCCCGTACGAGATCTGGTGGCCGGCGTTGGCCGCGGCGATGGCGTCGAGGATCTCGGGGTGCACACCCGCGTAGTTGTCGGAGGCGAACCCGCGCAGGTTCAGGTCATGGAGTTGAAGCGTCACCAGTCCATCCTAGATTCCGTAGAAGGGGTCGAGATTTGCGGCAAATGTCGTCTTGGCGCGGGCGTATCGCCGCATTCGGCGCAAATGTCACGCCTCGGCGGTGAGGGGGAGGCGTGCGCCGTTGATGGCGGGGGCGTCGGTGTCCCAGAGGGCAACGACCTCCGCGCCGAGCCGCTCCTCCAGCCCGGTGAGCGTCTTGACCACGAAGACGACCGCGGCCGACTGCGGCGCCTGCTTGGTGAAGCCCTGCGCCACGGCACGCGTCCACGCGTCGGCGGCCGCCTTCGCCGCGGCGTAGTTCGCGCCGCCGGCATAGGGCGAGTCGACGGCGGTGGAGGACACGATCGCGAGCCGGCCGGCCGGCGACGCGACCAGGTCGTCGTAGAACACCCGAGTGGTGTTGCGCAGCGTGCGGAAGCCGTGCTCCAGGAACTCCCAGTCCTCGTCGCTCTGACCGGCGATGCCGCCGCCCCCGCGCCAGCCTCCGACCAGGTGCACCAAGCCGTCGATGCGGCCGAACTTGAGGTGGATGCGCATGGCGAGCTCGGCCACGGCATCGCGGTCGGCCAGATCGCAGACCCGTGTGTCGACGCCGGGCACTGCGGCGGCGAGCGTGTCGAGAGCCTCCTGCCGGGTGCCGACGGCGAGAACCGTCGCACCGGCCGACGTGAGCGCGCGCGCCACCGCCTCGCCGGACGCGCTCGTCGCTCCCGCGATCAGCACCAGCCGGCCGGCCGCGCCGTCCCCGGCCGCGTTCGTCGCCGGCGCCGGCCCGGTCTCTTCGGGTGAGAACCGAGCCGGCGCCGAACCTTCGCGATCCGTCACGCGTCGTCCGTCGCGCCGGTGATACCGGACGTGGACTCGATGACGGCGGCCATCTTCTTGTTGAGCGCCTCGTAGAACATCGACAGCGGGAACTCGTCGTCCAGCACCGCGTCGGTGTAGCCCTTGGGCGCGCCCGACAGGATCTCGTCCGAGAGCCCCCGCGCCCAGTTGGAGGCGGGGTGCGGGGTGAGCGTCTCGGTGAGCATCTCGTACGCGGCGAGCCAGTGCGCCACCTTCGGGCGGTCGATGGAGCGCCAGTACAGCTCGTTGATCCGGTCGCTGAGCGCCACGACCACGTCGGGCACGGCCTCCCAGTCGATGGTGAGCTGCGTGTCGGTCCAGTGCAGCACGTCGTGCTGGTGCATCCACGCGAACAGCAGCTGGCCGCCGAGCCCGTCGTAGTTGCGTACGCGGCTGCCGGTGATCGCGAATCGGAAGATGCGGTCGAAGATCACCGCGTACTGCACGAGCTTCGCGTGGTCGCGGATCTCGCGCTGCGCCTCCGACAGCTCCGAGTCGGGGAGGGCGCCCAGCTCGCGCTGCAGCCGCACCGACTCGCGGAACGCGGTCAGGTCGCAGCGCAGCTCCTCGAGCGAGTAGAGGAAGAACGGCATCCGCTGCTTGATCATGAAGGGATCGAACGGCAGGTCGCCGCGCATGTGGCTGCGGTCGTGGATGATGTCCCACATCACGAAGGTCTCCTCCGTGAGGTGCTGGTCGTCCAGCATCCGCGCCGCGTCCTCCGGCAGCTCGAGCTTGGTGATCTCGGCGGCGGCACGCACGACGCGTCGGTAGCGGGCGGCCTCGCGGTCCTGGAAGATGGCGCCCCAGGTGAACCGTGGGATCTCGCGCATCGCTACGGTCTCCGGGAACAGCACGGCGGAGTTGGTGTCGTAGCCGGGCGTGAAGTCCACGAAGCGCAGCGCGACGAACAGCTTGTTGCCGTAGTCGCCGGCCTCGAGCGCTGCCACGAAGTCGGGCCAGATCACCTCGACGAGCACGGCCTCCACGAGGCGGTTCGTGCTGCCGTTCTGCGTGTACATCGGGAACACGACGAGGTGGCCGAGCCCGTCGACGCGGTGCTGCTGCGGCTGGAACGCGTTCAGGGCGTCGAGGAAGTCTGGCACCCCGAAACCCTCGTCGGCCCAGCGGGCGAAGTCGCGCTGCAGGGCGGCGAGGTACGACGCGTCGTGCGGGAAGAACGGAGCGAGCTCGGCGACCGCCTCGACGATGGCGGCGGTGTGCTCGGCGGCGGCGGCCTTGTCGGAGTCCAGCTCGACCGAGCCGTCCTTGACCTGGAGGCCCTGGAGGGCGGTCGCCGCTGCTTTGAGCCGCACCCACGACGGATGCGTCGCGACCTCGCGCACCGACCGGCCGTCCTCGACGACCTCGGGCTCCCCGACAATGGCTCCTGCAGTGAACTGCGGGACGAATTGAGACATGACGAACCTCCCGTCGTGCGATCGGCCGCGGTCGCGGCAGTGCGATGGGCGCGCGCATGCGCACCCTTCTTTCGAGCCTAACCGCGAAGACCGGACGATTTCTTGACAGTTTCGACGGAAACGTGCGCGGCCAGGTGATTCTGCGCACGAAACCCTCGTAGTCGTGCTCGCTAGAGTGCTGTCGTGACCACCGCCTCAGACGTTCAGCAGGCGCTCGCCGCCGTCGCCGACCCGAGCGACGCCGTCTTCCTGCAGCGGTTCTTCAAGACCGGCCCCGGCGAGTACGGCGAGGGCGACGTGTTCATCGGCGTGCGCGTGCCGCAGACGCGAGCGGTCGCGAAGCGGTTCGCGGATCTCCCGCTGGCGGAGGTGCAGGTGCTGCTCGACAGCCCCGTCCACGAGCACCGACTGGCCGCGCTCATCGTGCTGAACGCGACGTTCGCGCGGGTGAGCGACGTCCGTCGGCGTGACGGCGAGGAGCGCGGACGACTGGCCGACTTCTACCTTCGGGCCGTCCGCGGCGGGCGTGTGAACAACTGGGACCTCGTCGACGCCTCCGCCGAGTACGTGCTCGGCGCCTACCTGGTGGACCGGCCGCGCGAACTGCTCGATGCGCTCGCGGCCAGCCCGGTGCTCTGGGAGCGCCGGGTCGCCGTGCTGTCGACGTTCGCGTTCCTCAAGCGAGGGGACGCCTCCACGACGCTGCAGCTCGCCGCCCGGCTGCTCGACGACCCGGAGGACCTGATGCACAAGGCCGTCGGGTGGATGCTGCGCGAGACGGGCAAGCGGGTCGACCGCGGGCTGCTCCTCGGCTTCCTCGACGCGCACGCCGCGAGGATGCCGCGCACGATGCTCGCATACGCGACGGAGCACCTCGACGCGGAGACCCGGGCAGCGTATCGGGCGGTTCCGCGGGAGGTGGGCCGACGCCCTTAGCCGTCGCCCTTAGTCGTCCCCCGGCCGCCGGCCCGGGCTGCGTTCGGCCACGATCGAGACGTCGAGCTCCTCCGGCGCGGGCAGATCGCCCGAATCGTCCGGGCCACCCGCTCCTGGTCGCAGCGCCGTGTCGCCGGACGACTCGCGCTGCCTCACCTCGGTCTCGCGCTCGCTGCCAGGGCTGTACGAGCGATCCTTGGCCGTATGCTCCGCGTCGTCCAACGGCGCCGTGGTGTCACCGGCCGTGCCACTGTCGGCGTGGCCGGACGTGTCTGCGGCACCGGACGCCTCGTCGTTTCCAGAAGCCCGGTGCCGCGCGTGCGAGCTCATGCCCGGCCGCCGGGTTCGACCTCGCCGCGCCACGACCCGGTCTCGACGGGCTGGTCCTCGATGAACTCCTTGAAGTTGCGGAGGTCCTTCTTCACCGCATGGTCGTCGACACCGAAAACCGCGCCGACCTTCTCGAGTGCGTCTCCCGGCTGCCAGTCGAACTGCACGGTCACCCGGGTGGAGGTGTCGGACAGGCGGTGGAAGGTCACCACGCCGGCGTGTACGACGTCACCGGCGACGCTCTTCCAGGCGACCCGTTCGTCGGGATGCTGCTCGCTGATGACCGTGTCGAACTCCCGGGTCACGCCGCCGATCGTCACGCGCCAGTGATTGGTGGTGTCGTCGACCTGGCGGATCTCGTCGACCTCGTCCAGGAAGCGCGGGAAGCTCTCGAACTGCGTCCACTGGTTGTAGGCGGTCGTCACGGGCACGTCGACGTCGATGCTCTCGGTTACTTCGGCCATGATTCGGCTCCTCTCGTCGGTGGATTCTGATCGTCGGTGGATTCTGATCGTCGGTGGATTCTGATCCGCGGTGGATTCTGATCCGAGGCCGACGCTAAGCTCCCGCCTCCGACCGATCGAGGGGTCGACACCGGCATCCGTTGGTGGGATGAGTCTCGGGGCAGCCGTCCGGGCCGACCTGGGATGATGGACGCATGGCGAGAACCGTTCGTGGCGCACGCGTCCTGATCACCGGCGCTGCTTCCGGCATGGGGCGGCTCTACGCCGAGCGCGCCGTTATGGAGGGCGCCAGAGCCGTGGTGCTGTGGGACCGCGACGCGGTAGGGCTTACCGCCCTCGCCGACCGGCTCCGTGGGGAGATCCTGTCCGGCCGTACGGCGGCGGCCTGGGGCGCCCCGGCGGCGTCGCCCAGCTCTGCCGGCGGGAGGTCGGGCACGAGCATCCATCCCTACGCTCTCGACCTGGGCGAGCTCGGCGGGATCGCGCAGGCCGCCCAGGCGGTGCGCAAGGAACTCGGCGGCGTCGACGTGCTCATCAACAACGCCGGGATCGTACGCGGCAAGTACTTCTGGGAGCACGACAACGGCGACGACACCCGCGCGACGATGCAGGTCAACGCGCTGGCGCCGATGTACACGACGCGGGAGTTCCTCCCCGCCATGATCGCGAGCTCCCGCGAGGCGCGTATCGTCAACGTCGCCTCGGCGGCAGGAACCCTCGCGAATCCGAGGATGAGCGTGTACGCCGCCAGCAAGTGGGCGGTGATCGGCTGGAGCGACAGCCTCCGCATCGAGCTGGAGCAGCAGGGCTTCGGACACGTCAAGGTCACGACGGTGGCGCCGAGCTACATCGACACCGGGATGTTCGAGGGCGCGCGCGGGCCACTTCTCACTCCTGTGCTGACGCCGGAGTACGTCGTCGATCGGGTGTGGAAGGCGATGCTCGCGGGCAAGCCGATGCTGATGCTCCCCTGGTCGGTCGGGCTGGCCAAGACGTTGAAGGGCGTTCTCCCCGTGCGGGTGTGGGACCTGCTCGCCGACCGCGTCTTCGGCGTCTACACCTCCATGGACGAGTTCACCGGCCGACGGTAGCCGACCGGGCATCCCGTTCGCGGTGCGGCGCTACGCCCAGGAGTGTCACGCCCAGCGGCGGTTCGTCCACCGTTCGAAGAGCCCGACGAGCGAGTCGGTGAGCTTGCCGAGGATCGCCAGCAGGATGATCGCGAGGAACAGCCGGTCGGTGCGTCCGTTGTTCTGCGAGTCGCTGAGAAGGAATCCGAGACCCATGGACGACGCGATCAGCTCGGCGGCCACCAGGAACAGCCAGGCCTGGGCCAGTGCGAGCCGGAGCCCGGAGATCACCGCAGGCAGCACCGACGGAAGCTGGACGGTGGTGAACAGGCGCACGCCGCCCAGTCCGAACGCGCGTCCGGCCTCCACCAGCTGGCGGTCGACATGCCGGAGCGCCGCGGCCACGGTGGTGTAGACGGGAAAGAAGGCGCCGATCGCGATGAGGATGATCTTCGAGTCCTCGCCGATCTTGAACCACAGGATCAGCAGGGGCACCCAGGCCAGCGACGGCACCGCGCGGATGGCGCCGAGCGTCGGACTGAACAGGATGTCGCCCAGGCGGGAAAGGCCGACCACGGCGCCGAGCGCCAGACCGAGGGCAGCGCCGATCGCGAAGCCGATCAGCACCCGCTGGGTGGAGATGGCGACATAGAGACCGAGGAGGCCGCGCTGGGCGAGGTCGACTGCGGCGTCGACGACCATCGCGGGAGTGGGCAACTGCGACGAGGTGAACGCGCCTGAGGTCGAGGCGAGTTGCCAGATCACCAGCAGCGCCACCGGGATGAGGGCGCCACCGACCACCCGCACCCAGCGCCGCGAGAGGAACGGCGTGCGCGCCGTCCCGACCGTGGCCTCCCGCGGGGTCTCGCGTGCGACCGACGTCGCGACGAGAGCCTCGCCAGGGCCGCCGACGACGATCAGCGGACCCCTGCCGTCCGGCGTGTTCTGGGCGGTCATGGGCGTGATCAGCCGCCGATCGCGCTCGGGTCGGCCTTCTTGGCGAAAGACGGGTCGAGCAGGCTGCCGAGCGCGGTGTCGATGTCTTTCTGCGTGCGCACGTCGCCGGACTGGACGAACACCGGACCGACCTTCTTCAGCACCTTCAACTGCGCGTCGCCGGGGATGTTCGATACGTCGAGGTTGGTGCGCTGCGAGATCACCGTCGTCGCGACGGCCGGGTCGATGCCGGCGACCTCTGCGAGGATCGTCGCGGTCTCATCCTTGTGCTTCAGCGCCCAGGCGCGCGCGTACTCATAGGTGTTCACGACCGTCTGAGCGACATCGGGCTTCGACGAGACGAACGACTCCGTCGCGTTGAGGAATCCGTAGGTGTTGAAGCCGACGTTGCGGTAGATCAGCTTCGCACCGGACTTCTCGGCGTTCGCCATGATCGGGTCCAACCCGCTCCAGGCCTGCACCGAGCCGCCCTGCAGCGCAGCCCATCCTTCGGCGTGCTGGAGGTTCTGGATCGTGACATCGTTCGCCGACAGCCCGTTGGCCTCCAGCGCCTGAAGCAGGAAGAAGTAGGGGTCGGTGCCCTTCGTCGCCGCGATCTGCTTGCCCTTCAGCTGCGCGACGGAGGTGATGTCGGAGTTCGGGCCGACGACGATCGCCGACCACTCGGGCTGCGAGAAGATGTCGATGGTCTTGATGTCGGAGCCGTTCGCCCGGGCGAGCAGGGCGGCAGAACCCGCCGTGGAGCCGACGTCGATCGCGCCCGAACGCAGCGCTTCGTTGGCCTTGTTCGAGCCGGCCGACTGCACCCAGTTCACGGTGATGTGCTGCTTCGCGAGCGCCTTCTCGAGCCAGCCCTCCTTCTTGATGACGAGGCTGAGCGGGTTGTAGGTGGCGAAGTCGATGTTGAGGGTGCCGCCCTCGGTGCCGCCGGCCGAGCTCGTCGAGCCCGACGCGGAGCCTTCGCCGGCGACGCAGCCCGAGAGCAGCAGGGCGGCGGAGGCCGCGAGGGCGGCGGCAGCGGTGACGAGCGTGGATCTGCGGTGCATGGTTCGGGATGCCTCTCGGTTCTGGTGGTGTCTGGTGGGTGCGGCTCGCAGGTGCTGTGGGACGAGCCTCGCGGATCCGCCGCCGCGACGGCGGTGATCCGGTGAATCTGTGGATCAGTAGGGGAAGACGGGGATTGTGGAGGAGTTCAGGTCGTCCAGCGCCCTGCCGTGCCGGTCGATGCCGAGGCCGTCGAGCAGTTCGGCGCGCAGCTCCGCCAGCGCGGCCGACCCGCGGTCGCGCGGCCGTGCGCCCGGGACGATGACGACGCGACGGATGGTCGCGCCGTCCCGTCCGTCCTCGCCGCCCAGCAGGATGATGCGGTCGGCGAGCTGCAGGGCCTCGTCGACGTCATGCGTCACGAGGAGGATCGTCGTCGGGGCGGCGGAGTGGACATCGAGCAGGAGGTCCTGCATCCGGAGCCGGGTCAGCGCGTCGAGAGCTCCGAACGGCTCGTCGAGCAGCAGCACGCCGGGGTTGCGGGCGAGTGCCCGTGCCAGGGAGGCCCGCTGGGCCATTCCGCCGGAGACCTCCCGGGGGCGCAGTGCGGCCGAGGCTTCGAGGCCGACGATGTCGAGGAGCCGCGCGACGCGCTGCGCGCCCTCCGCACGATCCAGCCTGCGCGGGAGGCCGAGCGCGACGTTGTCGGCGAGGGAGCGCCAGGGAAGCAGTCGCGGCTCCTGGAAGCCGACGGCGCACCGCGCGTCGATACCCGCGACCGGTGTGCCGTCGATGCGTACCGTTCCGGCGGTCGGGGCGTCGAGGCCGCCCGCGATGCGCAGCAGCGTCGACTTGCCGCAGCCGCTCGCACCGAGGATCGCGACGACCTCGCCTGCGTCGATCGTCAGCGAGACATCGCGGAGGACCGTCCGCGACTCCGGGGGTGCGCCCTTCCGCTTCGCCGCCGCGAAGGCGCGACCGATCCCGGCGAACTCGACGGGATACGCGGACGAGGGAGAGACCATGGTGACTTCGACGGTATCGACAGTGGGCCAGCGGGTGCTCTCGCGGCGAAACAACGCGTAACGAAACTGCAGGAGCGCGACCCGCCGGCGGTGAGGGCGGTCGTCAGAAGGTGGCGCCCGGCACTCCCGAGATCACGAGCGCTGCTCCGACGACCCACACCAGCACCGCGGCCGTGATCCCGGAGATCGGCACCCAGAAGCTCACGCGACGCAGCACCATCAGAACGACCGCGACGACGATCGCCGCGAGGGTGACGAGCGCCGGTCCGAGGAGGGCGACGAGGAAGCCGGCGTTCATCCGTCCTGTGTCGCAGGCGGTGGCTCCGCCGCACGGATCGCTCGCGAACACCAGGAAGAACGCGAAGAACGTGAGCACGGCCGCGATCACGATGGCGACGGCCGAAAGGACGGACGACGTCACGATGTCCCAGGTGATCGGCGCCCGCGTGGTTCTGGGCGGGCGCGGCGCGCCCACGCTCACCAGATCATCGGGCGGTCGTCGTCGTCGTCGTCGGCCGCGCCGGCCTCCGACAGCTCCACGAGCACCGGGACGTGGTCGCTCGGGGCATCGCCCTTGCGCTCGTTGCGGTGGATGCTCGCATCGACGACTCGATCGGCGAATGCCGTCGACCCGAGGATGAAGTCGATCCGCAGCCCCTCGTTGCGGGGGAACCGCAGCTGCTTGTAGTCCCAGTACGTGTATCCGTCGGGCACGATCGGGCGCACGACATCGGTCAGCCCGACCTTCTCGAACGCTGCGAACGCGGTGCGCTCGGGAGGCGAGATGTGAGTGGACGCACCGGGGATCAGACTCGGGTCGCCGACATCGGAGTCGAGCGGCGCGACGTTCCAGTCGCCCATCAGCGCGAACGGCTGGTCGGGCCTCTCACTCAGCCAGCGCTGCGTGTCCGCGGCGAGTGCTGCGAGCCAGTCGAGCTTGTAGACGTAGTGCGGGTCGTCGAGCGCCCGGCCGTTGGGCACGTACAGGCTCCACAGCCGGATGCCCTCGACGGTCGCACCGATCGCGCGCGCCTCCTTGGGCAGGTCGGGGCCGTCGTGGTCCTTGAGGAAGCCGGGCATGTCGGGGAAGCCGATCTCGACGTCTTCGATCGGCAGCCGGGCGGCGATGGCCACGCCGTTCCACTGGTTCAGCCCGTGCAGCACGACCTCGTAGCCGGCCGCCTCGAAGGCCTCGTAAGGAAACTGCTCCGGCTTGCACTTGATCTCCTGCATGGCCAGCACATCGACGTCCTCCCGGACCATCCAGTCCACCACCCGGGCGACTCGGGTGCGGATGGAGTTCACATTCCAGGTGGCGACGCGCATGTCCCGATCGTATCGGCCGCCACCGACCCGCTGCCGAGGGCACCGAGCCCGTAGAATGTCAGACGTGACCGACGCACGACAGCAGCTCATCGACTTCATCTCGGCCGAGGCCGTCTTCCACGGCGACTTCACGCTGACCAGCGGCAAGAAGGCCAGTTACTACGTCGACCTGCGCAAAGTGAGCCTCGACCACCGTGTCGCGCCGCTCATCGGCCGGGTGATGCTCGATCTGATCGACGGCGTCCCCGACGTCGTCGCCGTCGGTGGCATGACGATGGGCGCAGACCCCGTGGCGGCGGCGATCCTGCACCAGGGCGCCGCGCGCGGGCTGGCCTACGACGCGTTCGTGGTCCGCAAGGAGCCGAAGGATCACGGCCGGGGCAAGCAGGTCGAGGGCCCCGACCTCGAGGGCAAGCGCGTGATCGTGCTCGAAGACACCTCCACCACCGGAGGTTCACCGCTCAAAGCGATCGAGGCGCTGAAGAAGGTCGGTGCCGAGATCGCCGGCGTCGCGGTCGTCGTCGACCGCAACACGGGCGCACGCGAGGTCATCGAGTCGGCCGGTTACCCCTACTTCGCCGCGATCGGCCTCGAGGATCTGGGGTTGGAGTAGTGGCGGAGCACCGCGACTCCGGCACAGGAGGCCGACCGGACCAGCCGGAACACGAGCAGCCCCACGATGACGCCGAGCCCGATTTCGGCAGCTCGGAGTGGCTGCTCGCCCAGCTGACCGGCGGTCGGCGCGTTGAGCGCGCGGACGAGCCGGACGAGGCTCCCGACGTGTCGGCCGCCGCATCGACCGAGGCGTCGCCGAGCGGGGGCGAGGCGTCCGCTGAGACCGGGTCGCCGACGGGGGAGGCCGCGCCCGCCGATGAACCCGCCGATGAGCCCGTGGCTGCCGTCGGCTTCGCGGACCTGCTCCGTGATCCGGTCGCGCCGGCGCCCGACGAGACGCCTGACCCGATCGACGACGCCACCGGCCCGATCGTCACCGCGCCCCAGGGTTTCGTCTGGAACCTGACGTCGCGGCAGAGTGGAGACCGCGACGAGGAGAACGCCTCGGCCGCTGATCAGGCTCCGGAGGTCGACGCGACCGAGGCCGATGACGCTTCGGCCGACGACGCCGGCACCCTGCCTGTCCGCCGCACGAACTTCGTCGAACCGACGGCCACGAGCCGGCCGGCACCCGCTCCCGTCGTTTCGCCCGAAGTACCGCAACCCGAGGCGCCGCAGCCCGAGGCGCCGGTCGCAGCGCCAGCCATGCCGGTGACCTTCGAACCGCCCAGTTTCGTCGCCGCGCTGCGCATGCCGCGCCCTCCGGAATGGGGCGATGGCCCGTCGGTGCCGCCAGAGCCGCCGGCGTCGAGCGACAGCACCCCGGCCGCGGACGAGCCGGGAGTCGACGCCCAGCCGCGCGCCACGGAGCCCGTGGAGGCCCGACCGGAACCACAGCCGCCGACGACGGACACCGCACCGCTCCAGGGTCACGGGCTGGCCGCCCTGCTCGGGGGCTCGCCCCAGCAGGAGCGTCCCGCACCACGCCCGCTCCTCGGCGACACGACGGGGATCATCCCGCTCCCGCCCACCTACACTCCGCCGGCCGCGACACCGCCGGCCGCGACACCGCCGGTCGCGACACCGCCGGCCGCGACACCGCCGGTCGCGGAGCCGTCACCGACGCCGGATGCGGTGACCACCGACGCGGCGACCGCCGAGACAGCGGCCCCGGTCTCGCGTCGGGAGGCGCTCCGGGCGGAGGAGGAGGCGGCGTCGACGGCCGCGGCCGTTCCGCCTCCGCTGATCGAACCTGCGCCTCCGGAGGCCGTCCGCCCGCAGGGCGCGGCGCCTTTCGGCGGTGCAGCGCAGACCGAGGCGATCCTCGGCGCTCCGCCGTCTCCGGCCACCAGCCCGTTCGACGCCGAGGCGCTCGCCGCCGCGTCTGCCGAGCCGCCGACCGCAGCGATTCCAGCCCAGCCGGAGGCCACCACTGCGCCGGAGGCCACCACCGAGCCGGAGGCCGAACCTGAGCTGAAGGCCGAACCTGAGCCGCAGAGCACCGACGAGCCGGACGGCATCGCAGCTCTCTTCGGCGGCTTCGCCCTGGACGACGACTCTGCGGCGGACTCCAGCGAGAGTGTCGATGACGATGCGATGCGAGCCGACGACACGCACGCCGACGACACGCAAGCCGACGACACGCAAGCCGACGACACGCAAGCCGACGACACCGCGTACACCGCTGCGGAACCGGAGGCCGCTCCCACGGATGCCGCGCACGGCGGCACACTCGGAATCGACGCCATCCTGTTCCCGGAACTCGCCGCCGACGCGGCAGGGGCCCCCGCTGCTGCAGTTCCCGAGCCCTCCGCGGCGATGGAGGGCCCTCAGCTGGGTTCGGACTCCGCCGCCGACTTCGACGACCTGGACGCGATCGCGCCACCGACCGTCGCCTTCGACGCGGCAGCTGCAGCGCGCGAGCCGCTGACGTCCTCCGCGCCCACCCCTGCGCCCGCTGCGTCGACAGCCGCACCACCGACGACCGCGCCCGGCGCGACCCCGCCGGCCCCGCCGGAGCCCCCGAGGGGCCCGCGAGACCCGCGGTTCAACCGCCGGGTCTACCTCATCGCCGGCGTGCTGGCCGTGCTGCTCGTGCTCGTGGGTCTGTTCGCCCTCGGAACGCGCATCCCTTCGCTGTTCGGTGCGGCCGCTCCCTCTGCGCAGGCGTCGGCGTCCCGCACGCCCTCGGCGTCTCCGACGCCCACCCCGACCCCCACGCCGACGGTGATCCCCAAGCCGGCGGCGGCAGTCGGTCCGGGCGACCACGCCTGGGACACCCTCGGCGGCGGCGAGTGCATCCAGCCGTACACGTCGCCCTGGGCCGAGACGTTCACCGTCGTCGATTGTGCGGCCGATCACACCGCCCAGATGGTCTACACCAACCTGATCTCGGCCGATCCGGCGGCCCCGTACCCGGGTGCGGATGCACTCGCGCAGCAGATCAACGCGCTCTGCACCGCGGGCGGCGTGATCGACCTGAACGCCGCCGGGGCGTTTCCCGACCTGCAGGTGCAGGGCACGTTCCCGGCGACGGAGGAACAGTGGAAGAGCGGCCAGCGCTCCTACTACTGCTTCGCCAGCCGATCGAGCGGTCAGCCGCTCAACACCTCCGTGCAGGGGCAGGGTCCGACCGGCTGACCCCCGCTCAGTGCGTCCGGTCGTACTCGTAGCGGTCGAGGGCGGAGGGCGGGTTGAGCCGGCGGGCGAAGGCCAGCTCGAGCTCGGCGTCGCGCCGGCCCGGGACGGTCACATTGACGACGACGGCGTCGCGCTGCGCGCCGACACCGAACACGCCTTCGGCGTCGAGATCGGCCAGGGCGGCGACCATGACCTCCCGCAGCCGGTGGTTGACGTCCGACGAGCGTTCGAACGGGTCGCCGAGGCTGTCGAACAGCCGCTCCACTTCGCGGAAGTACGCGTCACCGTAGAACGCGAACGGTGACTCCAGCTCCGACCAGCGCAGCTCGTCGGGCAGCAGCTCGACTCCCTGCTGCCGGTAACCGGCGACCGTTCGGGCGAGCCCGTCGTACGACGCAGCGGTCGGCGCCGGACGGTGCGACTGGGCGGTGGTGGCGAGGCCGAAGTAGTAGAAGGATTCGCCCGGGTGGATCGAGCGGAGGTCGTCCCAGGCCGATCGTGCCGCTTCTCGGACGGCGACGCGCACGAGGTCGTAGGTTGTAGAAGCGGGGACGCCCATGGTGGTGCTTCTTTCTGGTGGCGGCGACCGAACGTCCTGGGGTCAGAGATCCGACTCGACCGGACCCGCGGTGATGAGCTCGTGGACTCCCGAGAGGATCTCGTCGGGACGGAACGGGTAGCGGTCGATCTCGGCCTGGTCACTGATGCCGGTCAGCACCAGGATGGTGTGCAGGCCAGCCTCGATGCCCGCGACGACGTCGGTGTCCATGCGGTCGCCGATCATCGCGGTGTTCTCGGAGTGCGCGCCGATGCGGTTCAGCGCCGAGCGGAACATCATCGGGTTCGGCTTGCCGACGACGTACGGCTCCATGCCGCCCGTCGCCTTGGTGATCATCGCCGTCACGGCGCCCGTCGCGGGCAGCGGGCCCTCTGCGCTCGGGCCGGTGGCGTCTGGGTTGGTCGAGATGAAGCGGGCGCCGGCGCCGATCAGCCGGATCGCCTTGGTGATCGCGTCGAAGGAGTAGCTGCGGGTCTCGCCGACGACCACGTAATCGGGGTTCGTGTCGGTCATGATGAAGCCCGCCTCGTGCAGAGCGGTGGTCAGCCCGGCCTCCCCGATGACGTAGGCGCTGCCGCCGGGGGCCTGCGACTTGAGGAAGTCGGCGGTGGCGAGCGCGGAGGTCCAGATCGATTCCTCCGGCACGTCGAGCCCGGAGGCGCGGAGGCGTGCGGCGAGGTCGCGCGGCGTGTAGATCGAGTTGTTGGTGAGCACGAGGAAGGGCGTGCCCTGATCGCGCCACTGCTGGATCAGCTCGGGCGCGCCGGGGAGGGCCGCGTTCTCGTGGACGAGCACGCCGTCCATGTCGGTCAGCCAGCACTCGATCTCGTCGCGTCGCGCCACGCAGAACCCCTTCCGAAGGTGAGTTGACGCCCCCAGCTTATTGCCCGGCGGGTTGCAGCAGGGTTTCCAGCGCCTGTCGGGATCCCCCGAATGCGTTCTGGCAAGCGTCGCCGAGAACCGGCGGTGCACACACGCAGCTACGCTGGATCGGTGACGCCAGACAACCCGGAGCCGGCCCCGCGTGACCTCCCGCCGTCGGCCGAGCTGACCACGCACGGCGTCGGCCCGTGGCCCGGCGATTGGCCGGACGACGACCGGTACGACCCCGAGCTGCTGCGCCACGGCGACACGCGCAACGTGATCGACCGCTACCGCTACTGGCGCATGGAGGCCGTGGTGACCGACCTCGACGAGCATCGGCACCCGTTCCACGTGGCGATCGAGAACTGGCAGCACGACATGAACATCGGCTCGATCGTGCGCAGCGCGAACGCGTTCGCCGCCGACACCGTGCACATCATCGGCCGTCGCCGGTGGAACAAGCGCGGCGCGATGGTGACCGACCGCTATCAGCACGTGCTGCACCACGACGACGTGGAGGCGTTCGTGGCCTGGGCGCGGGAGGCCGGCCTCCCGATCGTCGCGGTGGACAACGTGCCGGGGTCGGTGCTGATCGAGACGTATGCCCTGCCGCGGGAGTGCGTGCTGCTGTTCGGTCAAGAGGGCCCCGGTCTCTCGCAGGCCGCTCTGGAGGCCGCCGACGTCGTCGTCGAGATCTCGCAGTTCGGCTCCACCCGCTCTATCAACGCCTCGGCGGCGGCCGCCGTCGCCATGCACGCCTGGATCCTCCAGCACGTCCCCTTCACGTGAGCGGCCGGCTGTCGAGGTCAGCGGTTCTCGCGGCGGATGACGAGTTTGAGGGCCGACCAGTCGGGGGAGATCGCGGCGACTTTGACGTCGACGAGACCGCGGGCGAGCGCGGTGTCGCGGATCACGTTCTCGTCGAGGTCGCTGACGTGGCCGGCCGCCTTTCGCGGCCACGCGGCCCAGATCATCCCGGCCGGGCGGATGCGCTGCGCCAGGGAATCGAGCTCGTCGAGGTATTCGGTGGCCTCCCGGTAGAACGCCACGATGAGGCCGGCCGGCTCGGTCGAGCCCGGCGGCAGCCACTCGATGTCGGCCGGGCCGTCCTCCGCGGGCACCGACCAGCCGGGATCCGCGCGGAGCACCTGCGCGCGCATCCCCGGCTTGAGGCCGAGCTTCTTCCAGAGCGGCGTGCCGGAGTAGCCTGCCGTGCCGCCGCTCATGCGTCGGCCGCCCGTGCGTCGGCCGCCCAGCCCGAGTCGGCCGCGATGCGGGCGATCGCGTCGGCGTCGAGGTCGTAGACCGTCCCGCCATCGTCGGCGGCGGGCGCGCGGATCACATGCGCCCGCACCGGCCCGTCGATCGGCAGTCGGATCATCGCGAACCCGGAGCCGCGCTCCGCGCGCTCGCGCGGCGGCGGCCACAGCACGTCGGTCGTGTTCGCGACCGCCGGCGCCACGACGACCGGGATGCCGCGCGGACCGGCCTCCGTCACCAGCGAGTGATGGTAGTGCCCGGCGAGGATCAGCCGCACATCGGAGGCCGAGCAGACGTCGAGCAGCGGCTGCGGGTCCACGAGGCGCAGGGTGTCGAAGAGCCCCGTCGTGGGCGGCACCGGCGGGTGGTGGAGGACGATGACCGTTCCGTTCGCACTCGGCGTGCTCAGAGCCTCGCGCAGGCGTTCGAGACGAGCTCCGTCGACCCTCCCGTAGCCGGCGCGCGCGACGGTCGTGTCGACCGTCACGACCCGGAAGCCGCTCACTTCGAGCTCGGTCTCCCGCGCCCCGAGCACCTCCTCGAACGCTTCGGGGAGGTCGTGGTTGCCCATCGCGTAGGCGACCCCGGCTCCGCGCTCCGCAGCCCACGGCTCCAGCCGCTCCCGCAGCAGGCGGTAGGAGGCCGCACTGCCGTCGTCGGAGAGGTCGCCGGAGGCCACGACCAGGTCGACGGCCTCCAGCTCGCCGGCGCGCGCGAGCACACGGTCGAGCGCCGCCAGCGTGTCGACCAGGCCGTAGTGCAGCCGGCCGTCGCCGTACAGGTGGGTGTCGCTCAGGTGCAGGATGCGCAGGGGATCGGTCACGCCGCCACCCTAGCGCCGGGCGCCGACCCTCACCCGGCGCACGGCCGAGCGCCGCGCCTCACTCGGCGTCGACCGCCTGGATGAGCGCCTCGACCGCCGTGAGGAGGTTGTGCAGCGCCTGCCTCTCGAGCGAGTCCTCCGCAAGCTTCTGGATGTCGTAGCTCGCGGCGTTCGCCGCCTGCCGTGCCTGCGAGATCGCCGCCTGGGCTTCGAGATCGGCCATGGTCGCCCTCCTCGGGTCGGGTGCTGTCGTGCGACACCCTAGCCATCGGCGGGCGGCGCGGGTAGGCCCGCGCTCAGCCGATCAGCGACGGGCGCAGGTCGCGCAAGGTGCGGAAGTGCGTCATCCGCGTGACGCCGATCGCCGAGACGAGCAGTGCGATCAGCATCCACAGCGCGAGCACGCCCGCGTCCGCCCACGCTGTGGCCGGGTTCCCGCCGTACATGAGCTGCCGTATTCCGTCGACGGCATACGACATCGGCAGCACGTGGTGCAGTGCGGCCAAGGGTCCGGGCAGCGTCTGCCACGGGAACGTCCCGCCGGCCGTGACCAGCTGGAGCACCATCAGCACGAGTCCGAGGAACTGCCCGACGCTGCCGAGCCACACGTTCAGCGCGAGGATGATCGACGCGAACGTGAGGGAGGCGAGCGCCATCATCCCGAACATGCCGAGCGGGTTGTGGATGGCGAAGCCGAGCGCCCCGGCCACGATCGCGAACAGCCCGACCATCTGCACGGCCCCGAGGAGGCCGGGCGTGAGCCAACCAGCGAGCGTGATCTTCACCGGGGAGTGGAGGGCGGTGATCGCGCGCCGGGACACCGGCTTGACGATGAGGAACAGCGCATAGATGCCGATCCAGCCCGCCAGCGCCACGAAGAACGGCGCGAGGCCCGCGCCGTACGTGCCCGCGGAGGTGATGGAGTCGTTGTGCAGGTTCACCGGATCGGCGATGGTCGACGCCTGCTTCTTCTGCAGCGACGGCGAGTTGTCAGGGATCTGAGACACCCCGTCGACGAGCCCGTCGCGCAGTTGCGTCGTGCCGTCGTGGAGGGTCGTCAGGCCGTCGCGCAGCTGCGCCGAGCCGGTGGCCGCGGAGGCCGCCCCGCTCGCCAGCTGCGAGGCGCCGGCCTGCGCCTGCGACGACCCGCTCGCGACCTGAGAGGCGCCGGAGGCGACCTGGTCGGCGCCGGACGCCAGCTGATTCACCTGGCCGACGGCCGACTGGATCTGGGCGTTGCCGGACTGCACCTTGCCATCGATGTCGCCGAGCGCGGCCTGCACCTGCTCGATGACCGCGGGGTCGACGTGCGCCGCCTGGAGCCGGGCGACGAGGTCCTGACCGACCGCCGGAGCGTCCGCGGCCAGCTGCGCGGCGACCTGGCCGGCCTGCGTGGCCTTGGCGGCGAGCTGGTCGTTGCCGGCCGCGACGCGGGAAGCGCCGTCGCTGACCTGGGCGGCGCCCGCGGACAGCTCGCCGAGATTGTCGGCGAGGGTCTGCGAGCCGGTGGCGAGCTGGGCGGTGCCGTCGGCCAGCTGGGAGGCGCCGCTCTGCGCGGTCGCGCTGCCGTCGACGAGCCGGTCGGCGCCGTCCACGGCCGTGACGAGGTTGGAGCGGATGTCGGCGAGACCGAGCAGGAAGCGCTGGGCGGCCTCCTCGTTGACCTGCTTCACGATCGAGGTGCGGATCTTCTCGGCCGCTTGGGTGCCGATCGTGGAGGCCAGGTAGCTGTTGGTGTCGTTGGTCGTCAGCGTGACGATCGCACGGCGCGGGCTGTCGCCGGAGGCCGAGGCGAGCGCCGACGAGAAGTCGGAGGGGAACGTGATGCTGAAGTCGTACTTCGAGTCGTCCACGCCGCTGGCGGCCGAGCCGGACGCGACGCGGTGCCACTGGAACGAGCCGTCCTCGATCAGCTGGTCGGCGACCTGGTCGCCGTAGTTGACGGCCTTGCCGTCGATGGTCGTGCCGGTGTCGTCGACGACGATCGCCGCGGGGATGCGGTCGAGGTTGGCGTACGGGTTCTGGTTGGCCCAGAGGTAGAGGCCGCCGTAGAGCACGGGCACGCACATCAGCGCGATGAGCGCGACGATGGACATCGGGCTGGCTGTCAGGCGGCGGAACTCCGCCGCGATCATCTGGGGGATCTTCATGCGTTCTCCACCGGGTCGGTGACGATCAGGTCGCCGGACTCTGACGCATACCGCTCGTCGGTGTCGTCCCGTCCCGGGTCTTCGTCGAATGTCTGGGGGCCGGTCTGCGTCTCGTCGAGGCGTGAGACCAGGGAGGCTGCGGCGATCGCCGCAGCGGAGGCGTCGCCGGCGACCACGAGCACGGCGATGCCGCGGGCAGCGAGCTCGCGGGCGAACTCCCACCACTCGACGGGGTCGCCGCCGTGCCGGTCGGGCGAGACGATCACGAGCCCTTCGACGCCTGTGCGCATGAGCGCGAGCTCGGCGAGCAGGCGGATGCGCACCGTCGGCGGCACCGTGCCGATCGCGTAGCGGCCGTACTCGGAGACGCCGAGCTCGCTCAGGCGGCGGCCGACGGCGATCGGGTGGGAGGCCCGGCCGGCGAACATGAGCTCTTCCGCCACGATCCCGGCGACCGTCACGTCGGGCGCCGGCTCGCACACGTCGGGTGCGTCGATCAGGGCGATGCGCCTGCGCATGCCGGCGAAGTCGCGCCTGCCGTCTATGGTCACCTCGCCGGAGTCGGGACGCATGCGTCCGGAGGCGATCAGGCCGAGCACCGTCGGCCGCTGCTCGGTCTCGGCGCGCACGAGTGCCGCCTGCCCGGTCTGGAACGTCGCGGACGTCGCGGGCAGCGCTGCGAAGCGCGGTCCCTTGGCGACCGCGTCGAGTGCGATCTTCACTTCAGAGCCTCCTGCGGCTGCTGCGGTTGCACGGCCTCGAACGCCAGCTCAGGGGTGTCGTCGAGGAGGGCGTCGGCCTCCCGCCAGCCCATGCCGGCGGCCGAAAGGGCGGCGAGGACGACCAGCCGGTGACCCGCCCGATCGGAGAGCCCGGCCCGCGTGGCCTCGTCGAGCACGGACACGGCCGCGTTCTCGATGAGCCGGGTGACGGTCTCGCGGTCGAGGTCGGTGCGGATCGTGCCGTCGTCCATCCCTCGTTGCACGGTGCCGCGGAGGCGGTCACGGGCCGGGTCGAGTGCGGTGCCGACGAGTTCGCGGTGCGGGCCGCGGACGGCGAGCGCCGCGCTCACGCGGATGTGCTCGACCTCCGCCCACAGGGTCGCGCCGAACAGGGCGATCTCGACGCGCGCGTCGGGGTGCGACACCGGGTCGAGAAGCGCGGAGAGGCGTGCGGCGCCTCGCGTGAAGACGTCGATCAGGAGGTCGTCGCGGTTGGCGAAGTGGCCGTAGAGCGCGCGGCGGCTGAGCCCGGCCCGGGCGGCGATGGTCTCGAGGGAGGCGTCGATGTCTTCGTTGAGTGCCGCTGCGGCGGCGACGAGGATGGCCTCCCGGTTCGCGGTCGCGTCGCGTCGCGGAGCGCGCGGAGGGGTGGTGGGCATGCGTCGATCCTACGCTTCTTGCACACACGTGTGCAACTTAAGCCGACCTCCCGTCGCCGAAGGGCACGTCGTTGTCACTTTGGGACGTCGAAAGTGACAACAACGTGCCCCTCGAGGGGACCAATGCGCGTGCGTGCGCTACGCGGCGGCGGCGCTGCGCGCGACGCGCGGCAGCCGGACGCTGCGCCGGGCCGCCACGGCCGCGAGCGTCAGCGCGAGGGCCGCGACACCGTAGACCAGCAGCGGGCCGACCGCGCCGAACGCGGCGCCGACGTCACCGCTCGCAGCGGACCGCAGCATCGCGAGGGCGGGCGCCGTGGGCAGTGCGCCGGCGAGCGACGACAGCGCCGCCGGCACGGTGGAGGACATCCCCGCCGTGAGGGCGACGATGCCGACGACGAGGGCGATCAGCCGCCCGACCCCGCCGAAAGCCGCGGCGAGCGCCTGGTTGAGCACGCAGAAGACCGCGCCGACGAACGCGGCGGCGAGTGCGAACCCGAGCCAGACGTCCGGGCGGAGTCCGAGGCCGAACTGTGCGGCCCCGGCGACGACGACGCCCTGACCTGCGCCGATCAGCGCCATCCAGCCGGCCGCGCGG
>NZ_JBVQSP010000002.1:822413-828157 GCF_055720965.1 Leifsonia sp. PARNA 1/14
CGAGGGCGATGAGCGCGGAGGGGACCGTCGACAGCAGCAGCCGGGAGGGCACGGCGCGACGCGCGAGCGTGGTCGCCATCGCACCGAGCCACAGCGCGAGCACGGCGAAGAGCGGGAGGGTGGCGAGTCCGGCGGGAGGGGCCTTCTGCACTGCCCGCACCGGCTGGACGGCCACGGCCGAGAGCGTCGTCATGTCGCTGTCGCTGTAGGTCGGGATCGACTGCGTCGCCTGCGCGAGGCCCGACGACAGCTGGGCGGCGCCGTCCGCGGTCTGCGCCGCGCCGGTGGCAGCGGAGGCCGCTCCCGCGCTGAGCGACGCCGCGCCGGAGGCGGTCTGCGTGGCGCCGGCCGCGACCTGATCAGCTCCAGAAGCCGAGGCGTCGATGCCGTCGACCAGCGCGGGCATCGCCGCGGCAAGCGCGGCGTTGCCGGAGGCGACCGCGTCCGAGCCGGTGGCGAAGGCCGAGATCCCACTGTTCGCGTTCTGCAGAGTTGCGAGCGCCGCCTGAGCGCGCGTGCAGAGCACGGCCGGACCGGTCGCGCAGAGCTGCGCGACGACCTGCGCGAACTGGTTCGTGGCCGACCCCACTCCCGCGGAGGCCTGATCGGCCGCGCCCGCGAGCGCGGCGGACCCCTGCGCGAGCTGCTGGGTCTGGCCCGGGAGGGGCTGCGACTTGTCGCTCAGCGTGCCGAGACCCGACGCGAGCGACTGCGCGCCGGCATCGAGCGACTGCGTGCCGGAGGCGAGCGTCGCCGCCCCACTCGCGAGGGACTGCGTGCCCTGCGCGAGCGACGCCGCGCCGGCCAACAGCGACGCCGCACCCGACGCGGCCGAGCCGATCTGCTGGTCGATCGTGTTGAAGCCGGCGTAGACGTTCTGCAGGTACTGCGCGGTCAGCTGCCGGTCGAGGGCTGCCGTCGCTGCCTGGCTCACCGCCGCCGCGAGCGCCGGGTCGACGAGGGATGCGGCCGGGCTGGTCTTCACCGTCACGGTCGCCTGCTGGGCGCTCGCCGCAGGGCCGCCGATGGAGGTCGCGTCGGCGGAGAACGACGACGGGATGGTGAGCACCGCCGCATACTGTCCGCTCGCGAGTCCGGCGGCGGCGTCCGCGTCGTTCGTGAGCACCCACGTGAAGTTCGTCGGGTCGTCGCTCGGAGGGGCCTCCGTCGGAGAGCCGGAGCCGGCCGCCGAGACGGTCGAACCTCCGGCGATCAGTGAACCGGCGAACTGCCTCCCGAGCGGGACCGTCTTGCCGTTGACGGTGACCGGGGTGTCGTTGTTGACCACAGCGGCGGTCACCCGGTCGAGGTGCAGGGCGGGCGAGAAGAGGCCCCAGCCCAGTACGCCGACCACGAGCAGCGGTGCGAGGGCGAGTCCGATGAGCGTGAGGACGCGGGTGCGTTCCGAGCCGGCTCGGGCGTCGAAGGGCGCCGGGTCGTCGTTGCGGTCTGTCATGGGATGGGCTCCCGTCGCGGGCGAGGGGTGGAGGGGTCGGAGTCGGGAGGGTCGGACTCCGAAGCAGCGATGATGTCGGGCGCGGCGACGGCGATGGGCGGGTTGGCGTTCGCCGGCAGGAGGTCGGCGACCGCCTCGGGGGAGGTCGCAGCGAGCACGAGTGCCGTGCCGCGGGCCGTGACCCGGGCGAGCTGCTCGGCGAGCACCTGCCGCTCGGCGCCGGTCACCGCCTCTGCGCCGTCCACGACCAGGACCACCGGGCGGTCGGCTGTCGCGTCCCTCACGGCAGCGACCGCGTCGCTCGTGCGGTCCAGGCGGGCGATCGCCGCGCGCGAGCGCACCGACGATCGCCGAACGGGCAGCAGGAGGCCGTCCACCTTCAGACGCCCGCCCTCCAGCGGCGCGCGCCCGGCGATCGCCGACGCCAGCGCGGTGTGCCCCGGCCCGGTCAGCACGATGGCGCCGCCGCGCGGCACCAGCGCATCGAACGTCCCCGACCCTCCGGCTCGGGCGCCCTCGGCGGCGATGGCGTAGGCGGCGCCGGGTTGCGGCCAGTCGGCCGCGTCGAGTTCTGCCTGCACGCCCTCGCCTTCGATGTCGAGCACGGGGAGGGCGCGATCCCACGACCGCGGCATCCACCAGGTCGCCCTCCCGAAGAGCACGAGCACGGCGGGTATCAGGGTCATCCGCACCACGAACGCGTCGACCGCGACGCCCACCGCGAGGCCGAGCGCGATCGGCTGGATCTGCGCGTCCCCGCCGGGGATGAAGGCGGCGAACACCGCGAACATGATGATCGCGGCGGCCGTGACCACCTTGGCCGACCCCTCGAACCCCTTGTGCACGGAGCCCTTCGTGTCCTCGCCGAGCAGGTGCTCCTCGCGCATGCGGCTGGCGAGGAACACCTCGTAGTCCATGGCCAGCCCGAACAGCACGCCCATCACGATGATCGGCATGAAACTGATGATCGACCCGATGTGCGCGACGCCGAGCGGCCCGGCCAACCAGCCGCTCATGAACACCAGGCTGGTGACGCCGAAGGCCGCGCCGATGCTGAGCAGGTAGCCGAGTGCAGCCGTGACCGGCACCACGATCGACCGGAAGACGATGGCCAGCAGAACCAGCGACAGCCCGACGACCAGCAGCGCGAACGGCAGCAGCGCGCCTCCGAGCCGGGAGGAGATGTCGATGCCGGCGGCGGTGTACCCGGTGATCGACAGGTCGATCCCGTACTCGCGCTCGAAGTGGCCGTGCATCGAGCGGAGCTTCGCGACGAGCTCCTGGGTCTCGGGCGAGTCCGGGGCGCCGGTCGGCACGACCTGGGCGATGCCGGTGTCGCCGGACTCGTTCGGCGTCGACAGCGGCACGGCCGCGACGCCGGGGACGGTCTTCAGCTCGGCGGCGAGGTCGTCCATCAGACCGACCGGGTCGGTGCTGCCGATCACCGAGCCGGTGGCGATCAGCGGGCCGTTGTATCCGGGGCCGAAGTGCTCGGCGACGAGATCGTAGGCGATGCGGGCGGGCTCGTGCTCGTCGAGTGAGCCCGCGTCCGGCAGCGCGAGCCGGAGCGAGGCAGCCGGCAGCGCGACCAGCCCGAGCAGCGCGACGACCAGCACGACAGTGAGGATCGGGATGCGGGTGACCGCGTGCACCCAGGTGGTGGCGACGGGATGCTCGCGGCGGGGGCGCGCGGGCTTGGGGGTGCGACGCGGGCGCCGAGGAGGTGTCGCCGCCCCCTTCCGATACCGTTTCGCCACCACCCGCGTCCCCGCGAAACCGAGCAGCGCCGGCGTCAGCGTCATCGAGATGAGCACGGCGATCGTCACCGCGAGGGCAGCGGCGACACCCATGGTCGTGAGGAACGGGATCCCCGCGACGCTCAGCCCGACCAGCGCGATGATGACCGTGACGGCCGCGAACACCACGGCCGACCCGGCCGTCGCGACCGCGCGGGCGGCGGACTCCTCCGGCTCCATCCCGCGTTTCAGCTGCTCCTGGTGGCGGGAGATGATGAACAGCGCGTAGTCGATCCCGACCGCGAGCCCGAGCATGAGAGCCAGCAGCGGGGTCGTGGAGGCGATCGTGAGCCAGTGCGTCGCCGCGAAGATCAGGGCCAGCGAGAGCCCGGCGCCGAGCAGGGCGGTGATCAGCGGCAGGGTGGCGGCGATCACGGAGGCGAACGTCGCGATCAGCACCGCGAACGCGACGGCGATGCCGAGCAGTTCGGTGACGCTGATGCCCGCGACCGTCTGCGAGAACAGCTGGCCGCCGACCGCCACCTCCGAACCTTTCGGCAGGGCGGCCTGCAGGTCGCGGCCGGCCTTCTGCAGGGCGTCGGAGGTGGACGGCAGCACTGCGGTCTGCGTGACCGAGAGCTGGATGGGCACGATGACGGCGGACCCGTCGGCGGCGATGTTCCCGGTCGACGGCCCGCTGTACGGGGAGGATGCGGAGGTGACCTGCGGAATCTTCGCGATCGCGGCCGCGGACGACTCGACCGCCGACTGGAACGCGGGATCGCGCACGTCAGAGCCCTTCGGCGCGACCGCGACGAGCTGCGCCGAAGTGCCGCTGACCTCCGGGAAGGTACGGGCGAGCGCGTCCTGCGCCTCCTGCGACTCGGTGCCGGGGATGCTGAAGGTGTTGTCGGTGCCGTTGCTGAGCAACCCGGCCCCGGCCAGCAGGAGGACGAGGGCCACCAGCCAGCCGGCGAGCACCCATCTCCGCGCCCGGTAGGCGGCACGGCCCAGCATGTACAGAAGGGACGACATCGGGGCCAATGTAGAACTTCGCTCAGCTTCCCGACAATGCCGGTTTCCTCCATCGAGGGGCCTTCCGATCGCCGCAAACAGGTCGCGATAGGATCGAGTGCGACGGTCGTCCGCGAGGCGCCGACGCGCTCCCGCCCATCGAGAGGACCGAAACGTGCCCGCGATCGTGATCATCGGCGCCCAGTGGGGCGACGAAGGCAAAGGCAAAGCGACCGACCTGCTCGGCAGCCGCATCGACTACGTCGTCAAGTTCAACGGCGGCAACAACGCCGGTCACACGGTGGTCGTCGGCGACGAGAAGTACGCGCTGCACCTGCTCCCGTCCGGCATCCTGACCGAGGGTGTCACGCCGGTGATCGCCAACGGTGTCGTCGTCGACCTGGAGGTCCTTTTCCAGGAGCTCGACGGGCTGATCGCCCGCGGCGTCGACGTGTCTCGCCTCAGGGTCAGCTCCAACGCCCACGTGATCACGCAGTACCACCGGACCATCGACAAAGTCACCGAGCGCTTCCTCGGCAAGCGCCAGATCGGCACCACCGGCCGCGGCATCGGCCCGACCTACGCCGACAAGATCAACCGCGTCGGCATCCGCATCCAAGACCTGTTCGACGAGAACATCCTCCGGCAGAAGGTGGAGGGCGCTCTCGACCAGAAGAACCACCTGCTGGTCAAGGTGTACAACCGCCGCGCGATCGGCGTCGACGAGGTCGTCGAAGACCTCCTCGGCTACGCCGAGCGGCTGCGGCCGATGGTGGTCGACTCGTCGCTGCTGCTGAACGAGGCGCTCGAAGACGGCAAGTACGTGCTGTTCGAGGGCGGCCAGGCCACCATGCTCGACGTCGACCACGGCACCTACCCGTTCGTCACGTCCTCCAACTCGACGGCGGGAGGCGCGGCCACCGGCTCGGGAATCGGCCCCAACCGCATCGACCGCGTGATCGGCATCGTTAAGGCCTACACCACGCGCGTCGGCGCCGGCCCGTTCCCGACCGAGCTGTTCGACGAGTGGGGTGAGTTCCTGCGCGAGCGCGGCTTCGAGTTCGGCACCACCACCGGCCGCCCGCGCCGCACCGGCTGGTACGACGCCCCCGTCGCCCGCTACACGGCGCGCATCAACGGCGTCACCGACTTCGTGCTCACCAAGCTCGACACCCTCACGGGCATCGAGCGCATCCCGGTGTGCGTCGCCTACGACGTCGACGGCGTGCGCCACGACGAGGTCCCCTCCTCCCAGAGCGACTTCCACCACGCCGTGCCGATCTACGAGGAGTTCCCCGGCTGGACCGAGGACATCAGCGGCGCGCGCACCTTCGAAGACCTGCCGAAGAACGCGCAGGACTACGTGCTCGCCCTGGAGGCCATCTCGGGCGCCCGCATCTCGGCGATCGGCGTGGGCCCGGCCCGCGACGAGATCGTCGTGCGCCACGACCTCGTCGACTGAGACGCGCCCCCGCACCTCAGAGCGTGCGGCGGGCCCGTTCGGCGATGCGCCGGTCGAGCGCGCTGAGCTCGTCGAT
>NZ_JBVQSP010000002.1:828255-928114 GCF_055720965.1 Leifsonia sp. PARNA 1/14
TGAGACGCGCCCCCGCACCTCAGAGCGTGCGGCGGGCCCGTTCGGCGATGCGCCGGTCGAGCGCGCTGAGCTCGTCGATGATCGCGGTGACCGCCCACACCCTGTTGCGCTGACGGTTCGTTATTCGGTGGATGATGCCCGCACCCTCCAGCCGGTCCAGTGCCTCGTATGTCGTCGAGGTCGCCCGACCGATGCGGTCCTCCACCGACTCGGCGTCGAAGACGGGGTTGTCGAGAAGACCGTCGAGCACAGCGGCGACCGCGCTCCCTCTGCGGGGCTCGAGATCGGCCTCCCACTCGGCCGGGAGATCGCGGATCGCGCGGACGGACTCGAGTGCCTCCTCGGACGCGACTCGGGTCGCGTGCGCGAGTTCGCTGACAATCGGGGCCGCGACGCCCTTCCGGTACCGGGTCAGCAGCGCGAAGTAGCCGCCTTGGTCGGCGGCGAGCGCCGACGCGATCGGCGGCGTCGTGCTCGACGTGAGGCCCCGGCGACGATAGATCGCCCCGATGAGCGCGCGGCCGATACGGCCGTTGCCGTCCGTGAACGGGTGGATCGACTCGAACTGGGCGTGCGCGATCGCCGCCTGGGCGATGATGGGGACGTCGTCACGGTTCGCGAACACCAGCAGGTCGTCGAGTAGCGCGCGCACGCGCCCGGGGGCAGGCGGAACATGCACGGCGCGGATGGGGGAGAAGTCGCTTCCGCCGATCCAGTTCTGCATGATTCTCACCTGTCCCGCGTACGGGCTCTCCGCAGGATCGTCCTCCAGGAGGATTCGATGGGCGCCGAGCAGGGCCTCCAAGGTGATTTGACCGCTCGCCCCCGCCTCATCGATCAGCCGCATGATGGCGCGGGAGGCCGAGACCATCGAGGTCGCGCTCGTGTTCGCGCGGACGCCGGCCAGGGCGCGGGCGAAGTCCTCCGTGGACGCGTCGATGTGTTCGATCTTCGACGACGCGATCGACTCGGTGCGGATCAGGAAGGCCGAGATCGCGACGGCGCCTGGGCCGGCGACGGTGTCGAGCTTCGCGAGGGCGCGGATCGCGCCCTCCTGAGCAAGCTGGTCGGCGACGCCGCTCGTGAACTCGAGTTCGCCGATGAACGGCGGGACTGTCGCGTCGACAGCGGTCAACATGCGGTCGGCGCGCGTGCCCCGGCCGCTCCTGCTCCGCCAGGGCACGGTCTCTAGGCCATGTGCGGTCCAGTCGGACTCGTCGATCATCGTGGCCTCCAACCGGAATAGGGCTCGGTAATTCCGATTACGGTGCTAAAACTGGAATAATATTCCCATACTACGGTTACAGCACGACTTTCGGAACAACGCCGGAACTATTCCGGGGAACCGCACCTCAGAACCAGGTGCTGAGGCGCGGCGGCACCGCCGTGCGGAAGAGCCGGTCGAGCGCCTCCGCGTCGCCGTGGATGCGTCCCGCGAGCGCGAGACCGCGCGACAGGTCGTGCCCGAGGTACACGCTGCCGAGCGACTCGACCGGGAGGGTCACGTCCGGCGCGTCCGTCGTCGACTCGACGCGTGCCTCCCCGTCCTCCACGATGAGCCGGTAACGGCCGGCGGCGAACCCGAGTTCGTCCGTGACCTCCAGCACCAGATCGCCGTCGCTCTCGTACCGGCGGGCGGTCAGGGTCGCCGGTACGTCGAGGATGCGCACCCACAGGTGGTCCTGCACGCTCGTGATCTGCGCGCCGCGGACGTCCTGCACCAGCAGCTGCACGGGTTCGTCGACGCCACGTGTCCACGCTTTCACCTCGGCCACGAGGTCGAGTTCGAGGAGGTAGCGCCAGAGGGCGGTGAGCGCCGCGTCGGTGGCCGCCGCCAGGTAGGCGACCTCCACCACGTGTCGCGAGAAGTCCTCCTCACCGCCGCGCACGATGTAGCTGACGAAGCCCTCCGGCCGGCCCTCCGGTGAGTCGTAACGCACGAGCAGTCGCTTGGGGCCGTCGTCGTCGCCCTTCAGCGGCCCGAGGAGCCGGTCGGCGAGGTATGGTTCCAGGCCGATCTCGCCCGCGCGGGAAGCCATGACCTCCGCCAGCACGGCGTAGCCCGTCTCGCGGTACTCCTCCGGAGTGGTGAACGACAGCCGGCCCGGCGTCGGGGCGCCCGCCCAGCGGACGCGCTTGGCGTCGATGCTCCATCCGGTGGCGAAGGTGGCCGGCCCGAAGCCCCAGCGCCCGTAGATCGTGGACTCCGACACGGTGAGGATGGCTGCGGGCACGCCCAGCGCGTGCGCGGTGCGCAGCTCGGCGCCGAGCAGGGCGGTCGCGATGCCGCGGCGGCGGTGCGTCGGCGCAACCGTGACCGAGCTGATCGCCCACGCCTCGAGGGCGACTCCACCCGGGACGGTGAGCGGCGCCACCCAGGAGTTCACGGTGCCGACCGGGGTGCTGACGCCGTCGTCGTACACCGCGGTGGTGCGGCGGCCGCCGAAGTTGCCGCGCGCCTCCTCGAGCACCTCCTCCGTCGGCCGGCGACCGTGGAAGCCGCGGAAGTCCGCGACGATCCAGGCGTCGAGAGCGGCCGTGTCGGTCGGATCGACGAGCGACAACCGGAGGCCGGAGTCGGCCAGCATGGTCTTCGAACGGTCGTCAACGGGTGCGGTGAGGTGTGTCTCCGTCATGCCCCCACGCTATCGGGACGGCCCGACGCCGGGCCAGAGCCGCCGGGGCCGCTCGTCATCGTTCCGCGAGCGCGTGCAGGATCGGGAGCAGTGCCCCGGGTGCGGCAGTCGCCGCCGGGCCGAAGAACTCGGCGTCCGCCGCCTCCACCGATGCGATCGCGGCGACGGCAGTCGATGCGCCAGACGCCGTCACGCGCAGGACCTTCGCGCGGCTGTCCGCCGGGTGCTGGTCGCGTTCGATCAGTCCCTTCGCGGCCAGCCGCCGCACGACCTCCGATGTCATGCGCGGGTCGGAGCCGGTGAGTTCCGACAGCTGTGACTGGCTGGGTCGGTCGTCGTGACCATTGAGCCACCACGTGGAGGCGAGCAGCACGAACTGCGCGTGAGTCAGGTCGTGCGGCTGCAGCGCCTCTGCCATCGCGCGCTGCCAGCGCAGGGTGGCGTGCCACAGCAGGAAGCCGGGGCTGGTCGCCGGGCCTTCGGGGAAGTCGGTCATGCGCCCAGTGTGGCCTCGTCGTCCGCGACGGCGGTGCGGCGCTCCGCCTCCGCCAGCAGAGCGGCGAGCGAGGCGGGGAAGTCGGCGCTGATCTGCGGGCCGAGTTCGGGGCCGACCGTATCGGCGTCGACCCCGTCGATGGTCAGCGAGTAGCGGACGACGGTTCCGTCCTCCCGGTCGTCGAGGTCGTAGCGGAAGGTCAGCCGCAGGTCGCCGAACTCGGTGACGTCGGCGTACGTGCGTGCTTCGTCGAGCTCAACGATCCGCGAGCGGATCGGCTCCTGGCCCTCGGGCGTCACCGTCAGCTCCGTCCCGACCGCGAACGGCCCGTGCAGTTCGAACCGGTCGGCGCCCGCGTAGGTCAGGTCGCCGGTGTGGAGGTCGCGCACGGCCTCCCAGACGGCTGTGCGAGGGGCGGTGGTCTCGGCGGTCTGTTCAGTGGTCCACATCATCGTGCCTTTCTCTGTGCGTAGATGATCTACGTATAGATTAAACTCTGGCGGCTTCCGGCACAACCTCTTTCTGGTACCCCGGGACGACATCGCGGGGATGAGGCGCCGCGGCAGGAATCGTGCCCGCGGCGGACGCGACGAGGGTCCGCCCCCGCGATGCTGGACGACATGACAGCGATACCAGAACCGACCTCGTTCCACCCCGTGCTCCACGCCGCCGCGCTCACCAAGACCTACGGCTCCGCCGTCGCCCTCGCCGGTGTCGACTTCCGCATCGCCGCGGGCGAGTCGGTCGCGATCATGGGAGCCTCCGGCTCGGGCAAGACCACCCTGCTGCACTGCCTGGCGGGCATCGTGAAGCCCGACTCCGGCACGGTCGTCCTGAACGCACCCACCGGTCCCGTCGAGGTGACGGCCCTCCGCGAGTCCGAGCGGTCCCGACTGCGCCGAGAGGCGTTCGGCTTCGTTTTCCAACAGGGCCTGCTGCTGCCCGAGCTGACGGCCGTCGAGAACGTCGCCCTCCCGCTGATGCTGTCGGGCACCCCGCGCAAGTCCGCGGAGGTGTCGGCTGCCGAGTGGCTGGCCCGGCTCGGCCTCGCCGGGATGGAGGCGCGCCGCATCGGCGAGCTCTCCGGCGGCCAGGCCCAGCGCGTCGCGATCGCGCGCTCCCAGGTGACGGGCGCGTCGGTGGTGTTCGCCGACGAGCCGACCGGTGCCCTCGATTCCGGGACTTCCGCCGAGGTCATGGCGGCGTTGATCGCCTCCACCACCGGCAACGGACGTTCGCTCGTGGTCGTGACGCACGACGACGAGGTCGCGCGGCAGTGCGCCCGCGTCCTCAAACTGTCCGACGGCCGCATCGTCGACGAGGTGGTGACCCGATGACGACTTTCCGGATCGCCTGGCTGTTCGCTCGACGCGGCACGGCCGACAAAGCCACCGTGCTGCTCCCGATCGTCGGGTTCGCGATCGCGACCGTGCTGCTGCTCGTCGTGGGGGGCGGAGCGCAGGCCTTCTTCTCGTGGCGCGATGAGTCGGCGTTCGTCTACCAGGCGCTCGCGATCATCGGTGTCGTCCTCCTGGTCGTCCCGCTGCTCACCTTGGGAGGCTCGGCGGCGCGGCTGTCGGCCCGACGGCGCGACGACCGGCTCGCGGGGCTCCGCCTGCTCGGCGCCACGCCGACGATGGTGGCGGGGCTGACCGTCATCGAGTCGACGGCCCTCGCGGCACTCGGTGTGCTCGGTGGAGCAGTGCTCTACCTCCCGGCCTCCCGGCTGATCGGGCTGATCCCGTTCCGCGGCGAGCCGCTCGGCGCGCAGGCGTACCTGAGCGGCGGCGCCATCGTCCTGTGCGCACTCGGGGTGGTCGCGATCTCCGCCGTCAGCGCCATTCTGAGTCTGCGCGGCGTCGTCGTGTCACCGCTGGGCGTCCGCACCCGGCAGAACGCGCCCACGTTGCACTGGATCCGGTTCCTCATCGGCTTCGTCGTCGTGGTGGCGACGTTCGTGGCGATGTCGCTGCTGCGGGCGATGGAGGCCGCGGTCATCCTGATCGTCCTGGGCGTCGGCTTCGGTGCGACGATCGCGGTGCTGAACCTCGTCGGTCCGCTGGTCCTGCGAGTGCTGGCGCTGGTGCAGGTCCGCCGGGCGAAGACCCCTCGTCGGCTGCTCGCCGCCCGCGCGGTGCTCGAGTCGCCGAAGGCGGCATGGCGCCAGGTCTCCGGTGTGGCGATGACCAGCTTCGTGGCTGTGTTCGCCGGGGTCGGTGTCGCCCTGATGAGCGCCGCCTCCGACGGGACGGAGGGGCGGGAGGCCGCGATGCTGCTCACCGACATCCGCACCGGCATCGTGGTGGTGGTGGCGATCTCGTTCCTCATGGTCGCGTGCTCGGTGGGAGTGAACCAGACGGCCGCGATCCTCGACCGGCGTGACCTCTATGTGAGCCTCGACCGGATCGGTATGCCGGTCGCCGAGATGGACGCCGCCCGCTCCCGCGCCGTGCTGTCGCCGCTGCGAGTGACGACGATCTGCTCGGCGCTCACGGCGGCTGTCGTGGTGTCGCCGCTCGCCGGGATCGCGATGCTCTCCTCTCCGCTCACGCTCCTGCTGGTCGCGACGTGCCTGGCGGCCGGCATCCTGCTGGTGTGGTCGGCGCTGCGGGCGACGCGGCCGGTGCTGCGTCGGGTCCTCGCCGAGACCGCCCCGTCGCTCTGAGAGCGACCCGCCAGGCGCTCGTGCCCTGCTCCGGCCCGGTAGGGTCGGAGCATGGCTGAGAACGAGTCGACCGCGCAGGCGCTGGAGCGTCTGCGGAGCATCCGGCAGAGCATCGACAACATCGACGCGGCCGTCATCCACATGCTCGCGGAGCGGTTCAAGTTCACCCAGCAGGTCGGCGCCCTCAAGGCCGAGCACGGCCTCCCGCCCGCCGACCCCGACCGGGAGCGGGAACAGATCCAGCGCCTCCGCGTGCTGGCGGAGGAGAGTCATCTCGACCCCGCTTTCGCCGAAAAATTCCTGGGCTTCATCGTCGCGGAGGTCATCCACCACCACGAGCGCATCGCGTCCGAGAACGGCCGCTGAGGCGTGGCCTGGCATCCTGCGGAGATTCCGGACGCCCACGGCCTGACCGTCGTCATCACCGGAGGCAACTCCGGCGTCGGCTATTTCACCGGCGAGCAGCTCGCGAGGGCCGGCGCGCAGGTCGTGCTCGCGTGCCGGGATCCGGAGCGCGCCGAGGCCGCGGTGTCGGCCATCCGGCGCCGGGTGCCGGGCGCCCGGGTGGAGGCCACGCCGCTCGACGTGACCGACCGCCGGTCGGTCGATGCGGCGGCCGCGGCGCTGCTCGACCGCGGCCGTGTCGACGCGCTCGTGCTGAACGCGGGCCTGGTGCACGCCCCGCGCGAGCGTCGCACCGACGCGTACGGCAACGAACTGGTGCTCGCGACGAATGTGCTCGGCCACTTCCGGCTGGTCGCCCGCGCCCTGCCGGTGCTGGAGGCCACCGAGAGGGCGCGCATCGTGACGCTCGGCTCCCTGGCGACACGGCTCTCGCGCCTGCGGCTGGACGACCTCCAGCTCGAACGCGGCTACACCGCGTGGCGCGCCTACGCGGGCTCCAAGATCGCCGTCCAGGCGTTCGGCTTCCAGCTCGAGCGGCGGCTACGGGCCACGGAGAGCGGTGTCACGAGCGTCGTCGTGCACCCCGGGTACTCCACGTCGGGCCGCACGCCCGGCGTGCGCGGCGTCAACCAGCCGAGCCGCGCAAAACGTTTCGTGGACAACCTGCAGGCGACGTGGTCGCAGGGCAAGGACCACGGCGCGTTGGTTCCCGTGCGCGCGGTGCTCGACCCAGGCATCACGGGCGACGACTACCTGGGCCCGATCGCACGCACGAAGGGCCTCCCGACCCACGCGCACCCGACGCGCAGCTCGCGCTCCCCGCGCACCGGCGCCCGCTTGTGGCCGCTGCTGGAGGCCGCAGCAGATCAACCGTTCGCGCTGGCCTGAGCCGATGACCACGGCTCGGGCCGCAGTCGATGGCGGTCGGTTCGTGCTGGGCGGGTCGTGGCGGGACGGATCGCTCAGGCGTCGTCGATGACGATCGACAGCAGCCGCTGCCCCTCCGGCACCGCGGCCCGCAGGGCGTCGCGAGCGCTGGGGTAGTCGGCGCCGTCCGCCTCGATCGCGGTCACCGCGACCGGCCGCACGATCCCGGAGGCGATCACACGCCCGCCGCGCGGCATCGCGTTGTGCACCTGGATGAGCTCGTAGCCCTCCGGCACCTGCGCCTCCACGAGCTCGCGCGCCGTCTCGGCATCGTCGGCCTCGGCCGTGACCTCCTGGGTCTCGCTGCTCTGGATCAGTCCGCGGACCTTCATCGGCTGGGGCGCTCCTCGGGAAGGGATGACGAGGACCGCCGGGAGGTCTCCGGGCGGTCCGAGGGTCGGGCGGACGCTCACGGTCGGGCGGGGCGTCCGCTGCAACGCTACCCGACCCGGCCGACGCCGCCGGGCACGCCACGGCTGCGCGCGGAACCTCCATACACCCGGCCTCCTCCGACCCTCCCAGCGCACGCTCAGAACGCTGGGGTGGGCTGAGCGGCATGGATATCGCCTACACCGCCATCGCGCACGCCTCGGGAGGCGGACGCGACGGTCACGTCCGCAGCGAGGACGACCTCATCGACCTCCCCACCCGACCGCCCCGCGAGCTCGGCGGCTCGGGGGAGGGCACCAACCCCGAGCAGTTGTTCGCCGCCGGTTTCGCCGCGTGCTTCCTGAGCGCCATCCACGCAGTCGGACGGGCCGACAAGCTCGATACCAGCGACGCCGCCGTCTCCGCGAGCGTGGGCATCGGAGCGAACGGCGAGGGAGGCTACGGTCTCGCGATCGAGCTCGACGTGTACCTGCCGCGCCTCGGTCGCGAGCAGGCCGAACTGACGATGGAGAAGGCCCACCACGTCTGCCCGTACTCCAACGCCACCCGGGGGAACGTCCCCGTTCGGCTCACGCTCGTCGACTGATGCGCGACACCCGGGTCGCCGCGCTCAGCCGGTGGCGACCCGGCCGACCTTCTCGGTCTTGTCCCAACGGGCTTCGGCGCCCGCCAGCTCCTTGAGGTAGGAGTCGAACGTGATCGCGCACAGCAGCGATCCGTACCCCGCCAGGTAGATGAGGGTGGGCGCGAGCCAGCGCCCGGCGCGCGTGCGCTCCGCCCGGCGCGCGAGCCACGCGACGACCATCGAGAACGGGATCCAGATGTAGATCGCGAGGGTCAGGACGAACAGCGCCGTGGCGCTGAGCGTCACGCCGAACAGCCCGGGCAGCCAGACCAGCGTGATCGGCGGGAACAGTGCCGTGATCATCACCACCATGTTGATGATCCCGGGGAAGAGCAGGATGTGTCCCAGCTCCTTCCTGCTCGTCTTCGCATCGGTCAGCGACCCCAGGACCAGCACGAACAGGTAGGCGAGCGCCGCCGAGATCCAGAGCACCCGGAACACCGAGGTCGCGAGGCCGTTCTGCAGGAACAGCAGGCCGGCCAGCCCGATGGCCGAGGTCACCATGATGAGCGGCAGCAGCCACAGACTGAACCAGACGATGCCGAACGTCCAGGCGCCGAGGTGATGCACCTTGGACGGCCGGAACCAGATCTTCGAGTAGCGCGACGTGACGGAGACATTGCCGCGCGCCCAGCGCAGCCGCTGCTTCCACAGGGCGTCCACCGCGCGCGGCTCCTCCGCCAGCACGTGCGCGTGCGGCTCGAAGACGACCCTCTTGCCGTGCAACTGCGTCTCGAACGTCGTGATCGTGTCCTCGGCGAGAGTGGAGGTGTCCACGCGCCCGCCGAGGGCGACCAGGTTCTCGCGCGTGTGCAGCTGGGCGCCGCCCGCGAGGCACGCCTGCGCGCCGAGCACGTTCTGCGCGCGCCGGGCCGCCGGCTGCGAGAGCACGTACTCGACGCTGACGAATTTGGTGAGGTAGTTGCGGTCGCTGCTGCCCTCGCGGATGTACGCGGACACGGCGCCGACCTCGGGATCGGCGAGATGCCGGGTCATCCGCCGCAGCGAGTCGGGCAGGTAGATGACGTCGGCGTCCATGATCAGGAGCGCCTCCATCCAGTCTTCGGCGAGGACGCGCTCGATGCCGTGATTCAGCGTGTGGGCCTTGCCCTGGCCTCCCTGATCGCGTCGCAGCAGGAAGACGCTGCCCGGGTACTGTTCGGCGCGGCTCCGCACGACGTCGGGGGTCGAATCGGTGCTGGCGTCGTCGACGACGTAGACGCGCAGCGCCTCCCGCGGGTAGTCGAGGCCCATCAGACGGTCGATGGAGGCGCCGATGACGGCGCCCTCGTTCCACGCCGGCACGATGATGGCGACACGGGGGAGGTAGGGCGCGGCCTTCTTGTAGTGGTTGATCCAGGCGTGGAAAGGGATCACCACGAAGGTCGCCGCCGCCGCGACCACGGGGATCAGCCCGCTCAAAGCCAGGATCAGGCACACGACGACGCCGATCCACTCCAGCACGCTCAGCACGTCCACGCGGCTCCCCTCAGTCCTCCCACACAATACTCGGGGGTTCTGCCCCCGCGTGGCGCGAGCGTCGGCTAGGCGGGCGCCGGGGTGGAGGCGTCGGGCGCGGCGAACTCGCCGTCCGCGACCGCCTGCCGCACCGTCAGGTAGTCCGCATGAGCCTGGTCGGCGTACGAGAAGGCCCATTCGACGACGGCCGCGTCGAACGTGGTGCCGCTTCCGAGGTACCCGGCGATGAACGGCGCGTCGGGGGACTGCGCGTGGGCGCGCGCCAGCACGGTGCCGCACGCGTCGACGTAGTCGGCGAACGGCCGGAAGTCGAGCGTCTCGGTGTCGATCGACACGTTCCTGTCGCGGAACTGCCGGATGTAGAACGCGTGCCCGTCCTTGCTGGCGTAGCCGAGGAACGGATCGCTGACGGCCTGGAGCACGCGCTGGTTGCCGACGACCCGATGGCCGTGCTCCTCGTCGTGGGCGTGGTCGTCGAAAACGGGCGAACGCCCTGCGGTGGCGCCGCCGAACTCGACAGCGACGGACTCGCTCGCCTCCTTCACCTGCAGCACGAGCGGCTCTCCCGCCGGCCCGGTGAGGACGATGATGTAGCACCGCGTGCCGACGCTCCCGACCCCCACGACGCGACGGGCGGCATCGGTCGTCACGTACTGGGAGAGCAGCACCGCGATGTCCGCGGGCACCGTGGTGAGGTACGCGTCGGTGATCTCGAGCACGTTCTGCTCGGTGGCCTCCGGCACGTGGGCGAGCAGCGGAGGATTCTCGACGATCGTCACGGCCCCGTCGCCCGCGCGGCGCGTGATCTTGCGCACGACCCGCGCCGACGCCCGCCGCGAGGCCGCCTCGATCGCCCGGTCGAGCACCTGCTGCGAGCTGAGTGCCCGACGGCCTCTGCTGACGTCGGCGCGGAGGTAGTAGCGCTCCAGGACGCCCAGCCCGGTCATCTGCCGTAGAGCGGTGCGATACGCGGCGGCGGCCTCCAGCGCCGCGGCCTCCACCTTCGCCTCGCCGAACGTGCTCTGTCGTGCCGCCAGAACGACGCTCGCCACGAAGCGCTTCACGTCCCACTCCCACGGCCCGTATGCCGACTCGTCGAAGTCGTTGAGGTCGAAGACGAGGCTGCGCTCGGGGGAGGCGTAGATGCCGAAGTTGGCGATGTGCGCGTCGCCGCAGATGGTCACGTCGATGCCGGTGCGCTGCTCGCGGCTCAGGTCCACCGCCTGGATGGCCGCAGAGCCGCGGTAGAACGCGAACGGGTTCGCGGTCATCCGCTCGAGTCGCAGCGGAATCAGCTCTGCGACGCGGTGCTCGTGCTGCCGCTTGAGGACGGCGACCGGGTCGCGATCCGTCGCGGGCGTGTATGTGCCGTGGGCGCTGCGCGGCACGCGGGTGCGCGCGTCCTTGCCGGCCTGGTAGAGCTCGGCGGCACTCCTGATCGCCGCGTGCTCGAAACGGAGGTGTCCTTCTTCGGCGACCACTGCGGTGCTCCTCCCTCGGCCCGTGCGTGGCACAAGCCTAGGGGGAGGAGCACCCGTATCAGCGGGTCAGCTGCGCGCCGGTCCGCCCAGCGAGCCTCCCGCGGCCAGCCGCATCAGGTCCGATCCCAGGTCGATCCCGAGCTCATTACCGCCTGCTGAGCCGAACTCGTGCTGGTAGCTGTCCCACGACGCGTCCTTGATCCGCGCTTCCACGCCGGTCTCCATGAGCACGACCAGCTCGCGCGCGGCGCGGTCGATCCGCTTGCCGAGGGAGTTGTCCTGCCAGTCCTCCGTCGCGGCGAAGACCGAGGTCGGCGCCGTCATGGTGCGCAGGAATGCGAACATCGACCGCATCTGCTCGTCGACGACCAGCGCATGCCTGGCCGTGCCGGCCGTCGCGCCGAGCACGACCGGCTTGGCGATCAGCAGGTCGTTGTCGAGAACCTGGAAGAACGAGGTGAACAGTCCGCTCGGCCCGGCCTTGTAGACCGGAGCCGTCGCGATGATCCCGTCGGCCTCGGCGAGCTTCTCGATCGCCGCCGTGAACTTCGGCCCCAGGTGACCGGAGGCCAAGGCCCCGGACAGCTCGGGCAGAAGCCCCCGCAGGTCGAGGTGCTGCGTCTCGACGGTGCGGCCGTCGCGCTGGGCCGCGGCCTCCACTCGCAGGCTGAGGCGGTCGGCGAGCATCTTGGTGGACGACGGGTCGCTGACGCCCGCGTTGACGACGACGACCCGGAATGGTCGCAGGTCGGTGCTGGTCATGATGTCCTTCTCTCGGATGCGTTCGATGCGTTCGATGCGTTCGTCAGCGTCAGAGCGCCGGGTACTCGGCCTGGAACTCGTCGGCCGAGTCCTGGTACGGGGAGGCGCCGGTGACGTTGTCGCCGCGGTTTGCGTTCGGGCGCGGCTGGCGCGGGGCGGCGTCGCCGTACTTCGCGAGCACCAGCGACTCGTGAGTGGGGGCCTCCGGGGTCTCCGGGTCCTTGCGGGCCTCGGTCTCCTTGCGCAGCACCGGCACGACCTCCTCGCCGAGCAGGTCGAGCTGCTTCAGCACGGTCTTCAGCGGGAGCCCGGCGTGGTCCATGAGGAACAGCTGGCGCTGGTAGTCGCCCGCCCACTCGCGGAAGCCCAGCGTCTTGTCGATGACCTCCTGCGGGCTGCCGACCGTGAGCGGCGTCGCGTCGGTGAACTCCTCCATCGTCGGGCCGTTGCCGTAGACCGGGGCCTCGTTGAAGTACGGGCGGAATTCGTTCTTGGCGTCCTGCGAGTTCTTCGCGATGTACGCCTGGCCGCCGAGGCCGACGATCGCCTGCTTGGCGGTGCCGTGGCCGTAGTGCTCGAAGCGCTCGCGGTAGAACGCGATCAGCCGCTGGTAGTGCTCCTTGGGCCAGAAGATGTTGTTCGCGAAGAAGCCGTTGCCGTAGAACGCGGCCTGCTCGGCGATCTCCGGCGTGCGGATGCTGCCGTGCCAGACGAACGGCGGCACGTCGTCCAGCGGGCGCGGCGTGGAGGTGAAGCCCTGCAGCGGAGTGCGGAACCGGCCCTCCCAGTCGACGACGTCCTCATGCCACAGGCGGTGCAGGAGGTTGTAGTTCTCGAGCGCGAGCGGCAGGCTCTGACGGATGTCCTGGCCGAACCACGGGTACACCGGTCCGGTGTTGCCGCGGCCGAGCATGAGGTCCATGCGGCCCTTCGACAGGTGCTGGAGCATCGCGTAGTCTTCCGCGAGCCGCACCGGGTCGTTCGTGGTGATCAGAGTCGTGGAGGTCGTGACGATCAGGCGCTCGGTGAGGGCTGCGATGTGCGAGAGCAGCGTGGTCGGCGACGACGAGAAGAACGGCGGGTTGTGGTGCTCGCCGACCGCGAAGACGTCGAGCCCGACCTCCTCGGCGTGGGTGGCGATCTTCACGATCGCTTCGATGCGCTCCGCCTCACTCGGGGTGTCACCCGACACCGGGTCGCGGGTGATGTCGCTGACGGAGAAGATTCCGTACTGCATTGCTGGCTCCTCAGGTTCGTTCTCGCCGTATCTATGCAAACGCATATAACAAGAGGCGCTCGTGTATATTCCCGCGGGCTCCGGTCCAGGTTAACGGAGTGCTCCCCCGCGGTCGAGCTGGTGGCCCGACCGCCGGGAAGCGGTGTCACGGTCTCGCGTGACGCGGAGTGAGGTGTCAGCGCACGAGCATGGCGTAGCTGTTTTCGTAGGTGGCGGCGATGTCGATAACCGTGGCGCCCTGCGGGGGCGTGAACTTTACGGCCACCATACTGCCCACGGTTCCCGTAGTCGTGTCGTCTCCCTTACCGCTGTACGCGTTGGAGCCAGAGAAATACACCGTGCCATCGGTCATCCGCCACAGGCACGCACTCGATGTCATGACGAGGTCGGCGACAGTCTTGCCGCCGGCGACCTGCGACTGAACCCAGGTGTTCTGTGCCGAGCTGGGGCCTCCGACGCTCGCCTTGGCGTCTGAGTTCCCGCCGGTGAACCAAACGTTGTTGTCGACGTCTTGTGCCATGTAGGTCTGGCCGGATCCCCAGATCTTCTTGACCTTGTTGCCACCGGGCAGGCCGACCGGCTTGGCGAATTCGTTGACGTATCCCATATCGAGGCCGGGGAGGGGGCGTACCGAATTGCTGGGGGTGCCGGCTCCCCAGAGGTTGCCGTCGCTGTCGAGGAAGAGCGTCGTCGTGTCGCCGAGTGCGACCGAGACGATCTTGTCGAGCGGGGCACCGCCGGTGACGAGGGTCTGGCCGGCGAGGAACTGCCCGGCGTTGTTCACCCCGACGCCCATCGCGTTGCCGGTGTTCGCGCCGGAGTGCCAGACCGTTCCGTCGCTCAGGATGTAGGCGGCGCGGTACTTGTCGGTTCCGGTGTGGACCGATCTGATCGTCTTGCCGGGGTTGGCCTCGAGGACCTTGAGGCCGATCTTGACATCGTTCTTCGTTGATCCCGGGCCGTTGAGCGCGGTGCCGTCGCCGAGCGAGAAGTGGTCGCCGGAATTCACCCCGGTTGCATACAACTCACCCGCGCGCCAATAGAAGGTCGCATCGACGGCGGAAGCCTTGTTATTGGAGACGATCGAGTCGGAGGTCCCGTCGGCCAAGCGACGGACACCGTTTGTCACGGTCGTCCCGTATCCGGCACGGGCCACAGCCGAGTGGTTGTTCGCCTGCGAGGCCAGAATCCGGGTCGAGGATGCGAGCGCTCCGTAATCGGTGAACGTGGGAGGGGAGACCGAGAGGGCCCATTGGGTCGGCGAAGTGATGAAGTTGCCCGCCGTGTTGGCTGCCTGGTTGCGGTCGTTGTTTCCCCACGCGAAGACCTGACCGCCGGTGCCCACCTTCGCCGTCAGCGTGTCGGTCGCGCCCTTGTAATTGACCGTGATGGTATAGCTGCCGGCCGGGGTGCCCCACGGGACCTGGATCTCGTCATAGGGGAGCGAGACCGACGCCGGCCAGGTCGCGGCGGACGGCGTGTATGTCTTCGCAGCGCCACCGCTCTTGAATACCAGCGGCGGCGGGAGGGTCACCGTGACCGGCTGATCGCCGGCCGGGGTCGAGGTGGGCACATCGTAAGTCGCGGTGATTTCGATTCCAACCCTGTCGTAGGTGTCTGTTCCTTGGCTGTTCGACTGGGCATAGAAGACAGCGTTCCCGGTTCCCGTTCCCCACTCTTCGATCAGGCGCTTGTTGGCGAACGACACCCCCGCGACGGGGTTCGGCGGGAGGGGCTTGGTCGAGGCGGCCGCCGCGGGCGAGGCGACACTCATCGCGATCGCGGGCGCCGTCCATGCGGCGGCTCCGACGATCGCACGTCGCGAAAGTTGGGATTTCGGCTTCTCGGAATCGTTCACGGGTCTTCCTTAATTTCTGGGAGGTAGCGGTCGCGTGGGAAATAGCGATCGACAGGGTCAGAGAGTCGATGGCGTACGCGGCATATAATATGATAGCAGTATATCGGGATGTTCCGTATCAGTTTCAATGTCTGCAGTTGAGAGGGTTATCGCATCGGACTGACCGTCGGTGCTGGCTCGTCAGATTTGGTCCTGGTTAAATGGGCCGCTCCCCGGTGGTCGAGCGGTGGCTCGACCACCGGGGAGCGGTGTCTGGAGTGGTGGGGTGTTAGCGCATGAGGACGGCGTAGCTTGCTCGTATGCGACGGTGATCTCGCCAGAGGCAGGAATAGCTGGCAATGGTGATTTCGGCGACGAGGCGACGAACACCGTTTTCTTGAGACCCGTCAAACCCCACTCTGTCGGCGCGCCGATGCCGTTGCCGGAGGTGTTGACTGCAGGGTCCCCGCGATCTGACCGCCGGGGAACCCGGAATCGACATCGGCACATGGTAGGTCCCGCAGGACCCAGGTCCTGGTTAACTGGGCCGCTCCCCGGTGGTCGAGCGGTGGCTCGACTGCCGGGGAGCGGTGTCTGGAGTGGTGGGGTGCTAGCGCATGAGGACGGCGTAGCTTTGCTCGTAGGTGGCGGCGATGTCGATGGCGATGGCCCCGGAACCGCCGGTGGGGATGTTGACGGGCACCATGTTGGCGACGTCGGCTCCGCCCGTGGTGTTGTTTCCCTTGCCGCCATTGCCGTTGCTGCCGGAGAAGTAGACGGTTCCGTCGGTCATGAGCCAGAGGCAGGAACCGCTGGCAATGGCGATTTCGGCGACGGTCTTGCCGGCGGCGACTTGTACCTGGGTCCAGGTGTTCGCTGCGCGGCCGGGGTTTCCGATGCTTGATCTGCTGGCGTTGTTTGCGCCGGTGAACCAGACGGTGCCGTTGATGTCTTGGGCGAAGTATGTCTGGCCGGATCCCCAGATCTTCTTGACCTCGTTGCCGCCGGGGAGGCTGACCGGCTTGGCGAATTCATTGACGTATCCCATATCGAGGCCGGGGAGGGGGCGTTCGTTGTTGTTGGGGGTGCCGGCGCCGTACAGATTGCCGTTGCTGTCGAGGAAGAGCGTCGTCGTGTCGCCGAGTGCGACCGAGACGATCTTGTCGAGCGGGGCGCCGCCTACTAGGACGGTCTGTCCGGCCAGGAATTGCCCGGCGCTGTTCACCCCAACGCCCATCGCGGTGCCGGTATTCGCGCCGGAGTGCCAGACCGTTCCGTCGCTCAGAACGTAGGCGGCGCGGAACTTATCGCTTCCGGTGTGGATCGATCTGATCGTCTTGCCGGGGTTGGCCTCGAGGATCTTGGTGCCGATCTTGACGTTGCTCTTCGCGGAGCCGGCGCCGTTGGACGCGGTGCCGTCGCCCAGGGACATGTGGTCGCCGGCGTTGGTGCCCTCGGCGTACAGTTCGCCGGCGCGCCAGTAGTAGAACGCGTTGCCGGCGGTGCCCTTGTTGGTGGCGATCGAGTCGGCAATCCCGGTGGCGAGGCGGCGCACACCGTTTCCTTGGTTAGTGCCGTATCCGGCCCGGGCGATGGTCGAGTGGTTGTTCGCCATCGACGCCAGCATCTGGGCCGAGGATGCGAGCGCTCCGAAATCCGTGAACGCCGCAGGGGACACGGAGAGACCCGTCAAACCCCATTTTGTCGGCGTGCCGATGCCGTTGCCGGCGGTGTTGACTGCCTGGTTGCGATCGTTGTTTCCCCAGGCATAGACCAGGCCGCCGGTGCCGACCTTCGCTGTCATAGTGTCGGTCTTGCCCAGGTAGGTGACCGTGATCGTGTAGTTGCCAGCCGGCGTTCCCCACGGAATCTGGATCTCGTCGGCCTCGAGGGTGACCGAGGCCGGCCAACTCGCCCTGTCCGGCGAATAGGTCTTCACCGTACCGCCACTCTTGAACACCAACGGTGGCGGCAGGGTCACCGTGACCTGGCCCCCGGGGATGGTCGCGGAACCCGGAGTCGAGGTCGGCACATCGTAGGTCGCAGTGATCTCCATGCCGTGAAGGTCGAAGCCGTCGGCGGCGCTTGTATTTGGCGTTGCAAAAGTGACAAAGAACCCGTTGCCAGTTCCGTACTCTTCGAGCTCCCGCTTGTTGGCGATGGAGACGGCTGGTACAGGATTCGGCGGGAGGGGCGTGGTCGAGGCGGCCGCCGCGGGTGAGGCGACACCCATCGCGATCGCGGGCGCCGTCCATGCGGCGGCTCCGACGATCGCACGTCGCGAGAGACGGGATTTCGGGTTCTCAGAGTCGTTCACGATTCTTCCTTAGGGAGATGTAGCGATCACGGTAAGGTGCGCGATCGGCGGGTCAACGTTGCGTGTGAATACGCTAACATATGACACTAACAATTGAAATGTATTGCACAAATGACAGCGTTAGCAATTGAGAACGTGACTATCACATTATAGTCTTTACATTTTACGCCCGGTTAGTTGGCAGAAAGGCAGCGCGTTGACAGAATTCGACAACCACGCAGATCATCCGCGGGCGCGCCGTCGGTTCCGTGCGGCAGCCGGTTTTGTAGGGCTGAGCATTGGCGCCGGCGTGCTGATCAGCGCCATGGTGACCCCGGTCATCGCCGTCGCGGGCGTCGCCGCCGAGACCGGCATCCAGGTCTTCGAGACGATGCCGGAGGCCCTGACGCTCGATGCGCTCGCCCAGACGACCGATATCTACGCCAAGAACTCCGCGGGCGAGGCCGTGCTGCTGGCGTCGGTCTACGAGCAGAACCGCAAGAGCGTGCTCTGGGACGACATCTCCGTCTTCGTCAAGGACGCCGTCGTGTCGACCGAAGACCCACGGTTCTTCACCCACGGAGGCGTGGACATCACGTCGGCGCTGCGGGCCGCGATCGGCAACGCCGCCTCCGGCGCAGTCGGCTCCGGCGCATCGACGATCTCGATGCAGTACGTCAAGAACATCCTGATGCAGCGCGCCGAGGCTATCCGCGACAAAGAGGAGCGCGAAGTCGCCTACGAGGAGGCCGTCAAGACAAGCCTCGATAGGAAGCTCCGCGAAATGCGCCTCGCGATCGGCCTGGAGAAGACACTGACCAAAGACCAGATCCTGCTGGGCTACCTCAACATCGCCCACTTCGGCGGATCGGTGTACGGCATCCAGGCGGCTGCCGAGTATTACTTCGGCGTGAACGCCTCAGAGCTCACGCTCGCGCAGGCGGCCTCCCTCGTCGCGATGGTCAACGAACCGAACGGGCTGCGTATCGACGACCCGGACAACATCGCGGACAACAAGTTCCGGCGCGACAACGACGTACTGGCGGCGATGCTCCAGAAGCACGCGATCACGCAGGCACAGTTCGACGAGGCGGTCGCGGCGCCGATCGAGCCGAGGATCACCCCGCCGTCCACGGGATGCCACGCCGCGAATCCGCTCGGCGCAGGGTTCTTCTGCGACTACGTGCAGCGCGTCATCGAGAATGAGAAGATCCTCGCCGATCCCGAGGACGACACGTACTCCACGCTCGCTCGCGGCGGGTACGACATCTACACCACCCTCGACCTCGACCTCCAGGCCGCGGCCGTGAGCGCGGTCGACGCGTACATTCCGAAGAGCTCGGAGGTGCTCGACATCGGCTCGTCGCTCGTGACCGTCGAGCCGGGAACCGGACGCATTCTCGCGATGGCGCAGAACAAGGAGTTCAACGCGGATCCCGGCGAGCAGTCCGCCGGCAGCACGGCCGTCAACTACGGCGCCGACTTCGACTACGGAGGATCGAGCGGCTTCCAGGCCGGCTCGACCTACAAGATCTTCACCCTCGCCGAGTGGCTCAAGGACGGCCGGTCGATCAGCGACGTGGTCAACGGCGACTCGCGAACGCTCAATCTGTCCAACTTCAAGGACAGCTGCCAGGGATCGGGCTCCGGACCGTACTCGCCGAAGAACGACGGCGCGCAGCGCCCTGGCAACATGTCGGTGCGCGCGGCCACCGCCGGCTCGGTCAACGGGGCGTACTTCTCGATGGCCCAGAAGCTGGACCAGTGCGAGATCCGCAAGACGGCGGAGGCCTTCGGGGTGAAGCGCGCCGACGGCAAGGAGCTGACCTCCTACGTGTCCGACGTGCTCGGGACCAACGAGGTGTCGCCGGTTCGGATGGCGTCCGCGTTCGCGGCGATAGCCAACAAGGGCGTGTACTGCTCACCGATCGCGATCGACCGGATCGTGGCGCCCGACGGCACGGAGGTGCCGGTTCCGAAGAGCGCGTGCTCCGAGGCGGTCGCACCGGAGGTCTCCGCGACCATGGCGTCGGCGCTCACCAGCGTCATCAAGGGCGGTACGGGCTCGGCTTCCAACCCGGGCGACGGCGTGCCGGTCTTCGGCAAGACCGGCACCACGGACTCCGAGAAGGACACCTGGTTCGTGGGCGCGACCACCGCGCTCGCGACCGCCGTCTGGGTCGGCAACGTGACCGGTGGCGTCTCTCTGCGGCGATCGGAGGTCGGCGGCATCAAGGCGGACACCCTCCGTCACCGGGTGTGGAAGGAGTACATGACGGCCGCGAACACCAAATTCCCAGGGGGCGAGCTGCCCGACGCCGTGGCTCGCCCGGTGCACAACTGAACGCCTGGTCCGTTTTCCGCGAGTCACGCGTCGGCGGCGGGCAGTAGCCTCGTCAGGTGAAGGTCGCTCTGCAGTTCGTCGCCATGGGTCTCGTCTGGGGCGCCAGCTTCCTGTTCATGAAGGTCGCCCTCGAGGGCGTCTCGTTCGGGCAGGTCGCGTGGGCGCGGCTGGTCTTCGGGGCGGTGACGCTCGGGATCATCGTGCTCGCGACCCGCAGCCGCCTGCCACGGCAGCCGATCGTGTACCTCCACTTCGTGGTCGTCGCGATCACGTACTGCGTCGTGCCGTTCCTGCTCTTCGCCTGGGCGGAGCAGTACGTGTCGTCGAGCCTCGCGAGCATCTACAACGCGGTCACGCCGATCACGACGGCCATCCTGGCGACGGCGGCCTTCCGCGTCGAGAAGCTCAACCGCGACCAGGTCCTCGGCGTGCTCATCGGGGTCGTCGGCGTCGTCGTGGTCGTGGGGCCGTGGACGATCGCGGCGCTCTCGGGCAGCGTGTGGGGCCAGCTCGCCTGCCTCGGCGCCGTCACCTGCTACGGCTTCAGCTTCGGCTACATCCGACGCTTCATCAGCCACCGGGACATCCCGGCCACCTCCGTCGCGTTCCTCAACATCGGGGTCGCCGCGCTGATCATGCTCGTGCTCACCCCGGCGGTCGCGCTGTCGCCGATCGAGTTCAGCTGGCCGGTGCTGCTCAGCCTGCTGGCGCTCGGCGCCCTCGGGACGGGCGTGGTCTACATCTGGAACATGAACGTGCTGCGGGCCTGGGGGCCGACGGCGACCTCCGGAGTGACCTATGTGACCCCGGTCGTGGGAGTCGCGCTCGGCATCCTCGTGCTCGGCGAGCACCTGAGCTGGAACGAGCCCGTCGGCGCCGTGATCGTGCTGGGCGGCATCCTGCTGACGCAGCAGCGCGTGCGCCTGTTCACGCGCCGCCAGGCCGAGCTCGTCGGCAGCTGAGACGCCGAAGGGCACGTAAACGCTCCTAAAACTCGTTTTTGGGGGCGTTTACGTGCCCTTCGGGGAACTGCTTAGGCGACCGTCGGGCCGAAGTGCTCCGGGAGGGTCGAGCGGTGGACGCCGCGGAGCTCCTCGATGCCGATCGTGAAGAGGTCCTGGACCTCCAGCACCGGCTGCGTGCCGACCTCCGCGTCGGTCACGCCGATGCGCAGCAGCGGGACGCCGCGACCGTCGCACAGCCCGCGGAACTTCACGTCGTCCTCCCGGGGCACCGACACGATGACGCGCGCGGTCGACTCGCTGAAGAGCGCGGTCGCGGCGTCGACGCCGTCGCGCTCCTGCAGCTCGCCCAGCCAGACGCGCGCGCCGACTCCGAACCGCATCACGCTCTCGGCCAGCGCCTGCGCCAGACCGCCGTCGGCGAGGTCGTGGGCCGACGAGATCAGGCCCTCCTGCGACGCGGCGTGCAGCGTCTCGGCCAGCGTGCGCTCCGCCGCCAGGTCGACCACGGGCGGGCGTCCGCCGAGGTGGCCGTGCACGGTGCCGGCCCATGCCGAGCCGTCGAGCTCCTCGCGGGTGACGCCGAGCAGGTAGATGTTCTCGCCTTCGTCTTGCCAGCCGGCGGGGATGCGTCGGGCGACGTCGTCGATCACTCCGAGCACGCCGACGACGGGCGTCGGGAAGATCGGGGTGTCGCCGGTCTGGTTGTAGAACGAGACGTTTCCGCCCGTGACCGGGACCTCGAGCTCGAGGCAGGCGTCGGAGAGTCCCTCGACCGCCTGCGAGAACTGCCACATGACCTCGGGGTTCTCGGGGCTGCCGAAGTTGAGGCAGTCGGTGACCGCGACCGGCACGGCGCCGGAGGCGGCGACGTTGCGGTAGGCCTCCGCCAGGGCGAGCTTGGCACCCTGCTTCGGATCGAGCTGGCAGTAGCGCCCGTTGGCGTCCGTCGCGATCGCGAAGCCCAGGCCGCTCTCTTCGTCGACGCGGATCATGCCGGAGTCGTCGGGGAAGGAGAGCGCCGTGTTGCCGCCGACGAAGTAGTCGTACTGGTCGGTGATCCAGCTCTTGTCGGCCAGGTTGGCGCTGCCGAGAAGGGCGAGCACCTGTTCGCGCAGCTCGTCGCCGGAGGCCGGCCGCGCCAGAACGGACGCGGAGTCGGCCTGGAGGGCGTCGATCCACGCCGGGTAGGCCACGGGCCGCTCGTACACCGGGCCGTCGACCGCGACGGTGCGCGGGTCGACGTTGACGATCTCCTCGCCCTGCCAGTTGATGACGAGGCGGCCGGTGTCGGTGACCTCGCCGAGCACGCTGGTCTCCACGTCCCACTTGGCGGTGACGGCGAGGAAGGCGTCGAGCAGCTCGGGCTTGACGACCGCCATCATGCGCTCCTGGCTCTCGGACATGAGGATCTCCTCGGCCGTGAGCGTGGGGTCGCGCAGCAGCACGCTGTCGAGCTCGATGAACATGCCGCCGTCGCCGTTGGAGGCGAGCTCGGAGGTCGCGCAGGAGATGCCGGCGGCGCCCAGGTCTTGGATGCCCTCGACCAGCTTGTCGCGGTAGAGCTCGAGGCAGCACTCGATGAGCACCTTCTCGGCGAAGGGGTCGCCGACCTGCACGGCGGGGCGCTTGGTCGGGCCTCCTGCCGAGAACGTGTCGGAGGCCAGGATGCTCGCGCCGCCGATGCCGTCGCCGCCGGTGCGCGCGCCGAACAGCACCACCTTGTTGCCGATGCCGGACGCGTTGGCGAGGTGCAGGTCTTCGTGGCGCAGCACGCCCACCGAGAGGGCGTTGACGAGCGGGTTGCCCTGGTAGATCGGGTCGAAGTACGTCTCGCCTCCGATGTTGGGCAGGCCGAGGCAGTTGCCGTAGAACGAGATGCCCGAGACGACGCCGTGCACCACGCGGGCGGTGTCGGCCTGGTCGATCGCGCCGAAGCGCAGCTGGTCCATGACGGCGACCGGGCGCGCACCCATCGAGATGATGTCGCGCACGATGCCGCCGACGCCGGTGGCGGCGCCCTGGAACGGCTCGATGTACGACGGGTGGTTGTGCGACTCCACCTTGAACGTGACGGCCCAGCCCTCGCCGACGTCGACGACGCCCGCGTTCTCGCCCATGCCGACCATGAGGTTCTTCTTCATCACCGGCGAGACCTTCTGGCCGAACTGGCGCAGGTAGATCTTCGACGACTTGTAGGAGCAGTGCTCCGACCACATGACGGAGTACATCGCCAGCTCGCCCGAGGTCGGGCGGCGGCCGAGGATCTCGCGGATGCGCGCGTACTCGTCGCTCTTGAGGCCGAGCGCCGCGTACGGCTGCTCCTTCTCCGGCGTCGCGGCGGCGTTCGCGACAGTGTCGACGACGTGCTGGATTGAGGTGTCGGTCACGCGGGCACTCCAGGCTGCTGGGCGGTGGCGGGGATGCCGTCCAGTCTACCGGCGCACGGTGGCACCTGGTCCCGCGGTCCGATGCGCTCGACGGGTCCGTGCCGAGGGAGAGAGTGACAGGATGTGGACAGGCGCCGTGCGCGCCTCCCGCAGCCGGATGGAGGCCGTCAGTGCAGATCCCACGACCGTCGCAGGAGACGATGGAGCTGTTCCGCTCGGTGGTGCCCGAGGCGCCGGGCGTGGAGGTCAAACCGATGTTCGCCAACCTCGGGGCGTTCGTGAACGGCAACATGTTCGCGGGGCTGTTCGGCGAGAGCGTCGGGGTCCGGTTGCCCGACGACGCCGTGCGCGAGCAGCTGCTCGCCGTCGACGGCGCGGGACCCTACGGGCCCGCGGAGCGGCCGATGGGCGACTACGTCGCCCTCCCCGACTCCTGGCGCGACGAGCCGGACCGTCTGCGCGAGTGGATCGGCGTCGCGCTCGAGCAGGTCGGGGCGATGCCGCCCAAGGTGAAGAAGCCGCGGACGCCGCGGACGCCGCGCGCGACCGCACGCTAGCCGATGCGTCTCACCTCGTTCGTCGACCTGTCGCACCCGCTCGGCGACGGGACGGAGGTCTATCCCGGCGACCCGGAGGTGCGGCTCGAGCCGCACGCGACGATCGCGGCCGACGGGTTCAACCTGCTCGCCGTGCACCTGGGCTCGCACTCGGGAACGCACGTCGACGCGCCGTACCATTTCGCCGCGGAGGGCGCCCGCGTCGACGAGCTGCCGCTCGCGCTGTTCTCCGGGCCGGCGGTGATCGTCGACGTGAGCGGGCTCGGGCCGCGCGGGAGGATCGGACGACGGCAGCTCGATCCGTTGGAGGCCCGCCTCCATGAGGGTGTCGTGCTCCTGTTCCGCACGGGATGGGACGCGCATTACGGCGAGGGCGGGTACTACGACCATCCGTTCCTCGCCGCGGACGCGTGCTCGTGGGCGCTCGATCGCGGAGTGCGCACCTTCGGTCTCGACGCTCCGAGCATCGACGAGACGCCGATCGCGGAGAGCCCGGGCGACTATCCGTGCCACCGGCTCATCGCCGCTGCCGGCGGCGTGATCTGCGAGAACCTGACGCGGTTGGAGGCCGTGACCTTCGACGACCCGTACGTGTCGCTCTTCCCGATCCCGCTGAGCGGGGCCGACGGGGCGCCGGTGCGTGCGGTGGCGTTCCGGCTGGAGGCGTGACCTCGTCGGGCCGCCTGGGCGGCGTTACCAGTCGGAACCGTAGCTGCCGACGATCCCGGGCCGCACGGAGGGGTCGGAGGCCGAGTGGCCGGTGGTCGTCGAGACGGACGTCTGGCCTGGCGTCGTCGTCGTCGCGACGACACCGCTGTTCGAGAACGCCGCGGCCCCCACGACCAGCACTGCGATGAGCGCGAACGCCGCGAGCAGCGCGGCAGCGAAGCCGAGTTCGCCGCGCAGGAAGCGCCGTAGCGACCCCGCGCCGACGGGAGGAGTGAGCTGCTCCGAATCGCCGCTTACCAGGTCGGCGACGAGCGCGTCGAGCTCACGGGTGGAAAGGCGCGCGAACGCCTCCAGCTCGACCTCGCCGCGTTCGTCGAGCGGGGTCTCGGCGACGAGCTGAGTGTAGCGCTGGGCGCCTTCACGGTCGGCGCGACTGATGCGACTCACGCAACCATTCTGACGCCCTTCGACGCGGGTCTGGCTGCGGAGACGGGCGCGTGGTGGTGTACACGGCGCAAGGGTGAGCAGAATGGGCGTGTGTCCGAGAGCACATCGCCGAGCACGCCGTCGAGCTCACCGCCGAGCGCCGGAGCCGGGTTCAACCACCGCCTGATGCGGATGACCGGCCGCGACCCCGGTGAGGCGCATCGCGCCGCGACGCCCCTGGAACTGCTGTTCGACCTCACGTTCGTGATCGCGTTCGGTCAGGCCGGCGACCAGCTCGCGCACCTGCTCGCGGGCGGGGAGGTCGCGGCAGGGATCGGCGCGTTCGTGTTCGCCATGTTCGCGATCTGCTGGGCCTGGATCAACTTCTCCTGGTTCGCCTCCGCGTACGACACCGACGACTGGTTCTACCGCGTCACCACTCTGGTGCAGATGGTCGGCGTGGTCGTGCTCGCGCTCGGGTTGCCGCAGCTCTTCTCGTCGGTCGAACACGGTGGGAGCTTCTTGATCGGCGGCCTGGTCGGCGGCTACGTCGTCATGCGCATCGCCATGGTCGCGCAGTGGCTGCGCGCCGCCGTGCAAGACCAGGTCCGCCGGCGCGTCGCGCTGACCTACGCGGGCTTCGTCACTGCGGCGCAGATCGGCTGGGTCGTGCTCGCGATCGCCGCGCCCGACTTCGTCACCGTCTTCGTCATCGCCGTGCTGCTCTACCTCCTGGAGCTCGGCGGGCCGGCCTTCGCAGAGACCCGGCTCGGCGGAACGCCATGGAACGCCGCGCACATCGCGGAGCGCTACGGTCTCCTGACGATCATCGCCCTCGGCGAAGTGCTCTTCGGCACGGTCACGTCGGTGTCGGCTCTCGTGGCCGAGCAAGGCTGGAGCGTCGAGGCGGCGCTGGTCGCCGTCGCGGGCGTGGGCCTGACGTTCGGCCTGTGGTGGACGTACTTCATCATCCCGTCGTCCGCGATCCTGCGCCGCCATCGCAGGCGCGCGGTGGTGTGGGGCTACAGCCACATCCTGCTGTTCGCCTCCATCGCGGCCACGGGCGCCGGGCTGCACGTGGTCGCGTACCTCATCGAAGGGCAGGCCGAGATCGGGGTGACCGGCGCGATCGTCAGCGTCGCGGCGCCGGTACTGCTGTTCTCGGTGGTGTTGTTCCTGCTCTACACCTACCTGGTGCACGAGGGGGACCCGTTCCACATCGGCCTCTTCGCCGGAACGGTGGCGACGCTGGTCGCCGCGGTCTGGCTGGCCGCAGCGGGAGGCTCGCTCGGGGTCAGTCTGATGCTGGTGACGCTGTCGCCCGCGGTCGTCGTGATCGGCTACGAGACGGTCGGTTACCGCCACCAGGCGGCAGCGCTCGCACGCCAGTTGGCACCGGCGGGTGGTGACGCGAACGGCGGGGACGCCGCTGCTACGCCTCGACCAGAGCCGAACGGATGACCGACGTGAAGAACGTCAGCCCGTCGATGCCGGAACGCATCGCGGACGTGGTGTCGGGGCCGAACCCTGGCTCCACCGCGTGCTCGGGGTGCGGCATCAGGCCGACGACGTTGCCGCGCTCGTTGCGCACGCCGGCGATGTCGTCGAGCGAGCCGTTCGGGTTGACGCCCGTGTAGCGGAACACCACCAGGCCCTCGCCCTCGAGCCGCTTCAGCTCCTCGGCCGAGGCGATGAAGCCGCCCTCGCCGTTCTTGAGCGGGATGACGATCTCCTGGCCCTGCTCGAAGCCGCTCGTCCACGGGGTGCTGGTGTTCTCGACGACGAGGTGCTGGTCGCGGCGGATGAAGTTGCCGTGGTCGTTGCGGATCAGACCGCCGGCGACGAGGTGCGCCTCCGCCAGCATCTGGAAGCCGTTGCAGATGCCGAGCACCGGCATCCCGCGGCCGGCCGCGTCCACGACCTCCGTCATGATCGGCGAGAGACTCGCGATGGCGCCGCAGCGCAGGTAGTCGCCGTAACTGAACCCGCCCGGCAGCACGAGGGCATCGACGCCCTGGAGGTCGTGGTCGCCGTGCCAGAGCGCGACCGGCTCCGCGCCGGCGAGCCGCACGGCACGCAGGGCGTCGCGGTCGTCGAGCGAACCGGGGAAGGTGATGACGCCGATGCGCATCAGGCGTCGCCCTCCGGGTAGTGGATGCCCACGACGTCTTCGATGACGGAGTTGGAGAGGATCTCGTTCGCGATCTCTTCGACGGCGGCCTTCGTCGCGTCGTCGATCGGGCCGTCGACGGTCAGCTCGAAGCGCTTGCCGACCCGGACTCCCGAGAACCCGCCCTTGCCGATACGGGCCAGGGCGCCGGCGACCGCCTTGCCTTGCGGGTCGAGCAGCTCTGCCTTGGGCATGACTTCAACAACGATCGTCGACAAGGGTGATCTCCGCTCCACTCGCGCATCCGGGGCCAGCGGCAATTCTACCGTCCCGGCGGGAGGCTCTTGACGCCGTCGGTCGCGGTGCGGGAGGCGAAGGCGACGGCGCGCGGGCCGAGGTCGCGGTGGAGGCGGCCGAAGAGCGCCGCGGAGGCCTCCCCCGGCCAGTTCGCCGGCAGCGCGGCGGCGGGAAGGCCTGGGTCGCGATAGGGGATCACGCGCCACTCGTCGAGCACCCGGATCCAGAGCGCGAACGCCTCGGCGTCGGTCGCGGGCTCCGCCGCGTCGCCGAACCGCGAGAGGAACGACTCGTGCAGCGCGCGGAGGGCCTCCAGGTCGTACCAGCGCGAGACGGCGGTCGAGAGGTCCGCCGCGGCGGCGGCGGGTCTGGCTCCGGTGAAGAGGTCGGCGCCGAACTCGACCGCGACCTCGGCGAGCTCGGGTTCGAGGCGGTCGGGGCCGATCCAGAGCCCGTCCGCGACGGTGCCGCAGCCGAGTGCGGCGAGCCGCCGGCGCAGCTGATGGCGCTGGGAGCGCTGGTGTTCCGGGAACGAGAAGGAGACCAGGCACCAGTGCGCTGTCGGCCGTCGCTCGCCGAAGATCCGAGCGTCCCCGCGCTCGAGCATCGGCACGGCGTCCGGGTCGAGGGCGTACCCGGCCGCGGCCGCTCGCGGTTCGCGCACGAGCACGCCGCGCGAGCAGAGCCGCGCCAGGCTGGAGCGCGCGGTCGCCGCGGGGAAGCCCAGGGCGCCCATCAACTCCACCGCGCCCGCGGCGCTCATCCAGCCGCCGATCGGGCGCAGCGTGCTGCCGACGACCGTGCGCAGCAGGGCGGTCGCCGAGCCGCTCCGCGCCTCCAGATCCTCGCGGGCGATGGTCACTCGTGGATCAGCTCCCCGAGCACGTCCCGCACGGCGGCCAGGCCGACCGCGACCTCCTCGAAGCTCGTGCTCAACGGCGAGAGGCCGATCCGCAAGCCCCCGGGATCGCGGTAGTCGGGGATCACGTCGCGCTCCCAGAGCCGCGCGGTGACCTCCCGCATCGCCGGATGGTTCAGAGTGAGGTGTCCTCCCCGTCGCTCGGGGTCGCGCGGGCTCGCGAGCGCGACGCCGAGCGGGGCCAGCCAGGTCTCGGCCAGTCGCAGCGCGAACTCGGTGAGGGCGACGGACTTGTCGCGCACCGCCTGGATACCGCAGTCGCGGATCATCGCCACGGTGTCCTGGAGGGCGAGCATCCCGACGATCGGCGGGGTTCCGGAGAGGAAGCGCCGGAGGCCGTCGGCCGGCTGGTACTCCGGACCCATCAGGAAGACGTCGCGGACACCCATCCAGCCCTGGATCGGCTGGACGAGGCGGCTCTGCAGGCGCTCGTTCACGTAGCCGAAGGCGGGCGAACCCGGGCCTCCGTTCAGGTACTTGTAGGTGCAACCGACGGCGAGGTCGACGTCCCAGGCGTCCAGCTCGACGGGCACGGACCCGGCGGAGTGGCACAGGTCCCACAGCACGAGGGCGCCGGCGTCGTGCACGATGCGGGTGATCGCGCGCGCGTCGGCGAGGAAGCCGGAACGGTACGCGACGTGGCTCAGCACGACCAGCGCGGTGCGCGGCCCGACGGCCGCGGAGACCTGCTCCGGGGTGACACCCGCCTCGGTGTCGGCCTCGATCCAGACCAGGTCGAGACCGCGATCGCGGGCGATGCCGTCGAGCACGTAGCGGTCGGTCGGGAAGTTGTCGGTGTCGAGCACGATCTCGCTGCGCTCAGGCAGGGAGTCGACGGCCGCGCGTGCGAGCTTGTAGAGCAGGACGGTCGTCGAGTCGCCGATGAAGACCTGACCGGCCCCGGCGCCGAGGGCCGCCGAGCCGAGGTCGTCGCCGATGCGGAACGGGAGCTCCATCCACTCCTCGTCCCAGCCGCGGATCAGGCGGCCTCCCCAGCCGTCGATCACGAAGCGCTGGAGGCGCTCGACGCTCGCGACGGTGGGGCGGCCGAGCGAGTTGCCGTCGAAGTAGGCGAGGACGGGCTCGGGGGTGTCCGCGCTCGGCGTGACGCCGACGAATCGCTCGCGGTAGGCGGCGAGTGGGTCGGCGGCGTCGAGTGCGCGCGCCGCCGCGAGGGGATCGCCGTCGAGGGCCTGGTCGTCGGCGAAAGGGTCGTCGGTGGGGGTGTCGGTCATGGGTGCTCCTGTCGGAGGGACGCGAGTTCGGAGAGGTGGAGGCCGCGCGCGGTGGCCAGCCAGGCGGGGAGCCGGCCCGGGTCGGAGGGAGGCGGGGAGGGGATCCACGCGACGCGGGGGCCGAGGGGTTCAGTGCCGGTGCCGGTAGTGCCCGCGATCGTGCGGAGGAGGTCGTCGCCGTCGACCCCGGCCTCCCGGAGGGCGGCGAGTTCGCGGGCGTTCACGCCGATCGGGAGGTCGCCGTTGCCGAGGTCGGTGCCGTAGAGCACGCGGCCTCCGCGGTCCGCGAAGCGGCGCAGGTTGTCGACGGCGATGCGGTACCCGGAGGTCGGGGCGCCCCAGCCGTGGATGTCGAGGGTGCTGATCCAGCTCATCCCGGCGTCGACGGCCTCGGCCACGAGGTCGTCGACGAGGCGCTCGCTGAACGGGGCGTGCGCGAGCTGGTCGACGCCGGCGCGGAGAGCGCGGACGGTCTGGCCGATGCCCTGCACATGGGCCACGACCGGCAGGCCGGCGGTGTGCGATTCCTCCACGATCGCGCTCAGGGTCGCGTTGTCCACGGTTGCGCCCGCGTCGGCGTTGAGGGCGACCTTGATGCGGGAGGCTCCTGTCATGACCTGTTGCCGCACTGCGTCCCTGGCCTCCCGAGGGCCGCCGATCTCGCTCGCCGCACCGGGAGGAGCCCATCCCGCCGAGACGGGGTAGCCACCGGGAGCGGTGAGGAGTGCGCCCGCGATGGCGATGGACGGACGGTCGTGCTCGTCGCGCAGCCAGGCGGCGGCGACGGCGGGGATCCAACCGAGGTCGACCGCGTGCGTGATGCCGCCACGGAAGAGGGCGGCGGGGTCGCTGAGGCCGAGGTGAGTGTGGTGGTCCGTGAGGGATGCGAAGAGGGTGCCGCCGAGCTCGACCACGTCCGACGGGTCCGCGACGTCCGTTGTCGGGCGGAGGCGGTCGCCGCCGCGCGCGAGGAGGGTCGGGCCCGTGAAGCCGTCGCCGGTCCAGAGCGCGTCGACCCGGAGCAGAGCCGATCGGTTGACAGCGCTCACTCCGGTGCACCGGTCTCCGGCGCGCCGATCTCGGTGCGCACCGCGAAGAGCTCGGGGAAGAAGGTGAGTTCGAGGGCCTTCTGCAGGAAGCTCACGCCGCTCGAGCCCCCGGTGCCGATCTTCATGCCGATCGTCCGCTGCACCGTCTTGAGGTGGCGGAAGCGCCAGAGCTGGAAGTTGTCCTCCAGATCGACGAGCTCCTCGCAGGCCTCGTACTCGCTCCAGTGCTCCGCGGCGTGCTCGTAGATGTCGCGGAAGACCGGGACGAGTTCGGGGGAGAAGACGTGGGCCTCCGTCACATCGCGGTCGAGGACCGAGCGCGGTACCGGGTGGCCGGCTCGCGCCAGGTAGCGCAGGAACTCGTCGTAGACGCTGGGCGCCTCCAGCAGCTCGGTCAGCAGCGCCAGCGCGCCCGGGTCGTCTCGGAACACGGTCAGCATGCGCCGGTTCTTGTTGCCGAGCACGAACTCCACTGCGCGGTACTGGTACGACTGGAAGCCGGACGAGTTGCCGAGGAATCCGCGGAACTGCGCGTACTCGGTCGGCGTCAGCGTGGCGAGCACCGACCACTGCTCCGTGAGCGTCTTCTGGATGTGCTTGACGCGCGCGATGCGCTTGAGCGCCTGCGGAAGCTGGTCGGCGCGGAGCAGGTCGCGCGCGTCCTCCAGCTCGTGGAGCACCAGCTTGAGCCAGAGCTCGGTCGTCTGGTGCTGGATGATGAACAGCAGCTCGTCGTGATGCTCGGGGACGCTCACCGGCTTCTGCGCGCTGAGCAGGGTGCCGAGGTCCAGGTACGACCCGTACGACATCCGCTCGCGGAAGTCCGTGACGATGTCCGGGTCGAACTCTCGGGTGTTCTCGTTGACGGCCATGTTGCGATTCTGCGTCGATCGTCACGAAAGTGCAACAGGCAATCGGCTCGCGGCGCGCGAACGGCGACGGGAGGCCGAGCGGCACCCGGACGTTCGCCTCCGTTCACCCGTCGGTTACCCGGAGTTGCCGCCTCGGTCGTCGCTGCCTCCTAGCGTGGAGGCGCTGCGTCGGGACGCGGACGGGAGACGGGCATGGGCAGGCACTACGACCTCGCGATCGTCGGCGGTGGCATCGTCGGGCTCGGCCATGCCGTCGCGGCCCTGCGTCGCGGTCTCACCGTCGCCGTCGTCGACCGGGCGTCGAGCGTGAACGGCGCGTCCATCCGCAACTTCGGCCACCTCGGCATCACCGGTCAGGAGGGCGAGGCGCGGGCGTACGCCGAGCTGGCACGCGAGTTGTGGCTGACCCTGTCGGTCGAGGCGGGGTTCTGGCTGCGCGAGTCCGGCGCGGTCGTCGTCGCCCAGGCGCCGGACGAGCTCGTCGTGCTGGAGGAGTTCCGCGATCGGCGCGGCGGCCACGACGTGCTGTTGCTCACGCCCGCGCAGGTGCGCGAGCGGATCCCCGTAGGCGACGGCATCGCGGTCGGAGGTGCGCATCTCCCGGCCGACCTGCAGATCGATCCGCGAGAGGCGGCTCCGGCGATCGCACGCTGGCTCGACGCGCACGGGGTCGACTTCTTCTGGCAGACCACGGTTACCGGCGTCGAGACCGGGCGCGTGCACACGTCCCGCGGGCGGGTGTCTGCCGACGCGGTGGTCGTCGCCGTGAACCACGACGTCGACCAACTGTTCCCCGGCATCGCGGAGGCCGACGGCATCCGGCGCTGCGGGCTCGACATGATGCTCGTGGAGGCCGACCTGGACGAACCGCTCGGCGCGCCCGTGCTCACCGGGTCGTCGCTGCTGCGCTTCCCGGGGTTCGCGCACACCCCGTCCGCAGGAGGGCTGCGTGAGCGGCTTGCCGCGGACGATCCCGTGCCGGCGGCGCTCGACGCCAACCTCATGTACGTGCAGCGACCGGATGGCGCGCTGATCCTCGGCGACACCCGCTCTGCGGGCGACGACGTGTCGCCGTTCCAGTCGGAGGCCGCCTCCGAGCTGCTCGTCGAGCGCGCACGGACGCTCTTCGGCCTCGGTCGCGTGCGGGTCCTCGAGCGCTGGCAGGGCATCGACGCATCGGCGCCCGACGACTTCCTCGTGTCGTCTCCGGCCCCGTCCGTGCGTGTCGTCTCCGTCACCGGCGGCATCGGTATGACCACCGGGCTCGGTCTTGCCGACCGGGTCGTCGACGAGCTCTTCTCGACCGCTCCGGGAGTGCTGACCGCGGCAGGAGCAGCCCGCTCCCGCTGACCTCCGCCGCACGCCCGAGCGGACCTCCCGACACCGACACACCGCCCCGCGACACCCGCCCCGACACCCGGCCCCGACACCCTCCCCCGACACCCGACGCCGACCAGGAAGACCGCACAGAAAGGCCTCTGCCATGTCCCCTGAAGGACTCATCACGAGTGAGTTCGACGACGCCGCGATCATCGAAACCGACGTCATCGCCGTCGCGGGTGAAGACCCCGACGACCTCGCCGACCTCGAGGTGGTGGTGCTCGATCTGACGGGCACCACCGTCATCGACGACGGCCTGGTGGAGCGGGCATTCGAGCGCGCGGCGGAGGCCGCGGGCATCGCCGAGTCCGACGACGAGTTCGAGCGCGCACTCGCGTTCGTGCGTGCGACGACGGGTCGCTCGACCGTGGCGGTCTTCCGCGCCCTCACCGGCGACGAGGAGCAGGCGCAGCACGCCAACGCCGTCTTCGAGTCGTCCTACGCCGAGCTCGCCGCCGCAGGAGGCGTCCGGGCCGTGCCCGGAGCGGAGGAGCTCATCCGACGCCTGCGCGCGATCGGCGTCGCCGTCGTCCTGACGACCGGGCTCTCGCGTGCGACTGCCGACACCGTCCTCGACGCCGTCGGCTGGCGCGATCTCGCCGACCTCACCCTCACCCCTGCGGAGGCCGGCAGGGGCGGCCCGTATCCCGACCTCCCGCTGACGGCGCTGCTGCGCACGGGCACCACCACCGTCGAGGGGATGGTCGTCGTCGGCGACACGACCGCCGACATCGCCGGCGGCCTTGCCGCGGGCGCCGGGCTCGTCGTCGGCGTGCTGACCGGCTCGAACGACGAGCCGGCACTCACCGGTGCCGGCGCGGACGCAGTCGTCGCGAGCGTCGCCGATCTCGGCGAGCTGCTGGGCCTCGACGACCTGGAGCGCGTCGACAGACTCGACGACGACTTCGACGACTTCGACCCGTTCGACGACAGCGACGACGAGGTGGACGAGCCCGAGGTCGACGGCGCCGATGTCTCCGACTTGGACACCCTGTACGACCGGGGCGACATCGAGGAGCTCGACGAGACGGACGACGCGGACTCACGGCCGGAGGGGCAGACCCTGCGGTGACGATCAAAGCAGTGACCCCGCGCGTCGTCGAGCCACCGGCGAGCCTGGGGATGGGGGTGAGCGTGTACCCCTCGGCCACCGCGATGGTGTGGCCAGGAGAAGGGCACACGCACGAGGCGGTCGCCGTACCCGGTGTGCGGCTCGCGCCCGGCGACGTGCTCGTGGAGGTGGAGCTCGCGACGGTGTGCGGATCCGACGTCGAGACGGTGCTGGGTCACCGACCCGCGTCCACGCCGCTCGTGCTGGGTCATGAGCAGGTCGGCCGCGTGATCGCGCTCGGCCGCGGCGGGGCGAAGACGACCGACGGAAAGCGCGTGGCGCTCGGCGAACGTGTGGTCTGGTCGGCCGCGGTGCCGTGCGGCCGTTGTGCGCGGTGCCGGCGCGGCGTACCGCAGCAGTGCGTGAGCCTCCAGAAGTACGGGCACGAGCGCATGCGCCGCGGCTGGGAGCTCTCGGGGGGATTCGCGACGCACACCCACATCCTCGACGGCACGCCGATGGTGGCGGTTCCGGAGGGTGTCGCAGCGGAGGTGCTCGCGCCCGCATCGTGCTCCACAGCGACGGTCGCAGCAGCCCTCGAGGCGGCCGCGGCGATCGTCCCCCTCGACGGGGCGCTGCTGGTCATCGCCGGCGCGGGGATGCTCGGACTGACGGCCACCGCGATGGCGACGGAGGCGGGGGCGAAGGTCGTCGTGATCGACCCCCTCCCCGAGCGCCGCGACGCCGCGCTGCTCTTCGGAGCCCTGGCGGTCGCCGACCCGAACGCCGCGCCGGGAGCCCGCTCCGGACTGCCGCACGCGCTGGCCAAGGCGGGAGGCCGCGCCTCCGCGCCCTCGATCGCCCTCGAGCTCTCGGGCGCGGCGTCCGCCGTCCGCTCGCTGCTCTCGATCGTCGACATCGGTGGCGTGCTGGTGCTCGCCGGCTCGGTGTCGCCGGGTTCTGAGCTGCCGGTCGTCCCCGACCGCCTGGTGCGCCACCTGCTCACCATCCGCGGCGTCCACAACTACGCGCCGCGGCACCTGGAGGAGGCGGTGCGGTTCCTCACCGACGCGGGCGCCAAATACCCGTTCGCGCAACAGGTCGGCGCCGTCTTCCCTCTCGCCGAGGTGGATGCGGCGCTGGTCTGCCGCGGCTTCCCACGGGTGGCGGTGCGGCCGTAGCCCTTTCCTGAGCGTTCTCACATGTTCGGGTTCGTATTCTGGGATCCGCCCGAACCGTGAGGACCCCGTGATCGAGACCCCCACCGCCCAGAGCACCGCGGACAGCGCGGCAGACGAGCACGCGCGGCTCGCGCTCGCACCCGAGCCGGCGCCGACGTCCAGCGGGCCGAGCCGCGTCATCAGTGCCGTGATCTTCTCGAGCCGCTGGCTCCAGGCTCCGCTTTATCTGGGGCTGATCGTCGCGCAGGCCGTCTATGTCTACGTATTCGTGGTGGAGCTGTGGCACCTCACCGAGAAGGTCGTCTCCGACCCGACCCACGTCGATGAGGCCTACGTCATGCTCGCCGTGCTGGGGCTGATCGACGTGGTCATGATCGCCAACCTCCTCATCATGGTGATCATCGGAGGCTACGAGACGTTCGTCTCGCGCGTGAATGTGCAGGGTCATCCCGACCAGCCCGAGTGGCTCTCGCACGTGAACGCGAACGTGCTGAAGGTCAAGCTGGCGATGGCGATCATCGGCATCTCGTCCATCCACCTGCTCAAGACGTTCATCGCCGTCGGCGATCTGGGAGCGGCCAACGGCGGGTCGATCGACGGAGAGCGGTACACGTCGACCGGCGTGTTCTGGCAGGTGATGATCCACGTGGTGTTCATCGTGTCGGCCGTGGCGCTCGCCGCGATCGATCGCATGTCGAAGCCGCGCGGAGCAGCCGCGGCGCACTGACGCGGCCCACTGACGCGGCCCACTGACGCGCACCGTGCCGCCGTGCCAATGTGGGAGCGTGCCCGCCGATCCGCTAGCCCGCTTCTTCGAGCTGCTGCGCGCGCTGCCCGAGCCGCCCGACGCGGAGGCGCTCTACCGCGATGACGTGGAGGGTCGCAGGCGGGAGCGCAACCTCCGGCGCTACTTCGCGATGCCGCACGCTTCGGTGCTGCTGCTCGGCGAGGCTCCGGGGTGGCGCGGGATGACCGTGACCGGGGTGCCCTTCGTGTCGGTTCGGGAGGCCGAGGCCGGGGTGGTTCCCGGGCTGGAGCTCCCCGAGAATCCGCAGGCGCCGTGGGAGGCCTCCAGCCGGGTGGTGTGGGCGACCCTGCGCGACTGGCGCGGCCCGATCCCGCTGTCGTGGCCGGTGTATCCGCTGCACCCGTTCGTGGCCGGCGATCCGCAGAGCAACCGCACGCCGCGGCCGGCGGAGGTGCGCGCGGGCGCTCCCGTCGCACTCGAGCTGATCCGGGCGCTCGACATCGAGACCGTGGTCGCCGTCGGCCGCAAGGCACAGGGCGCGATTGCGACGGCCGGCCTGGAGGCGCCCGCGATCCGGCACCCGGCGCAGGGCGGCGCCGCGCTGTTCGCGGAGCAGCTGATCGAACTCAATCGCGCTCTGGAGCTCTGACCATCGATAGCTTGACTCCGCATGCTTCACCGCGTACTATTCCACGTGGAATAATCCTTCCCGATCACTCATCCACCAAAACCTGACTGGATCCATGCCGCGCACGCCCTCCCTCACGCCTCTGGCCGTCGCAGCCCTCGCGCTGCTGGCCGAGGGGCCGACGCATCCGTACGAGATGTACCAGACGCTCGTGCTGCGCTCGGAGGACCGGCTCGTCAAGGTGCGCCCGGGATCGCTGTACCACACGGTCGATCGCCTGGCCCGTCAGGGCCTGGTGCGGGCGACCGGCACCGAACGCGAGGGCAACCGCCCCGAGCGCACCACCTACGAGATCACGGAGGACGGCACTCTGGCTCTCGGCGAACGGGTCGCGGACATCATCGCGACGCCGGTCAACGAGTTCCCGGAGTTCCCGCTCGGCCTCGGGGAGGCGCACAACCTCCCGCTCGAGACCGTCATCGACCTCCTGCGCAAGCGGGTCGGGCTGCTCCGCGCCGACATCGCCGTGCTCGACCACGCGGTGGTCCGGGTGCGGGCGAAGGAGCTGCCCGCGAAGTACTGGCTCGACGTGCGGTACCTGCGCACGATGGCGGAGGCCGACGTGGCCGCGCTCGAAGCCCTCATCGACGACCTCGTCTCGGGAGCCATCTCCTGGGACGAGGAGAAGAAGCACTGAGAGAAAGAATCACATGGAACGCCAACTGAAGCCGTGGCCCGCCCTCTGGGCGCTCGTCATCGGGTTCTTCATGATCCTGATCGACACCACCATCGTGTCGGTCGCGAATCCGTCGATCATGAAGGGCCTGAACCTCGGGACCGACTACAACGCGGTCATCTGGGTGACCAGCGCCTACCTGCTCGCGTACGCCGTCCCGCTGCTGATCACCGGTCGCCTGGGCGACCGCTTCGGCCCGAAGAACCTCTACCTGACCGGTCTGGTCATCTTCACCGCCGCCTCCGCCTGGTGCGGTTTCTCCGGCCACATCGGCTGGCTGATCGCGGCCCGCGTCGTGCAGGGCCTCGGCGCCGCACTGATGACGCCGCAGACCATGGCCGTCATCACGCGCATCTTCCCGCCCGACCGCCGCGGCGCGGCGATGGGACTCTGGGGCGCGGTCGCCGGTGTCGCCACGCTGGTCGGCCCGATCCTCGGCGGTCTGCTCGTCGACGGCTTCGGCTGGGAGTGGATCTTCTTCATCAACGTGCCGATCGGCATCGTCGCGTTCATCCTCGCGGTGCGCCTGGTGCCCAAGCTCGAGACGCACACGCACAGCTTCGACATCCTGGGTGTGATCCTGTCGGCCGCCGGCATGTTCCTGCTGGTCTTCGGCCTCCAAGAGGGCGGAACCTACGACTGGGGGACGATCGGCGACGGCCCGTTCTCGGTGTGGGGACTCATCATCGCCGGCATCATCGTGCTCATCGCGTTCGTCGTCTGGCAGGCGCTGAACAAGAAAGAGCCACTGCTGCCGCTCCCGCTGTTCCGCGACCGCAACTTCTCGCTCTCGAACGCCGCGATCACCACCGTCGGCTTCTCGGTGACCTGCATGGCGCTGCCTCTGGTCTTCTTCTTCCAGACCGTGCGCGGCCTCACCCCGACCGAGTCGGCGCTGATGCTCGCCCCGATGGCGGTCTGCACGGGCGTGCTCGCGCCGTTCGTCGGACGCTTGGTCGACCGCGTCAACCCGAAGTACATCGCCGTCAGCGGCCTCACGCTGTTCGCCCTGTCGCTCGGCCTCTACTCGATCATGCTGTCGCCCGACATCAGCATCTGGTTCCTGCTCATCCCGAGCGCGACCCTCGGCATCGCGATGTCGGGCGTCTGGGGCCCGATCTCGACCACCGTGACCCGCAACCTGCCGATGAATCAGGCCGGCGCGGGGTCAGGCGTGTACAACACCACCCGGCAGATCGGCGCCGTGCTGGGAAGCGCGTCCATCTCGGCGCTCATCACGAGCCGGCTGGCGGCCGACCTCCCGAAGGCGCCGGGCGGCGCGACCCCGTCGGAGGCCAGCGTCGGAACCGAGCTGCCGACCTTCCTGCACGCCGGGTTCACCCAGGCGATGTCGGAGGCCCTGCTGTTGCCCGCGATCGTCGCCCTCCTCGGCGCATTGATCGTGATCTGGTGGGAGAAGCCGCGGCCGCCCGCGTGGGGACCGGGTGCTGCCGCTCCGGCCGGCGCAGGGGCGCAGGCGGCCGAGCAGGGCTCGCCCGAGGCACAGGCCCAGCCCGCTGGCGCCTCGCACGGCGCGCACGCGGCCGCAGCGCCGGTCGACGCCGTTCAGCACGGGGCCCACGCGGCGCCGTCGGTCGAGACGGCCCGCGACGGCGACGAGCACCACGGCATCCACGCCGCGCCGGCCACCGACTGAGCACCATGTGAACGAGGGAGGACTCCCGAGCCGATCCGGCCCGGGAGTCCTCCCTTCACTGCTTTCCGGCGCGCGACGGCGCGAATCTCCTCCGCTACCGCTCGGCGACGACGCGCACCGCGTTCGCCCACGGGTCGTCGAACGCGACAGACCGGCCGTCGTCGCGCGTCGGCACACCGTAGTGCCGCATCCGCTCGGTCAGGGCGCCGAGGTCGTCGGCCGCGGGGAGGCGCAGCTCCACCTCGCCGAGCCCGAGCGCGAGCCGGCGCGCACCGGCGCCCCGGCTGTTCCACGTGTTCATCGCCATGTGGTGGTGGTAGCCGCCCGCGGAGACGAACAGCGCCGACGAGCCGAGGGAGGCCGTGGCCTCGAAGCCGAGCCTGTCGACGTAGAAGGCGCGCGCGGTCGCGACGTCGCCCACCGAGAGGTGCACGTGGCCGACGATGGCGTCACCGAACCGCGGGTCGTCGCCGGCCGCGTCCGGAACCGCCTCGGCCAGCGCGGCGCCGCGGTCGGTGAGGTGCTCGCGCAGGAACGCGTTCGGGTCGAGGTAGAGCGTGTCCATCTCCACCTGACCGTGGGTCCAGCTCCACTGGCTGCGGTCGCGGTCCCAGTACAGCTCGACACCGTTGCCCTCCGGGTCGTTGAAGTAGAAGGCCTGCGACACCAGGTGGTCGGCGCTGCCGGTGAACGTGCCGGGTGCGCGCCGCGCAACGGAGTAGACCGCCGCGGCGAGGGCCTCCTGGCTGTCGAACAGGATCGCCGTGTGGAACAGGCCGGCCGCACCGGGTGACGCGTGCTTCAGCTCCGGCGCGTGCTCCAGGATGACGGAGGGCGTCGAGCTTCGACCGAGGATCACGCGTCCGCCCTCGGAGGCGAGCACGGAGAGCGTGACGGCGTCGCGGTAATAGGCGGTCATGGCGTCGAGATCGGCGACGCGCAGGGTCACCGCTCCCATGGCGGAGTCGGCGGGCAGCAGTTCGGGCATGAGAGGTTCAACAGCGGGGAGCCCGCCAGAATTTCGTCGCCCGAGCTGTCAGGTCTCGATCGCGCCACCGGTCTCGGCGAGGTAGCGGCGCAGCGTCAGCGTCGGGTCGGCGGACTGCAGCTCGCGGTAGCGGCGGAAGTCGAGTTGCTCGCGCAGGGACGAGCCCGCTCGCATCCGCTCGGCCTGGGCGCCCTCGACCTCCTGGATGCGCTGCGCCTCTGCGGCGAGTTCGTCGTGGCGGCCCCCCGCGACGACGAGGATGCCGTCGTCGTCGGCGACGATCCAGTCGCCGGGCGCCACAGCGACACCGTCGAGGACGGCGCTGCGCATGGCGGTGCCGGCCGGGGGAATGCGCCTCGGTCCGAACGGATGCGCACCGAGGCTGAACAGTGGGAGTCCGATCTCGCGCAGTTGGGCGGTGTCGCGGTGCAGCCCCCAGATCACGGCGCCGGCCATCCCGGCGCTCGCCGCCTCCAGCAGCATGAGGTCTCCGACGCAGGCTTCGTCGCGGCGGCCGCCGTTGTCGACCACGAGCACGGCGCCCTGCGGTGCGTCGTCGATGGTCTCCAGGAGCACGTCGACGCTGCCGAGGTGCGTGACGGGTGCGGTCGGGCCGTGGAAGGGGCGCCCGGGAAGGAGCGCACGGAGGGCGACGGGTGCGACGGCGACGGGGATGCCGAGGCGCACGGCGGCGTCGGCGACGGCGGCGGTGGGGAGCGGAGCGGCGTTCGAGTCCATGGCGCGACGCTACCGCGGTGTCTATGCGCGTGGGGGAATGCCGTCGTCGGCGAAGTCCTCCACAAGGGCGCGGCAGTGCGGGCTCTCCACGGATTCTGGTCGGGCCTTCTGCCGGAGCTGCGCCTGCTCAAGGATGGAGGCGGGAGGTGCGATGAGACGGATCACGAGGCTGGCCCGCCGGTACTGGGTCGTGACGCTGACGCTGGCGATCGGCATCGTCGGCATCGTGCTCGCGCTCGCCGGAGCGGGCTGGCTGGTGCAGTGGGTGTTCAGTGCGTACGCACTGGCGGTCGCGGTCTGGCAGGCCGTCGGCATGGTGCGCGCCATGGCGCACGGCCGGTTCGGCCTCGACATCCTGGCCATCACGGCGATCGTCGCGACCGTGCTGGTCGGCGAATACGTGGCCGCTCTGATCGTGGTGCTCATGCTCACCGGCGGAGACGCGCTCGAGGACTACGCGAACCGCCGGGCCAAGCGCGAGCTCGACGCCCTCCTGACCCGCGCGCCCCAGTTCGCGCACCTCGTGGTCGAGGGCGGCTACCAGGAGGTTCCGGTCGACCGGGTACGGGTCGGCGACGAGCTGCTCGTGCGGCCGTCCGAGATCGTCCCGGTCGACGGCGTGCTGCTGTCGGCGCGCGGTGCATTCGACCAGGCGTCGATCACCGGCGAGAGCATGCCGGTCGAGAAGACGGCGGGCGACGACGTGCTCAGCGGCTCGGTCAACGGGCAGGAGGCGGTGGAGCTGCGCGCGACGTCGACCGCGGCCTCCTCGCAGTACCAGCAGATCGTGGCGCTCGTCGCGGAGGCGGCGGAGAGCAAGGCCCCGGTGGTGCGCCTGGCCGATCGGTATGCCGTCCCGTTCACGGTGTTCTCGCTGGCGCTCGCCGCCGTGGCCTGGTGGGTGAGCGCAGACGCGGTCCGGTTCGCGGAGGTACTGGTGCTCGCGACGCCGTGCCCGTTGCTGATCGCGGCTCCGGTGGCGTTCATCGGCGGGATGAGCCGGGGCGCGCGCAACAGCATCATCGTCAAGTCGGGCGGCGTGCTCGAACAACTCGCGCGAGCCCGCACCGCCGTGTTCGACAAGACCGGCACCCTGACCTACGGCGCACCTGAGCTCAGCGAGGTGCGCCCGCAGCCGCCTTTCGACGCCGACGAGCTGCTGGCCGCGGTGGCGAGCGCCGAGCAGTACTCGTCACATGTGCTCGCGGCGTCGTTCATCCGGGCGGCACGCGACCGCGGGCTGCAGCTCCACGAGGCGGCGTCCGCTCAGGAGGCCGCGACCAACGGGGTGGTCGCCGAGATCGAGGGCAGGGAGGTCGCCGTCGGCAAGTACGCGTTCGTCGCCGAGCACGCGCCCGACGCCGTACGCACGGCGATAGCTCCGGGCGAGCTCGCGGTCTACGTCGCGATCGGCGGACAGTATGCGGGCGCGCTGCTCGCGAGCGACCGGCTCCGCGACGACGCTGCCGCGACCCTGCGCGAGCTGTCGGAGCTCGGGGTGACGAACACCATGATGCTCACCGGCGACGCGCGGGAGACCGCCGAGCACATCGCCGCCGAGCTCGGCATCACGCGCGTGCGTGCCGAATGCCTGCCCGCGGACAAGGTGGCTGAGGTGTCGGGTATACCCGATCGGCCGGTGATCATGGTCGGCGACGGTGTGAACGACGCGCCCGTGCTCGCCGCCGCCGACGTCGGCATCGCAATGGGCGCGAAGGGCGCGACGGCCGCGAGCGAGTCGGCCGACGCGGTCATCCTCGTCGACGACATCCACGGGGTGGCCCAGGCGGTGCGCATCGGCAGGGACACGGTCCGCATCGCGCTCCAGAGCATCTGGCTCGGGATCATCGTGTCGGTCGTGCTCATGGTGATCGCCGCGTTCGGGTTCATCCCGGCGACCGCAGGAGCGCTCATCCAGGAGCTCGTCGACCTGGCGACGATCCTCGCGGCGCTCCGCGCGATCGGAGGCCGGCTCGACGCCCGCGAAGCTGCGCGTGCCGACGAGGCCACGGCCATGGACGTCGGGGCGGCCGGGCGTTCGAGCACCACCCAGTGAGCGGCGCCGGGCCCAGGTGCCTACTCCCCGGTCAGTCGCTGCAGCAGCTCGCGGTAACGGTCGGCGGTGCGGGCAACGATCTCGGCAGGAAGCTCCGGAGGCGTGCCGCTCTTGTCCCAGGTGGCGGCCAGCCAGTCGCGCACGATCTGCTTGTCGAAGCTCGCCATCCGCTCGCGGGCGGAGGGGGCGGTGGCGAACACGCGGGCGTCCCAGTACCGGCTGGAGTCGCTCGTCAGCACCTCGTCGGCGAGGGTGATCTCGCCGGTCGCCCGGTCGGCGCCGAACTCGAACTTGGTGTCGGCGATGATCACGCCGCGGTCCTCGGCGATGGCCGCGCCCCGGGCGTACACCTCGAGCGAGAGCCGGCGCAGCTCCTCGGCGATCTCCGGCCCCACCAGCTCCACGGTCCGGTCGAAACTGATGTTCTCGTCGTGCTCGCCGAGCGGGGCCTTCCATGCGGGCGTGTAGATCGGCTCGGGGAGGCGGTCGCCGTCGGTGAGACCCGACGGCAGAGGTACGCCGCAGATGCTCTGCGTCTGCTGATACTCGGCCCAGCCGCTTCCCGTGAGGTAGCCGCGCACGACGCACTCGATCGGGAACATGTCCAGAGGCTTCACGAGCATCGCGCGACCCGACACTTCGGCCGGGATCCGCTCGACGACGCGGTCGCCGTCCAGCCGGTGGTCGGGGATCAAGTGGTTGGGGACGCCGTGCAGGCGGTCGAACCACCACAGGCTCAGGGTGGTGAGCAACTCGCCCTTGCCAGGGATCCCCGGCTCGAGCACGTGGTCGAACGCGCTGACACGGTCGGAGGCCACGACCAATACGGCGTCGGTGTCCTCCAACCCGTCTGCGCCCTCCGGCACGTACAGGTCGCGGACCTTCCCGGAGTAGACGTGCTTCCAGCCTGCCAGTTCGCTCACCCGTCCATCGTAGAGGCGACGGCCGCGACGCGTGCCGGACCGTCAGACCGTGCGGCCGCCGTCCACCGCCAGTACCGTCCCGGTCACGTAGGCGGCGGCGGGCGAGGCGAGCCACGCCACCGCAGCCGCGACCTCCATCGGCGAGCCCATTCGCCCCAACGGCACGTAGCCGCCGACACGCTCGCGCACCGACGGGTCCTGCTTCATGATCGGGCCGGACTCGATCGGGCCCGGCGCAACCGCGTTCACGCGGATGCCCGCGCGCGCTTCGTCGAGAGCGGTCGTGCGCGTCAGGCCGACGATCGCGTGCTTGGCGGCCGTGTAGGCGGCCATTCCCGGGGCGCCGCTCACACCGGCCGTAGAGGAGACGTTGACGATCGCCCGAGGCCCGGAGGTCGTACGCATCGCCCGCACTTCTTCGCGCAGTGCGACCGCCACACTGCGGAACGTGACTGCCACGACCGAGTCGAACTCGTCGAGGGGCATGTCCGCGAGGGGAACCGGTTGGTGGCCGCGACCCACGTTGTTGACCGCGACGGCGAGAGGGCCCAAGGAGGCCGCCTCCGCGACTGCGGCCGCCAACGCGTCGTCGTCGGTGGCGTCGACCGCGACGGTGCGCGGGCAGTCGAGCCCGGCGTCCACGAGTTCGCTGCGAAGCCGCTTCAGCGCCCCGGCGTCCCGGGCGCACGCCACGATCGCCAGGCCGTCCGCGCCGAGCGCGTGGCAGATCGCGTTGCCGATGCGCCCGTCGGCGCCGAGCACCAGGGCGATCCGACCGCCGGCGGGCAATGCATCGGTCACGATCGCACCTCCGACTGCGCGCCGCGCCCGCCGCGTCCGACGCGGGCGTCGCGCACCTCCCGCCGCTCGAGCGGCAGGAGGAAGCCGGCAGCGATCAGCCACGCCATGCCGATGAAGCGTCCGACCGGCAGGAGGAACTGCAGCGGCTCGACGGCGAGCGACAGGAAGGAGAGCTCCGCGAGCCCGGCGACGACCAGCCCCACCCAGGCCAGCCAGCGAGGCAAGAGACCGAGGATGAGCCCAGGCACCGCCATCCCCGCGATCAGCAGCCCCAGCCCCACGACGTAACCGACGCCGCCCGCGGCGAACGCGAGGAACGAGAACGCGAGGGCGAGGTGCGGGTCGGCTGTGAGCTCGGGCCGGCTGAGGAGGTAGCTGCCCAGTGCCGACACCATGAGCATGAGCGACGCGGTCAGCCCTCCGGCGAAGCCGATCGCGGGCCCGGGCACGCGGACGCCCAGCCGCTGCAGGCGTGCGAACGCGGTTGCGGCGTAAATTCCGAGTGGCACGGCCGAGCCGAACTGCAGCATCGCGCCGATGCGGATCGCAGCCCAGTCGGTGTGAGCGTGTGCGGCGACCGCGTCCGCGCCGGCGAAGGGGGAGAGCAAGGCGCCGGTGCCCGAGAGCAGCACGCCGACCAGCAGTGCGAGGAGGAACAGCCCCGCGTGCACGATCGCGAGGATGCCGAGGGGAGGTCCGCCCCCGCCGCGACGGCGGGAGGTCGGCTGAATATCGTTCATGTTGGTAATCGTTACATAGTGTAATCGTTACGCGCAAGCGCTATTCTGGATCCGTGACGAACGCCCGCCTCGCCGACCCAGCCGCCGAATCCGCCGCCGACAGCGCCCCCTCGGCTCAGCCGCGCCGCGGAGCGCCGCCGCGCACCGCGTTCCTGCTGGCCCAGCTCGGCGCCGACGCCGCCGACCGCTTCGCCGCCCGGGTCGCCGAACTCGGCCTGTCGCCGCGCGAGGCCGGTGCCATCCGTGTCCTCGGCCGGCGCCAGGGCCTCAGCCAACGCGAGCTCGCCGAGTCGCTCGGTACCGTGCCGAGCCGCTTGGTCGCACTCGTCGACGAACTCGAGGCCAAGGGATACGTCCTGCGCGAGCGCAGCGAGGGGGACCGACGCAACAACGTCCTCACGCTCGCGCCCGGAGGGGAGCGGATGCTGGCGCAGCTGAGGGAGGTCGCCCAGGCTCACCAGCGCGATGTCCTCGCCCCGCTCGCCCCCGACGAGCAGCTAACACTCGCCGCGCTCCTGGCCAAGCTCGCTGCGGCCTCCGATCTCACCCCCGACGGCCACCCCGGCTACCGGCGCTGACGTCGAACGGTTCGTCCCGACACGCCGCGAGGGCGCACGCCTGAACGGCGTGTCGGGATCAGCAGATCCGGGCGCGGCCTCAGGCGAGCAGCTTGGCCTTGGCGGCCGAGAACTCCTCGTCCGACAGGATGCCCTGCGCGTGCAGCGTTCCCAGCTGCTGCAGTTTCGTCATCATGTCGTCCGCGGGCGCAGTGGGTGCGGCGGGGATCGCCGCCTGCTGCTGCGCCGCCTGCTGCTGCGCCGCCTGCTGCGCCATCGCCTGCATTTCCATCTGCTGCTGCTGGGCCTCGTACTGCTGCTGCTCGTACTGGTCCTGCGCCTTCGCCTGCTGATGGCGTTGCACGCTCCCGGAGACCGCCGTCGCGGTGCCGGCCACGACCGCGGTGCGCGCGGCCATGCCGATGAGTCCCGGTCGTCCGATCCGTCGTAATGGCATGTCTGCTCCCTAGTTCTCGACCGGCTGGACGTCCGGCTCGGAATCCGATTCGATGAACGCCTCGAAGTCCTCGGCGACGACGGCGTTGACCACCGGCGCCGGGATGCGTTCGCTGTGCACGACCAGGCCGCCCGCCTGGAAGAACTTGCTTGCCAGGTCCTTGGCCCAGAGGTGCTCGATCACGAGGATCGCACCGGTCGTCCCCGGCTCCACCAGCTCGGCGATCGAGTCGACGTCCTCGTCGCCGGCGAGGCCGCTCGCTTCGAGCGTGACGCCGGCCATGCCGATCTCGTCGCCGATCTCCTCCAGTTCGACGATGTCGACGCTGCCGTCGTCGTGGCGGGTGACGAACAGGAGGTCGAGCAGCCGAAGTGTGCCGCTCTCGACCAGGTCGAGGATGGCCTGTACCACCCCGGGCGACGGTCTGTCGTTGTCGAACTGGGCGACGATGAACTCCGCCGGACCGTACTCGAATTCAGCCATCTCGTGCCTCCGTCTGCGGGCCGGTCCCGCTTTCACGGCAGACGATACACACGCGCACTCGGCCCCGGCAATGACCGAATCCGCGCCGATCCGGGAGGAGAAATGTGCACGTTCACATCCCTAGACTGGGACGCACGGACACGGCCGCAGACGGCGCGCCGGCGCGAGGAGGACCGTGGTGAGCGAGAAGAACTGGGCGGGAAACTACGAGTACCGGGCGCAGCGCATCCTGCAGCCCGCCGACCTCGACGAGCTGCGCGAGATCGTCACGACGGCGCCGAAGATCCGGGCGCTCGGCAGCAGGCACTCGTTCAACGACCTCGCCGACACGGGCGCCGACGTCGACGGCGTGCTCGTGAGCACCGCCGCCCTCCCGGCCGAGATCCGCATCGACGCCGACGCGAGCACGGTCACCGTGGGCGGAGGCGTGCGCTACGGCGACCTCGCCCGTGAGCTCCAGACCGCGGGCTGGGCGCTGCACAACCTCGCGTCGCTGCCGCACATCTCGGTGGCCGGCGCGATCGCCACCGCGACCCACGGGTCGGGGGACCGCAACGGCAACCTGTCGACCGCGGTCGCGGGCCTGCGCATCCTCACGGCCTCCGGCGAACTGGTGAGCCTCCGGCGCGGCGACCCCGAGTTCGCGGGAGCTGCTGTCGCGCTCGGCGCCCTGGGCGTGGTGACGGACGTCACCCTCGATATCCGCCCGACCTTCGACGCGCGTCAGCGGCTCTTCGCCGGTGTGCCGTGGGAGGCCGTGCTCGACCGGTTCGACGAGGTCACCTCGGCCGCCTACAGCGTCTCGCTGTTCACGACGTGGGATGAGGACGCCGTCTCGCTCGCGTGGCTCAAGGAGCTCGACGGTGCGCCGACCACGATCGGCGACGACTTCTTCGGCGCCCCTGCGCTCACCGAGGCGCGACACATGATCTCCACCATGGACGTCCGCAACACCACCGAGCAGCTCGGCGTCGTGGGCCCGTGGAACGAGCGCCTCGCACACTTCCGCTTCGAGTTCACGCCCTCCAACGGCGAGGAGATCCAGTCGGAGTACCTGGTGCCGCGGGCGCGAGCGGTGGAGGCCATCCGCGCGGTGCGCGAGCTCGCCCCGGTGGTCGCGCCCCTGCTGCAGATCAGTGAGATCCGTACCGTCGCGGCGGACGACCTGTGGCTGTCGAGCGCCTACGGCACCGACGCGGTCGGCCTCCACTTCACCTGGGTGCGCGATCAGGCAGGTGTGGAGGCCGTCCTCCCCGCGGTGGAGGCCGCTCTGCTGCCGCTCGGCGCCCGCCCGCACTGGGGCAAGCTCTTCCTCGACGTCGACGGTGTCGTCCCGTCCTTGTACCCGCGGCTCGACGCGTTCCGCGCTCTCGCCGACCGTCTCGACCCCGAGGGCCGCTTCCGCAACCCCTTCCTCACCCGCCTCCTCGACTGACCGTGAGCGTGCGCCGCGGTCAGGCGCGCGCGACGCGGGCCGCGATGTCGGTGCGGTACTGCGAGCCCTCGAGGTGGATGCGCGCGACGGCGTCGTACGCGCGCTCGCGCGCCTCGTCGAACGAGGTGCCGCGGGCGACCACCGAGAGCACGCGGCCTCCGGTCGCGAGCAGGGCGCCGGTCTCGGGGTCGAGGGCGGTCGCCGCGTGCGCGATCGTGACCTCGGGCACCTGCGCCGCCTCGTCGAGGCCGACGATCGGGCGGCCGGTCTGCGGAGCCTCCGGGTAGCCCTCGCTCGCGAGCACGACCGTCACCGCGGTGTCGAGCGCGAACTCCGGGCGCGGCATGCCCGCCAACTCGCCGGTCGCGGCCGCGTACAGCAGCGACGACAGGGGTGTCAGCAGCCGCGGCAGCACGACCTGCGTCTCGGGGTCGCCGAACCGCGCGTTGAACTCGATGACCCGGATGCCCTTCGGCGTCACGATGAGGCCGCAGTAGAGGAGGCCGATGAACGGCGTCTGCTCGGCGGCGAGCTGCCGCACCGTGGGCAGGGCGATCGTGTCGATGACCTGGTCGACGAACGTCTCGGGCAGCCAGGGCAGTGGAGAGTACGCGCCCATACCGCCGGTGTTCGGGCCGGCGTCGCCGTCGAGGAGGCGCTTGTAGTCCTGTGCCGGGCTGAGCGGGAGGACGGTGTGGCCGTCGCTGACGAGGAACAGCGACACCTCCTGGCCGTCGAGGAACTCCTCGACGAGCACCCCGCCCTGCACGAGATAGTGGCGCGCGTGCTCGACGGCGGCGTCACGGTCGGAGGTCACGATGACGCCCTTTCCCGCCGCGAGGCCGTCAGCTTTCACGACGTACGGCGCACCGTACTCGTCGAGGGCCGCCTCGGCCTCGGTGAGGGTGCTCGCCCGCACTGCGCGGCCGGTCGGAACACCGGCCTCCTCCATGATGCGCTTGGCGAAGGTCTTGGACCCTTCGAGCCGGGCGGCGGCACGGCCGGGGCCGAACACGGGGATGCCGCGCGTGCGCAGCGGGTCGGCGACGCCGGCGACGAGCGGGGCCTCCGGGCCGATCACGACCAGTTCGACGCCGTTCTCGATCACGTACTCGGCGACCGCCGCGCCGTCGAGCGGGTCGAGCCCGGTCTCGACGGCGACGTCGGCGGCGATCCCCGCGTTGCCGGGCGCCGCGACGATCGCGTGTCCCGCCTCCTCGGCCAGGAGCGCGGTGATGATGGCGTGCTCGCGGGCACCGGAACCGAGGACCAGAATCTTCACGCGACCAATGCTAGAGGGCACTGCCGAGACGTGCCGACCCCCGGTGGAAGGATGGGGATATGGCCAGAGCGAAGATTTCTGTGGAGGACGGCGGCGCGGCCGTGCGCGCCGCGCTGGGCGACGACGCCGATCGCAACACGACGGCCATGGCCGTGCGCTACCTCCTGCAACTGCTCGCCGAGCGGGCGCCCGGCAACACGGTGGAGGTGCGGGTGCCGCCGTTCGGGGCCGTGCAGTGCATCCCCGGCCCGCGGCACACGCGGGGCACGCCCCCGAACGTGATCGAGACCGATGCCGCGACGTGGCTCGCCCTGGCGTCCGGTCGCCTGGCCTGGGACGACGCCCTGGCCTCCGGCTCGGTGCACGCGTCCGGCCAGCGGGCCTCGCTGGAGGGGCTGCTCCCACTGCGCTACTGAGGGCCTCCCGTGCCGCCTCCCGTGTGGGCGAGCGCTCAGGCACGGTGCGAGAGAATGGAGGTCATGAGCGAGTCCCATTCGCAACCCGAGCCGCAGCCCGAGGAGGAGCCGCAGCCCGAGGTGCACCAGCCGGCCGAGGAGCAGGCCACCGTCACCGAGGCGGCCGTGCGTGTCCAGCGCTCGCCGCGGTACTTCCGGTTCATGATCACCGGCGCTGTGGTCTTCGCCGTCATCGCGCTCATCCTGACGTACGCGTTCCCCGAGAACCCGACCTACGACCGTGGCGCCGTCTTCGGCTTCCTGCTGGCGATCTGCGCGACGGTCGGCGTCGCCCTCGGCGCCCTCGTCGCCCTCCTGATCGACCGGGCGGCGACCCGCCGGGCGCGCACCGTGCAGGCGGATAGAATCGACGTGCGCCTGCCCGACTCCGAGAACGACTCAGAGAACGACTCTCCGAGTGATTCCGAGCCGGGCGACACGCGGCCGAGCGATCAGCGCCCGTCCGTCGACAGCTGAACATCCCGACAACCCTCGAGAAAGGGGTCCGCTGTGGCCGGAGGCGACGGTCGTCTGAGTCATGATCTTCTGCCAGGAGAGAAGGGCCCGCAGGACGCCTGCGGTGTCTTCGGGGTCTGGGCGCCCGGCGAGGAGGTCGCCAAGCTCAGCTACTTCGGTCTCTACGCGCTGCAGCACCGCGGCCAGGAGTCCGCGGGCATCGCGACCAGTGACGGCAGCAAGATCCTCATCTACAAAGACATGGGTCTGGTCTCGCAGGTCTTCAACGAGAACGCGCTCAACTCGCTGACCGGGCACATCGCCGTCGGTCACACGCGCTACTCCACCACCGGCGCCTCCAGCTGGCAGAACGCGCAGCCCACGCTGGGCCGCACCTCCAGCGGAACCGTCGCCCTCGGCCACAACGGCAACCTGACCAACACCGCCGAGCTGATGCAGCTCGTGCACGACCGCTACCCGCAGCTCGACGGCGAGCTGAGCCGCGGCAACACGACCGACACCGCCGTCGTCACGGCACTGCTCACGGGTGACCTCGACCACACGCTCGAGGCGACCGCCCTGGAGGTCCTGCCCCGGCTCCGCGGCGCCTTCTGCCTGGTCTTCATGGACGAGCACACGCTGTACGCGGCCCGTGACCCGCAGGGGGTCCGCCCGCTGGTGCTCGGCCGTCTCGAGCGCGGCTGGGTGGTCGCCTCCGAGACCGCGGCGCTCGACATCGTGGGCGCGAGCTTCGTGCGCGAGGTGGAGCCCGGCGAGCTGATCGTCATCGACGAGAACGGCCTCCGCACGCAGCGGTTCGCGGCCGAGAAGCGCGCGGGCTGCGTGTTCGAGTACGTCTACCTCGCCCGCCCCGACACCACGATCGCCGGTCGCGGCGTCTACGAGGCGCGCGTCGAGATGGGCCGTCAGCTCGCCCGCGAGCACGAGGTGGAGGCCGACCTGGTCATCCCGACGCCCGAGTCCGGCACTCCCGCGGCGATCGGCTATGCGCAGGCGTCCGGCATCCCGTTCGGTCAGGGCCTGGTCAAGAACTCCTACGTCGGCCGCACGTTCATCCAGCCGTCGCAGACCATCCGCCAGCGCGGCATCAAGCTCAAGCTGAACCCGCTCAAGGAGGTCATCAAGGGCAAACGCCTCGTGGTGGTCGACGACTCGATCGTCCGCGGCAACACGCAGCGCGCGCTGGTGTCGATGCTGCGGGAGGCCGGTGCGGCCGAGGTGCACGTGCGCATCTCCAGCCCGCCCATCACCTGGCCGTGTTTCTACGGCATCGACTTCGCCTCCCGCGCCGAGCTGATCGCGACCGGCCTGGGCGTCGACGAGGTTCGTCAGTCCATCGGCGCCGACTCACTGGGCTACCTCTCGGAGGACGGCATGATCGCCGCGACCGAGCAGCCGCGCGAGCGTCTCTGCACGGCGTGCTTCACGGGCGTGTACCCGATCGAGCTGCCAGACGCGCACCACCTGGGCAAGAACCTCCTGGAGCGTCCGGAGGCCGCGGCCGAGACGGTCGCTCCGACAGACGACGGCGCGAGCGCGACCAGCGACGGTTGCGAGCCCGGGCCCGACGCCGAGTACGAGCGGCTGCTGAGCTTCGGCGACCCCGGTCGGCAGGAGTAGGGCGACAGGAACAGCGGGCAGGATCGGCCCTCCGCTCCCCGATACCATGGAGCAGTGACCGAGCCCACCGCATCCTCGTCCTCCTCCTACGCCGCCGCCGGCGTCGACACGGCCGCGGGCGACCGCGCCGTCGAACTGATGAAGGCGGCGGTCGCGCGCACGCAAGGCGCGCAGGTGCTCGGCGGGGTCGGCGGGTTCGCCGGGATGTTCGATGTCTCGGCGCTGAAGGACTTCCGTCGTCCGCTGCTGGCGACCTCCACCGACGGTGTCGGCACCAAGGTCGCGATCGCCCAGGCTCTCGACAAGCACGACACCATCGGTCAGGACCTCGTCGGCATGGTCGTCGACGACATCGTCGTGGTTGGCGCACGGCCGCTGTTCATGACCGACTACATCGCATGCGGCAAGGTCGTGCCCGAGCGAATCGCTACGATCGTCGCGGGCATCGCCCGCGCCTGCGAGGCGACGGGGACCGCCCTCGTCGGCGGCGAGACCGCCGAGCACCCCGGTCTGCTCGGGCCCGACGACTACGACGTGGCCGGCGCCGCAGTCGGTGCAGTGGAGGCCGACGAGCTGCTCGGCGCGGATCGCGTGCGCGACGGCGACGTCGTGCTGGCGCTGGCGTCGTCCGGTATCCACTCGAACGGCTTCTCGCTCGTGCGGCACATCCTGGCCCAGCGCGGCATCGGCTTCGACGACCGCTCGGACGACTTCGGCGGCGTGGTCGGGGAGGCCCTGCTGGAGCCCACCCGCCTCTACACGTCGCCGCTGCTGCGGGTGCTCGGCGAGCCGTCGCTGAGCGGTGCGGTGCACTCCCTCAGCCATGTGACCGGCGGCGGGATCGCTGCGAACCTCGCTCGCGTGCTCCCCGTCGGGTCGTGGGTGGAGGTGGACCGCTCCACGTGGTCGCCGACACCGGTGTTCCGGGTGCTGAGCGACCTCGCCGGCAGCACGCTGGAGTCGTCGGAGGGCACCTGGAACCTCGGCATCGGCATGTTCGCCGTTGTGGCTCCTGAGGCCGCGAGCGCGGTCGCCGCGGCGATCACGGCCGACGGCATCCCGACCTGGCCGGTGGGAACGGTCTCGACGGCTGCCCGCGACCTCGCCGGCTTCGAGCAGGGCGCCAAGGGCGTCGACGGCGGCGCGGTGCGTCTCGTCGGCTCCTACGCGAGCTGACCCGGGCCTCCACGCCGCCCCCGAAGCGCCGAAGGGCACCTTGTTGTCGCTTTCGCGCGCGAAAAGCGACAACGACGTGCCCCTCGGCGAGCAGCCGACCGCGTGACCCCTTCGTGGAGGCGCGAGCGGCTGCGCCCGCCCGCTAGAGTGGCCGCTGTGACCCCTCCGCATGCCAGCATTCGTGTGGCATGCGCGCTCGGGGTCGTCGTCGCCGCAGTGTCGGCCGCACTCGGCCTGGCGGCGGCGCCCGTGGAGGCGACTCCGGCCGGAGCCCCCGCTCCCGCGGCCGCCCTCACGCCCCTCGTCGACTGCGTCCAGGACGCACCGCTCGGCGCCGTCACCTCGCGCACGGTGGTTCTCGGCTACCGCTCGAGCGCCGCAGCAGCGCTGGAGGTGGCGCCGGGCTCCGGCGACAACGCCTTCGCGCCAGGGGCGGCCGACCGCGGGCAGCCGTCCACTTTCCTCGCCGGCGACCATCACGCCGCGTGGCTGCTCACCCTCGACGCGGCTGTCGAGCCGACTCTCACCTGGACCCTCGGCGGAACCACCGCCACGGTGGACACCTCGGCGCCGTCGTGCACCGACGCCACAGCCGTGACGCTGAGCGCACCCGCGACCGCTGCCGACGGAGGCCGGGTCGCCGTCACGGCGGTCGTCTCGCGGTTCCTGCTCGGGCCGCCGGAAGCCGGAACCGTCGCGTTCTCGTTCGACGGCGCCGCCCCGACCACGGTCCCCGTCGCCGCGGGTGGCGTCGCGCGCGCCGACCTCCCCGCACCCGCCGTCGGGGATCACACGCTCACCGCGCAGTTCGTCCCGGCCACCGGTGCGACGCTCCGCACGGCGACGGCGACCGCCTCTGTCGCTGTCGCGCCGGCCTCCGGGCCGCTCACGATCGTCGCGGACAGCGTGGTCGCCGGCAGCGGCAGCGTCCTCGTCACCGTCACCCGCCCGAGTCCGGCCGGGCCGGCGACGGCCGCGTTCGCGACGAGCGACGGCACTGCGTCCGCGGGAGCGGATTATGTCGCGACCACGGGGAGCGTCACGTTCGCCGACGGCCAGTCGAGCGCCACGGCGACGGTCCCGCTCCTCTCTCGGCAGGCGGGATCGCCCTCCTCGCGGTTCTTCGTCGTCCTGACCCGGGCATCCATCCCCGTCGCGGAGGGTGTCGCGACCGTGTCGCTCCCGGCTGTGCCGGTCGCCCCTGCCGCCGCCGTCGCGACGTCGAGCGGAGGCGGTGACGCAGCCGGGCCGGCGTCCGCACTCCCGGAGGCCGATCCGACCGAGACCGCCTCGCTCCCCGCGCAACCGATCAGCCAGGACCTCCTCCTGATCCTCGGCGCCCTCCTCGTCACAGCCGGAGGAGTGGCCGGCGTCATCGGTCTGTTCCGCGCGGTCCGCTCGCGCGACGCGTTCTCCTGACCGGGTCGACCCATGACGAATGTCACCCCCAGATCCTGACGGAGGCCCTGCGCAAGGAGGTTCGCCGACCGGCACTCTGGGAGACGTGAACGAGACACCAGCCATCCGCCTCTCCGGTCTGCACAAGGCCTTCGGGTCGTTGACCGCCGTCGACGGCGTCGACCTGACCGTGCGCCCGGGCGAGGTCGTCGCCCTCCTCGGCCCCAACGGCGCCGGCAAGTCCACCACCATCGACCTCGCCCTCGGGCTCGCCCGGCCGACCTCCGGCACCGCTGAGCTCTTCGGCGCCGACCCGCGGCGCGCGATCCGCGACGGCCGCGTCGGCGCGATGCTGCAGGGCGGCGCCCTCCTCCCGACCCTCACGGTCGCCGAGTCGGTCGCCCTGGTCGCCGCCGCGCACAAGCATCCGCTCAGCGTCACCGAGGCGCTCGAACGGGCCCGCTGCACTGAGATCGCGAAGCAGCGGGTCGCCAAGCTCTCGGGCGGCCAGATGCAGCGTGCGCGCTTCGCGGTCGCCGTCGTGTCGAACCCCGACCTGCTCTTCCTCGATGAGCCGACCGCGGCGATGGACGTGGAGGCGCGCCGCACCTTCTGGCTCTCGATGCGGGAGTTCACCGCCGAGGGCCGCACGGTCGTGTTCGCCACCCACTACCTCGACGAGGCCGACACCTACGCCGACCGCATCGTCATGCTGGCACGCGGACGGATCGTCGCCGACGGGACGCCGACCGAGGTGAAGGCGGTCGTGTCCGGCCGCCGCATCCGCGCCACCGCAGGCTTCGCCTGGACGGCCGACACCGAAGCCTCCCTCGCGGCCCTGCCGGGCGTCCGCAGCGTGGACTACCGCACCGGCCTGCTGACCATCGTCAGCGACGACTCGGACGCCACCCTGCGCGGGCTGCTGGCCGCGCACGACGACCTCCACGACATCGAGGTCACCGCGCACACCATGGACGAGGCCTTCCTCGCCCTGACCGAGTCCTCCACCGAAGCCTCCACCGAGTCCGAAGGAGCCCTGAAATGAGCATCGCCTACCTGGGGCGCGAGTCGCTCCGCCAGCTGAAGAACATGCGGGCCATGATCTTCACCCTCGCCGTCCCGCTGGTCATGCTGCTGGCCTTCGGCGGCACGTTCGGAGGCCAAGGCCAGGTGGATGCCGTCACCCACCTCCCGTGGATCGTCGTGACGACCATCCAGGTCTCGGCGTACGGCGGCATGATGGCCGCGCTGTCCCAGGCCTTCACCATCGTCACCGAGCGGTCGCTGGGCTGGAACCGGCAGCTGCGGATCACCCCGCTCAGCGGCACCGGCTACCTCGTCTCCAAGCTGGTCGCCGCCCTCGCGCTCGCGCTGTTGAGCATCGTCGTGATCGTGACCGTGTCGATGATGCTCTACCACCCCGACCTGCCGATCGGGAGCTGGCTGCTCGCCTGCCTCGGCATCTGGTGCGGCGTCGTGCCGTTCGCCCTGCTCGGCATCCTGATCGGGCAGTTCGCGAAGCCCGAGTTCGCCCAGCCGCTGTTCATGGCCGTATTCATGGGCATGGCGGTGCTGGGAGGCCTGTGGATCCCCCTGCAGATCTTCCCCGCCTGGGTGGCGAACGTGGCGCAGGCCGTGCCGTCGTACTGGCTGAACCGGGTCGGCCAGCTCGGCGCCCTGCAGAGCGGCGACGCGCTCACGCCGGCCCTGGTGCTGACGGCCTGGACCGTCGCCCTGGGTGCGCTGATCGTCTGGCGCTACCGCCGCGACGCGGCCCGCGGCTGACGCGGTCGAAGCTGGCTAGGGTAGGGACGTGTTCAGCAGCGACGTCGACGAGTACCGCCCCGTCGGGGTGTGGGCGCGGCTGACGCACCGCTCGGCGTTCCGCTGGTACCCGGGTGCGGTCATCGGCCTCCTGTACCAGGTCTCGGTGCTGGGCGGCCTCTGGACCCCGTCCGGCGCCCTCGGCACGAAGATCGTGGCGACCGCCCTCCTGACGGTGGTCTACGTCGGCTTCCTCGCCCTCCCGCCGGTGCTCTGGTGGGAGGGCGAGCGCACGCGACTGACCGGCGTGCTCGTCTACTTCGCGTTCACGCTGACGCTCGTCCCGTTCATCGGCATCGCGACCCTGTGGACGTGGGTGTACGTCGCCTGCGTCGCCGGGATGGCGATCGCGCGCACGTGGGTGTCGACGACGATCATCCTCACGCTCGGCGCTGTGCAGCTGATCGTCTTCCTGGCGACCGGCACCTTCGACGACAACTGGTTCATCGCGCTGATCACGGTCTCCATCGGCATCATGATGAGCGCCTTCGCCCGTCAGATCGACGCCCTCCGGAGGCTGCGGAACGCCCAGGGCGAGATCGCCCGGCTCGCCGTGGTGGAGGAGCGGGCGCGGTTCTCGCGCGACATGCACGACGTGCTCGGCCACTCGCTGACCGTGGTGACGGTCAAGTCGGAGCTGGCCCGCCGGCTCATCCCGGTCGATCCGGGCCGCGCGGAGGACGAGTTGGCCGACATCGAGCGGCTCACGCGGTCGGCGCTCGCCGACCTCCGCGCGGCCGTCGCCGGCTATCGCGAGATGAGCCTCTCCACCGAGCTCGCGGCGGCGCAGGCGGGGCTTGCGGCGGCGGACATCCAGGCGCACCTCCCGCGCAACGGCGAGGAGGTCGCCCCCGAACTCCGTGAGCTGTTCGCCTGGGTGCTGCGGGAGGGCGTCACCAACGTCATCCGCCACTCCGGGTCGCGCAACTGCTGGGTCACCGTCGAGCCCGACGTGCTGCGGATCGAGGACGACGGCCGTGGACCGGCGCCGTTCGGCTCCGACCGTCGCGACCTCGTGCGCGGCTCGGGCATCGCCGGGCTCGCGGCCCGCGCGGAGGAGTCGGGCGCGGAGCTCACCGTGGAGGCCGGGCCGCGCGGCGGCACATTGCTCACCGTCCGGAGGCTGCCATGACCATCCGCCTGCTGCTCGCCGACGACCAGGCGCTGGTCCGCGGGGCGCTCGCCGCCCTCCTCGACCTCGAGCCCGACCTGGAGGTCGTGGCCCAGGTGGGGCGCGGAGACGAAGTGCTCGACGCGGCCCGCGCTGCTGCGGCCGACGTCGCGTTGCTCGATGTCGAGATGCCGGGCCTCGACGGCATCCAGGTGGCGGCGCAACTGCAGGCCGCGCTGCCGACGTGCCGCTCGCTCATCGTGACGACGTTCGGGAGGCCCGGCTACCTGCGCCGGGCGATGGAGGCCGGGGCCGCCGGATTCATCGTGAAGGACACCCCGTCGGGCCAGCTCGCCGACGCCGTGCGGCGGGTCGCTTCGGGCCTCCGGGTCGTCGACCCCGCGCTCGCCGCCGAGTCGCTGGCCTCCGGGGCCTCGCCGCTGACCGCGCGTGAGGCCGAGGTGCTCTCGGTCGCCGGGCAGGGCGGCACGATCACCGACATCGCCCGGCGACTGCACCTCAGCGACGGCACCGTGCGCAACCACCTGTCGAACGCGATCGGCAAGACGGGCGCACGCAACCGCTCGGAGGCCGTCGCGATCGCCACGCGTCAGGGATGGCTGTAGCGCGACTGCGGGGTCAGCGCGCCGCATTCATGACGAATGACGCATACGAGCGGACGTGGGCGACATTCGTGATGAAGTCGCCTCCCGCCGCAGTCGCCGTTCAGGCGCGCTTCGGCGTCTCGGTCTCGGTGTCTTCGTAGTCCTCGTCGCCGTCGTCGTACTCGTCGGCGCCCTCGGGCTCGTAGTCGGCCCACGCGTCGTACTGGTGCTCGTCGTCGTGGTGGGAATGCCCGGTCAGCTCGCGCTCGAGCGCGTCGTAGTTGACGTTCGGACTGAACGACTTCAACTGGCGAGCGATCTTCGTGTGCTTTGCCTTTTGACGGCCGCGCCCCATGCGTGACCCCCTTTTGGTCGTGCCCGGGGAATGGCACCCGGGGATCCAACAGAAATAGTGAAAACTAGCGTCGAGTTTAGCATGGTGGCCCCTATGGACCCCGAGATGTCGCACAGCGTCGGATGATGGAATGAGCGCGTGATCAGTGGAATGACCGAGACCCAGGTGGTGATCGTCGGCGCCGGGCAGGCAGGGCTCGCGGTCGCCTACTACCTGCGCCGGTTCGAGCTGACCCCCGGCGAGGATTTCGTGGTCCTCGACCGCGGTCCCGGCACCGGGGGAGCGTGGCAGCACCGCTGGGACGCGCTGCGTCTCGGCAGCGCCCACCACGTGAACGACCTTCCAGGGATGTCGGAGCTGGGTCTCAGCTTCGACACCGCCGACCGCACCCTCCCGGCGAAGGACATCGTGGGCGGCTACTACCGTCGCTACGAGGACCATTTCGGCCTCGCGGTGCAGCGGCCGGTCACCGTCTCGCGGATCTTCGACCGCGGCGCCGACCTGGTCGTCGCGCACGACCGGGGCGAGACACGCACCCGCATCGTCGTCAACGCGACCGGCACCTGGGGCGCCCCGTTCATCCCGTGGTATCCGGGCATGGGCGACTTCGCCGGGCGGCATCTCCACACCTCGTCGTACGCGTCGGCCGAGGAGCTCGCGGGGCAGTCTGTCGTGGTCGTCGGCGGCGGCACCAGTGCGATCGGCTTCCTCCTCGAGCTGGAGGGCGTGGCCGGCGAGCTGACCTGGGCGACGCGGAGGCCGGTGGACTTCCGCGATGAGTCGGAGCTCACGATAGAGGGCGGCGTCGCGGCCGTCGCCGCGCAAGACGCCGCGGCCCGTGCCGGGCAGGCCCTCCCGAGCATCGTCAGCGGCACCGGCGTGCCGCGCACTCGGCGTATCGCGGCGGGCATCGACCGCGGCCTCCTCGTGGAGCGCGGGATGTTCTCCCGCATCGAGCGCGACGGGGTCGTCTGGGACGACGGGTCGACCACGCGCGCCGACGTGATCATCTGGGCGACGGGGTTCCGGCCGGAGCTGCGGCACCTCGCCCCGCTCAAGCTGCGCGAGAAGGCCGGAGGCCTGACCGTCGCGTCCGGGGCCTCCTGGCAGGACTCGCGGATCTTCCTGGCCGGCTACGGGCCCCAGGCGAGCACCATCGGCGCCAACCGCGCCGGCCGCGTGATCGCCCGCCAGATCATGGCGCAGATCTGACGCGCCCCCGTCGAGCAAGCGCGGGATCGAGGGGGCACGTAAGCGCCCCTACCCGCGCTCCTTTCGGGCACTTACGTGCCCCTCGCGCCGCGGGAGACCCACGAGGGGCACGTTGTTGTCGCTTTCGGGGCTAAAAAGTGACAACTACGTGCCCCTCGCGGGTGCGCGGGCGGGTTGCGCGGGCGCGGGGTTCGCGGCGCGTCAGACCTCGATGTCGCGAGGTGCGCCCGCGAAGCGGAGGCCACTCACGCTGATGCTGCCCGCGCCCGGACTCGGTCGCACGTCGAGCGAGCCGGCCTGGGCGTCCGCGCGGAGGCCGAGCCGGGCGGCGAGCACAGCCACGGCTGCCGCCGCCGACCACGCCTGCGGCCGGCACGCCGCGGGATACGGTACAGGCGACCCGGTCTCGGCGTCCGAGTCGCCCGAGTGCAGCTCGGGCATCCGATAGCCGAAGCCCGACGCGGCGGCCAGGAGGCCATCGGCCAGCTGGTCGGCCTCGGCGACGTGGCCGTCGCGCGCGAGCCCGGTGATGGCGATCGCCGTGTCGTGCGCCCAGACCGAACCGCCGTGGTAGCTGAGCGGCCAGTAGCCTCCCGCGTCGGTCGACATGGTGCGAAGGCCGTAGCCGGACGACAGCTCGGGCGACGCCAGCCGGCGCGCGATCAGCTCGGACTGCTCGGGCGTGAGGATGCCGGTGCCCAGGAGGTGGCCGATGTTGCTGGTCACCGTGTCCACCTTGCGCTTGGCGGCGTCGAGCGCGACGGCCGGGTAAGCGCCGGCGGGGTCGTCGATCCAGAAGGCGTCGGCGAAGCGCGCCTTCAGATCAGCGGCCCACGTCCTCCACTCGTCGGCGCCGGGCAGCCCGAACGCCTCCAGCAGCTCGGCGCCGCCGACCGCCGCCTCGTAGGCGTATCCCTGCACCTCGCAGAGCGCGATCGGGCCGTCGGCGAGCGTACCGTCCTTCCACTGGATGGAGTCTCCTGAGTCCTTCCAGCCCTGGTTGGCGAGACCGTGCCCCGTGGTGTCGACGTACTCGAGGAAGCCGTCGCCGTCGCTGTCGCCGTAGTCGCGCATCCAGGCCAGAGCGGCCTGCATCGCCGGGAGGAGGTCACGCACCTCGTCGTCGGGCAGGCCCCATTTCCACGCGTCGTGCAGGAGGCCGATCCAGAGTGCCGTCGCGTCGACCGTGCCGTAGTACAGCGGAGGCAGCACGACGCCCTCGCCGGGAATGGTCAGCGCGGCCGGCCGCAGCTCGTGCATGATCTTGCCGGGCTGCTCGGCGGTCGCGGCGACGTTCTCGGCGCCCTGGAAATGCGCGAGCACACGCAGCGTGGAGGCCGCGATGTCGGTTCCGAGCGGCAGCAGCATGCGCGCCGCCCAGAGCGAGTCGCGCCCGAAGAGGGTGAAGAACCACGGTGCGCCCGCCGCGAGGAACACGTCGTCGGGTCGTGCCGTGGTCGACATCCGCAGCGACTGGAGGTCGGCCAGCGCACGGTCGAGCCACGACGCGAGCCGGGAGTCGCCAGTGGTCGCCCGGAAGGCGGCCCAATCGGCCGACGGCGCCGCACCCGCCACGACCGCGGTCGGGTCGTCGACCTCGACCGTCCACTCCAGCGCGACCTGACCGTGGGCCGGTACCTCGACGTCCCAGTCCATCCAGACGTCCGCGTCGTCGAGCGCGACCCGCGCGCCGACGGCGGTCAGCCGCGCGGTGACCTGACCCGACCGGAACTCGACACCGTCGTCGACCGCGGAGAGCGATACCGGGTGCTCGGCGCCGCTCAGCCCGGCCTTGATCGTCTGCATGGGCGTGAAGTCGCCGCGCACCGACACCGTGACGGTCGTCGCGATCGGGCTGCCGAGCGCGTTGCGGAGTTCGATGCGCTCATGCAGCCTCCCCTCGCGCACCGTGCGGGTGCGGTCGACGCGGACGCGCGGGTCCGCCCCCGCGTCGTCGATGCGCCGGGCCAGCGCGGTGAAGACCGCCGTCGCCGCGTCGGGTCCCGCCGTCGCGATGTGCTCGGGCTGGTCTCCCCCGATGGTCAGGAGGACGCGGTCGAGCACGCGCAGGTCGGAGTGGTAGAACCCGTGGATCCCGTTGCCGTCGATCGTGCCGTCCGCAGCGGACCAGGCTTGGCTGGGCGCGGTGAGCAGAACGACGCTGTCGTGCAGCAGGGGTTGGAGCGGCTGGGTCATCGTGGCGTTCGCGCCTCCTCGATCGTGGTGGTGATTGGAAACGATTCGTCCCGACGCGCCGTGTCGGCGGGGGTCGTGACGGCGTGTTGGGACGGATGGTTCGTGGGGGCGAGGACTCGTGGGGTGATGCGGGTCTCGTGGGCGGAGGAGGCGTCGCGCGTCACGCGCCAGACGGTGGCACCGTCGCGCTCGGCGACGACGTCGACGAGGGTGGTGCCCTGGTAGACCAGCCCGGTGCCCTCCTCGAGGGCGTAGCCGTCCGGCAGCTCCCCGGAGGCGACCGCCGTCTGGTGCGCGGGCCGTCGCCTCGGATCCGAGTCGTAGTGCACCGCCAGCGAGCCGGGCACGAGGCCGAGCCCGTCGCCGAGCGCCGAGATCTCCGGGCCGCGGGAGGCCGTGGTGCCGCCCTCGTGCCAGGAGAGCCCGCCCGCCGAGCCGCCGGCCAGCACGACTCCGCGCTGCCAGGCCTCGGTCAGGATTTCGTCCAGCCCGTGCGCCCGCCAGACCGCCAACAGGTTCAGGAGGCTGCCGCCGCTGACCCACACGACGTCCTGCGACAGCACGTGCGAACGGAGGTCCGGGATGTTCGGGTGCGGGAAGAACCGCACGTGGCTGGCGTCGACGCCGACCGAGCGGGCCGCCTCCAGCTCCGCGCCCTCCACGTGCCGCTGGTCGCCGCCCGCGGTGTTGATGTGGGTGACGCGCGGCCGTCGGTCGCCGACCTGCGCCAGCTCGATGGCGTGGTGGAGGAGTGGCCCGTAGAGGGAGTCGGTCCAGTCGCCTGCGACCAGCCCGCCGCAGGTGGCGAGGATCGTGGGTGCGATCGCTGTCACTCCTTCACCGCCCCCTCGCTGGAGTTCATGATCCGGCGCTGGAAGACGAAGAACAGCACCGCGACCGGGATGGTCATGATGGCCGCCGCCGCGAGCTTGAGCGGGTACTGACTGCCCTGGCTGAGCTGGCCGCTCGCGAGACCGGCGACGCCCTTCGTGAGGGTCGTGAGCGCCGGGTCCTGCGTCGAGATGATGAAGTGGGCCAGCTCGTTCCACGAGCCCTGGAACGACAGGATGATGATCGTGATGAGCGCCGGCCGTGCCATCGGCAGCACGATCGACCAGAACACCCGGAAGGTCCCGGCGCCGTCGATCCGGGCCTGCTCCTCCACGCTGGCCGGGATCGCCTCGAAGAACCCCTTCATGATGAACACGCCGGCCGCGTCGGTGAGCAGCGGCAGGATCATGCCGGTGTACGAGTCGTACATCCCGAGCTGGTTGATCACGAGGAACTTCGGGATGAGCAGTACGACCATCGGCACCGACATGACGGCCACCAGGGCCGCGAAGACGAAGCTGCGGCCACGGAAGTGCAGGCGAGCCAGGGCGTAACCGGCGAGCGAGTCGAAGAACACCCGGCCGAGCGTCACGAACACGGTGACGATCGCGGAGTTCATGAACCAGATCGGGAAGTCCGAGTTGAGGAACAGCTTCGTGTACGCGGCCGTGGTCCACACCTGGGGGATGAGGGAGACCGGGTTCGCCGTCGCGTCCGCGTCGGTCTTGAACGAGGTCAAGACCTGGATGAGGAACGGCATGATGTAGACGACGGCGAGCACGATGAGGACCGCGTAGGTGATCGAGGTTCCGACGATGCTCCCGGTCGACCGCCGCCGACGTCCAGCTGGACGCGGGGAGGCCGGGTGCGATGACGACTGTCGCGGCGATACGGCCTCAGGGATCAGTGCGGTGGTGCTCATCACAGGCCTCCCTTCGAGGCGGAGCCGGACGAATTGCCGGGGAGGGCGGAGGCGAGGGCGACGGCCTCGTAGGGCCGCATCCGCCGCTTGGACACCTTCCGCTCGCGCAGCACCCAGCGCTGGAAGATCGTGAACAGCACGATGATGACGAAGAGGATGAACGCGATCGCCGCGCCCTGGCCCCACTCCTGGTTGCCGAACGAGGTCTGGTACGAGAGGTAGGCCGGCGTCAGCGTCGTCTTGCTCGGCGCGCCCTTGCTGCCGGTGTAGATCTGGTCGAAGACCTGCCAGCAGCCGATGAGACCCAGCGTCAGCACGGTGAACAGCGTGGGCCGCAGCTGCGGGAGGGTGATCCGCCAGAACCGCTGCCAGCCGTTGGCGCCGTCCATCATCGCGGCTTCGGTGATGTCGCCTCCGAGGTTCTGGAGGGCCGCGATGAAGAGCAGCATGAACGTGCCGCTCGTGGTGAACACGGCCATGACGATGTATGCGGTCATGGCGACGGACGGGCCGCCCAGCCAGTCCCACCAGGAGACGCCGAGCAGCGTGTTCTGCGTGAGTGCCGCCGGGCCGGTGGTGACGCCGAAGAGGCCGAGGAAGTTGTGGATGATCCCGTTCGGGTCGTTGAACCAGTTGGGGCCGTTGACACCGAACCAGGCGAGCACCTGGTTGACGGCTCCGGAGGTGCTGAACAGGAACAGCCAGAGCACGGTGATCGCGACGGAGCTGGTCACCGAAGGGAAGTAGAAGGCGGTGCGGAAGAAGCCGCGGCCGCGGAGGATGGCCCGGTTGACGAGCACGGCGAGGAAGAGCGAGACGGCGGTCTGGATGGGGACGACCAGCACGACGTACCAGGCGTTGTTCTTCAACGACATCCCGAAGTCCTGCTCGGCGAGCCCGCCGCCGGCGAGCAGGGTCGAGTAGTTCTTGAGCCCGACGAAGTTCACGTCGGAGGAGAAGGGGCTGCCCCGCCCGCCCCAGTCGGAGAAGCTGACCCACAGCGCCATGAGCACCGGGATGACCAGGAAGACGCCGAGGAGCAGGATGACCGGGGCGGTGAACAACCACCCCGAGGCGGCCTCGCCGCGCCGGATTCCGGAACGGCGAGACCGACTCGTGGCTTGCGACATGGTGGCTGCGGTCCTTACTTCAGCAGCGCTTCGAGGTTCTTCTGCGTGGCGTCGAGGATCGTCTTGGGATCGCTCGTCGCCAGCGTCTCGAGCTTGCTGTTGAGGTCGGTCACGACGTCGGCGGAACCCTTGGCGGTCGGGACGCCCTTGGCGTAGTCCGCGGCGGACAGGAACGGGACGAGGTCGGGGTTGGCCGACTTCCACTCCGACGCGGCCGACTTGATCGACGGCATCGGACCGAAGGCCTTGGAGAAGGCGAGCTGGTCGTCCTTGCTGGTCAGCTTCTCGACGAGCTTGAGCGCGGCGGCCTGGTTCGGGCTGTCGGCGGCGATGCCCCAGCAGTTGGTGAACTGGAGGGTGCCCGCGCCGGCCGGGCCGGTCGGCAGTTCGGCGACCTGGTACTTGATGCTCGGGTAGTCCGACTTCATGGCGCCGGTGATCCAGTTGCCCTCGATTGTCATCGCGGCCAGGCCCTTGCCGAACGCCTCACCGCCCCAGCCCGCGCCGAGGTCCTTGGCGTACTTGAGGTCGCCCGCGGTGAGCATCTGCTTGACGAAGTCGAGCGCCTTGACGTTCGCGTCGCTGTTCGCGGTCGCCTTGGTGCTGTCGTCGTTCATGAGGTTGCCGCCCGCCTGAACCATGAAGGACCCGACGCGGGCGTACTCGCCCGAGATGCCGAGACCCACGTGGCCGTTCGCGGTCAGCTTCTTGGAGACGGCCTCCAGCTGGTCCCAGGTCTTGGGGATGTCGCTGTCGGTCAGGCCGGCCGCGCTCCACATGTCCTTGTTGATGATGAGCTGCAGGGTGGAGAAGTCCTTCGGCGCGCAGTAGAACTTGCCGTCGTACGTGAACGACTTGACGAGGCTGGGGTAGAAGTCGCCCTTGTTGGAGAGCTGGTCGCCGTACGCGAGCAGCGAGCCGTTGGAGGCGTAGCCGGCGAGAGCGTCGGTCGAGAGGTAGAACACGTCGGCCGGCTTCTTCGCCGCGAACCCCTGCGAGAGCTGCTGGTTCAGATCGCTGGCCGCCACCACGCTGGCCTTGGTGCCCGAGCTGTTCGACCAGTCGCTCACGGCGGACTTGACGGCGGCGGTCTCGGCGTCGCCGGACGAGCCGATCATGACCGTCAGCGCCTTGTTCGAGGATGTGAGCTTTCCGGTGTCGCTGCTTCCGCTGCCTCCGCTGAAGCCGGAGCCGCAGGCGGTGAGGGCGAGGGCGGCTGCGGCGGCGACGGCGCCGCCCGCGAGCCAGCGGGATGTGATTCTGCGCATGTGTTTCTCTCCTTGGTGTGAGTGTGCCCGAAGAGACGGGCCCACGCGGTCGGGGCGTGGAGGTCGCTCGTTTGAACGATCAAATTCGTCGATGCTACAGTGCACTTTGAACGATCAAACGGGAACGTTGTCACCATACGCACGGCCTTCGGGAGGTGTCAAGCGCGGCAGCGGACGAGCACGACGGCACGGCTGTAGGGTCTGAGACAGCGTTCTCAGGGCAGCGGGAGCGCGTCGGGGAGGGAGCAGCATGGGCGCACTGCCGACGGTCAGCGACGTCGCCGATGTCGCCGGTGTCTCGCGCCAGACCGTCTCCAATGTGCTGAACACCCCGGAGATCGTGCGACCGGAGACCCGTGAGCGCGTCGAGGCCGCCATCCGCTCGCTCGGCTACCGTCCACACGCCTCCGCCCGCCGCCTGCGCACGCAGAAGAGCTCGACCATCGGGATCCGGCTCGACCCGCTGACCCAGGACGGCATCTCGGGCAGCGTGCTCGATCGGTTCCTGCACGCCCTCACCGAGCAGGCCGACCGCAAGGGCCTCCGGGTGCTGCTGTTCACGGCTGCCGGCCCGGAGGACGAGATCGAGCAGTTCCGCCGGCTCTCGGAGGGCGCGGATGTCGACGCATTCGTACTGACCTCCACGTTCCACGGCGACCCGAGGACCGAGTGGCTCATCGAGCACGGCCAGCCGTTTGTGACCTTCGGCCGGCCCTGGGGCATCGACGACATGACCGACCCGCTGCACCTGTGGGTGGACGTGGACGGGCGCGCAGGCCTCCGTGACGCGACGCGGCACTTCCTCGACCTCGGGCTGACGCGCATCGGCTACCTGGGCTGGCCCGAGGGATCGGGCACCGGTGACGACCGCCGGGCCGGCTGGCTGGAGGCGATGACGGCGGCACGCGCGGTCGACGAGGCGACTCTCGTGGCGCTCGAGGAGACGGCGCAGGACGGCGTCACCTTCGGCGCGGCCGCGATGCGCCGGCTGGCCGACCGAGTGGAGGTCGAGGCTGTCGTGTGCGCCTCCGACTCGCTCGCGCTCGGCGCGCTCACCGCGACCGGCGGCCGGGTTCCCGTGATCGGGTACGACGACACCCCGGTCGCCGCCTCCCTCGGCTTCTCGAGCGTGCGGCAGCCGCTCGACGCCGTCGCCGCCGGCGTGCTGGACCTCCTGACCGGTGCGCACGGCGGCCGCGTCCGGCCCGAAGCGGGCGTCGACGACCCGCGCCACCGGCTGGTCGCACCACACCTGGTCGTGCGCGAGGGCGGCTCGCTGATCGGCCCCCGCTGACGGGTGTCGCCCGGGCACCGCGTCGCGAACGGAGGATATCCAACCCCGATCCTCGCCGATCTCCTCCGTTGGCCGCTTTCAGGCCGCCCTCGACGCCGGATCTCCTCCGTTTACTCCTCCCACCGCGAAACGCCCGCGTAACCCGCACCGGCGACAATGGAGGCATGACTCCACAAGAGCCGCACCTCACTGAGCCGACCCGCTCCGGGCCACAAGCACACACCCCGAGCCAGGCGCACCGCATCCCCGTCACCGTCTCCATCACCCGCCGCGTCGATCCCGGCCGCCTCGCGGAGGTGACCCACTGGGTGCAGGACGGCGTCAACCTCGCGAACACCTACGAAGGCTTCCTCGGTTCCGGATGGGTGCGGGCGCGAGCCGATTCCCGCGAGTGGCACATGCTGTACCGCTTCGCGGACGAGTCGTCGCTCGACGCGTGGGAGGCCTCCGACGCCCGCGCCGAGTGGCTCTACGAGGGCCGCGAGCTCGTGGAGGTGTCGCGCGTGGAGCGCCGCACCGGCATCGAGGGCTGGTTCGACGAGCCGCAGCCCGGTGTCCCGGCCGCTCCACCGCGCTGGAAGCAGGCGGTGACCATATGGCTGGGGTTCTTCCCGCTGTCGCTCGCTTTCACCTACATCACCTTCTATCTCGTGCCCGGCTGGCACCAGCTCTGGCCCCTGGCGACCGTGCTCATCACCACGCTCTGCCTGACGCCGACGATGACCTACTTCCTCCTCCCGTTCGTGACCCGCCTCCTTCACCCCTGGCTGCGCCGCTGAGCACGGCGGGTCGGGGATGTCCCTGAGCCGACCCTGAGATTCGGGCGAAGCGCTTGCGCTCCTCCAACTCGCGATATATCGTGAATACGTCAACATCGCGATATATCGCGAGTCACCGAGGGCTCCGCCGGAGCCTCACTGCACGAAACGACGCAAGGAGCGCGAGAACCATGGCACAAGAGAAGTGGCTGATCCAGCCGGGCGAGAGCCGCACGATCGACGTGGAGCTCGTCCGCTCCCTCAAGGTCGGGCTGCTCGGCGGCCAGGTCGACATCATCGGGCACGACGAACCGGGCGCGCGGGTGGAGGTCCACTCGGTCTCCGGCCGCGACCTCAAGGTCTCGGTCGACGGCGACCGCCTCGAGATCGACCACCCGCAGTTGCGATGGGACAACTTCATCGAGGTCTTCAAGTCGATGAAGTCGAGCGCCCGCGCCGACGTCAGCGTGCTGGTGCCGCGTGACGTCGCTCTCAAGTTCGGGGTCGTCTCCGCTGGCGCCCTGATCTCCGGGCTGAAGACCGACGCGCGCCTCAGCACCGTCTCCGGCGACATCGTCATCGACGGACTGGTCGGTGACCTCGAGCTCAACTCGGTCAGTGGGGAGCTGTCCGCGCGCGGCCACACCGGCCGCATCAGCGCGCACACGGTCTCCGGCGACATCACGGCCACCGGATCCATCCCGCGGTTCAGCGCCGACGGCGTCTCCGCCGACATCATGGTCGACATCTCGGGCACTCCCGACGAGATCCAGGTGAACACCGTCTCGGGCGACACGACCATCCGCATCCCGGAGGCTCTCGGCGCCCGGTACCGCGCCAACACGGTCTCGGGCCGCGTGCAGCTCGACAACGTCATGGTCGTCGGCTCCGCGGGCAAGGGCTACACCGCCACCACCGGCAGCCTCGACGGCTACTGGGTCGACATCTCGGTCAACTCGGTTTCTGGCGCTGTGTCGGTGCTCCGCTCCATCAGCGAGAAGGAGGCGTCGGCGTGACCCCCGCGGTCTTCGCGCACGGCAGCCTCCGCCTCTACCTGTTGAGCCTTCTCGCGGAGGAGCCGCGCCACGGCTACGAGCTGATCCAGGCGCTCAGCGACCGCTTCGGCGGCACCTATGTGCCCAGCGCCGGCACGATCTACCCGCGGCTGGCCAAGCTGGAGGAGGAGGGGCTCGTCACCAAGACGACCGACGGCCGCAAGACGGTCTACTCCATCACCGAAGCCGGCCGCGCCGAGCTCGCGGCGCGCGAGCACGAGCTCGACGCGATCGAGGACGAGGTCACCGACTCCGTGCGCCGGCTGGCCGACGAGGTGCGCGCCGGCGTGAACGACGCGATGCGCACACTGCGCGCCGAGCTGGCGTCGGCCGCTCGGGAGGCCAAGCGCGACGCGACGCGGGTCGACCCGCGACAGGAGGCTCGTGATGCGACTCGCGACGCCCGTGCGGCGGCCAACGCAGCAGCTCGGGAGGCCGAGGTCGCGATCAACGACTTCCGACAGCAGCTGCGCACCGACCTGCGTTCCCAGGCCGCTCGCGGCGCACTCCCGGCGAACGTGGTGCCGCTCCTCAAGGAGGAGCTCACGCGCGTGCGGCGGACGATCGCAGAGGCGATCGGCCGGGGTTAACTCGCCGGTGAGACCGGGTTTCCGAACGAACGCCAGAAAGTCTCAGGCCATGCTCATCTCACTCCCAGTGAGGCCGATGACGACCCGCCTCCCGCGAGATTCCGCGGCAACGGGCCCCTCTCGGGGAGCGGATCAAGTGTTGCCAGAATCACATCCTGGTGACGACGCAACGCGCCGACTTGACAGTGTTTTGGCAGCGAGTATTCTCGACCCTCGTGACAAATGAGGGGAGATCCCCGAAGCGGTGGTTGATCGGCGACCCGCTTCCGAGCGAGAAACTCGAAGGACAGCTACTCCCGAAGCACCTCGCGCTACCGATCTTCGCCTCCGACGCACTCTCCAGCGTCGCCTACGCTCCGCAGGAACTCCTGATGATCCTGCTGCTCGGCGGCCTGGCGTTCCTCTCGTTCGCCCCGTGGGTGGCCGCGGCGGTCGTCATCCTGCTCATCACCGTGGTGCTGAGCTACCGGCAGCTGGTCAAGGCCTACCCGTCCGGCGGCGGCGACTACGAGGTGGCGCACAAGAACCTCGGTGAGAAGGCCGGACTGGTCGTCGCCTCCGCCCTGCTGGTCGACTACGTGCTGACGGTGGCGGTGTCGGTCGCCTCCGGAGTCGACAACATCATCTCCGCTCTGCCGTTCCTCTCCCCCTGGCGCGTCGAGCTCGCGGTGATCTGCGTGATCGTCCTCGCGGCGGTCAACCTGCGCGGTGTGCGCGAGTCGAGCAAGGCGTTCGCCCTCCCGACCTACATCTTCATCGGCAGCATCTTCGTGATGATCGCCACCGCGCTCGTCCGTACGGCGCTCGGCAACCCGCCGGTCGCCGAGTCGGCGGCGTACTCGGTGCACGCCGCGAACATCGCGCAGGCGGGCGTGGTGCTGCTTCTGCTTCGCGCGTTCTCCAGCGGCTGTTCCGCGCTGACCGGTGTGGAGGCCGTGGCCAACGGGGTGCCGGCGTTCCGCACCCCCAAGATCCGCAACGCCCGCACCACGCTCGGCCTGATGGGCGGCATCGCGATCGTGCTCTTCGCCGGCCTGACCGCCACGGCGCTGATCAGCGGCGTGCACTACGCCGAGAACCCGTGCGACCTCCAGGGCTGGGCGCAGTGCGCGACCTCCCCGCAGCGCTCGCTCATCGCGCAGATCGCGGCGGCGACGTTCGGCAACAACACGATCTTCTTCTTCATCGTGCAGGCGGCGACCGCGGTCGTGCTGCTCCTCGCCGCGAACACCGCGTTCAACGGCTTCCCCCTTCTCGGGTCGGTGCTCGCGCGCGACTCCTACGCGCCGAAGGCCCTCAACACCCGCGGCGACCGCCTCGTCTACTCCAACGGCATGATCCTGCTGGCGCTGGCCGCGACGATCCTGCTGCTCGTCTACCAGGCGAACCTCACGCAGCTGATCCAGCTGTACATCATCGGCGTCTTCGTATCGTTCACCCTCGGCCAGTCCGGCATGGTGAAGCACTGGATCACGCTGCTGCGGGGAAGCGGAAAGGACGGCGCTGCGACCATCGGCTCGCGCGAGCGCAGCAGCATCGTGCGCTCGCTCTGCATCAACGCCTTCGGCGCGACGCTGACGTTCATCGTTCTGATCGTCGTCACGATCACGAAGTTCACCCACGGCGCGTACCTCGTGTTCATCTTCATGCCGATCCTCTGGTTCCTCATGCTCGGCGTGAACCGCTACTACCGCGACGTCGAGAAGGAGATCGAGGTCGACCCGACCACGACCTTCGGCAGCGTCGGCGACCACGCCGTCGTGCTGATCGGCAAGATGCAGAAGCCCGCCCTCAAGGCGCTCGACTATGCGATCGCCGCCCGGCACGACTCGATCGAGGCGGTGCACGTCTCCATCGACGAGGAGGCGACCCAGAAGCTTCAGCGCCAGTGGATCGAGCAGAACATCCACGTGCCGCTCACGATCATCGAGTCGCCGTACCGCGAGTTCGGCGTGCCGCTCATCAAGTACCTCAAGCACCGCCGCGAGGAGCACGGCTCCGAGGTCGTGACGGTCTACCTCCCGCAGTACATCGTCGGCCACTGGTGGGAGTCGCTCCTGCACAACCACCGTGCACGCCGGCTGAGCAAGCAGCTCATGCTGTGCCACGGCGTCACGGTCGCGCTCGTGCCATGGCTGCTCGACTCGTCGTCGCTGATCTACGGCCGACGGTCGCGCCCGCTTCCGGGCCAGGACCGACGCGGCGAGCCCACCCGACCGATCGCCCGCCGCCCGCTCGCCCCGGCCTCGGCCGCGCGTGCGCGCATCCACATCCACTCGACCCCGATCACGCTGGGCGAGCCGGAGGGTGTCCAGCGCGAGTTCGCCGCGCCGGGGGAGCTGGCTGTGCCGCCGGTGGGCGGGGCTGAGTCGGCGGCGTCCGCCACGGAGCCGCAGAAGGAGCCGGCGAAGGCGAAGCGTTAGCTGTACTGCTCAGGGAGTGTGATCGTCCCGCCCGAATGCCCTGCGGGTGGTGTCGGTAACTCCGGAGGTCGCGTGTGCCACGCCGAAGAACGCTCCGTAACTCCGGACATCCGGCGGAGGTCGCTGCAGTCCTCCGGATCTGCAGACGTGGTGCGAGCGCTCCGCCGGTGTCCGTAGCTCCGGAGTTTTTTGGTCGCGGCCACGACGATCTCCGGATTTACCGTACTCTCGGCGGCACATCGTCCGGGTCACCGGATGTGCCGACGGGACCGGCTCTACAGCCGCACCGCCGGCCCGTGCCCGGGCAGCACCCAGCGTGCCTCGCACAGACTGAGGCGTTGCGCGCTCGCCTGCGCGCCATCGGCGTCGTGGTGGAAGAACGACGGCAGTTGCTGCAGCTCGCCGTTCTCGGCGAGGAGGGCGTGTCCGGTCACGAGCGCATCGCCCGTGATCAGGGCCTCGGCCTCCGGTTCGAAGAAGCAGGCGTGCCCGGTCGTGTGGCCGGGCGTCGGCACGACCTCCAGCCGGTGCCCGGTCGACAGCTCGAGCACGTCGGCCGTGATCGCCTGCGCCGACGGGATTCCGACGTCGCCCAGGCCGCCGGCCCGGATGGCAGCGACCGCCCAGGGGATGGTGCCGCGCTTCAGGGCGACAGGCAGCAGCTCGCCGACGGTCACCTGCTCGGTGATCTCGCGGCGGACGTTCGGCAGCTCGCTCGCCGTCGTGAGCACCTCCACGCCGTAGCGCTCGCTCCACGCCCGGGCGGCGCCGAGGTGGTCGGAGTGGCCGTGCGTCACGATGATGCGGGCGAGCGCGGAGAGGTCGAGCCCGACCGCCCGGATCGACTCCTCGACCAGGAGGCGGTCGGCCGGGTAGCCGCAGTCGACCAGTTCGACGCTCCCGTTGCCGTGGAACACCGTCCAGTTGGAGGCCGGCCCTTCGACGAAGAGGATGCCGGGGGCCACGGGGGTCAGGGAACGGATCGAACGCACACGGTAGACAGTACCGTCTGGACTTGACCTTGACGTAACGTCAACCTTTAACGTGGTTCGCACAGCCCACGTGAGAGGGGAACGGACATGGTGGAGGTCGTCGCCGACTGGAGCATCCAGGACATCGCGCGCATCGCCGGCACCACGAGCAGGACACTGCGTCACTACGACGATCTCGGCCTGCTCGTGCCCAGCCGCGTCGGCGCGAACGGCTATCGCCACTACGACCGCGACTCCCTCGTGCGGTTGCAGCGCATTCTGCTGCTGCGCGACCTCGGCCTCGGCCTCCCGGCCATCGCCCGAGTGCTCGACGACCGGCAGGATGCGGTGCCCGCCCTGCGCGACCACCTCAGCTGGTTGCGCAGCGAGCGGCAACGGCTGGCGCGGCAGATCGCGTCGGTCGAAGCGACGATCCACGCAGTGGAGGAAGGAGAGGAGATCGTGGCGGAAGAGATGTTCGACGGGTTCGACCACACCCAGTACAAGGAGGAGGTCGAGCAGCGCTGGGGGAAGGACGCCTATGCGGCTTCCGACCGCTGGTGGCGCAGTATGACCGCGGACGAGCGCGCCGACTGGCAGCAGCGGCAGAAGCAGCTGGCCGCCGACTGGACGGGCGCCGCGGCGCGCGGGGTCGACCCGGCCTCCGAGGAGGCGCAGGAGTTGGCGCAGCGGCACTGGCAGTGGCTGGCCGACATCCCGGGCACGCCGGGTCACGGCCGAGGTGGGCCGCCGGCCGCCTACCTGACGGGCCTCGGCGACATGTACGTCGCCGACCCGCGCTTCGCCGCCAACTACGGCGGCGTCGAGGGCGCCGCTTTCGTGCGCGACGCCCTGCACGCCTACGCTGCGGCCCACCTCGCGTAGTCTCCCGCGAGCCCTCGGCGCGGCGCGGCTACGCGCGGCGCGGGTGCGTGCGTCGGGCGCGACCCGTGAGGCGGTCGTCGAGCCAGTGCGCGGCGACGAGTCGCGACGGGCGCGGAGTGCGCGGTTCGGTGGGCGCACGGTCGGGCTGCGGACCACGGACCAGCGGGGAGGCCGCCCGGTCGACGGCGCGCGAGCGCGTCGACGCGTCGGACTCGAGCAGGATGCCGTCTCGCACGTCGAAACGGACGGCATCCTGCTCTCCCGCACCCTCTCCACGGAGGCCGGGGCCTTGCTCCGCCGTGCCTTCGAGTTCGCCCTCCAGCTCGGCGTCCGCGGGCGCGGGCTGCGGGAGCCGGATGGCGAAGAACGGGAGGGTGAGACTGCAGAGCGGGCCGACCAGCAGCGCGAACGCGAGCGTTCCGATGCCGACGTCGCCGCCGAGGAACCAGCCGATGATCAGCACCGTGATCTCGATGGCCGTGCGCACCGCCCAGATCGGCCGGCCGGTGCGGGCGTGGAGGCCGGTCATCAGGCCGTCGCGTGGCCCCGGCCCGAGCTTCGGCCCGATGTAGAGCCCGGTCGCGATCGCCAGCAGCACCAGACCCGACGCGAAGAGCAGCACCTGCGCCCAGAGCTGGGTCTGCTGCGGGATGAGCCAGAGCCCGAGCTGCGCGCTCGGCCCGACCAGGAGCACGTTCAGCACGGTTCCGAGGCCCGGCTTCTGGCGCAGCGGGATCCAGAAGGCCAGCACCACAAGGCCGACGACGTTCGTCACGAGCCCGAACGGGATGCCGGTCTTGAACGAGACCCCCTGTGCCAGCACGTCCCACGGCGACACGCCGATCCCGGCGCGGACCATCAGCGCGATCGCGATGCCGTACAGGAACAGGCCGACCAGCAGCTGGCCGACGCGGCGGACGAGGAGGAACCGGGACATAGTGACAATCCAATCGCTCGATTGGCCTTACAACAAGATGCCAATTCGGATAAAGTGGCCCGCATGTCCGACGCGCACCTGACCGCCCGCTCCCTCGAATCGCTCCTGGGCGACTGGCGTGGTGCAGCGCCCGGCTACCAGTCGCTGGCCGACCGGGTGCGTCTGCTCGTGCTCGACGGCCGCATCCCGATCGGCACCCGTCTCCCGGCCGAGCGCGATCTCGCGTCGCGGCTCGACCTCAGCCGCACCACCGTCAGTGCCGCCTATCGACAGCTGCGGGAGGGCGGCTTCGTCGTCAGCGTGCGCGGCTCCGGGAGCGTCGCGCGTCTCCCCGGGCCGACGCTCGCGCTGCCGCTCGCCGGCGGCGAGGGGATGCTCGACTTCACGAAGGCCGCGCTGCCCGCCGCCTCGTCCCTGCCGGCCGCCGCACGCGCCGCCGCCGAAGAGCTCCCGCACTTCCTGCCCGACTCGGGCTACGACCCCGTCGGGCTGCCGCACCTGCGCCAGGCGATCGCCGACCGGTACGCCGAGCGCGGCCTTCCGACCTCGCCGGACCAGGTGCTGGTCACGGTCGGCGCGCAGCAGGCGATCGCGCTCATCGCGCGCACCTTCCTGTCGCGCGGCGACCGCGCACTCGTCGAGATGCCCACCTATCCGCACGCGACGGAGGCCCTCAAGCTCGCCGGGGCGCGGCTCCTCCCGATCACCGTGACCCCGCCCGTCGACGCGCCGCACGCGCTCGGGGCCGAGGCCGGCGACGGCTGGGACGCCGACGCCGCCGAGCAGGCGATCCGGCGCTCGAGCCCCGCCCTCGCCTACCTGATCCCGGACTTCCACAACCCGACCGGCGCCTCCATGTCGCCCGCCACCCGGGAGCGCCTGCTCGCCGCCGCGGCCGCCCACGGGACCATCGTGGTCGGCGACGAGACCACGGCCGAGCTCGACATCGACCGCGTCGGCGAATACCTCCCGCTGCCGGCGTATGCCCATCGCAACGCTGGCGACCCGCCGGTGCTGCTCATCGGATCGGCCAGTAAGAGCCTTTGGGGCGGACTCCGGATCGGCTGGATCCGTGCGGAGCGTCCGCTGATCCAGCGGTTGATCGCCGCCAAGCCGTCCACCGACCTCGGCACCCCGATGATCGAGCAGCTGGTCGTGGCGCGGATGCTCCCGCAGACGCGCGAGATCATGGAGGAGCGCCGCGTGCAGCTCGCCGCGGGACGCGAGACCGTTCGACGCTTTGCGGCGCAGGTCTTCCCGGAGTGGCGCATCCCGAGCCTCCACGGCGGCCTCGCCGCGTGGATCGGCATCGGCGCGCCGGTCAGCTCGGCGCTCGCCCTCGCGGCGCGCAATCACGGACTCCTCATCGCCGCCGGGCCGCGTTTCGGGCTCGACGGTGCGTTCGAGCGGTTCCTGCGCATCCCGATCACGTACTCCGAAGACGAGACGCAGCGGGCGTTCGTCGCTCTCGAGCGCGCGTGGGCGCTCGCGTCGGCGGAGCCCGCCCCCTACTTCGAGGCCGCTGCTCTGCCCAACGTGGTCTGATCGTCCACGCCCGTCAGCTCCGCGGCGACCGCCCACAGCGAGGCCGGGAGGTCACGCCCGCGGGCGCTGCGCGGCAGGCGCGCACGGTGAGTCGGTCCGACCAGGGCCATTCGCGACGGGCCGTAGTACGCGCCCTGCTCGGCGGCCGGGTCGGCCGCGGCGAACAGTAGCGGCTCCGCTCCCTGCTCGACGCCCTGCGACGGCAGGAGGGTGCGGCTCGCCGGTTGAAGCTGCTTCTCGCGCCCGAGGTTGCGCCCGGCGGTCTGGAGGTTGGTGCGCGTGTAGCCCGGGTGCGCCGCGGTGCTGAGCAGGCCCCAGCCGTTCGCCCGCGAGAGCTCCGCGAGGTGCAGCATCATGAGGAGGTCGGCGAGCTTGGACTGCGCGTAGGCTCGCGCCGCGCTGTACCGGCCCCGGAACTGCAGGTCGCGGAAGTGGATCGACCCGAAGTCGGCCGTGCCGCTCGACATTGTCGCGACGCGCGGCGCTGCCGACTCGAGAAGGCGGGGGAGCAGCAGGTTGGTGAGCAGGAACGGGCCGAGGAAGTTGCTCTGGAACTGGAGCTCGTAGCCGTCGACGGTCTCGTTGCGCGTGGGCGGGATCATCACGCCGGCGTTGTTCACGAGCGTGTCGATCGGCTCTGCGTCGGCGAGCATCCCGTCGGCGAAGGCGCGCACGGTCGCCAGGTCGGCGAGGTCGATCCTGCGCAGCCGGAGGTCGGCGCCCGGAACGCGGGTCAGGATCTCCGCCCGTGCGGTTTCGCCCTTGTCGAGCGAGCGGACGGCCATCGTGACCGTCGCGCCTGCCGCGGCGAGCCGGGCCGTGGCCTCCTTGCCCGTGCCGCTGTTGGCGCCGGTGACGACGATGTGATGTCCGGTCTGGTCGGGAACGGTGTACACGGTGTCCTCCGCAGGTCGTGAAATAATGAACCGATGGTCTGTTAGGGATCACGGTAATAGACCGACGGTCTGTTAGCAAGAGGGAGGGACATGTCCCAGGCGACGTTCAGCAGGGCACGCAGCGAGGAGCAGCGCGCGCAGCGCAGGGAGGACATCCTCGCCGCCGCCGCGGAGCTGCTGGCCGATACCCGTGTCGCCGACCTCAGCCTCAACGAGCTCGCGCGGCGGGTCGGCCTCGCGAAGTCGAACGTGCTCCGGTACTTCGAGTCGCGGGAGGCCGTGCTGCTGGAGCTCTACGGTCGCGAATTCGCCGCCTGGCTCGATGCGCTCGAAGCACGGCTCGCCGCGACCGCCGCGCGGACTCCTGAGGCGCTCGCCGCCGAGGTCGCGGACACCACGGCCGAGCGGCCGGTGTTCGCCGAGCTGTGCGCCGCTGCCCCCGGCATCCTCGAGCACAACATCTCCGGGCCCGTCGCCCGCGACTACAAGCGAGCGCTGCTGGCCCACGTCGCACGGCTCGGCGCCCTGGCCTCCCCGTGGATCGGCGACGAGCCCGCGGACGTGCTCGTCTTCGTCGGCACCGTCACGCTCGGGATCGGCGGCATCTGGTCGACCTGCCGGCTCTCGCCGGGGATGGCGGAGGCCTACCGTCTCGACCCCGAGCTCGCACGCTTCCGGGTGGACTTCCGCGAGAGCCTGGAGGCGCTGCTGGTCACCGTGATCCGCGGGATCCTGGCGGGCCGAAGTGGTACCACGGCATGAGGAATTTGCACAGCCTGCAATGAGAGACTTCTGCAGCGCCATCGCCGCCGTCTGACCTGCACCCACTTCCGCCGAGGGGATCCTCCGTGCACTATCTCGCCGTCCTCAGCATGAGGAACCGTGCTCTGATCGCACTCGTCACGATCGTCGCTGCGATCTTCGGCGGCATCGCGCTCACCAACCTCAAGCAAGAGCTCATCCCGTCGATCTCCTTCCCGCAGCTCGTCGTGCTGTCCTCCTACCCGGGCGCCTCGCCCGAGGTGGTCAACAACGACGTGAGCACCCCGGTGGAGGCCGCCATCCAGGGCGTGCCCGACCTCGACTCCACGTCGGCGGTCAGCAGCACGAACCAGTCGATCATCACCGCGAAGTTCACGTACGGCACCGACCTGGCGACGGCGGAGCAGAAGATCGACCAAGCCATCAACCGGATCAAGTCGACACTGCCCTCCGGCGTCGAGCCGCAGGTGCTCTCCGGCTCGATCGACGATCTCCCGGTCATCCAGCTGGCGGTCACCGGCGACACGGACCAGCGCACGCTCGGCGACGACATCACCAAGCTCGCGCTGCCCGACATCAAGAACGTGACGGGCGTCAACGACGCCCAGCTCGTCGGCGAGGTGGGCCAGCGCATCACGATCACGCCCGACCCGGCGAAGCTGGCCGCGGCAGGACTGAGCAGCTCGGCGATCAAGAGCGCCCTGCAGCAGAACGGCGTGCTGTTGCCGGGCGGTTCGCTGACCGAAGACGGCAAGACGCTCACGATCCAGTCAGGGTCGCAGCTGACCTCCGTGGCCGGCATCTCGGCCCTGCCGCTCGTGGCGACGCCGTCGTCGACGGGGGCTGGAGCGGCGGGATCGGCGGGCGCGGGCGGCGTGGGCGCGGCCCAGCAGAGCGCCACGACCCAGCAGGCGGCGGCGCAGAAGCCCGGGGCCTCCACCCCCGTCACGGTCGGCGACGTCGCCACCGTCGCTCAGACCGACGACCCGGTGACCTCCCTCTCGCGCGTCGACGGCAAGCCTGCGCTCACCATCGCGGTCACCAAGCTGCCGTCGGCGAACACCGTTGAGGTCTCGCACAAAGTCTCTGCTCTCATCCCGGACCTCGAGTCCAAGCTCGGCGATGGCGCCAAGATCACCGTCGTGTTCGATCAGGCGCCGTTCATCACGCAGTCGATCAACTCGCTCGCCGAGGAGGGCCTCCTCGGTCTCGCGATGGCGGTCATCGTCATCCTGGTGTTCCTGCTCTCGGTGCGCTCGACGCTCGTCACCGTGATCTCCATCCCGACCAGCGTGCTCATCACCTTCATCGTGATGTGGGCCAGCGGCTACACCCTGAACATCATCACGCTCGGCGCGCTCACGATCGCGATCGGACGCGTCGTCGACGACTCCATCGTGGTGATCGAGAACATCAAGCGGCAACTCGTGCCCGGAGCGGACAGAGCCGTCACGATCGTGCGTGCCGTGCGCGAGGTCGCCGGCGCGATCACGGCCTCCACCATCACGACAGTCGCGGTGTTCCTGCCGCTGGCGTTCGTGAGCGATGTCACGGGTGAGCTCTTCCGCCCGTTCGCGCTCACCGTCACCATCGCGCTGCTCTCGTCGCTGCTCGTCGCGCTGACGATCGTTCCCGTGCTCGCCTACTGGTTCCTGCGGGCGCCCAAGGCGCACAAGCACGAGGGCGGCGAGAACGACGACGCGGCCGCCCACCTCTCGGTGGCCGACGCGATCGCATCGGGCCACGACGAGCTCGAGCACCCGTCGCTGCTGCAGCGCGGATACCTGCCGATCATCCACTGGACCCTCAAGCACTCGGGGGTCACCATCATCGCCGCGGCGATCGTGCTGGTACTGACCGTCCTGTCGCTCCCGCTCCTGAAGACGAACTTCCTCGGCTCCAGCGGCCAGAACTCGCTGACCGTCACGCAGTCACTGGAGCCGGGCGCCAGCCTCCAGGCTCAGGACGACGCGGCGAAGAAGGTCGAGCAGAAGCTGCTCGACACCACGGGCGTCAAGACGGTCCAGGTGTCGATCGGCTCCAGCGGCTCGTCGCTGCGCGACGCGTTCACCGGCGGAAGCGGCGCGACGACCTTCTCGATCACGACCGACCCGAACGCCGACCAGGACGCGCTGCAGAAGACGATCCAGAACGAACTCGACGGAATCACAGACGCGGGCGACATCCAGGTGTCGGCCTCGAGCGGCTTCGGAGGCTCGAGCGACATCGAGGTCGACATCACAGCGAGCAGCAACGCCGACCTCCAGAAGGCCACCGACTCGGTCGTGGCCGAGCTGAAGAAGCAGAAGTCGCTCAGCCAGGTCACCGACAACCTGAGCGCATCGCTGCCCTACGTGGCCGTGACCGTCGACCGCACGAAGGCGGCCCAGGCCGGCCTCAGCGAGGTCGCCGTCGGCACGATCGTCTCGCAGACGATGCAGCCGACCCAGATCGGCTCGGTCGCGATCGACAACTCGACGCTCAAGATCTACCTGCAGAGCGACAACCCGCCGACCACGGTCGCCGGGCTCTCCGATCTGCCGATCCCGACCGCGGCCGGCGTCGTGCCGCTCAGCTCCCTGGCGACCGTCGCCGAGGCGAAGGGGCCGTCGACCGTCACCACCCAGCGCGGCCTGCGCACCTCCACGGTGACCGCGACGCCGGGCGACAACCTGACCGCCGCCAATCAGGAGGTCACCAAGGCGCTCGACGCGGCCGATCTGCCTGCAGGTGCCACGGCGAAGATCGGCGGTGTCTCGTCGAGCCAGTCGACCGCGTTCGGGCAGCTGGGGATCGCATTCCTGGCAGCGATCCTGATCGTCTACATCATCATGGTGGCGACCTTCCGATCGCTGCGTCAGCCGCTTCTCCTGCTGGTGTCCGTGCCGTTCGCGGCCACCGGAGCGATCCTCCTTCAGCTCGCCTCGGGGATTCCGCTCGGCATCGCCTCGCTCATCGGCGTGCTGATGCTGATCGGCATCGTCGTGACGAATGCGATCGTTCTCATCGATCTGGTCAACCAGTACCGCGCCAGAGGTCTCTCAGTGGCCGACGCGGTCGCCCACGGCGCCTCCCGTCGTCTGCGGCCCATCCTGATGACCGCGCTGGCGACGATCGCCGCCCTCACGCCGATGGCGATCGGCCTGACCGGCCACGGCGGCTTCATCTCGCAGCCGCTCGCGATCGTGGTGATCGGCGGTCTGCTCTCGTCGACGGTGCTGACACTCGTCGTGCTGCCGACGCTCTACAACCTGGTGGAGGGCGCCCGCGAACGGCGGATGGCCCGTCGCGCGGCCAAGGGCGGAGACGGCGCTGGTGGGTCCGGTGGCGACGGTGGCTCCGGCCCGGAGGGGTCGGGCCCGCGTGACGCGGGCGATGCGGACTCTCCCAAGCCTCCCGTTTTCACCCAGCCCGCGGGCGGCCAGCAGCTCTGAGTCGCTCGAGGGGCACGTGAACGCCCTCATTCCGCGCGGATGGGGGCGTTTACGTGCCCCTCGCTCGTGTCGGGCGGCCGGGTGTGTCTGGGATGGCAGACACGGGAGCCGGGACTTGGCGGTCCAGTCGGCGGGGGCGTTGCTAGCGTCGCCGGTATGAGCCTCTCCTCCGGTGCCCTCTCCATCGATCCGCTCTGGCCGCGAGCCGGCTCGTGGCCGTCGCTCGCGTCGCTGCCCCCGGGCGAGGCTGTCGATATGACGCTGGTCGGGCTCCCGACCTGGCGCACCTCCCTCTCGCCGACGGGCGCGCACGCGACGCCGGCGGCCGTGCGCGACGCCCTGCGACGCTATTCACTGCACGTGCCGGGCCTGGAGGTCGAGGCACTGAGCTTCGCCGACGCAGGCGACGTCGCGGAGCCGGACGGCGCCGACGGCGAGCAGCGAGCCATCGCAGCCGTTCGGGCGGCGGCGGAACGTTCGCGTGTGACCGTCGCCGTGGGTGGCGACAACTCCCTGACCGTGCCCGCTGCGCTCGGAGCGTGGGCCGAGCGGCTCCCGACCGCCGGACTGATCACCCTCGACGCGCACCACGACCTGCGCGACGGTGTCTCCAACGGCTCGCCGGTGCGCCGGCTCGTAGAGGCAGGGCTCGACGGGCGGCGGATCGTGCAGATCGGCATCGCCGACTTCGCGAACTCGGCAGCCTATAGCGCGCGGGCCGAGGAGCTCGGCATCACCGTCGTGCCGCGCGACGCCCTGCACGGCCGGCCGCTCGACGACGTGATGGCCGAGGCCCTGGAGGTCGCCGGGGCTGCGGGAGGCCCCGTGCACGTCGACCTCGACGTCGACGTCTGCGACCGATCGGTCGCGCCCGGCTGCCCGGCCTCCGTGCCTGGCGGTCTCGCCGCGTGGGAGCTGCGCCGCTTCGCCCGTCTCGCGGGCGCGTCCCCGCTGGTGCGCTCGATCGACATCGCGGAGGTCGACGCCACCGCCGACGCCGACGACCAGCGCACCGTGCGCCTCGCGGCGCTCCTCGTCCTCGAGGCCGCCGCCGGCCTCGCCTCCCGCTAGCCTCACGAGGCGGCGCATTCTCCACCGCCTCGCGTGCTCGCTCCCCATTTCGCGCCGTCTCGCGGCGCGCCCTGCGGCGCCGCCCGCGGGGCGGTCCGCGGCGCGGTCCGCGTCAGGCGACGCGGGTGCGGGCGACGAGGGGGACGCCGGGGCGGTAGGCGAGGTGCACGTACGACGGGGCGTCGAGAACGGCGTAGTCGGCGCGTGCGCCGGGGCGCAGGTGGCCGACGTCGTCGCGGCGCAGTGCCTCCGCGCCGCCGAGGGTGGCGGCTCGCAGGGCCTCCAGCACCGTCATGCCCATGTCACGCACCGCGACGGCGATGCAGAACGGCATCGACGACGTGAACGACGAGCCGGGGTTGCAGTCGCTCGCGAGCGCTACGCGCACGCCGGCGTCGATGAGGCGGCGGGCGTCGGGATAGGGGTGGCGGGTCGAGAACTCGACCCCGGGCAGAAGCGTGGCAACGGTTCGGGAGGCCGCCAGCAGGTCGACGTCGGCATCGGTCAGGTACGTTCCGTGGTCGACGCTGGCGGCGTCCAGCTCGACGGCGAGGGCGACGCCGTCGCCGGGCCCGAGCTGGCTGGCGTGCACGCGCACGCCGAGCCCGCGTTCGGCTCCGGCGGTGAGGATGCGGCGCGACTGCTCCACGGTGAAGGCGCCGGTCTCGCAGAACGCGTCGATCCATCGCGCGTGCGGGGCGCACGCGTCGAGCATGGCGCCGGTGACGAGGTCCACGTAGGCGTCGGGGCGGTCTGCGTACTCCGCCGGGACGACGTGCGCCCCGAGGAACGTCGTCTCGGGCGTGACCTCCCGGGCCAGGCGCACGATCCGCTCCTCGTCGTGCACGGTCAGCCCGTACCCGCTCTTGATCTCGAAGGTGGTCGTGCCTTGCGCGCGAAGCTCGGCGACGAAGCGTTCCAGTCGGGCACGCAGTTCGTCGTCCGACGCCTCCCGCGTGGCCGCCACCGTGCTGCGTATGCCGCCGGCGGAATACGCTCGACCGGCCATCCGGGCCTCGAACTCCGCCGACCGGTCCCCGCCGAACACGAGGTGCGTGTGACTGTCGACGAAGCCCGGGATCACCGTGGCACCCGCGGCGTCCACGATCTCGTCGGCGTCCGAGCGCGGCGCCGCCGAGGCGGGACCGGTCCACTCGACCCGCCCGTCGACCTCGAGCAGCGCGCCGTCGCGCACGACGCCGTTCGGCCCCTCGTGCGACGGGTCGAAGGTGACGAGCTCGCCGATCCCGGTCAGCAGCGTCGCGCGCGACATCAGACGGAGGCCTCCGCCGTCGTCGCCATCGGGCTGGGATTCATCGGGATGCGCAACCCGCGCTCCCGAGCGACCTCCGCCGCGTGCTCGTACCCCGCGTCGACGTGCCGCATCACACCGGTGCCGGGGTCGTTGGTCAGCACGCGCTCGATCTTCTCAGCGGCCAGCGCGGTGCCGTCGGCGACCACCACCTGGCCGGCATGGATGCTGCGGCCGATGCCGACCCCGCCGCCGTGGTGAAGCGACACCCAGGTCGCTCCGGAGGCGGTGTTGAGCAGCGCGTTGAGCAGCGGCCAGTCGGCGATCGCGTCCGAGCCGTCCCTCATCGCCTCGGTCTCGCGGTACGGTGAGGCCACCGAGCCCGAGTCGAGGTGGTCGCGGCCGATCACGATCGGGGCGGAGAGTTCGCCGGCGGTGACCATCTCGTTGAACTTCAGGCCGGCGAGATGCCGCTCCTTGTAGCCGAGCCAGCAGATGCGGGCGGGGAGGCCCTCGAAGTGCACCTTCTCGCCGGCCTGGGTGATCCAGCGGCGCAGCTTGTGGTCGTCGGGGAACAACTCGAGGATGGCGCGGTCGGTCGCGGCGATGTCGGCCGGGTCGCCCGAGAGCGCGGCCCAGCGGAACGGGCCGCGGCCCTCTTCGAACTGGGGCCGGATGTAGGCGGGCACGAAGCCGGGGAACGCGAATGCCCGGTCGTAGCCGCCGAGCTGCGCCTCGGTGCGGATGGAGTTGCCGTAGTCGAAGACCTCGGCGCCCGCGTCGAGGAACCCGACCATGGCCTCCACCTGCTTGGCCATCGACAGTCGCGCGGCGATGGTGAACGCCTCGGGGTCGGCGGCGGCGCGGTCGTGCCACTCCTCGACGGTGACGTCTTCGGGGAGGTAGCTGAGCGGGTCGTGGGCGCTGGTCTGGTCGGTCACGATGTCGATCGGCGCGCCCCGGCGCAGCAGCTCGGGGAAGACCGTGGCGGCGTTGCCGACCAGTCCGACCGAGAGCGCGCGGCGCTCGTCCTTCGCGGCGGTCACGCGGGCGATCGCGTCGTCGAGGTCGTCGGCGAGCTCGTCGAGGTAGCCGTGGTCGACGCGGCGCTGGAGGCGCGTGCGGTCGACGTCGACGATCAGCACCGCGCCGCCGTTGAGCGTGACGGCGAGTGGCTGCGCGCCCCCCATTCCGCCGCAGCCGCCGGTGAGGGTGAGCGTGCCGGCGAGCGACCCGGCGTACCGTTTGTCCGCGATCGCGGCGAAGGTCTCGTAGGTGCCCTGCAGGATGCCCTGCGAGCCGATGTAGATCCAGGAGCCGGCGGTCATCTGGCCGTACATGGTCAGTCCGAGCGCCTCCAGCCGGCGGAACTCCGGCCACGTCGCCCAGTCGCCGACGAGGTTGGAGTTGGCGATGAGCACGCGTGGCGCCCACTCGTGCGTGCGGAACACCCCGACCGGCTTGCCCGACTGGACGAGCAATGTCTCGTCGGCCTCCAGGTCGCGGAGGGTGGCGACGATCGCGTCGAAGGCCTCCCAGCTGCGCGCAGCGCGGCCGGTGCCGCCGTAGACGACCAGGTCGTCCGGACGCTCGGCGACCTCCGGGTCGAGGTTGTTCATCAGCATGCGCAGCGGTGCCTCGGTCTGCCAGCTCTTCGCGCTCAGCTCGGTGCCGCGCGGGGCCCGCACCGGTCGTGATCCCTGCATCGTGATGGTCCTTTCGTCGGCGGTTCAGTGGAGGGGGGTGACGGTGGAGGCGGCGGTGCGCGCGGCTCCGGAGGCGACGAAAGCGACGGCGGCCTCGATCTCGGGGGAGAGGTGGCGGTCGGGGCCGGGCCCGGGCACGGTGGCGCGCAGTGCTGCGGTCACCGCGCCGGTGGCCGGGCCCTGCTGCAGCGGTGCGCGCAGCTCGGCGCCGCGCGCGGCCGTCATCAACTCGATCGCGAGCACGCGGCCCAGGCCGTCGATGGCTCGGCGCAACTTGCGCGCGGCCGACCAGCCCATCGAGACGTGGTCCTCCTGCATGGCCGACGACGGGATGCTGTCGGCGGAGGCCGGCGCGGCGAGCCGCTTGAGCTCCGACACGATGCCCGCGGCGGTGTACTGGGCGATCATCAGCCCGGAGTCGACGCCGACCTCGTGGGCGAGGAAGGGTGGGAGGCCCTGGTTGCGCGCCTTGTCGAGGAACCGGTCGGTGCGACGCTCCGACATGCTCGCGACGTCGGCGACGACGATCGCGAGGAAGTCGAGCACGTACGCCACAGGCGCGCCGTGGAAGTTGCCGTTCGACTCGACGCGGCCGTCGGGCGTGAGCACCGGGTTGTCGATGGCCGACGCGAGCTCCCGCTCGGCGACGGTGGTCGCGTGGGCGACGGTGTCGCGCGCGCCGCCGTGCACCTGGGGCGCGCAGCGCAGCGAGTAGGCGTCTTGCACGCGGGTGCACTCCGGTCCCTTGTGGCTCGCGACGAGCGGGGAGTCCGCGAGCAGGGCGCGGAGGTTCGCGGCCGACACCGCCTGGCCGGCCTGGGGCCGCAACTGCTGGAGGTCGGCGGCGAAGACCGCGTCGGTGCCGAGCAGGGCCTCCACGCTCATCGCCGCGGTGATGTCGGCGGTGGCGAGCAGGGTGCCGAGGTCGCTCAGCGCGAGGGCGAGCATCCCGAGCATGCCGTCGGTGCCGTTGATGAGGGCGAGCCCCTCCTTCTCGGCCAGCACGACCGGCTCGATGCCTGCTTCGGCGAGTGCGTCGGCGGCCTCCACGAGGCGCCCGTCGACCCGCACCTGGCCCTCGCCCATGGCGGCGAGCGCGCAGTGCGCGAGCGGGGCGAGGTCGCCCGAGCAGCCGAGCGAGCCGTACTCCCGCACGATCGGGGTGATGTCCGCGTTGAGCAGCGCGGCGTACGTCTCGACCGTGCGCCGCTGCGCGCCGGTGCGGCCGGTCGCCAGCGTGGCCAGTCGCAGCAGCATGAGTGCGCGCACGACCTCCCGCTCGACCTCCGGCCCGGACCCGGCCGCGTGCGAGCGCACCAGAGAGGCCTGCAACTGCGCGCGGCGCTCCTCGGGGATGAACGTGGTCGCGAGCGCGCCGAAGCCTGTGGAGATCCCGTAGTGCGGCTCGACGTCGTCGGCGAGCGCCTCGATGATCGCGCGGGAGGCCTCGACGGCCTCAAGAGCACCGGCGTCGAGGTGCACGGGAGCGTCGTGGCGGGCGACGGCGACGACCTCGGCGATGGTGAGGGGGCGCGCACCGACGGTGACGGGCGCGGTGTCGCCGTCGGTAGGTCGGGTGGTTGCGGGGGTGGAACCGGTGGTGAGGGCGGACATGCTCCGATCATGCGCCGATGCGCCGTCTCTGCGCCCCGGGGTTAGGCTCTTCAGTGTCCGGGATACCAGACATGATCACGACGGGAGGCCTCATGAGCAAGGTCCCGGCCGCGGACAACACGCTGCGGATCCTCGCCTTCCTCGCCACCCAGCGCGGGCCGGTGCCGGCCGCCGCCATCGCGACCTCCCTCGACCTCCCGCGGTCGACCGTCTACCACCTGCTCACCGTGCTGGCCGAGCACGGCTTCGTCCTTCACTTCCCGGAGGCGCGGCGCTACGGGCTGGGCGTGGCCGCCTACGAGCTGTCGAGCGGGTTCTCGCGGCAGCAGCCGTTGAGCCGGCTCGGTCGCCCGATCGTCGCCGCGCTGGTGGACGCGCTCGGCGAGTCCGGGCACGTCGCGGTGCTGCACGGCCGCGACGTCGTCTACATCGTGGAGGAGCGGGCGCCGCGCAGGCCCAGGCTGGTCACCGACGTCGGGGTGCGGCTGCCCGCGCACCTGACCGCGAGCGGCCGCGCTCTGCTCGCCTCCCTGCCGCCGGGGCAGCTGCGCGCCCTCTACCCCGACACCGACGCGTTCGAGGACCGCACCGGCGCCGGCCCGCATTCCTACGCCGAACTGCGACGCCTGGTCGCGGAGGCGAGGGAGCGCGGCTACGCGACCGAGGACGGCGATGTCACCCCGGGCTTCGCGTCGGTGGCGGTGTCGGTCCGAGACCACGCCGGCTGGCCCGCCGCCGGCATCGCGGTCACCTTTCCTCGCGAGAACGTGCCGCCCGCCGAGTGGGATGCGCTCGCCGACCGGGTTCGGGAGGCCGCCGCCGAGCTCTCCCGCCGTATCCGCGGGAGCTGAGCCGAGCCCGCCCTGCGCCGAAGGGCACGTAGGTGCCCGTGAACCGCCGTCTGAGGGACGTTTACGTGCCCTTCGACGACCCGTCGCGGCTACTCGAGCGTGAGGGTGGTCGTGTGCGCGGTGCCATTACGGAGGTACTCGACCTTCACTTCGTCGCCGGGCTTGCTGGTCACCTGGATCGCGGTGAGCACGTCGATGTTCGACGCGGTGTGCCCGTTCACCGACGTGATCACGTCGCCGACCCGGAGGCCCGCCTGCTGCGCAGGACCGCCCGAGACGATCGCCTGCACGAACAGTCCGTCGGTCACTCCGAACGCGGCGGCCGCGGCCGGCGGGATCGGCACGACAGTGAGGCCGGCGCTGGGGTGCGCGACCTCGCCGTGCTCGATCAATTCGTGCGCGATCGGCAGGGCGAGCGACTCGGGCACGGCGAAGCCGATGCCGACGCTGCCCGTGCTGCTCTGCCCCGCGGCGCCCGGAACGGTCGCGATGGCGGTGTTGATGCCGATCAGGCGACCGCCGCAGTCGACGAGCGCACCCCCCGAGTTGCCCGGGTTGATGGACGCGTCGGTCTGGATCGCGCCGGCGAGCACCGCGTTCCGGTCGTCGTCGCTCGGAACCGGGACGGTGCGGCCGAGCGCGCTGACGATCCCCGCGGTCACCGTGCTCGAGAGTCCGAGCGGCGCGCCGAGGGCGACCACCGGCTGGCCCACCGACAGCGATCCGGAGTCGCCGGTGTCGATGACCGGGAGCGGTTCGTCGTCGGACACCTTGATGACCGCGAGGTCGGTCTTGGGGTCGCGACCGGTGAGCGTCGCGGGCAGCGCGTGCCCGTCGCTGAACCGGACCGTCAGCTTGGCGCCGGACGCCGCGTCGGCGATCACGTGGTTGTTGGTCAGGATGTAGCCGTCGTCGGTGATGACCTCGCCGCTGCCGTTGCTCGTGCCGCGCTCTCCGGCGACCGCGATCGTCACCACACTCGGGAGCACCCGATCGGCGACCCCTGCGGAGTCGCACGAGCCGCTGCGACCCGCGGACAGCGCGGCGACGGCGAAGGCCCCGGCGATCATCCCGCCACCGATGAGCACCAGCGCTGCGCCGACGACGAGCAGCGCGACGGTCCAGGAGCGCAGGGCGGGTTTCGTGTCGGTCACAGGCGGCCTCTCTCGACGGTGCAGACAGGTTAGCGGGAGCATCGCGGCCGCACCAGGACTGTTCTCTCGGCGCAGGGAGGCCGCTACCCTTCGTCCATGGTGAGATTCCTGATCCGTGCGGCCATCTTCGTGGTCACCGCTGCGCTCGGCCTCCTGGTCGCGTCGTGGCTCCTCCCCGGCTTCCATCTGGACTGGGAGGGCCTCCTCATCGCCGTTGTGGTCTTCGCCGCCGCGCAGAGCATCCTGGCGCCTTTCATCTTCAACCTCGCCCGCAAATACGCGTCTGCCGTCCTCGGAGGCATCGGCCTCGTCTCGACGCTGATCGCGCTGATCATCGCGTCGCTCTTCCCCGGCGGCATCCGGGTGGACGACTTCGTGACCTGGATCCTCGCCGCACTCGTGGTGTGGGTCGTCACGGCGCTCGGCGGCTGGCTGCTGCCGTTGATCTTCCTGAAGAAGAAGGTGACGGGCCGGGGCGCTCCGGCGCGCGGCTGAGGCGAGCTGTCAGCCGTCAGGCGGTGACGAGCGTCTTCGCGTAGCAGACCGAGTGCGGGTCGCCGACGTAGTCGCCGAAGTTCGGGATGCGCGCGTAGCCGCGGCTCTCGTAAAGGGCGATCGCGGCGTGCTGGAGCGGCCCCGTCTCCAGTTGCAGCACGGGGATGCCGGCGACGGCGGCCTGCGCCTCCACCGCCCGGAGCAGACCGGCGGCGAGACCGCGGCCGCGGGCGTCCGGGTGCACGAACATCCGCTTGAGCTCCGCGGTGCCGTCGCCGTTCTCGACCAGCGCGGCCATGCCCAGTGCCCGTCCGCCCTCGTCGCGGCCGACGAACACCGTGACGCTGTCCCGCTCCAGCTCGGAGACATCGAGCAGGTAGCAGCTCTCGGCCGGGTAGAGCGCGAACGTGAACTCGTCGCTCAACCGCAGCAGCTCCTCCACGCCGGGGGACCGGGCGGGCTCGACCGAGACACTCGTCATCATGCGGACGATGCTAGCGACCGCGTGTGTCGGGGAGGTTACGCTTCCGCCTTCGACTTCTGCCGGCTGATCCCCCGCGCCACCCATTCCAGCCGACGCAGCGCCTCCCGGTTGCGGATCCACAGGATCGGGTCTGCGATCGCCTTCGGGATGCGGGCGGCGATGCCGGTGATGGCCTCCTCCTCCATGCGCACCACGCAGCCGCTGCCCCGCGGTTGCACCTCGATCACGACGCGTTCGGTTCCGACCGGCCGCGTCTTCGCCTCGATCTGAAACCGTCGCGGCGGGTCCCAGACCTCGACCGACGTCTCGTCGTTCAGCACGAGCGGCCAGATCCCGATCGAGTGGTGGAGGCGCGACCCCGGCTCGGGGAAGTGACCGTCGGCGCCGCGCATCCGCGACGCCCCCACCACCCAGGTCGGGAACACCCAGGGATCCGCGAGCGCGGTGAAGACCTCCTCCGGGGTGCAGGCGAACCGGCGCACGTTGACGGACATCAGGCGACCTCCTCCTCGATCGACGGGCTCGCGGACGGGCTCGCCGCGGACCGCTCGGGGGCGAGCGACGGCATCCGCGTCACCCCGAACTCATGGCGCAGCGCACTGCGCGCCGCGTAGTAGCCGGCCAGCCCGTGGACGCCGGGTCCCGGAACCGCGGACGACGACGCCAGGTAGAGCCCGCGGCCGGGCATCCGCCACGGATCCGTCGACAGGACGGGGCGCATCACGAGCTGCGAGAGGTCGGGCATGCCCGACGAGATGTCCCCGCCGATGTAGCTCGGGTTGTAGGCCTCCATCTGGTGGGCGGTCTTGGTGGCCGTCGCGAGGATAAGGTCGCGGAAGCCGGGCGCGAAACGCTCGATCTGCGCGATGACGGCCTCGGAGCGGTCGGAGGTCGAGCCGCGCGGCACGTGCGTGTACGCCCAGAGCACGTGTTTGCCGGCGGGAGCCCGGCCGGCGTCGAAAAGCGTGGGCTGCGCGACGAGCACGTACGGGTCGTCGCTCTCGCGGCCGGCCGCGACGACGCGCTCGGAGCGGGCGATCGCCGACCGCTCGCCGCCGAGGTGCACGGTCGCGGTCTCCAGGAGCTCAGGGTTCGCCCACGGCACGGGGCCGGAGAGCGCGAAGTCGATCTTGAAGACGCCGTTGCCGTCGCGGAAGGCCGCGACCTTGCGCAGGTAATCGGCGGGGAGGCGGTCCTCTCCGAGCCGGGCCGCGATGGCCACGTGCGTGTCGAACAGCACCGCCCGGGCGTCGGGAAGCTCGCCGAGGGACTGGACCTCGGCGCCGGTGACGACCTCCCCGCCGTGCGCACGGAGGTCGGCGACCAGCGCGTCGGCGATCGACTGCGACCCACCGACCGGGATGGGCCAGCCGCGGCCGTGCGCGTATGTCGCGAGCGCGAGCCCGGCGGCGGCGCCGGCCAGGTTCGGCAGCGGGAGGGTGGTGTGCGCGATCACACCCGTCAGCAGCGCCCCGGGCTTCTGCGTGCGGAACGGGAGGTTCCACCAGGGGCCGCCCTGCGAGAGGGCGGCGAGCCCGAACCGGGCGGCGACGAGGGGATGCCGGGGGATCTGGAGCAGGTTCGACCCGGTGAACTGGGCCACCGCGTCGGCCCTGCGGGCCAGCGGGCCGAGCAGGGCGCGCCATGCCGGGCCGTCGGGGCCGAGCGCGTCGGCGGTGCGCTCTAGGTCGCGATAGGCGACGGCGACCTCGCCGCCCGGCAGCGGGTGGCCATAGGAGGCCGTCGGCGTGATGAAGGGGATCCGGTCGGCCAGCCCGAACCGCTGGAAGAACCCGGACGCGAACGCCAGCGGGTGCACCGCGGAGCAGATGTCGTGGCGGAAGCCGGGGAGGGTGACCTCCTCCGTCCGCATCCCCCCGCCCACCGTCGCGTTGCGCTCGTAGACGTGCACGCTCAGGCCGGCCCTGGCCAGCGTGACGGCGGCGGCCAGCCCGTTCGGTCCGGAGCCGATGACGATCGCGTCGACGGAGGTCATGCCTCTTGTATACCCCGCTCCGCGCAGCCCGACAGGGGTCGGCGGGATCGTCATCGTGTTCTCAGGCTTCTTCCTGTATCGTTGATCGGTCGGCTCTTGACACCGCGCATATTCGACGCGGATGGGTTTGTCAGTCAGGTGGGCCGGTTCCGCAGCCATTCGGCGAGCGGATTCATCACGATGTGAACGGCCCCGGGCGATGTCTGCCGGGGAATCTCCGGTGCGCTTCAGCGTGCCGCCGCGCATTTCTCAGAGCAACCCAGGAAGAACACGCATGCCCCCGTACAAGAAGACCGACCGACGATCCGCCCAGCCGCACAACGGCTCCTCCCACGGCGCCCCCAAGGGCGCCGGCAGCCGCAGCCCCAAGCACCGCGGCTACCGCGACGAGGCGCCGGCCGCCGGCAAGAAGGCCCGCTGGAGCGCCGAGGACCGCGCGGCCCGCGGCCGCGACACCTTCGGCAGCCGCGACTCCGGCCGCGGCGGCTCCGAGCGCGGCGGCTCGGCCGGGCGCAGCGAGCGCCCCAACTGGGAGCCGCGCGGCAAGGACGCGCGTCGCACCGAGCGCGAGTGGGACAGCCGCTCCCGCGCCGGCCGCGGCGATGACCGGCCGCGCCGTGACGACGACCGCCCGCGTCGTCAGTTCGACGACCGGGCCGAGCGCCCGCGCCGCGACTTCGACCGGGACGAGCGCCCGCGTCGTTCGTTCGACGACCGCGCCGAGCGCCCGCGCCGCGATTTCGACCGCGATGACCGCCCGCGTCGTCAGTTCGACCGGGATGACCGCCCGCGTCGTCAGTTCGACCGGGATGACCGCCCCCGTCGCGACTTCGACCGGGACGAGCGCCCCCGTCGTTCGTTCGACGACCGCGCCGAGCGTCCGCGTCGTGACGCCGACGACCGTCCGCGTCGTTCGTTCGACGACCGCGGCGACCGCCCGCGTCGCGATTTCGACGACCGCCCGCGTCGTCAGTTCGATCGCGACGACCGTCCCCGCCGTTCCTTCGACGACCGCGCCGAGCGTCCGCGCCGCGACTCGAACTTCTACCCGTCGCGCGACGACAAGCCCGCGTTCGACGCACAGGACGACGTCGTGCTCGAGCGTCTCCAGGCCGACGCCATCCAGGCCTCCGACGTCGAGGGCGTGACCTTCGCCGACCTCGGCCTCGGCGGCAACATCGTCCGCGCCCTGGCAGAGCTCGGCGCCGAGAGCCCGTTCCCGATCCAGGCCGCCACCATCCCCGATGTGCTCGCGAGCAAGGACGTCCTCGGCCGTGGCCGCACCGGCTCCGGCAAGACGATCGCGTTCGGCGCACCGCTCGTCGAGCGCCTCATGCAGCTGTGGGCCGAGCAGGGCAAGTCCGGCGGCAAGCGCCAGCTGGGCCGCGCGCCTCGCGCACTGATCCTCGCGCCGACCCGCGAGCTCGCCCTCCAGATCGACCGCACCGTGCAGCCGATCGCCCGCAGCGTCGGCCTCTTCACCACGCAGATCTACGGTGGCGTGCCGCAGGGCCGCCAGGTCGGCGCCCTCCAGCGCGGCGTCGACATCGTGATCGGCACCCCCGGCCGCATCGAGGACCTCGTGGAGCAGGGGCGCCTCGACCTCAGCGAGGTCGTCATCAGCGTGCTCGACGAGGCCGATCACATGTGCGACCTCGGCTTCCTGGAGCCGGTGCAGCGCATCCTCCGCGAGACGTCCGACGGCGGTCAGAAGCTGCTGTTCTCGGCGACCCTCGACACCGGTGTGGCGAAGCTTGTCGACGAGTTCCTCGTCGACCCGGCCGTGCACGAGGTCGCCGGCGAGGACCAGGCGTCCTCGACCATCGACCACCGTGTGCTCGTCATCGAGCACCGCGACAAGCCGGCCATCATCGAGCAGCTCGCAGACCGCGACGGCAAGACGCTGATCTTCGCCCGCACCCGCGCGTTCGCCGAGATGCTCGCCGACCAGCTCGACGACGCCGGCATCCCGGCCGTCAGCCTCCACGGCGACCTCAACCAGTCGCGCCGCACGCGCAACCTGGCCCAGCTCACCAGCGGCCGGGTGAACGTCCTGGTCGCGACCGATGTCGCGGCCCGCGGCATCCACGTCGACGACATCGACCTGGTGATCCAGGCGGACGCCCCGGACGAGTACAAGACCTACCTGCACCGTTCGGGCCGCACCGGCCGCGCGGGCAAGCAGGGCACGGTCGTGACTCTCATCCCGCGTCAGCGTCAGCGCCGCATGAGCGAGCTGCTGCAGCGCGCGGAGATCGAGGCCGACTTCGTGCCCGCGATCCCGGGCGACCAGCTGGTCACCGACCTCGCACTGGCGGCCACCGCCGCCGACGAGGCCTGAGCCGCCTCTTCCGCGAAGCCCCCGTCTCTGCAGCTCCGGCTGCAGAGGCGGGGGCTTCGTCGTCGGGGCTGCTGATTCTCCGCAGTGTCGCTTACGCGTCCTCGCTGAGCTGGTCGAGAGTGTGACGTGCCAGTGCCGCCATGCGCGGGTTGTCGTCGGAGGACGTCGCGAGAGCGCTCGCCATCGTGACGGCCCAGCCGCGAGCGCGGCGCCAGGTCGCAGCGTCCGGAGGCGTCGGCAGCGCCGCGCGGAACCGCTCCCGGGCCTCCGCGTCGAACGTCAGCCACGCGGTCGCCAGGTCGGTCGCCGGATCGCCGGAGGTGACGTCGCCGAAATCGAGGACGGCCGCCAGGCCGCCGTCCGGCGTCAGCAGCAGATTGCCGGGGTGGAGGTCGCCGTGCAGCAGGAGCGGCGGTCCGCTCCACTCGGGCGCGGCGAGAGCCTCCCGCCACGCCTGCTCGAGGTCCGCGACCTCCATGCGTCCGGACAGCGAGCGCAGCCGCGCCCGCACGGCCTCCGCCCGGGTCGAGAGCGGCACGCCGCGCACCGGATTGTGAGGTGCGTCGGGCGACGGCACGGCGAGTTCGCCGACGAACGCGGCCAGCGGCTCGGCCAGCCCCGAACGTCCATCCGCACTCACGGAGGCGCCATCGAGGCCGTCGATCCACTCGATGATGCTCCAGGGGAAGGGGAACGCCCCGGACGGAACCCCCACCCGCACCGGCACGGGCACGGGCACGTGCACACGGGCGGAGATGCCCGGCAGCATCTGCTGCTCGTGCTCGATGAGGTGCGCGGCGACCTCGCGCCGCGGGATGCGGACGGCGTGCGCGTCGCCCAGCCGATACAGCTGGTTGTCCCACCCGTCGGAGACGAGTCGCAACGGGCCGGCCAGGTCGGGATGCTGCGCCTTCACGAGCGCGTCGACGAGCGCGGCGTCGGTCGGGATGTCGGCGGCAGGCGTCAGAGGCACCGTGCGACCTTAGCGCACCAGCCCCCGCACCGCCCACGCGCGGGCGACCAACGCGATCGACCCGTCGGGTTCGCGAGGCAGCGTCGTGTCCAGCCGCCGGCGCAGTGCCTCTCGTGACTCTTCGTCGAGAGACATCGCGTAGGCCGGAGCCGGCCCCTGGCCGCCGAGGAACGGTTGCCAGTAGTCGTCGAAATCCGCGAAGGTCGTGGGCACATCGAGCCCGGTGACGTCGACTGCAGCACAACCCGCGTCGGTAAACAGCGCCTCCAGAGCGTGGGGATGCGCGAGCGGGAACCGCGGGCCTTCGTCGATGTCCTCGGCGGCCCGGTCGAGCGCGATCGCCGCGTCCCAGAATCGCCGCATCAACTCCATGCGCCCCGCGTAGTCCCAGACGTAGCCGGCGACCATCCCGCCGGCGCGCACGACCCGCAGCGCCTCGGCCAGAGCTGCGGCCGCGTCCGGGACGAAGTTCAGGACCAGTCCCGACACCGCGCAGTCGACCGAGGAGTCGGCGAGCGGGAGGTCGTCGGCGCCCGCGACCGAGAAGGTCGCGCGCGTCCCCAGCCGCTCCATGGCTGCCGCGACGAAACCCTCGGCCGGATCGACCCCGATCACCCGCGACGGCTCCGCCCGGTCGAGGATGCACTCCGTCAGCGCGCCCGTGCCGCAGCCCACGTCGAGCCACGTCAACCCGTGCGGGAGGTCCAGCCACTCCAGGAACAGCGGCGCGACCCGGCTGCTCCAGCGACCCACATAGCGCTCGTACGCGCGTCCGCGTCCCCAGATCCCGCTCGAGTCGGCCATACGCGCACCCTAGTGCGCAGCTAATACGCGCGGGCCGTCAAGAACGCGCAGAAAAGCTGCGTCTGCGGGCGGAAAGGTGATGGGGAGCCTGTGTCAGCATGGGAGCGGAGGCCCCATGACTACCGATTCCGCACGCATGCACAGCGTGACCGCCGAGACCAGCGAGCTGGTCGATCTCGTGCTCGACTACTCGCGCCGGCGCATCCTCGCCACCGACACCCCGCTCGACAAGCCGCTGCCGGAGTCGGAGCTGCGCCGGCTCGCCGGGCGCACCGTCTCGGAGAGCGGGATGGGCGCCGAGCGTGCGCTCGCCGTGTTCGAGCACGTCCTCGCCCCGGCCTGCATCACGACCGACCACCCGCGCTACCTCTCGTTCATCCCGACGGCGCCCACCAAGGCCGCCACGGCCTTCGACCTCGTCGTCTCGGCGAGCGCGGTCTACGGCGGCTCCTGGCTGGAGGGGTCCGGCGCCGTGTACGCGGAGAACCAGGTGCTCACCTGGCTGGCGTCGGAGTTCGGGCTGCCTCCGGAGGCCGGCGGCGTCTTCGTGCAGGGCGGCACGCTCGGCAACCTGTCCGCCCTCGTCGCCGCGCGCGACAGCGCCCGCGCCGAACGCGGAAACCCTCCGGGCAGCTGGATCATCGTCTGCAGCGCGGAGGCCCACTCGTCGGTCGCCTCGGCCGCGCGGGTGATGGACGTGGAGGTGGTGACCGTCTCGCCGGGGGAGTCCGGTGTGCTGACCGGCGACGCCGTGCGGCCGGCGCTCGCCGAGCACGGCGATGCGGTCTTCGCGGTCGTGGCCACCGCCGGGTCCACCAACTTCGGGATCGTCGACGACATCGCCTCCATCGCCGCGCTGAAGGACGAGTTCGGTTTCTGGCTGCACGTCGACGGCGCCTACGGCCTCGCTGGGATGCTGTCGCCGCTGGCCCGCCCGCGCTTCGCGGGCGTCGAGCGCGCGGACTCGCTCATCGTCGACCCGCACAAATGGCTGTTCGCGCCCTTCGACGCCTGCGCACTCCTGTACCGCGACCCGGAAGCGGGCCGCCGGGCCCACACTCAGCACGCCGAGTACCTCGACACGCTGACCGACACCGTGGAGTGGAGCCCGTCGGACTACGCCGCCCATCTCACACGCCGGGCTCGCGGCCTCCCGTTCTGGTTCTCGCTGGCCTCGCACGGCGCGGGCGCCTATCGCGACGCCGTCACCGCCTCGTTGCAGCTCGCCCGACGCATCGCCGACGAGATCGACCGGCGCGACGGCTTCCACCTGGTGCGGCAGCCGCAGCTCTCGGTGGTGGTCTTCGAGCGCGAAGGCTGGACCAAGGAGGATTATGCGCTCTGGTCGGCCCGCCTCCTCGACGAGCAGCGCGCGTTCGTGACGCCGAGCTCGCACGCCGGACGCCCCAACACCCGTTTCGCCGTGCTCAACCCGCTGACCACGTACGAGGACCTCGTGGAGATCCTCGACACCATGGAAGGCTGATCCGCTCGGGAGGACGAAGCCCGAACACCACGAAGGCCCCCGCCGTGCGGCGGGGGCCTCCGTGTTTTCCGGGGGGATCAGACGATGTCGTCGCTGTCGCCCACCCGGCGGGTGACACGCTCGCCGTTCACCGGGTCGACCGCGGTGCGCGTGGTCGCGACGGTACGGCGGCGGCGGGTCATCAGGATGATGCCGAGGATGATGCCCACGGCACCGGCGATCATCAGGATGTAGCCCACGAGATGGAGGTCGATCCAGCTGACCTGCACGTTCAGGGCGAACGCCAGGATGGCGCCGATGACGAACAGGACGATTCCGGTACCGAGGCTCATGGTGGGCCTCCCCTAAACTCGGCGGCTGCCGGTCAGCAGCCGCACCAGCCAGACGATCACAGCGAGGACGAGCAGGATGATGCCGACCCACAGCAAGAAGTTCAGGGACTGCACGAAGCCGCCGGTGAGCAGCAGGATGACCGCGATGATAGCGATGATGATGAGCAGGATGTTCATGGGAGGGGTTGTCCTTTCCTTGACGCACACCACAGAACAACTACTTCGGTTATCGAACAATCCCCTTGACGTCAGGTCCTTTCAGGCCTATTCGCGTGTCGTTCCGCGCTGATGCGGTCGACGGTCTCCCGCATCTTGGTGAGGAAGCGCGTGACGGTCTGGGCGTCCTCCTCGCTCAGTTCGGCCGCCTGCGCCGCGATCTGCTCCTGCGCCGCCACCATCGGGCCGGTGTCACCGAAAGCGGCGCGCGTCGGCACCAGGTCGACGGAACGCCGGTCGGCGTCGTTGGTCCGGCGCTCGATGAGCCCGGCTTGCACGAGCCGGTCGATCAATGCCGTCGTCGAGGCGCTGGAGACTCCGACATAGGCGCTCACGTCCTTGGCGGCGGTGCGACGGCCGCCCGCGGCATTGTCGAGGATGAGCCGGAGCGCGAGGAAGTCGTTCTCGCCGATGCCCATGGCCGCTCCGGTGCGTCTGCGCATCGCGGTCTCGGCAGCCCGATACACCTGGAGCGCCTCGAGCACGCCCCGATCGGGCGCCGGCACATCCGGGGGCGGGGCATCCGATCGTTCGCTCACTCCTCTCAGTCATCTCCCGCTCGTCGACGATTTCAACGGGCAATCCAATGACTTTCGGCGGATTCACGGCATCCCTCGGTGCGCGTATGCTCGCGGAGTGCTACCCGACACCGTCCTGCTCGACCGCTACGAACTTCGCGACCGCCTCGGCCGCGGTGGAATGGCGACGGTCTACCGCGCCTACGATCGCGAGCTGGAGCGGTACGTCGCGATCAAGGTGTTCGCGCGGGGGGAGGCCGACGACGACGCCCGCCGCCGGGGCGAGGCGACAGCGCTGGCGCGGCTGTCCCACCCCAACCTGGTGAGCCTCCACGACGCGCACCTCTCGTCGGGCGACGACCCGCAACCGAGCTATCTGGTGATGGAGCTCGTCGACGGGGAGGACCTGGGCACGAGGCTGGATCGAGGGCCGCTGCCGGGAGAGGAGGTCGCTGCGATCGCGTCCGGCATCGCGGAGGCGCTGGTGGTGGTGCACTCCGCCGGGATCGTGCATCGCGATCTGAAGCCGGGGAACATCCTCCTCGCCGACTCAGACGTGCCCGGCGCGTTGCCGCACGCGAAGCTGGCCGACTTCGGCATCGCTCATCTGATCGGCACCGAGCGCCTGACCACGGCGGGCACGATCATCGGCACGGCGGGCTACCTGAGCCCCGAGCAGGCGAACGGGAGCGAACCGGGTCCGTCCGCCGACATCTACTCGCTGGGCCTCGTTGTCCTCGAGTCGCTGACCGGTGTCCGGGAGTACCCGGGGACCCCCGTGGAGGCCGTGACGGCCCGGGTCGTGCGCGACCCTCGCCTTCCGGCGTCGCTCCCGGAGGACTGGCGCGGCCTCATCGGCGCCATGACGTCGCGCGACCCCCGCATCCGGCCGACGGCCCTGGAGGTCGCGGTCATGGCCCGGGAGCTGGCCCCGCAGTTGGATGGCTGGGTGGTACCGGACGATTTCGCCGAGCCGTCGGGACCGGGATGGAATGGTCCGACGGTGGCGATGACGCCACCGGCGCTGCCTGTCATCGGTGCGGAGCGGGCGATGCGTCCGCGACGGCGTGCTGGGGCGGGCGGAGGTCGACGGCGTGCGGTCGACGCTGTTCTCCTGGCGTCGGGCGCGACAGCGATCGTGGCTCTCGCGCTGAGCCTCGGAACGTTCCTGGCGCCCGCCTCCTCCGAGCCGAAGACCGAGCCGACGCACCGACCTACTCCGACCGTGACGGCTCCTCCGCAGACGGTCGTGCCGGCCGAGTCGACCGCACCGGCCCAGCAGGTGGAGCAGCAGGCGCCCGCACAGCAGGCCCCCGCACAGCAAGTCCAGCCTCAGCCGAAGCCGGCGCCGCCCAAAGTCGACAATCCCAACAAGGGGCCAGGGAAGAATAACGGGAACGGGTCCGGCAAGGGCAAGAAGGGCTGAGCGCTAGCGGCCGAGGCCGCGGAATTGCCAGCCGGCGGTGCGCCAGGTGTCGGGGTGGAGGGCGTTGCGGCCGTCGATGATGACTTTGTGGGTGACGAGGTCG
>NZ_JBVQSP010000003.1:0-148696 GCF_055720965.1 Leifsonia sp. PARNA 1/14
ATCTCGGCCATCGCGTTGATGAAGGAGATCTTCGTGGCTAAGAACGCGTTCGCCGCGACCTTCACCAACTCCGCCGTGGCGTAGTCCGTGACGATGACAGGTGTTCCGTTCGCCACCGCGCTGGCGTACACCTCGTCGAGGATGCGCGCGGCACGCTCGCCCCGCTCACCCTCGGGGACGCCGTAGACCAGCCGGTCGGGACTCACGGTGTCCTTGACGGCGAAGCCCTCGCGCAGGAATTCCGGGTTCCAGGCGAGCGTCGCGCCGGGCACGCGCTCGGCGACGAGCTCCGCCAGCCGGGAGGCGGTGCCGACCGGGACGGTGCTCTTGCCGACGATCACGTCGCCGGGCGAGACGTGCTCCAGGAGGGAGTCGAAGGCGGCGTCCACGAACCGGAGGTCGGCGGCGTCGCCCTCCGCGGACTGCGGCGTGCCCACGGCGACGAAGTGCACGTCGGCATCCGCGATCGCGGCGAAGTCCGTCGTGAACCGCAGCCGCCCGCTGGCGGTGGCGGAGGCGAGCACGTCCGGGAGGCCGGGCTCGAAGAATGGCGCCCGCGCCTCCGACAACGCAGCGATCTTCGCCTCGTCGACGTCTACGCCGACCACGGTGTGACCCAGGTCGGCCATGGCGGCGGCGTGCACGGCTCCGAGGTAGCCGACGCCGATGACGGAGATACGCATCAGGTGAAGTCCGAATCCGGTTCGCTGTCGTACGCGGTCGCCGCGCTCACCGGCCAGTGCCGCCGGCCGTTGTTCAGCACGCCCTGACTCTCGTCGAGGTAGCAGTTGCCGCAGAGCGCCTCGTAGCTCACCTCGGCGCCGTCGATGGCTACCTGGTCGCCGTCGAAGACGAAGATGCCGTCGATCTTGCGCGCGTTGAAGATGGCCTTGCGCCCACAGCGGCAGATCGTCTTCAGCTCCTCGAGGCTGTGGGCGACCTCCAGGAGGCGCCTGCTGCCGGGGAAAGCGACCGTCTGGAAGTCGGTGCGGATGCCATAGGCGAGCACCGGGATGTCGTCGAGCAGCGCGATCCGCAGCAGGTCGTCGATCTGCGTCTCGGTGAGGAACTGCGCCTCGTCGACCAGCAATGCGCTCACGTCGCGGTCGAAGCGCTTGATCGTGCGCTCCCTGTGCTGCTGGAACTTGCCGTACGCGTCGGTCTCCGGAGCGATCAGGAAGTCGACCTGCCGGGTCACGCCGAGCCGCGACAGGATGCCCATGTCGCCCTTGGTGTCGATCTCGGGCTTGGCGAGCAGCACGCGATGCCCTCGCTCTTCGTAGTTGTACGCCGCCTGCAGCATTGCCGTGCTCTTGCCGCTGTTCATCGCGCCGTAGCGGAAATACAGTTTTGCCACGGAGCAATCCTATGCGGGCGGCGGATACCTAGGTGAGGTAGCCGTCTTCAGCGGCGCGGCGGATGAGGTCGGCGCGCGAACTCGTGGGCCTGCCGACCTTGCCGTACTTCTCGCGGACGCGCCGCAGATACGTCTTGGCGGTCTCGTACTGGACGTTCATCGCCCGAGCGACCTCCGAGGTCGTGCGGCCGTCGGCGTACAGCACGAGCGCCTGCCGTTCGCCGTCGCTCAACTTGGGTCGGGAGGCCTCCGGAACCGTCGGGCGCGGACGCCAGGCCGGCTTCGGCTCTCCGGCGGAGCCGTCCCTGCCCATCGCGGCGAGCGACACGGCGATCAGCTCGGCCATCGGCTGGGTCTTCGTGACGTACGCGACCGCACCGGCAGCGAGCGCCGCATCGCGGTCCTCCTGCGTGTCGACCGCGCTCAACACGACGACTTTGGCGCCCGCCGCTCGGCAGGTGCGGACCCGCGCGCCGATCGAGACCGATTCGCGCAACTGGAGGTCCATGATGACGAGGTCGGTCGGGAAGGCATCGCTGTGCACCAGCTCCAGCCAGCTCTCCGCGCGCACGACGAGGTCGAACTCCGGCGCGTTGCGCTCGATCCAGGTGGCGAGACTGTCGAGAAGGATTTCGTGGTCGTCGAGGATGGCCAGCCGGATCGGCGGCGACGATGGTGCGGGGCGTGCTGCTGCGGTGCTCATGGTGTCCGCCTCCCAGGGTATGCGAACCGCACGGTGAATCCCCCCTCGCGCACCCGCATCGACGCCTCCATCGACACGGACTGCAGCGCGCTGAGGAATGGGACGAGCGCCGAACGCAGCACCCGACGGGTTTCGTGCGCTCGGGCGGTGAGCACGAATACCGGGCGGTCCGGCTCCGAGACCGCGACGGTGACGCTCGACGGGTCGAGCCCGGGCAGGTCGGCGACGGTGCCGATCAGCGCACCGACGATCGCGCGCTGCTCTTCACTCAGCACCCGCTCGAGCCGATCGGGATCGTCGATACGCGACCGGCGCTGGGTGCCTCCGGCTGATCCGCGGCCCGCGAGAGCGAGGTCCACCGTCTCGGCGAGCCAGGTGCGACCGACCGCGTCGACCGCCGCGCGGCGCAGGCTGGTCGCGATGGCCCGCGCCCGCTCGCGGTCTTCCGGCGTGATACGACCGGAGGCCAGGAGCTCGGTGAGGAACGGAACGGCTTCCGCGTTGAGAGCGGTCGCACGCTCCTGCGCCACCATCCGTTCGGCTACCTGCCTCAGCTCGCCTTCCAACCGCAGCTGACCACCGCGGGCGACCTCGCGCCAGCGCAGGGTCTCGCCCGTCATCGTCCAGGCGTAGCCTGCGCCCCCGAACGCGAGCGCCAGAACCGGTGTCGCGGCGACCGTCGCGTACACCGCCGGATGGTTCGCGATGATGATGGACGACGCCTGCGCAGCGGCCAGCGCTCCGAGGACCACTGCGGAGACTGTCGCGGTCGTGAGCACCTCGGCCACGGGGCGGTAGAGCGGCATCGCCGTCAGAAGGAGGGCGACAGCGATCTGGCCCCAGTCGTCCTGGATGCGCTGGTTGTCGCCCCATACGGCAGCGTCGAACAGCACGGCCGAGGCGAGCGCGACGCCGATGATCGCCAGATGTGACCACAGGCCGACGGGCGCGAGCCCGGGATGCGTGCGGATCGCGGCGACGACCACCGCCACCAGGAGCACGACGAGCGCCCACACGACCAGCGCCGGGCTGCGCAGCTGCCCCAGGTGAACGAGTGTCGAGTACAGCGCGTAACCCACGGCGACCACGCCGATCAGCGGCACCAACAGCCATGCCGACTGCACTCCCAGCGGATCCAGCCGCTGCGGTGTGCGCTCGACCGGCATCGACCGGTAGCGCACGATGGTCTCGGTGATCACGGGGTTCATACGTCCTCCGCCGTGGGCAGCGTCATGATCACGGTCGTGCCGACGTCCTCGCTCGAGTAGACCGTCACCGTGCCGCCCACCTTGCTGATGCGATCGTGCACCGACTGCCGCAAGCCCAGCCGGTCGGCGCTCATGGACGTCACGGCGAAGCCGCGACCTCCGTCGACGACCATGACGGAGACGGAGCGGTCGCTGGAAGACACGGCCACCTCGGCTGTCGCGCTGCCCGAGTGCCGGAGGACGTTCACCAGGCACTGCCGCACGGCGAGCCCGACGGCGCGCCGCGAGTCGTCGGCGAGACGGGCGACGGCGTCGCGGTCGCCGGAGACGTCGACGGCGAGCCCCTCGTCACGGGCGTCCTCGATGGCACGCCGCAGCTCGCTCTCGTACCAGAGGTCGTCGTCGGCCTGCAGCATCGGAGGCGAGGCGTCGGCAGGGATGGCGGCTCCTCCGAGCACGCGCAGGTCGGATTCGATGCGAGCGCGCAGCCGCTGCGGGAGGTCGCCGGACTCGGTCGCGGCGACGGCGGCCAGTTCGCTGAGCACGGTGTCGTGGAGGTCGGCGGTGGACTCGGCCAGCAGCTCCCGCCGCAGGTCCACGAGACGGGCGTCGCGGACGGCCCGGTGGATGGCCGACTGGGGTCGCGATCGTGTGCCGCGCGTGAGCCCGTCGAACGCGAGCACGCCGACGAGCAGCAGGTAGGCGCCGAGCGAGATCGCGTCGGGCCGGAAGACGCGCTCCGCCGCGCTCGCGCCCAGCAGCACGGCAGCCTCGGCGAGCGCGAACCCGAGCGTGGCCCAGAGGATCCCCGCAAGCGCCCCGGTTCCCGTTCCGCCCACCAGCGTCATAGCGATGACCGGGAGGGCGACCACGAACAGGTTGGTGTCGCGGTAGGTGGGCGTGCTCTCGAAGAGGAGGTAGACGTAGAAGAAGGTGCACACGGCGCCGACGAGCAGGTACGCGACGGTCAGCACCACGGTGCGCCCACGCGACAGCAGAAGCAGCAGCAGGATCATCGGCACCAGCACGAGCGTGCTGATCCAGGACCCGACCCCGGTCGTCCCGCCCACCGTCGATACCGCTACGTTCACGATCGCCATCACCAGGCACACCAGCGCGGCCCAGCGGGCTGCCACCGCCAACGCCTTGGAGTTGGCCGCCCGCGAGAGATGGCTGGGAAGACCGAGCGACACCGGGCTCCTTCGGCGCGAGTGGGGGGCCGGCGGACCCGCCGGAGAGCGCCGCTCGACCGCGACGCCCCAGAGGGGATTATGGCATTCCACCCGGCCGCTGTGTACCCCGGAGGTTCGGGCGTGTTGTACCCCGCGCGAGTGCGCGGCCTATTCAGAACAGCGTCGGCTGAACTCCGAGCGTCACGAGAGCCGACTCGGGGGCGACCTCCTGAGGCGCCACAGGCTCTAGGGTTCGCCGCTCGCCCTCGCCGTCGCGCAGCATGCCGAGCGCCGACGAGCGCACGCCTCCGGTCAGCGGATCTTCGCGCCCGCGCTCGAGACCGTGCGCTCGGATGAGCGGCTTGATGCGGGCGGCGAGCCAGGCCCGGTACTCTTTGGGCGCGTACGTTCCGCGGCCGTACATGCTCCGGTACTGCGGCAGCAGCTCGGGATGCTCGCGCCCGAGCCACAGGTAGTACCACTCCTTGACGCCGGGCTTCAGGTGCAGTGCCGTGTAGAGGACGCTCGTCGCGCCGGCCTCCTTCGCCTGCCGCAGCGCCTCGTCGAGGTGGGCGCGTGTGTCGGTGAGGTACGGAAGGATCGGCATCAGGAAGACCGAGCAGTCGAGACCGTGCTCGCGCACAGCCGTCACGGTCGCCAGGCGCGCCTTCGTCGTCGGTGTGCCCGGCTCGACCGACTGCTGCAACTCGTCGTCGTAGACGGCGATCGACATGGCGAGATCGACGGGCACGTGACGCGCTGCCTCGGCGAGCCGGTCGAGGTCGCGCCGGAGCAGCGATCCTTTGGTGAGGATGCTGAAGGGTGTGCCGGAATCAGTGAGGACGTCGATGATGCCGGGCATGAGCGCGTAGCGCCCCTCAGCGCGCTGGTACGGGTCGGTGTTGGTGCCCAGCGCGACCGGATGATGCCCCCAGCTCGGCTTCGCGAGCTCTTTGCGCAGCACGTCGGCCACGTTGACTTTGACGATGATCTCCTGGTCGAAGTCTTTGCCCTGATCGAGCTCGAGATAGCTGTGGGTGGGGCGGGCGAAACAGTACACGCAGGCATGAGAGCACCCACGGTACGGGTTGATGGTCCACCCGAACGGCATCGGCCCTCCCCCGCCCGGGATCTTGTTGAGGGCCGACTTGGCGAGGACCTCGTGGAAGGTGATGCCCGCGAATTCGGGCGTACGCACCGACCTCACCAGGTTGTTCAACCGGGCGAGACCGGGCAGGGCCGACGGCGTCTCCACCGCCAGTTCCTGCCCGCTCCACCTCATGAACCTATTCGAACATATGTTCGAATCTTCGTCAAGCCGCGCCGCGCGGTGGCGCTCACAATGCCACCACCTCCCCGTTCCAGCGCGACCGCAGCCACCTGTCGTGGCTCGCCACCACGACGGCGCCGGGGTAGCCGCCCAGCGCCTCCTCCAGCTCGGTCGCGAGTCCGAGTGAGAGGTGGTTCGTCGGCTCGTCGAGCAGGAAGACGTGCGGCGGCCGCGCCATGATGAGCGCGAGCGCCAGCCGGCGCTGCTGTCCGACCGAGAGCACTCCGACCTCCCGGTCGAGGTCGCGCGGCGCGATGAGCCCCAGCCCCGACAGGGGCACCGTCTCCGCACGCCGCTCGCCGAGCGCCAGCTCGTAGATCCGCCGCGGCGTCTGCGTCGGGTCGGCGAAGCGCACATCCTGCTCCAGGAGCTCGACCCGCAGCCCGCGACGGCGGTGGACCGTCCCGACCAACGGGACGATCCTGCCCGCCAGCACGGAGAGCAGCGTCGACTTGCCCGCCCCGTTCGGCCCGGTGACCAGCACGCGCGACTCGGCCTCGACCGCGAACCGGCCCAGCGTCAGCCGCCCGGGCACGTGGAGGTCCTCCGCCTGCAGCAGCGACCCGGCCTCCTCGGTCAAGCGTTGGAATCCCGACGGGATCCCGGTAAAGCCCAGCGGCTTCGGCGGCTTGCGCACCTGCGTCTTCGTCAGCTCGTCGAGCCGGCCGTCCGCGTTGCGGATGCGCCGGCTGATCTGCCGGTCGAGCGTGTTGCCCTTGTACGACTTGACGAACTTGTCGTTGTCGCGCACCTTGCCCGACCAGGCGATCGAGCGGGCCGTGACGTCGACCGCGTGTTTCAGCGCAGCGAGCTCGGCCTGCTCGTCGGCGTATTGCTTGTCCCAGCGGGCGCGCTCGGCCGCCTTCTCGGCGAGGTAGGCGCTGTACCCTCCGCCGAAGACCGTCGTGCCGGTGCGCGTCGGATCCAGGTCGAGCAGTCCGGTGGCCGCCGAGTCGAGGAACGCGCGGTCGTGGCTCGCGAAGAGCACCGGGCCGTGCCAGCCGAGGAGCTGCGACTCCAGGAACGCCGCAGCCGCGTCGTCCAGGTGGTTCGTCGGCTCGTCGAGCAGCAACGCATCCGGCCGGCCGAGCAGCAGCGCGGCCAGCGCGAACCGGCTGCGCTGCCCTCCGGATACCTCGGAAAGCCGCCGGGCCAGCGGGATGCCGCCGACGCCGAGACCGTCGAGCAAAGCATCGCGACGCGACTCCGCCGTCCAGACCTCGGCCCGCTCGGCGGCACTCAGCGCGTCGTCGTAGCGCGCCGCCGCGGCCGGATCGTCGTCCGCGAGGGCGAGCGATGCGGCCTCCAGCTCGCGCTCGATCGCGCGAACCTCCGCGAGGGCGTCCTCCATCAGGGCAGCGAGGGTGTCCTCCGGCAGGAAGCGCACCTCCTGCCACAGGAAGCCCACGCGCCGGGGGCGTGAGACGATCCCCGAGTCCGGCGACTCGGCGCCGGCGAGCACGCGCAGGAGCGTCGACTTGCCGACGCCGTTCTCGCCGATCAGGCCGATCCGGGCGCCGGGAGGCACCGTCAGCGACACGTCGGAGAGCACGCGCCGGTCGCCGTAGCGCACTGAGACGCCGTCCGCGCGCAGCGGGGAGAGGGTGAGGGTATGCATGAGAACCACCTTCCGGGCGCTCCGTCAGGAGCAGATTCCCGCCGGGCGGACTTCCGTGGACGAGTTGCGCCGGAGCGCCCGGTGCTGGAATGACCAGGCGGCGCAGGACCTATGGGGTCGCTCACTCGATCGACGGCGCCTCGGGCGCGGGACGAGAGGAGGTTCTCACTTCATAGCGCCGCCGACTCTAACAGGTCGACGGCGCGGCTGTCCAGTCGGTCCGTACCGCACGGTACGGACCGACTGCTCGAGAGGAGGTCAGGCCCGGACGACCTGCCCGGCCGGCTGCTCCTCCAGGTCGAGCACCGCCGCGGTCTCCGCGAGCACGCGCGCGGCCTCCTTCGGGCGGTCGTTGAGCGTCGAGCCGACGGTCGGGATCAGCTTCTTGATCGTCGGCAGCCAGCCCGCGTAGCGGTCGGGGAAGCAGGTCTGCAGCAGGTCGATCATGATCGGGACCGCGGTCGACGCGCCCGGCGATGCACCGAGGAGGCCGGCGATCGAGCCGTCGGCCGAGGCGATGACCTCGGTGCCGAACTGCAGCACGCCGCCCTTCTTCGGGTCCTTCTTCATGACCTGCACGCGCTGGCCGGCCGTGATGAGCTCCCAGTCCTCCGACTTGGCGGTGGGCATGAACTCCTGCAGCGCCTTCATCTTCTTGGCGCGATTGGCGAGCAGCTCGCCGACCAGGTACTTGATGAGGTCGAAGTTGTCGCGCGCGACGGCGAGCATCGGCCCGAGGTTGCCCGCGCGAACCGAGCCGGGGAGGTCCCACCAGCTGCCGCTCTTCAGGAACTTGGGGCTGAAGCCGGCGTACGGGCCGAAGAGCAGCGAGGCCTCGCCGTCGACGACGCGGGTGTCGAGGTGCGGCACCGACATCGGCGGGGCGCCCACTGCGGCCTTGCCGTAGACCTTGGCCTGGTGCTGGGCGACGATCTTCGGGTCGGACGTGCGCAGGAACTGCCCGGAGATCGGGAACCCGCCGAAGCCCTCGATCTCGGGGATGCCCGACTTCTGCAACAGGTGCAGGGCGCCGCCGCCGGCGCCGACGAAGACGAATCGCGCAGTGGCCTCGTGCGGCGTGTGGCCGACCTCGTGGCGCACCTTGATGCGCCAGAGTCCGTCGGAGGTGCGCTTGATGCTGCGCACGCGGTGGTTGAGCGCGAGCTCCGCGCCGTTGTCGACGAGGTCGTCGACGAGCGCACGCGTGAGCGCGCCGAAGTCGACGTCGGTGCCCGCGGTCTGCCGGGTCGCCGCGATACGCTGCTTGGCGCTGCGCTTCTTGGTGAGCAGCGGCGTCCACTCGCCGATCGTCGCGGGGTCTTCGGAGAACTCCATGCCCTCGAACAGCGGCTGGTCCTTCAGCGCCTCGTAGCGCTTGCGGAGGTAGCGGATGTTGTCGCGGCCGCGCACGAAGGTCATGTGCGGGGTGGCGTTGATGAAGGAGCGCGGGTCGGGCAGGTGCCCGGCGGCGACGAGGGAGGCCCAGTACTGGCGGCTCAGCTGGAACTGCTCGTTGATGCTGATGGCCTTGGCCGGGTCGACGGAGCCGTCGGCGGCCTCCGGCATGTAGTTGAGCTCGCAGAGAGCGGCGTGGCCCGTGCCTGCGTTGTTCCACGGGTTGGAGCTCTCTTGGGCGACGGCGCCCAGGGACTCGTAGATGCGGATGCTCCAGTCGGGCTGCACGCGCTGGATCAGGGAGCCCAGCGTGGCGCTCATGATGCCGCCGCCGATCAGGACGACGTCGATGGGATCAGTGCTCACCAGACAATCCTACGGTGAGCGGCGCTCCCGACCTCTCGTCGCGCGGAGATCTGTCTCGACATCAAGACAGATCTCGCGCGGAGCGGCATCGAAGGGCACGTAAGCGCCCCTAAAACGGGGTTTTAGGGGCGTTTGCGTGCCCTTCGGCGGATGGTCAGCCGGCGACGCGGGTGCTCAGGCGCTCGGCGACGAGCTCCGCGATCTGCACCGCGTTGAGCGCTGCGCCCTTGCGGAGGTTATCGTTGCTGATGAATAGCGCGAGGCCGCGGCCCTCCGGGGCGCCCTCGTCGGCACGGATGCGGCCGACGAAGCTCGGGTCCTGGCCCGCGGCCTCCAGCGGCGTCGGCACGTCGGTGAGCTGCACGCCCGGGGCGACGGAGAGCAGCTCGGTGGCGCGCTCGGGCGAGATCGCCGACCCGAACTCGGCGTTGATCGACAGCGAGTGGCCGGTGAACACCGGCACGCGCACGCAGGTGCCGCTCACGAGCAGATCGGGGAGGCCGAGGATCTTGCGGCTCTCGTTGCGGAGCTTCTTCTCTTCGTCGGTCTCGTTCTGGCCGTCTTCGACGATCGAGCCGGCCAGCGGGATGACGTCGAACGCAATCGGGCGCACGTACTTGACGGGCTCCGGCATCGCGACGGCCGAGCCGTCGTGCACGAGCTGCAGGAGGTTCTCGTCGGCGACCGCGGTGCGGATCTGCCCGGCGAGCTCCTCGGCCCCTGCGAGACCCGATCCCGAGACGGCCTGGTAGGTGCTCACGATGAGTCGCTGGAGGCCGGCCTCCTCGTGCAGCACCTTCAGCACGGGCATGGCGGCCATGGTGGTGCAGTTGGGATTGGCGATGATGCCCTTGCGCGCGTCGGCGATCGCCTCGGGGTTGACCTCGGAGACCACGAGCGGAACGTCCGGGTCCATGCGCCAGCCGCTGGAGTTGTCGATCACGATGGCGCCTGCTTCGGCGAACCGCGGCGCGTGGGCCTTCGAGCCGGTGGCCCCGGCCGAGAAGAGCGCGATGTCGATCCCGGAGACGTCGGCCGTCGCGACGTCCTCGACGGTGATCTCCTGGCCGCGGAAGGGCAGCGTCGTGCCGGCCGAGCGCGAGGAGGCGAAGAAGCGGATGCTCTTCACCGGGAAGTCGCGCTCCTCCAGCAGGCGGCGCATCACGCTGCCGACCTGGCCGGTGGCGCCGACGACGGCGATGTCGAATCCGGGGGCGGTCTCGCTCATGGTGTGTTCCTTCGAGTCGTGGTCTGAAGTGTCGAACGGGAGGGCGGGCCGGCGCATTCCCTGGGCATGGAGGTGCGGCCGCGTCTAGCGGCCGGTACCGGCGTAGACGACCGCCTTCTCGTCGCCGTCGAGGCCGAATGCGGTGTGCACGACCCGGGCGGCCTCGGCGACGGTGTCGGCGCGCGTCACGACGGAGATGCGGATCTCGCTCGTCGAGATCATCTCGATGTTGATGCCGGCCTCGAACAGCGCCTCGAACAGCGCGGCGGAGACGCCCGTGTTCGTGCGCATCCCCGCACCGACGAGCGCGAGCTTGCCGATCTGGTCGTCGTACTGCAGCGACTGGAAGCCGACCTCGTCCTTCTCGGAAGTGAGCGCTTGCAGCACGCGCTGGCCCTCCGACTTGGGCAGGGTGAACGAGATGTCGGTGAGGCTCGTCGCCGCCGCGGACACGTTCTGCACGATCATGTCGACGTTGGCGTTGGCCTTCGCGACGATCTTGAAGATCTGCGCGGCCTTGCCCGGCACGTCGGGCACGCCGACGACGGTGATCTTGGCCTCGCTCAGATCGGTGGCCACTCCGGAGATGATGGGCTCTTCCACGGTTCCATCCTTCTTGGCGGCCTCGGCCGCCGCTGCTTCGTTGAGGACGTACGTGCCCTCTTTGTTCGAGAACGAGGAGCGCACGTGCAGGGTCACGTTGTGACGGCGGGCGTATTCGACGGCCCGGATGTGCAGCACCTTGGCGCCCGCTGCGGCGAGCTCCAGCATCTCCTCGCTGGTGATCCGGTCGATCTTGCGGGCGAGCGGCACCTGCCGCGGGTCGGAGGTGAAGACGCCGTCGACGTCGGTGTAGATCTCGCAGACCTCGGCGCCGAGCGCGGCAGCGAGAGCGACCGCGGTGGTGTCGGAGCCGCCGCGACCCAGCGTGGTGATGTCGCGGGTGTCGCGGTTGAAGCCCTGGAAGCCGGCGACGATGGCGATCGCCCCCTCGTCGAGGGCGTCCTGGATGCGGCCGGGGGTCACGTCGACGATGCGCGCTGCGCCGTGCTGGGCGTCGGTGATCATGCCGGCCTGACTGCCCGTGAACGAGCGCGCGTCGTATCCCATGCTCTTGATGGACATGGCGAGGAGCGCCATCGAGATGCGCTCCCCCGCGGTGAGCAGCATGTCGAGCTCGCGCGGGGCCGGGATCGGCGTGACCTCGTGGGCGAGGTCGACGAGCTCATCAGTGGTGTCTCCCATCGCGGAGACGGCGACGACGACCTCGTTGCCCGCCTTGCGGGTCTCGACGATGCGCTTGGCGACGCGCTTGATGCTCTCGGCATTCGCGACGGACGAGCCGCCGAACTTCTGAACGATCAGGGCCACAGGCTCTCCAGAACTCACGGGAGTGACCATTCTACCGGCCGGGGATATGCCCGATCGGCCATGTGACGGGGTTCCCCGCTGCAGGCGGGAGGGGCGGAAGGTCAGGAAACCTGGCGACGGCCCTCGAAGGCGCGGCCGAGGGTGACCTCGTCGGCGTACTCGAGGTCGCCGCCGACCGGGAGGCCGGAGGCCAGGCGCGTGACCCGGATCTCGAGCGTGGTCAGCAGGCGGCTGAGGTAGGTGGCCGTCGCCTCCCCCTCGAGGTTCGGGTCGGTCGCGATGATGACCTCCTGCACCGTGCCGTCGGCGAGACGCTGCATGAGCTGGCGAATGCGGAGGTCGTCGGGGCCGACACCGTCGATCGGGCTGATGGCGCCACCGAGCACGTGGTAGAGCCCGCGGAACTCACGGGTCCGCTCGATCGCGACGACGTCTTTCGCCTCTTCGACCACGCAGATCAGCTCGGGCGAGCGACGCGGGTCGCGGCAGATCGAGCACGTCGCCTGTTCGGAGACGTTGCCGCAGATCTCGCAGAACCGCACCTTGTCGCGCACCTCGAGCAGTACCTCCGCCAGACGCGTGACGTCGAAGCTCTCGGTCTGGAGGATGTGGAACGCGATGCGCTGCGCCGACTTCGGGCCGATGCCGGGAAGACGCCCGAGCTCGTCGATCAGCTCTTGGACGATGCCTTCGTACACGCCGCTACCTCATCCCCGGCGAAGGAGGCGCAGGCTGCTCCTCGAGGAAGGTCGCCCCGAGGATCTCGCGGACGACGGCCTCGCCGTAGCGCTGCGGCGCCTGGAAAGTGGGCGTGCGCGACCCGGCGGCCGGCGCGGTGCGCTCCGCCGGACGGTCGGCCGCCGGACGGTCGGCGGCGGCGGGCGCTGCGGCACGCTGCGGGGCGGCCGCGCGCGCGGGAGGTTGCGGTGACGCCACCGCTCCCGCGGTGGGTGCGGCGTTCCAGTCGCCGGCAGGCTCCTCCGGAACCACGGACTCGTAGGGAGGCTCGGTCTCCTCCGGGGCCTCCAGGTCGTCCGGCGGCACATCGTCGGCAGTGGCGATCGTCGACGGCTCGGCGTTCGGGGCGCTCGCGCGCTCGGCGTCGACCTGCGGTCGCTCCAGGGTGGCGACAGCGGACGGCACCGACGCCGGAATGGCGACGGTCGCCCATTCGGTCACAGCCGCCGACGGTGCGGACGCTGCGGCAGACGAGGGCGCCGACGACGAAGCCGACGACGCGGACGTGGACGGAGCGGGCGGGGCGACAGACGTCTGCGAGGCGGGGCGCGCGGGCGCGGCCACGCCGGCCGCGTCGCCGCCGGCGCCCGGCCAGGTCGGGGCCTCCGGAGCGGAGGATGCTCCGCCGCTCGGCCGCGAAGGAGCGCCGCCGGCGGGAGCTCCGTCGGCGCGCGCGATGAACTTGACCCGGATGCCCAGGATCTCGATGATCGCCTGACGCAGGTATTCGCTCACACTCTGGCCGCCCGCCGTCTGCGGCTGTCGGAAACTCTGCACGTCGTTGTCGCTCGGGAACGACAGGGTGAGCACGTCCTCTTTCAGCGAGCGCACCTGGGCCGTGAACACGACCATCCACGCGCTGCGCTTGGCGCGCTGGACCGCATCGAGGATCTGCGGCCAGGAGTCCTTGACCTGCTGCGTGGTCACCGCGCCGACCGGTGCAGGTGCGGCAGGTGCGGAGGCAGCGGGAGCTGACGGGGCCGGCTCCTCGGCCGAAGTCGCCGCGGTCGGGGTTGCGGCAGCCGCAGAGCGCTTCGGCGTCTCCGCCGCGCGTTCGACCGGCTCGGGCCTGGGCGGCGCCTCCGAGACGGGAGGGGTCGCAACGGGAGCGGTTGGCGCAGGCGTAACCGGCGCGGGAGCGGCCGGCGCGGTGGCAGGCGCAGCCGCCCGAGCCGGAGCCGCGGCGCGCACCTCATCGGGCCCGCTCGCGTCGCTGACGCCGACGCGGCGCTCGAGGCGCTCCACGCGGGCGAGCGCGCCGCGCTCGGTGTCGTCGCTCGACGGCACCAGCACGCGCGCGATCATCAGCTCGAGGTGGAGGCGGGGCGAGGTGGCGCCGGTCATCTCGGTGAGCGCGGCGTTGACGATGTCGGCCGATCGGCTGAGCTCGGCGGCGCCGAATTTCATCGCCTGCACGCCCATGCGGTCGAGCTCGTCCTGCGGCACCCCGCGCAGCACGGCGGCGGCGCCTTCGACGCTGGTCGCGGCGACGACGATGAGGTCGCGCAGCCGCTCCAGCAGGTCGTCGACGAACCGCCGCGGGTCTTGCCCGGTCTGGATGACGCGGTCGACCGCGGCGAACGCACCGGCGGCGTCGCGGGCGGCGATGGCGTCGATGACCTCGTCGAGCAGTGCGGCGTGGGTGTAGCCGAGCAGCGCGACGGCCCGCTCGTACTCGATCGCGCTGCCCTCGGAACCGGCCATCAGCTGGTCGAGGAGCGAGAGGGTGTCGCGCGGCGAGCCGCCTCCCGCGCGCACGACGAGCGGCAGGACTCCGGGCGCCACGGTCATGCCCTCGCTGTCGCAGAGGCCCTGGATGTACTCGAGCATCTGCGCGGGCGGCACCAGGCGGAACGGGTAGTGGTGGGTGCGCGAGCGGATCGTGCCGATGACCTTCTCGGGCTCGGTGGTCGCGAAGATGAACTTCACGTGCTCCGGCGGCTCCTCCACGATCTTCAGCAGGGCGTTGAAGCCCTGCGGTGTGACCATGTGCGCCTCGTCGAGGATGAAGATCTTGTAGCGGTCGCGGGCCGGGGCGAAGATGGCGCGCTCGCGGATGTCGCGGGCGTCGTCGACACCGTTGTGGCTGGCGGCGTCGATTTCGACGACGTCGAGCGACCCGGAGCCGTCGCGGCTGAGCTCGACGCAGCTGGCGCACTTTCCGCACGGGGTGTCGGTTGGGCCCTCGGCGCAGTTCAGGCAGCGGGCCAGGATGCGCGCCGACGTGGTCTTGCCGCAGCCACGCGGACCGGAGAACAGGTAGGCGTGGTTGACCCGGTTGGTGCGTAGCGCCGTCATCAGCGGCTCCGTCACCTGCGACTGGCCGATCATCTCGGCGAAGGTGTCGGGCCGATAGCGGCGATAGAGAGCGGTTACCACCCACACATGCTACTTGCCGCCGCCGACAATCGGCCTCAGTGGCCCGGGACCGACGACGGCGCGGTGAGCGCGGAGAGGATGTCCGCCCAGAGAGCCTCCCTGGCACGCTCCGTCGGCTGCGCGGCCGACCCCGTCGGCAGCAGCAGCGGCGTGTAGGGCGGCAGATAGAAGAGGTGCGTCGCGTCCGGGGCGCGCAGGTAGGCGTCGCCCTCGCGCTGCGGCCGTTTGGCCGCGGCGGCGTCGAGCCAGGCGCACCCGTTGGCGAGCTCCTCGTCGTGGCCGGCGCAGCCGAGCACGACCGGCCCGGGGATCCTCTGGAGGTCGAGCACCGCGGCGGAAGCGGGGTCGTGGGTGCCGGTCGTGCAGGGCACCCAGGCGCCGTCGACCGTCACCGTGGGGCTCGGCACCTGCGACGGGCAGATCAGGCCGGTCGTGCCTCCCGGCGCTATCGCCCCGTAGACCGTGCCGGGATACGCCGCCGCCGCCCAGAGCGCGAGCTGCGCACCGCGCGAGGTGCCGAACGTGAACATGCGCTGGTCGTCGACGCCCGGTTGCGACCGCAGCCAGCTCAGAGCGGAGAGGAACCGCTCGGCCGGGAAGCTGCGCACCGGGTCGAGCTGACCGGCCGAACCGTAGGTCGACAGGTCGAGCGTCGGGAAGCCGAGCGCGGCGAGCGTCGCCGCGGTGAGCACCCCCGTCTGCGAGCCGGGGTCGGTGCCGTCGAACACGATGACTCCCGGCCGCACGCCCTCCGCCGAGCTGGTGGGCTGGAAGTAGTCGCCCGTGATCCCGTCGTCGAACACGGCCCGCGCGGGTGCCGCCACCGTGAGGCCGGTGCGCTGCACACGCGCCTCCGCGACCGGGCGGCCCGCGACCGACGCCTGGAGGTCGACGGAGAACGAGGAACCGCCCCAGGTCACGTCCGACGTCGCCGCCTCGCCGGTGGTGCTGTGCAGGGTCCAGAACAACCCCATCCCGTCGGCCCCGGTGAACGGGGCCTTCATCGGCGCGTCTCTGGCCAGGTCGACGACGCCGTCGGCCGGCACGGCGTAGACCGCCTGCGAGGACCATTGGCCGCCGGGGCGCAGCACAGCGTGGATGGTGACCTGCTGACCGGGAGGGAGGGCGACGACGCGGATGCCGACCGGCTGCCAGACCGGGCTGGGATTCGCGCTGAGCTGGAAGCGCGGGCCCGCCGCGGCGGTCTGCGAGCTGCAGGCGGCCAGCGCGACCGCCGCGAGGGCGACGCCGGCCAGCGCCGCGAGCAGACGGCGGCGCGTCGTGCGGATCCGCGCGGTGTTCACGGCCCGATCGCTCCCTCCAACAGTGCGGTCACCCGCGACCAGAATGCCACGCGGGCGTCCTTCGTCGCCTGCGCGGTCTGGGGCGGCAGGTCGCTCAGCCCGATCGGGAGCATCGGAGGCGCGCTCAGCTCGTCCGCCGATCCGTCGGCGAAGAGCGTCTCGCCCGTGGCGCGAGGCCCCCGGGCCGCGGCGCCCGCGCTGGTCCAGTCGCAGGCAGTCGGCAGCAGCTCGTCCGCTGTGCCGCAGGCGAGCAGGAGCGGTCCCGGGATGCGGCCCAGCGGGAGGATCGGGGTGTCGGCGATCGTCCGGGACGGGTCGGCGCACGGAACGGGACGGCCGTCGTCGAGCAGCGTCGGCGCGCCGGCCGACGACGCGCAGAGTCCCGCGGTGGGACCGCTGGCGGCGATGGCGCCGTAGACCGCTCCCGGCTCGTTCGCCGCGAACCAGAGCGCGATCGGGGCGGCCGGTCCTGTGCCGTAGACGACGATGCGGTCGGGGTCGACGCCCGGCCGACGGGAAAGCCAGGCGCGCGCGGCGTCGAAGGTCTGCACCGAGAGCGCCGCCGACCCGGGGAGTTGCCCCTCCGGGCCGAACGCCGGAAGCGTCAGCACGGGGAAGCCGATGGCAGCGATCCTCCGTGCCGCGAACGCACCCGACGCCGCATCGTCGTCGCCGTCGATCAGCAGCACTCCCGGGCGCGGATGGACGAGCGTCGGCAGCGGAGTGAAAAGGGTGCCGACGCGCAGGCCCGGGCCTGTCGCCGGCGGGACGGCGTCGCCGGCCGCCGCGTCCCGGGTCAGATCGGCCACGCTCACATCACGCTCGACGCTCTGCGCCGCCAGCGGCGAGCGCTGCACCTCGGTCGTCGCGACCTGCACCCCCTGCTGCTGCGCGGTCAGCGCGATCCGCACGGGTCCCTCGGCCCAGGCGCGCTCCAGGTCGGTCTGGCTCACGGCGGGGCCGCTCATGCTCCAGAACAGCGCGGCGGCATCCGGGCGCACGAACGGCGCGGTGATCGGCTGCTGGGAGGAGGTGTCGACGATTCCGGTCGGGGGCACCGCGTAGAGCGCCCGCGATCTCCACTCCCCCGCCAGAGTCGTCGCCGTGGCGGTGAGGACGACGTCCTGCCCCGGTCGCAGGCCGGTCACCGAGACGACGACGGGATCGGCCGTCGCGTTGCCGAAGCGCGCCACGACGATCTGGGTGCCGCCGGCCGGGGCGGTCACACAGCCGCTGAGCGCCGCCACGGCCGACAGCACGCCTGTCGCCACGAGCGCGGCCCACCCGCGCCCCCGCCTGGCCGAGCGCGACCTCCCGGTCACGAGAGCACCGCCCGCAGCAGCTGTTGCCCCACCGCGTTCCAGAACGCGATGCGTGCGCCCTGCGTCGCCTGGGCGTCCGCGCCGGAGGAGTCGCCGCCGATCGGCAACGCGATGGGGAGACCGGGAGGCACCGTGACGGCGTGAGCCGCGCGCGCCTCCAGGAGGAGCTGATCGCCGGCGCGCAGCGTGCGGGTGCGCGAGAGAACCTGGAGGTCGTCGCACGCGCTCGCGAACACGCCGTCGTCGCGGCCGCAGATCAGGACGACCGGTCCGGCGACCTCCTGCAGTGACGGAGGAGCGACCGCCGGCCCGGGCTCACGCTCGCAGGGCAGCCCGACGCTCCCGGCGAAGACCGGTGACGCACTCGACCCGGCCAGGCACAACAACGATGACGCGCCGCCGCCCCCGAACAGTCCGTGCAACTGCTTCGGGAAGGTGGTGGCCGCCCAGACCGCCAGCTGCTCGGCCGCTCCCGTTCCGTAGACGAAGATGTGCCGGGGATCGACGCCGACCCGGTGGTGCATCCACTCGAGCACCGCCGAGACTGTGCCGCTGTCGATCACCGTCGAGACGTGCACCCCGTCCGGCGAGCTGACCGGGATGACGAACACCGATGCCCCGAACTGCGAGAGCACCGGAGCCGTGAACGCCGACGACGCCCCCGGCGACGGGTCGTCGAACATGAGCACGGCCGGTCCGGTCGGCCGCTCGATCGAGGCGGCGCTCCAGAAGGTGCCGATCGGCCCGTCTTCGTGGGTCTCGTGCGGCGGCGGCTGGCTGCCGGCGCCGTCCGGCGAAAGGTCGTGCGTGTAGACCGTGTCGGATCGCGCGCTGGAGCCCAGCCCCTGGAGCCGGAACGTCCGGCGCGCGACGACGCGATCCCCGTCGGCCGCGGTCAGCGTCACGGGACTGGTGTCGCGCATCCATTGCCGGGCGAGATCCACCGCGCCGAGCGACGGGCCGCGCAGCGACCAGAACAGGCCGGCGGAGTCCGGCCGGGTGAACGGAGCGAGCTGGGGTCGGTCATGGGCGAAGTCGATCGTCCCGTCGCCGCCGACGTCGTAGGTGGCCCTCGACGTCCACGTGCCGCGCGCCGAAGTGAGGGAGGCCGTGATCCGCAACCGGGTGCCGGGCTGCGCCCCCACCAGTTGCAGAGGAACCGGCCACAGCACGGAGCTGAACCGGATCAGGGGCGGCGTGACGAATCGGGGCCCGGCCGGGCCGTCGATCGTCGCGCACCCGCTCAGCGCGGCGACCAGGGCGAAGCCCGCTGCGACGGCCGTCGCGACCGCGGTGCGCAGGGATGCCCTCCGGGTGGGCCGTCCGACCCGCTCGGCCTCGTCGCCGCGCCGCCGCATGCCGCACCCGCCCGCTCAGCCCGCGCCGACCGCCTGCAGGGACTGGCGCGCGATCTCGAGCTCCTCGTCGGTGGGGACGACGAGCACGGTCACGCGGGAGTCGTCGGCGGAGATCCGCCTGGCCTCGCTCGAGCCGTCGGCGTTGCGCTCGGGATCGAGCCGGATGCCCAGGACCTCCAGGCCGGCGCACACCTCGGCGCGCAGCCTCCAGTCGTTCTCGCCGATCCCCGCAGTGAAGGTCAGCACGTCGAGACCGCCCAGCAGTGCGGTGTAGGCGCCGATGTAGTGCTTGAGCCGGTGCACCGTCGTGTCGAGGGCCAACCGTGCGGCGACGTCCCCCGACTCCGCGGCGTGCCGGACGTCGCGCATGTCGCCGTGGCCGGAGAGCCCGAGCAGCCCGCTGCGTCGGTTGAGCAGCTCGTCGAGGTCGTCGATCCCGAGGCCGGCGCGGCGCGCCAGATGCACGAGCACGGCGGGGTCGAGATCGCCCGAGCGCGTGCCCATCACGAGCCCCTCCAGCGGCGTCATACCCATCGACGTGTCCACCGAGCGGCCTCCGTCGACCGCGCAGGCCGACGCGCCGTTGCCGAGATGGAGGACGATCTGCTTGAGCTCGCCGAGCGCGCGGCCGACGAAGTCCGCCGCCGCTCCCGACACGTACTTGTGCGAGGTGCCGTGGAAGCCGTACCGGCGCACCCGGTGCTTGTCGGCCAGCGCCGCGTCGATCGCGTAGGTGTACGCCTCCGGCGCGAGCGTCTGGTGGAAGGCGGTGTCGAACACGGCGACGTGCTGCACGTCGGGGAAGGCCGCCTTCGCCGCGCGGATGCCTTGGAGGTTGGCGGGATTGTGCAGCGGCGCGAGGTCGGAGAGATCCTCGATGTTGATCTCCACGAGCGGCGTCACGATCGTCGGCTCGAAGAAGCGCTTGCCGCCGTGCACCACCCGGTGCCCGACCGCGGCGAGCGGGTTCTCGTCGAGGCTCGGCCCTTCCGACCCGAACGCGTCGAGCATCACCCGGAACGCCGCCGTGTGGTCGGGGATCGCGAGCGTGGTCTCCCAGCGGCCGCGCGGGCCGGTGTGGCGGATGTGGCCGGAGGCCTCGCCGATCCGCTCGATCAGCCCGGAGGCCAGCGCCTCCTCGCTCGCTGCGTCGATCAGCTGGTACTTGAGTGACGACGAGCCGCTGTTGACGACCAGCACGGCGCTCATGAGAGCGCCGCCTGGATCGCCGTGATCGCGACGGTGTCGACGATGTCCTCCACGGTCGCCCCGCGCGACAGGTCGTTGATCGGTTTGCGGAGGCCCTGCAGCACCGGCCCGATCGCGACCGCGCCCGCGCTGCGCTGCACCGCCTTGTACGTGTTGTTGCCGGTGTTGAGGTCGGGGAAGATGAACACCGTCGCACGCCCGGCGACCTCCGAGCCCGGCATCTTGGCGGCAGCCACGGCGGCGTCGGCGGCCGCGTCGTACTGGATCGGGCCGGCGACGGCGAGTTGCGGCTCGCGCTCACGGACCAGCTCGGTGGCCGTGCGAACCTTGTCGACGTCCGCCCCGGCCCCCGAGTCGCCGGTCGAATACGACAGCATCGCCACCCGCGGCTCGATCCCGAACTGCTCGGCCGTGCGCGCGGACGACACCGCGATGTCGGCCAGCTGCTCCGACGTCGGATCGGGGACGACGGCGCAGTCGCCGTAGACGAGCACCCGGTCGGCCAGCGCCATCAGGAACACGCTCGACACGACGGACACACCCGGACGCGTCTTGATGATCTCGAATGCAGGCCGGATGGTGTGCGCGGTCGTGTGCGCCGCTCCCGAGACCATTCCGTCGGCGAGGCCGAGGTGCACCATCATCGTGCCGAAGTAGGAGGCGTCGGTGACGGTGTCGGCGGCCTGGTCGACCGTGATGCCTTTGTGGGCGCGCAACTTCGCGTACTCGTTCGCGAAGCGCAGCCGCAGCACGTCGTCGAACGGGCTCAGCACCTCCGCGCGGCTGAGGTCGAGGCCGAGCTCGATCGCCCGCGACCGCACCTCGAAGGGCTCGCCGAGGATCGTGAGCCGGGCGACCCCGCGCGACAGCAGGGTCGCCGCGGCGCGCAGGACGCGATCGTCCTCGCCCTCCGGGAGCACGATGTGCTTGTCGGCGGCGCGGGCGCGCTCGATGAGGTCGTACTCGAACATGAGCGGCGTGACCACCTGGTGCCGCGAGACGTCGAGCAGCGCCAGCAGCCTGTCGGCGTCGACGAACCGCTCGAACAGCGCGAGCGCGGTGTCGTACTTGCGCTGCGAGTCGGCGGCCAGCCGTCCCCGCGCGTGCGTGATGCGCACCACCGTCTCGTAGGTGTCCAACGTCGTGCGCACGATCGGCAGCGGCGACCGCAGGCCGGCGAGGAGTCGCTCGATGGGCTCCGGGAGGTCGAACCCGCCGTTCAGCACGATGCCCGCGATCGAGGGGAAGGTGCCGGACGCGTTCGCCATCAGCACGGCCAGGAGAACTTCGGTGCGGTCGCCGGGCACGACGACGACCGCCCCCTCCACGAGACGCGGCAGGACGTTGTTCATCGACATGCCGGCCACGACGACCCCGAGTGCCTCGCGTGCGAGCAGTTCCTCGTCGCCTGCGATGAGCGTCCCGCCGGTGACCTCCATGATCGACCGGATGCTGGGCGCCACCAGGAAGGCGTCCTCCGGGATCGCCCACACCGGAGGCTCCTCCGGACCTGCCGCGACCGCCGGCCCCGCGCTGGCGACCGCTTCGCCGACGGCGCCCACGATCGCGTCGAGGCGCTCGGAGTCGGCACGGTTGGCGATGACCGCGATCACGCCGGCGTGCTCCTCGCGCAGCTCGGCGAGGGCGAGCTCGGCCAGTTGGCGCAGCTCCTCCGGCGAGCGCGGGTCGGCCTGACCGAGCCTCTCGCCGAAGCCCTGGCCGATGCGGCCTCCCAGCACCAACAGCACCGGCGCCCCGAGGTTCGCGGCGATGCGGGCGTTGTAGCCGAGCTCTGTCGGGCTGCCGACGTCGGTGTAGTCGGAGCCGAGGATCACGACAGCGTCGCTGCGCGCCTCCACGTCGCGGAAGCGCCGGACGATCTCGCCGAGGGCGGCGTCGGCGTCGGCGTGGACGTCCTCGTAAGTGACACCGATGGCCTCCTCGTAGGTGAGCTCGGCGCTCACCCGGTCGAGCAGCAGCTCGAGGACGTAGTCGCGCTCGACGGCCGAGCGGGCGATCGGCCGGAAGACGGCGACGCGTTCGACGGAGTGCCGCAGCGACTCGAGCACGCCGAGGGCGACGGTCGATTTACCGGTGTGCCCCTCCGCGGAGGTGATGTAGAGCGAACGGGCCACGGTCAGCGGGTCTCCTCGTCGATCGGCGGTGTGTGGTCGTGGTCTTCGTGGTCTTCGTGGTCTTCTGTCGCAACTCGCTCGATCGGCGAGAGCCGGTAGCTGCCGTCGAGAACGGCCGGCCCCGGCGCGTACAGCCGCAGCAGCGGGCGGAACGCGCCCCGCGGCGCCGGGAGCCAGTTGGCCGCGGCCGTCGCACCCGCCGGGCGGTCGGCGCTCATCGTGACGGTCAGCCCGCCGTCGTCGTCGTAGACGATCCCCGGCGTGCGATCGCCCAGCGAGTAGCGCCCGATCGGGTTCTCGACCAGGTAGTAGTGCGGGAGGTCGTACATCGTGATCGACCAGAAGGCGCCCACCGGCGGGGTCGGGCTCAGGCGCAGGCGGTACACGTGGTCTCCCGTGAGGGCCTCCCCGTCGGCGTCGACGTACGTCGGGAAGTAGGCGGCCTCGTAGCCGTGGTTGCCCCAGAGGCCGCCGAGGGCCGCGGCGGCGCGGTGCGCGTAGCGGGTGGTGGGGTCGGCCAGCTGCCAGGCGGGGCTGTCGAGAGCACCCACCTCGAAGAAGTCGGTGTTGTAGTCGAAGACATGGAGGTTGACCTGCCAGCCGTCGACCAGCGGGACAGCGGTGTGCAGGGCCGACTCCAAGGCCTGCTTGCCGACGGCGTAGCCCTCCTCCAGCGCATCGCGGACGCCGTCGTGCAGGTCGGCGATGGGCGTGGAGCCCGTGAGCCCGATCGATTCGTAGGTCGCGAGCGCGAGCCGGTCGTGCTCCGCCGGCGGGAACTCCTGCGACCAGACCCGCATCCGCTCGAAGAACGTGATCGCCTCGCTGTTCGTGCTCTCGACCTCCGGGACACCAGCGGGAGGGGCGAACGACTCTCGTGTCTGCGTCAGCGTCAGAGCGTCCTGGAGGGCGTGCACGGCCGGGAGGTCGTCGAGCCCCGCGACCGCCCAGCGGCCGACGATGGTGCCGATGCGGGTCGGGAACCGGATGACGGTCGCCTCGTCGGCCTCGTCGGCCTCGCCGGCTTCCCACTCCGGCGGGACCAGCAGGAACCTGCCCGCCTCCGAGCCCGTCGCGCGCGTGCCGACATAGGCGAAGTTGTCGGTCCAGGCGTCGACGAACTGCAGCACGTAGTAGCGGTCGCCGACGGCGGGAACCTCCAGCAGCAGCGGCCCGACGCCCAGGTCGAGCTGTGCGATCGAGTAGACGGTGTCGTTGTTGACCGACACGAACTCGGTCTCCGGGCCGGCGAGCACCCGCGCGTGGCCGAACGTGTTGTAGGGCGTGGGCGGCACGGCCCCGAGCCCCTCCCGCGTGAAGCGGTCGACCTGCTCGAGATCGAACACGAGCGGAAAGCCGACCACGTACGCTTCGGACGCCAGCTCGGCGATCCCCTGCTCCACGGAAACCTGCTCGGTCATTCGCGCACCTCGACTCGTCGGAGTGTCATTCTACAAAGCGTAGAACAATTGGGAGGGTGTTGGACAGCTGCTGTGCTGCCCACACTCTACGCGGCGCGCTCCGCCGGATCCTGAAGACGAACCATGCGATGCCGGACACGAAAAAGACCCCCCACGCACCCGCCAGAGCCTGGTTACCCTTGCTGCGTTTCCGCCCTGGGGGAGTTGGCCTGGATGGCGCCACGTGGGGAGCCGCCAAACAGTCTAGCGGCTCCGGCTGGGAGGCCGTGCACGCCACCGGCTCCGGCGTCCGCTAAGATATTGTGAGCCGTCGCCCACAAGCGGTGGCAACCCAGGAGAATTCGCCTAGTGGCCTATGGCGCACGCTTGGAAAGCGTGTTGGGTGCAAGCCCTCGGGGGTTCGAATCCCCCATTCTCCGCCATCCTCTTGAGTGATTGAAGGCCCCGAGATCCGCGTGATCACGCGGAAGTCTGGGCCTTCGCTCTTTCCTCAGCCAGCCGATTCGGCCCGCCGAGCCCACACTTTTCTGATGACCTCCCTCGTTGAGGCGCACCGCGACCTCGTCGAGGTCGTCGTCGAAGAGGTCGGCGTATGTGTCTAGGGTGATCGCGGCGGACTAGTGAACGGTTCAGAACTCACCCGGGACCGACGCGAAAATGTCGAGCCCGAGCGAATGGGAGAGGAATCGCGCGGCGCGCTGCCCGCGCACGCTGTTGCCTGCGGGATCGAGCCGCGGGGAGAACGTTCCGAGGCCGCCCTTGCCCGGTGCGACCGTGACGATTCCGCCCGAGACGCCGCTCTTGGCTGGAATGCCCACCTCGAACAGCCAGTCCCCCGAGAACTCGTACAGTCCGCTCGTGGCCATCACGGCGAGCGTGTCACGGCAGACGGAGGCGTCGATCACCTTCTCGCGGGTGATCGGGTTGACACCTCCATCGGCGAGCGTGGCGGCCATGACGGCGAGATCCTCTGCGGTCACCAGGAGCGAGCACTGCCTCGTATAGACGTCGGTCGCCTCGGCCGGGTCGAACTCCATCCGCCCGTAGCTCTGGAGCAGCCGGGCGATCGCCCTGTTGCGCTGGTTGGTGGCGGACTCCGACGCGTAGACCTCGTCGTCGATCTCGAGCGGTCGCCCGGCGAAACGTGAGAGCCCACGTTGCACGAAGTCCCACTTCTCTGCGGCCGTCGAGCCTGGCGCAAGACTGGTCGTCGTGATCGCGCCGGCATTGACGAGCGGATTCCGCGGGTCGCCGTCGCTCAGTTCGAGGGCCATGACCGAGTTGAACGGGAGTCCCGTGTTGTTCACGCCGACGCGACGCGACACCTCGGAGTGGCCCAGTTCGTGGCAGACCAGGGCGAACACGAACACCTTCGAGATCGATTGGATCGAGAAGGCGTGGGCGGAGTCGCCGACACTCGTCGTGAGCCCGCCGACACTGCACACGCTGATACCGAAGAGGGCCGGGTCCGCTCGGCCGAGGGAGGGGATGTAGTCGGCGACGTCTCCGTCATCCAGGCCCCGGTAACGCTCGTGGGCGGTCTCGATGAGCTCGTGGACTCGCTCGACAGCAGGAAGGGTTCCGGTGGAGACCACGTTTTCCGGCGCGAGCACTTCGTCGGCATGGATGGTGTCGGTCGAGAAATCGGGCAGCGGAGTCTGTCGTTCCAAATAGGCCATCCGGTCCTCCGTCATGATCGCCTCAGGGCACCCGGGGCTGCCCCTGCAGGCTCATGATAGCTCGCGCGATTTGCGGTGCGGAGGGCCTGGGATTCGAGCGCCCTGGAGCTCCTCCAACCTCGCATGACCGCACTCGGTTGTGCCGGAGGGCGAGGTGCCGAAGCACCTCGCCCTCCTGTTCTGCCGTGGCTACTTGACAGCGACCGTGAAGCTGGCCGACAGGGAGGCCGTCGACGAGCCGCCGACGTTCACGCCGTAGGTTCCAGGAGCGGTCGCCCAGGCGTGGGCGGTCGAATCCCAGTACGACAGGGGCTTGTCGGCCGAGGACGGGTCGATCGTGATCGACACCTTCTTGCTCTCACCGGCCCGGAGGGTCACCTTGGTGAAGCCGACGAGCCGCTGCCCGGGTTCACCCGTGGCGGTCGGCAGGGTCAGGTAGACCTGCGGCGACTCGACGCCGGTCTTCGCACCCGTGTTCTTCACCGTCACCGAGACGGTGATGGGCTTCTTCGGGTTGTTCTGAACCGCGGGCGATATCTGCAGCTTGCTGTATGCGAAGCTCGTGTACGACAGGCCGGAGCCGAACGCGAACAACGGCTGGATGCCCTTGCTCTCGTACCACTTGTAACCGACGGCGAGACCTTCGCTGTAGCTGACCTGACGGATCGACGTGTCGCCGGCTGCACGGGTCGTGGTGCCGTTCGACAGGAGGCCAGGGTACTGGGCCGGCGTCGATGTCGGGATATCGGCCAGCGACTTCGGGAACGTCATCGGCAGGCGACCGGTGAAGTTCACGTCACCATAGATGAGCTTGGCGAGCGCCGTGCCTTGCTGGTCGCCCGGATACCACGCCTCGATGACGCCCTTGACCTGGCTGAGCCACGGCATCGTCGTCGCCGTGCCGGTCTCGAGCACCACGATGGTGTTCGGGTTGGCCGCGGCGACCGCGGAGATCAGCGCGTCGCCGTTGTTGTCCAGAGCGAGGCTGGTCGAGTCGGCGAACTCGCCCATCTTGGCGTAACCGAAGACGATGGCCACCTTCGCGGATGCCGCAGCCGCCGCCGCAGCGGTCGGGTCCGATCCGTTGTTGAACGTGACGCTCGCACCGACCTGTGCTGCCCGGGTCGTGATCGCGTCGAGCGGCGCGACCGGGTTCACGCAGGCGTTGCCGCCGCCGAAGGGGGCGTTCGGCGAACCCTCGGCGCAGACCGTCGCCGCGCTGACCCCGTTGGTCGGCGTGTTCGAGGCCGTCGGGCCGATGACGGCGACCGACGCGGACGACTTCGACAGCGGCAGGATGTTGTCGGTGTTCTGCAGGAGCACCGAGCCCTGCTCGGCGATCTGTTCGGCGACCGCCTTGTTGGCGGCCGTCGAGGGGGTCGCCGTCGGGGTCGTCGGCAGCGGGTGGTCGAAGAGCCCTGCGGCGATGTAGGCCCGCACGACCCGGAAGGCCGCCTGGTCGACCTGGGCGACCGTGACCGACCCGTTGTCGATCGCGGCGTTGATGTTGGCCGGCGTGTAGAACTTCGGAGCGTTGAGCTCTTGGTCGAGTCCGGCGTTCAGAGACGGAGCCGTCGAGTGCACCGCACCGAAGTCCGACGTGACATATCCGGCGAAGTTCGTGTCCGCGCCCTTGAGGAGGTTGTTCAGGATCGGGTTCTCGCAGGCGTAGACGCCGTTGACCTGGTTGTACGAGCACATGATGCCGCCCGGTGCGCTCTTGCTCAGCGCGATCTGGAACGGCATGCTGTAGAGCTCGCGCAGGGTGCGTCCGTCGATGTTCGACGAGCTGGTCTGCCGGTCGAGTTCCTGCTCGTTGGCGATGTAGTGCTTGACGACTGCCATCACCGGTTCGTCCGGGTTGCCCTGCTGGATGCCGTTGATGTCGCCGGCCGCCATGGTCCCGCTGAGGAGCGAGTCCTCCCCAAGGTATTCGGGGGTGCGGCCCGCGAGCGGGGTGCGCGAGCTCGAGACGCCCGGGCCGAGGATCACGTTCTTGCCCGACCGGAACGCCTCATCCGCCTGGGACTTGCCCTTCTGGTAGGCGAGGTCGGTGCTGAAGGACGCTGCCAGTGCGATCTGCGACGGATAGACGGTGGCTCCCTTCGTGCCGCGAACGTAGTCCGGGCCATCGGTGTAGACGACGGTGGGGGTGCAGGCGACCTGCGCCGGATAGGTCGCCCCGCCGCCGAAGGGACCGCCCGTGAACGTCGTCTGAGCCGGACTGTTCGCCGCCTGCTCGTCGAGCCAGCGCAGCTTCTGGTCGAGGGTGCTCGCCGCGAGGAGCTGATTCGCTCGTTTGGTGGCGGATTCGTGTGGATCCATCCAGGGGCAGCCGGCGGGCACCGTCTGGTGTCCAGCAGCGGGCGATCCGAATGCTGGTGCCATCTGCAGCCCGCCGAGCAGCGCACCTGCTGCAACGACCGGCACGGCGAGTCGCACGACCCGACGCATCCGACGACTGAGTGTCATCTTGCCTTCCTCTCCTTTGAGTGCGTCCGGCCAGTCGCCGGATCAGGCATTGAAACGCATCATTAATGAAGCGCTTCAATTTCTCGGGCCGAGCATACAGTCGTCGCGCAGACAGTCGCAAGGAATTTGCGGATATCCCCCGCGTGGGGGTGAAAAGCTCAGTCGGCGATCGTGCTTCGACGGGCGATCAGCGTCGGTTCGAGAATGATCCTTCGATGGACGTGCTCCTCCGGGTTCGCGATCTCATCGAGTAGGAGGGCTGCGGCCGCCTTGCCCATTTCGCGGCCCGGCTGGCTCACTGTCGAGATCGGGATCGAGCTGTCCCAGGCCATCCGGTTGTTGTCGTAGCCGATGATCGCCACATCCCCAGGGATGGAGAGACTCCCGTCCTGAAGGAGCGCTTGCACTATTCCGACCGCGAGCAGATCCGCGGCGGCCACGATGCCATCGGGAATGCCGTCGCGTTTTCGCGCAGCGATCTGCTGCCCGATCTCGCGCCCGTCGACGGTCTGAACCTGACCGGTCGGGATGTACTCGAGCGAGACCGACCCGCGCGTCTCGGCGATCGCGCGCTCGACTCCGGTATGCCGATCGTGCACCGGGGTCAGCTCGTCGGGACCGCCCACGAACGCGAGCCGCGTACGACCGCGGTCGATGAGGTGCTTTGCGGCGAGGTAGCCGCCGTGCTCGTTGTCGATGAGGACGGCGCAGCTCTCCGGATCTTCGAACGCATCGTTGATTACGACGACCGGCCTCCCGTGCGCCCTCACCCTCTCGGCATGCGCCAGCGTGTGCGGAAGCGGTGCAACGAGGATGCCGGCAACGCGCTCCTCGTCGAACAACGAGAGGTAACCGTCTTGCTTCGCGCGCTGGATGTCCGAATTGGCCAGGAGCAACGACCTGCCCGACCCCTGCGCTTCATCCTCTGCCCCGCGCGCCACATCGAGGAAGAAGGTGTTGCCGAGATCGACGATCACGAAGCCGATCATGCTGCTCGTCCCCTTGGCCAGCGATCCCGCGGCCCCGTTGCGGACGAAGCCGAGTGCAGTGATCGCTCGCTGTACGCGCGCACGCGTCCTCGGTGACACCTTGCCGGGATGATTTATCACGTTGGAGACGGTGCCGAGCGATACGCCTGCCCGGCGCGCGACGTCCGACATGCTCGGGTTGCCGTTTCGGAAACTGGGGCTCATCGTGTATCGGTCCAATCGCAACTCCGACGAGGAGTCTGGGCAATTGTTTCGCATCCGATCGGTTCTGCGACGCAATCAATCCGACAGCGAGTCGTCCCCAGAACCGTAGAAGGGATCCGTCTCCTCTCATGTTCCGGGCGGGTCAGCGTGTCTTCTTCACCGGCACGATCAGGAAGGCGCCGATCACCGCGAACACCGTCGCTGCAATGAAGACGGCCGGGTAGTTACCTCCGCTGACGGCCCCGATCGCGAGGAACAGGGGTGCGATCGCGGGCGCAAGGGACTGCGGCAGGCTGTTGGCGATCTGGAAGACGCCCATGTCCTTCGCGGCGTCGTCCGGATTGGGGAGCACGGCTGCGACGAGGGCGAGGTCGACCGCGTAGTAGAGGCCGGTTCCGAGGCTTGTGATCGCCGCGCCGATCAGGAACTGCTCGAAGCTGTTCGAGACACCGATGACGAGCAGCCCCACTCCAGCGATGACGGCCGCGGCCCAGACGAATGGCTTGCGTCGCTTGAAGATGTCGGAGAGCCATCCGCACGGCGGTGACCTTGAGGGTGCCCGTCGAGGCACGGTCTCCGCACGAGCCTCGGGACTTCACTCGACCGATCGCAGTTTGCGCAAAAACTCAGTCGCGATTCAATCGTGGGACCGACCACGGCCGGACCAGCAAGAACAGCGCTGACAGCCCGACCAGCATTGCGCTGATGATGACGAGGCCGAGTGCGGTCGCGGTCCCGCCGCCGAACAGTCCTGGCAGGGGCGAGACCAGTCCTCCGATGAGGGAGTTGACGAAGCCGCTGAGTGCGGCCGCGGTCCCTGCCCGTCCGTGCTGGTCCTTCAGCGTGAGGATGCTCACGCAAGGGTTCGCGAATCCGGTCGATGACACGAAGACGAAGCTGGCGATGGCCACGCCGACAAGTCCGGCATGAGTCAGGCCGAGTACGGCGAGAGCGATTCCGCTCACCAGAAGCGTCGCGAGCCCGGCGGCGAGCATCCAGGCAGGTTCGAGGAAGCGCATGAGTCGAGCGGAGACTTGTGTGGCGAGGAGGAGGCCGACGGCGTTCAGGGCGAACAGGAGTCCGAATTGCTGCGGGTCGAGGCCCAGGCTCGCCTGGAAGACGAACGGTGAGGTGGAGAGGTAGGTGACGATCGCAGCGAAGATCATCCCACCTGCGAGGGCGGCGCCGAGGTAGACCCGGTCGCCCAGAACGAGCGCGAGCCGCGCCGACGTGCGCTCCCGGTCGCCGGATGTGTTCGTTCTCGGAGAGAGCGTCTCAGGGACGATGAACGCGCACAGCAAGAGGATTATCACCCCGTAGACGGCGAGCGCTGCGAACACTCCGCGCCACGAGATGATGAGGAGAAGTTGCGAACCGAGGACCGGTGCGATGATCGGGGCCAGACCGCTGATCAGCGCGATGTGGGCGAGCATGCGCACGAGGCGGTATCCACCGAAGAGGTCCCGGACCATGGCGACCGTGACAACGGAGCTCGCTGCGGCGCCGAGGCCCTGGCCCAGCCGCGCGGCCGTGACGACGGCAACGGTCGGGGCCGCAGCGACGAGCAGGCTCGAGACGATATGGAGTGCCGTTGCGGCCAGCAGGGGCCGTCGGCGGCCGAAGGAGTCGCTCACGGGACCGACCACGAGCTGACCGATGCCCATGCCGATTGCGGTCGCCGTCAGCGTCAGCTGGACCGCTGCCTGCGACGTGGCCAGATCGTGCTGGACCTGTGGGAATGCCGGCAGGTAGAGATCCATCGTGAACGGCCCCAGCATTGTCAGTCCACCGAGCACGATTACGAGAAGCCAGCGCCTTTCGGGCGGCAGATCGGTGGCCGTCCCAGTGATAGCCGACGTGGGTCGCGTGTAGGTAGCGCTCATCAGGTCCCTTTGCCTTCTACAGATTTCTGGCGGGTCGAGACCGCAAGCGTCTCCAGTAGGCAATCACATCTCGCTTCGCGGCGACGAACGATTGCGCAAAAACATCTCGCCTTTGCGACAATGGAGTGTGGTTTCGAACGCAGTGACGCTCCAGGACATCGCGCGAGCGGCGAACGTGTCGATTTCGACGGTCTCGCGCGCCCTCTCAGGCCGAGGAGACCTCAAGTCGAGTACGCGGAATGCAATCCTGGCCGTGGCGCGCGAGCTCGGCTACGACCCGGCCGCCACGTCCCAGGGGCGGCCGACAACGCTCGACGTGCGTCTGATCGAGTTGGTTCTGGGCAGCTTCGATGACGCTTGGACGGACGCGATGGTCGCCGGGGCACGCCAAGGGGCGTTCGATCACGGCTTCGACCTGGTGCTCACGCTCGAACGAGACGACCCTTCGGATGACTGGCCCGCCCGCGTCGCCCGACGCCGGCCGTCGGGCGTCATCCTGGGCCTGATCAAGCCGACGAAACGCCAGCTCGAGGAGTTGAGCGGCGCCCGCATCCCGATCGTCCTCCTCGACCCGCGCTCAGACCCGCATGGAGAACTCGCGAGTGTGGGGACCACCGACTGGCAGGGCGGCTACGACGCCGGCATGCTCCTCGCGTCGACAGGGCTCCAGCGGTTCTTCGTCGTGACTGGACTCCCGCACTACCGTTTCGGCAAGGCACGAGAAGAAGGTTTCCGTTCGGCCATCGCCGAATCCTTGGGCGACGCGCCGGTGACCCGTATCGACGCTCGCTGGACCGCACCGGACGTCACCCGCGACTTCCGGCGCCTCATGGCCGACGACAAGTCCCCCGTCGGCGTCTTCGCCTGCAACGACGAGATGGCGCTGGACGTCTACCGCGCCGCGGCACTTCTCGGGCTGCGCATCCCGCAGGACGTGAGCGTGATCGGGTTCAACGACGAAGCCCGCGCCGCAGCGGCAACTCCCCCACTGACCTCTGTCCGACAGCCGTTGGAGGCGATGGCCGCGCGTGCAGTCCAGCTCGTCGGCGAACTGCGGGTGCGCGAGCCCGAACAGTTCGAGCGCATCGAGCTGGCGACCCGGCTGATGGTACGTCAGTCCACGCTTCCACCGCTCCCCGCAGCGTGACTCGGGCTGCGAAAGGAGCTCAAGGGCGTGGCGTCGGTCGGTAGTCGAACCGGTGGAGGATCGAGTCCGCGTCTGCCGCCCCGACGCCGAGCACACGCCCGGTGAACCCTCCTGCGACTTCCGTAGAGAGGTAACGCCCGTCGAGTCGCGCGAGTTCATGGAGCTCATCCGCTCGCGCGTATGAGAGCCCGATGTCATCGGGGCCGCCTTGGCCGAACGGTAGCTTTCCGTGCGCCGGGTCCAGGGCCGCGATCCGCAGACGGATCTCACCGTCCCCGACCTCCTCCGACGCGACGACCTGCTCCAGGTCGCCGATACGCGCGGTAACGCTCACGCGTCCGGCCTGAAGGGTCAATTCGTACCAGTGACGCTCATCGATCCTGAGCTGCAACCGGCCGGAGGTCTCGAAGAGCGCCTCTGCAGCCCAGCGAAGATCCTGTACCCGACAACACAGCAGATCCGCGCCACCGTTCTCGCCGCCCGTGAATGCGATCCCCTCGCGTGGTAGGCGGCTGACGACGGCCATGGGCTCGCCGCCGGGAGTCACCCAACGCAACGCGAGGTCGTCTCCACTGAAGTCGTCGGCGAATGCCGTCTCGACCGCCGGGTGCGTGAAGCGATCCTCATCGAAAACCGGCCAGCCGCCGAGCCAGTCGACGCCGGTCAAGAAGGTCTCCCGTCCGAGCACGTGGAAGCCCGGTGTCGGACCTGTGGGCCGGGCGGCCAGGTAGACCGCGGCCCAGCCGCCGTCCGGAGTCTCGACGAGATCCGCGTGGCCGACGTTCTGGACCGCATGGCCGGTGCTGCGGTGAGTGAAAACGGGGTTCCATGGGCACGGTTCGAAGGGCCCTGTCGGCCTCGTGCTTCTGGCCGCCGTGACACAGTGGCCGCGTTCGGTGCCGCCTTCGGCCAGGATCAAGTACCAATAGTCATCGATCCGATACAGATGGGGGCCCTCGGGCGCGAGCAGTCCGGTCCCCTGCCAGAGCGGGTAGTCCGGGGCGAGAAGCCGCCCGGAGGTGAGATCGATCGGCGCCTGACGGATCCCCCGGCCGGCAGTGCGGAAATCCAGCGCGTTCCATGTCAGGTAGCACGTCCCATCCTCGTCCCAGCACAGGTCGGGGTCGATGCCGGTGGCCTCGGGAACGAAGACAGGGTCGCTCCACTCCCCTGCCGGGTCCTCCGCAGAGACGATCAGTTGACCGCCACCGAAGTCGCTGACGTTGGTGGTGATGAACCAGAATCGTCCATCGTGGAATCGGAGGGTCGATCCGTAGATTCCCGTCGAGGGCAGGTCGACACCGTGTCGGAATTGGCTGCGCCTGGTGAGAATGTTGCCGATCTGGGTCCAGGTCTCCAAGTCCGTGCTGTGGAACAGCGGGGCGGCAGGGAAGTACTCGAAGCTGGAGTTCGCGAGGTAGTAGTCGTCACCAACGCGGCAGATGGTGGGATCGGGGTAGAAGCCGGGCACGATCGGCTCGGTTGACGCGGGAACCCGCAGTTGTTCCTTGCCGAGCGGAGATTCGGTAACGAGGCGGTTCGGGCTGGTCGACGTCATGGTGGTCCGTTCTGGTGGTGAGGTTCTAGAGCTGGGCGAGCGCGTCGGACCGACGGAGGCGAGTACGGTTTCGCGGCGAGGTCAACCAGCGATCGCGGGCGCTTCCGACGCGAACAGTCGGATGCGTTCCTCGCGCCGTTCCCGCTGCTGCTGGGGGTCTGCGACCGGCGCGGACATCTGCAGTCGCCGGGTGTAGTCGTGGTGCGGGTGGTGGGCGACCTGCGTCGCCTCGCCGAGTTCGACGATCTTGCCCTGATACAGCACCGCGATTCGGTCGCTGATCGCGTTGACGACGCCGAGGTCGTGACTGATGAAGAGGTACGCCACGCCCGTGCGATCTTGAAGCTCCCGCAACAGGGTGAGCACGCGGGCCTGCGTCGTCACGTCGAGAGCGCTCGTCGGCTCGTCGCAGATGATGACGGAGGGCTCCAAGGCCAGGGCACGGGCGATGGCGATGCGCTGTCGCTGTCCGCCGGAGAACTCCTTCGGAAACCGGCCCCCGGAGTCCGCCGGCAGGCCGACGGAGTCCAGGAGAGCTCGCACGCGTTTGCGACCGTCGCGGATTCCGACCGTCTTCAGCGGCTCGACCAGGATGTCTTCGACCGTCATCGACGGGTTCAGCGAGGAATACGGGTCCTGGAATACGACCTGGATGTCGCGGGCGATTTTGCGACGGTCCGCGCGGCGCAGATTACTGATGGTCTGACCGCGGAAGTCGATGGAGCCGCCGGTGACCGGGGCGAGGCCCAGGATGGCGCGCCCGATCGTGGTCTTGCCGGACCCGGACTCGCCGACCAGGCTCAGGGTCTCTCCGGAGTGCAGGTCGAATGAGACGTTGTCGATGACCTGTTTGGAGTGACGCCCGGAGCCGAACGTGACGTCCAGGTCCTGAACGCGAAGGATGGTTTCGCTCACGATGCCTCCTCGATGATCTCAACGCTCCGGGAGGAGTCGAGGAGCTCTTTGGTGTAGGCCTCCTGCGGGTCGGCGAAGAGGGACTCGACGGCCGCCTCTTCGGCGATCCGGCCGTTGCGCATGACGCTGACCACGTCGCAGATGTCGGCGACGACGCCGAGGTTGTGGGTGACGAGGATCATCGCCAGTCCGCGCTCCTTGCTCAGTTCGCGAAGCAGTTCCAGGACCTCCGCCTGGACGGTCACATCGAGTGCGGTGGTGGGCTCGTCGGCGACGATGATGTCGGGGCCGGATGCGATGGCACCGCAGATGAGGACGCGCTGCGCCATGCCTCCGGAGATCTCGTGCGGGTACATACCGAAGACGCGCTCGGGGTCCCGGATGCCGACCCTCGTGAGGAGCGCCAGGAGTTTCGTTCGCGCTTCCTTCTTGGACAGCGAGGTGACGGCGCGGAGCCCGTATGTGAGCTGCGCCCCGATCGTGAACGAGGGGTCCAAGTTCGACATCGGCTCCTGGGGCACGTAGCCGATCCGGCTTCCACGCACTTTCGCCAGCCGCTTGGGGTCGGCAAGGAGGTCTTCGCCGTCCAGCCAGATGCTGCCGCCGAGGATCACCGCCTCTCGGGGGAGAATGCCGAGAGTGGAGAATGCGATCTGGGACTTGCCGGAGCCCGATTCGCCGACCAGGCCGTGGATCTCGCCCGGACGGACATCGAGGTCGACGCCGTGGACGACTTCCTTGACCTCTCCGTTGGCTTCCGGGTATCCGACGCGGAGCCCGCGAACGGCGAGTGCGAAGTCTCCGCGAGGCAGAGCTCGAACCGGCGTGTGCTCCTGCTGGACGCTGAGGCGGCGGCGCCCGCGGACGGTCAGCGGCTTGACGCCGGTGGACTGGAGCTCGTCGCGGAGCACGTTGCCGAGGAGTACGAGGCACAGGATGGTGATGCTGATCAGCAGGGCCGGCCACCAGACGCCGACCGGGTTGTTGTAGATGTTGTTGAACGCGTCCTGCATGACGCTTCCCCAGGAGGGCTGCCGCGGGTCGCCGAGCCCGAGGAAGTCGACACCGGCCTGGATGCCGATGCCGGCGGCGATGATGAAGGCGCTCTGGATGATGACCGGGCCGCGGACAGCCCAGAGCACGTGCCGTCCGATGATGCGCGTGTTGGACAGGCCGACGACGCGGGCGGCGTCGACGTAAAGCTCGTTGCGGACACCGAAGACGACGGCACGTACGAGACGGAAGAAGGTCGGGGCGACGAGGATACCGAAGACGGCCATCGCGGCCGGGATGTTGGGCCCGGTCAGTGTGTACAGCGCGATCAGCAGAACGATTCCGGGCAGCGACATGATGACGTCGGAGAAGAATCCGCTGATGGCCTCGAAGCGTCCCCGGAAGAAGCCGGCGAGGAGGCCCGTGCTGACACCGAGGATGACAGAGACGACCAGAACGATGATCGCTCCCACGATCGTGGGCTGGGTCCCCCACACCAGGCGGGAGAAGATGTCGCGTCCGGACTGGTCGGCGCCCAGCAGGTGTCCTCCTGAGAACGGCGGCGCGTTGACTGCGTCGAGGTTCGTCTCATTCGGCGGGATGGGCGCGATCAACGGAGCGAAGACGCCGAGGACGACGACGAGCAGCAAGAAGGCGATGGTGATCGCGCCGAGCGGGTTGGCCAGGAGGCGGACGACGAGCGGTCGACGACGCCGGGCCTGGCGCTCGACGGCGAGGATCGATTCGGTCGTGGGATGGAGAGTCATCGCGTTCGTGCTTTCGGATTGAGAGCTGCGTTGGCCAGGTCGCTGAGGAGATTGACGACCAGGACGAAGATGATGGTCACGAGCACCACGCCCATGACGATGGGAACATCGCCCTGCTGCGCGGAGATGTTCGCCAACTGTCCGATGCCGGGCAGCGCGAAGATCTGCTCGATGAACACGGCCCCGCCGAGGAGGGCGATGCTCTGCAGGCTCAGTGCGGTCAGTCCCGGGCCCGATGCGTTTCGGAGCACGTGCCGGAAGAGCAGAGGAGTGTTCGAGATCCCGCGTGCTCGCAACGTTCGGACGAAGTCGCGCCCTTGGACGTCGAGCACGGCTCCTCGGACCTGCGTCGCGGCGCCGGCGATCGAACCGATCAACAGTGCGAGCACGGGCAGTGCGATCGATCGGGTCCAGCCCGACGGATCGTCGGTGAGGGCTACGTATCCCGTCGCGGGGAAGAGCGGAATGGCGATCGCGAACGTGAACACCAGTCCGACGGCGATGATGAAGGCAGGGACCGCGGCGCCCAGGACGGTGAGGAACTGGACGACCCTGTCGATCCAGCCGCCGAATATGGCCGCTGCGACGCCGACGATCACGCTGATGATCAGCGTCAGCAGGAGCGTCACCAGCACGAGGGAGAGGGTCACCGGGACCCGGGTCGCCAACGCATTGTTCACAGACTGGCCTGTGAAGTACGAGTGACCCAGGTCCCCGGTGAAGACTCCGAGGAGCCATTTCCCGTATTGCACGAGAAGAGGCTGGTCGAGTCCCAGCTTGACGACTTCCTTCGCCACATCGGACTGCTGTGCGTGCAGGCCCAGGACGCCGCGGGCGATGCCCTCAGCGTTTCCGAACATCATGCAGAACGTGACGAAGGTGACGACGAGGAAGACGCCGATCGCTCGGGCGAGCTTCTTCGTGATGGAGAGTGCCAGCATGGGACTCGAACCTCTTCCCGGTGTTACTTGAAGTCCCGCAGCAGCGGGTTGAGCCCGGCGAAGTCAGACGTCTTGTTGACGGTGATGCCGTTGCGGTAGGCGTAGAAGTTGTCCGGGTAGACCATCGGAACGAACCACGCCTGGTCGGTGATGTACTTGTTGAGGTCCTGTTCGGCCTTCTTCTGGTCGGCGCCGGTCGTGGTGGTGATCTTGGCCCAGAGCGAGTCGACGGTCGCGTCCGGCTGGTGCTCGACGTTCCAGATACCGCCCTGCAGGACGTAGTCGTAGATGTCCTGCAGCGACTCGCCGTAGTTGCCGAGGCCCCACAGCGGCACGGGGAACTTGCCGCCGAGCAGGTCGCTGTACATGTTCGGACCCGAAAGCGTCTGCTGTTCCACCTTGATGTTGATCAGGCCGAGCTGCTGGGTGACGTACGGGAGCAGCTTGTCCACGCCCGTGTTGGCGATCACCGGGATCGTGAGGGTGAAGCCGTTCTCGTAGCCGGCATCCTTCATCAGCTGCTTGGCCTTGGAGACGTTGAAGGGGTAGGGGTCCTTCATGTTCGGGATGTACGCGTCGCTGCCCGGTCGGAAGATCTGGTCGGCGGGAGTCGCGTGGCCGAGGTACAGTTTGCTCGACATCGCGTTCTTGTCGAAGACCATGTTCATCGCCTGGCGTACCTTGAGGTTGCCGAGCGCCGGGATCACCTTGCCCAGGTGGTCGGTGATGAGCAACCGCGTCGTGTTCGGCGCCTTCAGGGTCGTCAGGTTGAGCCCGGAGGACTTCACCTGGTTGACGGTGGAGGTGGTGACGAGCGAGCCGTCGATCTGTCCCGTCTTCAGCGCGTTCAGGACGGCGGTGTCGCTCGTGATGACCTTGACCACGAGCTTCTTGTACGGGTACTCGCCGGCACCCCAGTACGCGTTGTTCTTGTCGAAGGTGTAGACGGATCCCGTCGTTGAGTGATCCTGGTCGAGGATGTACGGGCCGGAGCCGACCGGGGTGGAGTGATCCTTGGACGCGAGCGCCTTCTCGCTGGTGAGGTTGAAGTAGCAGGTGCTCAGGATCATCAGCGGGTTCGCGGTCGGCCAGGTGACACTCACGTGGGTGGCGTCGGGAGCGTCGACCTTGATGTCCTTGTACCGGGCGGAGCCGGCGCCGGAGGTCGCGGCATACTCGTAGTTCGCCTTCACTGCGGCGGCGTCGAGCGGGCTGCCGTCGGTGAACTTCTGTCCCGCGCGCAGCGTGAAGCTGAGGGTGCGCTGGTCCTTGCTGATGGTCCAGCTCTTGGCCAGGCCGGGCAGCGGCTTGCCGAGGCTGTCGCACTGGAGCGGAGTGTCCCAGACCGCCATCATCGGGTAGTTCTGGTACGAGGGCTGGTTGGTGGAATCCCAGCCGGTGATGTCCTGGGTCATACCCAGAGTGAGTGTGTCCTTCGACTTGCTTGCCGAGGAGGAGCCGGATCCGGAGGTGCAGCCGCTGAGTGCGACTGCTGTGATCAGGACCGGGGCCGCGAGCGCGAGTAGCGCTCGTCGTCGGGTGCTTCGCATTGCAACTCCTTTGTTGGGGGGATGTCGCCGAACCCGGTGAGGGGGCACCTGCCGTGGTGGATCTTCGACGTGCATCGTTCTACAGATCGAAGGTAAGAACGTCGCCTTTCATAAGCAATCCACGAGCCTCTTTTTGCGCAAACGGGTCTCGGTTTGGTCACGTTGCTTCGAGTTCCAAGCTCGGCTACCGTCAGCTCATGACCGCCGGCGACTCACCCAACCTGGCGCTGCCGAAGCGTCGCGCGACGATCCGGGACGTCGCGGCCGCAGCCGGCGTATCGACGTCGGCGGTGTCGAAGGTCCTACGGTCCGCCCCGGGAGTGAGCGCACAGATGCGCCAACGGGTGACCGACGCGATCGACATGCTTCAGTACCGACCGCACGCGGGAGCCCGCGGGATGCGCGGCACGTCGTACACCATCGGCGTCATGCTCACGGACTTCTCCTCGCCGTTCCAGCCCGAGATCGTCGAAGGAATCTCCGCTGCCCTCGATGGCACGTCGTTTCAGGAGATCGTCGTGCGTGGCGGCGTCGATCCTGCCCAGCAGCGACGAAGTATCGAGGCGCTCTTCGACCGTCAGGTGGACGGTCTCGTGGTGATAGCGCCGTGGACGTCACAGGCGTGGCTCGAGGACCTAGGCCGTGACATCCCCACCGTGGTCGTGGCGCGCCACGGTTCGGCGCGCCATTTCGACACGGTGGTCACGGATGACTTCCGCGGTGCCGAGCTGATGGTCGAGCACCTCGTCGAGACGGGATACCGCACGATCGTCCACACGAGTCAGCCTTCTGGCGGCCTCCGAGGCCAGCATGTCCTCTCGCACACGGAGCGCCAGCGCGGATACGAGAGCGCGATGCGCGCGCACGGACTCCAGCCCGATGTCGTCTCGACGGCCTACACCGAGCAGGGTGGAGTCCGGGCCGCGGAGATACTGCTGGGCCGCGCGGAACTGCCCGCCGCGGTCTTCGCGGGCGCCGATATCGCCGCGCTCGGAGTACTCCGCACGTTCGACGAGTCCGGACTCCGAGTCCCCGAGGACGTCGCGATCGCAGGATACGACGACATCGCATTGGCCGGGTTCCCTCGCGTCGGCCTGACGACGATGAACCAGTCGGCGAGTGAGACCGGCCGGGCCAGCGCTCGGTTGCTGCTGGAACGGATCGGCGGCCGTACCGACCCTATCCGGTTCCTTATCCCGCCGACGCTCAGAGTCCGCGCTACGACGTCGAATCCACGCTGACGCCCTCAGCACCACCCGACCCTACGGGACACCGGAGGCGAGGTTTTTGCGCAACGAGACCTCTCGAACATGAACCCGCGCCGGCGCTCGGCCACGATGGTGCAGACGGCGACCGACGCCGGAAGAGCGAGGAGACCCATGACGAAGGTCGCGCAATGGCGAGTGCATGAGATCGCGTTCGAGAGCTCGGCCGGGCGGCCGCACGACGGCCGCACGGTCGAGGTCGTCTTCGGTGGCCCCGGGTCGGAGTCCCTTCGCAGAACCGCATTCTGGGATGGCGGGAGCACCTGGCGGGTCCGCGTCGCCTTTCCGGTGACAGGCGAGTGGTCGTATCGCACGAGCTGCTCTGACCCGCAAGACACGGGCTTGGACGACCGGACAGGGACCATCGTCTGCGAAAAGCCGGTCACGGAGCTCGGTGTGTACGCTCACGGATTCCTGAGAGCATCCGACTCTGGCACGCACCTCGCGCACCACGACGGCGCACCGTTCTTCTGGCTCGGCGACACCCACTGGCGCTTCGCCTGGGAACGCTGGGACGAGTCCAACCGGCCGGGATGGTCCTCGCAGTTCCGTGGCACTGTCGACAAGCGCGTCCACCAGGGGTTCAGCGTTTACCAGTCGAACATCCTGTCGTGGAGCCCACCGGAGTTCTGGGACCGCCTCGTCGCGGACGACGAGCTCGACCTGTCGTTCTTCCGCGACGTGCTCGATCCGCGCTTCGCGTACATCGCTGAGCGCGGGTTGATCCACGCGGTCGGACTCGGCTGGTACGACGCCGTGGACGCCCGGCCGGAGGCGATGCTGCGCTTCGCCCGCGAGGTCGTGGCTCGCTACGGCGCCTATCCGACGGTGTGGACGCTCGGCGGCGAGGTCGCCGGCTACGACCCGGCCCTCCGAGCGCAGCGTCTCTCCGCTTGGGGCGACGTGGCGCGCGCGATCGACAGCGCGGACGCCTACCACCACCCGATCACGGCGCACCTCACCAACGAGCGTCCGATGCCGGCCGACTTCCAGGACGAGGAGTGGTTCGCATTCTCGCTCAGCCAGCTGGGGCACGGCGACAAGGCCGCGGGCCGGGCGCACTGGGCCGGCCATCTCGCCGCGCACCCCGGCAAGCCGCTCGTGGAGGGCGAGAGCTTCTACGAAGGCCTCACCAGTGTGGAGCCCAACGGGCGCCGCACCGTCACCGACACGATGGTGCGCCAGGTGGCCTACCGCGCGATCCAGTCCGGGTGCTGCGGATACTCATACGGCGGCCAGGGGATCTGGAACGGCGCCTGGGACGGGCGCGACAGCACGTCGATGTGGGGCGGACTGCCCTGGTTCGACGGCGTCGAGCTCCCCGGCGCGACCCAGCTGGGACACCTCCGCCGGTTCTACGAGGGGTTGGAGTGGTGGACGCTGAGGCCGGCTCCGGAGGCGTACCGGACCGACTTCTGGACGAACGAGTACTTCTACCCACCGCTCGTCTCCACGAACCCGGCGCGCACGACCGTCGTCGTCTACTTCGGCGAGACCTACCGTCACGACGAGGGGAGCGCGTGGATCACCGGCCTCCCGGAGGAGCCGTTCACGGTCGCCTGGTTCGACCCGCGCACCGGGGAGCGGCTGGAGGCCGCGCGGTCCGTGCATCCCGAGGCGGGTGCGATCGCCATTCCCCTCGCGCCGACTGCCGGTGACTGGGTCCTGCTGATCTGCGCTGAGATCTGACTGCGCCATGACACCCGGCGAACTGCGCCGGTCGCCTCATTTTCACAGTGCGCTGGTCAGTTTTGGGCTGGTAAGTGCGCGATTGAACCGGTTAAACTTGGTATTCACTCAAGTTTCGCCGTACAGTGTCCCTCACGCGACGACGCGACGCAGGGAGGATCCATGTCCGACACCATCACTCGAACCGACCTCGAGGACACCATCTTCGATCGACCGTATGTCGACGTCGACGAGGAACGCACCGAACCGTATCCGTACCGCTACGTGCACGGCGGGTTCGAGGGCACCGAGACGCGCTTCTCGTTCTACCTGCCGCCCGAGCAGACCTATGAAGGCCGCTTCTTCCAGCACATCACACCCGTCCCCGAGAGCGAGCATCTCGCCCTCGGGCTCAGCGGAGCCGAGGACAAGATCGGCTTCGCCTTCAGCTCCGGCGCGTTCTTCGTCGAGACGAACGGGGGCGGCGCGATCGACCTCTCCCGCCCGCAGCTGGAGACCGACCCGACCATCGGCGCTTACCGCGCTAACGCCGCGGTCGCCCGTTACGCAAAGATCCTGGCGCAGGAGATCTACGGTGAGCACCGCACCTTCGGCTACGCCTACGGCGGCTCGGGCGGCGGCTTCCGCACTATTGCGTGCGCCGAGAACACCCGCGGCGCGTGGGAGGGCTTCGTGCCGCACGTGATCGGCAGCCCTGTCGCCATCCCGAACGTCTTCACCGTGCGCATGCACGCGATGCGCGTGCTGCGCGACGTGCTCGACGGGATCGTCGACGCGACAGAGCCCGGAGCTACATCTGCGATCGACGCGGGACTGGATCCCGAACAGCGCGCGGCCCTGGCCGAAGTCACCAGGATGGGGTTCCCCCCGCGGGCGTGGCACGGCCACCGCACGATGGGGACGCAGGCCTTCGGCGTGCTCTACCAATCGCTCGAGGCCATCGATCCGACCTACTTCGACGACTTCTGGAGCGTGCCGGGCTACCTCGGCGCCGACCCGGACTCCTCCGTGCACCGCGACCGAGTCATCCTCACAACCGGTGTTGCCGAGACCTACACCCGCGCCGAGGCCGGTCGCCTCGGGTTGCTCGGCGAGTCCGCGACCGAAGGCCCGTCAGGCGGTGTCGACGAGGCGTTCAAGGGCCCACGGGCCGGTGGCGACATCGTCGTGGCCGTCCGCCTCGCCGACGCACCCCGCACCGACCCGGCGAACGCGATCCTGACCGTGCTGGACGGCCCCGCATCCGGGACACGCGCCAACCTCCAGCGGGTGACCGACGATCTGGCCGTCGTCGACTTCCCCGACCTGTACCCGGCGCTGCGCGAACTCCGGCCCGGGGACCGTGTCACCGTCGACAACAGCAACTTCCTCGCCGCCCAGACCTACCATCGCCATCAGGTTCCCGCGGCGGAGTTCGCCGTGTGGGATCAGTTCCGCGACGCGGGTGGCGACCCGATCTTCCCGCAGCGCGACGTCCTCGTCGGCCCGCTGATGACCCGGGGCGCCTCGGGAACGCTGCAATCGGGAGACATCGCCGGGAAGATGATCATCGTGGAGGCTCTACACGACCGTGAGGCCTTCCCCTGGCAGGCCGACTGGTACGCAGGCAAAGTCCGCGAACGGCTCGGCGATGCCACCGACGACCAGCTGCGCGTCTGGATGATCGACCGCGCTCTGCACGCCGATATCGGCGAGCAGGAGCACCCGACGCACACCGTGTCCTACCTCGGGGCGCTCCACATCGCCCTGCGGCAGGTCGCCCGCTGGGCGGAAGAGGGCATCGCACCAGCGTCCTCGACGCACTACCGCGTCGACGATGGGCAGATCGTCGCTCCGGCCGCTGCGGCGGACCGCCGCGGCGTGCAACCGACAATCGAGCTCGTGGTCGCGGGCAGCGACCGTGCAGACGTCGCCGCGGGTCAGACCGTGACGGTCACCGCCACCGCGAAGGTCCCGCCTCATTCCGGCGCGATTGTCGAACTCGCCTGGGACCTCGACGGCAGCGGTGCATTCGTGGACGCGGAGCCAGTGGCAGCGGCCGAGATGGTCACGTCCCGCCAGTCGTTCGCCTTCGACTCCCCCGGCACCTACTTCGTGACCGCTCGGGTCACCGCGCAGGGTGATGGAGACGCGACGAGTCCGTTTGCCCGTGTTCAGAACCTGGGCCGCGTGCGCATCGTGGTGAGCTGACCGCGCATCCGGCGGCGCGTGCACGGCTCAGAGCTCTAGCTCGTCCAGCTGCGCCCGCGCCGCCATCACCTGCTCGCCGATCAGGAGACGCAGCCCGGCGAGGAGAAGCCGGTTGACGTCGATGTCTTCGTGCAGGTAGGCCATCGCGCCCAGTCCGTTCCACATGGCGACGAACTGCGTCGCGGCGTCGCGAGGGTCGATCTTCGGATGGACGAGCCCGATCTCCTGCCGGGCTTGGATGAGTTTGGCGAAGATGCCGATCGCCTGCGCGTCGCGCTCCTCGAAATACTCCGCGGCGGGATGGCCGGGCGTCGCCGCCTGCCCGCGCAGCATATACAGGAGGCGGGCGCGCGGGCTCGTGTCGATCCCGCGAGAGGCGGCGAGCGTCGCCTCGAAGAGTTCGAGGCTGTTCGGATCCGGCTCGAACTCACCGCTGAAGTGGTTCGCGACACCCGATTCGGCGGCCGTCAGCTCGTCCGCTCGCTGTAAGGCCGCCACCAGAAGGTGGTCCTTGGTCGGGAAGTGGTACAGGACGGTCGCTTCGCTGATGCCGGAGCGCTCCGCAACGAGCGTCGTCGTGACGCCCTCGTGGCCCACCTCGTCGATCAGTTCCAGGACGGCGGTGGCGACGTCCTCGCGGCGTTGACGAGATCGCGCGTATGGGCCGCGCTTCGCACCCGGGTTGCTCATTCGATCACTTTACCGACCGAACTTTCGGAGCTGACGAAGAAGGGGCCAAATACTCTCGTGTGCTCGATTTTTGCGTGTCGATTAGCGCAGCGACGTACCACCTTGCCCCGCCGGAATGTCCTCGGACGAATGAAAACCCCACCTCACTCAAGTTTCGGCTTGCTTTTGGGGCTGGGTCGGTCGTACAGTTCTCTCACCACAGACTCACGCGCCGCTTCGGCGTCCGATAATGCAGGGAACGATGACGATGGCGTCTACGAAGGAAGCACCGGTGGCCGAGAAGCCGACCAGAGAACAGCGGGCCGAGGCCAAAGCCGAGAAGCAGCGCGACCGCGTCTCGATCTGGCGGGTGATCCCGTGGTCGGCGCACTCGTTCTCAATGAACGCGCTGATCGTGATGACCGGCTACTTCACGATCTACGCGACCGACACCCTCAAGCTCAACCCCGCTATCGTCGGCGGTCTCCTCGTCGTCAGCAAGATCCTCGACGCCGCGGGAGCCCTCCTCACCGGCTGGATCGTCGACCGGGCGCCCGAGACAAAGCTCGGCAAGGCCCGCCCATTCGACCTGATCATCATCGCCTGCTGGGCCGCCACCGCCTTCCTGTTCTCGACCCCGGGCAGCCTCGGCGACGTCGCGAAGTACGCCTGGATCTTCTCGTCATACATCCTGCTGACGGCCCTGTTCATGCCGCTCTACCAGGCCAACAACCCGCTCTTCACCGCCCGCGTCTTCCCCCGCCGCGAGCATTACAGCGACGTCTCGGCCAAGACCGGACTCGTCACCGTCCTCGTCGCCATCATCATCACGGTCGGGATGCCCATCGCGATCCAGGCCGCCGGCAAGGACCCCGCGGCATGGTCGCTCGTCGCGATCTGCATCGCCGCCCCCGCAACGCTCATCGGCCTCATCCGCTTCTGGGTCTTCCGCGAATCCCCCGAGGCCGCTGAGATCCAGGCCGAACGCGTCAGCATGCGCGAGATCTTCAGCACGCTGCGGCGCAACCCATACATCTGGGTGCTGTCGGCGATGTCCATCCTCGTCGGCGTGTACGGCAGTATCGCGGCCGGCGCGTACTACTTCCGCTACATCGTCGGCAATATCGGGCTGCAGGGCATCGTCGCGATCTCCTACGTCGCCCTCATCCCGTTGATGTTCTTCTTCCCGGCGTTGATCCGGAAGTTCTCGATCTCCCGCATGATCGCCGTCTCCAGCTTCATCGGCGCGGTCGGCTACCTGGTGATGCTCTTCGCCGGCGCGAACCTCCCGCTGATCATGGCGTCCGCTGTGCTCACCGGCCTCGCTGCGCTCCCGATCAACTTCCTCGCGCCGATCCTCATCATCGACAACGCCACTTACAACGAGTGGAAGGGCAACCGCCGGCTGGAGAGCGTCGGCGGCGCGCTGTTCTCGTTCTCCGGCACCGTGGGCGCTGCGATCGCGGCGGGCGTGCTCGGTTCCGTGCTCGCTGTCACGGGGTATTCGGGCGCCGCGAACACGCAGAGCGCGACGGCCGTACACGGCATCATTGCCCTGAACAGCTGGATCCCCGCGATCTTCGCCGTCGCCACCGGCGTCGTCGCCCTGCGCTACCACCGCCTCGAGCAGAACATGAAGACGATCACCGCCGACGTGCTCGCGCGCCGCGAAGTGCTGGTCGAGTCGGCGGTCATCGCCGGAGCGCCGCTGACCGGCACGGAGGCGGTCCGCGTGGTGCGGAGGGAGCGGAACGCTCCCTTCGCACGATCGGGGCGCAAACGGAACGGCTGATCCGGGCCCGACCGAGCGAGCGGCCCTCCCCAGGCGGGGAGGGCCGCTCCGTCGTCACACCGTGACCGCGACCTCCGCGAAGAACACTCGCTCGGCCGACGTCACCACCCGACGCTCCCCTTGCAGTTCGAATGAGCCGGACTGCCGTCGGTCGTCGGAGTCGAACCCGATGAAGAAGTCGACCTCCCCCGGCTCGACGGAGAACCGGTCGTCGAGACCGGTGAAGGCGAATTGGGTGGCGTCGACCGTGAATTCCACGCGACCGCCCGTGCCCGCGGGGAGCTCGACGCGCACGAAGCCGACGAGCTGCTCAGCCGGCCTGGTCACGCCGAACGCATTGACGCGCGCGTAGAGCTGGACCGTTGCGACACCGTTCCTTTCCCCCGAGTTTCTGACGGCGGTCGACACCCGCCAGACGCCGTCCGTCGACGTCGCGTGCTCGCTCGCGAGGTCCGACAGATCGAACGTCGTGTACGACTCTCCTGCCCCGAAGGGGAACAGTGGAGTGGCCGGCATATCGAGATACAGCGTCGCGACGTCCGGCGGCAACGGGTTCCGGTGGCCGGTCCCGGCCTTCTGGTGGTAGTACACCGGGATCTGCCCGGAGTGCCGCGGGATGCTGTACGGCAACCGCCCGCTCGGGTTCACACGGCCGAAGAGGACGTCCGCGACGGCGGCGGGACCGAACGGACCACCGTAGGGCGCGACGACGATCGCGGCCGCGTCGAGGACCGCGGGCGGCAGCGCGTACGGTCGCCCCTGGAACAGCACGACGACGAGGGGGGTCCCCGTCTCCGCGACTGCCTCGACAAGGCGCCGCTGAGCAGCCGGGAGCGCAATGTCGGCCGAATCGCTGCCCTCGCCCTCCGTGCGCTCCCCGTTGAACCACAGGCTCGCACCGCCCAGTGCCAGCACGGCGACGTCGGAGGCACGTGCGGCCTCCACTGCGGCGCCGAGCTCATCGTCGCCCAAGTCGCAGGTCAGAGTGCTGCCTTCGAACGCCGCGGCGTTCGAGGAACGGAAGGCGATCTCGTCGATCAGGGACGTGGCCCCGAGCGTGGTCCGCACGAAATCCTCGACGGGCGTCTGCGGGAAAAGGGCGGAGTTCCATTCCGCCATGCCCGGGTCGATCCCGACCATGTTGCCCATCCCTCCGGAGGACATGAACACCGTCATGTCCCGGAACGCCGGGTACGTGTAAGTCGGGAACTGCAGCTTCACCGCGTCGGCATGCGGGCCGATCACCGCCACGCTCGGGTCGCGCTCGGCCAGCGGGAGGATCCCGTCGTTCTTCAGCAGCACGACCGATCGGTTCGCCAGCTCGCGGGAGAGCTCGCGCCCCTCCATCGCGACCGCGGCCACGTCGATCCGTTCCTGCGGGTACGGGTTCTCGAACAGCCCCAGGCGGAACTTCGCAGTCAAAACGCGGTGCACGGACCGGTCGATGTCGTCGACGTCCACCCGGCCGGCCTCCGCCTCCGCCGCGAGCACGTCGCCGTAACCGTAGGGCGTGGGGAACTCGGTGTCCAGACCGGCGTGGATCGCCAGCCGGGCGGCCTCAGCAGGGGTGCGGGACACACGCTGGCGCGTGACCATGTGCTCGAGCGTCATGTAATCCGACGAGACGAAACCGTCGAAGCCCAGTGTCCCTCTCAGGAGTTCGGTGAGGATCTGCCTGTTGCCGCCCGCCGGGACGCCGTCGACGTCCGAGTACGCGTTCATGACCGAGCCGAGGCCCGCCACCTGGATGGCGGCCTCGGTGGTGAAGGCGAACAGATCCCTGGTGCGGCGCGGGCCGCCTTCATACGCCGAGAGGTTCACACCGCCCTCGGGAGCGGAATAGCCGATGAAATGCTTCGCCGTTGCCAGCACGCCGTCCGCCAGGTCGCCCGTCTGCAGGCCGCGTGTGAAGGCGACGCTCAGCGCCGCCGCGAGGTACGGATCCTCGCCGTATGTCTCGTGGAAACGACCCCAACGCGGGTCGAGGGCGATGTCCATGTTCGGCGACAGCGCCTGCCGGACACCGACCCGTCGCAGCTGTGCGCGGATGACGCCGGCCATCTCCTCGACGAGGTCCGGGCTCCACGTTGCACCGAGGCCGACGGCGGTCGGGAAGACCATGTGGCCGCCGGCGAGCACGCCGTTCAGCGCCTCCGCGTGGACGAGGAGCGGGATCCGGTGGCGTGTGCCCTCGATCATCGTGCGCTGGAGGTCGCCGACGATCCGGGCCATCGTCGCCGGGTCGTCGACGCCGAAGTTGGCGACGCTGCCCGGACCGGCCAGCAGCATGTCCGCGCGCTCGGCCGGCTCGGATCCGTCGGGTTTCACGAGCCACCAGACGGGGACCGAGACGAGCTGGAAGCACTTCTCGCGCATCGACAGCCGGGCCAGCAGAGCGCTGGCCCGCTGTTCGGCGGGCAGACGGGCGTCGAGATGTTCTGAGGTGAGGGTCATGAGTAATCCACTCGGACTCGACCGCCGCAGCCGGCGCGCCTTCGTGGCTGCCCTGACACCGGCGGAGTGCTTCGAACCTACGAAACCGGAGGGGCGACGACAAACGGGCGCTCAGCTTTTGCGCAAAACGTCCGCGTCGTCGATGAGGCGCAGGGCCGTCGCCCGGTCCGTGACGAGGATGTTGATCCAGCCACCCGTGATCGCTCCGCGGATCGCGGAGTACTTGCGCGCTCCGCCCGCTACGCCGACCCGGCGCGGGATGGTGAGGAGGGTGTCGCGGTCGACGCCGAGCACCCGGTCGTCGAGGTCCGTCGCGACGGGGAGCCCCGCTTCGTCGAAGAAGCGCAGGCAGACATCGCCCACTGCGCCGGCCGCGCGAAGCACCGTGCTCTCGGACTCGTCGACCGCGTTGCCGGACGAGGCCAGCAGCGCGGAGGGCTCCAGGGTGCCGATGCCCGCGAGGAGCAGAGTGAGGTTGCGCCATTCCCCGGCCAGCGAGCCGAGGTAGCGATCGTCCATGAGCGCGTCGCGTGCCGACTTCGAACCGACGATGCCCGGCGCGGGGAAGAACTTCGGCGAGGCTCCCGTGACACGGGCGAACTGATCGGCCAGGTGATTCGCCTGCACCTGGACCTCCGGACGCCCGACCCCGCCGAGCACCTGGACGAGCTCGCGCGCGGCGCGCACCGGTGCCGACGGCGCCATCGAGTTCACCGTCGCCAGGAGCGTCTGCGACCAGGAGGAGATCCCGATGCGCTCCGTGGGAGACAGGGTGTTCTCCAGGTAGACCGCCGCGGCGGAGCCCAGCGCGGCGAGCAGCGACAGCTCGTCGGAGGCGATCGGCTCGCCGATGACGGCGTCGATGAGCCCGTACCGCTCGGTGAGGGCCTCCTCGATATCCGAGTAGAGGCCCTCGGGCGACACGACCACAGTGCGGACGATGCCGGACTCGGTCGCCTGCTTCAGGAGACGGGAGACCCGGGACTGCGAGAGGTTGAGACGTTCGGCGATCTCCGGCTGGCGCAGCCCGGCCTCGTGGTAGAGCTTGGCCACCTTGGTGACGAGCGACAGCCGCTCGTCCGTCCTGAGAGCGGGCGACGACAGCGCACTGGAGGCGGGGCTCGCCGGTTCGGTCATGCCGCCAACTCTAACCGGCGAGTGCCAGGCGTCTGGCGGGCTCACCAGCCGTAGAGCGCATCCTGGGCGAGCTCCATCGCCGCCACGGCATCCTGCCGCGACTGCGCTTCGGCGAGCGCGGCGAAGTCGAGCCGGTCGAGCCCCTGCTCCGCCTTCTTCAGGAACCGGATCGCTGACTTCGCTGCAGCGACAGAGTCCTCGCGGAAGGGGAACTGGTCCAGCTGCCAGACGCCCTCCCAGCCATTCTTCCGAAGCGTGACGAAGAACTCGAACAGTTCGATCGGGTGCACCGTGCCGGCGATCATGTCGTCGTCCCACGAGCGCAGGTTGTCGTTGACGTCCATCCCGAAGAGGCGGCCGTAGTCGATCGCGAGCTGCGCGGAGTCCGCCGGCGACTCGCCACCGAAGAGGGCGTGGCCGAAGTCGAGAAGGATGCCGACGTTGGGCAGCCCGATCTTCTCGATGCCGAGGAGCGTACGGGCGACGGAGTCGAAGCTCATGTGCACGCGCGGCTCGCGGGGCTTGTACTCGATGACGAACTTGAGGTCGGGGTTCTCGGAGGCGAGCTGCCCGACGCCGTCGAGGGAGGCCTTCCACAACGCGCCGTGGTCCACCTGGAACGGATAGTCCCAGCCGTCCTGGCCCGGCCACAGCTTCACGTAGTCGGCGTCGAACGCGCGCACCTGGTTCGCGGCGTCGGAGATCAGCTCGTGCGCGAGCCGGCGGACGCCGGGGTCGGGGTTGGTGAAGGACCCCTTGGCGAAGACGCGGGTATAGATCTCGGGCGTGATGCCGATGACGGAGAGCTTGTTGCGGTCCAGCGCCTCCTTGATCTGCTCGTTGCTGAAGTCGCCCCCGAAGAACGGATAGTTCAGGTCGACGACGTCGAGGTCGCCGACCTGCCCGGCCAAGTCGATGGCGTCGAGAATGGTGCGCGGCTCGCCGTAGCCGTCCGTGGCGTAACGGTCGACGTAAGTGGCGAAGTGCCAGATGCCGGCACCGTACTTCTGGTTGCTCATGGGATCTCCTTCAGCGTGTCGTGGGTGAAGTCAGGACGGTCGGTGGTTTGTCGTCGCGCACGGTCGACAGCGGTATGCCATCGCGCCCGGCGAGCTCTTCGCTCGGCGAAGAGGGTCTCTGGTTCGAAGACGACGGATCGTCCTCCCCAGGGCGGGGCTTCCTCGCCCCAGATCCCGGCGGTCTGCCCGGCAAGCCATGCGGCGCCGAGTGCGGACAGCGATGTGTGCTGTGGCCGCACGATGCTGCGTCCGGAGATGTCCGCCTGCAGCTGCATGACGAAGTCGTTGCCTGCTGGGCCGCCGTCGACGTGAACCCGCTCGATACGAGACTCAGCTCCGTCGTCTGCCGCGGCGAGCACGTCTTCGATCTGCAGCGCGATCGATTCGACGGCCGCGCGCGCCAACTGCGAACGGCCGGTGCCGAGGGTCAGCCCGCTGACGACACCGACGGCGTGCTCGTCCCACCAGGGTGCCCCGAGTCCCGCGAACGCCGGGACGAGGTCCACCTCCGCCGGGGCCGCGTTCTCTGCGAGACGCACGATCTCGGCTGCGTCGGTGCCGAGGAGTTCGGCCAGCCACATGAGTGTTCCACCGGTGGACAGGATGTTGCCCTCGAATGCGTGCGCGAGGCGGCCGCTGCGCGACCAGGCGATCGTGTCCGTCAGGCCGGTGACCAACTGTCTCGAGCCCAGACCCATGATCGACGATCCGGTGCCGTAGGTGACCTTGACCGATCCGGCTTCGCGGATCCCGTGGCCGAAGAGCGCGGCGTGCGAATCGCCGAGGACGCTCAGGACGGCTGATCCACCGAGGTCGAGGCCTCGAATCGGGGCGCTCGCGGCGTCGGAGTCGGTGACCGGCGGGAGAGCGGCGGATGGGATGCCGAACGCGTCCAGGAGGATGTCGCTCCATTCACCACAGCGGTGGTCCAGGAGCTGCGTCCGGCTGGCATTGCCGCGTTCGATGCGACGTTCGCCGGTCAGTCGGTGCAGGAGCCAGGCGTCGACGGTGCCGAGTGTGATCTCACCGTTGCCGGCGCGGCGGCGGTCCGGGTCGATCCGGTCGAGGATCCACGCGAACTTGAGCGCCGAGAACATGGGATCGACGGGCAGCCCTGAGATGTCCCGGATTTCCTGGCCGATCATCGAAGTATTCAATCGCTCCGCGACCGACGCAGTCCGGCGATCCTGCCAACCGAGGATCGGGCTGAGAGGCTCTCCGGTCTCGGTGTCCCAGGCGACGGCGGACTCGCGCTGCGTGCTGAGCGCCACGCCCGCAACGGCGAGATCGACCTGATCACGGAGGGTGCTGAGCACCGACTCGACCGAGCTGGCGACCTCCAGTGCGTCTTGTTCGACCCACCCTGGCTCCGGATGAGTCTGCCTGAGCGGGATGCTTGCTGTGGCCAGGACATGACCCTCACTGTCCAGCGCAAGCCCCTTCGTCGACCCGGTCCCCTGGTCGACGGTGAAGATCACGCCGTCCCGAAGTGCTTTCATCTCCACAATGCTCGCAGGGCGGCGGCGCGGATAGCAGGGGCGGTCAACCCGGCGTGCTCGAGCAGGAATGAGGCACCGCCGGTGGGTGCGAACTCGCGGAAGCCGAGGATCTCCACCGGGACTCGATGGCTGCCGGCCGAGACGGTGGAGGCGACTGCCGCACCAAGGCCTCCGGCGACGTTGGCCTCCTCGACCGTCACAATCGCGCGGGTTTCCGCAGCGGCACGGGAGATTGCGTTCTCGTCCAAGGGGGCGAGGTAGACGGCGTTCAGCACTCGAGCGGAGATGCCTTCTCCGTTCAGAGCCGCGGCGGCTTCGAGGGAACGGGAGACGGTCGTCCCCGTCGCGATGATGGTGACATCGCTGCCGTTGGTGAGTTGCTGGAACTTGCCGCGTTCGAGTGTGTCGGTCTGCGTGGACAGGTCGGGGACCTTGAACCGGCCGACGCGGATGTAGGTGGGGCGAGGGTTCTCGACGGCCTGTCGGATCGCGGCCCGGGTCTGGCTGCGGTCGGCCGGGATCACGATGTCCAGGCCGGGCAGGGCGCGGAGCCAGGAGAAGTCTTCGATGGAGTGATGGGTCGGGCCGAGTTCGCCGTAGGCGACGCCAGGGCTCATTCCGCACAGGATGACCGGGAGCTGACTGTAGGCCACATCGGCCTTGATCTGCTCGAGCGCGCGGCCGGTGAGGAACGGGCCGGCGCCGCACACGAAGGGGATGAGCCCGGCGTTGGCCAGTCCGGCACCAACGCCGACCATGTTCTGCTCGGCGATGCCGACGTTGATCAGCCGGTCGGGGAATCGTTCGCGGAATCCGCCGAGGTTGCTGGAGCCGACGGAGTCGTTGCAGACGGCCACGATCCGCTCATCGACGTGGGCGAGCGCGATCAGTTCGTCCGCGAACGCGACGCGGTTGTCATAGGTCGGAACGGTGGTGTCAGTGGTGACGGTCATGACAGTTCCTCCAATGCCTGCTGAACCTGTTCCGCCGACGGCACCTTGTGGTGCCACTCGACCCGGTCTTCGATGAACGAGACGCCCTTGCCCTTGATGGTGTTCGCAATCACCGCGACCGGCTTGCCGGTGGTCGAAGGACCGAATGCAGAAAGCAGCTGCGCGTAATCATGGCCGTCGATCTCGCGGACCTCCCAGCCGAAAGCATCGAGCTTGGCGTCGAGCGGATCGAGCCGGTTGGTGTCCTCCGTGCGGGCGCCCTGCTGCAGGCGGTTGCGGTCGACCACCACGGTGAGGTTGTCCAGTTCGAAGTGCGCGGCGGACATGAACGCCTCCCAGTTGGAGCCTTCCTGTAGTTCTCCGTCACCGGTGACTACGATCACCCGGCTGCCGTCCTCTTTGAGCTTGGCCCCGATCGCGGCACCCACGCCGACTGGCAGGCCGTGACCGAGGGGCCCCGTGTTCGTCTCGACGCCGGGAACCTTATTTCGGTTCGGGTGGCCGTTCAGGGGCGAGAGAGGCTCCATGAAGGAAGACAGGCGTTCCGTGGAGAAGAAACCGGCATATGCGAGCGTGGAGTAGAGGGCCGCCGAGCAGTGGCCCTTGGACAGGATGAATCGATCACGGTCGGGGGCGGTGGGTTCAGCGGGATCGACGTTCAGCGCGGAGAGGTAGGCGACAGTCAGGATGTCGGTGACGGAGAAGTCCCCCCCGATGTGGCCCAGCTGTGCTCGGTCGATCATCGTCACGATGGAGCGGCGGATGCCGTTCGCCCACTGGCGCAGCAACTCGCCCTTCGTTGCGGGATCGGCTCCGGCGATCGCGATGCGTGCCGCGAACCAACGGCTGCGAGCGTCCTGGTCGACGGTGAGGGGTGGTGGGTTCAGCACGGCGGTCATCGTTCTTCTCTCCGGGCGTGTGCAGAGATCTTGGCGAACATGTCCTCGAGGAGGTAGCGCACGTCGACGCTGTCGGCGACACGCACCGATCGGCCTTCGACTGAGACGTTGGTCATACGCGCGTTCTCGTCGAACACTCGGACGGGCCGGTCGCGCCAAACAGCTCCGAGAGGGTTGAGAACCACGCTCACGGCGGGTGAGTCGCCCAGCGAGCGGTACTCGAGCTCCACGTCGATGTGCGCCTCGTTGAACTCCTTCAGCTGACGGACGAGATACGCGCCGAGTTCGCCTGCAGGTGCGACCTTCTCGTCGAGTTCTGCATAACCGACCGAGACCATCTGATAGACGTTCATGGGGATCTGCCAGACACGCAGCCGCGACTGGAACACCACGTTCGCGGCAGCGATGTCATTGGACAGGTTGAACTCTCCGTGCTCGCCACCCACGATGTCGTCGTAGGGTGTCCCGCCGATCCACACGACCGTCAGGTCAGGGTTGTCCGCAATCGTCGGGTCGAGGAGAAGGGCTGACGCCATGTCCGTCAGCGGCCCGAGGAAGATCACGAAAAGTGGCCCGGGTCGATGCGCGGCCTCGACGATGAGTCGGGCGCCGGCCGAATCCTGGGGAGTTTCGGCGTTCGCCAGCGCGCGCTCCGCGCCATTCGCAACGACTGGTGGGTGCTCGAGGTTCAGCAGGCGCAGCAGGAGGTCGATCTCCTCCCGGCTCTCCTCGGTGCTCCGAGTCGTCCGATGTTCGCCGAAATGCGCTGCGATCACCCCATCGATCTGCAGTGAAGGGGAGAGCAACGCATGAACGATCGCGAACTGATCGTCGGCCTCGTTCTTGGCATCGGTGTTGATGATTAGTCGGCGCTTCATTGGTCCTCAAGAATCGTGCATAGCTATTCAGTAGTAGAATTCCATTCATTGTGCCATATGGCGGCCGGTTTTCGGATCATCGACAGGTGAATTGCGCAAATAGCTTTCGGCGCGAATGGGGAGTGACCTACAGTCCATGAGCGACCAGTCGGATGCGGCACTCATTCAGTTCGTAATCACAAACGTCGCCCCACGAAGGCGAGCTACAAGAAACGGAGACGTGACGGTGCGGACGTTCGACCAGTACGCCAGCTTTGGAGATGCGCTCGACAACGAGGAGGCTCGAGATCTGCTCGAGCGTTCCATCCCGGACATTCTCAATTCGTCGCTGACGACTGCCCTCCGGGGATTCCCGCTCGGTGGCTTTCTCCGCTTTGCGCTCGCGCCCGATACCGCCAAGATCGAATCGCTGCTCGACCAGCTCTCCCGGATCGAAGACACCGCTCCCCTACCAGTAGAGCCGGAGCCGATCCTTCCTCGGCCTGATTACGAACTCTCTGACGTCGAGCAAGCGAGCGCGAGCGTCGTGTTCCCTGACACGGCGTACGCACACCGCCCGGCGGATCTCACCCTGATCGGGCCTGATCACGGGAATCCTTTCGTCGATGTCGATCTCACTGCAGAGTTCGTACTCGAAGACACCCGACTGAATGTCGGGGGCTTCTATGACGGCGTCGGCCGCTACGTTTTGCGGTTCCTGCCCCCGCGCGATGGCGAGTGGACCTTCGTCACGCGCTCGAACGCACGCTCGTTGAACGGGATTCGCGGGACTATTGCGGTCGAGGCAAGCACCGAGCCGGGCCCGGTGCGAGTCGTGGACTCATTCGCGTTCGCGCATGCCGACGGCACCCCGTACGTCCCCATCGGAACCACCGCATATGCGTGGACTCATCAGCCCGAGGAACTGCAGGAGCAGACTCTGGCAACGCTGGCATCGGCGCCGTTCAACAAGATCCGCATGGGCTTGTTCCCGAAGGACTTCCTCTACAACTCCAACGAGCCCGACGACTACGTCTTCCCTGGGAACGCGGACGGTAGTTGGGACACGACGCGATTCGACACCGGGTACTTCCGCAAGCTCGAAAAGCGGATCCAGCAACTGAACGATCTCGGTATCCAGGCCGACATCATCCTCTTCCACCCCTACGACCGCTGGGGTTTCGCCAAGCTCGGCAAAGCCGCAGACGACCGTTACGTGCGCTACGTCGTGCGTAGGCTAGCCAGCTTCCCCAATGTGTGGTGGTCGATGGCCAACGAGTACGACCTCCTCCTCGGCAAGCGCGCAGAGGACTGGAACCGGTTGGCCGAACTGGTCCAAGCCGAAGACCACGCCGATCACCTCCTTTCGATCCACAACTGGTCCGACCTGTTCGACTACTCCGCGCCTTGGGCCACCCATGCCAGCATTCAGCGTGGCGACGCCGAGATGGGCAAGCGCATCGACGAGTGGCGCCATGCCTGGGGCAAGCCGGTCCTGGTCGACGAGTTCGGCTACGACGGCGACCTCGACCAGGGCTGGGGCAACTTGACCTCAGAGGACGTCGTGGATCGGTTCTGGTCTGGCATGCTCCGCGGCGGTTACCTGAGCCACGGCGAGACGTTCTACCGGGATGACGAGATCATCTGGTGGTCGAAAGGCGGAACCCTCATCGGCGACAGCGTCGCCCGGATCGCATTCCTCCGCGGCATTGTCGAGCAATCACCGACGGGCCGGCTCGCACCACTCGCGTCGGATTGGGATGCCACATGGGGTGGCGTGAAGGACGAGTACGTTCTCATCTATTTCGGCCGCCACCGGCCACGATTCCGCCATGTCACGCTCCCCGAAGGCGTTCGCGGGACTATCGAGATCATCGACGCCTGGAACATGACGGTCGACGCCGTGCCCGGAACCCATGAAGGCACAGTCCGGGTCGACCTGCCGGCGCGACCGCATATCGCGCTGAGGGTGAAGGCAGTCTGACGGGAGCCGGCCGGACGCACGTCGTCCTCGTCCGATGGCGCGCAAAGACCCCATCGAGACCGTGGCCGACGTACGTTTTAACCGGAAAGGGCGATCAGTCCCGTACGGTAAGGGTCACCTCCTCCGTCTGGAAACCGTCGGCGGCGACCCGAAGCGTGATTCGACCTGTGTCGACCGCTCGAATCACGGCGAGCGCTCGGCCTTCAAACAACGTGTGCGTGCTGTCGACGAAGGACTCGTCGGTCGCCGGGGCAGCGCTACCGAGTGCCTGAAGCACGCCTTGTCCGTCTACCTCAACCGCCACCACTGGGTTCTGGGACGTGTCAACGACACCGTGTTCATCGACGACCTCGATGTTGACGAACGAGATATCCCGTCCGTCAGCGAGAAGCTCAACACGATCAGGGCGCACTTCCAGTCGACGTCGACCGTTCGCTGACCGCAGGACGTGACGTCCCGACCGATTCTCCGCGTCGACGCCGATTGCCATCAGTTCGCCAGGCTGGTACTCGAGACGTGCCGTGCCACGGAATCGATTCCCTGCGCCTGTCGGAATCGTGGCTACACATTGTCCGTTAAGGTACAACTCGACTGTCTCGCTTCGGCTGTAGACCTCGACATCCACGGGTTCACCGAGGGTGAGGTCGAGGCTCCAGCTGGCGAAGGTGTCCGTCCATGCCCAGTTCAGGGCATTGGATCGCCGGCCCTGACCAGCCGGCCGATAAACCGCCACATAGGGTTCAGCCCGAAGGCCGAAGACGATCTCGCGAAAGAACGACGCAGGCCGGCGCATGCCGGTGATGTCGATGTCGCCGCACCCGGCGAGGGCGGCGGGGAACTCATCCACCGCAGGAAGGCCCCCAGCCGCGTCCTCGTATACCGTCACGCCCAGGCCCGCCTCGCCCAGATAGTCCCAACCCGTCCAGGTGAAGTCGCCGATGACGTGTGGGTTTTCGATGACGAGGCTCCAGATCTCGCTGATGTCTCGCGGAAGCGTTTCCGTGCCGACGATCACCCGATCGGGATACTTGGTCCGGTCACCGAGGTAGCGCTCATGCGCGTAGTTGAGGCCGACAACGTCCACGACCGAGTGCGATTCCTCGGTGAGTTCGGCTACTCGGTCGGAGAGGCTGATCTCGTCCAGGAGGGCGTGGAAGGTCTCCATGAAGTCGTTGATGCCTCCTGACTTCAACGCGTGTGCTCTGTCCTGCACGTCCTGCAGGGTCTCATAAATCGTTCCCACGAAGCCGCTCACACCATTCGTGACGAATCGTGTTCGGTCGAGCTCTCGGACCTTCTCCGCCAGACGCCGTCCGAGATGGGCGCCGAATCGGCTACCCGCCTCCAGAACCTCATTGCCGATGGAGTACATGATCACGCTTGGGTGGTTGATGTCCTTTTGAACCATCGACTCGATGTCGCGCTCCCACCATTCAGGGAACGCAAGGGAGTAGTCGAAGGGGTTCTTGCCATCGGCCCACATATCGAATGCTTCGTCCATCACATACATCCCAAGCCGGTCGCACGCGTCGAGAAGCGACTGACTGATCGGGTTGTGGGCGGAGCGGACGGCGTTGAACCCCGCATCCTTGAGCGTCTCGATCCTTCGCTCTTCCGCGCGCGGCCAACTTGCGGCACCGAGGATCCCGTTGTCGTGGTGGATACACGCGCCACGCAACTTCACCACCTCGCCGTTGACGCGGAGCCCGAGCTCTGGATCAAGTTGCAGGGTGCGAACGCCGAACCGCGCGTCAGCCGCATCCACGACCTGCTCTCCCCGCCGGAGCTCTGCCGTCACCGCATACAGCGCAGGTGTTTCCGCGCTCCAGGGCTGTGGGTCCTCGATCACCAAACGCTGACGAGCTGTAGCCCTGTCGACGCCTCGCACGGTGACCGGTACGGCCCGCGTGGCGATTGTCTGCCCGAGCGGGTCGGTCACTCGCGTGAGGAGCGTGAGCGTGACCGAGGAAGGAAGATCATTGACGATGTTCACAGCAACCTCGATAACAGCCATCGGAGCCTCGAGGCTGACCGTGGTCACCTGAGGACCATCGTCCGAGAACCGCGTCATCTCTGACACGATCAGCACCACATCGCGGTGAATGCCCAACCCCGAGTACCACCGCGAATCCAGGTGCGACCGTGCTTCGACCCTGATGGTGTTCTTCTCACCGAACTTGAGGAATTCACTGATCTCGGCACGGAAGGTCGCGTACCCATTCGGCCGTTGAGTTACGTACGCGTCGTTGACGAACACCATTGCGTCCCGATAGACGCCTTGAAACTCGATCGCGACGCGCTTCGAATTCCACTCGGGTGGCACATCAAACGTCTTGCGATAGCGCACCGCTCCTCCGGGCGCATAGCCCGATTGTTTCCCGCTGGGCGCATCAACGGTTCGAAGCTCATCCAGGGCCGCGTCATGCGGAAGCGTGACCTGCGTCGGCGGTGTAGACGCAGAGAGTTCGGTGAATACGCTTACGTTTGGTCCGACGGTCCAGTTGTCGTTGAAAAGAATGCGCGACATCAAAGTCCTCCGACTGCACGATTTCGCCGACAGGCGCCGGACGTCACTCTCAGCCTCGCAGAACACGCCCGGCCCTGGGCCCGGTCATGGCGATATTGCGCAAAACGATCATCGCCCCAGCATCTGCGGCTTCCGCCAAAACAGCCTCTGGACTATCGGCCCCGATCTGCCCCAGACTTCCAGCATGAGCGCTGGGGCTCGCGTCATCCGCACCCCGGACCAGCGGTTGCGCATCTTCGTCAGTTCGACTCTCAAGGAACTCGCCCCCGAACGCCGGGCGGCGCGCTCCGCGATCGAGCGTCTGCATCTCGCGCCCGTCATGTTCGAGTTGGGTGCGAGGCCGCATCCCCCTCGAGAGCTCTACCGCGCCTACCTCGAACAGAGCGACATCTTCGTCGGCCTCTACTGGGAGCGCTACGGATGGGTCGCTCCGGACGAGGCGGTGTCGGGCCTGGAGGACGAGTACAAGCTGTGCCCGCCCGATCTGCCGAGGCTGATCTACGTGAAGAGGCCGGCCCCTGATCGTGAGCCTCGCCTGACGGAGCTGCTCGACCGCATCAAGTCCGACGACCGCGCCTCGTACAAGGACTTCGAGTCGGCCGAAGAGCTGGCCGTGCTCCTGGAGTCGGACCTCGCCATCCTGCTCGCCGAACGGTTCGAGGTCAGTCGCGCAGCCGGGACCTCCGCCGCAGTGCATCCGCCCGAGGCGGCACCGCCGATATCGTCGGTCGTGTCGCTCCCGGTGCCCCTCACGGCGCTGATCGGCCGGGAACGTGACCTCCTTGCTCTCCAAGGCGTCGTTGACCGCGGCGCGCGACTCGTCACCTTGGTCGGTCCGGGCGGAATCGGCAAGAGCCGCCTCGCGATCGCGACCGCGGCTCGGCTCGCGCCGGACTTTCCTGATGGGACGGTCTTCGTCGACCTCTCCCCTGTCCACGACCCCGAAGGCGTATCCGGGGCGATCGCGCAGGCGATCGGGGTGCGCGACACGGGCGAAGCGCCGATCGCCGAGAAGGTGATCACCGCTCTCGCCCCTCGGCGGATGCTGCTGGTGCTCGACAACTTCGAACAGGTCCTGGATGCCGCCCCGACGGTCACCACGCTGCTGGCGGCCGCGCCCGATCTGCGCATCCTGGTGACGAGCCGCTCGCTGCTGCGAGTCGGCGGCGAGCGCAGCTTCGAGGTCCGCGCGCTGGCCTCCGAGGCGGCGACCGCCTTGTTCCTGGAGCGCGCCCACGCAGTCAAACCCGACTTCGAGATCACGCCGGAGAACGCGGAGGCCGTCGAACGCATCTGCTCCGCACTCGACGGCCTCCCGCTCGCCATCGAGCTGGCGGCCGCACGGGTCCGCGTGCTCAGCCCGGCGCAACTCGGCCGCCGACTCGACCGCAGCCTCCCGCTGCTGGTCGGCGGCCCACGCGACCTCCCCCAGCGTCAGCAGACCCTCCGCAGCACGATCGAGTGGAGCACCCGCCTGCTCAGTGCTGAAGAACGCAGGCTGCTCAACTGCCTCGGAGTCTTCGAGGGCGGATTCACACTCGAGGCGGCCGAGTTCGTGTGGGCGGAGGGAGCGCCGGACGGAGGCCCGGAGGCTCTCGCCGCCATGTCGACGCTCGTCGACGACAGCCTCCTGCGCCAGCACGAGTCGAACGACCATCCGCGGTTCTCGATGCTCGGAACGGTGCGCGAATACGCCAGGGAGCAACTCGTCGAGCACGACATGCTGGAGCGGCTTCGCGAACTGCACGCACGCTACTTCCTCGCACTGGGTGACCGGGCGGATCCGGAGCTCGAGGGCGCCGGGCAGCAGACTTGGGTGCAGCGGCTGGGCGACGACACCGACAACCTGCGCGCAGCGGAGCGGTTCCTGCTCGACCGACGCGACTGGACGCGCGCCGCCCATCTGGCGTGGACGCTCTACATCTACTGGTGGGTGGCCGGCCTCCTCGGCGAGGTTCGCGGATGGATGGACGAGGTGCTCGCAGCGGACTCCGGCGCCGACGGACCGGATGCACTCGACGACCTCACACGCGGCACCGCCTTGTACTTCAGCAGGGCGATCACGTTCTGGCAGGACCCCGAGGGCACGGTCGCCAGCGGGCTCGCCGAAAGCGCCCAGCTGTTCCAACGGGCAGGAGACCGCCCGGGTGAGGCGCTCGCACTGATCTCGTTGGCGCTTGCCGAACTTGCCTCCGCAGACCCCGATCCGGCAGAGGTCGACCGGACGATGGAGGCCAGCCGCGACCTGTTCCGTTCCTCGGGCGACCGGTGGGGCGAGTCCATGGCGCTCGTCACGCTCGGCCGGGTCGCTCTGCTGCGGCAGCAGGTCGGCGTCGCAGCCGAACGGTTCGAAGAGAGCCTGCAGCTGCGATCGCCAACGGTGACGAGCTCGGCGTCACGATCGCGCAGCACCATCGCGGCTGGGCCCGGCTACTGGTCGGCGACGTCCAGGGTGCCACGGCGGACTTCGCAGCGTGCCTCACGCTGTCTTCGCGGCTGGGTCATGTCGAGGGCGTGGCATATGCGCTCGAGGGGACGGTCGCTGTCGCCGCCCTCGGCGGAGACGCGCACCGGGCGGCACTCCTCCTCGGAGCATCGCAATCGCTTCGGGAAAGGACCGGACTTCACAACCTCCCGGCCTTCACCTTCCACCAGCTCTTCGTCGACCGGCTGACCGCGAGCGGAGGTGCGGACGGCTTCGACGAGGATGTGGCCCGCGGACGCACGCTCACCATCGAGGAGGCGGTCGAGGTCGCCTCGGCTCCGGCGGAGACCGCCGCCGGGCCTGACGCTCCGACGTCACCTGCAGGGGATGCCCGGTGAGCGACGCCATCCACCCGTACACTCGGATCGTCGGCGCGATCATCGTCCCCTTCCTCGTCATCGCGTTCGTGCTGCTCTATCCCCTGGCCGACCGAACGGATCAGCTCTTCGCCTGGACCATCATGCCTCCGATCACGGCGATGCTGCTCGCGTCGGCGTATGCGGGAGGCGTCTGGTTCTTCGCTCAGGTCGTCTGGCCGTTCCGCTGGCACGAACTCCGCTACGGCTTTCCCGCTGTGCTGCTGTTCGCGACCCTGCTGGCCGCGTCCACCTTCCTCCACTGGGGGAAGTTCCACTTCGGACACATTTCGTTCATCGTCTGGGTGACCCTCTATGTGACGACTCCGGTGCTGATCGTGGTGGCGATGATCGTGAACAGAGGCGAGGATCCGCGTCGCCCAGACGAACGCGACGTGATCCTGCCTGCCTGGGTGCGCATCCTGATCGCCGCCATCGGCATCGCGTCGCTGGTCACGGGCCTCTGCCTGTTCGTCTTCCCTCAGCTCGCGATCGACGTGTGGGCATGGCCCCTCACCCCGCTGACCGCTCGCGTGTGCGGTGCGATCCTGACCCTGCCGGGCATGGTGAACCTGTGGATGCTCGGCGACCGCCGCTGGTCCGCATTCCGGCGCATCTTCCAGTGCCAGCTGCTCAGCCTGGTCCTGATCGTGCTGGCGCTGACACTGCGCGGCGGCGAACTGCTCTGGGACAGACCCGCCGCTGCGTTGTTCGTGTGCGGGATCGCGGTGTCGTTCTTCGCCTACCTCGGCTTCTACGTGTGGGCGGAACGCAGGCGAGCCGCCGCGCCCTGAGACGAGAGGCGTCAGATCACTCGGAGTCGTCGAGCTCCGCCGTCAGCTCGTCGATCGACAGCGTCTCGCCGACGGTCGGCTTGCGGATCGGGAGGTCGTGGCCGAGCACATGCGATTCGAACGACGGTTCCGACTCGTCTGGCTCCTCGAGCACGTCGGGTCCGTCGGCCGGTCCGGCGTGCAGGTCCGCGTCGCCGTGGACCTGAGGCGTCCCCGGGAAGGCGCTCGGCAGGAGCGGATCCGACGATGACGGCACGAACGAATCGGACATGGCCGGCAGCGTGGCACGCGGAGGTTAACGGGGACTGAACTCCCGAGTGCGCGGGCAGGGATTCGTCATGATCCCGTCGCTCACCGGCTGAGCCAATGCCAGGTCGGCCGGTCGAGGAGGCCCTCCTGACCGCGCACGGTCGTCTCGCCGAAGCTCTTCTCGAGCTCCACGCGCATGAGGTCGTCCGACGCGCCCGCGCGGTCTGCGGCTGCGGCGATGGCTTCGAGCAGGAGGGCGGAGTGCGTCACGACGACGGTCTGCGCGGCGCGCGACGCGTCGACGATCAACGAGCCCAGCGCCACCAGGAGGTCGGGGTGGAGGCTCGTCTCGGGCTCGTTGACGACCAGCAGCTTCGGCGGGCGCGGAGACAGCAGGGCCGCGGCGAGCAGCAGGAAGCGCAGCGTGCCGTCCGACAGCTCCGCGCCGCCCAGCGGCCGCAGCAGGCCGTGCTGGCGCACGGCGATCGAGAACTGTGCGCCTTCGGCGACGATGTCCACCCGGCTGCCGGGGAAGGCCTCCTCGATCGCCCGGTCGAACGCGGCGCCGGCGCCGAGCTCGCGGATCGTCTGCACGGCCGCCGCCAGATCGGTGCCGTCGGCCGCGAGCACCGGCGTGCGCGTGCCGAGTTGCGGGAGGCGGGCCGGCGCCGCGGCATCGGTGCGGAAGTGATCGTAGAAACGCCAGGCGTGCAGCTGCTCGCGCATCCGGAGCACCTCCGGGGCGCGGACGGGGTCGACCACCTCGGTGAGCATGCTCTCGAACGGTCGTAGCGACCGGCCCAACTCCGACCAGCCTCCGTCGTCGCTGCGCACGCGCACGTGCGCCCCGTGGCGGTCGGCGGCGATCGCCGACGGCCGCGGCGCGTCCCCCGTCCAGACCGTCTCCACCTTGAGCTCCGGGTCGCGGGCGAACGCGGAGTCGCTCTTCTGGGGGAGCCCCAGATCCAGCGCATAGCCGAGGCCCGTGCCGTCGTCGTCGAGCTGTACGCCCAGGCGCAGGGCGACAGGACCCCGACGAACGACGCCCTGCACAGTGTGTTCGCCGTCGCGCACCGCCCGCCCGATCTGCTCGGGGCCGGCCCAGAGCGTCGAATCGAGGCCGCCCTCCCGCGCGACGGCGACGACGACCTCGTCACGACCGCACGCCGCGAGAAGACGCAGCGCGCGATACAGCGACGACTTGCCGACGCCGTTGGCGCCGGTCACCACCGTGAGCCGGTCGAGCGGCAGCACGAGATCGCGGAGCGACCGGTAGCCCGAGACGGCGACGGTGGAGATCATGCCGGGATGGTACCGGGCGCCACTGTCACCGGCACGCGGCGATCACACGTCCTTGAGGAGCCAACTGATCAGCGTGGGGTGCCCCAGCGTTCCGCCGATCGTGCAGATCGCGACCATACTGTTCGCGCCCTCCACCGGCTTCGGCAAGGTGAAGGACGCGTAGGCCTGGAACGTGCCGTCGGCGTTCTTCGTCGGCGGCTTCGCGGGATCGTAGTGCCGGAGCTCGGCACCCGGATTCTCGCCCGCGTACTCCGCGAGACCGAGGACGGCGCACGCGGTCCAGGCGCCCATCGCGTCGATCGGGTCATCGGGCCTCGGGGTCGCGGGTGCGGGCGCCGCCGTCACCGTGACCGTCGGAGCGGGCGTCGCCACCGTGGTCGCCCGTGCGGCAGCCGTTGCCTCCGCGCCGGCGCCGGCGCACCCGCTGAGCGCGAGAAGCGCGCTCAGTCCCCCGAAGGCCACGGCAAGTGCGCGAGAAGTGGATGTACGGCTCATGTTCGGTGCTCCCCCTGTCACGGATGTTCATGCGGACCCGGTCGGATCCTCTCATCCACTCATGTCCGCTCGGCGCAAAAGGTTCCCCAAGCTCGAGGAGGACTGATGCGCGGGCGGGTCACCGATCGGTGACCCGCCCGCGCGTCAGCGCGGTGATCGCGCTACTGGATGCCCTCCCGCACGAACTGCCACTGCTGGTTGGACGCACCCGTTGACGGGTTCTGCTGCGCCGCGGCGCCGTCGGCGGTGGAGGAGCCCGCGATCTCGAGCACCTTTCCGCTGTTCGCGTTGGTCAGCGTCCAGTACCCGCCGCTGGTAGCGAGGTTCCAGTTCTGGGTGGCGCTTCCGGTCGGGCCCCACTGACCGGCCTGCACGGCGTTGCCGGTCTGCGCCCCCGGGATCTCCAGGAGCTTGCCGCTGTTGTCGTTGTACAGCTGTGTGCTTCCGGTCACCGGGTGGAGGTTCCAGATCTGGCAGGCGTTCGCGGTGTCGCCCCACTGCTGTGCGAGCGCCCCGTCCGTGAGCTGTGCCGACGCGATCTCCAGGAGCTTGCCGCTGGTGCGGTTCACGATCCGGAACTGCGAGTCGAGCTGGGTGCTCGGCTGGTACACCTGCAGCTGGTCGAGCTCCGCGTACGAGGTGCCCTTGGTGAAGGCGATGGTGTTCGTCCCCGCGTTCAGCGTGACGGTCTTCTGCGCCCAGCCGAAGCGGCCCCAGTCCACGGTCGCGGGATAGCTGATGGAGCTCGCCGTCCCTCCGTTGACCGAGACGTTGTGGGTGCTCGCGCCTCCCGTCCCGTTGTCGTACCGCACATTGAGCGTGTACGACCCCGCCGACGGCACCCGCACGGTGAAGGTGACCGCGCTCGTCGCGAGGTTGATGTTGCCGACCTTGCTGCCGTTGGCGGCGTTGACGTCGGTCACCAGCGACGTGTCGGAGGTGCGGGTCGCCTTCTCCGCCTCGTACTGCTGGGCGTCCAGCGGGATCGAGCCGACGCGGATGTCGTTGTAGGTCGTCGCGGCGTTCTCGACGTTGGTCGCTTGGTACAGGGTGCGGCCGTCCACGCTGTAGTCGACGCTCTGCGCGAACCCGGAGAAGGTGCCGCCCGCGGTGTCCGTCGAGTCGTACGTCACCGCCATCGGCAAACGCTCCCAGGGGCCGGCGCCGAGGTTGTAGTTGACGTAGAAGTCCTCGCCGCCGCTGATGTTGCCGGAGGCGTCGAGCCCCCACTTGGACGCGACGACCACCATGCCCTTCGGGCCTCCGGTGGGCACCCACTTGACGTACGGCGACGAACCGATCCCGCGGCCGTTCGCCAGGGTGATCTGCGTTCCGATGCTCGTGGTCGGCGACCACGTCACGCCGTCCGCCGAAATCTTGAAGTACACGGGTGCGGTGTTATTGGACTGGCTCGGCCGATTGACCACCTCGAAGGTGGCGAGGTAGCGGCCGTCGGGGAGCTTGGTGACGGTGATCATCCCGGGCCGGTCGCTGCTGTTCGTCGGAGCCGAGACGTTCCCTTCCGCGCCCCAGGTCAGACCGCCGTCGCTCGATTCCCGGTACGCGACGGCCTGCAGCACGCCGCTCGCCTTCTGCCGCTCGTCGGAGAAGTAGGCGGCGAGCTTGCCGTTGCCGTCGACGATGAGCGACGGCTCCCAGACGGTGGTGGTCGTGGAGGTCGGGGTCGGGTCGTAGGTCGCCGGGCCTCCGGTGTCGATGGTGCTCAGATACGACCAGCTCGCGCCGTGGTCCGTGCTCTTGTAGACCACGAGCCGGCTGCTCGACCGGTCGGTCGGCATGATCATGCCGGACAGCAGGATCGTCCCGGCGGGAAGACTCCCGACCTGCTGCGGCAGCTCGTAGAGGAACGGCTGAGCCGTGCGCGTGAGGGTCGAGAAGTCGTTGTTCGGGACGACGTCGGTCAGGTGGCTCCAGGTGGCGCCGTTGTCGGTGCTCCGGTAGATCGGGTACACCTGCTTGCCGTTGACCAGGACCAGCTGATCGAACGTGACCAGCTGCGTGCCGTTCGACGACCCGCTGTACTTGAGGACGATGTTCTTGGCGTACGTCGTGCCGGCGGCGCGGCCTCCCTCGGGGTTGAAGGAGGTGCCGGCGGCCGGCGAGTACACCAGCGAGCCGTTGCCCGTCGTGACGGCTTCGGCGGGGGCCGCGACGATCGCGGCGGCGACGAGGGCGCCCGCGGCGGCGATGGCCGCCGCGAGGGTCCTGATCCGCCTGCGGCGGAGCGATCCCGTCTGGGGCGATCGCGACATGGTACGTGATGGAAGCATCTTCGTTCCCTTTCTCACTGCCGACCCGCGCGCGGGCGCGCACGGGCTGTCACGACGTCGGGTCGCCGTCACGAGGGGTCAGCCGAGCAGCACCTCGGTCCACGAGACGGCGGGCAGTTCGAGCCGGAGCGTGTCGCCGTCGCGGGCGACCGGGAGGTCGGCCAGCGCGACGCGCTCCGGGTGGTCGAGCGTGTTGGCCGCATCGAGGTCCGGGTCGGAGAGCGTTCGTGCCGAGACGCTCAGGTCGCGCCCGGCCGCGCCCAGCGCCGCGAGATCGATCACCAGCTCGGTGGGTGCGTCCACCGAGCGGTTGACCGCGTAGACCGCGTAGCGGCCCGCTGCCTCGTCGTGAGTCGCGACGGCATCCACCAATGGCACATCGCCGAACCGCTCGGTGGCGTAGCTGCCGGAGACGAGGTCGACGTCGAGGGCGACGCCGCGCCCGTGCGCCGAGGTGGCGGCGAACGGGAAGAAGGTCGTCTGCTTCCACGCCGGGCCGCCCGGCTCGGTCATGATCGGGGCGATCACGTTCACCAGCTGGGCGAGGGAGGCGCTCGTCACCCGGTCCGCGTGCTTCAGCATCGTGATCAGGAGGCTGCCGAAGACGACCGCGTCGGCCACCGTGTACACGTCCTCCAGCAGTCGCGGGGCGACCGGCCAGTTGTCCGTGCCGGTGATCCGGTCGACGTTCTCGAAGCGGGTGTTGTACCAGATGTTCCACTCGTCGAACGAGATGTCGACGCGCTTGTGGCTGCCGCGCACCGCCTTCACGTGGTCGGCGGTGGCGACGACGCTGCGGATGAAGTGGTCCATATCGACGCCGGAGGCCAGGAAAGAGCCAAGGTCGCCGGTGTTCTCGTAGTAGGCGTGGCACGAGATGTAGTCGACGAGCTCGTAGGTCTCGGTCAGGGTGGCCCGCTCCCACTCGCCGAAGGTCGGCATCGACGAGCTCGACGAACCGCAGACGACGAGTTCGAGGTCGGGATCGTACGCCTTCATCGCGCCGGCGGTCTTCGCGGCCAGCCTCCCGTACTCCTCCGCCGAGCTGTGGCCCAGCTGCCACGGGCCGTCCATCTCGTTGCCGAGGCACCAGATCCGCACGTCGAACGGCTCGGCGCGGCCGTTGGCGATGCGCTTCTCGGAGAGCGCGGTTCCGCCGCGGTGGTTCGTGTACTCGAGCAGGTCCAGCGCCTCCTGCACTCCGCGGGTGCCGAGGTTGACCGCGAGCATGAGTTCGCTGCCGACCTTGTCGAGCCACGACTGGAACTCGTGCAGGCCCACCTCGTTCGTCTCGGTCGTGTGCCAGGCGAGATCGAGCCGGGGAGGCCGCTGCTCGCGCGGGCCGACCGAGTCCTCCCACCGGAAGCCCGACACGAAGTTGCCGCCGGGATAGCGGATCGCCGAGACGCCGAGCTCCTTCACCAGGTCGATGACGTCGGTCCGGAAGCCCTCTGCGTCGGCCGAGGGGTGGCCCGGCTCGTAGATCCCGTCGTAGACCGCGCGTCCGAGGTGCTCGAGGAACGAGCCGTAGAGGCGCGGGTTGATCGCGCCGATCGTCGCGGCGGGTTGGAGGGTGAGACGTGCTGAGTGCATGTGATTCTTCCGGTGTTGTCGTTCTGGGTCAGGATCCGGCGAGCGCTGCGAGGCGTCGGCTGTGCGCGCGGTAGCGGTCGGCGACGGGGTTCGCGACGCGCAGGAGGCCGTCGGCGGACTCGACGAGGTCGTGCAGCCCCATCGTCAGCAGATGATCGGCTCGCGGGTTCGAGCTGTGCCGCCAGGTCCACTCGTACATGTCGAAGAGGGGCCACCAGGTGTACCCGACGACGGGTGCGCCTTCGGCGCGCAGCCGCTCCACGAGCGTGATCGACTCGTCGAGCCACGCGATACGCTCCTCCACGCTGCCCGTCACGCAGGTCTCGGTGACCATCACCGGTGCGCCGTAGCGGGCGGCGAACGCCCCCAGCGCCTCGCGCAGGCCGTCGGCGCCGCGGTCGACGCTCGGCCGCGGGTCGGCGAAGCCGCCGCGGTGGTGCACTCCGGCCTCGAACAGCTCGGTCGAGTGCCGGGGATAGTAGTTGACGCCCATCACGTCGGGCTGCACGGCGTTGTCGCGGAACCACTGCAGCTCGACGTCGGGGATCGCCGGCGAGACGCGGTCGAGCAGCGGGTGCGCCGAGTCGACCCGGCCCGTGACGAGGTCTTCGACGAGGTGCACCTGATGCCGGAGCCGGTCGGCCTCCTCCCGGTGCTCGGGAGCGGTGTCGTCGCCGATGAAGCTCATCGCGGCGTCCACGTGGACGAAGGTCGCGGCCGGTCCGACGCGGTCGGCGAGCGCGCGCTGGCTGCGCACGAAGCCCCGGGCCAGGTTGGCGGCGATCGCAGCGAACCCCTCGGCGCCGGTCAGATAGGGAGGCCAGTAGCCGTACTCCCCCGAGAACAGCGCGTGGATGACCGGCTCGTTGACGGGTGTGTAGTCGAACACCCGGTCGCCGTATCGCTCGCCGAACCGAGCGGCGTACTCCTCGACGTGGTGCGGGTAGTCCGCGTTGGCGAACTGCGCGTCCAGCCACACCGGGGTGCCGTAGTGCAGGAGGTCGATGATCGGGCGCAGCCCGGCGGCCAGCTGCGCGTCGATGGCGCGGTCGGTCCACTCCCAGTCCCACCGTCCCGGCTCGGGGGCGACCCGGTACCAGGGCACGCCCCAGCGCAGAAACTCGGCGCCGACGCCCGCTGCGAGCGCGAAGTCGTCGGTGAACCGCTCGTAGTGCTCGGTCAGCTCGTACTCGTCGATGGGCCGCTCCGCTGGCCGTGTTCCCTCTCCTGGCCGCGATTGCGGCACGAAGGTGTCCTCGATCCCCAGTCCGAGGCGGAGGCGGCCGTCCTCGAACCAGCGCGGCGCCATCACTTCAGCCCCGTCGTCGCGACGGACTCGATGAAGCGCCGCTGCATGATCAGGAACATGATCGCGAGCGGGAGCACCGCGATCAGCGACCCGGCCATCATCGTGCCGTACGGGATGATTCCGCTCGGCCCGGTCAGCAGCGTCAGCCCTGAGGTGATCGTCCCCATCTCGGGCGACGTCGTGAAGACCAGCGGCCACAGGAGGTCGTTCCAGTTGTTCACGAACGTGAAGATCGCGAGGGTGAGGAGGGCGGGCACAGCGTTCGGGAGCACGATGCTCCTGAAGATCCGGAACTCCCCCGCGCCGTCGATCCGCGCCGCGTTGTCGAGGTCGCGCGGCAGCGAGATGAAGAACTGCCGGAGGAAGAAGATCCCGAATGCGTCGGCGGCGCGCGGGATGATCAGCCCGGCGAACGTGTTCACCCAGCCGAGCTGGGCGACCAGCTGGTAGACGGGGATGAGCGTCGCCTGGAACGGGATCATCAGACTGGCCACGATCACGATCAGGAGCACGCGGCTGCCCCGGAAGTCGATCCGGGCGAGGGCGTACGCGGCGAGCGAGTCGAAGACGAGCGCGAACACGGTGACGCCGCCCGCGAAGACGAGGCTGTTGACGAACAGGCGGCCGAACGGGAGGTCGTCGAAGATCTTCGCGAAATTGTCGAGCGTCCACGCTCCCGGCAGCAGGGTCGGCGGGAAGGCGTTGATCTCGGCCGCCGGCTTGAACGCGGTCAGCACGATCACGATGACGGGGAGCAGCACGATCGCAGTGAGCACCAGGACCGCGGCGAACAGCAGCCACCGTTCGGCGCGGCGGCCGATCCGGAGGCGCGAACGGCCGGGCGCGGTGCGCGGCGGCGTCGCGGTGCGCGGGGCGGCGGTGGTCGTCATGCGATGTCCTTCTCGCGTCGTCCGAAGAAGCGGAACTGGATGAGGCTGAGCAGCAGGGTGGCCGCCAGCAGCACGTAGGAGAGCGCTGTCGCGCCGCCGAGGTCGAGCTTCTTGAAGCCCTCCTGGTAGATCTCCATCACGACGGTCTGGGTCGAGCGGTAGGGGCCGCCTCCGGTCATCACGTAGATCTGATCGAAAGCCTGAAGCGCGGCGATCATCGCGAAGACCACCACGAACGCCAGCGTGTTGCTCAGCTGCGGCAGCGTCACGCTGACGAAGCGGCGCCAGGCGCCCGCACCGTCGATCTTGGCCGCCTCGTAGAGCGACTCGGGGATCTCCTGGAGCCCGGCGATGAAGATCACCATGTAGAAGCCGAAGTTCTTCCAGATCGCGACCAGCACGACGGTGGGCATGGCGAGCGCCGGGTCTTGAAGGACGTTGCCCAGCTGGATGCCGACGCCGCGGAGCCAGTAGTTCACGAGGCCGACCTGGGGATCCAGCAGGTAGCTCCACGCGAAGGCGGCGACCGCGAGCGAGACCACGAAGGGCAGGAACAGCGCGGTGCGGAAGAAGCCGCGGGCGATGAGGCGGCGGTTGCCGAGCAGGAGCGCGAGCAGCAGCGCGGCGATCAGGGCCGTCGGCGTGAAGAGCACCGTGTAGAGCGCGGTGTTGCCCAGCGTGGCGAGGATCTGCGGATCGGTGAAGATCCGCACGTAGTTGTCGATGCCGACCCAGCTCTCCGCGCCGAACCCGCTCGCGTTCGTGAACGAGAGCCGCAGCGCCGAGAGCATCGGCCAGCCGACGAAGGCGATGAGGATGAGGAGCGCCGGCAGCAGGAACAGCAGCGCCATCGGCGCCCGGCTGCGCGCGCTCCGGGGCCGTCCGCCGAGCGGCGCCGGCGGCCGGTAGGCACGCCGGGTACGGGTGCGGGTGAGACTGGTCATGGTGTCTTCCAGGAGGGGCGGGCCGCCGGCGTGGGGTCGCCGGCGGCCCGCCGGTCGATCACTTGGCGAGCGCTTGCTGAACCTTGGCGGAGGCGTCCTTCAGCAGCTGGGCGGGGTCTCCACCGGTGAGCGCCTTCTGGGTCGCTTCGTCGACCGCGGCGAGCACATCGGTGCTGTTCGCGACGCCGGGCAGCAGCGGCCGGGCATCACCGGCGATCTTCGTCAGCGCCTCCACGACGGGGTTGGCCGACACCGCCGAGGACGGGATGTCGGTGCGCAGCGGCGGCCAGCCGGAGCCGAGCGACCACTTCGTGGCGACCTCCTTGGTGAAGAAGTAGTCGAAGAACTTCTTCGCGGCGGCCTGCTTGGCCGGGTCGGCCTGAGCTGTGACCGCGGCGGAGATGCCGATGGCCGACGAGGCGGAGGCCTTCGGACCGGCGGGGATGCCTGCGATGCCGTAGTCGATCTTGTTCGCCTCGGCGACGCCGGCCATCCACGGGCCGCCGATCTCCATGGCCGCCTTGCCCGAGGAGAACAGCTTGTCGGAGGCGACGCCGTCGAGTCCGGTGGGCGAGATCTTGTCGTCGATCACAGCCTTCGACCAGTAGCTCAGCGTCTCCTGGTTGGCCTTCGAGTCCACCGCCGACTTCGAGCCGTTCACGATCTCGCCTCCGTTGCCGTAGAAGAGGCTGGCCCAGACGCCGTTGCCGACCGTGGCGTGATCCGGGAGGGCGAGGCCGTACTGACCTGTGGAGGGATCGGTGAGCTTCTTGGCATCGGCGACCCACTCGTCCCAGGTCGTCGGGAACGTGGTGATGCCGGCCTTCTCGAACAGCGTCTTGTTGTAGATCACCGAGAGCGGGACGAAGCCGGTCGGGACGCCGTAGTAGGCGCCGTTCACCTTCTCCATCTCGACCGCGCGCGGGTTCAGGTTGGCGTTCTTGACGTCACCGGCGTAGAAGTCGTCGAGTTTCGCGAACGCGCCCTTGGTCGCGTAGACCGGAAGGGTCTCAGCGGGCACGGCGACGATGTCGGGCCCCTTCTTCGCGGAGAGTGCGGGGAGCAGAGTGTCGCCGATGACGCCCCAGGTCTTGGTGGTGGTGGTGATCGTGATGTTCTTCTGCGACTTGTTGAAGTCGTCCACGATGGTGTCGAGGACCTTGCCGTCGGCTTCGGTGTACCCGTGCCAGAACGTGAGATCGACGTGGCCGGTGGAGGATGCCGCACCGGTTCCGGAGCAGCCCGCGAGCACGACGGCCGCACCGGCCGCGAGCGCGACGGCTGCGATGAGTTTCTTCATTGAATGCCTCTCGACGTTGACCGACTCCGGGTCGATCACATTTTTACAACGTTGCATTTCCAACGTTGTATCGGATTATAGGAGCATCTGTTTCAGGATGTCAATCGCCGTTACGCGGTCGGTACCGAGGCATTGGCGCGGGACGATTCGCGCACGACCGTGGTGAACGGGACCTCGATCACGCGAGGCGCTCCGACGTCCCCGTTGCGGTCGCCGATGCGCTCGATCAGCGCCGCGACCGCGCGTTCGGCGATGCTCGAACGCCCCGGGTCGATGGTGCTGAGACTCGGCATCGCGAACTGGCCCTCGATGAGGTTGTCGAAGCCGATCACGGAGACGTCCTCCGGTACTCGCACTCCCTCCTGGTTGAGCACGCGAAGCGCGCCAAGCGCGAGCTCGTCGTTGAGGGCGAAGATCGCGTCGAACGAGACTCCCGAGTCCAGGAGCTCCTGCGTCGCCGCCGCGCCGTCGGTGCGGTGCCAGCCCTCTCGGAACACGACCAGCTCGTCGCCGAGATCGAGGCCGTGATCCTTCAGCGCGGCGTGGTAGCCCTGCAGGCGGAGCGAAGCGGACCCCACGCGCTCGGCCACGTGCGCACCGAGCACCGCGATGCGCGTGCGGCCGGAGCCGATGAGATGCTCCGTCGCCGCATACCCGCCCTCCACGTTCTGCATGACGACGTGATCGGTCGGTCCCCCGAAGATCCGCTCGCCCAGGAGGACGAGCGGGTAGTCGACGTTCAAGGCCTGCACGTCGTCCATCGACATCCCCAGCGGCGAGAACATCAGGCCGTCGAGCATCGACAGCCGGGATCCGCGCAGCAGCTCCAGTTCGGCCTCCCGGTCGCCGCCGGTCTGCTCGATCAGCGTGACGAATCCGAGCCGCCGGGAGGCCTCCAGCACCGCATCGGCCAGCTCGGCGAAGTAGCTGAAGCTGAGCGACGGAACGGCCAGACCGATAACGCCCGTCCGGCCGGCGCGCAGGTTGCGTGCCGCCAGGTTCGGCTGGTAGCCCAGCTCCTCGATCGCGGTCAGCACCTTCTCGCGCGTCGCCGCCTTCACGAAGTCGTAGCCGTTGACGACATTGGAGACCGTCTTCACCGAGACGCCCGCCGCCCCGGCGACATCCTTCAGCGTCGCGACCATGACACCTCCTTGTTCCACACTCTTCCGCGAACGGATTTACAACGTTGATAGCATCGCACAATCCGAGCGGTCCGTCGGGTGAAGGCGAGCGATCCGCCCCATCGGCGGCGACGAGCTCAGCGTTGCGGTCGTAGCGGCGCGGTCGAGTCGCGGACGACGAGTCGCGGCGGCAGAAGCTCGCGGCCCAGCGGGATCGGCTCGCCCGCGATCAGCTTGAGCAGCGCGTCGAGGGCCCGGCGGCCCAGCTCCTCGTAGGGCTGGCGAACGGTGGTCAACGGCGGGTCGACGATGAGGGCGGCCCGTTCGTCGTCGAATCCGACCACGGAGATCTCCATCGGGACGCTCCGACCGGCGGCGCGCAGGGAGCGCAGCACGGGAGCCGCGATCTCGTCCGCCTCGCAGAAGATCGCATCGATGTCCGACTCGGTCTCGAGGAAGCGATCGAACTCGCGATAGGTGCGCTGCGACTCGTCGATCGTGTCAGCGCAAGCGACCACGAGCTCATCGCGGTAGGGGATGCCGGCGTCGGCGAGCGCGTCGCGGTAGCCCTGCCTGCGCTCTGCGACGTAGAAGGCGCTGTAATCGCTTCCGACGTAGGCGATCCTCCGGCGGCCCAGGCCGATGAGGTGCTCGACGCCCTGCCGGGCCCCCAGCCTGCTGTCCGTCACGATCGCCGGGATCAGCAGGTTCTCCGCGACGTCGTCCAGCGACACGATCGGCAGACGGAGCCGGTGCGCCGCCTCCGCCACTCCAGCGTCGTCCGCCGACCCGAAGATCAGCAGTCCCTCGGTCGGCACCTCGACCAGGCTCGCCACGATCGAGGCGGCCGTGGACGGTCCTGCATACGGGAGCGTGGGCGGCCCGTCTGCCCGAGGCCGCTCTGCGAAGCCGAACGGCTGCACGAGGACCCGGTAGCCGAACGCATCGGCCGCGGCCGTCGCGCTGCGCACCGCGGGATCCCACCATCCCCAGACCCCCTCCGGAACCAGGATGCTCACCGCGCGGTAGTCGGAGGTCCGCAACGCCCGGGCCGTGACGGATGGGCGATAACCGAGCCGGTCCGCCACCGCCCGGATCCGGGAACGCGTGTCAGCGCTCACGTCGGGATGGTCCTGCGGTGCGAGTGCGCGAGAGACGGTCGCGATCCCGACGCCGGCTTCTTTCGAGACGTCGGCGAGCGTCACCCTGCGAGCCATCGTCCACCCCCTCGTCCACTGTCCGGCAATCATCGCTTGACATCTCCGGTGTTCAGAGATTATCTTACCGGTAACGCCACCGGAAACGTTACCGGTATCGAATCCGGAGATGAGTTCCCACCATGCATCCGGTGGACCTCCATACGTCAACGAAGATCAAGGAGACACGACGTGAACCGACCACGCAGCACCAGCGGGCGCCGGCGCCGGCCCAGGACGATGCTCGTCACCGTCCTGGCGGGAGCGGCAGCCGTCGCGGTCGGCCTGACCGGCTGCTCGCTGACGCCGAGCACCGCCAGCAGCGGCGACACCCTCACCGTCGCGACCTGGAAGGGCTACGGAGCCGACCTGCCCTGGGTCGCCGCGGCGTTCAAGAAAGAGACGGGCGCGACCGTCAAGTACCAGTACATCGACTCGGAGGCGAGCGCTCTCCAGGTGGTGAACAAAGCGAACGGCGCTGTCGACGTCGTGCTGCCGAACATCCAGTACATCGGCCAGGGGATCGACTCCGGCATCCTCCACTCGCTCGACACCTCCAAGCTGACGAACTACCCGGACATCTACCCCGCGTTCTCCTCCCGCAAGGAGATCCGCAAGGCCGGCGAGCTCTACGGCATCCCGTGGACATGGGGCAGCTCGGGAGTCTTCTACGACAGTGCGAAGATCTCGCCGCCCACCGACTCGCTCAGCGTCCTCTGGGATCCGAAGTACAAGGGCCGGATCGCCCTCTTCGACGACCCGACTGTACTGATCCCGCTCACCGCGCTCTACCTCGGTGAGGACCCGCAGAACCCCGACATGACCAAGGTGACCCCGGCCCTCCAGAAGCTGAAGGACAACGCGAAGCTGCTGTACTCGTCGACCGACGACCTGGCGAAGGCGATCGCGAGCGGCTCCATCGTCGCCGGCACAGGCGACTCCGGGAGCCTCGGCAGCCTGATCGCGAGCAAGGCGACGGGCACGGCAAGCTTCAAATACGAGATTCCGAAGGAGGGCGCGATCGGCTGGATCGACAACTGGGCGATCGCGGCCAAGACGCAGCACCTCGATCTCGCGTACAAGTGGCTCAACTACATGACGAGTCCCGCGTTCCTCACGAAGTGGGCGAACACTCAGGCCGACTCCTCGCCAGCCCCGGCGAACAAGAGCGTCGTGGACGCCCTGCCCCAAACGACGTTGGCCCGGCTGCAGGCGAACCCCGACAAGATCTCCAGCCTCGCGCTGCAGCTCCCCCAGCCCGCCGCGCGCCTCCAGTCGTGGGTCGATGCCTGGACCCAGGTCAAGGCGGGATCCTGATGAGCACTGCTCCGCTATCCTCGGGCCGCCGCCCTCGGCGGCCCAGAGGGACGGCCGGCGCGGCTTTCCTGCTCACCCCCGCCGGCCTCCTGCTGCTGCTGTTCGCGGTACTGCCCCTCGCGGCCATCATCGTGATCGGCTTCACCTCCGACAGCGGCTCGTTCACCGCTGCGAACTTCGCGCAGATGCTGGGCAGCGCGGTGTACATGTCGCTGCTGGGCCGTACCCTGCTGATCGCGTTCTGCGTGACCGTGCTCAGCATCGCGCTCGCCTGGCCGGCCGCGTGGGCGCTCGCCCGCTACACGAGCCCGAAGGCGAAGCCGCTGATCCTGGGCTTCGTCATCATCCCGTACATCACGTCGCAGCTGCTGCTGATCTACGGGTTCGTCAGCCTCATCCAGGCCGGCGGACCGGTGATGTCGCTGCTGTCGGCGATCGGCGTGGCCGGTCCGCAGGCGTCGATCATGTATACGCCGGCTGCCAACATCCTGATGCTGGTGCAGGAGTCGATCCCCACCGCGATCCTGGTGATGTACTCGGCCTCCGAGCAGATCAACGGCTCGGTGCTAGAGGCCTCCCGCACCCTCGGCGCGAGCAAGGGCTTCGTGTTCACCCGGGTGATCTGGCCGCTGTCGACCGCGATGATCGGTGTGAACTTCGCGCTCACCTTCGTGCAGACCGTCGGCGCGTTCGCCGAGCCGACGATCCTGGGCGGCCCGAACGGACAGATGCTCGGCAACGCACTGGCCACTCAGCTGCAATCCGGCGTGCACCAGCAGTTCGCGGTGGCGATGTCGCTGGTGCTGCTGGTGACCTCCCTGGCGATCGTTGGCGGAGTGACCGGCCTGCTCACCTGGTCGCGCCGCGCCCTGTCCGGCGTCTCGGCGTCCCCCGGCGCGAAGGCGAACACGAGGGCGAAGCCGATAGCGGCTCCTCCGGCCGTCTCCGACGCCGTCGTCCCCGGCGACGACGCGCTCACCGCTCAGGGGGTGCTCCGTTGAAGAACGCTGTATTGCCCCGCCTGATGAAGATCTGGCTCTACGTGGTGCTCGTCATCCTGGCACTGCCACTGCTGAGCATGCTGGCGTTGAGCCTCAACCGGTCCCGCTACGGAACCCTTCCGTTCCACTTCACTCTCGACTGGTACGCGTCGCTCGGGAACGACACCGCACTGATCGGCGCGCTCGAGACGAGCCTGAACCTGGCGACGCAAGCGACCATCTTCGCGGTGATCGTCGGCACGCTGCTCTCGCTCGGCATGTCGCGGGCGAAGGTCTACATCACGGCACCGATCAACAGCATCCTGCTGGCCCTGCTGACCGTGCCCGCGGTGATCCTCGCCGCCGGGTTCGTGATCGTGTTCGCATGGTTCGGGCTCGGATCCAGCTCGGTCGGCCTGATCCTGGCGTCGATCGTGACCTCCCTCCCGTTCGTCGTCCTCCTGGTGTCCGGGAGGCTGCGTGAGCTGAACCCGAACTACGCGGAGGCCGCCCACTCCCTGGGCGCCGGACCGGTGCGCACGTTCCTCACGGTGACGATCCCGCTGATCGCTCCCTCGATCGTCGCCGGGGCGATGCTCTCGTTCGTCGTGACGTTCAACAACTTCGCGATCCAGCTCTTCCTCGCCCCGATCGGGCTCTCGACGCTGCCGGTGCAGATCTACTCGATGGTCCGGTTCGGCGTGACCCCCGACGTGGACGCGCTCGCCACGATCATCATCCTCTCCACGGTGCTGCTGGTGGTCGTGCTCAACTGGCTGTCCGGCAACGCCGCCAAGCTCTTCACCACCTCCACGAACAAAGGAAACTGATGGCCGAGCTCACCGTCTCGCGCGTCTCCAAGACCTTCAACGGCACGCGCGTCCTCGAACCGCTGGACCTCACCGTCGGCGACGGCCGGTTCTGCTGCATGCTCGGATCCTCCGGATCCGGCAAGTCCACCCTGCTGCGCATCATCGCCGGCCTGGAGGAGCCCGACGAGGGCGCCATCCGCGTCGGTTCGCGCGACATCACCCGGCTCTCGGTCGAGAAGCGCAACATCGGGTTCGTCTTCCAGAACTACGCGCTGTTCCCGCACCTGAGCGTGCTGTCGAACGTGATGTACGGCCTCCGCGCCCGCCGCACCCCGCGGTCTGCCGCGAAAAAGAAGGCCGAGGAGATGCTGGCCCTGGTCGGCCTCGGCGACTTCGGCGGCCGCTCGCCGGCGCAACTCTCCGGAGGCCAGCAGCAGCGCGTCGCCCTCGCCCGCGCACTGGTGACCTCACCCGACCTGCTCCTGCTCGACGAGCCGCTCTCGGCACTGGACAAGAAGATCCGCGGCGAAATGCAGCGCGAGCTCAAGCGCATCCACCAGGAGACCGGCCTCACCACGATCATGGTGACGCACGACCAGGAGGAGGCGATGGACCTCGGCGACCAGGTGATGATGCTCGACCACGGCGTCGTGCAACAGAACGACAGCCCCGAGTCGATGTACCGCACCCCGGGCAACCGGTTCGTGGCGCAGTTCCTCGGGGGTCAGCTGCTCGGCACCGGCGTCGTGCACGGCACCGGCCCGTCGGCCACCGTGGAGGTCGGCCCGCTCTCCCTCCACACCGGCCAGAGCGACCACATCGAGGGCGACCGCGTCGACGTGCTCGTGATGGCGGAGAGCGTCCGTCTGCTCCTGCCCGGCGAAAGCGGATCGGTCAACGAGTTCGACGGAGTGGTGCGCGCGCTGGACTTCTTCGGCCCGCTCGCCCGCGCCGAAGTCGACGCCCGTGGAGTGCGCGTCCCCGCCACGCTGCTCTCGCACGACGCGGAGCGGTTCACCGAAGGTCAGAGCATTCGCTTCGCCATCGCTCCCGAAGGCCTCCACGTGTTCGCCGGCGAACGCGTCGCCTGAACCCTCGCCGACCCCGACCCTCTCGCGCCGGACCCCGTCCGCCCCACCTGGAAAGTGATCACCATGACCACCCCTGACTACCTCGACCGCGCCCTGACGCCGGAACGACGCACCGCCGACCTGATCCCGCGGATGACCCTGGAGGAGAAGGCCGGGCTGCTGTTCCACCCGCAGTCGGAATTGCCGTCGTCCATCGGATTCAGCGACGAACGCGCCGCGGAGATCGCACGCGGCGACGTATCGGACAAGCTCATCTCTCACTTCAACGTGCTCAACGGCACCAGCGCGATCGAGGTCGCCGCCTGGACCAACCGCCTCCAGGAATGGGCGGCCGAGACCCGCCTCGGCATCCCGATCACATTCTCGTCCGACCCTCGCAATGGTTACCGCAGCACGCCCTTCACCGGACAGACCATCGACGAGCTCTCGAAGTGGCCGGAGCCCACGGGACTCGGCGCCATCGGCGACCCCGCGCGGGCACGCGAATTCGCCGACACCATCCGGCGGGAGTTCCTCGCGATGGGCATCCGCGTCTACCTGGGGCCCATGGCGGATCTCTACACAGAGCCGCGCTGGACGCGCGGGTTCGGAACGTTCGGGGAGGATGTCCGCGTCGTGACCGAGCTGACGCGGGCGTTCATCGCGGGCCTTCGCGGAGGCCCGCGGCTGGGTGACGACAGCGTCGCGGCCGTCCTCAAGCACTTCCCGGGCGGAGGCCCGCAGAAGGACGGCAACGACGCCGTGGACTCCCGCTTCCCCGACCAGGTGTACCCGGGCGGCATGCAGGAACTGCACCTCCTGCCGTTCGTCGACGCCATCGCGGACGGTGTGACCCAGGTCATGACGTACTACGGGCGCCCACTCGGGACCGACTGGGAGGAGGTGGGCTTCGCGTTCAACACTCCGGTTGTGCGCGACCTGCTGCGCGGCCGGCTGGGCTACGAGGGCATTGTGATGAGCGACTGGAACGTCATCGGAACCGCCACGATCGAGGGCAAGCTGTTCGGCCCGAACGCCTACGGGGTCGAGCACCTCACCATCGACGAACGGCTCCGGATCGCGCTGACGAACGGCATCGACCAGTTCGGCGGCGACACGCTCACGACTGAGCTGACCCGGGTCGTCCGGGACGGACTCGTCTCCGAGGACCGCATCGACGAGTCCGTCGAGCGCCTCCTGCTCGAGAAGTTCCGGCTGGGGCTGTTCGAGCAGCGATACGTCGACCTCGACAACGCCAGAGCGGTCGGCTCCGATCCCGACCTGGCGGCAAAAGGCACGCGCGCTCAGGCCGACGCGATGGTCTTCCTCGGCGGCGAGAAGCCGGGCCTGCTGCCGTTGACGCCACTCACCCGCGTGTACGCGGAGGGCCTGGACCTGTCGCGGACCGAACACGAGTTCGTGCCCGTCGACTCGCCAGGCGAAGCGGACGTGGCGCTCGTGCAGCTGGACTCGCCCTGGCAGTCCGACCCGTCGAGTCCGCTGGGCGACTTCTTCCGCACCGGCACCCTCGAATTCCCAGAGGGGACGGTCGCTCATCTCCGGGAGCTCGCCTCCCGGGTCCCGGTGATCCTGGTCGTGTACCTCGAACGCCCCGCCGTGCTGACCTCGGTCGCGCGCTTCGCAGCCACCATCGTCGGACATTTCGGCGCGAGCGATCAGGTGATCGTCGACGCCGTCGCAGGCGGTGCTGAGTTCCGGGCCACTCTCCCGTTCGATCTGCCCCGGAGCATGGAGGCGGTGGAGGCCTCCCGCGAGGACGTGCCGTTCGACACGGCCGACCCGCTGTTCCGCGCGGGCGATGGAGGAGCGCCTCTCACGGAGGCGACCGTGACGTCAGGCGCGGAGGGATAGCGCGCCGCGGCGGTATCCACCCAGGTTCACATGTTAGATATGTCGGATGACCGGTCGCATGTTCAGCCAGCTCTGCGCCACCGTCGTGCTCGCGGTCGTGACCGTGCTGATCGGTCGCTCGATGCACGATCCGGCCACGATCGTGCTGTTCGCCGTGTGCGTGCTCATCACGCTCCTGTCCGCGTTCCGCGTGCGCTCGCTCCGGGCACGCACGCTGGCCGAGCGCGCCCGCCGTGTCCCCCAAAATGCCGCTACCGACGACGGGAGGAATCGGTCAGGCTCGTCTCGATGAGCAGGCAGCAGGGGTCGGAACTCGAGACGGACGTGGCGCCGGCTGTCGTGCTGCGCCCGCATCGTGATCTCTTCATGCGCGGCCTCACAGCCGTCCTCGCGCTGACGACCCCGGTCTTCGCCGTCCTGTACTGGCTCACCATCCCGGACGGCGAGTGGACCTTCGTCCTCGGCGCGCACATCCTCGTCGTGCTGGCGACGATCGTCGGCGTCTACGGATTCTTCAGCGCGACGATCACCCTGCGTCCCGACGGCGTGCGCGAACGCGGATTCTTCGGTCGCACCCTGCTCGTCCGCCCGGTCGACGTGCGCTCGATCCTCGTGGTGCGCCTTTACGACGGCAGCACCCTCGATACCCTTCCGCAGCTCTTCGTCACGGGCCACGACGGCCGCGTGCTGCTGCGGATGCGCGGCCAGTTTTGGTCGGCGGAGGACATGGAGCGTGTGGCGGAGGAGCTCGACCGGCCGGTGACCCGCCCCGAAGACTTCATGACGATGACCCAGCTGCGTCGCAGATCGCCCGAGCTGCTCTACTGGTTCGAGCGGCTGCCGCGGTTCCGGTAGAGGCCATCAGACCTCGGCGTCGGTCGCGATGCCGAGCACCGGTGAGTCCGGTCGGCTCGACGGCAGTTCGTGGAAGCCGAGGCGTCCGTAGAACCCCAGCGCGGACGTGTTGGCGGCGGACACCCGCAGGAACACGCCGGGCACACCACGTTCGTGCAGCGCGATCAGCATCCGCCGGATGAGCCGGCGACCGAACCCTTGCCCCTGCAGCTCGGGCAGGAGGTCGATGTGCAGGTGGGCGGGATAGCTGTCGATCTCGGGCACGATGCTGTCGCGCGAGTCGAGTCCCCACCCGATCACTTCGCGCTCGGGCGCGCTCGGGGCGTCGTCCAGCGGATGGGCCCGGCGGAAGTCGGGCAGCCAGTTGGCGTCGTACCAGCGCGAGAAGTCCCGGCCGTCCGCGACACCGATGACGTACCCGGCGACGCGCTCGCCGGTGTCGACGACGAACGCGAGATCGGGTTGATAGGCGACGTACGGGCCGGCGAAGATGTCGGGCAGCAGCGCATCGTCCGAGTACAGCCCGGTCGCGTCCTGCCCCGCAGCCCCCGTCCGCACGCACACGTCGTAGACGTCGTCACGGTCGGTCGGTCGGTACGGACGGATCGTGCTCACCGTGAAAGTATGCCAGGGTGAGTTCCTCCCACGTCGCCCGAGCGGATCACGCGGAGGCGGACGCGCTGCTGGCGCCCTGGCGGAGGCGCTGGGGTCTGGCGGCCGACGGCGCCGCCTTCTCGACGCCGTCGAGCGCGCTGCAGCCCGTCCGGCTGAACGGAGCCGCGGCCTTCCTCAAGCTGGCGACCGAAGCAGAGGAGGCCGCGGGCGGGGGCGTCCTGCGCTGGTGGGCCGGCCGGGGCGCGGCAGCCGTCCTCGCGGGCGACGGCGACGCGCTGGTTCTCGAGCGCGCGAGCGGCGACCGCGACCTGGTCGCCCTGGCGACGTCGGGTGCGGCCGGTGACGACGAGGCGACGCGCATCCTGTGCCGGGTCGTGCTGCGCCTCCACGCCATCGACGATGTGCCGAGACCGGAGGGGCTGGTCGGGCTGCGGCGCTGGTTCCGCGAGCTTTTCGAGCACGCGGTCGAGCATCCGGAGGTCCATGACGGATTGTTCGCCCGCGCGGCGGAGGAGGCGGAGGCGCTGCTGGAGGCTTCGGCGGGCGACGTCGTGCTGCACGGCGACCTCCACCACGGCAACGTCCTCGACTTCGGCGACGCCCGGAGCGGAGGGCACGGCTGGCTCGCCATCGACCCCAAGCACATCCACGGCGATCCGGCGTTCGACTTCGCCAACATCCTCTGCAATCCCAGCCGGGAGGTCGCCCTCGCGCCCGGACGGCTCGAGCGCACGGTGAGCGTCATCGCGGAGGAGACGGGGATCGGCGAACGGCGGCTGCTGCGCTGGGCGATCGCCTGGGCCGGGCTGTCGGCCGCGTGGTCGGAGCGCAGCGGCGACGACCCGGCGATCGCTGTCGGCGTGGGGCGTCTCGCCCTCCGCGCGGGTGTCGGCTGAGCGCTTCCCCTCAGTGCGAACCGGGAGAATCCAGGCCGGCGTGCCACCCGAGGAACGGGTGCGGCCGTTTGCTCTCTGACGCGAGCCGGTAGGCGAGCGGCGCCCACACGATGACGGCGACCCCCGCGCCGAGGAGCAGGCCCCCGATGGTGTCGCTCAGCCAGTGCGCTCCGAGATACGTGCGGCTGAACGCCATCAGCAGCGCCCACGCGGCGCCTGCGCACCACACCCACACCCGCGGGAAGAGGATGGCGAAGACGACGACCATGGTCGCCGCGTTGGCCGTATGCCCCGACGGGAATGAACCGGTGTCCACGTGGATCAGGATCGTGGACGGACGCTCGCGGCCCACTGTGTGCTTGAGCAGCTGCACGCAGATCACCGAGACGACGCTCGCGATGCCGAAGAAAGCCGCACCCCACGGCCGGTGGAAGGCGAGCAGCAGCGCGAAGATCACCACAGGGATGACCACCGAGCCCAGGATGCCGCCGCCCACGTAGTTGAAGAACAGCGCGGGCACGGTCCACACCGGCGAGCGGTGCTCGACGATCTCGGCCATCCACTTCAGGTCGACCGCGAACGGCTCGGCGGGACGGAAGGCGATGATCGCACCGAGGAGGATCACCAGCGCGACCGCGACCGACGCCGAGACGAGCGGCCACCTCCGTTGGATGCGCGCGGCGGCGTGGAGGTCGTTCGGAGTGGCGCCCGTCATGGACTCACCGTACCGGGAGCCCTCCAAGGAACCGCTCAGTGAGCGAGCTCGGGAACCGTCCGGGGCCGCACGATCAGCCACAGCGAGGCGATGGAGACCGTCGCGCAGATCGCCATCATCGCGCCCATCGGCGCCGCACTGCTGGTGCCGAGCAGCCCCACGATCGGCGAGAAGACACCGGCAGCGCCGAAGTTGAGCGCGCCGAGCAGGCTCGCCGCCGTGCCGGCCTCGTGGCCGTGGTTGTTGAGCGCGAGCACCTGCACGCAGGGGAACCCGAACCCGCATGCCGCGATGAAGAACCACAGCGGAACGGCGACACCCCAGATGCCGACGTGCGCCTGGTCGAGCACCACGATGGCGAGGGAGGCCACGAGCATCACGATGGTCGAGACCGCCAGGATCCACTGCGGGCCGAAGTACTTCGTCAGCCGGGACGCCGACTGCACGCCGATGATGATGCCGATGGAGTTGACCGCGAACAGGAGGCCGTACTCCTGCGGGGTGAACTGGTAGAGGCCCTGGAAGATGAACGGGCTGGCCGACAGGTATGAGAACAGGCCGGTGAAGTTCGCGGCTCCCACGATCGCGATGCCGACGAACACACGGTCGCTCAGCACCGACCGGTAGCGCTGGCCGACGGTCGCGTGGCCGGCGTCGTGCCGGCGCGCCTTCGGGAGGGTCTCGGTGATCCAGAGCGAGACGCACACGATCACGAAGAGGCCGTAGCACGCGAGCACGACGAAGATGCCCCGCCACGGCATCACCAGCAGCAGCCACGATCCGAGTACGGGCGCGAGCACCGGGGCGAGGCCGTTGACGAGGGCGAGCCTGCTGAGCATGCGCACGAGCGGGCGGCCTCCGAACAGGTCGCGCACCATGGCCATCGCGACCACTCCGCCGGCAGCCGCGCCGATTCCCATCAGGGCGCGCGCGGCACCGAGCAGCTCGACGTTGGGCGCCACCGCGGCGGCGAGACACGCGAGGATGTGCACTCCGGTCGCCGCGATGAGCGGCATGCGGCGGCCGACCTTGTCGGACCACGGGCCGACGAGCAACTGGCCGAGGCCGAAGCCGATCGTCGTCGCCGTCAAGGTGAGCTGGATCATCGCGGTCGAGACGCCGAAGTCCGACTCGAGCGTCGGGAGCGCCGGGAGGTACATGTCGATCGTGAACGGCCCGAGTGCGGTGAGCGCGCCGAGGATGAGGATGTACGCCAGGCGCTGACGGCCGGAGAGCGAGTCGCCGGGATGCACGACGGTGGTCACGAGGAAGACGTCCTTCTGCTGGAGTGCGGATGTGGGAGAGCCGCGCCCGGCGCTGGACGCAAAAATGACAGCACCGCGGCGAGCGCGGTGCTGGGAGATGGTGCGAGAGATCGCCTGTTCGAATCGATTCGATTGCAGGCGCACCTACATGCTATCGGATTTCCAGTGTTAATGTGAACGTGCACATTGCCCCGTTTTCGCGGGGTGCGCGCGGAAAGAGAGTGACATGACCTTCTCCATCGCCATGGTCGGCGCCGGCCAGTTCGCCGGGCAGTTCGCCAAGCTGTTCGCGCTGCACCCGGGTGTGAGCGCGGTGTACGCCACCGACCTGCTACCCGACCGCGCAGAGCGGCTGAATGCGGACTACGGCCTCGACGGCACGCTCGCATCGTTCGAGGCGGCCCTCGACGACTCGCGGGTCGACGCCGTCGCGATCTTCACGCAGCGCTGGACGCACGGCCCGCTGGTCGTCCGGGCTCTGGAGGCGGGCAAGCACGTCTACTCCGCCGTGCCGATGGCGATCGCCGCCGACGAGATCGCCGCGATCATCGACGCGGTCCGCCGCACCGGACTCACCTACATGATGGGCGAGACGAGCCACTACAACCCGGCGACCGTCTACGCGCGGTCGCAGATCGCAGAGGGCGCGTTCGGCCGTGTGTTCTACGCGGAGGGCGACTACGTGCACGACATGGACCTCGGCTTCTACGACGCCTACCGCTACTCCGGAGGCGACGAATGGAAGTCGACGGCCAGCTACCCGCCCCTGCTCTACCCGACGCACTCGATCGGCGGCATCCTCGGCGCGTGGGACACGCACGCTGTGAGCGTCTCGGCGATCGGCGTCAGCGACGACCGGGGCGACGGCGTCTTCGACCGCGAGGTGAGCATGTTCGGCAATGACTTCTCGAACGCGACCGCGCTGTTCGAAGTGGCGGGCGGCGGGTCGTTCCGCACGAACGAGTTCCGCCGGGTGGGCTATCCGTCGCACATCCGGGAGTCGCGGTTCCGATTCTTCGGCACCGAGGGCAGCTTCGAACAGCTGGCGACCGTGTCGCACCGCACCGACAAGGAGGGCGTGACCGACATCACGGACCTCCTGCAGCCGAAGCCGACCCTCTCGCCGGACGACCCGTCGCTCGCCCACGTGTCGCCCGCGCTCCGCGACGCCTTCACATCGGGCAGCGCGCCGATCCACGATCGCGCGCGCCTGCCGCGCGAGTTCGACCACGCGAGCAACGGCCACGAGGGCAGCCACCACTTCCTCGCCGACGATTTCGTGCGCGCGGTGAACGACCGCAGCCTCCCGCCGGTCAACGCGTGGCAGGCCGCCCGCTACACGCTTCCCGGGATCATCGCGCACCAGTCCGCCCTCCAGGACGGCGCCCGCCTTCCCATCCCCGACTTCGGAGACGCACCCGCCTCCCTCTGAGCCATCGCCTGCCGGGCCGCTGCGCGGGCTACGGCGCGGAGGGGGACGCGAGCAGCGGGGTGAAGGCGAGTTCGGCGGCGCCGATGAGGAGGATGTCGCTGCCGAGGGCCGCGCGCGTGATGGTGAGGGTCTCGGCGGAGGCGGCGAGCGCCTGGGCCGCCACCAGCTCGGGGAGACGTTCGGGCGCGAGCTCGTGCAGCGCGCCCAAGAAGCCTCCCAGCACGATCCGCTCGGGGTCGAAGACGTTGGTGGCGTTGCGCAGCGCGGTCGCCAGGAAGCCCCGCTGCCGGTCGACCTCCGCGATCACGTCGGCGTTGCCGGCCTCCACCGCACCGCCCAGAGCGCGCGCGAGCTCGTCGGGGTCGGCCGACTCCAGCCCGAGCACCCGCAGCAGCGCCCGTTGACTCACCTCGGTCTCCAGGCAGCCGATCGCGCCGCAGTGGCAGCGCACGCCGTTGGAGTTCACCAGGGTGTGGCCGAGTTCGCCCGCGTACCCGCTGATGCCGGTCAGCGGCGCTCCCCCGACGATCACGCCGGCGCCGATGCCGGAGGCTCCACCGTTCAGGTAGACGAGGTCGGCGGCGCCCTGGCCCGCGCCGAACAGCCGCTCGGCGTTCGCGCCCAGGTGCGCGTCGTTGGCCGCGAGCACCGGGTAGCCGGTCGCCGCCGCGAGTTCCGCGGCGAACGGTTCCTCTGCCCACTCCAGATGCGGGGCCAGGCGCACGACGCCGTCGTCCTCCCGCACCAGGCCGGGCACCGCGACGCCGATGCCGACGACCCGGGAGGCCGAGGCCAGGTCGGGTCGCAGGCCGTCGATCACCGCGGAGGCGATCGCGGCGGCCTCCTGCGCGGTCGGAACGTGCCCGGTGGGATACCGCACCCGGCGGTGCACCTGGGCGTCGAGACCGACGACGCCGACCGTGACCGCGTCGATCTCGGGGTTCACCGCAAGAGCGACGACCCGGCCGTCGGCGGCGACCACCGGAGACGGCCTCCCTACCCGGTTGCTGGTCTCCGGTTCGCGTTCGAGCACGAGCCCCAGCTCGACCAGCTCGGCCACCAGCGCCCCGATCGTCGACCGGTTGAGGCCGGTCGCCTGGGTGAGCGCCGAGCGGGCGACGGGGCCGCTGCGGTGCACCATGCCCAGCACGGTGGCGAGGTTGTGCCGTCGCACCGTGTCGAGGTTCGTCCCCGTCGTCCTGCCGTTCATGGTCCCGGTTACTGTATTACAGCTCGGCGCGCCCTCCGGACGATGCTGCGATGCGGCCGGTCGCGACGTCGAGCAGTGTGAAGCCGGATTCGCCGGGCCCGGAGGCCGTGAGCGTCGATCCCTCGCGCGTCACCGTGTACTCGGCGACCGTGCCGTCGGGCGTGGTCACGCTCACCGTGCGAGCGCCGTCGCGGCCGGCGAACGCCGCGAGCGTGAGCCCGTCGCGGTAGTCGTAGTCCGGCCGGTCGTCGCGCGCCCCGATCGGCAGCACGGCGCCCTCGCGCACATACAGCGGGAGGCTCTCGAACCCGTGCGTCTCGTGCAGCCAGCGGCCGCCCTCCACCGTCTCGACCGTCGCGCCGCCGGCGACGAGCGCGCCGAGGTCGAGCGGGAGCCGCGTCCAGGCGCCCGACGGCAGGTAGAAGCTCACGTCGGCCGGCGAGAACACCGGCGCCACCAGCACCTCGGATCCGAGGAGATACTGCCGGTCGAGGTAGTCGACGGCCGGGTCGCCTGCGAACTCGAGCTGCATGGGCCGCATCACCGGCGTGCCGGAGGTGTGCGCCTCCCGCCCGGCGGCGAACAGGTACGGCATCAGACGCAGCTTGAGCTTCGTGAAGATGCGGGTGACGTCCACGGCCTCCTCGTCGAAGGCCCACGGCACGCGCACCGAGTCGCTGCCGTGCAGGCGCGAGTGGCTCGACAGCAGGCCGAATGCGGTCCAGCGCTTGAACACCCCGGGATCGGGCGTGCCCTCGAACCCGCCGATGTCGTGGCTCCAGAACCCGAAACCGCTGAGCGCCAGCGACAGGCCGCCGCGCAGCGTCTCGGCCATGGACTCGTAGCTGGAGGTGTTGTCCCCACCCCAGTGCACGGGCATGGTCTGGCCGCCGGCCGTCGCCGACCGGGCGAACAGCACGGCGTCGCCCTCACCGCGCGCCTCGGCGAGCACCTCGAACACGGCCTCGTTGTAGAGCTGCGTGTAGAAGTTGTGCATCCGCTCCGGGCTGGATCCGTCGAAGTACTCCACCTCGGTCGGGATCCGCTCGCCGAAGTCGGTCTTGAAGCAGTCGACGCCCTGAGCGACGAGCGCGCGCAGCTTGTCCTGGTACCAGCGGGTCGCGTCCGGGTTCGTGAAGTCCACGAGTCCCATGCCGGCCTGCCAGAGGTCCCACTGCCAGACGTCGCCGTTCGGCCGCCTCACGAGGTAGCCGGCCTCCGCGGCCTCCGCGAACAGCGGCGAGCGCTGGCCGATGTACGGGTTGATCCACACGCAGACGCGGAGGTCCTTGTCGTGCAGGCGCGCCAGCATCCCGTCCGGGTCCGGGAAGGTGCGCGGGTCCCACTCGAAGTCGCACCAGTTGAACTCGCGCATCCAGAAGCAGTCGAAGTGGAACACGGACAGCGGCAGGTCGCGCTCGGCCATCCCGTCGATGAAGGAGGTCACCGTCGCCTCGTCGTAGGAGGTCGTGAAGCTCGTGCTGAGCCACAGCCCGTACGACCACGCAGGCACGGAGGCCGGTCGGCCGGTCAGAGCGGTGTAGCGCTCGAGGATCCGCTTGGGCGTCGGACCGTAGATCACGAAGTACTCGAGGCTCTCGCCCGCGACGGAGAACTGGACGCGCTCCACCGACTCCGAGCCGACCTCGTAGGAGACGTGACCCGGGTGGTTCACGAAGACGCCGTAGCCGCGATTCGTCAGGTAGAAGGGGATGTTCTTGTAGGCCTGCTCGCTGGAGGTCCCGCCGTCGGCGTTCCAGATGTCGACCGTCTGGCCGTTCTTCACCAGGGGGCCGAATCGCTCTCCGAGCCCGTAGACCAGCTCGCCGACGCCGAGCGAGAGCTGCTCGTGCACGAACGTGCCTTCGCCCTCCACCGTCATGTAGCCGAGCGACTTGTGGCCGCTGGAGGTCAGCGTGCGCTCCTCCCCCGGCTCGCCCGCGGTGAAGGCGAGCGACCACAGGGCGCCGCGCGTGACGGTCGCGGCGAGGGAGCCCGCTCGGAGCGTCGCCGACGTGTCGTCGGCGTCCACCACGACATGCCCCTCTTCCGACGCCAGCGCGAACCCGCGATCGTGGCGACCGCCCTGCCAGTGGTCGACGCGCACGCCGATCACGTCGGGCAGTGGTGAGCTCAGGGTGACCGTGAGAGTCGGCCGGTTGAGGGTGTCGCCGCGGCGCTCGATGACTTTGCCGGGCGCGGTGATCGTGACCTCCCCGTCGCCGGCGCACAGGTCGTACGCCTCTTGGGCGTAGACCGGCGTGACGCCGTCGCGGAGCTGCCAGAAACCATCGGTGAACTTCATTTACTTGACAGCTCCTGCTGTGATGCCGCGCGTGAGGGTGCGCTGGAAGATGAGGAAGAAGACGAGCGTGGGGATCAGGCCCAGCAGCGCCGAAGCGGAGGTCGTGGTGACGTCCATGAGCCGGTCGCCCTGCAGCACACTGATGGCGACGGGCACGGTCTGGTTGTCGTTCGAGACCAGGAACGTCAGCGGGATGAGGAACTCGTTCCACGTCCAGATGAAGAAGAAGATGAGCAGCACGCTCAGCGTCGGTCGCGAGATCGGCACGACGACCCGCCACAGGATCCGCCAGCGGCCGGCGCCGTCGAGCGAGGCGGCCTCCAGCACCTCCTTGGGGAAGGTGCCGTAGACGCTCGACAGCAGGTAGGTGCCGAACGCGCTCTGGATCACCGTGAAGATGATGATGACGCTCCACACGTTGTCGTAGAGGCCCACCTGCTTGAACATGTAGTACAGCGGGTAGAGCAGGGCCTCCTGCGGCAGCATGTTCGCCAGTAGGAACAGCACGATGATCCAGGTGCGGGCCTTCACCCGGCCGATCCCGATCGCATACGCGTTCAGCACCGAGATGACGACGGCGAGGATCGACACGACGCCCGAGATGAAGATCGAGTTCCCGAGCTTCTGCGGGAAGTTCACCCGGTTCCAGAAGTTCACGAGCCCGTCGGTGTAGAGATGCGTCGGCAGCTGGAGGGGCCCGCCGGTGTTGTAGTCCGCCGGGCTCTTGAACGAGTTGAGCAGGATCAGCAGGAACGGGAAGGCGATCGCGACGCCGATGACGATGGCGACGACCAGGATGATCCAGTCGCTCGCGGTCTTCTTCGGCTTCTGCCGCTTCAGCGTGCGCGGGGCGGGGGCCTGCGTCGTGGCGGCGGCCGCGTCGCGCGTGATCGTGGTGGACATCAGCGCTCGTTCTCCCTGCGCTCGGCCCGGTTCTGGGCGACGATGAAGAGGATGGAGACCGCGACGATGACGACGGTGAGCGCTGTCGCGATCGTGGCTCCGTAGCCCACCTGCTGGCTCTGGAAGAACTCGCTGTACGAGTAGTAGCTCGGCACCATCGTCGCGGTGCCCGGGCCTCCACGGGTCAGGGTGTAGACCGGGCCGAACACCTTGAGGGCGGCGATCGTGCAGGTGAGGGTGACCACGAAGATCTCGGGCCGGATGATCGAGACCGTGATCGAGCGGAACCGCTGGAACCAGTTGGCCCCGTCGAGCTCCGCCGCCTCGTAGAGCTCGGGGTCGACGCGCTGGAGGGCGGCCATGAAGATGACGACCGGGTAGCCGATCTGCACCCAGACCATCACGGCCATGATCGAGGCGAGCGCGGTGTCCGGGCTGCCGAGCCAGTTGTGCTGGAGGTCGCCGAGGCCGATCGCGGCGAGCATCGTGTTCAGCGCGCCGTTGTCCGGCCGCAGGATCCAGCCGATCACGATGGCCGCGATGACCGCCGGGAGGATCTGCGGCAGGTAGTAGGTCGCGCGCAGGAAGCTCGCGAGCTTGCCGCCGAACTTCTTGCCGACCAGGTCGAACAGCATCGCCGCCAGCACCAGGCCGACGAGCGTCGGGATGATGACCATCGCGACGATCATGGCGATCGAGTTGCCGAACGACGTCCAGAACTTCTCATCGCCGAACAGGCGCACCCAGTTGGTCACGCCGATGAACTTGGGAGGCCGGATGCCCCGGTAGCTCGTGAAGCTGAGGTAGATGTTCCACACGAGCGGTATCAGCACGATCACCGCGAGCAGGACGAACCCCGGCAGCAGGTACCACCAGAACGACCCGCGGCCGCTGTCGGGCAGCAGCGCTTCGCTGCGCTTGCGGACCGCCCGCGCACTTGCAACACTCATCATTTCCTCCGTGGTGCTCCATCCGTTCCGGAGTTCTGCACGCCTCCGCAGGCGCGTCGGTGTACAGAACTCCGGGAACGATGGATGGGGTTACTGATTGACGATGTCGTCGACGCCGGACTGGTACTCGGAGCCGAGTTCCTTGTTGACGTCCGCCGGACTCTTCGTGCCGGTGATGAGCTCCTGCAGACCGGCGTTCAGCTGGTCGTAGAAGGTCGGCGTGGGCCAGTCGGGGTAGAACGCGATGCCGTCCTCGCCGGTGAGGGTGTTGAAGTTGGCGATCAGCTCCTTCGACTTGGCGTCGGTGATGTCGCTGAGCTTCGCGGCGACCGGGATGCCGCCGTTGTTGCCGAGGATCGCCTGGATCTTCGGGCTCATCGTGATGTCGATGAATTTCTCGGCGAGCGCCTTGTTCTTGGCGTTCTCCGGCACGACCCACATGTTGCCGGCCGATCCGGGTGACATCTTCGCGCCGGGGAACAGGAAGGTGCCCCACTGGTAGTTCTTGATCTCGTTGACGAAGCGGCCGTACCACCAGCTGCCCGAGAAGAAGATCGGATACTTGCCCGCGATGAACGCGGTGCCGGCGTCCTCGGCCTTGAGGCCGGAGGCGTCCTTGGAGATGTAGCCCTTGTTCACCCAGTCGTCGACGGTCTTGGTGGCGGAGCTGAGCTCGGAGCCCTGCCAGTTCACCTTGCCCTTGTAGAGCTGGTAGTCGTCCACGAACGAGCGGTCGGCCTTGGTCAGCGCGAGCTGGTACCAGAGCTGCCCGAGCGGGTACTCCGCGGCCGACTCGGCGAGCGGGGTGATGCCGGCGTCCTTGAACTTCTGCAGTGCTGCGACGAACTCGTCCTGCGTCTTCGGCACCTCGATGCCGTACTTCGCGAACATGTCCTTGTTGTAGTAGACCTCGACGTACTCGCCGTAGTTCGGAACGCCGTACCAGGAGCCGGACCCCATGATGCCCTTGTCGTCGTACCGGGCCGTGGTCTGGAGGCTCTTGGCGAGCTTCTTGTCCCAGCCGTACTTCTTGACGGCGTCGTCGAGGTTGCTCAGCAGGCCCTGGCTGGCGAGGAGGCCTGCGGTCGCGTTGCCCTTGTTGTACTCCAGCACATCGGGTGCCTGATTGGAGTTGAGGACCTGGGAGGCCGTGGAGCGGATCTGCTCGAAGGCCTTCGCCTGGAAGTCGACCTTGGCGCCGGTCTCCTTCTCGAAGTCCGTGATGGCCTGGTCCCAGGCCTTGCCCATGGCGGAGTCCTCGCCCTCGTAGTGCCAGAGGGTGAGCGTCTTGCCCTTTCCGTCGGTGCTTGCGGAATCGGAGCCGGACGAGCTGGAGCAGCCGGCGAGCAGCAGCGCACCGGCGGCGAGAATCGCGCCGATCGCGAGGTGCTTCTTGCGCATCGATTACCTCCTTGTAGTAGGAGTGGACGCGCGTCTGCAGGCCCCGCAGCCACTCCGATGCATTTTGTTGACGAACACAACATAAGCGGCCCTCGGAGGAAATGCAAGTCGAAAATCTCGACACGAATAGCCACTTATCATGCCGAAACGATTAGTTCGCGTGCACAACAATGCCGACCACAGGTCGGTTCCGGCAGCGGGAGGCTAGGCCGCGAGCGCGCGTGCGGGATCGGCGATGAGCTCGGCGAAGACCAGTTCGGCGGCGCCGATGAGCAGCTGATCCGCGCCGAGTCCGGCCTCCACGACGGTCACGCCGTCGCGCGACGAGTGGACGACCTCGCCGAGGAGATCGGGCGCTCCGTGTGCCATCGCGCCCCGGTAGAGCGCGGCGAGGAAGCCGCCGAGGACGACCACCGACGGGTTGAAGACGTTGACCGCGTTGCGCGCGGCGATGCGCACATACGCATAGGCGCGGGCGACCTCCGCACGCGCATCGGGGTCGTCGGTGGCGACCAGCCGGTCGGCGAGGGAGGCCGCATCCGGCGAGCCCAGACCGACAGCGGCGAGCAGTTCGGCCTGGGTGACCTCGGCCTCCAGGCAGCCACGGGATCCGCACGAGCACTGGCGGCCCTCCGAGTGCACGAAGGTGTGACCGAACTCGCCGGCGTAGCCCGCGGCGCCCGTGAGCAGGCGTCCTCCGCTGATGCCGCCGCCGCCGATGCCGCTCGCACCGCCGATCATGTAGACCAGGTCGTCGACGCCGCGGCCCGCGCCGAACGCGCTCTCGGCGCGCAGGCCCAGCACCGCCGCGTTCGCCGCCCACACGCGATGACCGGTCGCCTCCTCGAGCAGCTCCGCCAGGGGTTCGTCCACCCAGCCGAAGTGCGTGGCCTCCCGGACCATGCCGTCGGAGAGCCGCACCTGGCCGGGCACCGCCACACCGAGACCGGCGATCCTGATGCCGGTCTCACCGGCGAGCATCCCGGCGATTCCGGCGGAGGCGAGCGTGACGGTCTGCGCCGCCGAGCGCGCGGACGGCGTCTCGATGCGGACCCGCTTGAGCACACGGCCGCCCAGCCCCACCAGTCCGACGATCACGGCGTCGACCTCCGGGTTCACCGCGATGGCGGCGATCGTGTCGGACACGCGCACCACCGGGCTCGGCCGACCACGGCCGCCTGCGATCGGCGTCTCGTCGACCTCCACGAGGCCGAGCGCCGACAGCTCCGCCACGAGATCGCCGACCGTCGAGCGGTTCAGGCCGGTGCGGTGGGTGAGCTCGCTGCGCGACAGGGCGCCCTCGCGGTGCACCAGGCCGAGCACGGTCGCCAGGTTGCTGCGGCGCAGCGCGTCGGTGGCGCCCCCGCTCGCCGGACGCACGGTGCTCAGGTCGGCGGCGCTCATGTGATGACAATAGCCCCGCGCCGACGGCCCCACGCGCCACGGGGGTCCGGCCCAGCGAGTTCCCGGCCTCCGGCCTCCGGCTCGGGCGCCGGTCGGGTCACCAGCTCTCCGGCCGCGCCCCCAGCGGCACGACCTCGGGCCGGTCGACCGTGGAGGTCAGCGTGACGACCTCGTGCCGGGCGCCGGCCGCGAGCACGGCCTCCATGATCTCGAGCACGTGGAAGGCGAGCGCACCGGAGGCTCGGTGGGGCCGCTGCGTCTCGATCGCGCGAGCGAGGTCGGCCAGGCCGAAGCCGCGCCCGGCCTCCGTGTAGCCGGCGGCGACCGGGAGGTCGCGGAACTCGCGGTCGGCCGCCGTCGCGATCGCCGGGGTGCCGGAGAATCCGTTCGGGTCGGGCACCGACAGCGTGCCTTCCGTGCCGTACACCTCGAACAGCGGGATCCGCGAGGCCCACACGTCGAACGACACGGTCACCGTCGAGATCACCCCGGAGGCGTGCTCGAGGATCGCGGTCACGTGCGTCTCGACGTCCACGGGGATGCGCGCGCCCGCCTGCGGGCCGGTCGCCACGGTGCGCTCCCGCGCCGAGCGCGAGGTCGCGCCGGACACCCGCACGACCGGGCCGAAGAAGGTCACCAGCGCGGTCAGATAGTAGGGCCCCATATCGAACAGCGGTCCGCCGCCCGGCTGGTAGTAGAACGCCGGCGCGGGATGCCACCGCTCGTGCCCGGGAGCGGTCCACGAGACCGCGGCCCCGAGCGGCACGCCGATCGCTCCGTCGTCGAGCGCTGCGCGCGCGGTCTGGATGCCCGTGCCCAGCACGGTGTCGGGCGCGCTGCCGACCCGCAGGCCCAGCGCGGACGCGCGCTTCAGCACGGGCGTCGCCTGGGCGATGTCGAGCGCGAGCGGCTTCTCGCCGTAGACGTGCTTGCCCGCCTCCAGCGCCGCCAGCGCGATCTCGGCGTGCGCCTGCGGGATGGTGAGGTTGAGCACGACGTCGACGTCGGGATGCGCGAGCAGCGCGTCGACCGTCAGGGACTCCGCGCCCTGCTCGCCCGCCACCGCCGCTGCGCGGTCCACGTCGAGGTCGGCGACGGCCCGGAGCCGGAGGTTCGGGAGAGCGGGGAGGTGCTCGAAGTACTGCCGGCTGATGTTCCCGACTCCGACCACTCCGACGTTCAGCGCGGAGTCGTTCAGCGTGCCGCCCACAGCAGCCCCCTCTCGATGATGGTGCGGACCGGCTGGCTCTGCACGATCTCGAGCCGGTGACCGGGCGCCGAGACGAAGATCCGGCCCTCGCCCCACTGGCGGGTCCAGATCGCCGGCGCGGTCACGGGACGGTTCCACGCGTCCCACGGGCGCGCCTCCTGCGTGGTCGTCGCCAGCACGTCGTTGTATTCGTCCGACAGCACCCAGTACTGCTCGGTGACGAGGTCGAAGTCGTCGATGCCCTGCGTGATCGGGTGGGTCTTGCCGTACTCGGTGATGTGCACGGTGTAGGGGATGTAATTGTCCTCCTGACCGCCGGTGCGCTCGTCCGGGTGCTTGCCCGCGTGGTGCGCGAACTGGCCGCCGATCATATGCAGGTAGTCGGCGTTGTCGCGGTACGAGTCGGCGATGCCGCCGTGCCAGCCGCCCATCCCCGTGCCGTTGAGGACCGCACGCTGCAGCCCCGCGAACTCCTCGCGGGTGATGCTGCTCATGGTGTTGACCTGCACGATGAGGTCGACCGTCGCGAGGTACGCGTCGTCGGTGTAGACGGCGGAGCCCTCCTCGACGCGCACAGTGAAGTCGTTCGCCTCCAGGAACGGGATGAAGCTGTCGGTGGTCTCGACGGGCATGTGCCCGTCCCAGCCGCCGCGGACGACGAGCGCATTTCTGGTCATGATTCCTTCCGGACTTTCGTCGGTCAGTGAGTGGAGGTCCAGGCACTGTCGGCAGCGGCGCTCGCCTCGACCGCGGCGAGGACGCGCTGGATGTGGAGGCCATCGGCGAACGACGGCTGGGGGTCGGTGCCGCCGGTGATCGCCGTGACGAAGTCGACCACCTCGTGGCTGAAGGCGTGCTCGTACCCGATCGCGTGGCCGGTCGGCCACCAGTTGGCCATGTAGGGATGCTCGGGCTCGGTCGCGATGATCCGGGTGAAGCCCTGCTCCCCCGCCGGAGCCGTCGCGTCGTAGAACTCGAGTTCGTTCATGGACTCCAGGTCGAAGGCGATCGCGCCCAGCGATCCGGAGAGCTCGATGCGCAGCGCGTTCTTGCGGCCGGTCGCGTAGCGGGTGGCCTCGAACGCGCCGATCGCGCCGTCTGCCGCGCCTCCGGCCAGCTTCGCGGTGAACCAGGCGGCGTCGTCGACGGTGACGCGGCCGCGCTCCTGCGAGGCGGTGCCGGAGAGGCCGACGGTCTCGCCGAGGAGCGGGCGCTCCTCCACGAAGGTCGCGAGGGTTCCGGAGACCGCTGACAGCTGCGCGCCGGTGAGGTGCTCGACCAGGTCGATCGCGTGCGCGCCGATGTCGCCCAGCGACCCGGAGCCGGCCGCTGCCTTGTCGAGCCGCCAGGTCATCGGGCCGTTCTCGTCGCTCAGCCAGTCCTGGAGGTACTGGGCGCGCACCTGGCGGATGACGCCGAGCCGGCCGTCCTGCACCAGCTGCCGCGCGAAGCCGATCGCGGGCACACGCCGGTAGCTGAAGCCGACCATCGAGCGCACGCCTCGGGAGGCTGCGCGTTCGGCGGCGGCGACCATGGCCTCCGCCTCGTCGACCGTGTTGGCCAGGGGCTTCTCGCAGAGCACGTGCTTGCCCGCCTCGAGTGCGGCGATCGCCACCTCGGCGTGCGAGGACCCCGGCGAGCAGATGTCGACGATGTCGATCGTGGGGTCGTCGACCACGCGTCGCCAGTCCGTCTCGCTCCGCTGCCAGCCGAAGCGCTCGCGCGCGGCCTCCACGCGGTCGGCGTCGCGGCCGACGATGGTCGCCATCACCGGCTCGGCGTCCAGGTCGAAGAAACGCGGCGCGACCCGCCAGCCCTGGGAGTGCGCGGCGCCCATGAAGCCGTAGCCGACCATCGCCACTCGCAACTCGCGCGCTCGCGTCATCGTTCCAGCCCCTTCGCGTCCGTGATGCTGCGACGCTATTCGCCGGGGCGAGAGCCGAACAAGTTTCGCTCGACTATTGGAAAGTTTTCGTTTCCGCCAGGCGGTCCCCCGGGGTCAGATCCGAGCGGCCAGCCACTCCGCCTGCTTCTGCCAGTGCGCCGTCTGCCCGCCCTCGTGGTCGTTGAACGCGTACACCTCGATCGTGCGATCTGCGGCCGCCAGGTGGTTGTACGCCGCGAACGTGGTCGACGGCGGCACGACGGTGTCCATGAGCGCGACAGAGAACAGCGAAGGCGCGTGGATGCGACGCGCGAAGTTGACGCCGTCGAGGTACGAGAGCGTGCGGAACACGGTGTCCACCTCGTCGCGGTGCACCGACAGGTACGTCGCGAGCTCCTGGAACGGGCCGCCGATGGCGACCTCGGCGCCGCGGCGGTACGCGCACAGGAAGGCGACGTCGGGCAGCACGGCCTGTACGCCGGCAAGCGCGCCCGCGGCGAGCGCGATGCCGCCGCCCTGACTGCCTCCGGTCACGGCGATGCGGTCGGCGTCGACGAAGGGCAGGGCGCGTGCCGCGTCGACGGCGCGCACGGCGTCGGTGAACACGCGGCGGTAGAAGTGCTCGTGCGGGTCGTGGATGCCGCGGGTCATGAAGCCCGCCGTCGCAGGCCCGGAGCCGTGCGGGTCGGCGGTGACGCCTCCCGTGCCCCAGCCGCTGCCCTGGCCGCGGGTGTCCATGTAGACGTGCACGTAGCCGGCGAGCGCCCACAGCACGTTCTCACCCGGCAGGCCGCGGCCGCCGTTGTAGCCCTGGTACTGCACGACGGCGGGCAGGGGGCCTTCGGCGTCCCGGGGCCGCGACACCCACCCGCGCACCGGCTCGCCGCCGAACCCCGGGAACGTGAGGTCCTCGATGATCAGCTGGGTGACCGGGGTCGAGGCGGGGGCGAGCGTCGGCTGGCCTCCGGCCGCGCGCGCCTCGGCGATCGTGTCCGCCCAGAAAGTGTCGAAGTCGTCCGGCTCGGCGACCTCCGGGCGGAAGGCCAGCAGTTCGGGCAGGGTGAGATCGGTGAGCGGCATGCGTCTCCTCGGCGAGATGGGGGGCGGATCGACCGGAGGGCGGTCGGGCTGCCCGACATTGTGGCACAGTGTCCCCATGCCGGAACCGACGTCGCCGCCCTCAGCGGCACACGCACCGGGCCGGCCCACGCTGGAGGCCATCGCCCGCCGTGCGGCGGTCTCGCTCTCCACGGTGTCGAAGGTCCTCAACGGTCGCCCGGGCGTCTCCGCCGAGACCCGCAGGCGCGTGGAGCAGCTGCTGCACGACTCGGGGTACGCCCGCCGCGGGCTCGGTCCCGAGCGCGGCGGCCTGCTCGAGCTCGTCGTCGCCGACCTGACGAGCGAGTGGTCGATCGAGATCATCCGCGGTGTCGAGCGCGTCACCCGCGAGGCGGGACTCGTGCTGGGGCTGAGCGCGCTCGACGACGTGCGGCGCCCGGGTGCCGACTGGATCGCCGGAGTGCTGAGCCGTAAACCGGTCGCGGTGGTGCTCCAGTTCTCCGACCTCACGGCTTCGCATCGGCGGCAGCTGCGCACGCGCAACATCCCCGTGGTCGTCGTCGACCCCGCGGGCGACCCGCCTGCCGACGTCCCCGCCATCGGGGCGACGAACTGGGCCGGCGGCGTCGCCGCTACCCGGCACCTCCTCGGGCTCGGTCACTCCCGGATCGCCGTGATCTCCGGGCCGGCGGACATGATGTGCTCGCGTGCGCGGGTGGCGGGGTACCAGTCGGCGCTGCAGGAGGCCGGCCTCGGCTTCGACCCGGCGATCGCGGCGGCGGGCGACTTCAGCCGCGCCTCCGGCGAGCGGGAGGCCGGGCGTCTGCTCAGCCGGGACGACCGGCCCACCGCGATCGTCTGCGGCAACGACCTGCAGGCCCTCGGGGTGATGGACGCCGCCTTCGCACTCGGACTGGACGTGCCGGGCGACGTCTCGGTGGTGGGGTTCGACGACGTCGCTCCCGCGCTCTGGGCGCGGCCTCCGCTCACGACCATCCGCCAACCCCTGCAGGAGATGGCGGAGGAGGCGGCGCGGCTGGCGCTGCGCCTGCGTGCGGAGGACGTCGAGAACACCCGCCTGGAGTTGGCGACGTCGCTGGTGGTGCGCAGCTCGACCGCCGCACCACGGTAGGTGCCGGTGGCGCGCACGCGCTACTCCTGGTATAAGTTTAGTGAAACAACAAATCACCGACGACGCTGAAGGAACCCTCCATGAGCCTCACCCCCACCCGCGCCGACAAGTTCTCGTTCGGACTGTGGACCATCGGCTACAACGGCACCGACCCGTTCGGCGGCCCGACCCGCCCCCAGCTGGACGTGGTCGAGGCGGTGACCAAGCTTAGCGAGCTCGGCGCCTACGGCCTCACCTTCCACGACGACGACCTCTTCGCGTTCGGCTCGACCGACGCCGAGCGCCAGACGCAGATCGACCGCCTCAAGCAGGTGCTCGCCGACACCGGCGTCATCGTGCCGATGGTCACCACCAACCTGTTCAGCGCGCCCGTCTTCAAGGACGGCGGCTTCACCTCCAACGACCGCGCCGTGCGCCGCTTCGCGCTGCGCAAGGTGCTCCGCAACATCGACCTGGCCGCTGAGCTCGGCGCCAAGACCTTCGTCATGTGGGGCGGCCGCGAGGGCGCCGAGTACGACTCGGCCAAGAACATCCAGGCTGCGCTCGAGCGCTACCGGGAGGCCGTCAACCTGCTCGGCGACTACGTCACCGACAAGGGCTACGACATCCGCTTCGCCATCGAGCCCAAGCCGAACGAGCCGCGCGGCGACATCCTGCTGCCGACGGTGGGCCACGCGCTCGCCTTCATCAACTCGCTCGAGCGCCCCGAGCTCGTGGGCCTCAACCCCGAGGTCGGCCACGAGCAGATGGCGGGCCTGAACTTCGCCGCGGGCATCGCCCAGGCGCTGTACCACGGCAAGCTCTACCACATCGACCTCAACGGCCAGCGCGGCATCAAGTACGACCAGGACCTCGTGTTCGGTCACGGCGACCTCCAGAACGCGTTCGCCCTCGTCGACCTGCTCGAGAACGGCGGCCCCAACGGCGGCCAGGCCTACGACGGCCCGCGGCACTTCGACTACAAGCCGTCGCGCACCGAAGACATCACCGGCGTGTGGGACTCGGCGGCGGCGAACATGCGAACCTACCTGCTGCTCAAGGAGCGCGCGGCCGCGTTCCGCGCCGACCCCGAGGTGCAGGAGGCCCTGGAGGCCGCCCGCGTCACCGAGCTGTCGCAGCCGACCCTGGGCGCCGGCGAGAGCTACGACGACCTGCTGGCCGACCGCAGCGCGTACGAGGACTTCGACGCGAGCGTGTACTTCGGCGGCAAGGGCTTCGGCTTCGTGCGCCTGCAGCAGCTCGCCCTCGAGCACCTCCTGGGCGCCCGCGGCTGATCTCGCTGCCCGTCTCTGCTGTCGAAGGGCACGTTGTTGTCGCTTTCGGCCTCCGAAAGCGACAACGACGTGCCCTTCGGCAGGTGAAAGCACACTGAAGGAGTGAATGTGACGTTGGTCATGGGCGTGGATTCGTCGACGCAGAGCTGCAAGGCGGTCGTCCGCGATCTCGAGTCCGGCGCGCTGGTGCGCTCGGGCCGCGCGGGGCATCCCGACGGCACAGAGGTCGACCCGGCCGCCTGGTGGGCGGCCCTGCAGCAGGCGATCGAATCGGCCGGAGGTCTCGATGACGTCGCGGCGATCTCGATCGCGGGCCAGCAGCACGGCATGGTCGTGCTCGACGCCGACGGCCGCGTGATCCGCGACGCCCTGCTCTGGAACGACACCCGCAGTGCTCAGGCCGCGCGCGACCTGATCGACGAGGTCGGCGCCGACGCCTACGCCGAACGCGTCGGTGTCGTTCCCGTCGCCTCCTTCACCGCCACCAAGCTGCGCTGGCTGCGGGACGCGGAGGCGGCCAACGCCGCCCGCGTGGCCGCCGTCGCCCTGCCGCACGACTGGCTCACCTGGCGCGTGCGCGGCTACGGCCCCGCTGACGAGAGCCCGCTCGGCCCCGACCTGGAGGCGCTGACCACCGACCGTTCCGACGCCAGCGGAACGGCGTACTGGAGCGCCGCCACCGGTGCCTACGACCTCGACCTGTTCGAGCGCGCCCTGGGCCGGCCCGGCCGAGAGGCCGGAACGGCCGGCGACGGCGTCGTCCTGCCGCGCGTGCTCGGTCCCGCCGACTCGGCCGGCCGGACGCCGAGCGGCGTGCTCGTCGGCCCCGGCGCCGGCGACAACGCGGGAGGCGCGCTCGGCCTCGGCGCGACCGAGGGCGACGTCGTCGTCTCGATCGGCACCTCCGGCACCGTCTTCGCGGTCGCTGCGGAGCCGGTCGCCGACGCCAGCGGAACGGTCGCGGGCTTCGCCGACGCGAGCGGCGTCTCCCTGCCGCTCATCGCCACGCTCAACGCCGCGCGCGTGCTCGACTCGATCGCCGGACTGCTCGGCGTAGACCACGACGGTCTCGCGTCCCTCGCCCTGCAGGCCGATCCCGGCGCGGGCGGAGTCGTGCTGATCCCCTACTTCGAGGGCGAGCGCACGCCCAACCTCCCCGACGCGAAGGCCAGCCTCCACGGCCTCACCCTGGCCACGACCCGGCCCGCCAACTTCGCGCGCGCCGCCATCGAGGGGATGCTGTGCGGTCTCGCCGACGGCCTCGACGCAGTGCGGCGGGTGGGCGTGAAGGAGCAGCGCATCCTGCTGATCGGCGGCGCAGCGCAGAACCCCGCCGTCTCCACCATCGCGGCGCAAGTGTTCGACGCGCCGGTCGTCATCCCCTCCCCCGGCGAGTACGTCGCCGACGGCGGTGCGGTGCAGGCGGCGTGGGCCCTCACGGGCGCCCGCCCGGCCTGGGCCGTCGAGTCGGCCGAACCGCTCGCCGTCGACACGCGGCCGGTGATCCGGGAGCAGCGGGCGGCATACCTCCCGTAGCGGCTCACATTTGCGCCGAATGCGGCGTCAGGTGCGCCCTGACGCCGCATTTGCCGCAAATCTCACCACGTCTGGGCCAGGGCGGCGCCGGCGGCGCGTGCCCACCGCTGCGGGTCCGCGATCGCGGTGGCGGAGTCGCCCGCGAGCTCGGAGAGCGACACCGCGCCGGCGAAGCCGCGCGGTCCGGCGTCGATCGAGCCCGCCGCGAGCAGCGCGGGGATGCCGGCCGCGGCGGCGAGGAGGGCGACGTACTGCGGGACCTTGCCCGCCGCCGACTGGGAGTCGTAGCGGCCCTCCCCGGTCACCACGACGTCCGCATCCGCGAGCACATCCGGCAGTCCGAGCGCCTCCCCCACCGCCGCCGCCCCGGGCGCGAGCTCGGCACCCCAGGCGAGCAAGCCGAAACCGGTGCCGCCGGCCGCGCCGGCGCCGGGAGTCCGCGGATCGACCGCGACCCCGGCCTCCCGCACCGCCGACGCGAAGCGGGCGAGCCCCGCCTCCAGCACCGGCACGTCGCCGGTGGAGGCGCCCTTCTGCGGCCCGAACACCGCTGCGGCGCCGTCCGGCCCGAGCAGCGGGCTCGTCACATCGCTCAGGATGCGCGCCCCGGCGGGTGGAAGAGGTCGGAGACCCGCGAGGTCGACACGGGCGAGCTGCGCGAGCCCCCGGTTGCCCGGGACGATCTCCGAGCCCGTCGCACCGAGCAGCCGCGCGCCCAGGGCGCTCAGCATCCCGGCGCCGCCGTCGGTGGAGGCGCTGCCCCCGATCGCGAGCAGCAGACCGGTCGCCCCCGCATCCAGCGCGGCGGCGATCGCCTGGCCGAACCCGATCGTCTGGGCGTCGAACGCCGCGAGCGCGGGCATCAGCGCGATGCCGCTGCACTCCGCCAGCTCGACCACCGCGGTCCCGTCGGGCAGAGCGAGCCAGCTCGCGTCCCGCACGGCGCCGTCGGGGCCGGTCACGGTCACCGCGCGCCGGCGTGAGCCGGGCACGGCCACCTCGAACGCGTCGAGCGTGCCCTCCCCGCCATCCGCCATCGGCGCCGGCACGACTTGATCGTCCGGGCGTACGGAGGCCCAGCCTGCGGCGAGCGCCGTCGCCACCTCGGTCGCGGTCGCCGAGCCTTTGAACGAGTCGGGGGCGAAGACGACGGTGGCCATGCCACTCACCCTGCCACAACCGCGGCCGCAGCACGGGCCTCTGGCGCACGGGACTCTGGCGCACGGGCCTCTGCCGCACGGGCCTCTGGCGCACGGCCCGCGGTCGGACGATGATGTCCGCCATGACGGCATCACGCGGGTCGGCACCATGACCTCCTCCGCACGGCGAGTGCAAGGCGTCTACTTGACGCTGCTGCTCGGCAACACCCTCGCCGCGTCGTTCATCTGGGGCATCAACACGCTGTTCCTCCTCGACGCCGGGCTCACCAACTTCGAGGCGTTCGCCGCGAACGCCTTCTTCACGGCCGGCATGGTGATCTTCGAGATCCCGACCGGCGTCGTCGCCGACACGATCGGGAGGCGCGCCTCCTATCTGCTCGGCACGATCACCCTGTCGTTGTCGACCGCGCTCTACTGGCTGCTCTGGGTGTGGCACGCCCCATTCGTGTGGTGGGCGCTCGCCTCCATGCTCCTCGGGCTCGGCTTCACCTTCTTCTCGGGCGCCGTCGATGCCTGGCTCGTCGACGCCCTCGCCGCGACCGGCTACACGGGGAGCCTGGAGGCGGTCTTCGGCCGCGGGCTCGTCGTGACCGGTGTCGCGATGTTCGCCGGGTCGGTGCTGGGCGGCGTGATCGCGCAGGCGACGAACCTCGGCGTGCCGTTCCTGCTGCGGGCGGCCGTGCTGGTGGTGATGTTCGTCTTCGCGTTCGTGGCGATGCGCGACCTCGGCTTCACTCCCGACAAATCCATGGGACCGCTGAAGGCGACCAGGAACATCCTGACCCAGTCGATCGAGCACGGGATGCGCAAGCGCTCCGTCCGGTACGTCATCCTCTCGGCGCCGTTCGCCTCCGGTGTCGGCATCTACGCGTTCTATGCCCTGCAGCCGTATCTCCTCGAGCTCTACGGCGACCCGAAGGCCTACTCGATAGCCGGGCTGGCGGCGGCCATCCTGTCGCTCGCGCAGGTGGCCGGCGGCCTCATCGCACCCCGGCTGCGGAAGATGTTCGCCAAGCGGACGACGACGGTGATCGGCGCATCCCTGAGCAGCATCGTCGTGCTGGTGCTGCTGGGGCTGACGTCGCTCTTCTGGTTCGCAGTGGTGCTGCTGGTGGTGTGGGGCTTCGTCTACGCCGTCGCCGGGCCGGTGCGGCAGGCGTACCTCAACGACATGATCCCGTCGAAGCAGCGTGCGACGGTGCTGTCGTTCGACTCTCTGTTCGGGAGTCTCGGCGGCGTCGTCATCCAGCCGGCGCTCGGACGGGCGGCCGACCTCTGGGGGTACGGCACCTCGCTCGTCATCGGCGGGGCGATCGAGCTGATCGGGATCCCGTTCCTGCTCGCCAGCCGCCGACAGGGCGATCCCGCCGACACCGCAGGCGTTCGGGACGAGCACGGGGACGCCGCGGTCCCATCCTGACGGACGCAGTGGGCGCCGACGCCGCGCCGGGCGCCCTCCTCAGCGCGCCAGGATGCGCGGCCCGCAGAGCCACACGGCGACGCACAGGAGGCCGTTCACGCCGAACACCCCCGCGAAGGCGGCCGGCGACGCCGCACCGCCGAGCGCCGAGAACGCGATCGCTGTCGCCGCCAGGGCGATGGCGGAGCCGGTCGAGTCGGCGATCGAGAGCGCCGAACTGTTGAAGCCCTGGTCGCTCGGCGTCGAGTACTCGAGGGTGAGGACGCCCAGCCTCGGGTAGAGCACTCCCATGCCGAGCCCCGCGAACGCCCACCCGACGACGACGACGACGACCGGCGACGCCCCGGTCAGTGCCGTGATCAGCAGCGACCCGATCGCGATCGTCAACCCCACGGCGCCGAGCAGAGCGGCGAGACGGTTGCCGATCGCGGGGAACCGGCCCTGCGCCCACGACGCTGCGGCCCAGCTCAGCCCGGCGGCCGTCAGGGCGAGGCCGGCGATCGCCGGGGAGGCGCCGTACTGCGTCACCATCATCAGCGGCACGTAGACCTCGGCCGAGAAGAACGTGCCCGCCACGATCGCGCGCACGAGGATCACGCTCGGCAGCCCGCGACGCGCGAGCAGGACGCCGCGCGGGAGGAGCGGACGCAACGCCGCCACCGCGACCACCGCTGCGACGACGGGCACGATCCACTGCACCGGCCCACGTGCCTCGGCCGCGAGGGTGAGCGCGAGAACCGCCACCGCCACCAGCACGGCCAGGCCGATCCGCGCGAACTCGCGGCCTCCGCCTTCGGGACGCTCGCTCGGGCCGTGGACGCCGCGCATGGCGGGGACGACCATCAGCATCGCCAGGAAGACCAGTGCGACGACGCCGAGGAACACCCACCTCCAGCCCGCGGTCTCGGCGACCGTTCCGGCGATCACCGGGCCGATCAGCGACGGGACGACCCACGCCGCGGCGAAGCCCGCGAAGATGCTCGGGTGGAGGCGCGGCGGATAGACGCGCGCGACGATCACGTAGAGCGCCACGGTCAGCGCCCCGCCGCCCAGCCCGTGGACGAGCCGCCCGGTCACGAAGAGCGGCATCGTCGGCGAGGCCCCGGCGAGCGTGAGGCCGGCGGCGAACAGCACGACCGACGCGTAGAGCACGGTGCGGGGGTTGCCGCGGTCGCACCAGGTGCCCGCGATCACCATCCCGACGACGCCGACGGCGAGCGGCCCGGCGAACGCGAAGGCGTAGAGCGCGGCGCCGTCGAGCTCGTGGCTCACGGCAGGCATGATCGTCGTGACGGCGAGCGCCTCGAACGCGGCCAGGGTGACGAGCAGGCACATGCCGATGCTCACCCAGCGATACCGGGGTGCGAGCACCCCTTCCGGCTTCGAGAGCTGCCCGGCGGCCGTCGTCGATCCCCGGTCGGTGCTCATCTCTCGAGCCTACGGCCTGCGGGTGACGTCGGGGCGGACCTGAGAGCGCCGCGAGGCGGCGGAGAATCCGCCGCCTCGGCGGATTCGGGGCGACTTTGCGCCGTCTCGCGAGTCGGCTACGAGCCTCAGCGCGGGGCCGTGGACGAGCGGACGATCAGCTCAGGGACGAGGCTCACCGGGCCGGGGACCTCGCCGCCCTCGATCTCGGCGACCAGCCGGCCGACACTGCGGCGGCCGAGCTCGGTGAAGTCTTGCAGCACGGTCGTCAGCGGAGGCCAGAAGTGGGCGGCCTCCGGGATGTCGTCGAACCCCACGACGCTCAGATCGTCCGGAACCCGCAGGCCGGCCTCGCGTGCCGCGTGGTAGACGCCGAGCGCCATCTGGTCGTTCGACGCGAAGACCGCGGTCGCTTCGGTGTCGCTCAGGAGCTCGCGTGCGGCGCGGTAGCCGGACTCGGCCGACCAGTCTCCCTCCAGCAACGGAGGAACGGGCAGGCCGGCGGCCTCCAGCTCGCGCGTGTAGCCGGCGACCCTGGCCTGCGATTCGAACCATTCGAGAGGTCCGGTGATGTGGTGGATGGAGCGATGACCGAGCGCGAGCACGTGCGCGGTCGCCGCCCTCGCGCCGGCCTCCTGGTCGACGGTGAGTACGCGCGCGTCGTACTCGGCGCCGCCCTGGAGGGTGACGTACGGCACGACGAGTCCTGCGCCAGAGAGCTGCTCGATCACGAGCTCCTGCGGCGCTATCACGATGATGCCCTCGACGGCCTGGGCGAGCAGGTGGTCGAGGGCCGCGGCGATCCCCTCGGCGTTCAGCTCGGCGAGCTGGGCGACGGCGAGGTAGTACCCGGCGTCGCGGGCGGCGCTCTGCACGGCATTGATGCTCGACACCGGTCCGTAGAGGGCCGCTGCGGTCGTCGAGAGCACTCCGAGGGTGCGCGACCTCGCCGTGACGAGGGCGCGCGCAGCCGGGTTGGGCCGGTAGTGCAGGGCCTCCATCGCGTCGAGCACCCGCTGCCGGGTGGTGTCGCGGATGCTCGGATGGTCGTTGATGACGCGCGAGACCGTCTGGTGCGAGACGCCGGCCAACTGCGCGACGTCGCGCATGCTGGCGGCGCGCACGATCGGGATGGACGCGGTGGTGACGGAGGCGGGAGCGGCCGCGTCCTCCGGCGTCGCAGGCTCGTGGGTCACGGCACCCTCCCCCGCGGTGTCGCATGCGGGCTGGCGCCCGCGGTGCTCCTCCGGGTGAGGAGCGTGCACCCATTATGCGCGACGACGCCTCGTGCGCCGGGCGAACGCTCCGACCAGCACGGCGATCACCGCAATGCCTGCCGGGAACACGAGGTGCCATCCCGCGAGGGCGAGCAGCCCCGCGGCGAACACGCACGACAGTACCGCCATCCACCAGCCGACCGATCGTGTCGGCAGCAGGACGATCGCACTCGCGACTCCGAGCCCGTAGACCGCCGCGGCGATGCTGGTGTGCACGAGGATGAACGGCTGGAGGTCGCCGCTGGCGAGAACGACCACCGAGTACAGCGCCATGACGACCGCAGAGAGCAGCAGCCCGCGCCGGGCCACAGCGCCGTTCTCGGCCCCGCGGCCGAACCAGCGCGGCAGGTCGCCGTCGCGACCCATCGCGGCACCCAGCTTGCTGAAGGCCGCGAGGTAGGCGTTGAACACGCCCGTCACGACGATCGCGGCGATCACCGCGACGACCACGCCGCCACCGGATCCCGTCGCCGCGTCGACCAGATCGAGCAGCGGCACCGCCGACGTGGAGGCCGCGCCGCCCAGCACCGTCACCGTGACCGTCTGGATCGCGAGGTAGGCCACCGAGACGATCACGAGCGCGAGAGCGGTGGCGCGCGGGATGTCTCGGCGCGGGTTGCGGAACTCGCCGCCGATGCCGGCCACGGCCTCCCACCCCGCGAAGGCCCAGATGTACAGGCTCATCGCGAGCCCGACGCCCGACCAGCCGTGCGGGAGGAGCGGCTCGAGGTTCTCGACCCGGCCGTGCGGCGCGGCGGCGGCCAGGACGAAGACGAGCACCGCCACCAGCGCGCCCGACAGCACGAGCTGGACGGAGGCGGCGAACCGCACGCCGAAGGCGGTCACGGCGACCGGGATCACCATGAGCGCGATCGCGATGAGGACGGTCTGCGCGGCGTCGCCCCCGATCACGGCGACGACGTAGCGCGCGGTCATCAGCGCGGCGATCGGAGCGCCGATCGGGGTGCCGAAGAAGAACCAATAGCTCACGATGCGTGCCGACGTGGGGCCGTACGCACGGCGGGCGAAGGTCGCGACACCTCCCGCGTCGGGATGCCGCCGGGCGAGCGCGGCGAAGGTGGCCGCGAGCGGCACCGAGATGAGCGCGAGGGCGGCGACGGCCAGGATGGCGCCCGGCCCCGCGGCAGCCGCCGCGAGTGACGGGAGCACCAGGATGCCGGTGCCGAGCACGGCGGCGACGTAGAGCGCGGTGCCTCCGGCCACTCCGAGGTGGCCGCGATGCTCGACGGACTGCCCCGCCGGCACTCGCGTGGTCGATGGCGCGCTTTCCGTCACCCGATCATCTTGGCGCGGGCCACCGACATCGCGCAGCCCATCCGCTGCCATCCTTCGCTCATCCGCGGACAGCGCGGGCTACTTCGTCAGGTCGTAGAGGGTGACGCCTCCGACGGTGGTCGAGGTGAAGTTCGCCTCCACCCAGGCGGCGATCTGGCTGGAGGCGTTGCTCCCGCCGTTCGACTGACCGACGCCGCCCGCGATGAAGTAGTGGATCTCGCCCTTGGCCACGTACTGCTCGAACTGCGCGAGGGTGGGCGACGGGTCGGAGCCGTTGAACCCGCCGATCGGCATCACGGCCTCCTGCGTCGCGAGCTGGTAGCCCGCGGCGGAGTTGGAGCCGATGGCCGCGGCGACCCAGGTGTACTTCGACGCGTCCGCCTTCAGGAGGGTGCTGAGCTCGGAGCTGACGGTGCTGGAGCCGAGGAGGCCGCCCATCCCGCCCGCGCCGCCCTGCGCGGTGCCGCCGGGGAGGCCGTTGGCGGTGCCCCCGGGCGCACCCTGCGTCCCGCCGAACACGCCCCGACCGCCATTCGGCGCGCCCGCGAAGCCGGGACCTCCACCGGGTCCGCCCATCGCCACGGACACCGTGGGTCCCGCCGTGACGATGGAGCCGTTGTGGCCTGTCGTGATCGTCTGGAGCGTGTAGGCCGTGGGCGCCAGCACGGCCGCGATCAGAGTCACGCCGATGGTCACGGCCGACAGCGCCCGGCTGCGCTGGGGAAGGAGCAGGAGCACGGACGCCGCGACCGCCAGGATCAGCACGACGACCTTGAGCCACGGGAGCCAGTCGGTCGCGCGGTCGAGCAGCACCCACGCCCAGATGCCGGTGCCCAGCATCGTCACGGCCGAGAGGATTCGCACCCACAGCCGGTCGCGTGCGCCCCAGACCGCGGAGGCGCCGATGGCGACCACCCCGGCGAGCGCAGGTGCCAGCGCCACGGTGTAGTAGGCGTGGAAGATGCCGGCCATGAAGCTGAACGCGAGAGCGGTCACGATCAGCCAGCCGCCCCACAGCAGAAGGGTGGCGCGGCGGAGGAGCGTCGCCCGGCGTGCGTCCGTGCCCGCGGCCGTCCTGCCGAGCACGAGTGCGACGACGAACAGCACGAGCGCGGCCGGCAGCAGCCAGGTGATCTGACCGCCGATCTCGTTCTCGAACAGCCGCAGGATGCCGGTGGCGCCCCACATGCCGCCGCCGGTCGCGCCGCCGGCGGTCGCTCCGCCACCACCGGTGACGCTGCCGGTCTCGTTGCCGGTGAGCCGGCCGAGTCCGTTGTAGCCGAAGGTCAGCTCGAGGAAGCTGTCGGTCTGCGAGCCGCCGATGTACGGGCGCATCGACGCCGGCACGAGCTCGACGATCGCGACCCACCATCCGGCCGCCACGACGACCGCGCCGAGCGCGGCGAACAGGTGCCCGAAGCGCTTGGCCCACGAGACGCGCGCCGCGGCGAGGTAGACGCCGGCCAGCACCGGGAGGATGAGGAAGGCCTGCAGCTGCTTGGTGAGGAACCCGAAGCCCACCGCGACGCCCGCCCAGATCACCCAGCGGATGCGGCCCGACTCGATGCCGCGAAGTGTCAGATAGGTCGCGAGCGTCAGCAGCAGCACGAGCAGCGCGTCCGGATTGTCGAACCGGAACATCAGCGCGGCGACCGGCGTCAATGCGAGCACTCCGCCCGCGAGCAGCGCGGTGCGCGCACTGAAGTTGCGGCGCACCGTCAGGTAGACGAGCCACACCGTCGCGACGCCCATGAGCGCCTCCGGCACCAGGATGCTCCACGAGCTGAGCCCGAAGATCCGCACCGAGAGGGCCATGATCCAGAGACTCGCCGGCGGCTTGTCGACCGTGATCGAGTTCGAGGCGTCGCTGGAGCCGTAGAAGAAGGCCTCCCAGTTCACAGACCCCGCCTGCACGGCCGCCGAGTAGAACGAGTTGGCCCAGCCACTGGCGGCGAGATCCCACAGATAGAGGAACGCTGTGACGGCGAGGAGGCCGAGCAGCGCCGGGCGCTCCCAGGCGGCGGCGTCCTCCCGTCCGCGCATCAGACGACGGAGGGCGGAGCCGAGCCGGGAGGTCGGTGGGCTCGCGTCCGGGGAGGCCGCGGGCGCGTTCGCGGGAGGGGCGGTCGGGGTGGATGCGGTGGTGACGGACATGGGTCACTTCTCCGTTTCGGTCGGGGTGAGGACTAGGGCGGCCCGAGTGGACGCCGTGGGGACGGGCACGGCAGGCGTCGACGCCGTCGCCCGGCGCGACGCCCGGAACACCCACAGCCGCAGCAGCACGAACCGCAGCAGGGTCGCGACGAGGTTCGCCGCGGTGAGCACGATCAGCTCGACCCGAGGGGAGACGCCGGGCGCGGCGGCGTGCAGCACCGCGAGCGAGCCGCTGGTCAGCGCCCACGCGATCCCGAACACCAGGAGACCCTGGAACTGGTGCCGGACCATCCCGGAGCGGCCCTGCACACCGAAGGTGAAGCGCCGGTTGGCCCAGGTGTTGGCGACGGCCGTCAACAGCAGGGCCGCGAAGTTCGCGACCTGACCGCCGAGGACACCCGACAGCAGCAGGTACAGCAATGCGTACGCGGCGGTCGAGAGCACGCCCACGATCGCGAACCGCACGACCTGGCCGAAGAAGCTCGGAGGGCTGGGCTGCGCGAACGGGCGGCGACCCAGCTCGGCGTAGACGGCCTCCACGGGGATGCGGCCGCGCGCGATGTTGGTGCCGACCCGCAACATCCCCTTGAGGTCGTCGCGTGCCGTGCGCACGATGTCGACCGAGCTGTGCGGATCGTCGACCCAGTCGACGGGGATCTCGTGGATCCGCAGCCCTGCGCGTTCCGCGAGGATGAGCAGCTCGGTGTCGAAGAACCAGCCGTCGTCCTCCACGAGCGGGAGCAACCGCTGGGCGACGTCGCGGCGGATCGCCTTGAAGCCGCACTGCGCGTCGGAGAACCCGACCGACATCGTGCGGCGCAGCAGGAGGTTGTAGCTGCGGGAGATGAACTCGCGCTTGCCGCCGCGCGTGACGCGCGAGCTCCTCCCGAGCCGGGTGCCGATTGCGAGATCGGAGTGACCGGAGAGGAGCGGCGCGACGAGCGGCGGCAGAGCGGCGAGGTCGGTTGAGAGGTCCTCGTCGAGATAGACGAGCACCTCGGCGGGCGAGGAGCCCCACACCGCTTTCAGGGCGCGACCGCGTCCTTTCAGCGGGAGGTGCACGGCGACGACCCCGCCGAGCTCTGCGGCGAGACCGTCCGCGATGGCGGGCGTCTCGTCGGTGCTGGCGTTGTCGGCGATCGTGATCCGCCAGCTCGCCTGCACCGCGTCGGTCAGGTAGGCGTGCAGCCGGCGGAGGGACGTGTCGAGCGTCGCCTGCTCGTTGTACACGGGCACGACGATGTCGAGCGAGAGGGTCGATGGCTGGGACATGACAGCCACCCTGGCGTCGTTACATTCCTGTGACCTTTCGCGAGGTTATGCCCTGCGAATGCGTCTTCTGAGGGGTTGCTATGGAGCTCCCTTCAGTCGGCTGCGGCCTCCCAGGCGAACCCGTCCGGATCCACGACGTCGTCGGTGCCGCCGCCGATGACGATGCGGTGCGAGCCGTCGCCGTCCTCGGGCACCCCCGCGTCCTTCGCGAGGGCGCGGCGCTTGTAGAGGCCCAGCTGCACCGGGCTGCCCTTCAGGTCGAATTGCACGTACGATCCGAAGCTCTTGCCCACCGGGAGGCCGCGGCCGACGTAGTACTGCTTGCTCGCCTTGACGTCGTCGGCTCCCAGCAGCAGCACGACGGACTCGGGCTCGCGCGTGGCCGGGCCGGTGTCCTTCTTGGCGGAGGTCGCGATCTTCCAGATCGCGCCGTCGGGCGCCTGCACGGTCGCGCCGACACCCCAGAGCGAGGTGGTGACCGGCTTGATGACGGTGGCGCCGGCCGCGACCGCGGAGTCCACGTAGGCGCGCACGTCGGCGGGCTGCGACACCGTGATGGAGACGGTGTAGCCGCGGAAGCCGGAAGTCGGCGCGTCGGAGGCCCGGACGCGCACCCGGTCGCCGAGCCCGAAGGCCTCGGCGTAGAACCGTTCGGCGGCGGAGGCGTCCGCCACCTCGAGGGTGATGTGATCGATGGAGGTCATGGAGATCACGGTAGGAGCCCTGACCTCCGCGGTGCTTCTCCAATCCTGCTCGACTGCCCGTCCCTGTTCGTCCGCTGAGAGCAGGGGAATGCCGAAGGAGGGCGTACCGTTCCACTCAGTGCGGCCCACTGCACCCGACGGCCGCGAGAACCCCTCGACCATTAGGAGACACCCATGGCCACCGTCGAGCTGACCGCGCAGAACATCGAGTCGAAGATCACCGGGAACGACATCGTCTTCGTGGACTTCTGGGCGGAGTGGTGCGGTCCGTGCCGCATGTTCGGCCCCATCTTCGAGAAGGCCTCGCAGGAGCACACCGACGTCGTGTTCGGCAAGGTCGACACCGAGGCGGAGCAGGCCCTCGCGGCCTCCGCCGGCATCACCTCCATCCCGACGCTGATGGCGTTCCGCGACGGCATCCTGGTCTTCTCGCAGCCGGGTGCGCTTCCCGCCCCGACTTTCGAGGACCTCATCGGCCAGGTCAAGGCGCTCGACATGGACGCCGTCCGCGCCTCCATCGCCGAGGCTCAGACCCAGGAGGCCGCCCCGGCCCCCGAGGCCTGACCTCCACCCACACGTGAGTAATCGCGGGAATCCGACTCTGGATTCCCGCGATTACTCACGTCTGGGCTCAATACCCGGTCGGGAGGGTGACCGTGTACGGCTCCTCGAGGGCGCGCACCTCGTCGCCGGTCAGCTCCAGGTGCACGGCGGCGACCGCGTCGGGCAGATGGTGCGGTTTGGTCGCCCCGACGATGGGCGCGTCCACGACCGGGTTGCGCAGCACCCAGGCGAGCGCGATCTGCGCCATGGGCACACCGCGGGCCTCCGCCACCCGCTGCACGGCCTCCGCGATCGGCCGGTCGTGCTCCTCGGTGTACCGCGCCTGCAACGGGTCGGTGTCGCCGCGCAAGGTCTGCTCACCCCACGGACGCGTGAGCCTGCCCTTGGCGAGTGGGCTCCACGGGAGGCTGCCGACACCCTGGTCCGCGAGCAGCGGGAACATCTCGCGCTCCTCCTCGCGCATCATCAGGCTGTACTGGTCCTGCATGGTGACGAACCGCGTCCAGCCGCCGAGGTCGGCCGCGTGCTGGAGCTTCGCGAACTGCCACGCCCACATCGACGAGGCGCCGATGTACCGGGCCTTGCCGGCTTTGACCACGTCGTGGAGGGCTTCCATCGTCTCCTCGACCGGCGTCAGCGGGTCGAAACGGTGGATCTGGTAGAGATCGACGAAGTCTGTCCCGAGACGCTGCAGCGAAGCGTCGATCTGTTCGAGGATCGCGCGGCGCGACAGACCGGCGCCACCGGGCCCGTCGTGCATCCGGAAGTTGAGCTTGGTCGCCAGCACGACGTCCTCGCGGCGCGTGTACTCGCGGACGGCCCGGCCGACGATCTCCTCCGAGCTGCCGTAGCCGTAGATGTTGGCGGTGTCCCAGAAGGTGATCCCGGCCTCCACCGCCTGGCGGAAGATCGGTGCGGCGCCTTCGTCGTCGAGCGCCCACTCGTTGAAGCCGCGGGACGTGTCTCCGAAGCTCATGCAGCCCAGCGCGAGGCGGCTGATCGTGAGGCCGGTCGAGCCCAGTCGGGTGTATTCCATCGTTCGTTCTCCTCTCGTCTTCGACGCTACGCGGCGACGACGCAGACTGGGAGGTTCTGCCGGTGCCCCGTTCGGCCTACCATCACGGCATGACCGATGCGAAAGAGAACTGGCCGCAGACGCCCTCCGGCGAGCCCATTGACGTCGACGCCCTCGCAGAGGGCGAAGGCGGCGGACCGTACGACGCCGACGGCGTCTTCGAGCCCGAGGACGACGCGGCGGCCGACGACGAGGACGACCCGACGATCTGACGGGCACATCGCTGCCGGATGGGTGTACCTAAGCCGTCCACTGTCGTTCACCTGAACCCTCTTGTCCCCCGGGCTTGTACCCCACTAGGGTCTAGTGCAAGGAGCCAGTCCCGAGCTGGCGGAGGGGCGATCCGTCGCGCTCCACCGGAGGGGACCGGCTGCACAACTGGGGAGGGGTGCAGCGTGACGACCTACGACACACCGATCGGGAACGCGCCGAAACCGGGGCAGGACATCCACTTGGTGCGATGGATCCGCTCCGCGGACGGCTGGAGCAGCGAGACCGTCCTGTGCACATATCTGGCAGGCACACCCTCGCACTGGGTGGTGGAGCGGCACGGCGAGCGCGTCGACCTGGCGCGCGCCGAATGGGCCCAGTTCGCGTTCTGACACGCTCAGAGTCCGGCGCGCGCCGCCAGCAGCTCGACGGCGACCCGCCAGTCGCGGGCGGGGATGCCGTCGCCGGTCTCCTCCTCGCCGGGAGGGCGGGCGACGAACGACGGCCAGGGCTCGCCGGCCGTGTGTGCCTCCTCGACGAGGCCGAGGTAGTCGCCGCCGAAGTACACCTCCCACGCCGCCGTCGCCGTGGGGCTGTACATGAGGGTCAGCGGAAGCGAGCCGTACGTGTAGACGGCGTGCTGGTGGGCGAGTTCCTTCCCCGTCATGTCCGAACCCCCATCATGTCCGAAGGATAAGCGCGTCCAGGCGAGTACGGAAGGGATTGCTACGCGACGAAACGATCGTCGCCCTCTTCGCCCGCGTCGTGGGTCAGCGCGATCGCCTCGGCGACCACGTCGGCCATCCGCCCACGCCGCTCGAGGGCCGCCCGCTGCCGCCCTGCACCCCCGCCGTTCTGCAGGATCCGGACGATTCCGCGCCGCACCAGCTGGAGGTCGCCGTTCGCCTGCAGCGCGGGCGTGGTGTGCGAGAGGAGGGCGTCGATCGCGGCGACGGCGGTGCCTTCGCGCCCGCTCACCGGATGCGGCAGCATCCCGCCGACACCGGTGAGCGCCGCCTGCCACTCGGCGAGCCGCAGGGCCGCCGACGGAGTGGCCAGCGGCGGCACCCCCGAACGCCACTCGTCGACGGCGGTGTCGACGAGGGCGCGCACCAGGGCAGCGAGAACGACCGTGTCGCGCGCGTCCAGGCAGACGTCGGCGACGCGGACCTCCACGGTCGGCTGCTTGTGCGACACCCGGGCGTCGAGGTAGAGCATCGCCTTGTCGAGGATGACGCCGGTCTCGACCAGGAGCCGCTCGAAACGGTCGTAGGCCTCCACCGAGCCGAAGACGTCGGTCGGTCCCGCGCTCTGCCACTGGTGCCAGGCGACGAACCGGTAGCTCGCGTGGCCGGTGTCCACGCCCCCGACGAACGGGGAGTTCGCGCTGAGGGCGAGCAGGGTCGGCAGCCAAGTGCGGATACGGTCGAGGACGGCGACGCCCTCCTCGCGCGAGTGGATGGCGACGTGCACGTGGCACCCGCACACCAGAGTCCCCTTGGCGGTGAGCCCGTACCGCTCCATCATCTGGTCGTAGCGGGGGTCGGGCGTCGCGTGCGGGCGCAGCGGCAGCGGCGACATCGCGACGGCGACCGCGCGGGCACCGTGCCGCCGGGCGAGGGCGTCGGCCAGCGAGCGGCCCTCGACGATGTCGGCGTACAGGTCGTCGGCGCCGAGCTGCGGACGCGTCTGCGTCTCGATCATCTCCTGCTGGATCTCGGCCCCCAGGCGATCCCCGGATCCGGCCGGAGCATCGGCCAACGCGAACGGTGCGACGGGAACCGCGACACCGCGGCCGTCCACCAGGAGGAGTTCCTCCTCCACCCCGAAAGTCCTCACGCCTCCACTATCGGTGAGGGGTCCTCACTGAGCAATACCCCGAAACCCGTGAATCCGCTCTATGCGACGGCGCGCTCGAGCACCTGGCCCGGCCACGCGCCGACCGTGAAGGTCGTCGTCGCCCGGTAGCCGCACGACTCGTAGAACCGGATCAAGTCGCCGCTGCCGCCCGCGTAGCAGTCGACGCGGAGCAGCTCCACGCCGGCGGCGCGGGCCCGTTCTTCGGCGAAGTCGAGCAGCAGACGCCCCGTGCCCTTCGCACGAGGATCGCGCGACCCGATGAGCACGCGCACGTAGAGCTCGGGACGTGTCGCCGCTGGCACGTACTCGGTCGCCTCGCCGAGGGCGAGGAAACCGACGACGCCGGCCTCGCAGTGCTCGGCGACGAAGGAGCCGGGCTCGGCGACCCAGCCGCTCACCCGCTCGATCTGCTTCTGCTGCCTCGAGAACGGTTCGGTGCCCCACTGCCCGGTGTTGCCGATCGTGACGAACCACGCGATGGCGTCATCGAAGAGGCGGAGCACGGCGTCGGCGTCGGCGGGTCGCGCCGGACGGATGGAGGTCATGGTCCCATCCTCGCGCCTGGCGGCCTCGCGTCAATGACACGCGAGCGACTCGGTGGCGATCGCCCCGACGGCCAGCAGGCCGACCGCGACGATCCCCCCGCCCAGCACGCCCGCACGCGCCGCCTCGACGAGGCCCCGGTCGCCGGCCGCGAGCAACGCTCCCAGCGAGACGCCGATGCTGAGGATGCCCGTGACGGCGGCCGCGACCGCGCCGTCGCGTTCGTGCCGTTGTCGCGTCGTCCTGATCGACCAGTCGCGGCCCGGACCGCTGTCGTCCTCCACTCGCCCCGCCCTGTGCGCGTGCATGCCGTCACCATCCCCTCGACGGGATGACCGCTTCCGCAGAGGAGCGGCCTCCGTCCGAACAGTGAGACGCGGTCTTCCGGGATCCATCACGGGACGGCGCCCGAAGATCGGCTGACGCCGCGCGTCGAAGGGTCGGGCGGCGTCGACGGCGTAAGCCGGGCTCAGCCGACCGTCAGGGTGCCGTCGTCGGCGAGAGTCCAGCCGGGGTTGTACGCGATCTCCCAGACGTGTCCGTCGAGGTCGGCGAAGTAGCCGGAGTAGCCGCCCCAGAACACCCGCTCGGCCTGCTTGAGAATGGTGCCGCCCGCCGCAAGGGCCTGGGCGAGGACGCGGTCGACCGCCGCCTCGTCGCGTTGGTTGCAGGCCAGGGTGATGCCGCTGAAGGAGCCGTCGATGGGATGGCGGGCGTCCTCCGCGAGGTCGTCGCGGCCGAACAGGGCGAACGCCATGCCCGGCAGCTGATAGAAGACGACGCCCTCCGGAGCGTCGGCGGGTGTCCAGCCCAGACCCTCCTCGTAGAACGCGCGGGAGCGGGCGAGGTCGCGGACGCCGAGGGTGACGAGGCTGATGCGCTGATCCATGCGTGCAGGCTAGCGCGCACGTCCGACGCCCGGGTCGGGTGCTAGCGGGCGAGCGCCTGCTCGACGTCGGCGAGGAGGTCGGCGACATCCTCGATGCCGACCGACAAGCGGATCACGTTGTCCGGGACCTCCAGCTCGGTGCCGCGGACCGATGCGTGCGTCATCTCCGACGGGTAGCCGATGAGCGACTCCACCCCGCCGAGCGACTCGGCCAGCTGGAACACCTCGGTCGACTCGGCGAAGCGACGTGCGGCGGACGCTCCTCCGCTGAGAGCGACCGAGAGCATGCCGCCGAAGCCGCTCATCTGGGCGGCGGCGAGGTCGTGGCCGGGGTGGTCGGGCAGCCCCGGGTAGTAGACGGCGTCGATGCCCGGCCGGCCGACCAGGGCCTCCGCGATCGCCTGCGCGTTGCTGCTGTGCCGCTGCATGCGCACGTCGAGGGTCTTGATGCCGCGCACGGTCAGCCAGGCGTCCATCGGCGCCGAGACCGCGCCGGCGGCGAACTGGATGAACTGCGCCTTCTCCGCGAGTTCGGGGTCGGCGAACACCAGGGCGCCGCCGATCACGTCGGAGTGGCCGCCGAGGTACTTCGTGGTGGAGTGCACGACCACGTCCGCGCCGAACGAGAGCGGCTGCTGGAGGGCCGGCGACGCGAAGGTGTTGTCGACGACGACGAGGGCGCCGGCGGTGTGGCCGAGCTCGACCAGGGCGGCCAGGTCGCTGATCTTCATCAGCGGGTTGCTGGGCGTCTCGATCCAGAGCAGGCGCGTGCCGTCGATCCCGAGCGCCGCACGCACCGCGTCCAGGTCGCCGAGGTCGACGGTCGTGTTGCGCACGTCCCAGGCGCCGTGGATGCGGTTGATGAGCCGGTGCGTCCCGCCGTACACGTCGTTGCCGAGCACCACGTGGTCGCCCGGGCGCAGCACCGCGCGCAGCAGGGCGTCCTCGGCCGCGAGGCCGGACGCGAACGACAGCGCGCCCACGCCGCCCTCCAGCGACGCCAGCAGCGTCTCGAGGGAGGTGCGGGTCGGGTTGCCCGCCCGGCCGTACTCGTAGCCGCCGCGCAGCCCGCCGACCCCGTCTTGCACGAACGTCGAGGTCTGATAAATCGGCGGGATGATCGCGCCCGTGGTCGGGTCGAACTCCTGGCCGACGTGGATGGCGCGCGTGGCGAAACCGTGGGTCATCGGGATCCTTACTCCTGCGAGGTCGAGAGGGAGGGAAGCGAGCGGCTACTCGCTCAGATAGGTGAGCAGGTCCTGCCTGGTGAGCACGGCGACGGGCTTGCCGTCCTCGGTGACCAGCAGGGCGTTGGCGACGGCGAGCGCCGCCCGCGCAGCCGTGACCGGCTCGTTGACGCCGATCAGCGGCAGCGGCTCGCCCAGGTGCGCGCCGACCGGGTCGCTCATGCGCGCCCGCCCGCTGAACACCGCGTCGACGAGCGACCGCTCGTCGAGCGCGCCGGCGACCTCGCCCATGACGACGGGAGGTTCGGCCGTGAGCACGGGGAGCTGCGAGACGCCGTAGGTGTTCATGATCCCGATGGCGTCGTGCACGGTCTCGGTCGGGTGGGTGTGCACCAGGTCGGGCAGGTCGCCGCGCTTGGTGCGGATCACGTCGTGCACCGTGGCTTCGTCGGGCACCTCGCTGAAGCCGTAGGAGCGCATCCACTTGTCGTTGAAGATCTTCGCCAGGTAGCCGCGTCCGCCGTCCGGGAGGATGACGACGACGACATCGTCGGCGCTCAGGTCTTCGGCCGCGCGGAGGGCGGCAACGACGGCCATGCCGCTCGACCCGCCGACGAGGATGCCCTCCTCGCGCGCCAGCCGCCTGGTCATGTGGAACGACTCGGCGTCGGTGACGGGGATCACCTCGTCGACGACCGTCGGGTCGTACGCGCCCGGCCAGAAGTCCTCGCCGACTCCCTCCACGAGGTAGGGGCGGCCGGTGCCTCCCGAGTAGACGGACCCTTCCGGGTCCGCGCCGACGATCCGCACGCGTCCCTCGGAGGCCTCCTTGAGGAACCGGCCCGTGCCCGAGATGGTGCCGCCGGTGCCGACGCCCGCCACGAGGTGCGTGATGCGGCCGTCCGTGTCGCGCCAGATCTCCGGACCGGTGGTCTCGTAGTGGCTCCGCGGCCCGTTCGGGTTGAAGTACTGGTTCGGCTTGAACGCGCCCGGGATCTCGGCGGCGAGCCGGTCGGACACCGAGTAATAGGAGTCGGGGTGTTCGGGGGGCACCGAGGTGGGCGTGACCACGACCTCCGCGCCGTAGGCGGTGAGTACGTTGCGCTTGTCCTCGCCGACCTTGTCGGGCAGCACGAACACGCAGCGGTAGCCGCGCTGCTGGGCGACGAGCGCGAGCCCGACCCCGGTGTTGCCGCTGGTGGGCTCCACGATCGTGCCGCCGGGCTGCAACAGCCCCTCCTGCTCCGCAGCGTCGATGATGCGGGATGCGATGCGGTCCTTCGACGAGCCTCCGGGGTTCAGGTACTCGAGCTTGACGAGCACCGTCGCCGCGATCCCCTCGGTCAGCCGGTTGAGCTTCACGAGCGGGGTGTCGCCGACCAAGTCTGTGATGGTCTCTGCGTACTTCACGCCGTCAACCGTAACAGGGCGCGTCGGGACGCGTTCGTTGTGTTTCAGCCGGGCTGCCTAGACTCGTGGTCATGCCGGTGTCCGATCTCTCCCCCGTGGCACAGGACTACCTGAAGCTGATCTGGTCGGCGACAGAGTGGTCGGGCGACCCGATCACGGTCAAGCAGCTCTCCGAGCGCATGGGCGTTCGCGCCGCTACGGTGTCCGACGCGATCCGCCGGCTCGTCGACCAGGGCCTCCTGGTGCACGAGCCGTACGGCGGGATCGAGCTCACCGACGCCGGCCGCCGCGGCGCGGTGGCGATGGTGCGCAGGCACCGGCTCATCGAGACCTTCCTCGTCGAAGAGCTCGACTACGGGTGGGACGAGGTGCATGACGAGGCGGAGGTGCTCGAGCACGCGGTCTCGGACGAGCTGGTCGACCGCATCGACCGGCGCCTCGGGTACCCGGCGAGGGACCCGCACGGCGACCCCATCCCCACGGCCGACGGCACCCCGCGACGACCGGACGCCGAGCCGCTGCTGTCGGCGCAGACCGGCGTACCGCTGACGGTCGTGCGCATCTCCGACGCCGACCCCGCCGTCCTCCGTTACCTCGGCGAGCGCGGGATCGGCCTCGACGTCGAGGTGACCATCGACGAGCAGAGAGAGTTCGCCGGCGACATCACCGTGCGGGTCGCCGGCGGCCCCGTCGTTCTCGGCGCGACGGCGGCCGCCTCGGTGTGGGTGAGCTCCGGCTGACGGCCGGAGACATCTTCGGCGTCGTCCACTACGCGGACGCGCGCGCGGTCCACGCCGCGAGCTGCGTCCGCGAGCTGAACCCGAGCTTCGTCAGGCTGTTGGCGACATGACCCTCTGCCGTACGGCGCGAGATCACCAGACGCTCCGCGATCTCCCGGTCGGTCAAGCCTTGTCCGACGAGCGCGGCGACCTGGCTTTCTCGCGCCGAGAGCGCCGTGGAGTCCGATCGCGAGGGCGTTGCCTCGGAGAGCTGCGCACCCAGTCCGTAGGCGATCCCCTTCTCGTTCGTCAGGGCCTTGCCGTGCGCGAATGCGCTCTGATAAGCCCGCTTGCCCATTGCCGCGGTCGCCTCGTCTGCAATGGCGGCGCGAAATCCGGGGGCGTTCGGAGCGTATGCGGCGACGGCACCACCAGGGCCGCCGACCATGTCGGTGATCCCGAGGAGCGTCGCCGCCCGGACGAAGTCGCGGGCGTTCGCGGCGACGCGCGCGAGCGCTTCTTCCGTCAGCGCGATCATGAAGGGGTCGCCGAGGTTCTGGTTGAGGCTCAGCGCCTGCCGGAGGAACATCGTGGCACTGTCGAGATCGCCTTTCCGGGTCGCGATCATCCCGGTGTTCGTCAGCATGAACGCTGTCTCGAACGATTCTCCCGCCCGAATCGCGCGCGCGATGAGCGATTCCCTCCTGCGAGCCGCGTCCTCTTCGTCGCCCAGTGCGTAATGCGCGATCGCGACCATCTCTTCGAGGTTCGACTGCGCCGGGTGGAGGTTCGAGCCTCTCTGGAGCGCGAGCGCCCGTTCCAGGAGGCCGATCGAATCCGGACCGGGTTCGACCATCGCGCGCACTTGCAGAAGGGATCCTCGGATCGAGTCGTCGTCCAGCTCCTCCGCGATCTCAGCCGCCTGGGCGATCAGTCTCTGCGCCGAATCCGTGTCTCCACTGGCGAACGGCCACGCCGATGTCGCTATCAGGAGCCGGGCTCCGTCCGGTGTCGCGGGGACTCCGAGAGCGAGGATCCGGATTCCCCAACGGTCGAACTCGTCGGTGCGCCCGTGCGCCTGCCAGACCACCCGCCACCCTCCGAGGAGCAACCGAGAAGCCGTCGTGCTGTCCCGTGCCTCGATCGAGAATTCGAGAGCGGCACGGATGTTCGGCAGTTCGCGCCGCGTCATGGACAGCCAGTAGGCCTGGTTCGGTCCGTACCAGTCGGCCTCGAGCCGCGCCAGCCTGGCCAGGTACCACTCGACCATCCGCGCCCGCGCGGCGGCGAGGTCGTCGGGGGATGACTGCTCGAGTCCGAAGCGGCGGACGGTGTCGAGCATCTCGTAGTACACGACATCGCCGGACGGACGGCGCCCGATGATCGACGTGTCGAGGAGCGACTGCACGACGTCGAGTGCCGCCTCCTCACCGCCTACGTCGGCGCACATCCACTCGGCGGCATCGAGGTCCCACCCGCCGACGAACACGGACATGCGCCGCCACATCGCCTGTTCGGCGTCGTTGCACAGCTCGTAGCTCCAACCGATCGCGGCGCGGATCGTGCGCTGGCGATCGGGAACGTCGCGGTCCGCTCTGGTGAGGAAGGCCAACGGCTCGGCCAGCCGATCCAACATCTGCCGAGGAGAAACGACCCGCACGCGCGCCGCTGCAAGCTCGATCGCGAGCGGAAGTCCGTCAAGACGTCGACAGATTTCGCCGATCGCCTCCAGATCGGCCTCCGACGGCTCAGGAAGCACCCTCGAACAGCGCTCGAGGAACAGGCTCACGGCGGTGGCCGGCTTCTCACGCGACGGCTCCGGCGGTTCGAGCGGATCGACCTGGAACACGACCTCGGGGCGGATCCGCAGCAGAGCTCGACTAGTCGTGATGACCGTGAGTTCCGGGCAGCCGTCGAGGAGAGCGATGACCAGCAGACCGCATTGCTGCGCGACGTGCTCGCAGTTGTCGAGCACGAGGAGGCCGCGGCGATGCCCGAAGAAGTCGACGAGAGCTGCCGTCGTATCGTTCCTCGTTCCGTGTACACCGACGATCCTGGCGACCTCGTCGACCACGGAGCCGGTCACGCTCACTCCGCTGAGATCGACGAACCAGGTCCCGGCAGGGTGGAGCCTGCTCACGCTCGCCGCCAGACGGATGGCGAATCGGGTCTTTCCCACCCCGCCAGGACCGACCAGCGTGAGCAGACGGGTCTCGCCCAGCGCCGTTCGTGCTGCTGCCAATTGCATCTTGCGGCCGACGAACGAGGAGTACTCGCGCGGAAGGCCGCCAGTGACAACTGGGTCAGGCGATTTCATCAAGAGCTCCCGACAGCACTTTGTGTATCAATGCGTAGAGTGTCCCATATTCTTCGCCACGCGAGGCTGGTAGCGAACCTTCAAGCCATGGCTCCCGGCACCAGGCGCCATAAATGAATATTGCATCTCAGGGTTCGAAAATTGCAAGCCACGATCATCGACCGATCACGGTCAACACGACCAGCGCAAGGTTGAGGATGACGACGAGTGCGGCGATCACGCCCCCCGCCCAGCGGACCCAGACGGCGTCGACCCGCGCCCCCATGACTTCCCGGGAACCGGTGAGGCGCAGGAGCGGGATCATCGCGAAGGGGATACCCAGGCTCAGGAGCACCTGAGACAAGACGAGCGCCCACGTGGGATCCACGCCGATGGCGAGGATGACAACGGCCGGGATGAGCGTGACGACTCGACGCACCAACAGCGGCACGCGTATGTGCAGCAATCCGCTCATGATGGTCGCGCCCGCGTAGCTCCCGACCGAGGTGGACGCCAGCCCCGACGCGAGGAGCCCGATCGCGAAGGCTGCGCCGACGACCGGCCCGAGCGTTGCCGTGATCGCCGCGTGCGCACCTTCGATGGTGTCCGTTCCAGCCGCCCCACGCAGTGCCGACGCCGCGAGCAGCAGCATCGCGATGTTGACGACACCTGCCACGACCAGTGCCAGGACGACGTCCAGCCTGGTCGCGCGCAGCAGAGTGCGAACACGTCCGCTGTCAGCGCTCACTCCGTGGCGATCGCGCGCCAGCGCGGAATGCAAGTAGATCGCGTGCGGCATGACCGTCGCGCCGAGCATGCTCGCCGCGAGCAGCACGGTCGGCGCACCGTCGAATCGCGGGACCAGCCCCTTGGCCGCCGCCCCCCAGTCCACCGGGCTGACGACGAGCCCGGTGAGGAAGCCGACGGCGATCACGGCGAGCAGCGCGACGATGACCGCTTCGAACGGTCGCTGCCCGCGCCTCGACTGCACCGCGAGGAGTCCGATCGCGGCGACGCCGACGATCACCGCGGCGACGGGGAGCGGTAGGCCGAACAGCAGGTTGAGCGCGATCGCGCCACCGATCGCCTCGGCGACGTCCGTCGCGGCCGCCACCAACTCTGCCTGCACCCAGTACGCCCTTCGGCCGCCTGCGCCGAGTCGGGCGCCGAGCAGTTCGGGGAGGCTGCGACCCGTCACGATGCCGAGTTTGGCCGATTGGTATTGAACGAACACAGCGATCGCGTTGGCGGCCACCAGCACCCAGACCAGAAGGTAACCGTAACGCGCGCCCGCTGTGAGGTTCGCCGCGACATTGCCGGGGTCGACGTAGGCGATCGCCGCCACGAATGCCGGGCCGAGGAGCAGCCAGATCCGCAAGCGTGTACGCGGCTGTCGCTCCGCGACCTGCAGCGCCATCATCGCCTCCGCTGACCCGAATGTTAGGCGAGTCTAACATTCGGGGCGGAGTACGTCACTCCCGGTCGAGGATGGCCGTCTCGGTCTGCTCGTGGTACAGCCGCGCGTAGATTCCGTCGAGCTCGAGCAGCTCTCGGTGGGTGCCGCGCTCGACGACCCGCCCGTGGTCGATGACGAAGATCACGTCGGCCGCGACGATCGTCGACAGCCGGTGGGCGATCGCGATCGTGGTCCGGCCGCGGGAGGCCGTGTCCAGCGCCTGCTGCACGACCCGCTCCGAGATGGTGTCGAGCGCGCTCGTGGCCTCGTCGAGGATCAAGACCTCCGGGTCCTTCAGCAGGACACGCGCGATGGCGATGCGCTGCTTCTCGCCTCCGGAGAGCCGGTAGCCGCGCTCGCCCACGATCGTCTCGTAGCCGTCGGGGAACGAGACGATCGTCTCGTGGATGTTCGCCCGCCTGGCTGCGGCCTCCAACTCGTCCTGCGTCGCGCCGGGCCGCGCGTACCGCAGGTTCTCGGCGATGGAGGCGTGGAAGAGGTAGGTCTCTTGGCTCACCACGCCGATGTGCGAGACGAGCGAGTCCTGCTGCAGGAACCGCAGGTCGGTGTCGCCGAAGAGGATCCGCCCGGAGGTGGCGTCGTAGAAGCGCGGGATGAGGTAGCTGACCGTGGTCTTGCCTGCACCACTGGGCCCCACGAACGCGGCGAACTCGCCCGGCTCGATCACGAACGACACGTCGTCGAGCGTGTTGCGCTCGCCCTCCCGGGCGTCCGGATAGCGGAACACCACGTGGTCGAACTCGATGCGTCCGAGGTCACGATCCGGGTCGACCGGCGCCGCGTCGGGTGCGTCGGCGATGGCCGGCTTCAGGTCGAGGTACTCGAAGATCCTGGCGAAGAGCGCGCCGGAGGTCTGGAGGTCGAGCGCGACCCGCATGAGCGCCAGCAGGGGGAAGAGCAGCCGGGCCTGCACGGTGGTGAACGCGACGATCGTTCCGGCCGTGATGTCGGTGGCGCCCCCGAGGATCAGCCACCCGGAGACCAGGTAGACGATCGCCGGGATCGAGGACAGGAAGATGTTCACCATCGCGAAGAACCACTGGCCGCTCATCGCCTGCGACACTTGCAGCCGGATCTGGGTGCGGTTCTCGTCGGAGTAGCGCTCCACTTCGGCGGACTGGCGGTTGAAGCTCTTCGAGAGCAGGATGCCGGACACGCTCAGCGTCTCCTGCGTGATCGCGGTCATGTCCGACAGCGACTCCTGCGTCTTCGTCGCGATCCGCGCCCGCACCTGCCCGACGCGGCGCTGCGCGATCACCAGGATCGGCATCAGGATGACGGCCACGATCGTCAGCTGCCAGTTCAGCAGCAGCATCGCGACGAGCGCGGCGATGACGGTGACCGTGTTGCCGAGGATGCTCGACATCGTGTTCGTGAGGACGCTCGCGACGCCTCCGACATCGTTCTGCAGCCGCGATTGGATGATGCCGGTCTTCGTCTTGGTGAAGAAGCTCAGCTCCATCGACTGCAGGTGCGAGAACAGCCGCACGCGCAACGCGCCCATCACCCGGTTGCCGACGGAGGCGGTGAGATAGGTCTGCCAGACGCCGAGCAGGGCCGAGCCGACGAAGACCACGATCATCAGCACCACGATCTCCGTGAGCACCGGGAGGTCGGGCTCGCCGCTCTTCGGGAAGAGGCCCTCGTCGAACGCCCGCTGGGTCAACAGCGGAGGCACGACCGAGAGCGCGGCCCCGACCAGCACGAGGATCATCGTCATGACGATCGCGCCCTTGTGCGCTGCGAACAGTGCCACGATCCGTCGGAAGAGATGCGGAATCCGCGGGGCGTCCGCATTGAGCGCGCGCTGGGCGTTCACGTCGCTGGCGCTGACGCGCGAACGCATACCGCCTCCGCCCATCCCACGCATGCCGCTCACAGACGAAAGCCTAACTCCGTGCGGCGGCGCCGCCGGGCCTCCGCCTCCCCCACCCGCGGGTAGAAGCCCCGTGACCGAATCGCAATGCAAGCGCTTGACGTAAACGCTTGCATGGATTCCCGGCCCGGAGTACGTTGAGCCCGGGCGCACCCGCGCCTGCACCAAGAGCTCAACGAGGAGTGAAATGAAAGCAGCACGTCTCTCCGTGATCGCAGGGATGGTGGCCATCACGGGCCTCGCCCTTGCGGGATGCACCGGCGGCGGATCGGGAGGCAGCGGGGGCGGAGACGCCAACGCCAACCTCGACAGCAAAGGCCCCATCACCTACGTGCAGGGCAAGGACAACTCCAATGTCGTCCGGCCGCTCGTCGAGAAGTGGAACGCGGCCCACCCCAACGAGAAGGTCACCTTCAAGGAGCAGACCGACCAGGCCGACCAGCAGCACGACGACCTCGTGCAGCACTTCCAGGCGAAGGACCCGAACTACGACGTGGTCGATGTCGACGTCGTCTGGACGGGTGAGTTCGCCGCGAAGGGCTGGCTCCAGCCGCTGACCGGCAACCTCAAGATGGACAACTCGGCCCTGCTCGCACCGACGGTCAAGTCGGGTACCTACAACGGCACGCAGTACGCGGCGCCGCAGACCTCCGACGGCGGCATCCTGTACTACCGCAAGGATCTCGTGCCCACCCCGCCGAAGACCTGGGACGACATGCTCAAGGACTGCGACATCGCCAAGGCCAAGGGCATCGGCTGCTACGCCGGCCAGTTCGCCCAGTACGAGGGCCTGACGGTGAACGTGGCCGAGGCCATCAACACCAACGGCGGCACCATCGTCGGTGACGACGGCAAGACCGTCACGGTCGACAGCTCCGAGGCCAACGCGGGTCTGACCCGCCTGGTGGACGGCTTCAAGAACGGGCAGATCCCGGCTGAGGCCATCACCTACCAGGAGGAGCAGGGCCGGCAGGCGTTCGAGGCCGGCAAGCTGATGTTCCTGCGCAACTGGCCGTACGTGTACAACCTGGCCAAGACCGACGGATCCTCCACCGTGAAGGACACCTTCGGCATCGCACCGCTGCCGGGCATCACGGCCGACAAGCCGGGCGTCTCGAGCCTGGGCGGTCACAACGCCGCGATCAGCGTGTACAGCAAGCACAAGGCGACCGCCTTCGAGTTCCTGAAGTTCCTGCAGAGCGAGGAGACCCAGAAGTTCTTCGTGACGCAGGGCTCGCTGGCGCCGGTGCTGTCGTCGCTGTACGACGACGCGTCGCTGAACACCCAGCTGCCGTACCTGTCCACCCTGAAGACGTCGATCGCCAACGCGGTTCCGCGTCCGGTCTCGCCGTTCTACCCGGCCATCACCAAGGCCGTGCAGGACAACGCCTACGCGGCGCTGAAGGGCGACAAGTCGGTCGACCAGGCGCTGAAGGACATGTCGGCGGCCATCAAGACCGCGAGCTCGGGCCAGTAGCGCCCCAGCCCTCCACGGTCGCCGGGCGGCGGGACCCTTCCCGCCGCCCGGCTCCCCCACTTCCCGCTCTTCCTCTCGGAGGCACACATGTCAACGCCGAACGTCGTCGCCCCCTCATCGACGAAGAACGCCGGCAAGCAGCCTGAGCAGCGCGCCGGGGTCAAGCACAATCGTCGCCAGCAGAGTCGCTGGGCCTTTTACCTGATCATCCCCACCATCATCCTGCTCGCCGTGGTGATCGGTTATCCGATCGTCAGCGCCATCGTGATGTCCTTCCAGAAGGACGCCGGGCTCGACCCGGCGACCGGCCTGTTCGTGCAGGGCGGCTTCGCGGGCTTCCAGAACTACGCGCACTGGCTGTTCCAGCAGTGCGCCGGGCCGAACGGCACCACCGTCTCGTGCCCGCCCGGCAACCTCGGCTCCACGTTCTGGAGCGCGGTCGGGGTGACGTTCTTCTTCACCGTCACGACCGTGATCCTCGAGACCGTCCTCGGTCTCTGGTTCGCGCTCATCATGAACCGCGCCTTCCGCGGCCGCGGCTTCGTCCGCGCGGCCATCCTGATCCCGTGGGCCATCCCGACCGCCGTCACCGCGAAGCTCTGGTTCTTCATCTTCTCGGTCGCCGGTGTCGCCAACGCCGTCCTCAACGCCCACATCCTGTGGACGAGCGACGAATGGGCGTCCCGGTTCGCGGTCATCATCGCCGACACCTGGAAGACCACGCCGTTCATGGCGCTGCTCATCCTGGCCGGCCTCCAGATCATCCCGGAGGACGTCTACGAGGCGGCGAAGATGGACGGTGCCAGCACCTGGCAGCGTTTCTGGCGGGTGACCATGCCGCTGCTGAAGCCGGCGCTGATGGTCGCGGTGCTGTTCCGCGTGCTCGACGCGCTCCGCATCTACGACCTGCCGCAGATCCTGACAGGCGGTGGAGGCGGAACAGGCCATGCGACGACGACCCTGTCGATCCTCGTGGTCGATCAGATCAGGCAAGGCTTCAACAGCGCTGCCGCCCTCTCGACCATCACGTTCATCCTGATCTTCCTCGTCGCATTCATCTTCGTGCGGTTCCTCGGCACGAACGTGGTGCGAACACAGGAGACGCAAGCGAAGGGAGCGAAGGGATGACCACCGTCGCCGGCCCCGCCTCGGCCACCGCAGAGGCGAACGCCCTGCCCAGGACCCGCACGAAGAACCGTACGAAGCGGCGCAACAGAAACCAGAGCCTGCGCACCGGAATCCAGGCGATCGTCGTGGTGCTGTGGTGTCTGCTGCCGTTCTATTGGATGGTCGTCACGTCGTTCCGCGACGTCGGCTACACGAGCGACAACACGCCGTGGTTCACGCATGTGACCCTCGACAACTATGCGACGGCGCTGTCGACCAAGCTCGGGAACAACCTCCCGGGCGCGCTGCTGAACTCGCTGTTCATCGGCGTCTGCGTGACACTGATCTCGCTGGTCGTCGGCATCTTCGCCTCGTACGCGCTCGCCCGGCTGGACTTCAAGTTCAAGGGCGTCATCCTGGGGATCATCCTGGCCGCCTCGATGTTCCCGGGTGTCGCGCTCATCACGCCGCTGTTCCAGCTCTTCACGAACATCGGCTGGATGGGCACGTACCAGGCGCTGATCATCCCGGAGATCTCGTTCGCCCTCCCGCTGACGGTCTACACGCTCACCTCGTTCTTCCGCGAGATGCCGTGGGACCTGGAGGAGGCCGCTCGGATCGACGGCTGCTCGCAGTCGCAGGCGTTCCGCAAGATCATCCTGCCGCTGGCGGCCCCCGCCGTGTTCACGACCGCGATCCTGGCGTTCATCTCGTCGTGGAACGAGTTCCTGATCTCCAGCCAGCTGTCGAGCGACGCGACCCAGCCGGTGACCGTGGCCATCGCCTCCTTCACGGGGAGCCAGCCGCACCAGGAGCCGTACACGGCCATCATGGCGGCCGGTACGATCGTGACAGTCCCGCTCATCATCCTGGTGCTGATCTTCCAGCGCCGGATCGTCGCGGGCCTGACGGCAGGTGGAGTGAAGGGCTGACCTGATGCGCAGGAACGACCCGAGGGAGTACATCGACGTCGGCCTCGGCTTCGTCGGCTTCTTCGCGGTGGCGTTCGTGATCATCACAGCGGTCTGCGAGCTCACCGGCCAACCCGCGCTCGCCTGGGCGCTGGTCTCGCTCACGCTCGTCGTCATCTTCATACTGCTCCTGCAGGCGCGCCGCCGCATGGCGGCGGCGCGCCTGAGGGCTGAAGAGGCGCGGGCGGCCCAAGACTCCTGACGGGACGCGCATGGCTGGTATCGAGGAGGTCGCGCGCGCGACCGGCGTCTCCACGGCGACGGTCTCGCGGGCGCTACGGGGGCTCCCGAACGTGTCCGACACCACGCGCGCCGCTGTGCGACGCGCCGCCGACGAACTCGGCTACGTCGCGTCGTCGAGCGCGTCGGGGCTGGCGAGCGGGCGCACGCTCGCATTGGGCGTCGTCGTCCCGTCGGTCAGCCGGTGGTTCTACACGCAGGTGCTGGAGGGTGTCGACTCCGAACTCCGTTCTGCCAGCTATGACATGATCCTGTTCAACCTCGGTGGCCACCGGGGAGACCGGGAGCGCGTCTTCCACCGCAGCATCCTGCGCAAGCGCACGGACGCCCTCCTCGCGCTGTGCCTCGACTTCACGCCGGACGAGCGCGAGCAGCTCGCCTCCCTGGGCCACCCGACGATGGTCGTCGGAGGGCCGGTCAAGGGGCTGCGCAGCGTCGGGATCGACGAGAAGGCGACAGCGCGCTCGGCGACCGAGCACCTCATCGGCCTCGGTCACACCGACATCGCCCACCTCGGCGGCGAAGACGAGGAGGGGCTGAACAGCAACGTCCCGATGGGGAGGCTGCGCGGGTTCGAGAAGGCCATGCGCTCCGCGCACCTGCCGGTTCGGCCCGAGTGGGTCATCCCCGGCGGCTTCACGCTTCCGGAGGGCCGCGCGGCGATGAACCGGCTTCTCGACCGGCCGGGACCGCGGCCGACCGCGGTGTTCGCCGGCTCCGACGAGATGGCTATGGGTGCGATCCTCGCCGCGGGCGATCACGGTCTGCGGGTGCCGGACGACCTGTCGGTCATCGGCATCGACGACCACGACTTCTCCGCGTGCTTCGGGCTGACGACGATGGCCCAAAGCCCCTTCGAGCAGGGCGCGGTCGCGACCCGCATCCTGCTCGACGAATTGGGCGGGGCCGAGCCCCGCTCCCAGTCGGTGCGGGCGGAGGCGTCACTCATCGTGCGGTCGTCCACCGCTCCCCCGCGCTGACGAATCCGACGCGATTCGGGCGACTCTGGTCTGATATGGACGATCGAGCCCGCACGATCTGAAACAATATGTAAAGGTCGTTGGCCGATCGCGCCTTTCGGGTAGGCACGATCGCGAGCCGACGGCCGTCCGGGCTCTGCGCTTCTGGCGCGGGTACGGGAAGAGCCGCCCTGACTAGGACAGGGCGGCTCTTCGCTTGCAAGGCGTCAGTCGGCGTCGGCGAGGGCGAGGATCTCCGCCTCCTGCTGCGGAGTCTCGTGCGGGGCGTCGACACGGCGGAGGTGCTTGTGGCCCAGCATGACCAGGGCCGCGGCCACCAGGACGGAGATCGCACCCGCATAGAACGGCGTCGCCCGCGTGAACACATCGGCGAGGAGCGTGGCCGCGGGCGGGGCGATCGCGCCGCCCAGGAAGCGGACTCCGGAGTACGCGCTCGAGGCGACGGACCGCGGGAGGTCGGTGGCCTCCATCACGCACTCCGTCAGCACGGTGTTGAGGATGCCCAGGAGCAAGCCACCCACGATCACGCAGACGATCAGCGCTGCGATCGAGGCCGCGAACAGGCCCGCCGCGGCGAGGTCGAGCGCGAGCAGCGGCATGATGAGCCACAGCACCCGCGTTCGCGGAAGCCGGGACGTCAGCAGCGGCGCGACCCATACCGAGGTGACAGCGAGAGCGACGCCCCATCCGAAGAAGATGAGGCCGAGGGTGATCGCATCGGTGATACCGAGGGCGGCGAGAGCGAACGGCGTGTACGCCAGGAGCACGAAGAAGCCGATGTTGTAGAACAGCGCGGCACCGGCCAGGAAGCCGAGGGCGGGGCGCCCGAGCGCACGGAACGGGGCGGACAGCTTCGTCGGCTCCGGCTTCTCCAGGTTCTTCTTGAGCATGACGACGATCGCGATGAAGCCGATCGCCATCAGAGTCGCGGTGCCGAAGAACGGGCCGCGCCAGCTCCAGCTGCCCAGCAGACCGCCGAGGAGCGGGCCGATCGCGATGCCGAGTCCGAGAGCCGCCTCGTACAGGATGATGGCTGCCGAGGTGCCGCCGGCGGCGGCGCCCACGATCGTCGCCAGAGCGGTGGAGATGAAGAGGGCGTTACCGAGTCCCCAGCCCGCGCGGAAGCCGATGATCGAGGCGACGTTCTGCGAGAGGCCTGCGGCGAGCGCGAAGACGACGATCAGCGCCAAGCCGATCAGCAGTGTGCGCTTGGCGCCGATCCGGCTCGAGATCCAGCTGGTGAAGAACATGGCGACACCCGTGATCAGCAGGTAGCTCGTGAAGAGCATCTCGGTCTGGGTCGGCGTCGCCCGCAGGCTGGCCGCGATCGCCGGGAGGATCGGGTCGACGAGACCGATTCCCATGAACGCGATGACCGACGCGAAGGCGACCGCCCAGACGGCGGTCGGCTGCTTGAGGATGTTGTCCGGCTTCTGATGGGACATGGACGGGTGAGGCCTCCTCGGCGATTGTGCGGGTGGTGATGGAACTGTGCTGGTGGTGAGGGACGGGGCGAAACGTCAGCGCCCGGCGACGGCCGCGGACGCGGCAGTGGAGAGCTCGGCGCGCGAGGCGATGACCTCGACCGTGCAGCGCATCGCGGCGAGCTCGTCTTCGGTGAGGTCGGCGAACATCGGGACCAGCGCATCCGACAGGGCGTCGCGCCACGCCTGGAGCGCGTCGGCGCCCGCGGTGGTGATCGCGATCTGCCAGGCGCGCGCGTCGTCGGTGTCGGCGATGCGCTTGACCCACTCCGATTCCACCAGATTGCGCACGATCTTGGTCATCGTGGGCTGCGAGACGCGGCTCTGGGCGGCGAGTTCGCCCAGGCGCATCGGCCCGGCGCTCTGGAGCACGCTCAGCGTGCGCCAGGTGGCCGGCGATTCGGTGTTGCCCGTGACGCGTGCCGCGAGGCGGGTGAGCCGGTGGCTGGCGACGACGAGGTCGCCGAGCGTCTGGCGGAGCTGTGCAGTGTCGGTGCTGGCGGTGGAGGACAGGATCTCGGTCACGCAACCATTTTACATAGCTAGCCTATATAAATCAATCCACGCGCTGAGCGAGCACCAACGCCTGCCGCGACTTCTCCCGTGCGACCGGCTCGCGCACCAGTTCGGCGCGCACCGCGAAGCCGGCGTCGGTGAGACGGCGCCGCACGCGAGCGGGTGACTGGCGGCGCGTGCGCAGATCGATCTCGTGCCCGTAGGCCTGGCGCAGGTGCACGACATCCTCGTCGCCGGTCTCACTGACCTGGAACGCCAGCAGCAGCCATCCGGTCGGCTGCAGCACTCGCGTGAACTCGGCGAACACCGCGTCCTGAACGTTCTGCGGAATGTGGATGATCGAATACCACGCCAACGCCCCCGCCAGCGCTCCATCGCCGAACGGAAGGGCGGTCATCGAGGCCACGTCGAACGCGATGCGCGGGTGGTCTCGCCGCGCGACCTCCACCATGCCGGGCGAGAGGTCGACCCCGCAGACGTCCGCTCCGATGCCCGCCAGGTAGCCGGCTACGCGTCCGGGCCCGCAGCCGAGGTCGGCGATCCGGCCTCCCCCGGCCGCCTGAACCTGCTCGACGAAGGCGGTCAGCATCGCCCGTTCGAGCGGCAGCTTCTCGAGCTCGTCCTCGAGCAGGGCCGCGTAGTCCTCGGCGACCAGGTCGTAGGCGATGCGGGCCTCGTCTTCGCTCTCCACCCTCCGACCCTAGGGCGGCGCACGCACGAACGCCCTCATCCACACGGGATGAGGGCGCTCGCGTTCTGGTTCGGGTCTACCGCAGGTACCGGTCGTACAGGAGGGTCCTGCGGTACAGATCCGGCGGGTGAGCGCCGTCGTCGCGGTGGTCACCGTGCAGGAGCGCGGCCCCGAGACCGCGCAGGGTGGAGGCGAGGGTACGCCAGGTATTCATCGTGGTTTCTTCTTCCGGTTGTGCGTCCTTGCACACCGATGCACGCAGGCGGGCGCGATCGGACGCTCTGGTGGGACGAGCGTCCGCGCTGCGTCGGCCGACGTGCCCTGAAACCACTGGGGGTTAAAGGCACGGAGGGCGCCGCCCCGTTACGGGGGCGACGCCCTCCACAACGCGGAACACTCTGTTACAGAAGGAGTCCGCGTCGCGTGGCTGTGTCAGCCTGCGGTAGAAGAAGCCCCGACGGGGCGTCGACTACTTGAGGTTGACGGTGGCGCCAGCCTCTTCGAGCTGAGCCTTCGCCTTCTCGGCGGTCTCCTTGTTGGCGCCCTCGAGCACGGTGCTCGGTGCGCCGTCGACGAGGGCCTTCGCCTCACCGAGGCCGAGGCTGGTGAGGGCGCGCACCTCCTTGATGACCTGGATCTTCTTGTCACCGGCGGCCTCGAGGACGACGTCGAACGAGTCCTTCTCCTCGACCTCTTCGGCAGCGGCACCCGCACCACCGGCGGCCGGGGCGGCCACGGCGACGGGAGCGGCGGCGGTGACCTCGAAGGTCTCCTCGAACTTCTTCACGAACTCGCTGAGCTCGATGAGCGTGAGCTCCTTGAACGCGTCGAGCAGCTCGTCAGTCGACAGCTTTGCCATGATTTTCTCCTTAGTGTGTGTGGTTACTCACCGCTTGTAAGCCCTGAGGGACTTAGGCAGCGGACTCCTGCTTCTCACGCAGCGCGTCGACCGTGCGAACGGCCTGCGACAGCGGTGCGTTGAACAGATATGCGGCTCCGAACAGCGAGGCCTTGAAGGCGCCGGCCAGCTTGGCCAGCAGAACCTCACGGGACTCGAGGTCGGCGAGCTTGCCTACCTCTTCTGCGGTCAGCGGGTTACCGTCGAAGTAACCGCCCTTGACCACCAGCAGAGGGTTTGCCTTGGTGAAGTCGCGCAGAGCCTTCGCGACGGCGACGGGGTCGCCGTGCACGAACGCGATCGCGGACGGCCCGACCAGCTCGTCGTCGAACGACGAGATTCCCTGGTTGTTGGCCGCGATCTTGGTCAGCGTGTTCTTCACCACGGCGTACGTCGCGTGCTCACTGATGGACTTGCGCAGCGTCTTGAGCTGAGCAACAGTGAGACCGCGGTACTCGGTCAGCAGAACGGCGGTCGAGCTCTCGAACAGTCCTTCGAGCTCGGCGACCGTGGCTTCCTTGTTCGCCATGGCTACTCCTCGGTTGTCTTCTCGCACACCGCGGGAGCGGTGTGCGCCTCGACCGCGGGCAAAGAAAAAAGCTCCGGCGCAGGGCACGGAGCTCGTCATCGCAGAGAACTGCGGGAAGTGCTTCACACACCTGCGCGGGCCTCCACCTGAGTGGAACTTCGGACGTGCATGCACGTCGACCAGCGGTCTTTGGCTCCGTCAAGAGTACGGGATCGACCCCTACGCGCGCAAATCGCGGGACTGATCACGGGCGCCCGGGAGCTGGGCGCGCAAGAACTCCCCGACGTCGCGACCGAACCGGGGATGCAGCGGCACGCCCGCGTGCGACCGGTTCGGGTACACGACGTGGGTGGCGCTCGGAAGGCCGCGCACCGTCTCGGTGGCGAGGTCGAGCGGGTAGAAGACGTCGCGTCCGCCCGAGACGACCAGCACCGGCGCGGCCACGCGGCAGAGCCGGTCGCGCACGTCGTAGCCGTCCTCGGCCTCCACCAGCACGCGCAGGCCCGCCGGGTCGGCCGGCCCGGGCAGCATCCGCGTGACGAGGCGGACAGCCGGCGCCAGGAGAGGGGAATCCATCGTCGCGACGGCCAGCTCGCTCGTCGCCACCCGCTCGTCGCGGGCGAGGAGGTCGGCGTACCGGCGCTGGACGGCCCGGCCCGCGGCGCCGAGCGCGGCCGCGCCCGCCGCCACCACCAGCGAACTGACCAGGTCGGGATGGTCGGTCGCGAGCTGCAGGGCGATGCTCGCTCCGGTCGACACTCCCATCACCGCGGCCGGAGCGCCGAACCGGCGCCGCAGCACTCCCGCGTAGAGAGCGGCGATCTCGGCCATGGTCGCCCCCTGCGCGAGGTGCGCGGGCCGGCCGACGGCGTGCACGCGGTGCGACCGGGCGGGACCACCCACGATGCAGCGCTCGGTGAGGGCGTCGAGGCCGCGGGCGCGCCCGGGCTCCGACGGAAGCCCCCGCAGCAGGATCAGCGGAGGAGCGGACGGGTCGCCGTACGCGACGGTCGGAAGGACCGCAGCGGTCACTCCCGCACCGCTCCGTGCGTCTCGGCGGGGTCGGAGTCGATCGCGGAGGTGTCGGCGGTCCCGGGGTCGGCCGGCGCCGTCTCTGCGGACGCTGCTCCCACCTGCGGGTTCACCGGCGCCAGCGGCAGTCGCACCGTGAAGACGGTCGACCCCGGCTCGCTGACCACGGTCACCGTGCCGCCGTGCGCCCCCACGACCGCCTGCACGATCGCGAGCCCCAGGCCCGTGGACCCAGTGGCGCGGTTGCGGCTGCTGTCCCCGCGCGCGAACCGTTCGAACAGCGTCGCCTGGAGCTCCTCCGGGATGCCGGGACCGTCGTCGGCCACCGTCACGACCGCCTCCTGCGCAGCGGTGTCCACGGCCAGCGAGGCGATGACCCTGGTCCCCTCCGGCGTGTGGACCCGAGCGTTGGCGAGCAGGTTCATGACCACCTGATGCAGTCGCGGGGCGTCGCCCGACACCTCTACCGGCTCCTCCGGCAGTTCGATGGTCCAGATGTGGTCCGGGCCGGCGGCGTGCGCGTCGCTGAGGGCGTCGATCAGCAGGAGCGAGAGATCCACGGGGTCGTGGTCGAGCTCGCGCCCCTCGTCGAGCCGGGCGAGCAGCAGCAGGTCCTCCACCAGGGAGGTCATCCGGGTGGCCTCCGACTCGATGCGGCCGATCGAGCGGGTGATGTCTTGCGGCAGCTCGTGCGGCGAGCGCCGGGTCAGCTCGGCGTAGCCGCGGATGGAGGCGAGCGGCGTACGGAGCTCGTGGCTGGCGTCGGCGACGAACTGCCGCACCTTCTGCTCGCTCGCCTGGCGCGCGGTCAAAGCAGACGCGACGTGGCCGAGCATCCGGTTGAGTGCGGAGCCGACCTTGCCGACCTCCGTGTGCTGGTCGGTGTCGGCTTCGGGCACGCGCACCGAGAGTGCCACGTCGCCGCGGTCGAGCGGCATGTGCGCCACCTGCTCGGCGGTCGACGCGACGCGTGCCAGGGGTTTCATCGCCAGTCGGACGACGAAGCTGGCGATCAGGAAGGCGAAGACCAGTCCCGCGAGGGTCACCAGCACGATGACGAGGGTGAGCTGCTGGATCGTGGCGTTCACGTCACTCAGGGGAAGACCGATGATGACGCTGTCGCCGTTGTCGAGCTGGGCCGCGGCGATGCGGTACGAGCCGAGGGTCGGACCCAGATCGATCGTCCGCGGCGTCTGGTCCGCTGGGAGCGTGATGAGCGCCGAGGTCTCGATCGGGACGCGCTGCGGCGCCACCGGCTGATCCGAAGACGAGGACGGCGGGCGGTCCGACAGGATCACGGGGTAGAGGAGGTTCGTGCCGCTCCGGATGACGCCGAACGTTCCTGTCTGCTGTCCGGGTGTCTGGACGATCCCGATCACGTCCGGGCCTGTCGGCTGATCGCCGTAGATGCGATCGGCCGCGTGCTGGCCGCGCGAGAGTGCACTGGTCAGCTGCTGGTCCAGCCGCTCCATCAGGTAGTTCTGCAGCGCGAGGACGCTGACCGTGCCGATCACCGCACCGAGCACCGCGAGCATCGCGACCACGACGAGCACCACGCGGCTGCGCAGCGTCCAGGAGCGGAACGGACGGAGGCCGAAGCGCCGGGCGCGCTCACGGCCGGAGGTCGGGGCGCCCGCAGTGCGGGCAGCGGTCATTGCGCGGCCTTCACCATGTAGCCGGCGCCACGGACGGTGTGGATCATCGGCGGACGGCCGGCGTCGATCTTCTTGCGCAGGTACGAGATGTAGAGCTCGACGACGCTGGAGGATCCGCCGAAGTCGTATGACCACACCCGGTCGAGGATCTGCGCCTTGCTGAGCACGCGCCGCGGGTTGCGCATCAGGAAGCGGAGCAGCTCGAACTCGGTGGCCGTCAGCTGGATCGGGTCGCCGTCGCGGTGCACCTCGTAGCTGTCCTCGTCGAGAACGAGGTCGCCGACGATGAGCACCGGGTCGTCCTGGTCGGCGACCGCCGCGCGTGACCGGCGCAGCAGGCCGCGGAGCCGGGCGACCAGCTCCTCCAGGCTGAACGGCTTCGTGACGTAGTCGTCGCCGCCCGCGGTGAGGCCGGCGATGCGGTCGTCGAGGGAGTCCTTCGCCGTCAGGAACAGCACGGGCGCTTCGTTGCCGTCGGCGCGCATCCGCGACAGCACCTGCAACCCGTCGATGTCGGGCAGCATGATGTCGAGCACGACGACGTCGGGCTTGAACTCGCGTGACAGCTGCAGCGCCTGCTGCCCGTTGGAGGCCGTCTTGACCTCCCAGTCCTCATAGTGGAGCGCCATGGCGAGCAGGTCGGTCAGCGTCGCCTCGTCATCGACGACGAGGACGCGGATCGAGCTGCCGTCGGCGCGGCGCAGGAGGGTACGGGGCTGGCTGGAGGAGCCGGAGGCGGCGCGGGCGTTGATGGTCACCTTTCCCATTATGAGGAGTGCACTTGACAGTGACTTTGTGAAACCTATGAACCTTCTGAGAGGCTTCGCCCGGGCACTCGGCGAAAACATAGCTTCGCCACAGTGAGCCGAAAACCGCCGAATCTACCGTCCCGATGACTCTTCTTTCCGACCCAGAGATATGGAAGCCAATGTTCGGGACATATCTGCGGCGCGAGCTCCTCAATCGCCGCAAGCAGACGGTCATCATCGCGATCGGCATGGCCCTCGCGATCGCGCTCGTCATCATCGTCAACGCGGTCTCCGCCGGCGTCAAGGACGCGCAGGCCAGCGTGCTGCAGTCCGTCTACGGGGTCGGGACCGACATCACCGTCTCGCAGCCCGCGACCGCGCAGAACGCGACCACCCAGCAGGCGCAGGGCGGAGGCCCGCGCTTCGACTTCGGCGCCGGTGCGGGAACCGACACCGGCTCGGGCCGGCAGGTCAACACCTCCCGCCTGGAGCCCACTCGCGGCGCCACGGTGATGGACGCGTCCACCCTCACCACCGCCAAGAAGGTCGACAACGTCCAGTCCGCCGCCGCGGTGCTGTCGTTGACCAACACGAGCTTCAGCGGTACCCTCCCGAACTTTCAGCAGCTGCGCGAGCAGCGTCAGGCGGGAGGCGCCCAGACCGAGAGCACTCCCCCGCCGACCGGAGGCGCGGACGGCGCGGGCGGCAGCTCGTTCTCGGTCGACTCCTTCTCGGTGATGGGCCTCGACCCGGCCGGCAAGTCCGTCGGGCCGCTGTCGTCGGTCACGCTCTCGAGCGGGCGCACCTTCACCGCCTCCGACAAGGGCGCCGACGTCGTCGTGCTCGACGCCGCATACGCGAAGAGCGCGAGCAAAGCCGTCGGCGACACTCTCACCATCGGCGGAACCGACTTCAAGGTCATCGGCATCGTCTCGGCCACCGGCGCGGACTCCACGACAGCCTCGAACGCGTACATCCCGCTCGACGTCGCGCAGACCCTGTCCGGCCAGGCCTCCAAGGTCTCGTCGGTGTACATCACGGCCGCGTCCGCCAGCGACATCGACCAGATCAAGACCGACCTGACCAAGGCGCTGCCCGGCGCGACCGTCAGCACGCAGGCCGACCTGGCCTCCAGCGTCTCCGGCTCCCTCGGGAGCGCCGGCCAGCTGATCGCGAACCTCGGCACCTGGCTGTCGGTGATCGTGCTCGCCGCGGCGTTCCTCATCGCGATCCTGTTCACCATCTCCGGCGTGACCCGCCGCACCCGCGAGTTCGGCACCCTGAAGGCGATCGGCTGGTCCAACCGCCGCATCACCGGCCAGGTCGCCGGCGAGTCGATCGTGCAGGGCCTCATCGGCGGCGTCATCGGCGTCGCGGTGGGACTGATCGGCGTCTTCGTGGTCAACGTGATCTCCCCGACTCTGACCGGCAGCATCGGCTCCGGCTTCGCCAATGCTGCCGGTCGGACCGGTGCGAACGGAGCCGTCGGCACCGGGGGCACGGGCACCGGCGGCGGTGAGGGCGGCGGCGGCTTCGGCGGCGGCAACGGCGCGTTCGCCGGGGTCCGCCGGGCGGCCTCCAGCGCCACGGCCGACATCGCACTGCACGCTCCGGTGACCCTCTGGATCATCGTCGGCGCCGTCGCCCTCGCCATCCTCGGCGGACTGATCGCCGGCGCCATCGGCGGCTGGCGCGCCTCCCGCCTCCGCCCCGCCGCCGCACTGCGCTCGGTCGCCTGACCCGGTCGAGACGACCAGAAGGAGTCATCGTGTACACCCTCACGAACGTCACCAAGAAGTACACCCAGTCCAAGCGCGAGGTCATCGCCCTCAACGATGTCACCCTGGAGATCCCCGACGGGCAGCTCGTCGCCATCCAGGGCCCGACCGGCGGAGGCAAGTCCACGCTGCTGCAGATGCTCGGCGCGCTCGACCGCCCCACTTCGGGGTCGGTCGAGCTGGGACCTGCGAGCCTGTCGAAGCTCGGCGACGGCAAGCTGACCGATATCCGCGCCAACGAGATCGGGTTCGTCTTCCAAGGCTTCAACCTGATCCCCACGCTGACCGCGCAGGAGAACGTGGAGACCGCGCTCGCCCCGCTGAAGGTCAGCGCGGAGGAGCGCAAGCGCCGGGCCGCCGAGGCACTGGCCTCCGTCGGTCTCGCGGACCGCGGCAGCCACCTGCCGTCCGAGCTCTCGGGAGGTCAGCAGCAGCGCGTCGCTATCGCCCGCGCGCTGGTGAAGAACCCGGAGGTGCTGCTCGCCGACGAGCCGACGGGCAACCTCGACGAGGAGACCAGGGACGAGATCATGGACCTCCTCGAGGGCCTGTGGCGCGATCGCGGCCTCACCGTGATCGTCGTCACCCACGACACGGCCGTGGCCAAGCGCGCGCAGCGCCGCCTCCACATCAAGCACGGTCAGGTGAAAGAGGTCGCGTGACCCCGACGATTCGTCCCAACACGCCGCCACGAGGCGGACCGAGACGGCGTGTTGGGACGAATCGTTCGTTCAGGAGGGTGTGCCGACCACGGTGAGACCGGCGGCCTCGGCCAGGAGGACGGCCTGCCGCTCGTCGATGGTCGCGCCCCGGAGGTTCGCTTCGGCGGGGTCCACCCCGGTGAGGTCGCTGCCGACCAGGTTCGCCGCGGAGAAGTCGGCGCCGGCGAGCACCGCGGCCGACAGATCGCAGCCCGAGAACACGGCCTCCTGGCAGCGCGCGCGGCTCAGATCGGCCTCCCGCAGCTTCACGCCCGTGAAGTCGACGCCGCGCAGCTCCGCACGGCCGAGGTCGACGAACGACCAGTTGCCGCCCTCGACCTTCAGCAACGCGAAATCGCAGCCGCTGAACGTGCTGCCGGTGAACTTGCAGCGCCGGAACGCCGCGTCGAAGAAGTTGCACCCGATGAACGTGCAGTTCACGAAGGCGCTGTCGGTGTGCTCGCCGACGTTGAACCGCACGCTGCGGAACGTGCACCCGGTGAACGTCGCGCCCGTCGACCGCAGCTCCGTCATGTCGACGTCCACGAACTCCGTGCCGTCGAATTCGACGCCGTCGAGGTCGCGCCCGTACCAGTCCTCGCCCCGGATGATGTCCACGCCGAGAGCCTAGCGACTGCACGTCGCACATCGCGGCCCGCTACCCTCGGGAGCATGACCCACGACCTCACGGATTTCCTCGGAGACGTGGGCCCGATCGTCTTCTACCTCGCCGTGTGGGGCCTGGTCTTCGCGGGCACCGCGTTGTTCGTCGGCGTCGTCATCCCGTTCATCACCGGTGACTCGCTGCTCTTCGCCGCCGGCCTCCTCACCGGCACGCACTCCGAGCTCTCGATCTGGGTGCTTGCGATCGGCGTGGGTATCGCGGCGGTGCTGGGTGACCAGGTCGGCTTCTGGCTCGGCCGGAGGCTGGGCAGGCCGTACCTCGCGCGACGCGGCGGCCGCTGGGTGCAGGCGGGAGTGCGCAAGGCCGAACGGTTCTACGAGCTCTTCGGGTGGTGGTCGGTCGTGATCAGCCGTTACATCCCGTGGGGTCGTGTCTTCATCCCGCCGATCGCCGGCATCAGCGCGATGAAGTACTGGAGGTTCTTCACCGCGAACGTGGTCGGAGCCCTCAGCTGGGGCGTGCTCATCACGGTCATCGGATACTTCGCGGCGGTGAATCCGAGCGTCCGGCCGGTCGCCTATCTCGTGGCGGGAATCGTCATCCTGGCGTCGATCGTCGCGGGAGTCCGGGCGTGGGCGCTGGATCGACGGTCGCGCCGTGCTGTCGAGGTGACCGCCGACGGTGCCGGGCCGGCCGGTGACGAGCACCGGCCGGCCCGCTGACGCTCAGTCCTGGTTGCTGAACGCGGCGTCGAACGACGCCGTCGGGAGCTTCCAGAGCAGCGAACGGATGTAGCCCACGGCTTCTGCGGCGCCGTGCAGGCGGTCCATGCCGGCGTCCTCCCACTCGATGGAGATCGGGCCCCTGTAGCCGATCGACTCCAAGGCGCGGAACGAGTCCTCCCACGGCACGTCCCCGTGACCGGTCGAGACGAAGTCCCAGCCGCGGCGCGGGTCGCCCCACGGGAGATGCGAGCCGAGCACGCCGGCGCGTCCGTTCTTCGGGCGCAGGCGGGTGTCCTTGCAGTCCACGTGGTAGATGCGGTCCTTGAAGTCCACGATGAAGCCGACCGGGTCGATGTCCTGCCACATCATGTGCGACGGGTCCCAGTTGAAGCCGAACGCCTCGCGGTGGTCGATGGCCTCCAGCGAGCGCACGCTCGTCCAGTAGTCGTAGGCGATCTCGGACGGGTGCACCTCGTGCGCGAACCGCACGCCCTCGCCGTCGAACACGTCGAGGATGGGGTTCCAGCGGTCGGCGAAGTCCTGGTAGCCGGCGTCGATGACGGAGGCCGGCACTGGCGGGAACTGCGCGACGTACGGCCAGATGCTGGAGCCGGTGAAGCCGACGACCGTGTCCACGCCGAGCCTGCGGGCGACCTTCGCGGTCAGCTTCAGCTCCTCCGCGGCGCGCTGGCGCACGCCCTCCGGGTCGCCGTCGCCCCACACCTTCGAGCCGACGATCGCCTGGTGGCGGAAGTCGATCGGGTCGTCGCAGACGGCCTGGCCCTTGAGATGGTTGGAGATCGCCCAGACCTTCAGGCCGTACCGCTCGAGGATGTCGAGGCGGCCCTGGAGGTACGCGTCGTCCTCCGCGGCCCGCCAGACGTCGAGGTGCTCGCCTGAGCAGGCGATCTCCAGGCCGTCGTAGCCCCACTCGGAGGCGTACTTCGCCACCTCCTCCAGCGTCAGATCGGCCCACTGGCCGGTGAACAGTGTGACCGGGTGCGTGCGGCCCGACTCGGCGGTGCTCGCGGCGACGGCATCAGTCATGAATTGGTTCCCATCTCGATCCAGGTGCCCGACTCTGCCGAGTCGATCACGGCGTCGGTGATCCGGACGGCGCGGAGGCCGTCCTCGAAGCGCGGCAGTCCGTCGGGGGTCTCCCCTTCGACCGCGGCGTAGCTGTCGGCGACGAACGCGTTGAACGCGTCCTGGTAGCCCTGCGGGTGCCCCGACGGGACCACGCACAGTCGCGCGGCGTCTGCGCTCAGCTGGTCGGCGTCGCGGGGCACCAGGAGGCTGCCGGCGCGACGGCCGACCCACAGCGTCTCCGGCTGCTCCTGGTCGAAGGCCACGCTCTCGGCGCTGCCCGCGATCTCCAGCCACAGCCGGTTCTTGCGTCCCGGGGCGACCTGCGACACGAGCAGGGTGCCGATGGCGCCGGAGTCGGTCTCGATGACCACCGCCGCGGCGTCCTCCGTGGTGATGCCCGCGTGCGCTGCCCGCTCGGCGAACACGGTGCGCTTCTTCGCCGAGAGACGCGCGACCCGGTCGCCGCTGACGAACTCGACGAGGTCGATGAGGTGCGAGCCGATGTCCGCGAACGCGCGGGAGCGGCCGCCCTGTTCGGCGTCGACGCGCCAGTTGTCGTCGCCGGAGGCCAGCAGCCAGTCCTGGAGGTAGGAGGCGTTGACGGTGAGCACCTGCCCGGCGGCGCCGGACGCGAATCGTGCCCGAGCCTCCCGCACCATCGGGTGGAACCGGTACACGAACGGCACGGTCGCGATGCGCCCGGCCGCCGCGGCGACCAGCGCCTCCGCGTCGGCCACCGACGTCGCCAGCGGCTTCTCGCAGACCACGTCCTTGCCGGAGGCCAGCACTGCCGCGGCCTGCGAGGCGTGCAGGGCGTTCGGCGTCGTGACGTGCACGACGTCGATCGAGTCGTCGCCGAGCACCTCCTCCAGCGAGCCGTACGCGCGGCCGATGCCGAGGCGCTCGGCGGCGGCGGCCGAGCGCTCCGGAGTCGACGACACGATGCCGGCCAGCTCGGCCCGTGCGGCCCGCGCAGCGCGCGAGTGCACCTCCGCCATGAAACCGCCGCCGACGATCGCGACGCGCAGCCGCGACCCCGCCGTGCTCTCGCCCCGGTGGCTCGGGCCGCCCGACTCGGTGCTGCTCACATCTCTCCGTCTGTCATCCGACATGTTCTGCGCACCTGACGTCAGGCCAGAGTCGAGGCGCGCGGATCCCAATCCTCGGGGAGGGCGGGAGCGACCTGGACGGTGCTCTTCACCTCGACCGGGACACCGGACTCGCCGGCCTCGATCGTCGCCACCATCACGTCGAGAACGTGGAAGGCCTGCTCGCCCGAGGCGCGCTCGGGCACGCCGGCGCGGATGGCGCGGGCGAGTTCGACGACGCCGATGCCGCGGCCGTTGGTCGTTCCGGTCGACGGCAGCGTCTCGACGCCGTCGGCTCCGTGGACCAGGAGGTCGCCCTCGAAGGTGTTGGGGTCGGGAACGACGAGGGTCGCCTCGAGGCCGGCGACCTCGAACTGCGTGCGGCCGAGCTTCGAGTCGAAGCTGAAGATCGACTGCGCGGTCTGGCCGCTCTCGAACTCGTAGAGAGCGCTGACGTGCGTGGGCACGGTCACCGCGAACGACTCACCGGCCCGGGGGCCCGAGCCGATGACGCGGGACTCCTTGGCCCTGGAGGCGACGGCGCTCACGCGCTTGACCGGGCCGAACAGCTGCACCAGGGCGGTGAGGTAGTAGGGGCCGATGTCGAACAGCGGCCCCGCGCCCTCCTGGAACAGGAAGTCCGGGTTCGGGTGCCACGACTCTGGCCCGGCGCTCTGCAGGAGGGTCAGTGCGGTGAGTGGGGCGCCGATGCCGCCGTTCTCGACCAGGCGGCGGGCCGACTGGATGCCGGCGCCGAGGAAGGTGTCGGGCGCCGTGGCGACGCGCAGGCCCTTCTCGTGGGCGGCATCCAGCAGCTGCACGCCGCTGGCACGATCGAGCGCGAACGGCTTCTCGCTCCACACGTGCTTGCCGGCGGCGAGCGCCTGCAGCGCGACCTCGACATGCACCTTCGGGATGGTGAGGTTGACGACGATCTCGATCGAATCGTCGGCGAGGAGCTCCTCCACCGTGCCGGAGCCGGGAACGCCGAACTTCTCCGCCTGCGCCTTCGCGCGGTCCAGGTCGATGTCGGCGACGAAGCGCACGTCGAGGTCGGGGAACGCGGTGAGGTTCTCGAGGTACTGGTTGCTGATGACACCGGCGCCGATGAGGCCGACGCCGACCTTTCCGCCCGTCACGCGAACGCCTCGGTGGTGAGGAAGGCGTAGCTGTCGGCGACGGCCTGGAAGCGGTCGCCGCGGGAGTCGTCGAGCTCGATCACGCGGAGTGCGTTCGGCGCGGCGGCGATGATCTCGGCGATCGGCAGCGAGCCCTGGCCGACGGCGACCTGGTCCTTGTTGTCGGTCGTCCCGGCGCCGTCCTTGACGTGGAGGGCGACGACGCGGTCGCCGAGCTTCGGCAGCAGCTCTGCGGGGTTCTTGCCGCCGACGACCACCCAGTACGTGTCGATCTCGAGCACGACCTCCGGGTCGAGCTTGCCGGCGAAGTACTCCAGCGCGGTGACGCCGTCGATG
>NZ_JBVQSP010000003.1:148792-186435 GCF_055720965.1 Leifsonia sp. PARNA 1/14
ACTCAGTACGTGTCGATCTCGAGCACGACCTCCGGGTCGAGCTTGCCGGCGAAGTACTCCAGCGCGGTGACGCCGTCGATGGTGCTCTCGAGCTCGTGGGCGTGGTTGTGGTAGCCGACGCGCACACCGTGCTGGGCGGCGACCTTGGCCGCGGCGTTCAGCTGCGCGGCGGTCTCCTCGACGTCGGCCGCGGTCTGCCAGCGCTCAGCGGGAACGTGCGGGTCGATGACGGTCTGGATGCCGAGTTCGGCGGCGGTGGCGAACACCGTGTCGAGGAACTCGTCATCGCGGCCGAGGTAGCCCTGGTGGGTGGTCGGGGCGGTCAGGCCGGTCTCGGCGAAGCCCTGACGGAGGCCGTCGGCGAAGTCGAGGAGTCCGAACGGCTCGACCTGGGTGAATCCGATCTCGGCGATGCGGCGGAGGGTTCCGACCGTGTCCTCGGTCAGGAGCTCACGGACCGTATAGAGCTGCACGGAGAGGTTTGAGTTCGACACTGTTCTCCTCGGTCGAAAGATGGGGATTGGGAAACGCACGATGCGGCGTTCGTGATCATTCAAGTCGCACTTCTGCCGAATGTCAATCAAAAGTCGATGCCTTGTCGTCGATCTTTGGACTGCTGAAGAGCGGTGTGGTTCAATACGTGCATGACCGACAGCGTCCGGGAGCCCGGCATCGTCGCTGCGGACGCCTCGGACCTCCTGGCGATCCTGCGCGACGGCGTGCCGCGCACCCGCGCGCAGCTGGCCGAGCTCACGGGTCTCGCCCGATCGACGATCGCGGTGCGCATCGACACCCTGACCGCCTCCGGACTCGTAGCCCCCGCCGGAGACGACGTCTCGACCGGAGGCCGACCTCCCGCCCGCATCCGCTTCAACCCCGACTCGCGCGTGGTCGTCGCGATCGACCTCGGCGCTACGCACGGCGTCGTCGCCCTGGCCGACCTCGCGGGCACGATCACGACCAGCGAGTCCCGGCGCCTTCTCATCGCCGACGGCCCCGAGCAGGTGCTCGACTGGGCACTGGAGGCGGCCCAGCGCCTGTTCGCCGCGACCGGGCGCCCTCTCGCCGACCTCGTCGGCATCGGCATCGGCGTGCCCGGGCCGGTCGAGCACTCGACCGGTCTTCCGGTCAACCCGCCGATCATGCCGGGCTGGGACCGGTTCGACATCCCTGCCTACGTGCAGCGCGCGTTCGACGTGCCGGTGCTGGTCGACAACGACGTGAACCTCCTCGCGCTCGGTGAGCACGCCCTCGCCTGGCCCGACCGCTCCGACCTCCTGTTCGTCAAGGTGGCCACCGGCATCGGCGCGGGCATCATCAGCGGAGGCCGCCTGCAACGCGGTGCTCAGGGCTCTGCCGGCGACCTGGGCCATGTGCGCGTGCCGTTCTCGAGCGAGACCCCGAGTCACGGCGCCCGCGACGCCGACCTGGAGGCCCTCGCCAGCGGGCCGGCGATCGCCCGTGCGCTTACGGCCGCCGGCATCCCCGCCGAGACCAGCGACGACGTCGTCGCGCTGGCCCGCACCGGGAATCCCGAGGTGCTCCACGCCATCCGGCAGGCGGGCCGCGACCTCGGCGAGGTGGTCGCCACCTGCGTCAACATGCTCAACCCGTCGCTCGTCGTGGTCGGCGGCAGTCTGTCCCGTGTCGGCGAGCAACTGCTCGCCGGGGTGAGGGAGGTCGTCTACCAGCGGTCGACCCCGCTCGCCACCCAGCACCTGACCATCACCGAGTCCCGCTCCGGCGAGACCGGCGGCGCCATCGGAGCGGCCATCATGGTCATCCAGCACACGCTCGGCCCGGGCGTCGCCTCCCATCCGCTCCCCCGCTGACCGGCGCCGCGCCCGCGTCCGCCGCCTGGCATCGAATCGATTCGACCGCCTTACCGACCATCCATCACCGTCCGAAGCACTCCAGAACCACCCCCTCGAAAGGACAGCAGTGACCACCGCATCCAAGACCCTCCGCGCCGGAGTCGTCGGCCTCGGCTGGGCCGGCCAGCAGCACATGGACGCCTACGCCGAGCTTCCCGGCGTCGAGCTCGTCGCGATCGCCGGCATGGAGGACGGCCCGCGCGCCGAGCTCGGCGAGAAGTACGGCGTCGAGCGCCGCTACAGCGACTGGCGCGACCTGGTCGCCGACGGCGACCTCGACGTCGTCAGCGTCGCCGTCCCGACCTTCCTGCACGCGCCCATCACCGTCGGCGCGCTCGAGGCCGGCATCCACGTGCTCAGCGAGAAGCCGATCGCGCGCACCGCCGCCGAGGCGCAGACGATGGTCGACGCCGCGCACCGCGCCGGCCGTGTGCTGGAGGTCGCCTTCAACCACCGCCGACGCGGCGACATCGAGGCGCTCAAGGCGGCCATCGACGATGGCCAGATCGGGCGGCCGTACCATGCCAGAGCGGTGTGGCTGCGCCGCGCGGGCATCCCCGCCCTCGGCAGTTGGTTCACCAACCGCGAGATGGCCGGAGGCGGCCCGCTGATCGACATCGGCGTGCACGTGCTCGACTACGCCCTGCACCTGTTCGGCGAGCCGCAGGTCACCGCGGTGTCCGCCGTCACCCACTCGGAGCTCGGCGCACGTGGCCGCGGCGGCGCGAAGAGCGACAAGCAGCACGTCGGCTCCGCCTACGAGGTGGAGGACCTGGCCAGCATGCTCCTGCGGCTCGAGGGCGGCGGCTCGATCGTCCTCGAGACCAGCTGGGCGGCGTACCGCCCCGCCGGCGACGAATTCGGCATCACACTCTACGGCACCGAAGGCGGCGCCGACCTCCGGGTCGTCGACTACGCGCCCGCCGGCGAGCTCACGATCTTCACCGGGGAGGGCGAGGAGGTCGAGGACGTCGCGGTGACCGCCGACGCCGGCCGCGGCCACCTCGCGGTCGTCGAGACCTTCCTCGACCACGTCGCCGACGAGGCGAACTGGGCGAACTGGGACGGTTCGCTGGCGCTCGACCGCGCCCGCGTCATCGACGCGGCCTACGAGTCCGCGCGCCGCGGCGAAGAAGTGCGGCTGAGCCCCGCGACAACCGGCCTCGACGACGCCGGCGACACCACCAGCACCGACACCACGGAGGCATGACCATGACCGCACTGCGCGTGACCGTCTGGAACGAAGGCGTCCACGAGACCACCCAGCCCGAGATCGCAGCGATCTATCCCGACGGCATCCACGGGGCCATCGCCGCCGGCCTGTCCGAGCTGCTCGGCGACGAGGTCGCCGTGCGCACCGCGACCCTCGCCGACCCCGAGCACGGGCTCACCGAGGAGGCGCTCGCAGACACGGACGTCCTGCTCTGGTGGGGTCACATCGCCCACGACCAGGTCTCCGACGAGGTCGTGGAGCGTGTGCGACGCCATGTGCTCGGCGGGATGGGCCTCCTCGTGCTGCACTCGGGCCATTTCTCGAAGATCTTCATCCGGATGCTCGGCACCACGTGCTCGCTGCGCTGGCGCAACCCGGAGGGCGGCGAGCGGGAGCTGGTCTGGAACGTGAACCCGACCCACCCGATCGCCGAGGGGATCGAGCAGCCGATCGTGATCGAGGCGCAGGAGATGTACGGGGAGTTCTTCGACATCCCGACCCCCGACGACCTGGTCTTCATCAGCTCGTTCACCGGGGGCGAGGTGTTCCGCTCGGGAGTGACCTTCACCCGCGGCCGCGGCAAGATCTTCTACTTCTCGCCCGGCGACCAGGAGTACCCGGTCTACTTCCACCCGCAGGTGCGGCGGGTGCTCGCCAACGGCGTGCGCTGGGCGGCCCCCGTCGCCGGAGTGCGGGCGGCCCCGGAGGTCTCGAACCCGCAGCCCGTCTGAGGCCGGCCGCATCGAATCGGCAGGACACGCCGCGTGCGCGCGGCGTGTCCGGCCTTTTCGTTCCGCGGATCCCGCCCGCTCGGACAGGGCAGACTGGGGGCATGACCGACGTGCTGCCCTCGCCCCGCTTTCCCGACCCGGCCGACGCGCCCGCGCTCCGCTGGGGCGTGATCGGCCCCGGCGGCATCGCCGCAGACTTCACCGACGCCCTGCACGCACACACGTCGCAGCGCATGGTCGCCTGCGGCTCGCGCTCCGCCGAGCGGGCAGCGGCCTTCGCCGCCGCCCACGGCGTCGACCGCGCCTACGACTCGTACGAGGCCCTGGTCGCCGACCCCGAGGTCGATGTCGTCTACGTCTCGACCCCGCACAGCGAGCATCTCGAACACGCGCTCCTGGCGATCCGCGCGGGCAAGAACGTGCTGATCGAGAAGCCGATCGCCGCCACCGCCGAGCAGGCCCGCATCATCGTGGCCGCCGCACGCGAGGCCGGGGTCTTCGCCATGGAGGCCATGTGGACGCGCTACCTGCCGCAGACGGACATCGTGCGGCAGCTCCTCGACGACGGCGCCCTGGGCGACATCCGGGTCGTCACGGCCGACTTCGGAGGCCGCGCGCCGTTCGATCCGGCCGGGCGACTCTGGAATCCGGCTCTCGCCGGAGGTGCGCTGCTCGACCTCGGCGTCTACGTGGTGTCGTGGGCGTCCTTCGCGCTCGGCGCGCCCGCCGGCATCATCGCGACGGGCACGCTTGCCCCCACCGGCGTCGACGAGCAGGTCGCGCTCCTGCTGACGTCGGCGCGCGGAGGGCAGGCCCTGCTCAGCACCGGCCTCCGAGCAGGCACGCCGTCGCTGGCCACGATCTCCGGGTCCGATGCCCGCATCGAGATGGACAGCCCGTTCTGGGGCCCGAGCGGGCTGCGCCTCGATCGTGCCGCCGGTGGGCTCACCGCGCACTGGACCGACCCGTACGGCCGCCCGCACCGCCAGGGGATGTCGTACGAGGCGGCCGCCCTCGCCCGCTACGTCGCAGAGGGCCGCACCGAATCGCCGCTGCACCCGCTCGACGAAGCGGTCTCGACGATGGCCACCATCGACGAGGCACGCCGCCAGCTCGGCGCCGCGGGCGTGGGGTGACGGCGCGAGTCGGCCGAGCGATGCAGAATGGAGAGGTGTTCGACCGCTCCGCCGCCCCTGACCGCGACCTCTCCCGGCGCGAACTGTACCGGCCGGGCGTTCTGGCGGACCTCGGGCCGACCACGTCCGCACCGGCGCCACGCCCCGTCGTGCCCGCGGTGCCGGGAGCCGAAGGCCACCTGGCCCGCGTGGTGGCGTCGTCGAGTGACCGGGTGGGCTGGCTCCGCGCCCGCAGCCGCGGGATCACGGCCACGGACGTCGCCAAGCTGTCGACCCAGCAGTCCCTGCGAGCCGCGGTCTCCGAGAAGCTGAACGGCTCGGGGTTCTCCGGCAACATCTTCACGCAGCACGGGCGCGTGCGCGAGCCGGAGATCGCCGCGTGGGTCGCGGCGACCCACGGCATCCAGCCGTCCGACCTGCTGTTCCACGCCGAGCGCGACCGCCGTCACCTGGCGACGCCCGACGGGCTGACCGTTCGAACAGGAGGCCGGATCGAACTCGCCGAGATCAAGACGACCAATAAGCCGTTCAACAGTATCCCGCGGCACTACTTGCGCCAGATCTGGTGGCAGCAGTACGTCCTCGGCGCCGAGCGGACGCTCTTCGTGTGGGAGCAGCACGATCGCTTCGTGCCCGTTCACGAGGAGCCGCAGTGCCAATGGGTAGACCGCGACGATCGAGAGATCGCCCGGCTGGTCACCCTCGCCGGCGACCTGATCGAGCTGCTGCGTCAGGCGACGGCGCCGCACATCCCCGCGGTGCGGGCTGTCGCCGTGCAGACGGCCTGACTCACTACTCCGCGATCGACACCCGGGTCAGCGCCAGCGAGTAGACCGCGATCCACGCGACGGCCACGGTCGTCCCGATCAGCTCCAACCATGCTCCGACGTCCGTGGCCACGTGGGCGATCGCGAGCAGTCCGCCCACGATCGTGATCGCGGCGACCGCGACGCAACTGACGAGCGAGTAGCGCGCGACACGCGGAAACCGTGAGGCGAACGCCACCTGCAGCATAGCGACGCACGCCGCGCCGAAACCGAGCACCGCCGACACCGTGTGCACGAGGTCCTGGAGGGTCGACCTCGGATCCATCAACGGCACCGGACAGTAGGACGTGCACGTCACCTGCGACGCGAGCACGAAGCAGAGCGCCGCGAACCCGAGACTCGTGGCGGGCGCCCAACGGCCGAGCAACCGGTGCGACGAGCGCACGTGACCACTCGCGAGCGCGACGGAGAAGCCTCCCGCCGCGATGAGAAGCAGAGCGATGGCGAAAGGCGCGGCGGTCGGCGCCCCGACCGCCCCGAGCTCGCTCACGTAGACCGGATAGGGAACGGTCAGCCGCGCGGCCCAGATGATCGTCAGACCGCTGAGCAGGCACACGGTCCCGACCGCGAGCAGCAGGGGTACGGCGCGCTGCCAGCCGGCGGCCAGCAGGGGCTGGGCGAACGGCTGGCGCACGATACGAAGCAGTCGTCGCACGGTCGCTCCTCGAATGGTTCGGGTCGAGGGATTCTATCCGGACCCACCCTGCGATCCGCTGGGACACCGCCTTGGGTCGGTGATCGGATTCGCAGACGGCTTCAGCTGAGCGCGCGCTCCATCACCCAGTCGTGCTCCAGGCGATCGCCCACCAGGAAGCGCTTCGCACCGACCTTCTCGAATCCGTGCTTGCCGTAGAACCGCTGGGCGCGCGCGTTCTCCTCGTTCACGCCGAGCCAGACCCCGGCTGCGCCGGCACCGGAGGCCGCCGCCAGGCTGGCCTCCATCAGCCGCGCGGCCACGCCCTCGCCGTGGTGCCCCGGCATGACGTAGCACTTGCTGAGCTCGGCGGTCGGGCGCATCGTGATGACTGCCCGCACGTCGTCGTCCGCAGGCTCGCCCAGGTTGACAAGCGTATAGCCGATGATCGCTCCCGTCTCGTCCTCTGCCACGAATAGGCGCCGCCGGAGGTCGGACGCGTACTCGACGAACCGCTCCGATGAGAGCACGGCGGCGACGAACGACGCCTTGGCCTCCTCCGTCGTGTGTGGAGGGCAGGCCAGCGGGAAGGTCACAGCGGCGACCTCGGCGAGGGCCTCGGCGTCGGAACCGGTCGCAGCGCGGATCGCGAAGGTCATCCCGTCAGCGTAGCGGGGCCGGCCGCCTCCTTGCGGAGACGGCCGGCCCTGTGCTCCGGACGCGTCAGTGTCTGCCCTGCGCCACCATGCTCAGGAGGCTGAACGAGACACCGCCGAGGCCCGTCACGTCGTCGTAGCCCTTCGCGGTCTTCAACGACCCGTCCTGGTCGAGCGAGACGAGATACGATGTTCCACTGGTGCGCCCGGTGTAGGCGAGAGCACGCGTCGGGTTCTGCGGGACCACGTCGCGGAACGCGCTCGGCAGCACTCGATCGACCGCGTAGAGGGTCGGGTTCGCGAACCCGATCGTCCGGCCGGTCGCCTGCTGCACGATGGCGATCTGGGCGGCGACGATCGGCGAGGCGAGCGACGTCCCTCCCCAGGTCTGGTTGACGTAGTCACCGGTCGCCAGGGTCGTGTCGTCGATGATCGGACGGACGCCGATCTGGAACCCGGTGTAGGGGTCCGCCACCGCCGCGACGTCCGGAGAGACCCGGAAGCCGTTGCTCAGCGACTGCGGAACGATCCCGCGCTGGTAGTCCGGCGCCGAGAACACCGCGCTGATACCGCCGCCGGCTCCGCCGCCGTCGTATGCCCCGGGAAGCGGCGCCTCGTAGGCGAGGGTTCCGTCGGCCTTCTTGACGATCTTGTCGAGCTGGTCTCCCCAGCCGGTCTCCCAGGAGATGGCGCCGTTCTTGTCGATCGCGAGGCTGGTGCCGCCTACGGCGGTGACCCACGGCGACGAGGCCGGGAAGTCCGGCGACGCGTACCCGAGGTTGCCGACCTCGTCCTTGTTGTCTCCACTCGAGAAGTAGAGACCGATGCCCTCACCCGCTGCCTGCAGCTGGAGGTTGACCTCGCCCTGGATCACGTCCGCCGGCACGGCCTCCCCGAGGTTGCCGTAGCTGTTGCTCACGATGTTCGCCAGTTTGTTGTCGAGGATCTTCGACATCGCGATGTCCAGTCCGCCGCCGCAGTCCGTGCCCCCGACGTAGAGGATGCGGGCACCCGGAGCCACGGAGTGCACCGACTCGATGTCGAGGGTCTGCTCGGTCTGCCATCCGCTGGGGTACTGGCAGAGCGCCTCGTCGGTGAACTGGCTGGGGCTCGGCACGAGCTGCTGATAGCTCGACATCGTCAGACCGGGCTCGCCGTTCTGCTGCGCCAGGCTGTTCGCATCCTTGAGGATGCTCGGGCTCGCGTAGGCGTCGATGATCGCGACCGTCTGGCCGCTGCCGTTGATGCCGCGCTTGGCGAGATCGGTGAGGCCGTACGCACTGCGCAGCTGCTGCGGGGAGTAGCCGCAGTTGTAGGTGCTGTACTGCGTCTGCCCGTTGTACGCCGGAGGCACGGTCACGACGTTCTCGCCGATGTAGTGCGAGCACGGCGTCGTAACGAGCGGAGGCGTGGCCGCCGCCGACTTACGAGACACCTGCGGGGCGCCGGACTGCTGGATGTCGCCCTGCTGGATCGACTCCGGGCGCGTCAGTGTGCGCGACTGCTCGATGCTGATCGCGGAGACCTTGTTGCCGAGGGCCGTCGGCACCGACGGCGCGCTCGACGGGGCGACGAGTTCGTGGCCAGCGACCTTGAACGAGTGCAGCGAGGTGCCGAACACCGAGCCGAGCTGGTCCGGCGTGCCGCGGAAGACGACGTACTGCCGACTTGCGGGCTCGCCCTGGATGGTGAGGCCTGCGGCCTTGAGGAAGGCCAGGACCGCGTTGTAGTCCGCCTGCGTGGGCGAGAACCGCGCGATCCACTGCTGCGGGCTCAGCGCTCGACGGTAGCCCGCTTGCGTCGGATTCGAGACCTGCTTCGCGAGAGTCTCCGCGCCCTTCTGGTCGCGCAGGGGGAGATAGATCTCGCCCTGCACTGTGGTGTCGGCCGGTGCCGCTCCCGCATCGTTCTGGGCTGTGGCCCACGAGGGGACGGAATTGGCGTAGGTCACCCGGTCGGCGGCGTTCGCCGCGGATGCTCCTGCCAACGACAACGCCACCACGGCAGACGTGGTGGCGATGATTCCGATCGCCCTCTTGTGGAGGGCTGAGGTGGTGCGAGGTGTCATCAAACGTTCCTTCGCTCGGACTGACTCGACTGTGAGCCGACGCGCGGTGCGCGACAGGGCGAACATAGCCCGGGCGTTCTACCTCCGCAAGATGGGGTAGACAGGTCTGTCGAATTCGTTGCCTCACCGCAACGTTCATGCGCAGGCCCCTATTGGACGACGAAGGGCCGGAACCGCACTGCGGATCCGGCCCTTCGAGGAGCGCGACGCGATCAGATGGCGTTGACGTCCAGCGGGATGCCCGGGCCGAACGTGGTCGACACGGCGCCCTTCTGGATGTAGCGGCCCTTCGCAGCGGACGGCTTGAGACGGACGACCTCGTCGAGGGCGGCCTTGATGTTCTCGTCGAGCTGCTCGGCCGTGAAGCCCGCCTTGCCGACCACGAAGTGGACGTTGGCGTGCTTGTCGACGCGGAACTCGATCTTTCCGCCCTTGATGTCGGAGACGGCCTTCGCCACATCCGGGGTGACCGTGCCGGTCTTCGGGTTCGGCATCAGGCCGCGCGGGCCGAGCACCTTGCCGAGACGGCCGACCTGGCCCATGAGCTCCGGGGTGGAGACGGCCGAGTCGAAGTCGGTGTAACCGCCGGCGACCTTCTCGATCAGGTCGGAGCCGCCGACCTCGTCGGCGCCGGCGGCGATCGCGGCCTCGGCGGCCGGGCCGGTCGCGAACACGATGACGCGCGCGGTCTTGCCGGTGCCGTGAGGAAGGATGACGGTACCGCGGACCATCTGGTCCGCCTTGCGCGGGTCCACGCCGAGCTTCAGCGCGACCTCGACGGTCGAGTTGAACTTGGCGGAACCGGTCTCCTTCGCGAGGGTGACCGCCTCGGTCGGGGTGTAGAACTTGCCGGCCTCGATCTTGTCGGCCGCGGCCCGGTAGGCCTTGGACTTCTGTGCCATGAGATTTCTCCTAACGAGAATGTGGTGCGAGCCTGGCCGGCTCTGCCACAGTGATGTCTGGGGTGATGGGGAGGCCGGGCTTACGCCTCGACCGTGATGCCCATCGAACGGGCGGTGCCGGCGATGATCTTCGACGCCGCGTCGATGTCGTTGGCGTTGAGGTCGACCATCTTCTGCTCGGCGATCTCGCGCACCTGCGCCTGGGTCAGCTTGCCGACCTTGGTGGTGTGCGGCACGCCGGAGCCCTTGGGGACGCCCGCGGCCTTCTTGATCAGCTCGGCCGCCGGCGGGGTCTTGAGGATGAACGTGAACGAACGGTCCTCGTAGACGGTGATCTCCACTGGGATGACGTTGCCGCGCTGCGCCTCGGTGGCCGCGTTGTACGCCTTGCAGAACTCCATGATGTTCACGCCGTGCTGACCCAGGGCCGGGCCGATCGGCGGTGCCGGGTTGGCGGCGCCGGCCTTGATCTGAAGCTTGATCAGACCGGTGACCTTCTTCTTCGGTGCCATGTCTCTTCCTTCTTTGTGTATTCGAGCACGTGGGTCTCGGACCCGCGTCGCTCTCCCGGTTTCTCGGCCCTTCCGAGACCCGGTGTCCTGAAAAACAGTGGGGAGGCTCTGGATGTTCCCTAGAGCTTCGTGACCTGGTCGAAGCTGAGCTCGACCGGGGTCTCGCGCTCGAAGAGCGACACGAGCACGGTGAGCTTGCCGCTCTCCGGCTTGATCTCGCTGATCGAGCCAGGCAGGCCCGCGAACGAGCCTTCCTTGATGGTGATGGTCTCGCCGATCTCGAAGTCGACCTCGGCCGGGATGACCCGCGCAGTGGCCTTCTGGCCCTTCGCGGCCCCCTTGGCCGGAGCCTGGTCGACCTGCACGAGGCTCTTCAGCATCGAGAAGGCCTCCTCGAAGCGAAGCGGCGTGGGGTTGTGCGCGTTGCCGACGAAGCCGGTGACGCCAGGCGTGTGGCGGACGACCGACCAGCTGTCCTCGTTGAGGTCCATGCGCACCAGCACGTAGCCGGGGATGCGCACGCGGTTGACCATCTTGCGCTGGCCGTTCTTGATCTCGACCACGTCTTCCATGGGGACCTGGACCTCGAAGATGAAGTCCTCCATGTTCATCGAGACCATGCGGTTCTCGATGTTCGACTTCACGCGGCGCTCGAAGCCGGCGTACGAGTGGATGACGTACCACTTGCCGAACTTGGCGCGCAGCTCGGCGCGGAACTCCTCGTAGGGGTCGGCTGCGACCTCGTCCTCGTCTTCGACGGCCTCCTGAGCTGCCTCGGCCTCTTCGGCCGAGTCGACTTCGAGGGCCTCGTCGACGGCGCGGTCGGCCTCGGGGTCGACGGCCTCGGCCATCGCGTCGAGCACGGCGTCGAGGTCGATCTCGGTGCCGTCTTCGGCGACGATGTGCAGCGCCTCGTGCTCCGCGGGGTCGGACGACTCCTCGTCGCGCTCCAGGACATTGCCCGTCTGCGCCTCGTCGTCTTCGGAGGACTGCTCGGCAGCGGTCGCCCAGTCCACGTCGTCGCGGTTCGTCTCAGACACTGAATTCATTCCATTTCTGTCGGTATGGCCGTGCGGCCGGTCGGCTGCTGGGTTCTACTTCGGGTTGCCGAAGACCCACACCACGCCGAGACCGAACACCCAGTCGAGCAGGGACACGATCGCCATCATGATCACCACGAAGACGAGCACGACGCCGGTGTAACTCAGGAGCTCCCTGCGCGTCGGCGTGACGACCTTCTTGAGTTCGCCGATGACCTGCCGGATGAACAGGGCGATCCGCGCGAAGGGGTTGCGCTTGGCCGCGCGCTCCTTCTTGGCGTTGGCGACGATCTCCTCGCTCGGCTCGTCGATTACCTTTCGGGCCACCTCGTTACACCTTTCGTGGACCGGCATCGGGATGCCGGTTTGCAGGGCGGACAGGAATCGAACCTGCAACCTGCGGTTTTGGAGACCGCTGCTCTGCCAATTGAGCTACCGCCCTAGGGATTGTGAACCGCGAAACCCTCCTGGCATCGCGAAAATAGGCGCAGAAAAGCTTGGCAGATTCAACCACCGCACCCAAGTGTACGGGACACCGCACCCCCTCGCAAAAACGCCCCGACCGCCGCGAGATTTGCGGCCAATGTCGCGTCGCGAGGCGTCGAAGACCTCATTCGGCGCACATCTCGGCCCCAGCTAGAGCAGCTTACGCTCCAGCGCCCAGGCGGTGAGCTCGTGGCGCGACGAGAGCTGGAGCTTGCGGAGCACCGCGGAGACGTGGGTCTCGACCGTCTTGACCGAGATGAACAGCTCGGCCGCGACCTCCTTGTAGGCATAGCCGCGCGCGATCAGGCGCATGACCTCCCGCTCGCGGGCCGAGAGACGGTCGAGTTCGTCCGTGCTCTCGGCCTGCTCCCCCGCCGTCGCGCCGAACGCGTCGAGCACGAACCCTGCGAGTTTCGGCGAGAAGACCGCGTCGCCTCCGGCGACGGCGACGACCGCATCGCTCACCTGGTGTCCGGAGCTGCCTTTGGTCAGGTATCCGCGGGCGCCCGCACGGATGACGCCGACGACGTCCTCCGCGGCGTCCGAGACGCTCAGCGCGAGGAAACGCGTCCCCGCGCTCTCGGCGACCGTGCGGCGGAGGACCTCCGCCCCGCCTCCGCCCGCGCCCCCCGGGAGGTGGACGTCGAGCAGCACGACCTCCGGGCGGGTGCGCAGGATCGCCTCCACCGCCCCATCGACGTCCTGCGCCTCTGCGACCACATGGAGGCGGTCGTCGAGATCGGCGCGGAGGCCGGAGCGGAAGATCGAATGGTCGTCCACGATCACGACGGTGATCGGGCGCGGCGTCTCGTCGGTCATGTGCTCATTCTCGCTCCCCAGGCAGCTCCACCGTCAGGTGGACCTCCGTGCCGGTGCTGCGCCGGGTGACCGTCGCACGGCCTCCCGCCCGGCGCATCCGGCCGATGATCGACTCGCGCACCCCCAGGCGTCCCTCCGGCAGCGCATCGATGTCGAAGCCCGGGCCCCTGTCACGGACGAAGACGTCGACAGATCCCCCGCCCGACTCGATGTACACCGAGACTTCGCCACCCGCGTGACGGGCGGCGTTGAGCATCGCCTCGCGAGCGGCGGCGGCCAGCTCGGCGGGCGCCCGGCGCACAGGTTCGCCCGCGCTCACCACGTCGAAGTGCACGGCGTGGTCAACCTCCAGCGCCGCCGCGACGGAACGCAACTCCGTGGCGAGATCCTCGGAGTCGGGCGCGGCGCCCTCCGCGGCCTCGGCGTACAGCCAGTCACGCAACTCCCGCTCCTGGGCGCGGGCGATCCTGCCGACCTCGCTCGACGCTCCGGCGCGGTTCTGGATGAGCGCGAGCGTCTGCAGCACGGAGTCGTGCAGGTGCGCCGCCATCTCTGCGCGCTGCTCCTCGCGGACGCGCGCGGTCCGCTCCGCGATGAGCTCCGTCCAGAGCCGCAAGGCCCACGGGCCGACCATGACCGCCGCCCCTGCGAAGGTCGCCCCGATGATGGCGAGCCAGAGCAGGCCGGACGAGCGACCGCCCTGCATCCCGCTGAGCACGAGCGCCAGGGCCACGAGGAAACCGCCGGAGGCGAGGCGGAATCCCGTCGGGCTGAGCCTCGATGGCGCAGCGTTCTCCTCGTCGACGAGCTGGTCCCACAGCACGGCCGCCACCAGCAGGACGATCGACGCGACGACTGCTCCGAATGCGGCGTTCACTGCGTCGCCTGTCACCAGCACGATCGCCGCGACCCCGCACACGGCCCCGCCGACGGCGAGTACCCACGGCACGTTCACACGGCGCGTGACGCGCTCGTCCGAGCGTCCCGGCGCGGGATCCCGCAGTGGAGTGAGGGCCCAGAGCCAGACGTAGAACAGTACGCCCGCACCACCCAGGAGGGCGGTGCCGACCAGGATCCACCGCACGGCGACGACCGGCCAGCCGAGGTGGTCGGCGAGCGCGACGCTCACCCCGCCGATCACGCAGTCGCGCGGTCGCGCCAACGGGACGCGCGTCACGCGCTCGCCGGGCAGGGGTGCAGAGGCCATACCTGGAATCCAAGCAGACGGGACCACCCCGGGGCAGCCGCACGGGCAGGAATCAGGGTCGGCTCAGGGTGACCCCGGATAGCGGGAGGTGGCCGTCGCGCGCCACGATCGAGTCATGGTGAACGACGGCACGACCCCTCCTCCCCCCGGCGCTACGACGCCCGGATCGCCGCCCCCCGGGCCGTACGGCGGGCCGCAGACCGGCTTCTCCGGCCGAGGCACGCGCTTCTTCGATTGGATGCGCGGCCTCGGCATCACGCGCACCGACGGCTGGGTCGGAGGCGTCTGCGCGGGCATCGCGTACCGGATCGGGATCGACCCGCTGATCGTCCGCGGAATCGCTGTCGTCGCCGCGCTGCTCGGCGCCCCGGTGGTGCTGCTCTACGCGATCGCCTGGGCCCTGTTGCCCGACCGCGACGGCCGGATCCATCTGCAGCGCCTGTTCGAGGGCGAGTTCGAGGCTCCGATCGTGGCGATCGGCGTGCTGATCGTGCTCTCACTGCTGCCGTGGACCGACGGGGTGTGGTGGTTCGGCGGACCGTTCGGCCACGATCCCGGTTGGTTCGACGTCGTCAGCCGCATCTTCTGGACCCTCATCGTCCTCGGCGCCGCTGCCGCACTCATCGTCGTTGCCGTCCGCAACGCGGACAAGCGCTCGGGAGCAGGAGGCAGCGCAGCGGCTCCGGCGGGCGCTGCGCAGTCCACCGGGGCGGCTCCGGCGGCCACGACCGAGACCGGCGCTGCCGCGGCGGACTCGGCCGCGGCCGCGACGACAGCCGCAGTCGCGCCACCGGCGCCGGCCGTCGCGATCAGCTCGGAGCCGCCCGCACCGCCCGCGCCCGACGCCGAAGCCACGGAGCAGGAGGTCGCCGACTGGCGCGACCGCCAGGCCCAGTGGAAGGCGGAGCACGATCAGTGGAAGCAACGCCTGGCCGAGGACATGCGGGCCGTGAAGGCCCAGCGCTCTGCCGAGCTGCGGGCGCAGGCCTCCGCTGCAAACGCGCTGGCCAGGGCTAACCGGGCAGCGTATCGCGCCGCCAACCCGCGGGTCGGGGCGGCCATCGGATGGCTCGCCGTCGGGCTGGCTCTGGTCGCCGGTTCGCTCGCCGGAGCGTTCTGGGGGGCCTCGACCGGCCTGCCCGGTTACGCACTCACGGCCTCCTTCGCCGCTGCGACGCTCGTCTTCGGGGTGACGGTGCTGATCGCGGGGATCGCCCGCCGCCGAAGCGGGTTTCTGATCTTCCTCGGCATCCTGATGGCCGCGCTGACCGCACTGGCGGCGCTCCTGCCCATCTCGCCCGGCGTTCGTCTGGACGCGGACATCAGCAGCCGTAGCTCGCTATCCGTCACGCCGGCTGGCGATGCCAACTACCTCCAGGCGGTCGGCGACACGACGATCAACCTCGCACGAGCAGTGAGCAGCGCCGGCACCCCGACCGTGAACCTCGCCAAAGGCGCCGGTCGGACGACCCTGATCGTCCCAGAGGGAGCCACGCTGAAAGTCGAGGCGGCAACGGCGTCGGCCGTCACCATCATCGAAGCTTCCGGTGACGAGCATGCGCGTCGCTGCGACCGCGGCTTCTTCGGAGAATGCGGTACCGATATCTTCATCGGACCTGGCGGGAGAGCGGACGCTGTCGTACGCATCGCCCAGCTGGACGGTGTGGTCGTCGAACGAGTCGAGAAGTGAAAGAGAGTCTGAGCGCCATGACGACGAACAACGAAGCACAGGCCAACGAGCCTGACACCACCTCCCGACTTCCAGCTCCTGCCCCGGAAGAGACGGCGGTGAGGTCGGAAAAGACGGGAGAGACGGGGGAACCGACACTCGGGCAGCCGGTGCAGCCCATCGACCCGTGGGCGAACCCGAGCACCGCGACGACCGCGCGAACGTTCCGACCATCCGGCACCCCGATCGTGCGGTGGGGCGGGGTCATTTGGGGCGCGCTGCTGGTCCTCTTCGCCCTCGTCACGTTGGCGATCGTCTCGTCGCCGGCGAGACTGACAGCTGTGACCGCATGGATCGCGACGCTTACTCCTGGCGCCGCGATCGCGGTGTGGGTCGCCGCGCTCGGACTCGTCATCGTGGTCTCGGCGCTCGTCGCAGCGATCAGCACAGCTCAGCGCTCTCGCGCTCGACGTTTACGCTGACCCGAGGTCTCCTTTGCCCATGTGAATATGTGGGATGGAGGTCGTCCGCAACCGTACGGATGCGGACAGCGAGCCCTCAGGAACGGCGCGCTGCAGGATTCCTCACGACCTTGCGGCGGTGAAGGTCGCTCGGACCAGCAGGACGGAGGTGATACGGATGATGAACTCGTTGGTCGCGACGGGAGAAGCGCGGCCGCTGGAGCCCAGCATCCTGCTGACCGCGGCCGTGGCGCTCGTAGCCCGGCGGGGCGGCATCCGAATGCTCGCGTTCAAAGGCGTCGCCGCGACCCAGTACGGGCTTCGTCCTCCCCGTCCCAGCGCAGACGTCGATGTACTCGTCGAGCCGGATCGACACGAGGACCTCCTGGAAGCGCTCGAGGAACGAGGGTGGATTCAGCGACCGAGCGATCCCGACACCGGGACGTTCCCTCGTCACAGCGTCAGTCTGTTCCACCCTGCATGGAGCATGGACATCGACGTCCACTTCCGCTATCCGGGCATCGAACTGACGCCGGTCGAGACGTTCGAGCGACTCTGGATACAGCGGACGACCCTCTGGTGTGGCAATCAGCCCGTACAAATACCCGGCTTCGCCGACGCCGTCCTTATCGCCGCCCTGCACTCGCTCCGCGGACTCTGGGTAGACAAACACGAGAAGGAACTCGAAGCTCTCGTCGAGCGAAGTCGGACAGTAGACGCCGAGCAATTGCTGGCTCGCGCCAGAGCGCTCAATGCACTCGCCACCAATCGGCCTTTTCTCGAGCGACTGGTGCCCGCTCGGCCCGGCTTCGAGTGGGGAGAGCCCTCTGCCGAGTGGCAGTTGCGTTCACGTGTCTCCGAGCCGATGCACCGACGCGCGCTCAACTGGAGACACGCGAGCTGGCGTGAGCGCGCGACTCAGTTGCGTATTGCGCTTTTCCCTCCCGTGGACACCCTGATCAAAGACACTACGCAGACGCGCCTGGCCGCCCTGCCGGCGGCACGCGCCTACCTCCGTCGGTGGCGGCGCGGCCTTGGATCGCTGCCGAAGGTCGTTCCGATCCTCTTCGGGCGCTCGTCCGGGCGCCCGGAGGCGAATGCTCCGCTCAGAGACGGACGGCAGCAGCGAGCACGTCGCTGAGACGCCGGGCGTAGTCGGCCGTGAGGTGACCCCGGTCGACCCGGATCGGGGTCCCCGCGGCGAATATAGGGCAGACTCCCGACGATGCGCAGAACCATGCGCGGGTCGAAATGAACTCCGCCCCAGGAACCTCGGCAGCCACGACTCGTACACCCTCCGCCTCCGCAGCTGACTTCGCCTCCCAGTCTGCCGAAGGCGTCATTTCGCAGCTCGCCGGCGAGAGGACGCGCAGCGCGCAGTCGGCCGGCGAAGGACCCTCGGGCGGAGACTCGATGATCACTGTCCGTGGAACCTCGGAGAGTGCGCGGATCGCATCGGCCGTTCCGGTTCGCCACGCGTCGGAGGGGTCAGTGGTTCCGACCAGCCGCTCAAAGCTTCCCAGCGCCGACGACAGCACAACCAGTTCGGGGTGTGCCGAGAGCGCGCGGCTCACGGCAGCGGCCCGCGCCTCGTCGCATTCGCTTCGGAAGGCTCGTCGCCCCGATGCCTCATCGACGGTGACCTCTACCGCGGGACAACTTTGGAACGTCATTGCGACGATCCGCCACCCCGCGAGCGCCGACTCGAGAGCGGGAAGCCAGCTGGCCGCGATCGAGTCGCCGAGGACGACCGCAGTTCGGCCACTCGTCGGATCCCCCAACACGCAGTGCTCCGACATCTGTTGAACCGTCGCGACGACATCTCCGCTGGTGTCTGAGATGCAACCGCGCGTCGAAGCGATGTCGAGCGCGCTATCGGCACGGGTCAGCATGCCGATAGGGGGAGAGAGATCCGGCCAGTTCGTGCTCTCGGTTGCCGTGGTGAGGGCTGAGGCGAGCTGCTCGGCGCTGCGAAAAGGTGGCGCGGCCGAAGCCGGGTCGGACGGCGGCGATGCGATGCTCGGTCGGGGCGCCCAGGGAAGTACGCATGCCACGACGAGCACAAGCGCCAGGCTCCCTCCGAGCGCGCGATCCCATCGGAGCGGACGCCTCGACTGCTTCGGCTCGTTGGCCGATGCGAAGACGCGGCCGGCTGAGTCAGACCCCAGTCGCCAATTCCGAAAAGGCGTCTCGACAAAGTGGTACGAAAGCGCGGACAGGACCAGCATCAGACCGAACGCGAGCCCGAGTTGCCAGCCCGTCGGGCGGGGGACGAGAACGACGAGGAAGACGACGACCGGCCAATGCCAGAGATACAGCGAGTACGAGATCTTGCCGAGATATCGCGCTACCGGGTTGGATAGGCCGATCTGCCAACGACCGAGGCGATCGGAGAACAGGATCGCGGCCGTGCCGAGCACGGGGATGGCGGCCCACGGCCCCGGAAACGTCGTCGAGTCGGTGATGACGAACGCAGAAACCACGATCAGACAGAGTCCGGTGAGCCACACCATCGCGTGCACACCGTCGCCGAGCGCTGCGGAGAGTGTCTTCGGCAACAGCGCCACGAGTGCCCCACTCCCCAATTCCCATGCTCGGGTCGCGGTCGAGAAGTACGCGACGGAGGGACGGAGCTCCGACTCGACGCAGGCGAGCGCGAATGACACCAGGACACCGACCAAAAGGCCGACGACCAGTGCTCGCCGCCGCGCGCTCGGGGTTCGAAACAGTGCGGCACCGAGAATCAGGAGCCACGGCCACAGCAGGTAGAACTGCTCCTCGACGGAGAGCGACCAATAGTGCTGGAACGGCGATGGGACCGACGTCGATGCGAAGTACTGGGTCCCGCGGCTGATCAGGTTCCAGTTCTCGACGAACACGGCCGAGAACAGCGCGTCCCAAGTGGTCGCCAGGGCACGCACAGGGAAGAACACGAGCCAGGTGACCGCGGTGGTCAGGCTCAGGACCACCACTGCCGCGGGGACGATCCGCAGAAAACGCCTGCGATAGAAGTCCACGAACGAGATCGTTCCCTTGACCTCGAGCTGACGGATCAGAATCCCGGTGATGAGGTAGCCGGAGATCACGAAGAAGACGTCGACGCCGACGAACCCGCCCTCGGGCCAGGCGATCAAGTGACTGCCGACCACCAGGAGCACAGCCACACTGCGAAGCCCCTCGATGTCCGCTCGAAAATGCCCTCTGGTCGTAGTCGGGGTACTGACGCTCACCGTCGCGGTCATCGAGTCGCACCGGATTTCGCTCGCATCAATAGGCGCCGTTCGGACGGAGCATCACTGCGACGGTCTGGAACATGATGTGGAGGTCGCCGCCCACCGACCAATTCTCGACATAGAAGAGATCGAGTCGTACGCCCTGCTCCCACGTGAGGTCGGATCTGCCGTTGACCTGCCAGAGGCCGGTCATCCCCGGCTTCACGATGAGTCTCCGAAGGCTCGCGCGGTCGTATTCGGCGACCTCCAGAGGCAACGGCGGCCTGGGGCCCACAAGGCTCATCTCGCCACGGAGTACATTCCACAGCTGCGGGAACTCGTCGATAGACGTCTTGCGAAGGAATCGTCCGATCCGTGTGACTCTGGGATCGTCCTTGATCTTGAACAGCGGTCCGGACCCTTCGTTCTGATCCTGGAGGCCGGCGACCTCCTCCTCGGCCCCGATTCTCATCGTGCGCAGCTTGTGGATCGCGAACTCCTTGCCGTCGCGGCCGATGCGCGTCTGATGGAAGAACACCGGCCCGTGACTGTCGAGCTTGATGAGAACCGTGCAGACGGCCATCAGCGGAAGCGTGAAAACGAGCCCGACGGCGCTGAGCACGAGGTCGAAGGCCCGCTTTCCGCGCCGCCGGCTGATCGAGCGATCCGCCGGCTCGATCTCGATGACCGGCAATCGATCGATCGGATAGAACTCTGCTCGCGGAGCGGCGAGCTCCGGCACGTCGACAGAGAGCCACACCACCGCACCTGATCCCTCGACGTCCCAGATCAACTGCCGGACGTTCGTCTGCGCCCGCTCGTCTGTCAGGACGATCACATCCACGTCGTCCCGGGCGATGACCTCGAGGAGGCGCTCTGGGCGTCCCACCAGTTCGACGGGAGCCGTAGCAACGACGCTCACGCCGACGGGCGAGACCGACTCGCTGAAGACCCTGGTCAGATCACTCGCTCGCTTCGGTGTACCGATCACGAGCGCACGACGCATGTACCTGCCGCGCGTTCGATGGGCCCGGATCCAGATACGGCAGACGACCCGCACGATGAGCAGGCTCGTGAGTCCGATCGGGAGGGCACCGGCCAGGTACGCGCGCGAAAGATCGACCTCGAAGAGGAGCGCCGTGACTGCAAGAAGTGCAATGACCAGGACCGTGGCTTTGACAGGCGGAAGCAAGGTCGGGCCGTTGAGTCGTTTCGGCCACGTCACCCATCCTCCGAAGCCCGCGACGGCCACGAGCCACGTCGCGGCAAGCACCGTCGACACGACCCAGTAGGTCGTCTGAACCCCGACAAAGCTGACGCGCCCCTCCCAGTTGCCGAAGCGAAGGACGTGTGCGGTGGTGACAGCCAGTGTGATCACCACGGCGTCGGCCACGGCGAGGAGGATCGCCGACCGCTCATGCTTGGTCAGCGAACTATCCCGCGCGGTCACCTCCAGCGAAGTGGCCATCACCGTGCACCCGTTCCGAGGTCGCCGGCGCTGAATCGAGCGATGAGATCGTCCGCGGAGAGTGCTCTTCGGACGATCTCCAGCCGCGAGTCGTCGACCTTGACGATCGATTGACCATCGGGCGAGGTGCCCGTGCCGGCAGTCGGAAGCGTCAACGTGTGGATGGCGTCGTTGTCCAGGCCGCGGGACCTGAACGCGAGGCCGGTGACTTCCGCTGAGGTGAGCCCGTCATCCGTTGCCACGTAGCGAGCGAGCTCTTCGACGGCAGACTGCAGCTTCATCGGATTCGTGAGTGTTCCCGCGTTGACGAAACCGAGGACGAGCGCGCGTATGAATGCCTGCTGGTTGCGGACACGTTGGTAGTCCGCGTCTGCGAAGGAATAGCGCTCCCGGACGAACGCGAGTGCCGCCGAACCCTGCACGAGGTTGTATCCCTTGCGGAAGCTGTGGCCGGCCATGTTCTTGGACTGAAAAGCCGTGTCTGACCAGACGTTGACTCCGCCCAGCGCGGACGCGATCGAGCCGAATCCTCCGAAGTCGACCACCATCACGTGATCGACGCGCGTGTCGAGGAGTGCTTCGACCGTCTGAACCGTGAGCGGCACACCTCCCCAGCTGAAGGCGGCGTTCAGTTTGGCCGTGCCGTGACCGGGAATGGGCACCCACAGGTCCCGCATCAACGACATGACCGTGATACCGGACCCGTCTTCAGGCACGTTGACGAGCATGAGCGTGTCGGACCGTTCACCCGTCGTATTGCCGGACAGGACGTCGTTGAGTCCCGACCGAGAGTCGGAGCCGATCAGCAGAATGTTGGTCGCGCCGTTGACCGATTTGGGCCGGGAGTCTTCCGCGGGGAACGGGTTCGCGATCCGGGTGACCCCGTTGTCGAACGTGCCGCCTACCCACATCAGGTAACCCCCTATGAGAACCGCCGGGAGTACCAGGACCACGACCACCGCCGTCAACCAGATCCAGAGCGCCCGACGTCGAGGACGCTTGCGCCTCTGGCGATCGTTGTGCGCAGATCGACGTTCCCGGGCGGACTCGGAGATGCGATTCAAATCCTCGAGGCCGCTCACCGGCTCCCTCCGATTCCAGCCAGCAGGTCGATCACGGGAACAACGCGCGATGCCATCTCGCTGAAGGCCGCGTCCGGCTTGCCGTATGGGTCGGAGACATCGTCGTCGGCGTCGGAGCCGAGCCGCCCCGATCGCCGCAGCTCGACGGCCGACGCGACTAGTGCCCTCCAGCGACCTGCGTCGCTCGGCGCGCCCCGCTCCGCAGTCGCGGCCACGGCTCGTCCGAACTCCATCATGGTGAAGGTCCGCGCAAACGCCGATGGTTCGAGGGACGCGGCGCGTTCGCAGTGCTCGGCGGTCATGCCGAGAATCAGATCGGCACCGCGGAGCATGCCCTCATCGAGCTGCCTGGCGACGAACCCCTCGGCATCGCCGCCGTTGGCCCGCACGAGCGGGCGAGTCTGAGAAGAAATCCCCCGCCCCACGACAGCACGGGTGCCGGCACTGCGCACCGACACACACCCCCCAGGAGCGGCAACACGGCTCATGAGGACACGCTCGGCCATTGCAGACCGGCAGATGTTGCCAGTGCAGATGAAGAGCACGGTAAATGGGTGGGTGGACACAGGATCCCTAACTTGGGGTTGGCGACTGGTGGCGCGCTGGGCGCGGCTCCGGACGGGGTAGAGAACGAGGACTGAAGTCTTCCGCGACAATTCGCTGTCGCCGGAGGATCCCCACCGCCACGTGCGGACGAGCGCGGACAGATTCACCTTCGATATCCACCCTCAAAATCAACAGCTGCTCCTTTGGTCACCTGGGATCCACTCCGCGACCTCAGAACCGTGTGAATCCTGGTCACACAATCCGGGGCCATCGCCCCGTGAACACTGAGCTGAACTGTCCTAGGAGGGGACCTGCATGTCTGTCGATCGGCCCAAATGTGCGGAGCCACGCACTCTCGTGGTGCGCGCGCTCGGCCGACGCGTGCATGTCGCTGCGACAGGGCCTGGCGCTTCGGAGTTCCGGTCCCGATTCGAGGCCGCGTGGGGCGACCTCCTCGACTACGACCGCTGGGCCACCGACACGGAGGCCCCCCACCACTTGATCTCGGTCGACGTCGCCGACTCGGACGAACGGACGGTCGCGCAACACATGGCCTCAGTGGAATCACGGATAACGCTCGCAGCGATTGAGGCGAACATCGGCGAGGGACTTCTGTTTCACGCTGCCGCCACGATGGACAAGCCGGGGGCCGCGACTCTATTGGTCGGCCCGTCAGGCGCGGGCAAGACGACCGCCGTGCGACATTTCGGACGCCACTACGGATATCTCACTGACGAGATCGCGCTGGTGCGACGAGACGGATCCGTGCTTCCGTACCCGAAGCCGCTATCCATTACCAATCCGTCGACGCACACGAAGGATCAAGTCGCGCCACGTGATCTCGACCTGTCGCCGACGACCGGCGGTGAGCCGACCGTGGAACGCATCATCGTGCTGGATCGACGCCCCGATACAGGCGGAGAAGCGGTCACGAGCCGTCTCGACCTGGCGGAGAGCATCTTCGCCCTGGTTCCTCACCTTTCTTCGCTCACGGCTATGCCCGAGCCTCTCGCCACGCTCGCTCGACTGATCGCACGTGTCGGGGGCGTGGAACGACTGCAGTACCGCTCCGTCGACGACTTCGATCCTCGATTGGCTCCGCCGACATCCTCACCACTCGGTCTCGACAGGTTGCTCTTCACGACCCCGCCGGGATCGCCAACGCTGGCGTCGGCTGCAGGACCGCGCGAGCAGAGCCTGATTCGCAGTATTCCTCGTGACGCCATCGAGACTCCGGACCTGCTGATCGTGGCGGCCGATGACACGGTGCTCGCGCTGGCCGGGGTCTCACGGACGATTTGGCATGCAGCCGCGGGTCCGCGTTCAATGGCGGAGCTGGTGGCTGCCGCGCGGACGGAGTACGGGGCCGTAGATGGCGACGACGAGATCGCCGCTTCACACGTCGAGGTGCTGGTCGCTGAGGGGATTCTGCGGTGGCTGACGTGACCTCCCATGAACTTCCCTCAGCCCGGGGTGAAGGTGACCCAGCGGATGAAAACGCCTCCGCTGCACGTCGTCCTCGACATCACACCAAGAACCCCGACGTTGTCTGGGTTGAAGCCGTGCGCGGGCGGTGCGCCTTAAGCGACATCGCGGACTTCCGACAGTTCCGACTCGAAGGACCGTCGGCTGAAATATGGAGCCGCATCGACGGATTCGCGTCTGACGATGAGGTGGTGCGGGCGGTGCTCGCTTCCTACCCGGAGCACCCTGACACCGCATACGGCGAATGCATCTCCTTCATCGAGGCGATGACAGACAACGGACTGCTCGTCCAACTGCCCGGTACCGGCCGCGGCGAACCCGACGATGTCGACCGTCCCGATTGCGGCGGTCACATTGCGCAGCCAGCTCAGAAGGGAAATGTCATATGAGCACCCAGGTCGAGGCAACCGAAGGGCGTTCGAGGTCGCGTGATCTCCGCGACTTCATCTCAATGCTCCGGAGGTACTGGGTCGGCGAGACCCTGATCATCCTCGCCACCATCGCGCTCGTGGCGGTCTTCACTGCGCTTCAACCTCGGGTGTACAGCGCGACGGCGTCGGGTCTGGCCCAGGCGGCCTCGGGAGAGAGTCTTTCGATGGCGCTCGCCGGCGACAGCCTGGCGAAGTCCCGAGCCGAGACATACGTGCGCGTCGCCACGTCAGATGCTGTCGCGAAGCGCGCTGCGGAAGCTCTGGGGAACAAGGAGAGCATGAGCGCTCTCCTCGGTCGCATACGGGCAACCCTGCCTGCAGACACAGCTGTCATCGAGATCAACGCCAGTGCAGACACACCCGAAGGGGCCGCGAAGCTCGCGAATGTGTGGGTGCAGGCCTTGGCGGACCAAGTCAAGGAGATCGAGACGCCTCCGGACGGGATCGGAGACCCGGCACTCTCATTCGTTGCGCTTGCGGCAGCCCGTGCACCGTATCTACCTTCTTCGCCGAACCTTCAGTTCGCCCTCGTACTCGCCGTGCTTGCGGGCCTCGCGCTCGCTTTCGTCTACGGGCTCGTCCGCTCGCATCTCGACAGGAGGGTCCGCTCCGTTTCGCAGATCGAAGCGCTCATCGACGCCCCGGTCATCGGCACCATCCCCGCCAGCGACCTTTTCGGGGACCGCACGCGAGTCAGCACGCAGTCGGAGGCCGATAAGCATCAACTCTTCGCTATCTCAGAGTCGCTCCGCGAGTTGAGGACGAATCTCAGCTATGTCGACGTCGACAAGCCGCCGCGGGTCATCGTGATCACGAGCTCCATACCCGGAGAGGGCAAGTCGACGCTCGCCTCCAACCTTGCCGACGCCATCGCTGCCTCCAACTCGAACGTCGTCATCATCGATTGCGACCTGCGACGACCAACGCAGTCGGAGATCTACGGCCTGCGTGGAGGGGCCGGCCTGACGGATGTCCTCAGCGGACGAATCTCGATCAACGATGCCATGCAGGCACCGACGAACGATCCTCACCTGCGCGTACTGGCGTCCGGGCGAATCCCGCCCAATCCGAGCGAGCTGCTCGGATCCCGCACGATGAAGGAGCTCGTCGATGCCCTCTCCGACGTGGCCACCGTTATTCTGGACGCCCCGCCCGTTCTGTCCGTCACGGACGCCGCCGTCCTCGGTACGATCGCGGACGGTGTCGTGATCACCGTCGCCGCCAAGCAGATCACTGCCGAGCAGCTCGAGAAGTCCTTTCGAGCGATTCTGCGAGTCCACGGACGCGTGCTCGGTGCCGTGCTGAACAAGGTTCCGTCTAACGGCATCGATGCGTATGACTACGGCTATTACCGCAGTAACTACTACGACTCGGCAGATGACAAGCGGGGACAAGAGGACACGACGGAGGCGTTGGCGAACGAGGGTGATGCCCCGAGCAGTGCCTCCGAAGCTTCCGATGCGGCTGACAGCGAGCGCGCCATCGCGACGAGGCGACGCGCTCGCTAGGGAGCTCCACGCGAAGCGGCGCGGACTGATCCCTCACGGTACGTCGTACCCACCCCGCTCTGGTTGCAGGCACATGGAGGGCTGGTGAGCCTCCGGATCCCTACGCTGGAAGTGTGGCCAGAGCGGTCCCTGGTGCTTTCAATCCCGCTATCGGAGCTTCCGACTTCGGCAGGGTCACGATCATGCTGAACACGATTCCGGTGTACATCCACACGAACAGGTCGAATGAGAAGAACATCCCGACCATCATCACGAGCAGGGCTCGTGCCGTACGTCCGGCGAGAACGAATGCCGACACGCACAGAGCGAGCAACGCGAGCACTCCGACGATTCCCATCGTTCCGAGCGCGTAGACAAACATGTCATCGACGACTCGAAGATAGATCTGCTGCATGTAGCCTCTGTCGTAAAGGAGCAGCTCGTTTCCGAATCCGTGGCCGAACCATGCCTCGAGGGGCGGCCGAGCGAGCAGATTGGTGACGGATTCGAACGCACCCAGCCGGTGTGTCCATGAACCGGAGACGATCAGTTCCTCGACGACACGTGCGATACCCACGTCGACGTTGAGGAGCACCACGAGACCAGCGCCGAGTACGTACAGCGCGCGCAGCCAGGACGTGATCGTACGGCTCGAAGCCAGATAGAAGAGCACGGCTCCCGCTACCGCGAGTAGGACGCTTCGTGTTCCTCCGACGGCCAGCCCAACAGACGCAGACAACAATGCAAGAAGGCGCCACATCTGCTTCCAGCGCGCAGGGTTCGACCACGCGACGATAAAGGCAAGTCCCTGCAGAACGGAGAAAGGGATCGGGTGACCCATCGTGCCCTGTGCTCGGTCGAACTCCCCCATGAAAGGGTTCTCCCTCGCGCCACCACGATAGCCCCAGACGGGCGCAGCGTGCAGGGCGACCTCCACCGATCCGATCACCACCTGGAACGTCGCAGTGAGGATGATCGCGGCGTAGAGCATCCGGAGTTCGGCCGCGTCGAGCGACGAAACAACATACGCGGCGAGGACTGCGAGCCCCGCGTACAGGATAAGGGTGCCGATGGTATAGCTGTCGGCGAGGAGCGCGCCGAGTCCAACGTAGCCCCACCAGGCGGCGACGATGACGAATCGCCTGCCTCCGGCCAAGGGAGCACGGGTACGGAAGAGGGCAAGCGCGAGCAACGCGATCGAGGCGATCATGCACCCCTGCCAAACCGGGCCGGGCGCCGTGGTGTTCGCGCCGAACGTCATCACGAAGAGCGCCACTGAAATCGCGATGCCGCGAACGATTCGTACAGGGATGACGAGGAGGAACACCGCGGCAACGAGCAACGCTCCGACGCCTACCCCCAGCAGGAGGAGCGGATTCATCGTGAGTCCGGCTTCCCGACGAGCGAACGATATCGCTCGAGCACAGGCCCGAAGACCCGCTCCGGAGACGCCTCAGCGTCCACCCAGCTCTTGGCTTCAGCAATTGCGGCGGCACGATCCTGGTCATCTGTCACGATGCGAGCGATCGTGCGTGCGAACTCCTCGTCGTCCGCGTCGTCGTCCACCTCGAACCCTCGTCCGGACGCGAGCAGGCCGTTCGCCGCGGACGCAGTCGCGACGACGGGGCGCCGGCGCTCGAACGCCTCCAATACGACGAGCGGAGTGCCCTCCCACCGCGACGTCATGACGAGGAGATGGGAGTTGTCGAGGCGATCGGGCACGTCGTCGACCTGCCCGACGAATTCGATCGGCGCGTTCAATCGGGTGGCGAGTCTCTGTGCAGGTGCACGGAGCTCCCCGTCGCCCGCCCAGGTCGCCCGGACCGGCATGGTTCGCGCCAACTGGGCGACGACCCGGACGAAACGCAGCGGGTCTTTCTGGTCGACGAGACGACCGACGGCGAGAAGTCTCAGCGGAGCTGTCGGGCCGAACTCGGGCCAAGCTCGTGAAGCCGGCCCTTTGCGCTGAGCCGGGACGTTTCCCACGACCACTACGCGATCACGCGGTCGACGGGCGTCATCGACCACCATCTCGGCAACCTTCTCGCCGACGGCGAAGACGGCTCGGCTCCGGAACGAGAGAATCCGCGGGCTGATGCTCGGAAGTCGCGTATGCGCGTGCTCCACGACAGGAATGTTGAGGAGGCTCCCGACGATGAGGGACTGCAAGGCCTCACGCCGCTGGTGCGCGTGGAGGATGTCCGGCCGCTCGACGCGAGCTGCACGCAGGAGTGCTCGCGTCTGTTCGAGAAATCCGGAACCTTCCCGAGCGATGAACTGGACCGAAGAGGACAACCGACCTTGCGACGACCCTGATTCCCCGATGACAGAGACGTCCACTCCGTGTTCGACCGCCAGCCAGTTGGACAGGTCGACGACGACCTGTTGGGCACCGCCGTCGCCGAAGTGGTCGACAACCTGCATGACCCGGAGCCCAGGGCCCCCGATGGTGTCTGTCATCGGACGTGAGCCGATCAGCTCGGTTCGATGACCTGGACGTCGCCGAGCGCGTTGCGCGCCTTGTCGAGGGCCTCGCCGATGTTGTGCGCGTCCATGACGACGACAGCGGCGGTACCGTTCGGGAGACGCAGTCGGAGCTCGAACGGACGGAGCGGGGCCTCTGTGCGGGTGCGGGTTGTTATGGACACGGAGGAACTGTAGGCGCCGGAATCAGCGAGATCTCCGCCGTTCCTCGCCAATCGGCGGTTCGCTGCGGCCATTTCATCCCGACCGTCACCCATCGCCGCTTCTCCCTCACATTGCTCTCGCATGCGAGTTGTCCACAGATCCTCGCCGACCGGGTCCTCCGTCGGTCCCTTCTGGAACGATGGCTGCATGAGCACCACCGACACCACGTCAGAGACCACCCGCGATCGAGCCCTCTCCCGTCTGCGCGCACTCGTCGGCCATCGGGACGCCCGGTTCCACGACGGCCAGTTCGAGGCGATCGAGGCCTTGGTCGACGACCGGAGCAAGACGCTGGTGGTTCAGCGCACCGGGTGGGGCAAGTCCGCCGTGTACTTCGTCGCGACGATGCTCCTGCGCGAACGCGGAGCCGGCCCGACCATCCTCGTCTCCCCGCTCCTGGCGCTGATGCGCGATCAGGTGGAGGCCGCCGCTCGTGCGGGCGTCCGGGCGTTGTCGATCAACTCCGCCAATCGCCACGAGTGGGATGAGGTGGTTGCGCGGCTGCGAGACGACACCGTCGATGTGTTGCTGGTCTCGCCCGAGCGGCTCAACAATCCCGATTTCCGCGATCAGCACCTTCCGGCGCTCGTAGAACGATGCGGGCTCCTGGTCATCGACGAAGCTCACTGCATCTCCGACTGGGGCCACGACTTCCGGCCCGACTACCGCCGGTTGCGCGAGCTCGTGCGAGCGCTCCCCGACGGTGTGCCCGTGCTCGCGACGACGGCCACAGCCAACCAGCGCGTGGTCGCCGACGTCGAGGAACAGCTGGGCGGCACGTCGGGCGCGGGTTCTGTGCGAACCATACGTGGGCCGTTGGCCCGCCGATCGCTGCGACTCGGCGTCCTGACGCTCGACGACGCCACCGCGCGCCTCGCGTGGCTCGCCGGGCACCTCGCCGATCTGCAGGGCAGCGGAATCATCTACACGCTGACGGTGTCGGCCGCCGACGACACCGCCCGCGTCCTCCGGCAAGCCGGGCACGATGTCGCCGCGTACACGGGCCAGACGGATCCGGCGGAACGGGAGGAGCTCGAGGGGAGACTCAAGCGCAACGAGGTCAAAGCGCTCGTGGCCACCAGCGCCTTGGGCATGGGTTTCGACAAACCCGACCTCGGATTCGTCGTGCACCTGGGAGCGCCCTCCTCGCCGGTCGCCTACTACCAGCAGGTCGGGCGCGCGGGACGCGCCACCGAAACGGCCGATGTGCTCCTGCTGCCCGGCGCAGAGGACCGCGCGATCTGGCAGTACTTCGCCACCGCGGCGATGCCGACGGAGGAGAAGGCGTCCGCGTTGCTCGCCGCCCTGGGCGATCAGGCGCAGTCAACGCGGGTGCTCGAGAGCCGCGTCGACCTTCGATCGTCCACGCTCGAGCTTCTGCTCAAGGTGCTCGACGTCGACGGCGCCGTGCGACGCGTCCCTGGCGGGTGGATCTCGACGGGCCTTCCGTGGTCCTACGATCGCGAACGCTACGAACGAATCGCGGCGGCCAGGGACGCCGAGCAGCGGGCCATGATCGACTACGAACGCACGTCGGGCTGCCGGATGGAATTCCTGCAACGCCAGCTCGACGACCCCGACGCCGGACCGTGCGGACGATGCGACCGCTGCGCCGGAGCGTGGTACCCGAGTGAGGTCGCGGCCGATGCGGCGCACGCGATCGCCTCGGAGCTCGATCGCGCCGGCGTCCCGGTCGAACCACGGAAACTGTGGCCGACCGGCGCCGATGCAGTGGGAGTGCCCGTTCGCGGCAAGATTCCCGCGGACGAGCAGCTCGAGACAGGAAGGGTGCTAGCGCGCATGACGGATCTGGGCTGGGGTGGCCGGCTCCGCTCCCTTCTGGCGCCCGAGTCGCCGGACGCCGTATGCCCGCCGGAGATCCTGCGGGCGTGCGTGCAGGTGCTCGCCCAGTGGGACTGGGCGAAGCGGCCGGGGGCGGTGGTCGCGGTGCCGTCCCGTTCGCGACCGTTGTTCACCGAGAGCCTCGCCCGCGGGCTGGCGGAGATCGGGCGCCTTCCCTATCTCGGAGCTCTCGCTCTCCGGCACGGCGGGCCGTCGGGGAGCGCAGGAGGCAACAGCACGTATCGCCTTGCCGGCGTTTGGGATCGGTTCGATGCGGGCGCGCTCGACGTCCCGTCGGGTGTGCCTGTTCTGCTCGTGGACGACATCATCGACAGCCGCTGGACGGTAACGGTCGCGGGCCGCGAGTTGAGACGGGCTGGGGCCGAAGCCGTGCTGCCGTTCGCCGCCGCTATGCGGGCGTGACAGCCGGGAAGCTCAGATGAAGCCGCCGAAATCGCCACCGCCGAAATCGCCACCGCCGAAATCGCCACCGCCGAAATCGCCGAATCCGCCAGAGTCGGCGTCAGAGCCCGAACCGCCATCCCAGCCGGAGGCGCTGTCACCGGAGCCCGCGTCCCAGCCGGAGGCCGAGTCGGGACCGGTCGCCGCGTCTGCGCCGGACGCATCGGCGGAGGCGGCCTGGGCATCGGTGGCGTCGCCGGAGCCGGTGTCGCCGGAGCCGGTGTCGCCGGTGCTTCCGTCACCCGACGAACCATCCGGCGAACCTCCGTCTCCGGCGGCTTGGTCGAGACCGGGCGCAGGAAGGAACGCACTGACGAGGGTCGAGGCGATGACGTAACCGGCGACACTACCGAGCAGTGAGCTCGCGAACATGCCGCCGAAGCCCATGCCGCCGGCAGGGCGGGCGCCGAGCGAGCGTTCCAGGGTTCCGGGCTGGCGCAGTTCGGAGCGCGTCGCGGCCTGGGCGAGTGATCGAGCGTCGTCTCCCCGTGGCTGCTCGCCCGACGGTGCGTTGGCGGAGAGCTCCTGGAAAACGAGGCGCCGCTGCTCCGGAGTCAGCTTGGCGAAGGCCTCCTCGTGCACCTGCTCGATGGTCTCGGGCGGTGCGGTGCGCAGAAGGTAACGGTAACGCTCGACGGCGATCTCGTCGTCGCTGCGCTGTGCGGACGGCGCGGCACCAGAAGTGGACGCAGCCGGGTGCTGCTGCGCGGGCGGGTACTGCTGAGTGCGTTCTGCCTGCGGCTCTTCGCGGCCCAGGAGACGATCGAGGAATCCCATGCGCCACAGCCTACGAACGAAGGGTGAGAGTCCTCTCAGAGATGACCGACAGAGCGCCCAGGTCGGGTCGCCTCGGCGCCGCGCCGCGCCGCGAGAACCCCTACGCGGTAACCCCTACAGCGGCAACCCCACCAGCACTGGCTCCGGGCGCAGCAGCACGCCGAACTCCGCCTGAACGCGCGACTGGATGAACGACGCCAGCTGGGCGACGTCCGACGCGCTCGCGTGGCCGCGGTTGACGATCGCGAGGGTGTGCTTCGACGAGATCGCCGCACCCGAGCCCGGCAGCGCGAAGCCGCGGCGGATGCCCGCATTCTCGATCAGCCACGCCGCTGAGAGCTTGACGTCATACGGGCCGTCCGCCAGCGGCGGGATGTCGAGCGGGTGCACGCCGCCGGCGGGAAGGCCGATCACCACATCCGGCTCGGGCGGAGTCACCGGCCAGCGCGGCGCGTTCGCAGGGAGGCTGCGCGCGAACGACTCCGAGACGATCGGGTTCGTGAAGAAGCTGCCGGAGCTGACAGAGTCCGGGTCGTCCGGATCGAGCACCATGCCCTTGGAGGCCCGCAATGCGAGCACTGCGCGGCGCAGCTCGGCGACCGGCACCCGGCTGCCGAGGGGCACACCGAGCGAATCCGCGAGCTGCGCGTAAGCGATCGGGGCGCTGAGGGGCGCTCCGACACCGCCGGGCACCGTGTTGTCGGACAGCTCGAGCTCCACCGCGAGCACCACGCCGAGCCTCCCGCGCTTGAGCGCAGACGTGCGGTAGCCGAGCTCCAGCTCTGAACGCGAAAGCCGAACCACCTGGCCGCTGGACGCGTCGAGGAAGTCGACGCCGACGAGCGCCGACTCCAGCTCTTGCCCGTAGGCGCCGATGTTCTGCACCGGTGCGGCACCGGTGGATCCGGGGATGCCCGAGAGCGCCTCGACACCCGACCAGCCGTTCCGCACGGTCAGGGCGACGACCTCGTCCCACGGCTCGCCAGCCTGCACCCGCAAGCGCACCCGACCGCTCGGAGCGTCGATCCGGTCGATGCCTCGTGTCACCACGTGGATGACGGTGCCCGCGAAGCCGTCGTCGCCGGCGACGGTGTTGGAGCCGCCGCCGAGGAGGAGCCACTCCTCCCCCGACGCCCACACGTCACGCGCCGCAGCGACGAGCGCGTCGGTGTCCGACGGCGCGATCAGGGCCTCCGGAACACCCCCGACCCGCATGGTCGTGAGCTCGGCGAGGGCCGGGGCCTGGGTCATCGCGTCGTTCACGCGAGCGAGACGCGGACCTGCGCCTTGCCCAGCACGGTCTCGGCGTTGAACGTGGTCGTGAGGTCGATGCGCGCCACCCGCGCCTCCGCGTCCAGCTGCCCGACCTTGGCCGTGACCTGCACGCTCGCCCCGCTCTGCGGGTCGACGACCACCGGACGCGTGAACCGCACCTGATAGTCGACGACGCGCGCGGGGTCGCCCGCCCAGTCGACGACCGGCTGCACCGAGAGGCCCATCGTGAGCATGCCGTGAGCGATCACGCCGGGGAGGCCGACCGAAGTCGCGACGTCGTCGCGGTAGTGGATCGGGTTGAAGTCGCCGGAAGCGCCCGCGTAACGCACGAGCGCGTCTCTGCTGAGGTCGAAGGTGCGCTCGGCGACCACGTCGCCGACGGTGAGGGACTCGAACTCGGGTGCGGACATCACTCGTCTCCTCGAACGACCAGAGTGGACACGGTGGTGACGACGTGCTGGCCGCCGTCGTCGACGATGACGATCTCGGCGGTGACCATCGAGTGCGCGCCGAGCGACTTGACGGAGGTCACCGTGAGCGTCGCGGTGAGCTCGTCGCCGGCCACGACCGGACGCGAGAACGTGAACCGCTGGTCGCCGTGGACGACCCGGCTGAAGTCGATCCCGGCCTCCGGGTCGGCGAGCAACTGGTCGAGGGTGAGCTGCTGGACGACGACCGCGAACGTCGGCGGCGCGACGAGGTCGGCGTGGCCTGCCGCGTGCGCGGCATCGACGTCGAAGCTGATCGGGTCGGTGGCGAGCACGGCTGCGGCGAATTCGCGCACCTTCTCTCGCCCGACGAGGTAGGGAGGGGTCGGCGGGAAGCTGCGCCCCACGAGCTCTGGATTCACTGGCACCCGACGATTCTACGAAACACGAGAGCCCCGGCGCAGACGCGCCGGGGCTCTCGAGGCAGTATCAGTGGATTACTGGCAGCTGTCGCACTGCAGCAGGTCCATGGGGTCGACGGGAACTGCGTAGCCGCCGACGGTGTCGTTTTCGTAGTCCATGATGGCCTCCCCTAGAAGTCTGTTTCACCGTGTGTCTCGCGGTGTTTACCCACTATATAACCCGAATGACACGATTGTCATTCCACTACATGTAGTGTTTTCGGGTTTTTCTCGGCCCCCTGCCCTCACCCGCGAGATTACGCCGAACCACCGACATCGACCCCTCCGAAGTGGGGTGACGAGCACGGCGTGTCGAGGAGATCGACCGGTGTTCCGCGGCGTGTCGGCGGGATTCGCGCGACCGTTACTCTCTTCTCTATGCGACTCGGAGTCCTCGATGTGGGATCGAACACCATCCACCTTCTCGTCGTCGACGCCCACCCGGGCGCCCGGCCGCTTCCGGCGGCGACGCACAAGTCGGTGCTGCGTCTCATGCGCTACATCACCGCCGACGGGTCGATCAGCGCCGACGGCGAGTCGGCCATCGTGGAAGCGATCCGCGCGGCGGTCGACGTCGGCCGGGCCGAAGGCATCGAGGCGCTGCTGCCGTTCGCCACGTCCGCCATCCGGGAGGCCGCCAATGGCCCGGTGATCCTCGATCGGATCCGCGAGGAGACCGGCGTCGAGCTGCAGGTGCTCTCGGGCGAGGACGAGGCGCGCCTGACGTTCCTCGCCGTCCGCCGCTGGTCGGGGTGGTCGTCCGGATCGCTGCTCCTGCTCGACATCGGCGGCGGCTCGCTCGAGATCGCGGCGGGCGCGGACGAGTACCCGGACACGGCGGTGTCCCTCCCGCTCGGGGCCGGACGCAGCACGATCGGGTTCCTGCACGACGACCCGCCGACGGACAGACAGCTCACCGCCCTGCGCGATCACGCCAGGGCCACCCTCGCCGACGCAGTCGGGCGGTTCGCCGGCCGCGGGCCCGAGCACGTGATCGGTACGTCCAAGACCATCCGCTCGCTCGCCCGGCTGGCCGGCTCGACGGCGCGCGGCCCGGGCGGCACGGAACGCAGCCTCCTGAAACGCTCCGAGCTGGCGGATTGGGTGCCGCGACTGGCGCAACTGCCGGCCGACGCGCGCACGGCGCTGCCCGGCATCACGGCCGACCGCACGTTCCAGATCGTCGCGGGCGGCGTGGTGCTGCGGGAGGCCATGCGCGCCCTCGACGTCGCCGAGCTCGAGGTCTGCCCGTGGGCGCTGCGCGAGGGCATCATCCTCCGCTATCTCGACCACCTCGACTGAGGCGGGACGAGATGACGGCTACGGCCAGCGGCGCTCGACTCCGTCGAGGATGAGGTCGAGGCCGGTGGCGAACTCCTCGTCGTAGTCATAGCCGGCCTGGGCGAGCTGTGCGACGACCTCCAGGAGGTACGGGAACTGCTGCGCCAGCTCGGGAGGCACGGACTGCTCCTTCTCGGCGGCCACCACCCCCGACTCCTCGGCGGTGTCGAACGGGAGGGTCTTCTCCTGCAGCGCGAACCCGTACACGTACGCGTCGAGCACGGAGGTGACATGCACGGTGGTGCGGAAGGGGAAACCGGCCTCGCGTAGACAGCCCATCATCGCGTTGTGCGCGGAGAGGTTCGCCGGCCCCGGGCGCATCCGGGACTCCATCAGGCCGACGGCCCACGGGTGGCGCCGCAGCGCCTCGCGCAGAGACACGGCTCGGGCGCGCATCGCCTCGCGCCAGGTGGCGCCGGCCGGCGGTTCGACCTCCGCCCAGACCAGGTCGACCATCCCGTCGACGAGCTCGTCCCTGTTGGCGACGTGCTTGTACAACGCCATCGGCACCACGCCGAGTTCTGATGCGAGAGCCCGCATCGAGAGCGCGTCGAGGCCGGCGGCATCGGCGCGCTCGAGAGCGCGGTGCAGGACCGTGTCGCGCGTCAGGCGCGTGCGGGCCGGCTCCGGCATGGCGGTTCCCTTCGGTGTGGAGGCGACCGGACGAGGATCTTGACAAGGTGTACGGTGTACACCTATCGTACGGGTGTACGCCGTACACCATACCAGCCGTCTTCACCCGAACCGAGGCCCTCATGTCCACCGAACCCTCATCCCCGAACCGGTCATCCACCGACCGCCGTCGCGTACTGACGGCCGGAGTGCTCTTCCTCGTCACGTTCGTCTCCGCCATCGCCGGCGTTCAGCTCTACGCGCCGGTGCTCGACGACCCGGGCTATGTGCTCGGCGCCGGCGCGGACACCCGCGTGGTGCTCGGCATCCTCTGCGAGGTCGTGCTGATCGCCGCCAACCTGGGCACGGCGCTCGCCCTCTACCCGATCCTCCGCCGCCGGGCCGAGGGACTCGCGCTCGGCTATGTGGTCGCCCGCATCATGGAGTGCGTCTTCATCGCGGTGGGGATGCTGTGCGTGCTGACGGTCGTGACCCTGCGGCTGCACGCGGCCTCCCTCGGCGACCAGGAGGCCGTGAGCGTGTCGGCCGATACGCTCGTCGCCCTCCGCAACTGGACCTTTTTGCTCGGCCCCGGCTTCGTCGCGGGTCTCGGCAACGGCGTGCTGCTGGGCTGGCTGCTGCTGCGCTCCGGGCTGGTGCCGCGCCCGATGGCGATCGTCGGGATGGTGGGCGGCTCGCTGGTGGCGCTCTCCGGTGTCGGCGTGCTGTTCGGGTTCTGGACCCAGGGCTCGACGGTCTCCGCGATCGCGACGCTGCCGGAGATCGTGTGGGAGGCGTTCCTGGGGATCTACTTCGCCTTCGTCGCCCTCACTCGGCGGCAGCGGCGACGCACCGCCGCGCGCGTCGCGAGGACGACCTCTCAGGCCTCCGCCGCGTGACGGCCGCGCCGCGGAGCACCCGCGCCGAGCCGGCCGTCGTGGAGCTCGAGCACACGGTCGGCGCGCGCCATCAGCAGTGGGTCGTGCGTCGTCACCACCGCGGCCACGCCGCTGCCGTGCACGAGCTCCACCAGGAGATCCATGATCTGCCGGCCGGTCACGCTGTCCAGCTGCCCGGTCGGCTCATCGGCAAAGAGGAGCGGAGGGTCGGCGGCGAGGGCGCGGGCGATCCCGACGCGCTGCTGCTGGCCACCGGAGAGCTCGGTCGGCCGCTGCCGCGCGTGCGCCGCCAAGCCCACCCGGTCGAGCAGTTCGGCGACGCGGGCGTCGCGCTCGGCAGGCGGAGTGCCCAGGAGCCGCAGGGGCACCTCCACGTTCTCGGCCGCCGACAGCACCGGGATGAGACCGAACGACTGGAAGACGAAGCCCACGCTGCGCTGACGCAGAGCGACCAGCGCGGCCTCGTCGGCCGTCGCGACCTCCACGCCGTCGACCACGACCCGGCCGGAGGACGGCCGGTCGAGCCCGCTCAGCACGTTGAGCAGGGTCGTCTTGCCGGACCCTGAGCGGCCCTTGATCACCACCAGCTCGCCGCGGTGGACGTCGAGCGTCGCCTCGGCGAGCGCGACGACCGGTCCGGCCGCGGTCTCGAAAACGCGGCTGACGCCGGCGGCGGCCAGCAGCGGCCCGTCGGGCGACGGCTGGGACTGCTCGACCACGGTCTCAACGCTCGTCATCGGCGGCCTCCTGCAGGTTCGGAGCCGGGTTCGCGTCAGGCTGGACGTGCGGCCAGACCCCGACGTGGTCGGCCTCCAGGGCCAGCCGCACGCGCTCGCGCATCCCGAGGGTGGTCAGATACTCCGGCGGGAGCTGGAGGCGACCGACCCGGTCGAGCACGGCGTACTCCTCGGC
>NZ_JBVQSP010000003.1:186532-214616 GCF_055720965.1 Leifsonia sp. PARNA 1/14
GCGATGGTGTGCTCGTCGCCCTCGGCCGTGACGCCGGTGCGGCGGAGCACCTCCGTGGCGGTGCGGCCGTCGCGGATCTGCACCGTGCGGGCGACGTGGTCGGACACGGTGGGGTCGTGGGTGACGATCAGCGTCGTGACGCCGAGCTCGCGGTTGACGCCGCGAATGGCCTCGAGCACTTCGGCGCTGGTCGCCTCGTCGAGCTCTCCCGTCGGCTCGTCGGCCAGCAGCACGCGCGGCACGTTGGCGAGCCCGACCGCGATGGCGACGCGCTGCTGCTCGCCGCCGGACATCTCGGACGGCGTGCGGTCGGCGCAATGGCCGACCTCCAAGAGTTCGAGGAGCTCGCCCGAGCGGCGCTCCCGGTCGGGCGTGCGCGCGAGCGACATCGCCAGGGCCAGGTTCTCGCGCGCGGTGAGGTAGCCGAGGAGGTTGCGCGAGGTCTGCTGCCAGACGAAGCCGACCGTGCGGCGCCGGTAGTCGACGCGCTCGCGCGACGACAGGGTGAGGAGGTCGCGACCGGCGACGGTCACTGACCCGGCGGTCGGCTTGTCGAGGCCCGACAGGATGCCGAGCAGCGTCGACTTGCCCGACCCGGAGGCGCCGACGATCGCCACGAGCTCCCCGCTGTCGACGCTCAGGGTGAGGCCTTGCAGCGCCTGGACCTCCACGCCGTCGGCGGTGAAGATGCGCACCAGGTCGGAGCAGCGGATCGCGGCGTCGGCGGGCGCGACTGCCGGGCGGCGCGCGGCGGCGGGGCCGACGGTGGCTGCTGCGCCGGGGAGGGTCTCCTGCGTCGTCATCCTGGTCATTGTCCTCCTGTCGACGGAAGGTCTCCGGCTGCACGCAGCACGGCGGCCGGCGACGAGCGACGCGCGCCCGCCAGGGCCACGAGCGTGGCGACCGCCGCGACGGCCGCGAATCCGGCGAGCGCGGCGGCGCTCAGCCACGGGTCTCTCGCCACCTCGGGCTGCACGGGACTGCCGGTGAACCCGCGGAGATCGAGCGGGCCGAGCACGATCCCCGGCAGCACCAGGCCGACGATCGCGCCGGCGAGGAGGCCGATGACGAGCACGGGACCGAGCTCCCAGGCGAGCACCCCGGCCGTCTGCCGCGCGCTGAAGCCGACCGTGCGCAGCGTCGCCACCAGCCGGATGCGCGCCGCTGTGTTCATCACGAGCGTGAGCACCAGGGCGGCCACGCACAAGAGCACGGTCAAGGCGATCGAGAGCAGCGCGATCGACTCAGTACCCGCCACGAGCGGGGAGGCGCTCAGGGCCGCGCGCTCGGCGACCGCGTCACCGACCAGCGCGCCCGAGCCTCCGATGCGGGCGAGCCCTGCGTGCACACGTGCGGCGTCGGCGCCGGGCGCCAGCGCCACCAGCACCGTCTGTGGTGAGCCGGTGACCTCGCTCGAGGCCGGCAGCGTCGAGCGGTCGACGATCACCCAGCGCGTGTCGCGCACATACACGCCGGGCGCGAAGTCGAGCTCGGTGACGGCGAGGTGCACATTCGTGCCCTGGCCGACGATGAGGGCGCTCGTGACCGGGATGCGGCTCTCCCACCCGCCGAGCACCGCACCTGTCCGACCCGGCGTCCCGCCGTCCAGCAGCGTCGAGAGCCGTGCGGAGGCCGGGAGGTCGCGCTGCACGGCCTCCAGCTGCTTCAGGTCGACCAGGTAGCCGGAGACGACCTCCCCGGTGCCGCCCGCCGTGATCGTGATGCCGCCCGCCCAATCGACCGTCGCGGTCGCCGCGACGCCCGGGATGCGCTTCACCGCGGCCAGTTGGTCACCGCTCAGAGTGGAGGCCGCGGTCAGCGACAGGTCCGAGCCGACGCGCGCGCGTGCGCCCTGGTCGAGCCCGTCGCGCGCAGTGGCCAGGACGCTCACCGAGAACAGGGCGATGCTCACGCCTGCGACCAGCGCGAACACGGGCCAGAGCACGGCGCTGCGGCCGCCGCGGGCTCGGGTTCCGCGGGCGCCCGAGGCGCCGAGGAAGGCGACGGCTCCCCGTCCCCGGCGGAACACCCCGGCGAGCCAGCCGATCGGGACGACCGTCACGCGCAGCACGAGCACGCACGCGGCAAGCGCGACGAGCACCGGGGTGAGCGCGGCGAGCGGGTCGACCTCCAGCCCGCCACCGGAGGCCGAGAGCCCACGGCGTGCCAGCAGCACGACGCTGAGAACCGCGAGCCCCACCACCGTCACTTCGGCGACCCACGCCCACCGCGACCGCGCGAGAGGGGCGACCGGTCGCGGCGCCAGCGAGCCGGCGGCGAGGACGAGCGCGACCGGCGGCGCCAGCGCGCAGAGCGCGGCGAGCAGCACAGGCAGCAGCACGGGCATCGCGCCGGGGGTCACGGCGAACGCGATCACGAGCCCGGCGAGCGCCGCCGGGACGGAGGCCAGCGCGCCGTCGAGCGCGAGGCTCACCCGCAACCGGCCGGGCGACGCTCCGCGCGCCGCCATGAGCGCGAGCGCCTCCCCGCGCCGGGCGACCACGAGACGGGCGCCGAGCGCGAGGACCGTGAGAGCGACGACGAGCGGACCCGCCGCGAGGATCGCGAAGAGCGTGTTGGCCGGCTGGGCCCGGCTCTGGAAATCGTCGAGCGGCCCCTGCAGGCTGGTGCTGAAGGTGAGCGGGACGGGGACCCCGCCCACGGATGCGACAGGCGGGAGGGCGAGGAAGCCGCCGAGCGCACTCCGCACGGCCGCCAGATCCTCGACCTCGAACGACGCCGGCCGCACCGGGAACCACAGCGACGCGACCGCCCCGTCGAACGCCGGCGCGACCGTCGGCCACGACCCGGGATCGAGCCAGACGACCGCACCGAACTGCTTGCCGGAGTCGCCGGCGTCGACGAAGTGACCGTGGGCGCGGACGGCGTCGAGGTTCCAGAAATCGGCGGCGGAGTCTTTCGGCGCGACGATCCCGACCAGCTTCAGCCGGAGACCGTCCTCGGTGGCGGCGTTTCGCTCGCTGCCGACGGTCCAGCCGAGGAGCTTCGCGGCGTCGCCGGTGAGCACGACCTCCACGACGGCGTCTTTCGTCGAGGCTGCCGTGACGGGCGCGGGCCACGCTCCCTCGACGAGTCTCGCCTGTTCGCGCAGCCCCGCGTACGCCTCCACGCCGACGCTGAACCGGCTGTTGGCCGCGGCGCCCTGCGGAGGTTCGATACCGACATCCAGGCTCGTCATCGCACTGTCGCCCGGCCCGGTGACCTGACGCAGCGGAGGCTTCAGCGCGGAGTGCACCGACGTGGCGACGCCGGGGAGGCCGCGCCAGACCGCGGCCGGATCGAGGATCGGCCCCCCGGTGAAGGAGCCGGTGCGGATGGTCGTCGTCAGGTCGCGTCCGCCCGCGCCGGCCTGGGTCAGCTCGTGCCGCAGCTCGGCCGTGAGCAGGCTGCCGGCCACCCGCGGCCAGGCGGCGAGCGCGGTGGCGACCACCACCGTGACCACGGCGAGCAGCAGCAGGCCGCCGCGGAACGCCCTCAAGGCGCGAAGCGCGAGGCCGGCGTCGGTGAGGCGGGAGGTGCGGGAGGCGGTGGTCGCGCGGGGACCGGCCGTCATCGGGTCTCCTCCCGGTACGCGGTGTCGGCGGCCTGCCGCCGAACGCCCGCCCCGTAACCCCAGACCGCCACGGCGAGCGCCGCCACCAGGGCGAGCGCCCCGAGCGCCATCCCGACCGGGTCGACCCTGCCCTGCACCGAGAGCGTCGGGGGCGCGGTGACCACCGAGAGCCGGGCGAGCGTGTTGCCGACCAGCAGCACGACCACGACGCCGCCGAGGAGGCCGAAGACGCCGGCCGCGCAGGCGACGCCGATGATCTCCAGCCGGCGAGCCCACGCCTGCTGCCGACCGGACAGCCCGACCGCGCGCAGCACGACGACCTCCCCGCGCCGGCGGCGGAGCGCCGCGGTGATCGCCGCGACGACCGCGGCGACGGCCAGCAGCGCGCAGCCGGCCGCACCGAGCCAGGTGCTGACGACCGCCCCGCCGAGGAACCGGGCGACGAAGGCGCCGGAGGCCGTGTTCACGGAGGCGTCCGGACCGACCTTCGCGCGCACGGCATCGGCGACGGTCTCGGCATCCGCGTCGCCGTCGGTGGCCAGCCACACCGAGGAGGCCCGCGTGACCGAGGCCGACGAGCGCAGGAGCTGCGCGGTGAGCGCGGGAAGATCGGCGAACACCGCGCGCTCGGCCGACGTGCCAGGGAGCGCCGGAACGATCGCCGCGACCCGGCCCTGGAGGTCGCCGACCCCACTGCGCACCTCGATGCGCTGCCCGACCTGGAGCGCGTTGTCCTGCGCGAGTGCGGTGGTGACCGCGAGCGGGAGGGCCGACGTGCCGGACGGCATGAACCGCACCGACGCGTCGCCGGTGAGCGAGGCGCCACGGGCGCCGAGCGGTCCGTCGTCGCGGAACGCGCCCGACTGGCCGAAGGCCGCCGGTGCGACGACCCAGCTCCCGGCACTTCCGGGGAGGCCGGACACCTGCAGGCCGACGTCGACCGCGCCGCCGGGAGACTCCAGAGCCACGTCGAGCGCAACGAGGCGGGTGGCCCCGGCTGGGACGCGGAACGCGATCGTGGTTGCCGCGGTCGACGGCACGATCGTCCCGGTCACCGGCACGACCTCCCCGGTCTCGGTCGCCAGCCACGCGGTGCCGCCGGTCGCAGCGGCGTCGCCCACGCCCGCCGTCACCGAAGCGGTCGCGGTCAGGTCGCGCGACCCTTCCGGCAGCGCGAGGCCGCCCAGCGCGCCGTTCAGGTGCACGCGACGCGACAGGTCGCCTGTATCGAGCAGGTAGCCGCCGATCGGCAGCAGCTTCGGCAACTCGCTCGCGTTCGCGGCCACCACCGCGACGTCGGAGTCGCCGACCGTCCCGTCGTCGACGATCGCGGGCGAGACCGCCGTCACGCCAGGCACCGCGCCCAGGCGGGCGGCTCCGGAGGTGTCGGTCGGGCCGTGCGGGCTGCCGCTCACCCCGAGGTCGGTGCGCACCGCAGCGCCATTCACCAGCAGCGCCGAGTCATGCAGGAAGCCGCCGAACGTCCCGGCGTACCCGGCGGCGAACGTCAGCGAGCCGACCGCGAGCACGATGAGCGCGACGGGTCCGGCGAAGAGCGCGACACCGCGCCCGACCTGACGAGCGGGCAGCACCCCGGCGACACCGCGACCCCGCCCGGCGACGCGCTCCACGGCAGCCGAAGCCGGGCCGAACAGCAGGAGGCCGATCAACGCGATCGCGCACAGCACCGCCGCGGGCGCGACCACCCCGGTCGGGTCGACCGCGTCGGAGCCGCCACCGACGGCCGGGCCGAACGCCACGAAGCGCCACAGCGTCACCGCCGCGGCGACGACCGCCAGAACGGTGAGACCTCCCGACACGACGGTCCGGCCGCGGCCGGCCTCCACCGCCCCCGGCGAATCGAAGGCCGCGCGCGCGGAGAAGACGACCGTGAGCGTCGACGCGACGACCGCCAGCGCGATCGTCAGCAGCGGCGGCAACAGCACGTCGAGCGGCTGGGAGGGCGGCGCGACCGTCTCCAGGAGGATCGCCTGCGCCACCGCGGTGCCCACGATCGTCGCGAGCACTGCGACGATGCCCGATTCGATAGCGGTCGCCCGGGCCAGGGTCGGGATCGTGACGCCCCGCGACCGCAGCAGTCGCGTCTCGACCGTCCGGGCGCCGGCCAGCAGCTGGGCGAGCAGTACGAGCGCGATCGCCGAACAGGCGGCGAGAACGGCGAGCGGAACCGGGATGACGGCGTGCAAGGCCACGACCGATCGCTGCATCGCCGCGACGGTGGCCGTCGCGTCGCCCTCGGCGGAGAACGGGCTGCTGCCCGCGGCAGAGTCGCCGCTCAGTTCGCCGGTGGCGCCCGCGAGCGCCGTGTGGAGGCGCGGGAGCTGCCCGGCGGTCGTCCGTCGGGCGTCGGGCGTCACCACCCACCTGCCGGTGAGGCCGTCGCTCGCCGCACGCGCGGTCGCGGCATCGACGACGACGCGGCCGTCGGTGCCGCCCTGGCCGTCGGTCAGGCCGAGCCAGGCGGGAGCCGAAGGATCGACGGGACGCCAGAGACCGGTCACCTCCACGGAAACCGGCGTCGTGCCGCCCTGAAGCTGCACCCGGTCGCCCACCCGGAGCGAGTGGGCGCGAGCGAACGCCTCGTCGACTGCGGCCTGACCGTTCCCGGTGGGCCAGCGGCCTCCCGAGACGACGACGCGCGAGCGGAGATCGTCGGCGACCACGAGGAGCAGGGCGTCGCCGCCTCCAACGACCGCGACCTGCGGGGCGGTGTAGGCGCCGGCGACGTCGACCGGCAGCCGCTCGAAGCGGTGGGCGAGGACCCGGCGCACCTCGGCGTCCTGCGCCGGCAGGTCGGACAGCGCGGAGGACTCGAGGGCCAGGGAGGTCACGGCCGCCGGCTCGTCGGCCAGAGTGGCGTGCACCGCGGCGGTCGGCGACCGGAAAGCGAGGCCGGACATCACGCTCGCGAGCGCGGCGACCACGACGATGACGAGACCGGTCGCGACGAGGGTTCCGCGCTGCGCCCGGCTGCGCTGCAGCCAGAACGGCCGCGCGCGGCGCGCGCCCGCCGCCGCCCGGCCCTCCCTCGCACGCATTCCCTCAACCTAGCGTGCGTTCACGCAATCACCGTGCGCCGCGACGCACGTCCGCGCACCCTTCCGCGCCTCCCGACCGCGAGGAACCCGCCGAAGGGCACGTTGTTGTCACTTTTGGACGTCAGAAGTGACAACGACGTGCCCCTCGGCGGAGGTTCTGCGCGTCAGCGCGCGGGGAGCGCCGCGTCCTGCGCGGGCTCGCGGAGGTTCGCGCCTCCGCGGTAGCGGGCGGCGGGGTGCCGCTCGGGGAGGCGGTTGCGGCCGTCGCCGAAGAGACGCTCGCGCAGCGTGGTAGGTCGCTCGCCCTCCTGCGGCAGCCGTCCGCGGCGGCGCAGCTCCGGGATGACCAGGTCGGCGAAGTCGCGTGCCGTCTCGAACGAGTGGTACTGGCGCAGGTTGATGCCGTCCAGGCCGTCCTCGTCGAGCCAGCGCTCGATCTCGTCCGCCACCGTCTTGGCGTCGCCGACCACCAGGAAGCGGTCGTCGCGGCTGTTCTTCACGAAGTCGAGCGCCTGCCCCACCGTCCTGTCCAGCGGCAGGAACGGCACCCGCTCCGCCGGGAACTCCGCCCGCGCCAGGGCCTCCTGCACAGTGATGTCGCGCGGGAAGGCCGTCAGGTCGACCGGGAGGCTGCTGTGGGCGAGGATGCCGTCGAGACTGGAGTGCTGCTGGTACTGCCTCCACTTGTCCTCGGCCTCCTCGGTCGTGCGCCCCACGATCACGCCCGCCATCGCGATGAACTTCACATCGTCGCGCTGCCGGTCGTGCCGCTCGGCGGAGTCGCGCATCCCGTCGGCGTTGCGGCGGAACTCGTCGCTCGTGCGGCCGCCGGTGAACACGACCTCCGCGTGCCGCCCGGCGAACGCGATACCGGCAGGCGACCCCGTCGCCTGGAACAGCACGGGCGTGCGCTGCGGCGACGGGTGCACGATGTGCGGTCCGGCGACGCGGTGCCGCTCGCCGACATGGTCGATGTAGCGCACCTTGGAGGGGTCGGTGAAGACGCGCGCCTCGCGGTCGGCGATGACGGCGTCGTCGTCCCAGGAGCCCTCCCACAGCTTGTAGAGCACGTCGAGGTACTCCTCCGCACGACGGTAGCGCTCGTCGTGCGGCACCTCGTCGTCCAGGCCGAAGTTGCGGGCGGCGTTGGGGAGGTAGGAGGTCACGATGTTCCAGCCGATCCGACCCTTGGTGAGGTGGTCGAGGGTCGACATGCGGCGGGCGAACGCGAACGGCGGCTCGTACGTGGTCGAGAACGTGACGCCGAAGCCCAGGCGCTCGGTCACCGCGGCCATCGCCGGCACGAGCAGCAGCGGGTCGAGGTTCGGGCTCTGGAGGCCCTCGCGCAACGCCGTCTCGGGTCCGCCCCGGAACACGTCGTACGCTCCGATGACGTCGGCCAGGAAGATGCCGTCGAAGCCGCCGTGCTCCAGCAGCTGCGCGAGCTCGAGCCAGTAGTCGAGGTCGGCGAAGCGCTCGCGGTTGTTGCCCGGCAGCGGCCAGAGCCCGTGCGTGATGTGGCTCACGCACGCCATCTCGAACAGGTTGACGAAGAGCTGCTTGGGTTCGGTGGTCATGCGTCGGTGCCTTCCGGGATGTCGCGGGTGGTGCGTGCGGTGCTGGTGTTGCCGGCGCTGCTCTCCGCGCCCGGGGCGAACTCCGGGATCGCGGCGATCAGGTCACGAGTGTACGGCTGCTGCGGCCGTTCGAAGACGTCTTCGGCGGTGCCCTCCTCCACCACGCGGCCGTCCTTCATCACCAGCACGCGGTCGCTGAGGTGGCTGATGACTCCGAGGTCGTGCGAGATGAAGAGGTACGCGACGCCCGACTCCCGCTGCAGCGCGACGAGGAGGTCGAGGATCTGCGCCTGGATGGTCACGTCGAGCGCCGACACGGCCTCGTCGAGCACGATCACGTCGGGCCGCGGCGCCAGCGCCCGGGCGATCGCGACACGCTGTCGCTGGCCTCCCGAGAGCCGCAGCGGGAACCGCGGCAGCACCTCCGCGCTCAGGCCGACGTTCGCCAGCAGTTCGCGCACGCGGGCGTCGCGCTCGTCCGGACCCGCGAACGGCTCCGCTCGAAGGGCGTCGAGCAGGATGCGCTCGACCGTCCAGCGCGGGTCGAACGAGCTCAGCGGGTCCTGGTAGACGACCGAGATCCGGCGACGCAGCGCGCGGCGACGGGCCTCGGGCAGCGACGACCACTCCTGGCCGAGCAGCCGCACGTCGCCCGCGTCGAGGCGCTCGAGGCCGAGGGCGAGCTTGGCGGTCGTGCTCTTGCCGGAGCCCGACTCCCCCACGATGCCGAGCGTCTCTCCCGCGTGCAGCGTGAACGAGACGCCGTCGACCGCGCGGGTCACGGTGCCGTCGGAGGTGTGGAAGCGCTTGACGAGGCCGCGCGCCTCCAGCACCGGCTCGCCGATCGGCAGGCGCGGCGCCGGGTCGGGTGCGCCGGGCGTGAGCGCGCGTCCCCGCGTGGCCTCGCCGGGCACCGCCGCGATGAGCGCGCGGGTGTACTCGTTCTCGGGCGCAGCGAGCACCCGCTCGGCGGGGCCCTGCTCCAGCACCTCGCCACCGCGCATCACCAGGATGTGGTCGGCGAGCCGCGCGACGACGGACAGGTCGTGGCTGATCAGGATGACGGAGGCGCCGCGCTCCTTCATGGCCTCCAGCTGGGCGAGCACCTGCGCCTGCACGGTCACGTCGAGCGCCGTCGTGGGCTCGTCGGCGATCACGATGTCGGGGTCGAGCGCGATCGCGGAGGCGATCAGCGCCCGCTGCCGGAGGCCGCCCGACAGCTGGTCGGGACGCTGCCGCGCGCGCACCGCCGGTGCGGGCACCCCCACCCGCTCGAGCAGCTCCAGCACGCGCGCCTTCCGCGCCGCGCGGTTTCCCCAGCGGTGCAGGCGCAGCGCCTCGGCGATCTCCTTGCCGACCGGGCGCAGCGGGTCGAGCGAGACAAGCGCGTCCTGCAGCACGAAGCCGACGTCCCGGCCGCGCACGCGCCGCCACTGCCGCGCGGTGAACGCACGGGCGTCCTCGTGGTGCAGCTCCAGCTCGTCGGCCTCCACGGTGCCGTTGCGGCCGGCCAGCCCGACCAGGCTGCGCGCCGTGACCGACTTGCCCGAGCCGGACTCGCCCACGATCGCGACGCACTGGCCGGGCAGGAGGTCGAAGCTCACGCCCGACACGATGGGCCGGTGCGCGCCGTCCACGGTGAAGCCGGCGCGGAGGTTCCGCACCCGGAGTCGCACGGCGGGCCAGTCGAGGCCGTCGAGCCGGTCGCCGGCTTCGCGCGTGCTCTGTTCGGCGATGCTCATGATCGCTCCCCCTTCTCCAGGCGCGCCTGGATGTGCCGGCCGATGGTGGTCGCCGCGAGGGCGACGGCGACGATGACGAGGCCTGGGACGACGACGAGCCACCAGGCGGTAGTGAGGTAGGCGCGTCCCGCGTCGAGCAGCGCGCCCCACTCGGAGGCGGGAGGCGCGACGCCGAGCCCGAGGAACGACAGGCTCGACGCCCACACGATCGACTGGCCGATCGACAGCGCGAACACGGCGACGAGCGGTCGCAGCGCGTTCGGCAGGATGTGCGCCCGCACGATCCGCCAGCGGGAGTGGCCGAGGGCGGTGGCGGCCTCCACGTAGCCCGAGTTGCGCGCGCCCAGGATCTGCCCGCGGATCATGCGCGCGTACCCGGGCGCGGTGCCGACGCCGACCGCGAGCACCTGGGTCGCTGCACTCGGTCCGGCGATCGCGATGAGCAGCAGCGCCAGCAGGAGGGCAGGGAAGGTGAACAGGATCTCCACGAAGCGGTCGACCACCAGGGCGACCGGCTTGACGCCCAGGGCGGCGAGGCTGCCGAGGATCAGCGCCAGGCCGATGCTCACGGCGGCGGCCCCGACGCCGATGGTGAGCGAGTCGCGCGCGCCCCAGACCACACGGGTGTAGAGGTCGCGACCTGACTCGTCGGTTCCGAACGGGTGCGCCCAGCTCGGCGGCTGGAGCGCGGCGCCGTAATCGATAGCGGTCGGGAGGTGGGTAGTGAGCACCTGCGGCGCGATCACCGCCACCAGCAGCAGGACGGCGAAGGCGACCGCGAGGTATAGGCCCCACGGGGCACGGGCGACGCGGGATGCCGCGGACGGCCGAGCCGCGGGAGCGCCGCCCGGCCGCGGCGACGCTGTAGTGAGGGAGGTCATGACAGCTCCAACCGGGGGTCGATCACGGTGTAGACGACGTCCACGATGAGGTTCGCGGCCACGTAGACCACGGCGACCAGGGTGACGATGCCGGTGACGACCGGCAGGTCCTGGGAGTTGACGGCGGTCACCAGCACCGAGCCGATGCCGGGGCGGGAGAAGATCGACTCCACGATCACGGCGCCCGACAGCGTGGCGCCGAGCGCCCAGCCCGACAGCGTGACGGCGGGGATCACGGCGTGCCGCAGCACGTGTCGCAGACGGATGCCCCACTCCCCCATGCCGCGCATCCGGGCGGAGAGCACGAACGGCTGGTCGAGCGAGCGCTCGAACTCGGTGCGTACGCTCTGCGCCATGAAACCGGCGAGCGGGATGGCGAGCGTCAGTGCGGGCAGCACGATTCCGTTCGGCGCGGAGCCGCTGATGATCGGGAACCAGCGCAGCCCCAGCCCGAACACGAGCAGCAGGATGATGCCGAGCCAGTAGGCCGGCAGCCCGGCGGTGACGACGTCCACGGTCGAGCCGACCGCGCCGACCCGCGGGCCGCGGCCGGCGGTCAGCGTGACCCAGACGACCATGATCACCCAGGCGAGCGCGATCGCGGTGATCGAGAGTGTGACGGTGTTGCCGAGCTGCTCGCCGATGATCGCGGTGACCGGCCGGTACTGCTGGTACGAGTCGCCGAAGTCGCCGCTGATCAGCCCGCGGAGGTAGTCGAGGTACTGCACCACGATCGGCCGGGTCAGGCCGTACTGCGCGCGGATCTGCTCGAGCTCGGCCGGCGTGCGCAGCTGCACCTGGCCGGCGCGGATGTTGAGGATGGTCGTCGCCCGGTCGCCCGGGAGGGCGAGCTGGGCGAAGAACGCCACGGTCGCCGCGCCCCAGAGCACGACCGCCGCCGCCCCCACCTTCTTCAGGATGGTGAGGGCGACCGCCCGGCCGCGCCGGGGCCGGACGGTCGTGACGACCGCCTCGGCCTCCGGCGCCGCTGCGTCACTTGGTGAGATAAGCGTCATAGAACGTCGGCCCTCCCTGTGCGTGCTCCTGCCAGACGCCGTGCAGCTTCGGCGACACGGCGAGTGTGCTCAGCCGGTCGTAGACGCCGATCGAGAGGGCGTGCTGCGCGATGTAGTCCTGCGCCTTCTGGTAGTCGGCGTTCTGCTGCTCGACCGTCGCGGCGGAGTTGCCGTCGAGGATGTACTGCGCGAGCACCGGGTCGTTGTAGAACGCGCTGTTGCTGTAGTTCGGGTCGTCTGCGGTGGACGGCCTCCAGTTGATGTAGAGGATTCCGGCCGTGACGCTCGTCCAGTAGCCGGCCTGGAGGTCGTAGGCGTCCGGTCCGGAGTACTTGCCCGAGAAGAACTCGCTCTGCGGCACCGGGATGAGCTTGACGTCGAAGCCGACCTTGCTCGCGTGCTCCTTGACGCCCTGCAGGATCGCGGCTCCATCGGCGTTGATGATCGAGCCGGCGCCGTACGGCAGCCGCACGGTCAGCGCCTGGCCGTCTTTCACGCGGACGCCGTCGCTGTTCTTCTGGCTCCAGCCGGCGGCGTCGAGGAGGGCGCTCGCCTTCTTCGCGTCCTGGCTGTACCAGTCGGCGGCCTTCTGGCTGTAGCCGGGGGTCGCCTGGCTGACGCCGCCGTTGCCCTCCGACGGGATGACGCCGCGGCCGATCGTGTTCACGATCTCAGGCCGGTCGAGGCTGTAGGCGAACGCCTGGCGCACCTTCTCGTCGGTGAACGGGCCTTTCGCCGTGTTGAACGAGATCTGCTGCGGACGACCCGGGGTCACGAACTTCTCGAGCTGATAGCCGCCGCTCTTCAGCACGCTCCACTGCACGGAGGGCACGTCGTAGATCGCATCGACTTGGCCTCCCTGCAGCGCGGCGACGCGGGTGGTCGGGTCGGCGACGAACTTCCAGTCGATCGCGTCGACGTAGGCCGGGCCGGTGTGCTCGGCGTTGGCGGGCGGCGAGGTGTAATCCTTGTTCTTCTTCAGGATGATGTCCTGGCCGCGGTTCCACTTGTCGACCGTGAACGCGCCGGAACCGATCGGGGCTTCGCAGTTCTGCTCCTTGGTGCGGGTCTGGAGCGCGTGCTGCGACTGGATGCCGAAGTAGCCCTGCGAGAGGTTGTCCGCGAGGCGCGGGTACGGGTGGGAGAGGTTGACCTGCAGGGTCTGGTCGTCGATCGCCTGAGCCGACTTGTAGTAGCCGTCGAGCCAGACCTTGGCGGTGCTGTTGCCGCCGGCGACCCAGTAGTCGAAGTTGTAGGCGACGGCCGCCGCGGTGAGCGGGGTGCCGTCGGTGAACTTCACGCCCTTCTTGAGCGTGAACGTCCACGTCAGCCCGTCGTCGGACTGCTTCCACGCCGTGGCGAGCCACGGGACGACCTTGTGGTTCTCGTCGAGCGAGGTGAGGTTGTCGAGCACCTGGTACGAGAGGTACGCCTGCTCGATCCAGCCGCCGAAAACGCAGGCGGGCTCCTGCTGGTGGGCGTAGACGATGGTGCCGCCGTCGACCTTCTGGCCGCCGCCGGTCGCGGCGTCCGAGCCGCCGGCGCAGGCGGCGAGGGCGAGCACGCTGCTGAGCGCGACGGCGGCGCCGGCGAGAGTGCGGAGGGAACGGGAACGCATGGGATCTCCTGGGACGGGTCGGGGACTGCGGAGGACACGGGACGGGATGCAGCCCAGGATGCGGCCGTTCGCAACCGCCGTCGAGCCAGCGTGACCGACTGTTTCGCTCGCGAAACACGGCGTCACGCAAGCTCGCGCGAAACCGCGAGGCACCGTATGGCGGCATGTCGGCGGCCGGACGTAGTCTCGCGGCGTGACCGACCAGTGCTCCGTCTGCGGCGCCCCCGCGCATCCCGGGGCGCCCCTCGCGCTGTGCCTCGGGCACCTGCTGGAGGCCCACGAGTGGGTGGAGGCGGAGTACGGCCAGACCGACCTGCTGCCGTCGCCCTGCGCGTTCTGCGGGTCGCGGCTGGGGGTGCGCTACCCGTCGGGGTGGCTGTGCGCGGTGTGCGAGTGGAGGCTCGGCGAGCTTCCGCCAGAGGGTGCCAGGGCCTCCCGCGTCGACGTCGTCTACTACCTGCGGTTCCGCGACCGCATCAAGATCGGCACCACCGCGAACCCGGCGCAGCGCTTCACGAGCCTCCCCCACGACGAGGTGCTCGCGTTCGAGCGCGGCGACCGCGCCGTCGAGCAGCGCAGACACGCGCAGTTCGCCGCGCTGCGCATCCCCGGCACCGAGTGGTTCGAGACCGACGACACCCTTCTCGCGCACGTCGCGTCACTGCGGGTGCCCGATCCGTGGGCTCTGCTCGCGCGCTGGCGCAGCGAGGCCGCCGCCCGCGCCTGACGCGCGATGCGGCCAGCGGAGGAGATCGGCGCACCTCGTGCACCGATCTCCTCCGTTCACCGCGGTCCGGGGTGTCGCCCGGGCGGATCTCCTCCGTTGCCGGCGCTAGGCGGCGGAGGTGGTGACGGCCGGGCTGGGCGACTCGGCCTCCACCTTCTCGACCAGGCGGGCCATCTCGGCGGCCTCGACCGCGGCGGCGGCCGCGCGGAACGGCTCCGCCTCGGCCACGCGGGCCTCGGCGTCGAGCCGGGCCAGGCCGGCCACAGCTGCCAGGTCGACCGCAGCCGCCGTGCGACCGGCGCGCGCCCGCATCACGAGAGCCGCCGCGACGGTCACCACCGCCGCCCCGAAGGCCAGCACCCCGGCCGTCGCGAAGCCCTCGGTGTACCCCGACTCGGCCGGGAGGCCTCCCGCGCCGATCGTGCCGGTCACCAGCGCGGTCATCACGGCGGCCCCGATGGCCGAGCCGACGGTGCGGAGGTTGGCGTTCATGCCGCTCGCGATCCCGGTCTGCGTCGCGGGGACGCTCTGTACGACGACGCTGGTGATCGCCGCGTAGATCAGGCCGAGCCCGATCCCGAACGCGCCGGAGGCGGCGGCGACGGCGAACAGCGAGCCGTGGACGAAGGCCAGCGACAGGCTCGACACCGCCATCACGACCGCGGCGATCACGATCTGGGTGCGGAAGCCGAGCCAGCGCTCGAGCGGTCCGCTCACGAAGCCGGTCACCGCCATCGTCACGAGCATCGGCAGCATCAGGAGGCCGGACTCGGCCACGCTCGCGCCCAGCCCGTAACCGGTCGCGGCCGGAGTCTGCACGAAGCGCGGGAAGAATGCGAACACCGCGAACATGGCGGCACCGATGAAGACGGCGGCGGCGTTCATGGACCACACGCCGGGCTCGCGCATGAGACGCATGTCGACCAGCGGATGCCGTGAGCGCAGCTCGACGACGACCCACGCTGCGAGCAGCAGCGCGGCGAGCGCGAACAGCCCGATCACCTGCGGCGACGACCAGCCCCACTGGGCGCCCGTGCTGAGCGGCAGCAGGAGGGCGATGAGCCAGCCCGAGAGCAGCGCCGCCGACCACGGGTTGACGCCTCCCGTCGCCCGGGTGGGCGACTCAGGGACGATGGCGAGGGCCAGCACGGCGGCCGTCACCGTGAGGGCGACGGGTACGAGGAACAACCCGCGCCAGCTGAGGAGGTCCGCGAGCGGACCGGCGAGCACTGTTCCGAGGCCGCTGCCCACGGCGATGATCGAGGCGATCGCGCCGATCGCCGACGGCAGCCGGTTCGCGGGGAACTCGTCGCGGATGATGCCGAACGCGAGCGGGAACATCGCACCGCCGAGACCCTGCACGACACGGCCGGCGATGAGCACGCCGATGGAGGGCGCTACCGCGGCGACGACGCTGCCGACGGCCACGGCCAGCAGCGCGAGCACGAAGACGCGGCGCTTGCCGACGAGGTCGCCGACGCGACCGAGCAGCGGCGTGGCGACCGCCGCGGCGATCAGCCACGCGGTCATGGTCCAGGTGACGCCGGCGGTAGTGGTGCGGAGGTCCTGCTGGATGACCGGCAGCACCGGGACGACGAGCGACTGGAGGGTCGCGAAGGAGGCCACGCTGAGAGCCAGAACGGCGAAGGTGGCGGAGGGACGGGATCGAGACACGGCTACGTACTTCCTCTTCTCGAAAGGGAGGCCGGCGGATGGCCGACGGGGTGAACTTCGCTCTGCGGAGAGCTACAATTGGAGGGAGGCTCCGATCGGAGGCTGCCTCCGGTTACCTGAACTACAATACCGGAGGGTGCCTCCGCTTCGCAACCCTCAGTTCGACCGTCCCTGGAAGGAACCCCGCCGTGACCGGCACCGACACCGCCCGCTCTCTGATCGCGCGCCCTCAGCGCGCCGACGCCCGGCGCAACTTCGACGCGCTGCTCGCCGCTGCGCGCGAGGCGTTCGCGGCCGACGGCGCCGGCGCCTCCCTCGAGGACATCGCGCGGCGCGCCGGCGTCGGCATCGGCACCCTGTACCGCAACTTCCCCACCCGCGACGCCCTCGTCGAGGCCGTCTACGTCGAAGAGGTGGAGGCCGTCGTGCGCGCAGCGGAGGACGCCGCCTCCCTCGAGCCGTGGGAGGCGGTCCAGGCCTGGCTGCGCCGGTTCCTGCTCTACGTCGGCACCAAGAAGGCGCTGCTCGAGGGCCTCAACAAGGACTCCCCCGTGCTCCTCAGCTGCCGCACCTCCCTCTACGACGCGGGCGAGCCCCTGGTGCGCCGCGCGCAGGAGGCCGGCGAGCTACGGTCCGACGCCTCCATAGGCGACGTCATCCGCATGGTTTCGGGCGTCGCGGGCGTCGCGTTCGACGACGACGCGCAGCGCGACCGCGTCATCGCGATGGCGATCGACGGCCTCCGCGCCCGCTGATCGACCGCCCGCCGAGCCCGCCCATCGCGGCCGGGATCTGAGAGAGCGTTCAGAGAGCCCTCTCGCGTTCCCTAGGCTTGAGGGATGGAGCTCGGTGTCTATGCGGTGATCGCTGTCGCGGTGATCGTCGGCGTGGCCGCCTTCGCCCGCAAGCTCGGTGTCGCCGCGCCCATCATCCTCGTCATCGTCGGAGTCACGCTCTCCGGGCTGCCCGGAGTTCCGGAGATCACGGTGCCTCCGGAGATCATCCTCGACGGGCTGCTGCCACCGATCCTCTACGCAGCGGCGATCAGCGTGCCGCTCACCGACTTCCGCCGCAACCTCGCGCCGATCGCCGGCCTCTCGGTCTTCCTGGTCGTCGTCACGGCGTTCGCCTCGGGCTTCGTGCTGTACACGATGCTGCCCGATCTCAACCTGGCGGCCGCGATCGCGCTCGGCGCGATCATCAGCCCGCCCGACGCGGTCGCGGCGACCTCCATCGGCCGCAAGCTCGGTCTGCCGCCGCGCCTGCTGACCGTCCTCGAAGGCGAGGGGCTCGTCAACGACGCCACGGCGCTCGTGCTGCTGCGCACGGCGCTCGCGGCGGCGGTCGGCGCCCTCGCGACCCCGATCGCCGGCGTCCTCGACTTCTTCTCCGCCGTCATCATCGCGCTCGTGATCGGCCTCGTCGTCGGTTTCGTCTCGGTGTGGGTGCGGTCCAAGCTCAACGACCCCGTGCTCGACACCGCACTGTCGGTGGTCGTTCCGTTCGCCGCCTTCGCTCCGACGGAGGCCCTGCATGGATCGGGCGTCCTCGCCGTCGTCATCACCGGGCTCTACACCGGACACGCCGCGCCGCGGCAGTTCAGCGCCCAGGCCCGCATCAGCGACCAGATCAACTGGCGCACCATCCAGTTCCTGCTCGAGAACGGCGTCTTCCTGCTCATCGGCCTCGAGCTGCGCACGCTCATCGCCGACGTCGAGCACCCGGAGATCCTGAGCGTCTGGGATGCCGTCGGCATCGGCCTGATCGCGATGGCCTCCCTCGTCGTCATCCGCTTCATCCTGATCGGGCCGCTCATCTTCTTCCTCCGAAGACGCGGCGAACGGGCCGAGAAGCAGGTCCTGCGGGAATGGCTGCTGATCAGCTACTTCCGCGACCATCCGGTGCGCTATCGCTGGCAAGCCCTCCGCAAACAGCGCGCCGAGCTGCGGTACGAGCGCCATCGCAGCGACCTGGAGGAGTTCCGGCAGGAAGCGATCGACTGGCGCGGAGGCGTGGTGCTGGGCTGGTCCGGCATGCGCGGCGTCGTCACGCTGGCGGCGGCGCAGTCGCTGCCCGCGAGCATCCCCTACCGGCCTCAGCTCATCCTCATCGCCTTCACCGTCGCGGTCGTCAGCCTGGTGGTCCAGGGCGGGACGCTGCCGTGGCTGATCAAGCTTCTGGGCTTGCAGGGCGTCGACGTCAAAGACGACAGGAGGCTGCTCGCGCAACTGCTCGACGATCTGAGCGAGGCGGGGCTCGGCGTGCTCGACGATCCGGAGGGTGCCGCGGGCACGCCTACACCCGTCGACCCCGAGGTGGTCGAGCGGGTGCGCCAGACCACTTACTTGCGGGCCGAGGCGGCCTGGGAACGCATCGTGCTCTACGACGCGCCTCCGGAGAGCCGCCCGCACCACGTCTATCGAACGCTGCGTCTCGCGGTCGTCGACGCCGAACGCGACCGCCTCCTGCTCGAGCGGGCGCGCGGCGCCTACCCGTCCCGCATCCTCAGCGAGGCGCAGTCGATGCTCGACATCGAGGAGACGCGACTTCGGTCACGCTCGCGGTAGCGGTTCATCCTGAGGCAGAGCGGCGGTATCACCCAGGCTTTCGTCCGAGTCGTGTCGTCGCGCGAACCCGGCGGTGACGAGCTCGTCGAGCATGGCCTGGACGGTGATCCGGGCGGAGTCGCCCGGCGCAGGGCCGAAGGCCGCCTCGGCGGTGGCGACGAGCGCCTCCACCGGCTGCGGCGACTCGAACGCCATCCAAAGCACTGACCCCAGAGGCGAGAGCCGCGAGATCTGTCTGCCGAAGAGCACCAGCACGTCGCCGTCGACTTCGATCCAATCGTCGACGTCCGCGCGCCCGTACGAATCGGGCGGGACGATATGGGTGCCGGCAACGGATCCGCTGCGCTCGACGACGGACGGGAGCGTGAGGCCCGCGCCGGGACGGCGCAGCAACTCCGACACCGGTTCGACCAGGTCGGCCGCATGGTGATAGCGGATCACGTGCACACCGCCGGAGACCGCGACCAGAGCGTTCAGGCGCTGCAGGGACTGCGGGAGCGATGCGAAGTAGCTGGTCTGCTCGATGATCGGGGCCAGGGCCTCGTCGAGCCCCACCGTGGTGATCGTCGGGGCCACCCTTTCTTCGCGACGGTCGAGCAGCGCGAGCCGCGCAAGCCGGAGCGGCGTATGCACCTCCATGAGGCCGAGTGCGTCGGGGCCGGCGATCCGCTTGCTCAGGGTGTGGCGCTGCTTGACGGCGAGGGGTTTGGGGAACGGGCGCACCCGGCCCGCCGCGTCGACTGCGACGGTTTCATCCGACACATACCCCAGGACGGTTCCGAGAGTCGAGGCGGCCGTCGTCTTGCCCGCGCCGGAGGGGCCGATCAGCGCGATGACATCACCGGTCGCCGGATCGGCCAGGCCCGCAGCGTGGAACATGAGGAGCTCTCCGCGCCTGCGCTCGATCGCCCGGAGATTGATCGTCTGCCGCAGCGCGACGCTGACGTCGTCGAAATCCCGACCGAGGATGTCGGCGCCGGAAGAGCCCTCGCCGACGCCGACGGAGATCGTCGCCGCTGTCGCGCCGTGACCGGAGACCCTCCTCCATTGAGCGCGCAATCGCCGGACGTCACGGCGCGCAAGTCCTGCGACCCGGACGCGCAGCCCGACGCCCAGCGCCTCGACGTCGAACTCGTGCGTCATCTGGACGGTCGTCCTCTCTCCGATATGTCTTATGGAAGCGTACGGGAGGAAAAGCGCTCGCGGGCTCTCGCGGGATCCCGCCGGACTACCCTGGACGGCATGCACAGGATCTTCGCCTCGAGCTTCGCGAGCATCTATCCGCTCTATGTCGCCAAGGTCGAACGCAAGGGTCGGAGCGCTGCGGACGTCGACGCGGTCGTGCAGTGGCTGACCGGCTACGACGAGAAGGGGCTGCAGTCCGCGATCGATCAGGGCGTCGACCTCCAGACGTTCTTCGAGGAGGCGCCGGAACCGAATCCGCGCGCCTCCCTCATCACCGGCGTCATCTGCGGCGTGCGGGTGGAGGACATCGACGACCCGCTGATGCAGCAGCTGCGATACCTGGACAAGCTCGTCGACGAGGTGGCGCGCGGCAAGAAGATGGAGTCCGTTCTGCGCTGACTCGTCCCGGTCGCCACGCCCGGGATGTCCGTTGTTTTGAGTTGATCAAAACTGTGCCGATAGCGTGGAGGCATGGACACGGCACAGCACGAAGACGCGCTCCGCGCCTCCGGGCTCCGTGTGACGCAGGGGCGGCTCGCCGTCCTCCGCGTACTCGACACCCACCCCCACGTGGATGCGGAAGCGGTGTACCGAGCGGTGTTACCCGCACTGCCCGGCACCTCCGTCCAGAACGTCCACAACGTGCTCGGCGACCTCACGGTCGCCGGACTCCTCCGCCGGATCGAGCCGGCGCATTCGCCGGCCCTCTACGAGCGCCGCGTCGGCGACAACCACCATCACGTCGTGTGCACGTCGTGCGGTGCGGTCGCCGACGTCGACTGCGTCGTCGGCCACGCGCCCTGCCTGCATCCCTCGGATGCCGGCGGCTTTGTGGTCGACACGGCGGAGGTCACCTTCTGGGGGCTGTGCCCGTCCTGTCAGGAGCACGCGACGAAAGCCCCGTCGCGTGCCGAATGAGGTGAGGAGACCCATGACGCAGAACCACACGACCACCCAGACCGGCACGCCGATCGGAAGCGACGCGCACTCGCTGACGGCGGGACCGGACGGCGCCACCGCCCTCCACGACCGGTACCTCGTGGAGAAGCTCGCGCAGTTCAACCGCGAGCGGATCCCGGAGCGGATCGTGCACGCCAAGGGCGGCGGCGCCTTCGGCGAGTTCGTCGTCACCGGCGACGTGACCGCCTACACCAAGGCCGCCGTGTTCCAGCCGGGCGCCACCACGCGCACGGTGCAGCGGTTCTCGTCGGTCGCGGGCGAGCAGGGCTCCCCCGACACCTGGCGTGACGTGCGCGGCTTCTCGGTGAAGTTCTACACGACCGAGGGCAACTACGACATCGTCGGCAACAACACACCGGTCTTCTTCATCCGCGACGGGATCAAGTTCCCCGACTTCATCCACTCGCAGAAGCGGCTGCCCGGCTCCGGCCTCCGCGACGCCGACATGCAGTGGGACTTCTGGACGCTGTCGCCGGAGTCGGCGCATCAGGTCACCTACCTGATGGGCGACCGCGGCCTCCCGCGCTCGTGGCGGACCATGCCCGGCTACGGCTCGCACACCTACCAGTGGATCAACGCGGCCGGCGAGCGCTTCTGGGTCAAGTACCACTTCCACGCGCTGCAGGGCAACGAGGAGATGCACGGAGCCGAGGCGGAGCGGATCGCGGGCGAGGACGCCGACTACTACCGTCGCGACCTGTACGAGGCCATCGAGCGCGGTGACTTCCCGGCGTGGAAGGTGAGCGTGCAGGTGATGCCCTACGAGGACGCGAAGACCTACCGTTTCAACCCGTTCGACCTCACCAAGGTCTGGCCGCACAGCGACTACCCGCTCATCGAGGTCGGTGTGCACACGCTGAACGAGAACCCGGAGAACTTCTTCGCGCAGATCGAGCAGGCGGCGTTCTCGCCGGCCAACACCGTGCCGGGCATCGACATCAGCCCCGACAAGATGCTGATGGCGCGCGTGTTCTCGTACCCCGACGCCCAGCGCTACCGCGTGGGCACCAACTACAACGAGCTGCCGGTCAACGCGCCGGTCGCTCCGGTGCGCAACTACTCGCAGGACGGCGCCGGGCGGCACGGCTTCAAGCCCGCGTCGGCTCCGGTGTACGCGCCGAACTCGTTCGGCGGCCCATCGGCCTCCGCTGCTGCGGCGGGCGAAGGCTCGTGGGAGTCCGACGGCGCGCTCGTGCGCGCGGCGGCGACCCTCCACGCGGAGGACGACGACTTCGGTCAGGCGGGCACGCTCTACCGTGAGGTCTACGACGACGCGGCGCGCGAGCGCTTCCTCGACACGATCGCGGGAGCCGTGGGGGGCGTGACGCGCGAAGACATCCGCGAGCGCGCCATCCAGTACTGGACGAACGTGGACGCGGGGCTCGGGGTCGCGCTGCGAGCGCGGCTGGAGGCCGGGGTCGCGGACGCGGACCAGGCGGCGGAGTACGTGGGTGTGGGCGAGTAAGCACTTCCCGCGAAGTCGGTAACGGAGGACATCCGCGCCGACGCGCCGGTGGAAAGCAGGTAACGGAGGAGATCCGGGCGAGAAATCGGCCGGATCTCCTCCGTTCGCTGCGTTCGGGAGGGTCGTCGGGTGGTCAGGCGAACAGGTGGTCAGGCGCGCACGCGGGCTAGCTCGCCCGAGACCAGCGCCGCCCAGACCGCGCCGTCGGGCGCGATCGCGAGGCCGCGCGGTCCCGCACCCTCCGGCAGTTCGACGCGCTCGGTCTCACCGGAGGCCGTCACGCGCACCAGGGCATCGGCTCCCCACAGCGACGCCCAGACGCCGCCACGGCCGTCGGCTACCACCGTGAACGGGCCGGCGCCCTCGTCGAGCGGGAGCACCGTGACCGTGCGGTCGCGGTCTACGCGCGCCAGGGCGTCGGCCGCGTGCAGCGCGGTCCACACAGATCCGTCGTCGGCGATCACGACGCCGAGCGGGCCCGAGCCCAGCGGCAGTTCCACGAACTCGATCGCCGCGTCGCCGCCGCGCACGTGACCGAGCGCGGGCCGGTGGCCCTGCAGCGAGAACCAGATGCTGTCGCCCGAAGCGGCGATACCCGAGGGGCCGCCCTCCACCCCGACCGGGAACTCCTCCACCCGGCCGAGGATGTCGATGCGTCCGAGCGCCTCACCGAACTGCTCGGTGAACCAGGTGGTGCCGTCGAACAGCGTCACCGCGGCGAGCGGTCCGGCGTCGGGCGTCGGGACGGCCGTCTCGCCGATCACGCGCGGCCCCGGTCCGAGATGGACGAGGCGGTTGCCCGCGCGATCCACGACCCGGACCGTGTCCTCCGAGGCGACACAGACCCCGCCCGGTTCGGAACCGGGCCCGAGATCGATGTGGTCGAGCGTGCCGTCGGCGTCGCGTCGCCCGACCCGCCCGTTCTCGCCGAAAGTGAACCACACCGCCCCGTCGTCGGTCGCCGCGACGCGGGCCGGCCCGTCGCCGGCCGCGCCGACCGGAAAGAGCTCGACGCTCACAGGGTCGCGTCGATGGTGCGGTCGTACACCACCGTCCCGCCGACCCGGATGCGGCCGTCGCCGAGCGGCTCGGTGACCAGCTCTGAGCCCTCGCCCTGTGTGATGCGCAAGGCACGGCCGAGTTTCGCGGTGAGGGCGACGGCGGCGGCGCCGGTCGCCTCGTCCTCCACGATTCCCATCGCGGGGGCGAACATGCGTGCGCGCAGGGCGCCGGCCGCCTCGTCGATCCACGCGTAGGCGTAGTGCTGGCCCTCGGTGAACGCGAACGGGTCGAGCGCCTCGACCTCCGCCGGGGTGCCGAGCGGCAGCCAGGTGAAGGCGGGCGTCCACTCGGCGCGGGCCTCGATGGAGGCCGCATCGGCATCGAGGTCGACCTCGACCGCCACGTCTCCGGCCTTCTCTGCCAGCGCGCCGACCGGGGTGCGCTCGTGCGCCAGCCACCACGCGGTCCCCACGCTCGGGTGGCCGGCGAACGGGAGCTCGGCTGCCGGAGTGAAGATGCGGATGGTCGCGAGGCCGGCGGACTCGTCCAGCGCGTCGATGAACACCGTCTCGCTGAACCCCAGCGCCGCGGCGATCTCCTGCTCGCGTCCTGTCGTCGCCGATGAGCTGGTCACGATCCCCAACTCGTTGCCGTTCGTGCCGCGTTCGTCGGTGAAGACGCGGACGACCACTACCTCGATTTCATCCATAGCCTCCACCCTGTCACGCGCGCCATAATCGCGCCATGAGTGACGAAGCACCCCCCACCTCGTTGCCGAACCTCGAAGACGACGTCACCCTCGTCTCGCCGCCCGGCGAGAAGACCGACGAGGAGGTCGCCATCGGCCACGCCGTCGACCGGTTGTCGGAGCGTTTCCCGAAGGTCCCCCGTGACCGCATCGTCGGTCTCGTGCACCAGCGCCACCTGGTCTACACCGGCGCGCCCGTGCGCGACTTCATCCCGGTGCTCATCGAGCACGACGTCAAACGCGAGTTGATGGCGGAGGTGACGCCACTGGCGTGAACGGGGAGCGGGCGGAGGATCGACTCAGTAATCGCCCTTGATCACGAAGTAGGAGCCGCGGATCGTGCCGGCGAGCCGCGACTTCTGGCGCGCGAACTTGAACGCCGACAGCTCCTCCGGCACCTCCATGCCCTCCGAGAGCTTGAAGCCGACCGCGCGCTTGCCCGCGTCGGCGATCGTGTACATGACGTTGATCGACAGCCCCGACTCGTAGAACACGTACGCCATCCGGATGCCGTCGACCTCGAACGACGTCACCTCGAGTGCGGGCGACGCGATCACGATGTCGCGCTCGTCCTTCAGGATGCGGCCGACCCAGTCGAGAGCCTCCTGCTCCTCCGCCGCGGGAGCGGTCGCGAAGTCGTGGTCGTACTTGTTCTTGAAGTACCGGGACTCGTTCGCGCGCAGGCCGGCGAGGGCGGAGGCGACGGGGCTCGACTCGAGACCCTCCGTCGAGACGTTCGTGAAATCGACGACCTGTCGCATGACTGCCCTTCCTCTCGGCGCTGCGGGACAACCCTACTGAATCACCGCCGGGCCGAGGGGGGAATCGGGCTCAGGCTCCCGCCGCGGTGACGATCGCGTCGGTGGCGAAGCCGGCCACGATCCCCGCGAAGATGCACCACGCGACCAGCGTCTTCAGACCGGTGCGCCGAGCGACCGCGAGCAGTTCGATGACGACGTACAGGATGGAGCCGGCCGCCAGCCCGAGGAACGCGATGGAGACGATGTCGCTGCTGAACGCCTGGCCGATCACCGTGCCGAGGAACGTCGGGCCGCCGCCGATCAGGCCGAGCAGCGCCAGGTAGCCCCACGACGGCCGCGTCCCGCCCAGCGGCGCGACGATCCCGAAGCCTTCCGTGGCGTTGTGGAGGCCGAACCCGATGATGAGGAGGACGGCGAACGCGAGCTCGCCCTGCGCCGCCGCGGTGCCGATCGCGAGGCCCTCGGCGAAGTTGTGGAGGCCGATGCCGATCGCGATCGTGAGCGCGAGCCGGCGCGCACCCGCCCGCGACTCCGCCTCGGTCGCAGCGACGATCGCCACACCCGTGGTGGTGGCGGTGCCGGCGACCGGGCCGGCCGGCGTCGTCTGCGAACCGTGGCCGTGGTGCGCGGCCTCTGGGCCCGCTGGCGGTCGGATCGGCGACGCCAGCGCCAGCGCCCGCCGCTTCATATACCGGTCGACGTACGTCAGGCTCAGGAGGCCGACGCCGATGCAGGCGGCCATCAGCAGGCCCTGTCCGAGGGCAGGGCCGAGCTGGTGCGACGAGAGCGCCGTGTCGACCGGCTCCCACGCCTGCGACAGCACGTCCCAGAGCAGGAAGATCAGGATGCCGGTCGCGAGGGCGTTCAGAGCGGCCTTGAGACCGACGGCGTTGGAGCGGATCCGCCCCACGGGAAGGCCGAGGAAGATCGTGAGGCCGGCGACGGCGCCGAGAGCGGCGACACCCAAGGGAGACATGATGGTCCTTTGCGGAAGGCGGTCGATTCCGGCCGACGGGCTGCGGCCGGATTCGATTGTAAGGTAAGCCTCCCCTTACACGGACTGCACAGTCAAAGTTTCAACTGTGAGGAGTCGCAGAGAGCGTCACTCCGGGCGCGGCACCACGATCATCGGCACCGGCAGCTCGCGCAGCATCGCGGCTGCCGTCGAGCCCAGGAAGAGCCGCGAGGGCTGTGCGAGGCGGCTCGACCCGACCACGACGACCTCGCCCGGCTCCCAGTCGAGCCGCGAGATCGCGTTCTGGATGGTGTCGCCCTTCGCCACGACCGCGGTCGCGACGACGCCGGTGGCCGCGCTGGCCTCCTGCAGCACGGTGGCCGCGTGATGCTCGCCGACGTTCTGCTTGGGCGCACGCGCGTCGCCGGGGAGGTCGAGCGCGAGCAGCGACACCAGCCGCAACGGGACGCCCGCCGCCGCGGACAGCCGTTCGCCCGTGATGAGCACGGCCTCCGCGCCGGCCCGCGTGCCGACCATGCTGGTCACCCGGGTGAGCTGCGGAGCGTGGTCGCGCCAGCCCTCCGGGGCGAGCAGCACGGGGATCGGCGACGCGTGCAGCAGCGCGCCGGCCACAGAGCCGACCGTGAACCGGCCGAGCAGGCCTCCACGCGCGGCGCCGACGACGATCAACGTCGAGCCGAGCTCCTCCGCCGAGGCCAGCAGGCCCTCCGCGAGCGAGTCGCCGAAGGCGACCCGCCCGCTGAAGGCGACCGACGACGGCACGCGGGTGCGTGCGTCCGCCAGCCAGCCCTCCGCGGTGTCGCGCAGGAGGGCGTCGTAGGCCGGGTCGTTCGGCACGTTGCCGCGCCGGGAGGTGTCCGGCATCACCAGGACCACGTCGAGGCCCGCCCCGACGGAGGCGGCCAGCGCGGCCCCGGCGGCGAGGGCGTCCTCGCCGGCCGGGGTCGCCGTGTAACCGACGAGGATGCGCTGGGCCACGCGGCTGCGCTCAGTACTGGTCATGGTCGCTTCTTTCGGGTTCGTGCTGCTCCGGCTGGATCAGGCGGGGATCAGCGTGTACTTCGTGCTGAGGTACTCGTGGATTCCCTCGAGCCCGCCCTCACGGCCGAGGCCCGACTGCTTCACACCGCCGAACGGGGCGGCCGCGTTGGAGACGAGCCCGGTGTTGAGCCCCATCATCCCGGTGTCGACCCGGTCGATCATGCGCTGGCCGCGTGCGAGGTCCTGCGTGAACACGTAACCGACCAGACCGTACTCGGTCTCGTTGGCGCGTGCCACGGCCTCCTCTTCGGTGGCGAAGGTGGTGATCGCCAGCACCGGGCCGAAGATCTCCTCGCGGAGGATCTCGCTGCCGGGCTGCACGTCCACGATGACGGTGGGCTCGTAGAAGAAGCCGTCGCCCTCGGGTGCGTTCCCCCCGGTGAGCACGCGGGCGCCGCGCGCGACTGCATCGCCGACCAGCGCCTGCATGGTGGCGACGGCGCGGTGGTCGATGAGCGGGCCGATGGTGATGCCCTCCTCGGTGCCGCGGCCGATCTTCAGAGCGTCGACCTTGGCGGTGACGCGGCGGGCGAACTCGTCCGCGACGTCCTCGTGCACGATGAAGCGGTTGGCGGCCGTGCACGCCTGGCCGATGTTGCGGAACTTCGCGAGCATCGCGCCCTCCACCGCCTTGTCGAGGTCGGCGTCGTCGAACACGACGAACGGCGCGTTGCCGCCGAGCTCCATGGAGGTGCGGAGCACGTTTTGACCGGCCTGCGCGAGCAGGGCGCGACCCACCGGCGTGGAGCCGGTGAACGACAGCTTGCGGAGGCGGGGGTCGGCGATGATCGGGGCCGAGACCGCGCCCGAGGTGTTCGTCTGGACGACGTTCACGACCCCGGCGGGCACGCCGGCGTCGGCGAGCAGCTGGGCGAAGAACAACGTGGTCAGCGGGGTCAGCTCGGCCGGCTTCACGACGACCGTGCAGCCGGCGGCGAGCGCCGGCGCGATCTTGCGGGTCGCCATCGCCAGCGGGAAGTTCCACGGCGTGATGAAGAAGCACGGGCCGACGGGGCGCTGCGAGACGACCATGGTGCCGGTGCCCTCCGGGTTCTGCCCGTAGCGACCGGCGATGCGCACGGCCTCCTCGGAGAACCAGCGCAGGAACTCGCCGCCGTAGGTGACCTCGCCGTTGGCCTCGGCCAGCGGCTTGCCCATCTCGAGCGTCATCAGCAGCGCGAAGTCGTCACGGCGCTCCTGCAGGAGGTCGAACGCGCGGCGCAGGATCTCGGCGCGCGTGCGCGGCGGGGTCGCGGCCCAGGCCTCCTGGGCCGCGACGGCGGCGTCGAGGGCGCGGATGCCGTCCTCGGGGGTCGCGTTGGCGATGCGCTTGATGACGCGGCCGGTGGCCGGGTCCTGCACCTGGATCTGCTCGCGGGTTCCGGCCTCCCAGGCGCCGCCGATGAACAGCCCGTCGGGGACGCGCGCGAGGAGCTCCTGCTCACGGTCGGTGAACGTCGTGGTCTCGGTCACAGTGTCGACGGCGCTCATGCGTTGGCCACCGCCTCCGC
>NZ_JBVQSP010000003.1:214712-225037 GCF_055720965.1 Leifsonia sp. PARNA 1/14
TGAGCTCCTGCTCACGGTCGGTGAACGTCGTGGTCTCGGTCACAGTGTCGACGGCGCTCATGCGTTGGCCACCGCCTCCGCGACGACGTCCAGCCCCTCGATGAGGAGTTGGTCGGGGATGCTCAGCGGCGGCAGGAACCGGATCACATTCCCGTAGGTGCCGCAGGTCAGCAGGACGACGCCCGCAGCGTGCGAGGCGGCGGCGACCTTCGCGGTGAGCGCGGCGTCCGGCTCCCCGGTCTCCGGGTCGACCAGCTCGATGGCGACCATCGCGCCCTTGCCGCGCACCTCGGCGACGCGCGGGTCGGCGGCGCGGAGGGCGCCGAGCTTCTCGAAGAGGATCTCGCCGATGGCGCGGGCGCGGCCGGCGAGGTCTTCCTGCTCATAGGTCTCGATCGCGGCGAGCGCGGCGACGCAGGCGAGCGGGTTGCCGCCGTAGGTGCCGCCGAGGCCGCCGGCCTGCGGGGCGTCCATGATCTCGGCGCGACCGGTGACGGCCGACAGCGGGAGGCCGCCGGCGATGCCCTTTGCGGTGACGATCAGGTCGGGCACGATGCCGAACTGCTCGGAGGCGAACATGGTGCCGGTGCGGGCGAAGCCGGTCTGCACCTCGTCGGCGATGAACACGACACCGTTCTCGTTGGCCCACTCCTGCAGCGCGGGCAGGAAGCCGTCGGCCGGGACGATGAAGCCGCCCTCGCCCTGGATGGGCTCGATGATGACGGCGGCGAGGTTGGAGGCGCCGATCTGCTTCTCGATGATCGTGATCGCGCGCTTGGCCGCCTCGGCGCCCGACAGGCCGCCGTCTCGCAGCGGGTAGCTGAGCGGCGCCCGGTAGATCTCGGGCGCGAACGGGCCGAAGCCGTTCTTGTACGGCTGGTTCTTGGCGGTGAGGCCCATCGTGAGGTTGGTGCGGCCGTGGTAGGCGTGGTCGAACGCGACGACGGCCTGCTTGCCGGTGTAGTGGCGGGCGATCTTGACCGCGTTCTCCACGGCCTCCGCACCCGAGTTGAAGAGGGCGCTTCGCTTGGCGAAGTCGCCGGGGGTGAGCCGGTTGAGCGCCTCGGCCACGTCGACGTAGGAGTCGTAGGGTGCGACGGTGAAGCAGGTGTGCGTGAACGCAGCGACCTGCTGGGTGACGGCCTCGACGACGCGCGGGGCGGCGTTGCCAACACCGGTCACGGCGATGCCGGAGCCGAAGTCGATGAGCGAGTTGCCGTCGACGTCGACGAGCACACCCCCGCCCGCTGCGACGGTGTAGACCGGGATGGTCGCGCCGACACCGGCGGCGACGGCCTGAGCCTTGCGCTCGGCGCGCTTGCGCGACTCCGGTCCGGGGATGGGGGTGACGAGCCGGCGCTCCTGCGGGAGCGAGGGTCCGCCGACGAGGGTTGCGGAGGCGGGGGAAACGATGGTCATGGCGGCATCGTAAGGAGCGAGGCGTGACCTCCGCCTGGACGGACCGTACAATTTCAGAAACTGGATTCGACACCCTGGCAGATGGAGTGCCCCGATGCCCGCGACCCTCGCCCAGCTCCTCGCGCGACCGGAGCTCGGCCTCCGCCGACTCACGCCGGCCGACGTCGGCGACCTCGACGTGCCGCTCTCGTGGGCGCACAGCTCCGACCTCCCCGACCCGACGCCCTTCCTCTCCCCCGGCCAGGTGCTCCTGGTCACCGGTACGCCGGACGACGTCGAGCCGTACGTCTCGCGACTGGTGTCGCACGGGATCGCGGGGCTGGGGTTCGGGACCGAGGTGCTGCGGGACACCCCCGAGCCTTTGGTGGAGGCCTGCACCCGGCACGGCCTCCCGCTGTTCGAGGTTCCCTACCGCACGCCGTTCATCGCCGTCGCCCGGTTCGTCGCCGACCGCGTCGCGGCGGACGCCTACGCGCGCAACACCTGGGCGCTGCGTGCCTCGCGTGCGATCTCGCTCGCGGCGCTGCGGCCGGACGCCCTGGGCGCCGTACTCGGCGAGCTGGCGCGCCAGATCGAGCGGCCGGTCGCGCTGTTCGGGGCGGACGGCACCCTCGACCGCATCGCGCCCTCGGGCGCGCTGGACGCGCCGGCGCGTGCAACGCTGACGGAGGCGGCCGAGCCGTTGCTACGCAGCCGCCGCCGGGCCGCGGGAACCGCAAGCACCGACGCCGGACCGTTCGCACTCCAGACCCTCGGCGCCGCCGGGCGCCTGCGCGGCGTGCTCGCCGTCGGTTCCGAGGGCCTCGACCAGGCCGCGCAGCAGGTCGTGACCGGCGTCGTCGCGCTCGCCGGCCTGGCGCTCGAGCAGAGCCGCGCCACCGACGCGGCGCGCGCCCGGCTCCGCACGGCGGTCTGGCGCGCCCTCCTCGCCGGGGAGCGCACGCTCGCCGAGACGATCGCGGAGCCCGTGCTGGGCGCCCTGCCCGACCGGCCGGTGCGCGTGACGGTGCTGCACGGGGCAGCCGGCGCCTCCGCCGCGGACTGGCTGGACGCCGACAGCGACGGCTTCTTCGCCCGCGACGGCCAGGACCTGGTGATCGTCGGAGCCGCACCGGAGACCGTCGCCGGGCTCGCCGCGCGCTTCGACCTACGCGGAGGGTCGTCCGCCCCCGTCGCCCTCGACGCCCTGGCCTCCGGAGTGACGCAGGCAGGCGTCGCCGCGCGACGGTCGACGCCGGACGAACCCGTGCCGTCGTTCGACGACGTGGCGGCGGCGGGGATGCTCGCGCTACTGCAGACGCCGGACGCCCGGGCGGTGGCGGCGACCGCCCTGGAGCCTTTGGCGGAGGCCGACCCGGCGCTGCCCGGCATCCTGCGCACCTGGTTGGATGCCGACGGCGTGTACGACGTGGCCGCGCGGCGGCTCGGCATGCACCGGCACACGCTGCGCGCACGCGTCGCGGACGCCGAGCGCCTCCTCGGCCGCGACCTCGGCGGCTTCGCGGCCCGCGCCGACCTCTACGCCGCGCTGCGCGCCGCGGAGTGAGCGCCTGGCGCGCCGCCTCCCGCCTGAGCGAGGTGGCGACATTTGCCGCAAATGTTGCGTCTCGCGGCCCCTAACGCCACATTTGGCGCAAATCACCGGCGAGTGCCGGTAGCGCGCGTCAGACCTCGACGGTGACGGGAGGCGCGGGCGGCGCGGACGGGGTGTCGCCGCGGCGCGCGGCGGCACGCAGTCGCGTGACGACGAGGGCGCCTGCCGCGGCTGCAGCGGCGATGAAGAAGAGCGCGGCGATGGCGAGGTCCACCCACTGCCGCCGCGTGAACCCGTCGTGATGGCCCACGGCGACGGTGGCCAGGCCGTGGTCGACGGCCGGTGTGGTGAGCGCGCCCAGCGCGACCGCGCCGACCACCAACGCGAACCCGAACAACGACCAACCGACACTACGCATGACCCCATTCAATCCGACCCGCCTCCTGCGGCAACCCCGACGGGCCGATCGTTACCGGTCGTTCAGCTATCGGATCGCTCGCCGGTCGCCGAGCGTGCGAAGAGACGGCGTACTCGGCGGATTTCGACCGAATTCGTGCGTACTCGAGGGTTGCGGCCAGAATGGGCGGATGAGCATCCCCCTCTCCGGCACTCACTTCGGCCTGACCGCCGGCGACTACCACGCGACGATCGCGTCGATCGGCGCCTCGCTGCGCACCCTGGAGCACCGCGGCCGTCCCCTCGTCGTCCCGTTCGACGCCGACGAGGTGCGTCCGGCTTTCCGCGGAGCCACGCTCGCGCCCTGGCCCAACCGGGTCGTCGACGGGCGGTACACCTTCGACGGCGTGGAGCAGCAGCTCGCCCTCACCGAGCCCGGCCGCGGCCACGCCCTCCACGGCCTCGCCGCGTGGCTGGACTTCACCGCCATCGACCGGTCGGCGAGCAGCGTCACGCTGACCGCGACCATCGAGGCGCAGGAGGGTTACCCGCACCGCGTGGAGGTCGCCGTCGCGTTCGAGCTCGACGAGGACGGCCTCCACACGACCGTCACCGGCACCAACTCGGGCCCCACGCCCGCGCCGTGGGGCACCGGACCGCACCCGTATCTCGTCGCCGGCAGCGGCCGCGTCGACGACTGGACCCTCGAGCTGCCCGCCTCGGAGGTGCTGACCGTGACGGAGGACCGGCTCGTCCCGACCGGGCTCGCGGACGTCGCCGTCGAGGATGCGGGTGTGTTCGACTTCCGCGCGCCGCGGGCGATCGCCGACACCTTCATCGACCACGCGTTCACCGGCCTGCTGCGCGGCGACGACGGCCGCGCCACAGTCGCGGTGCGCTCGGCCGACGGGACGGGCGTCGCGATGACGTGGGACGAGGCGTGCGCGTGGGTGCAGGTGCACACCGCCGACCGCGACATCCCGGCGCTGAACCGTCTGGGCCTCGCGGTCGAGCCGATGACGTGCCCGCCCGACGCATACAACTCCGGAATCGACCTGATCGTGCTCGCCCCCGGTGAGTCGGCGACCGCGGGCTGGACGATCACCGCCCTCTGAGCGGCGCACTGGGCCGCGGGCTCGAGGACGACTTTCGACGCGGCCGAGGAATGGGGCGATGCCCCCAGCGGAATCCGACCCGGCTGGGGGCATCGAAGCGCTGCACTAGGAGCAGCCTGGTCGTCGACGAGAGGTGCGTACCCGCGCGCCTCCGTCTACCAGTGAGCCGATGGATGATTCGACATCGGCTCGTGCTTACAACTGTACCTGATCCATGCGACATTCCGCATCTTAGTTCGGGCCTACACAAGCATTAAGGCGTCGACGCCCGGCGGGGATGCGCCGGCGGCCGGGGCGCGCATCCCACGACGGTGCGCGTCCCGGCCGGCCGGGAGTGGAGCGCGCGGCCATCCACGACTGGCCGCGCGCGGTCTGGGGGCGCGCCTACCGCGAGGTCGGCTGCAGCGCGGCGACGATCGCCGCCGCGGTCTCGCGGCCGACGCGGATCGCGCCGTCGACGTGCTGATAGCCCTTGCCCGCCATGTCGCTGCACGAGAAGTGGATGGGGCCGACGGGCGCGCGGAGGTCCGAGCCGTAGCGGGCGAGGCCTCCCATGTCGAAGCTCGCGGCATAGGCGCCGCGGGTCCACTCCTCGCTGCCCCAGTCGCTCTCGTAGTACACGACCGGGCTGAGCGCCTCGACGCCGTAGTAGTGCGACAGCGATTCGAGGATGCGCGCCTTGCGCTCCTCCGGCGACAGCCGGAACACCTCGTCGGCGGCCTCATCCGAGACGAAGCCGACCAGCGTCCCGCGCGGGTCGCCGTGATAGCTGTTGTCATACGCCTCGTGCACGAGCTCATAGGGGCTGAAGGCGGTTCCGCTATAGCCGTTGTCGCGCCAGAACGGCGTCTCGTACACGGCGTGCACCTTGATGACGAAGCCCATCGAGAGGTGCTGGTGGAGCTGCTGCTGGCGGCGCGGGAGCGGCGGCTCGTACGAGATGCGGCTGATCAGCACCGGAGGAACGGCGAGGATCGCGAACCGTGCCCGCACCTCCACGCCGTCGGCGATCGCCGTGACGCCCGACTCGTCCCAGCGGAGGGTGCGCACCGGGGCGTTCAGGTGCACGTCGTCGCCGAGGCGCTCGGCGAGCAGGAGCGGCACCTGCTGGAGGCCGCCCTTCACGCGCTTGTCGAGGATGAAGTCGGCGTCGACGAGGTTGCTGAAGCTGCCGGCGCTGGCCGCCATGAGCAGGGCCTGCAGCGCGGAGAAGGCGTGCGCGGGCTTGGTGAGCATCGCGCCCGCGATGAACATGCCGATGTTGAGGCGGGCCTCTTCGTCGTCGGTCTGCGCCTCCAGCCAGCGGCGGAACGAGATCTCGTCGAGCTCCTTGGCCTGCGGGTGCTCCCACGGGCGGTCGGGGTCGATCTCTGCGACGAGCGCGTCGAGGCGCTCGATCAGGCCGACGATCTCCTTCTCGGTGGCCGGGGCGACGGGGAAGATCTCGCCCTCGAACGTGCGGCGCGCCCCGTTCTCGCCGAGGTAGATGTTGATGCCCTCGCGGTACCGGGAGTACGTCTCCAGCCCCAGCTCGTCGAGGGTCTCGATGAGCGCGTCCTGGTCGGGCGAGACCCACTGGCCGCCGATCTCCAGCGTCGCGCCGTCGATGTCGTTCGTCCAGAGGCGGCCGCCGACGCGGTCCCTGGCCTCCAGGACGGCCACGCTCAGTCCGGCCTTCTTCAGCTCCGTCGCGGCCGTGAGGCCGGAGGCTCCAGCGCCGACGATGACCACGTCACGTTCGATGCTGTCCATTGCTATCAACTCCTCCATCGGGTCACGAGGATGCTAGGCGGGCGCGGGACACCGAATCCTGTACACGGTGTCGAAAGAGTGTGCTGCTCCTCGACGATGCGTCTATTCTCCGCTTCCGCGGCGCACGCCGCCGCGCGGATTCGGCCACTGGTCTTCCCGCGGGCACCGACCCGGGGGCATCCTGGGCGAGACATCCTGTGCGAGACATCCTGTGCGAGACGCGAGGGAGACCGACATGACGACTCCGATCGGTGCAATCGTCCGCGGCGCGGTGGCCGGCGTGGTCGGCACGGTCGCCTTCGACGTCTGGCTCTACCTGCAATACCGTCGGGAGCACGGAACCGAGCGCTTCGCGGACTGGGAGTCCTCGGCCGATGTGACCGGATGGGAGAACGCTCCGGCACCCGCACAGGTCGGCCGGCGCATCATCGACGGGCTGTTCGAGACCGACCTGCCGGACTCCCGGGCGCGCCGTCTCAACAACATCGCTCATTGGACGTACGCCCTCTCGGGGGCCGTCGCGTACGGGGTCGTCGCCGGATCGCTCCGGAGACCGCGCACCGTGTACGGCCTGATCTTCGGCGCGGGGATGTGGCTGTCGGGCTACATCATCCTGCCGCCGATGCACCTGTACAAGCCGATCACGGAGTACGACGCGAAGACTCTCGGAAAGGATTTGGCCGCGCACCTCGTGTACGGGACGGCCACGGCGGCGGTGTTCTCGTCGCTCAGCCGACGGCGCTGATCTCCGCCTCGGCGGCGGCACCGCTGACCCGCAGGTAGACGATGAGCCAGCTGAACACCAGCACGCCGGCGACGAGCTCGGCCGCGGTCAGCACGTAATAGCCGACCGCGAAGAACACCAGCATCAGCACGATCGTGCCGAAGAAGACGTAGCCGAGGACGAAGAACGAGGCCGGAGCGTTCGGCAGCGCGGCGCGCACCCAGAAGACGACGAGCGCGAACACCAGCACCATCCCCACCGCCGACACGTTGTGCAGGGTCACCGAGATGTTCAGCGTGAAAATGCCGACGCACGCCAGCAGCACGCCGATCAGGATGAGTCCGACGCGCACGCGCAGCACGGCCGACCTCCGTCGCGGGTCCGCGATGCCGCGGGCGTCGGTGGCGTAGCGCGCGATCGCCGTGACGATGACACCGGCGACGATCAGCGTGAGGTTGAAGGTCAGCGACGACACGCTCTGCGTCATCCCGAGTGCACTGAGGTGCTGCTGCCACCAGTGCGGGTCGGGCGCGCTGAGCATGGAGGCCAGGATGCCGACCACGGCGAATGCGGCGAGCACGGTCGAGAGCCGCATCAGGTCCATCCGGGCGGCCGAGAGGAACACCGCGTACCCCGTCACGCCGGCGGCGGCAGCGGCGAGCGCGGTCGCCGAGAGCGAGTAGACCGTCGCATCTTGGAAACCGTTGGCGAGTACCGCACCGAGCACGAGCCAGCCGAGCAGGGCGAGGATGCCGTGCGCGAGGGCGATGGCGAAGGTGTCGAAGATGTCGACGCCGCTCGCTTTGTGCGCGGTGCCGGCGGGGTCGCGGCCGGACTGGAAGGGCGTCAGCCCCTCCCGACGCCAGAGCCTCCCGGTGATGTAGGCCAGAAAGGCGATGACGCCGCCGGCGATGGCGACGAACTGCCCAACCGAGCCGGGACCGGCGATCGGCAGCGTGCGCCCCCAGAACAGCAGGAGCGCCACCACGCCCGCTACGACGAACACCGCTCCGCCGACGACGATCCCTGCGCCTTCGACGGTCAGCTGCGCCGGCGCCGACAACCCGCTGAACGTGGGCCGGACCCGATTGGTCGTGCTCACGACGACCACCTCCCGCACATCCTGCGCGGCCCTGTCGGCCGACGTCGCGCACAATGTATCGCCGCACCCCCGCACTCGGCTACAGGGCAGTTCGGGCTGGAGGATATGCGGGCAGGACACGCCCGTGGTCTCCTCTCCAAGCGCTCGAGGAAGTGCGACGGCCCGGCGCCCGCGGTGCCGCGTTTCGCCTCAGCCGGCGGCGCGCGAACGGCTCGGGAGGTCGTCGCCGAGGGTGTCCACGGGCCCGACGATGACACCCTCCAGCCGGCGGACGACGTCGAGGTAGTCGCCCGTCCACACGATCCGCACCGCCGTCGCCGAGACGTTCCCGCGGTCGTCGCCGAGGTCGCGCTCGACAGCGTCGGCGAGCCGCGAGCGGGCGGAGGCGTCGACCGGCTCGGGTGTCGGAAGGGCGTCCCGCGTCACCAGGCGCGACGCGAGCCGCGAGTACCAGTCGTCGAGCCGTGAGATGGAGGCGTCCAACGCGCGATGCGCGCCCGCCCGGTCGGCGTCAGCGGCCTCCTGCCCCCGCCAGAGGTCGAGGATCGCGTCGCTCGCCAGCCGCACGCCCGCGACGCCGTTGACGGAGGCCGAGACCTCGGCGAGCGGCCGGCTCTTGCTGCCGCGCTCCCCCAGGTAGGTGCGAAAAGCGTCGTCGAGCCGGCGCGCGGCCGCCGCGGCGCGCAGCGACTGCGCCCGCGGCTCGGGGAGGTCGTGCGCCGCGGCATCGCACCGGCCCAGCCCGAACGCGACGGCTGCAGCGAGATACGCCACGCTCTCGGTGTACGCCTGCGCCAGCGCCTGTCTCAGCGCGGCTGCGGCTCCGCGCGGCCAGAACAGCGCCCCGACCAGGAGGCTCACCGCGCAGCCGAGCGCGATGTCCTCGATGCGGATGAGCCCGACCGTCCACCCCGACGGTGCGATGAGGTTGAAGAGCAGCACGAGCAGGATCGTGAACGCCGCCTGACCGGCCGCGAACGAGATCGCCGCCGGCGCGACGCCGGCCACCAGGATCGCGATCGGCAGCAGGACCCAGATGACCACACGGTTGTCACCGATCGCGAACATCGCCGCCGCGCCCAGCAGCACCCCGATCGAGGTTCCGATGACACCGCGCAACACCGTCTGGCCGGTGCTCAGCGCATTGGAGCGGAGCACGGAAAGTGTGCCGAGCACCACCCAGAAGGAGTGCTGCACCCCGGTCAGGTTGGCCAGCAGAACGGCGAGCCCGAGCGCGACGGCGCCGCGGATGCTGTTGCGCAGCCAGACGGAGTTCCAGCCGACGTACCCCGTCGCGCGCTCCGCCGCGGCCGCCACCGGCCCGACGAGGTCGCCGGGCTGACGCCCCATCACCCGCTGCCACCAGGAGCGGCGCTCCGCCCGCGCCGTGAGCGCGATGTTCACTGCGACCGACGTGGTCGCCTGGGCCAGCTCCTGCGCGCGGAAGCCGGGATCGAGGGAGGCGACGAACCGGTCGGCGGCGCGGCCCCCCTCCTCTTTCTCACCGGAGGCCGGGACCGTCATCGTGGCGGCCTCCACGGCGCCGCGCGCCTCGCCCAGGAGGCCGAGCGCGCTCTCCACGCCGGCCGGGTCGCCACCGTGCTGCGCCAGCAGATCGGCCCCGCGTTCCAGCACGGCGGCCGCGGCGCTCTTCACCTCGAAGGCTGCGACGTGCACGGGGCCGCCAGGGGTCGTGGCCGACAGCTTGACGTGCTCGAACTGCTCGATGACGGCGTTCAGCCAGGTCAGCTCGTCGACCAGCCGGACGATGGTGCGCGCCGATGTGCTGAGCCCGGTCGGCCGGTATGGCGTGTTCAGGAACGACCGGTGCAGCGCGGCGACCGCCGCGTCGGCCTCCTGGGTCGCTGCGTCGCGGTCGGCGGCCAGCTCGGGGTTGCCGGCGCGCAGCATCGCCGCGGCCTCGGCGCGCAGCCGTGCGGCGAGCGCCCGGCAGGCGTCGACGGCGGGGCCGCGCAACGGCTCGCGGGTCGGCGCCGGCCAGAGCACGACGATGGCGACGACGGCGACGACGGCCGCGATCCCCCAGCCCAGCAGCCGCGGGCCGAGCGATGCGACCGTGCCGGGAAGCGTGACGGGGAGGATGAACGCCAGCAGCAGGGACGTGCTCGCGGACGCCATGACCGAGCTCACGGAACCCGCGAACAGCACGCCGAAGGCGACCACCGCCATGGCGACGGCCGAGAGCCAGACCGGCCTCGACACGAGCGTGCCGACGCAGACGAGCACGGCACCCGCGACGGCGAGGCCGAGCTGCGCCTGCTC
>NZ_JBVQSP010000003.1:225133-234288 GCF_055720965.1 Leifsonia sp. PARNA 1/14
CACGCGATCGATCAGCGGGCCGCTGAAGTCGACCAGCAGCAGCATCGCGAACGACCCGAAGGCGGCGAAGGTCGCGACGTCCGGGCTGCCGATGACCACGCCGCCGAACGCGAACAGCAGCGGCATCACGATCGCCGCGCGCCCGGCACGGCGCAGCGCCGCGAAGTCCGGATCGTGACGCTTCAGCCAGGCCATCACGCGCATCGGACCTCCTCACACCCGCCGCCACCGCACACCATAGCCGCGTACGAGTGGGAGGGGCACTGCCGCTGCGGGATGTCAGGTCTCGGGTGTCGCGCCTGCCACCTCCACCTTCTCGGGCCCCGGATCGTCGGCCGGCGGCGTGCCGTGAGCGACCCGCAGGATGGCGGACACCATCGCGTTGGCCACCGCGATGAGCGGGACGGCGAACAGTGCACCGGGAACGCCTGCGATGCCGGAGCCGGCGGCGACACCGACCACCACGGCGAGCGGATGCACCTTGACCGCGCCGCCGACGAGGAGCGGCTGCATGACGTGCGCCTCGAGCAGGTGAACGAGCAGCACTCCGGCGAGCATGATGACGGCCTGGATGGGACCGCCGAAGACCAACGCGATCACGACGGCGATGATCCCCGACACGATCGCACCGATCACCGGGATGAACGACGCCAGCAGCACGATCACCCCGATCGGGATGGCGAGCGGCAGGCCGAGGAAGAACGCGACGAGGCCGATGCCGACGCCGTTGACGGCCGCGACGAGGATCTGGACGCGCACGAAGCTGGTCAGCGTTCGCCAGCCCGCATCGCCCGCGGCCCGGATGGCGGGCCGTCCTCCGGCCGGGAACAGGCGGGTGATCCAGCGCCAGATGCCGCCGCCGTCGATGAGCATGAAGATGGTCGCGAAGATCGCGATCAGCCAGCCGGCGAGCAGGTGCCCGGTGGTCGTCCCGACTTTGAGCACGCCGCCCACCAGCGCTGCGCTGTCCTTCTGCGCGAACGTGCCCGCGCTGCGGATGTAGCCGGCGAACTCGGAGTCCGTGACGTTCCACGGCGGCTGGCGCAACGCATCCCGTGCCCGGTTGTAGGCCGCGACCGACTCGTGCTCCAGCTGCGGGAGGCCGACGCGCACCTGCCAGACGACGAGCGTGATCAGCCCGGCCAGGATCGCCCCGAACGCGACCACGCACACGGTGATGGCCAGCCACTTCGGCCAATGGTGACGGATGAGGCTGGAGACGGTCGGCTGCAGCAGTGCGGAGACCAGCAGCGCGACGAGCAGCGGCACCACGATGTCCTGGAACACCACCACCAGGTAGATGACGACGCCGGCGAGGGCGATGACCGTGAGCAGCCGCCACGACCATTCGGAGGCCGCGCGGACTCCGTTCGGAACGGACGAGTGGTCGGGGCCCGGCCGGTCGGGACGGGGCTCGCGCTTGCGCGAAAGGGCGATCATGAGGGTCCTCCTCGGTCAGGTCGCCCGACACTACGCCCGAGTCGGCGCCGAAGGGCGTGCGGCGCACGCATAGGATCGGCGCGTGACGGGTTTCGAAGTCGAGCTCGGCGGGATGCGCCGCCGGCTCACCGCGTTCTGCTACCAGCTGCTCGGGTCGCCGTTCGAGGCGGAGGACGCCGCGCAGGACGCGCTGGAGCGGGCGTGGCGGGCACGCGACTCGTACGACCCCGCCAAGGCCTCCCTCGCCACTTGGTGCTACCGGATCGCCCGCAACGTCTGCCTCGACCGGTTGCGGGAGGCGCCACGCCGCCCGCTGCCGCGCGACCTCCGCGAACCGGGGCTGGAGGCCGGCGCGCCGCTGGTCCCAGCCTTCGACGTGCCCTGGTTGCTGCCCGCGCCGACGGGTTGGGCCGCCGAATCGGAAGTGGAACGCACCGCGGAGCGCCGTGAGGAGGTGCGGTTCGCGGTCACCGCGATGCTGCAGTCGTTGACTCCGCTGCAGCGCGGGGCCTTCGTGCTGCGGGAGGTGCTGGGCCTCTCGGCGGCCGAGACCGCGGCCGTGCTGGAGGTGTCGGTGGCGTCGGCCGACTCGGCCCTCCAGCGTGCACGGGCCGCCGTCGATGAGGGCGTACGGCGTCCGCACCCGCTCGCCCCGGCCGCCGTCGAGCGGTACGCCCGCGCGATCGAGCGCGCGGACGTGCCGGCCCTGGCCTCCCTCGTCGCCGACGACGTCGTGTTCGAGATGCCGCCGGTGCCGCAGTGGTCGATCGGGGCTGCGCCCTACCTGGCGTTCATGGAGCACCTGTTCGCGTGGCGCGGCACGGAGTGGTCGACGGTGCCCGTCTCGGCGGCGGGACGGCCGGGGTTCCTGCTCTACCGCGGCGTCGGCGAGGGCCGCGAACCGCACACGGTCCAGCTGTTCGAGGGCGACGACGAGGGCGACGGGACGGGTGCGATCGGGCAGATCCTCGTCTACCAGGACCCGCGGCTGTTCGCCCTGTTCGAGGAGTTCGCCGTCGTGCGATGATTTTCGGCCCTCCCGTTCGTATCCACTGATGACGCCGACGCGCGTCACGAAGAGGAGGACATCATGGGAAAGCTGATCGTCGTGCAGTTCATCACGCTGGACGGAGTCGTGGAGGATCCGGACGGGAGCGACGGCACGCCGTTCGGCGGCTGGGCGATGCGCTTCGGGCCGCAGGGCGTCGCCGGCGACAAGTTCCGGCTGGGCGAGCTCCTGCAGACCGGGGTGCTGCTGTTCGGCCGCCGCACCTGGGAGCACTTCAGCACGCTGTGGCCCGCGCGCGACGACCCGTTCTCGCAGGCCATGAACCGGGCGTCGAAGGCCGTGGTGAGCGGCAGCGCGGTCGAGGTCGAGCAGTGGTCGGGCACCCGCCAGCCTGCCGACCTCGAGGCGTGGCTCGACGACACCCTGCCGGAGCGCGACGTGGTCGTGATCGGCAGCGGGACGCTCGTCGCGCAACTGGAGGCCGCGGGCCGCGTCGACGAGTACCGACTGCTGACGTTCCCGACGGCGGTCGGGGCGGGCAGGCGGCTCTTCCCCGAGGGGCGTCTGCTGACGCTGCTGTCGTCGGAGCTGGTGGGGCCGGCGAGCCTCACCCGTTATGAGGCAGCGTCCACGCCGGTTTCGATGCCGGCGTCCGCTGCCTCCGTGAGCTGAGCGAAGTCGAGGAGGCGCTGCTGGGAGTCGGCGTAGGAGGTCGCCGAGGGGACCTCCTCGCCGTCTCGCACCGCGAGGGCGCTGCCGACGGCCGCGTCGATCGCCACGCGGTAGGGCAACGACCCGGTGCTGACCCGTCGCACGCCCAGATCCCGCAGCTGCGCGAGGGTCAGGTTCGGGACCACGAGCACGTTGAGCGGCAGCGGGCAGCCCGCGGCCAGCCGCTCCAGCACCGCGGGATCGGCCGCCCCCGGGACGAAGTGCCCGTCAGCGCCCGCCTCGGCGTAGACCGCCGCCCTGGCGAGAACGGCCTCCACGGTGTCGTCCTCGTGGAACCAGTAGGAGTCGACGCGCGCGTTGACGAACACGTGCGGCGCCGCCCGCTTGATGGCGGCGATCTTCGCGGCAGGGATGGCCGGGTCGACGAGACGGCCTCCCGCGGAGTCCTCGAGGTTCACGCCGGCCGCCCCGAGCCCGGCGACGAGTTCACCGACGGCGTCGGGGTCGTCGCTGAAGCCGTCCTCGATGTCGGCCGTCACGTGCACAGGCAGCACCCGCAGCTTCCGGATCAGCGCGACCGTGGCCTCCCTGCTCGCGCCGGCGGCGTCGGGCCGCCCGGTCGACGCGTTGACGCCGAAGCTCGTCGTGCCGACCGCCGGGAACCCTGCGGCGACGAACCCGAGCGCCGAGCCGACGTCCCACGCGTTGGGCAGCAGCAGCGGCAGGTCGCCGTAATGGAGGTCGCGGAACGTCGTCGCCATGGGTGGGTCTCCTCGCGTCGCGCCCATCCTCCTCCCGAGGCGGCCCGACATTCGTCACGAAAGTCGTGATTCGTGGCACGAATGTCGGGATTCGTCACGAGTGTCGCGGTGGGGTGAGGGTGCCGTCGGAGGCGATGGCGGCGGCCGTCGACGGGAAGTCGCGCGCGCTGAACTGCGCGATGAGGCGCGCCGCGGTGTCGTCGGGGTCGGGCACGGGGCGGCCGTCGTCGTAGCCGAAATGCACCGAGTTCACGCGACCGCGCAGGAACGTGCCGTCGGGACGCAGGCTGACGTCGAGATATGCGCCGTACCGTGTGGCCTGCTCGGCGCCGAACACCCCGCCTCCGCCGAAGTTGCCGAGGCTGTACGCGATCAGGCGTCCCTTGTAGAACTCGGCTCCGCGCAGCGAGTGCGGGCCGTGGCCGATCACGAGGTCGGCGCCGGCGTCGATGGCCGCCCGGGAGAACGCCATCGGGTCGCCGCGGTTCTCGCCGAACATCGTCTCGGCGCCCGGCCGAACGACGTTCGCACCCGGGCCCTCCGCCCCCATGTGCGCGTGCACGACCACGACGTCGGCGGAGGCAGCGGCCGCGGCGACCACGGCGCGCACGTGCCGCAGGTCGGTCAGCCGGTTGGTGCCCTGGTAGGGCGCGAAGCCGATCATCGCGACCGTGGTGCCGCCGATCCTGGTGCAGACGAGCTGATCGCGGTCGCCGACCGAGCGGATCCCGTTCTCGGCGAGATTCGTGCGGGTGTTCGCATACCCCTGCGGGCCGAAGTCGCCGGTGTGGTTGTTCGCCAGGTTCAGGATGTCGAAGCCGCGGAAATACGCCGCCGTCTCGGGAGCGCTGCGGAACGCCAGGCAGTCCGCCCCGGCGCCGCACTTGTCGAAACCGGTGTCGGCCGTGATCGCCTGTTCGAGGTTGCCGGTCACCAGGTCCTGCGTGAACCACGGTCGCACCGCGTCGAAGTGGCCGGCGCCGCCGTCGGCGGGCACCCGGTGGCCCACGTCGTGGATCAGCACGTCGCCGACGGCGCCGATGCCGACCTCCCCGTGCCGCCCGGCGGCCTGAGCCGGCACTTCCGGCCCGCAGCCGCCGATCGCGGTCGCTCGGGTTGCGACGACGCCGCAGGCGACCACCAGTGCGACCGCGAGCGCGGCCCGCCAGGGTGCGCCCCTCCAGCTGAAGGAGCCGTGTCGCGGGAGGTCGAACAGCCAGCCGAAGCCGTCGCGCGCGAGGAACCGGTTCAGCACCAGGCACGCGGCCACGAGCGCAGCCGTGAGCACGACCGGGAGAACGGCCGCCGCGATCAGCTGCACGGCCACCCGGGCGTCCGAGAGCCATGCGACCAGGACGACGTCGGCGATCGCCAGCAGCGGCATGTGGATGAGGTAGATCGGCAGGCTGCGGCGCCCGAGCGCGGCGAGCCCCGAGCCGAGCAGCCGCGTGCGGGCGATCAGCGGCGCGACGGCCAACCCCATCGCCACGCCGAGCACCGATACGACCGGCCAGACACCGGGCATGGTCTCCGTGCCCGTGAGCCGCATCGCCGCGAAGGCGAGCGCGTACACCGCCACGAAAGCCAGGGCGCGGGAAGGCCGCGTCCGGACGACGAAGCGCCGAAGCTGCGGAGCCAGGTGCAGGCCCAGCAGGAAGAACACGAAGTCGTAGAGCAGCGAGCCGCGGTTGCTCACGACCTCCACGAAGCCGGCCGCGACCAGGATGGACAGCACGGCGGCCGCGCCGATGACGAGCCAGGCGGGCACCCGCGCCAGGGCCTTCGCCACGAGGAAGTAGACGGCGAGCGCGTAGAGGTACCAGGTGTTCGGCGGGCTGATCGTGACGGACTCCACGAACTGCGAGACGCTGCGCGGCACCAGCGTCGGGAAGTCGGGGAACGCCCACAGCGCGGCCATGTGGATCAGCGACCACAGCAGGTACAGGTAGAGGAGCCGCAGGACGCGGGTGCGGGCGACGATCCGCCAGGGTCGCGCGAAGGCGTTCGCCGCGAAGTAGCCGGAGACCAGGAGGAACAGCGGCATCAGGAACGGCCAGACGGCGTCGCCGGCCAGACCCCACACTCCCGGGATCGGAACGCCGAGCTGCCAGTCGACCTGGAGGTAGCTCTTCATGACGACGTGCCAGAAGACGACCAGTAGGATCAGCACGCCTTTGAGGGCGTCACCCCACGTCTCGCGAACGGCGGGCGGGCGCGAAGCATCGCTCATCAGGTTCTCTCCCATCGGTGACGAGGTGGTGCGAGCGCAGCGGCTCAGGCAGCGTCGAGGAGCGCCGCGACGAGGCGCGGGTAGTCGAGGCCGACGGCGGCGTACATCCGCGGCACCTGGGACTGCTCGGTGAAACCGGGCGCGGTGTTCACCTCGTTCAGCACGACACCGTCGGCGGTCACGAAGAAGTCGAAGCGGGCGACGCCGGCGCAGCCGAGCGCCTCGTAGAGCGTGCGGGCCGCCGCGTCGATGGCGGCGTGCTCGTCGGCGGTGATGCGCGCCGGCAGCGTGAACGATGCGGACCCGTCGTACTTCTGCTCGCGGTCGAAGACAGCGCCCTCGGCCACCTCGATCTCGAGGGTCGAGCCCGCGTGCAGTACGCCGTCGCGATCGCGGAACAGGGCGATGTCCACTTCGCGGCCGGCGACGAACGCCTCCAGCAGCGCGGCCCCGCCGGCCGCCCGCGCGCTCTCGATCGCGGCCTCCAGCTGCCCGGCCTCCCGGACCACGCTGACCCCGTTGCTCGACCCTCCGGTGGTCGGCTTCACGACGAACGGCGGCTCGAGGGGAAGGTCTCCCAGGCCGGCGCATCCGTCGACGAGAACGCCCGGCGAGGTGCGGATGCCGACCTCCTCCGCGACGAGCTTCGTGACCCACTTGTCCATCCCCAGGGCCCCGGCCCGCACCGGGGAGCCGACGAACGGCACTCCCGTGAGCCGCAAGAGCCCGGCCACTGCGCCGTCCTCGCCGTCCACCCCGTGCAGGACCGGGAACGCGACATCGCACGACGCCAGCCGTCGGACCGCGTCCGCCGGCGACACGGGGCCGCCGTCGAGCCACCAGCCACCGCTCCGGTCGATCGTCAGAGGCACGGCCGTCAGACCGAGGACGCGGACCGCCCGCGCGACGGCGGCCGCCGAGGCGAGCGAGACCTCGTGCTCGTCGTTGGCGCCGCCGCCGATCACGGCGACCCGCCCGACGGTCCGCTCAGGCACGGGCCGCCTGCTCCGTCGCGGCAGCCGCCGTCGTCCGGTGGATGCGCGCGACTCTGCTGCCGATCCGCGTCACGATCTCGTGCTCGATCGTGCCCGACCAGCCGGCCCAGTCGGAGACCGTCGGTTCGCCGCGGTCGCCCGGGCCGAACACGGTGACCGTCTCACCGGGCGCGACGAGGTCGTCGCCGGTGTCCACGACCAGCATGTCCATCGAGAACCGTCCGACCACGGGCCGGCGGCGGCCGCGCACCAGCACCTCGGCGCGCTCCGACGCCGCGCGCGGGAGGCCGTCGCCGTAGCCGACGGGCAGCAGGGCGAGGTTCGTGCGCCGATCGGCGACGTGCTCCAGTCCGTAGCCGATGCCGGTCCCCGCCGCGACCTCCCTCGACCCGACGACGGTCGTCGTCAGCGAGAGCGCCGGACGCAGACGGTCGGAGGTGCCGGACGGGTCGATGCCGAAGAGCCCGGCGCCGATGCGGTGCAGCCCGAACCCGGAGCCGACCCCGGTGACGGTCGCGGCCGTCGCGGCCAGGTGGGCGACGGAGGGCGACAGACCGCGTCGCTGCGCCGTCCGGACCGCGTTCGTGAAGACGAGTCGCTCGCGACGGTTCTGCGGGTGATCGCGCCGGTCGGCGCACGACATGTGGCCCATCACCCCGAGGACGCGAACGCTGCCGAGCGCCTCCAGCTCACGCGCGACGCCGCAGAGAGCGGACCACTCGGCGGCGGGGGCCCCGTCGCGCGCCATGCCGACGTCGATGTGCAGGTGCACCCGGGCGCGCCTCCCCCGCTGCGCAGCGGCGCGACCGACCGCGTGCAGCAGCCGGACGCTCTGCACCGCGAGATCGACGTCCGCACCGACTGCTGTCGCGAAGTCGGCGTCGACGGGATTGAGCCAGCTCAGGATCGGCGCCCGCACGCCGGCGGCCCGCAGGGCGAGCGCCTCATCGATCGAGGTGACGCCGAGGGAGGTCGCTCCCGCCGCGAGCACGGAGTGCGCGATCGCGCCGTGCCCGAAGGCGTCGGCCTTGAGCACCGCCATCAGGCGACCTCCGGTGGCGGCGGCGAAGTAGGCGGCGTTCGAACGGATCGCGTCGTCGTCGACGACGAGCTCGGAGGTCCACGACATCATCGGCCCCCGTGCCGCGCGGAGCGGCGCATGCTGGTGTCAGGCATTCCCCCAGACTGCGGGAAGCCGGCCGTCGATCCATCCCTCCAGCGATGCGGAACGGTCATCCCAGCGGATGACCGTTCCGATCAGCTCCGTGCGGGCACCAGCGCCTCGAACGTCTCGGCGACCCAGTCGGCGATGATGCCGGCCACGTACGGCATGTTGTCGATCGAGATGTGCTCGGTCCCGCCCTCCGGGTCGTCGAAGATCCGCAGCTCGCGCCGAGGGCTGTTCACCGCCTGCTCGTATGTCTCATGGGCGTAGCGCACCGGGATCTGCCGGTCGCCGGCGCCGTGCGTGATGAGCAGGGGCGCAGTGATCCGTTCGGCGACGCCGTTCAGGTGCATCGAGCTCGTCTTGGCGATGAACTCGTCCATGTCGTTCACGCCCCACACCCAGAACACGTGGTCCCAGTAGTGCGGCACCGGGTTCTCGCCCTCGCGATTGCGCCGGGCCTCCTGAACCGCCGCCCAGTCGTGGTTCGCACCCCACGCGACGGCGAGCGCGAGCCGCTTCTCGAACGCCGCCGCTCGCGGCGCGTAGTAGCCGCCGAGCGACCAGCCGACGATGCCGATCCGCGCAGGGTCGGCGCCGAGCTCGTCGGCGTTCGCCTCGATCCAGTCGACGATCGCCGCCGCCCAGACCTCGGTGTCGTAGCGGGCGGTCAGGCCGCGCAGGCGGAGGGCCTCCCCCGATCCCGGGGTGTCGATCATCAAGGTCGAGATGCCGCGCTCGGCAAGCATCGCCGGGAACCCGGAGTAGTACATCATCTCTTTGGTCGAGTCGAGGCCGTTCCACTGGACGATCACGGGGTGCGGCCCTTCTCCCGGCGCCCGGTAGAAGTAGCCGGGCAACGACGAGCCCTCGTAGGGCACCT
>NZ_JBVQSP010000003.1:234385-279087 GCF_055720965.1 Leifsonia sp. PARNA 1/14
CTCGACGCGGGTCAGCGGGACGCCGCTGAGCTCCACGTGCTTCAGCAGCAGGTCGATCGACTTCTGGTACGCCGCATTGCGCCCCTCCCACCGCGGCGACTGCAGCCGCTCGGCCTGGGAGGTGTAGAGCGACGCCCGGTAGTAGGTCGCCCCTGCGCCGATCCGGCGTCCGGCCGCCTCGTCGGCGCGCGCCTTGGCGACGAGCCGGTCGGCCACGGCCTCCCACGCGGCGTACAGCTCGGCGGTGCCGGCGTCGTCGCCGTTCTGCGAGGCGAGCAGCACCGGCTTGCACGCCCGGTCGACCTCGTCGATGTAACCGCCGTTGTTGAGGGTCGCGACGACGGCGAGGCTCCAGACGTAGTTGGTCGGGAAGTACATGAACACAGGAGGCTCCTTCGTTACGGCGTTACGGCGTTCCGGCAGCGATGCGGTCGGCGAGGTGTTTGGCTCCGGCCGAGGAGGCGAAGCCCCCGTCGACGGGGAGGTCGGCGCCCGAGATGTACCCGGACGCGTCGGAGATCAGGAAGACCGCGAGGCCGGCGACGTCGGCAGCCTCGCCGAGGCGTTCGAGCGGCGTCAGCTCGAGCTGGGCCTCGCGCATCGCAGCGGGGGCGTTCGCGGTCATGTCGGTCTCGATGAAGCCGGGATGGATGGTGTTGACCCGGATGCCGCGCGGCCCGTACTCGGTGGCGGCGACCCGCGACAGCCCGCGCAGTCCCCATTTGGAGGCGGTGTAGGCGGCCGTGTAGTGGCCGGTCAGCCCGGCGACCGAGCCGACGTTCACGATCGAGGATCCGTCGCCCATGAGCGGCGCCAGCGCGCGCATCCCGAGCATCGGCCCGGTGAGGTTCACGGCGAGCACGCGGTCCCAGTCGGCGCGCTCGGTCTGGGCGATGCCGGCGCGGTGCGTGACGCCCGCGTTGTTGATCAGGCCGCGGAGCGCGTCCCCGCCCAGGGTCTGTGCGAGATCGGCGGCGAGCCGGGCCCACGCCTCCTCGTCGGTGACGTCGAGGTGGCGGAAGACGACGCCGTCGCCGAGCGCGCCGTCCGGCTCGACGACGTCGGTGGCGATGACCTGCGCTCCGAGGCGCGCGAGCAGCCGCGCCTCCGCGGCGCCCTGGCCGCGCGCGGCGCCGGTGACGACGACGGTCGCGCCATCGAGGCCGCCGAGCAGGCCGTCCGTGCCGCTGCTCACGGTGCGATCCGCTCCTGGCGGCTCCGCGCCCGCGACCGCACGCGCGCCGCCGGCAGCTCGGGCGCGGTGACCGCTGCCCCGACCGGGCCGACCAGCTCGCCGATCCCCTCGACCACCATGCGCACGGTGTCCCCGTCGGTCAGTGGAGGCGGGGTGAGCTCGCCGCGCCTCCCCCACAGCTCGGCCAGGCAGCCGCCGTTGCCGGTCGTGCCCGAGCCGAGCACGTCGCCTGCCACGACCCGCGAGTTGCGGGATGCGTAGGCGACCAGCTCCGGGAACGGCCAGCCCATGTTCGACACCAGGTCGTGCCCGATGCGCTCGTCGTTCACGAAGACCTCGGCCTCGATCGCGAGGAAGCCGTCGCCATCGAGGTATGGCTCGAACTCGTCGGCGGTCACGATCCACGGCCCCAGGCTCATGCCGAAGTCCTTGCCCTTCGCGGGGCCGAGGCGCACCTTCATCTCGCGCGACTGGAGGTCGCGCGCCGACCAATCGTTCATGATCGTGTAGCCGAAGATCACGCCTGCGGCCTCGTCGGCGGTGAGGTTCGCGCCGCCGGGGCCGCCGATCACGGCCGCGACCTCCAGCTCGAAGTCGAGCCGGGAGCTGACGGGAGGCCGCAGCCGCTCGCCCGGACCGAGCACCGTGTGCGGGTTGGTGAAGTAGAACGTCGGCGCCTGGTACCACTCCGGCACCACTTCGCTCTTGCCGTCGACGGAGGCGCTCACGCCCTCCACGTGCTCCTCGAAGGCCACGAAATCACGGATGGACGCGGGGGCGAGCGGGGCGAGCAGCCGCACGTCGGCGAGCGCTGTGCCCTCGGTGCCCTCCGCCCGCGCGAGCAGCCCGTGCGCCTCCGCAAGACCGCCCGCGAGCACCTCGGACACCGTCAGCCCGTCGGGGAACGGGACCACCCGGTCGCCGATCACGAAACCCTCGACGACGACCGAGCCGTCGGAGCCATCGGAGCCGTCGGAGTCGGCCGGGCCGTCGGTAGTCCACCGGGCGATCCTCATGCCGGCTCCGCCATCCGGTGGCCGATGCCGAAGATGAGCCCCGCCGCGTCGGCCTCCCGGTCGTGATCGATCTGCCACTGCCCGAGCTGCACGGAGGCCTCCACCACGGCCTGCGCCCGCGGCACACGACGGGCGTGGAACGCGTCCCAGAGCGCGTCGTCGACGGCGTCGGCGGCGAGCAGCAGCTCGGTCAGCACGACCGCGTCCTCCAGCGCCTGCGCCGCACCCTGCGCGATCGTGGGCGGGCAGCTGTGCGCGGCGTCGCCGATCACGACCGAGCGGCCGCGGTTCCACGGCGCGGGCACGATGTGCTGCGTGAACCAGGTGTAGTTGACGTGCGCTCCCGCCTTCAGGTCGGCGCGGATGTCGTCCCACGGTCCGCCGTAGGCCGCCGACTCCTCGAGCATGAGCGCGACCGCCTCCTCGTCGGTGAGGCCGAGGCGCTCCTGCGCCGGCTCGACGAGGAACGCGTACATCGTGTCGTCGCCGGTGGGCGTATAGCCCGCGATGTAGACCGGTCCGCCGTAGTACAGCTCGCTGTGCTCGACGGAGGCCGGGCGCGACACGAACGACCGCCAGATTCCCATGCCGGTCGGCTGCGGCTTGGTCTCGATGCCGATCAGGTCGCGCACGGCGGAGTTGAGCCCGTCGGCGCCCACGAGGAGGTCGTAGGCGCCCGCCGGCGCGCCGTCGACCTCCACCTCGACGCCGTCGGCGCCCTCGGTCACGCCGGTGATCTTCGTGCCGAACCGGACGTTCGCGCCGGCCGCCTGCGCATGCTCGAGCAGTATGCGTGCCAGGTCGGGGCGGTACATCCCGCCGGTGGCCGGGAAGTCCGGGCCGCCGCTCTTCACCTCGGGCAGCTCGGCCACCACCGGGGCGTCCGGCCCCGGCGCGCGCAGCGTCAGGCCCTCGAAGAAGTAGCCCTTCGCCTGCACGTCGTCCCACACGCCGAGAGTGTCGAAGGCGCGCAGCGCGTTGCCCTGCAGGGTGATGCCGGAGCCGAGCGCGCTCAGCTCCGGCTTGGACTCGAAGACGTCGACCTCGACGCCCGCCTTGGCGAGCTGGATCGCGGTGGCCAGACCTGCGACACCGCTTCCGGCGATCGCGACCTTCGTGACGGCGGTCATAGAAGAACCTCTCTGTTCTTGCGTGATGCGGTGCTGAGCGGGCGAGCCTACAGCAGGGCGATGGGGTTGATCGGCGACCCGACGGCCGCCGTGATCGGCAGCGGCGGCGCCGAGAGGAGGAAATCGTATCTCCCGAGCCGCGCGCACACGTCTGCGAGCTCCTCGAGGTCCCACATCTCGCCGATGGTGAGGCCGAGGTTCGGGATCACGACCTGGTGCAGCGGCTGGAAGGCGGGCACATCGAACTCGTTCGGCCGCACCTCGAACCCCCAGGTGTCGGTCGCGATCGCGGCGATCCCGGTGTCGTGCAGCCAGCCGGCGGTGGTCAGCGAGAGGCCGGGCGCCGGCCCTCCCGCGTATTCGCCCCAGCCGTCACGCCGCACGCGGGCGAGCTGGCCGGTGCGCACCAGCACGATGTCGCCGGTGCCCACCGCGCTCGACGCGCCCTGGGCCTCCACGCACGAGCGGAGGTCGGCGGCGGTGATCGCGTAGCCGTCCTCCAGCTCGCCGGTGGCCGGCCGGAGGTGCCGCCCGAGGTCGAGCAGCACTCCCCGTGAGACGATCGCGGCGGCCGCGTGCTCGATGCCGGTGACCAGGTCGCCGTCGCTCGTGACCACGTCACCCGCCCGGCGGCCGTTCCAGGCGTAGCCGTGGTCGAAGATGTGACCCAGCCCGTCCCACTGCGTGGAGCACTGCAGGGGCATCGCGATCACGTCGTCGGCGCCGCCGAGCCCGTGCGGGAAGCCCTGGGTGCCGCGCTCGGCGTCCGTGCCGGTGTCGAGCATCGTGTGCACCGGGTTGGTGCGTCGGCGCCAGCCCTTCTGGGGGCCGTTCATGTCGAACGACTGCGCCAGCGAGATCGCCAGCCCCTCGCGGACGAGGGCGGCGGCGGCGGCCCGCTTGGCCGCGTCGATGAGGTTGAGCGTGCCCAGCACGTCGTCCTCGCCCCAGCGGCCCCAGTTGCGGTACGCCTCCGCTCGCGCGTCGATCTCGGCCTCCGGGTCCTGACGGTCCAGGTCGGCCGGCCATTCGCTCGGTACAGCGTCGCTCGGTGCGGCCATCGTCAGCCGCGACCCTGCACGGCGTACGGGTTGAGCAGCGCTTCCTTGATCTCGTCGGGCACGCCCTCCTCAGTCGCGCTCGGCCCGTCGGCGGCCGGGAACGACTCGGTCATCGACATCGGCATGGCGCCGTTGCGGTAGAAGTTGCTCGAGCCGAGCGACGGCTTCCAGGTGTTCGGCTGCCAGTCGGGCACGTAGTTGCGGTAGCCGCCGGTGTTGAGCTCGATGCGCAGCGTGGAGGGCTCGCGGTAGTAGAGGAACGTCTGCTCGCCGATGCCGTGGATCGAGGGGCCGTACTCGATCGGCACTCCGTTCTCCATCAGGGTGTCGGCCGCGATGAGGAGCTCCTCGTAGGTGTCGACCCAGAACGCGTAGTGGTTGACGCGTCCGGCACGCGTCGAGCCGTCGAGCACGACCCCGAGGTCGTGCGACTTCTCGTTGGTGGTGAGCACCGAGAAGATCGAGATCGGCGCCTCGTCGAGCACGGTGCGGGCCATGATGCGGAAGCCGAGCACGTCGTTGTACCAGGCGGCGAAGCCGTCGACGTCGCTGGTCGCGATCGTGACGTGGTCGAGCTGGCGCGGGGCGCCGGCGACCTTGCTGCGCTTCTCCGGGCGGTCCGGGTAGATGGAGGCCACGTGGCCGGGGGCCTGGTGGCGCGTGACGTCCCAGTGCAGGGTCATCGAGTGGCCCCACGGACCGGTGAAGCGGTACGCCCGGCCGATGGCGGGCACGTCGTCGAGCCACTCGCCCTCGACGCCGGCGGCCTCGATGCGCTTGGCGGCCTCCTCGAGGGCCTCCTCGCTCGAGGTGCGCCAGGCCATGGTCGCGAGCGTCGGCTCCGAGCCGGGCGAGACGACGACGGAGTACGCGTAGTAGTCGCCCCAGCAGCGGAGGTACACCGAGCCGTCGATGCGGTCGACGACGGTCAGTCCGACCTGTTCCTCGTAGAACTTCACGGACGCCTCGACATCCGGCGACGTGATCTCCACGTAAGACAAGTGGGAGAGAAGCTTGATCATCCTTGATCCTTTCCAGATGGGCGGAATGTGATTGCCCGGTCTCTACTTTCGCCGGGCGCGCCCGCATCAGGGAACCGCGTATCGGCTATGCCGGGGATCAATGAGACTGATTTCCTAGGTCGGCATCAGCGCTTCTTTGGTCGTACTGCTGCCCAAGATGCGGATTCTGCGGCTCAAGTGGGGCCTCGTTCTACCCTTCGTGGGGTGTGGTTGTGTCAGAATCAAGCATGGCTAGGGACTCCGCACTCCGATTCGGCGCGCAGACCGACGAGGTGATGAGCCTCCTGCGCGTGGTCAACCTCGTCCGCACCGGGGAGGCCGACACCCGGCCCGAGATCGGCCGGCTGACCGGCCTCGGCCGCGGCGTCGTGGCGCAGCGCGTCGACGCGGCGATCGAGATGGGCTTCTTGGAGGACGGCGAGTACGGCCCGTCGTCCGGCGGGCGCGCCCCGCGGACGCTCCGCTTCCGCGCGGACCAGGGCCGGATCGTGATCTGCGCGCTGGGCGCCCTCCACATCCGTGTCGGCCTGGCCTCCCTCGACGGCACCGTGCTCGCCGAGGCGCACTGCGCATGGGACATCAGCCGCGGGCCGGCCGAGACGATCGACACGGCGCTCGGGATGATCGACGGACTCCTCGCCGAGGGTGACGACCGTCCTGTCTGGGCGGTCGCGGTCGGCGTGCCGGGACCCGTCGACTTCGAGACGGGCTCGCCCGTCGCGCCGCCCATCATGCCCGGCTGGAACGGCTTCGACGTGCGCCGCCGCTTCGAGCAGCGCTTCGACGCGCCGGTCTGGGTCGACAACGACGTCAACCTGCTGGCGCTCACGGAGCGGAGTCACCGACGCGACGACAACGTCGACCTGATCTACTGCAAGGTCGGCAGCGGCATCGGCGCCGGCCTCGTCTCGCACGGCCGCATCCACCGCGGTGCGAACGGCGCGGCGGGCGACATCGGTCACGTGCGCGTTCGCGACTCCACCGCGGTCTGCCGCTGCGGCAAGGTCGGCTGTCTGGAGGCCGAGGCGTCCGGCTGGGCGATCATGCGGGACGCGGAACGCGCGCTCGAGGAGAACGCGACGGGGATCCTCGCCGGCCTCGTCGAGCGGGGCGAGCCGATCACCCCGGAGGCCGTGTCGATCGCGGCCCAGGACGGCGACGCCCTCGCGATCTCGCTGGTCCAGCGCTCTGCCCGCCTGATCGGCGAGTCGATCGCGGCGCTCGTCAACATGTTCAACCCCGGCGTCATCGTCGTGGGCGGGGCGGTCTCGTCCGCAGGCGAGATCTTCCTGGCCGAGGTGCGCCAGCGCGTCTACGAGTTGTCTCTGCCGCTCGCCACCCGCGACCTCTCGATCGTGCGCTCCATCGGCGACGAGCGCGAGCCGCTGCGCGGCGGCGCCGAGCTCGCGATCGAGGAGCTGTTCGACGTGACGTTCCCGCGCTGGTTCGCGGACGGGCGTCCGACGATCGAGGGGATCAAGGGGCCCGCGGCGTAGGGCCTCGAGATTCGTGACGAATGTAGCGATTCGTGGCACGAATGTCGGGATTCGTGACGAATGTCACTACCACTTCTTTCGGTTTCTGACCAAAACGTGTAGGTTGCGGTCGTAAGCTGGACAGGAGAGGGCGACATGGGGCTGCCGGTTCTGGGCGACGACGCTCTGACCGCGACCGCCGACGGGTTCGCCGTGCGGGTGAGCCTCCCGTGGATCCGGTCGCTACCGCTGTCGAGCGTGTCGGAGGTGCGCCTCCACCTCGACGGAGAGGAGTGCGCTGTCGAGGTCGAGGACGGCGACGGCTGGTGGTTCGTGCAGGACCGGCTTGCGCTGCGCGGTGTTCGCCCCCTCTCAGCCGGCTCCCACACCGTCGCGGTGTCGTTCCGGCTGCTCATCCCGTACCTCCCGGGCGGCCCGGACGCGCCGCTCGTCCTCGACTTCGGCGACGAGCGGCGGCTGGAGGCCGTGCCCCGGGTGCCGTGGACACTCGCAGCGAGCGCCTTCAACTGGACTCCGGAGGTCATCCGCGCCGAGCGTTCGGCGACCGACATCGCGGTCGGCATCGTGACCTCCGGGGTGGCGACGGTCGTCGAGCTCGAGCCCGGGCAGCTGTGGCGGTCGTTCCCGGCGACTCCCACGGCGGAGGCAACGGACCTGCGCGACCGGATCGCCGCCGCAGGCGGCCGGGTCAGCATCGTGGGGGCGAGCCTCGACGACTGGCTGAGCCCGAGCCGTCGGCGCGACGACGACGAGCGGTTCTCGTTCCTGCTCCCCCAGTTGCAGACCGCCCACGATCTCGGGGCCGAGGGCGTGCGGCTGCCGATCGGCCAGGCGGGCCCGGCACTCCTCGGGAGGCTGCAGCCCGTGCTGCACGAGCTGAACCTGACGCTGTACGAGGAGCTGCAGGGACAGCAGGCGCCGGACTCCCCTCCCGTCGCCCACGCGATCGACGACATCGCCGCCCTCGAGGACCCCCGCATCCGTCTGCTCGTGGACACCAGCATGCTGATGCCGGCGCTTCCGGTCACATACCTCGCCGCGCTCGCGCCGAGCATCCCGGACGACCTGCTCGCCCGGCTGACCGGTGCATGGCTGGAACCCGGGACGCTCGATGCCGTCGTCGCGCACCTGCGGTCGGGCGCCGTGCCTCCCGCAGCACACGCCCTCTACATGAACCTGCTCGTGCGATTCGGCCGCTCGCCGGTGGAGGCGCTGCGCGGCATCCTCCCGCTCGTGGGCGCGTTCCACCTCAAGTTCTGGGACCTCGACGACACCGATGGCCGGGTCTCGCGGCCGCTGCGCGACCTCGGCGCTCTGCTGCGGGACGCCGCTCCCGGCTTCTCCGGCACACTCTGCAGCGAGTGGGGAGGCCACGAGTGGCTGGACGCGGACCCCACCGAGCAGACGCGCGCACACCTCGCGCTGGCCCGCACCACGCTCTAGAACCCGCCGAGAGCGGCGGCGCGGGAGGCGCGGGGGCGCGGGAGGCGCGGAGGCGCGGCGCGCTCAGCCCTCGTGGTTGTAGTACGGCCAGGGGAGGAAGCGGCGCTCGCCCCGGCGGTCGGGTCCGTTCAGCGCCACCTCGCCGGTGGCGGCCCACTCGACGCCGCGCGGGAACATCCGGATGAACTCGATGCGGCGGAACGTATCGATGTCGTGCCCGATCGTGATGGTGAACGAGCGGCCGGCGCCGTACTCGTTGATCCAGGCGATCGGCTGGTCGGTGTTCATGCCGGGGAGGGCGGCGATGCCCTCCTCGGGGATCGCCACCGGGTAGTGCGACATCGGCCAGACCGGCGCCCGCTCGTACGATTCCAGGTCGTCGTAGGTCGTGAGCAGCACCTGGGCGCCGTCCAGGATCTCGACGCCCGTGAGGATGTCGTCGCCGGTGACGGTCCAGCGCGCGCTGATGCCGTCGGTGATCGCGTGGCGCGGCTCGACGGTGTCGAGTTGCGCCTCGCCCCACGGGCGCGGCCGCAGGCCTCCGGCGACCGTCAACCGCGAGCCGCGCAGGGTGTTGTATTCGTCGGGGTAGCCCCAGTCGTCCTCCTGCGCAGCCGAGCCGTGGAACCAGACGATGCCCTTGCCGTCGTCGTGGACGAACTTCAGCAGCGCGGCATCCGTCTCGGCGCCGAAGCCGACCGCCTTCTCGTGGTAGCCGTCGCGGCCCTCGAAGACCACGATCACCACGTCGTACTTGTCGATGATCTCGGCGCCGAGGCCGCGCGGGTCCTCGACGACGCGCACGCGGAAGCGCCCGGTGTCCTCCAGCAGCTGGGTCAGCCAGACGTTGTGCTGGCGGAAGCTGCGGTGCTCGTTGTCGTGCTCGCGGGTCATATGCCCGGAGAGGATGAGCGCGTTCAGAAGATCGGGTGCGGAAGTATCGGCTGCCATCACTCTGCTTTCGTCGAGAAGGCGGCGTCGAAGGCCGCGTCGGGCGGGGTGATGGCGTTGAGCTCGCGCACGAAGGCGATGGCCTCCGGTGCGCCCTGGAGGCGGTCCATGCCGGCGTCCTCCCATTCGACGGAGGTCGGGCCGGCGTAACCGATGAAGTTGAGCGCGCGGAAGATCGGCTCCCACGGCACCTCGCCGTGCGCGGTGGACACGAACGTCCAGCCGCGGCGCGGGTTGGCCCACGGCAGGTGCGAGCCGAGCACCCCGTTGCGGCCGTCGAGGTTGGTGATCGACTCCTTCACGTGCACGTGGAGGATGTGGTCGGCGAAGTCGAGCACGAACGCCACCGGGTCCAGCTGCTGCCACATGAAGTGCGACGGGTCGAAGTTGATCCCGAAGCTCTCCCGGTGGCCGATGGCCTCCAGGGTCGCCTTGGCCGTCCAGTAGTCGTAGGCGATCTCGGAAGGGTGCACCTCGAGCGCGAACCGCACCCCGACCTCCTCGAACACGTCGAGGATCGGGTGGAAGCGGTCGGCGAAGTCCCGGTAGCCGGCCGCGATCCACTCGTCGGAGGCCGGCGGGAACATCGCCACGGCCTTCCAGATCGACGAGCCGGTGAAGCCGGTCACGGTCTTCACGCCGAGCGCGGCGGCCATCCGGGCGGTGAGCTTCAGCTCCTCGGCGGCGCGCTGCCGCACGCCCTCCGGGTCGCCGTCGCCCCACACCCGGTCGTTCAGGATGTCGCGGTGCCGCTCGTCGATCGGGTCGTCGCAGACGGCCTGGCCGGCGAGGTGGTTGGAGATCGTCCAGACCTGCAGGCCGTTGCGCTCCAGGATGTCCTTCCGCGTCTGCACATAGTCGGCGTCGTCCCAGCGGGAGACGTCGAGGTGGTCGCCCCAGCAGGCGATCTCGAGGCCGTCGTAGCCCCACTCGCCGGCCAGCCGGGCCACGTCCTCGAACGGGAGGTCGGCCCACTGGCCGGTGAACAGGGTGATCGGTCGGGTCATGACGTTCCTCCTCTATGAGTGGGCCAAGGCCGCGGCCTCGACCGCGACCCACGCCGAATCGTTCGCCGAGCTGGCCTCCACCGCCGCGAGCACACGCTGCACCGCCAAGCCGTCGGCGAAGGTCGGATCGAGCTCGGTGCCGTGAGCGATCGCCGTGACGAAGTCCACGACCTGATGCGAGAACCCGTGCTCGTAGCCGAGCATGTGCCCGGGCGGCCACCAGGCCGAGACGTACGGATGCTCGGGCTCGGTGATGAGGATCGTCGTGAATCCCTGCAGCTCGCCCGGCGCGTTGCGGTCGTAGTACCGCAGCTCGTTGAGCCGCTCGAGGTCGAAGGCCAGCGCGCCCTCCGAGCCGGAGACCTCGATGGTGAGGGCGTTCTTGCGGCCGGTGGCGAAGCGCGTGGCCTCGAACGAGACGAGCGCGCCGTTGTCGAGGCGTCCGGTGAAGAGGGCGGCGTCGTCCACGGTCACGTCGCCCAGCTCGCCGCTGGAGCTGCCGGTGAAGCCGGAGCGCGCGCCGAGCACGGGGCGCTGCGCGACGATCGTCTCGACCGTCCCGGAGACACGGGTCACCAGGCTCCCGGTCACGAACTGCGTCATGTCGACGATGTGCGCGCCGATGTCGCCCAGGGCTCCCGAGCCGGCGTGCTCCTTCTGGAGGCGCCAGCCGAGCGGCACGGACGGGTCGACGAGCCAGTCCTGGCGGTACGCCGCGCGCACCTGGCGCACCTCGCCGATCGTCCCGCGCGCGATCAGGTCCTGCAGCAGGGAGACCGCGGGGACGCGGCGGTAGGTGAACCCCACCATCGCGCGCACGCCGTGCTCGGCCGCGCGCTCGGCGGCCGCCGCCATCGCCTCGGCCTCCTCGACGCTGTTCGCGAGCGGCTTCTCGCACAGCACGTGCTTGCCGGCCTCCAGCGCCGCGATCGCGATCTCGGCGTGCGAGTCGCCCGGCGTCACGATGTCGACCAGGTCGATGTCGTCGCGGGCGATCACCTCCCGCCAGTCCGTGGCGTGCTCGGCCCAGCCCCACTGGGCCGCAGCCTTCGCCACCGCCTCCTGGTCGCGCCCGACGACCACGGCCATCTCGACGGCGTCCGGGAGGTCGAAGACCCGGGGTGCCTGCCGCCAGCCCACCGAGTGGGCGGCGCCCATGAACCCGTAGCCGATCATGGCCACCCGCAGCGTCATGCCAGCACCAGCTCGCGCTCCACGGGCACGCGGTTGGTCACGTAGCGGCCGGGACCGCCGTCGACGCCCGGCATGATCTGCATGTAGAGCAGGCGCATGGTGAGCACGACCTCCACGGTGAGCGTGTCGCCGGCCGCAGGCGCGTGGCCCAGCGGGATCACGACGTCAGGACGGTCCGCGACGAACCACAGCGTCTCGGACTGCTCCGGCAGCTCCTCGATGCGGTAACTGCGGCCGTTCAGCTCGAAACGGAGGTCGTCGCGCGGGACCGCGACGCCGTCCACGGTCGCCGCGACATCGTCGACGGCGGACAGCCAGAGGCTGCGGTACCACGGCAGCTGCACCGAGACGGCGATCCCGTCGGCGGTGCGGTGGACGTCCTTCTCGGAGAACAGAGAGTTGTGCGTTGCCATGACGGCCTCCTACTTGAACGTGTCGACGAACGTGTCGTGCGGCGCCGGAGGCTCCGGCTCGAGCTGCTGCACGGTCGACGGGCTGTACGGGTGGTTCTGGCTCGGCACCGGCTCGTCCGCGGGCGGCATGAAGACCGGCTTGCCGTCGTCGCCGAAGTACATCAGGTCGAGGTCGAACGCGGCCTGGTTCTTCTCGCCGAAGCTCACCCAGTTCTCCTCGAACGGCGCACGGGCGAGCTCGTAGCAGCGGAACTTCCAGATCTTCCATTCGCCGTCCTGGCGCAGGAAGTCGATCGCGTACTTGCACCAGACCCAGTGCGCCCAGACCTTCTTGCCCTGCACCTCGCCGGGCGAGTACATGAAGTCGGGGCTGTCCTTCGCGACCTCCGGGTCGGTGAGGCCCGACTCGGTGCCTGCCATGATCCACACGCCCTTGGCGGTCTCGCCGTCGGCAGCCACCTCGATGACCGGGGTCGTCGTGGCGTGCAGGATGAGCTTGCCCTCGGGAGAGGGGCGGCCCCTGTGATAGCGGGTGACGCTCTCCCAGGTCGTGTACTGCCCGGCGTTGGTGTAGCGCGCGCGGATGCCCTCCGTGCCTTCCTTCACCCAGAGCGGGATGATCCGCTCGTCCTGGAACGCGTTGTGGAGGTACATGTAGCGGTTGAACAGGTTCTCGATCTCGCCGCGGTCGGCGGCGCGGCGGGCGAGCCCCTGCGCGGCGGCGACCTCCTCGCGCAGGCGCGCGACCTCGGCGACGAGTTCCGAGACGTTAGTCGCAGCGACGGTGTCCGACATGGCTGACTGCTCCTTCGGGGATCAGGCCGGGACGCCGGCGACGGCGTCTTCGATGGTGCGCCGCATGAGCGCGTGCTGCTTCTTGACGAGCTCGATCGGGTCGGCCTCGCCGAGGTCCTGGAAGGCGTGGCCTTCCCACTCGCTGGAGAGGTACCCGCGGTAGCCGCCCTGGACGAACTGGCGCACGATGCGCGGGAGGTCCATGGCGGGCTCCTGGCCGTCGGCGTCGATGTCATAGAACTTGGCGTGCACGTGGAAGATCTGCGGCATGATGTCCAGCCACTCCTCCGGCGGCACCAGCCCGTGCATGTTGAACGCCAGCCGGGTGAACGGGCCGAACCGCAGCGGGTCGACGCCCTCGGCGGTCAGGTAGTCCTCGAACTTCTGGTTGCGGACGTGCATGGGCGTGGGCTCGTGCCAGATCTCGTCCATGACCGCGAAATGCTTCTCGTCCATCCCCATCTTCGCCAACTGCGCGAGCAGCGTCGGCGACAGGCTGTGCATGGTCGAGGAGAAGTCGGCGGTGAAGCCGAGCCGGTCGCTGCCGAGCTCCTCGTAGAGCTCGCGGATGCCGAGCACCTTGGGGTCGTTCGGTCCCTGCGGCGCGTGGATCTCGTAGCCGAGCCGCTGGTCGTACTTCTCGGCCAGAGGGAGGAGGCTGCGCAGCAGCTCCCGCCCGGCCGAGCGGATGACGACGCGCTTGAAGCCGAGCGTGTGCGCCGTCTTCAGCTGGCGGGCGAGGAAGTCGTGCTCCTCGTCCGGCGTCATGTCGCGGTCCTTGCGGCGGCCCATGTCGAGGTTCGTGCCAACTGCGCTGGGCTGGAGGCCGTACTTCTCGAGCGAGTCGAACCAGAGCTTCTCGAACTCCGCATCGACGTCGGGGTAGGTGCGCAGCAGCTGGGCGATGTTGAACTCGACGCCCGGGCCGATGCCGTTCTCGGCGACGGCGGCGATGAGGGTCTGCGGCGTGTAGACACCGGCCGCGAACTCGCTCGTCATCGAGTAGAGGGTGGTGCCCAGCTCGATGCCGGTGCCGGCGATGCCGGCGCCGATGCGGTCGTCACTCATGCGCTCGCTCCTTCGGTGCTCGGCAGCCACTGGGTCAGCTGGAGGCGAGCCTCCCCGGCGTCGGTGACCATGCGGCTCCCCGCGTTCTGCGCGGCCGAGCGCTGCACGGCCTGCTCGTCGCGGATGATCTCGAACGGGGACTGCCAGTAGTTCCAGTGCCAGCCTTCGTACTCGCTCGAGATCGCTCCCTTGTAGCCGTTCTGCACCAGCAGCGCGATGAGGTCGCGCACCGGCACCGAGGGCTCCTCGTGGTTCTCGTCGATGCCGAAGAATTTGCCGTGCACGTGCTTGATCCACGGCATGATCTCCAGCCAGTCGTCGACGCGCGCCGGGCCGAACAGCCCGGTGCCGTTGATGGCGAAGTCGATGCCGAGGTCGGGCCGGCCGTTCTGCGCCGCCAGGCCGATGAACCGGCCGAAGCGCTGGCCGTGGTCGGCCTGGTCGGCGGGAGGGCCGGACTCGTAGAACTCGTTCCAGAGGTCGACGACCTGGCCGAGCAGCTCGTCCGTGGCGCCGCGGCGGCGGTAGGCCTCCAGCAGCGACGGCGCGAAGCCGACGGTCGTCGCGCCCCAGTCGGCGGTGAAGCCGAGGAACGGCGACCCGACCTCCTCGTAGCGGTCGCGCAGCGCGAGGATGCGCGGGTGCGAGGCGTACTGGTCGGCGTGCACCTCCAGGGCCAGCGTCACGCCGTACTGCTCCGCGATCGGCGCGAGCGCGGCCATCGAGTCGGGCGTGATCGAGATCTGCACGCGGGCGATCGGGAAGCCGAGCTTCGCGGCGGCTTCGATCTGGCGGCGCATGTACTCGATGAGCTCGTCCTGGTTCAGGAGGCGGTCGCGGTGGATGCCGATGTCGGCGTTGATCGCCAGCGACGTCGTCACCAGCCCGACCTCCTGGACCAGATCACGGAACCGGCCTGCGAACCGGTCGTCGATCGAGGGGAACCCGCGGAAGCTCGAGAAGCCGATGATCTCGAGCCCCGGGCCGTAGCCCTCGGCGGCGACCTTGCGGATGAGGCCTTCGAGGTCGTACTCGCGGCCGTGGAACGCGCGCGTGAAGCTGTAGAGGGTCACGCCCTGGATCGGGGATCCGAGCCGGGAGGTCGAGTCGGTCATGCCGCCACCGCCTTCATGGTCTTGCTGTCGTGCTCTTCGATGTGGAGCACCTCGTCGTCGCCGATGATGATGTACGGGATGTAGACGGTCAGGTCGACGGACACCTCGTGTTCGCCGTCCGCGGCGACCGGGATGTCGCCGGAGAGCACCGCCGAGTCGAGCGGGAACCACCACGACTCGGTGTCGTCGGCCATCTCTGCGAAGGTGCGCTCGCGGCCGTTGAGCTCCCAGCGGAGCGTCTCGGCCGGAGCGGGCACGCCGTCCACGGACAGCGTGGCGCCTGAGATGCAGGACGCCGGGAGTGCACGGTACCAGGGGATGCGCACTTCGACCGCGGCACGTGTGCCGGTGGTCCTGAGCGTTCCCTGCTCGATGATGCGATCGGGGATCACGAGTCCTCCTTGACTACTTTTTCCGTGTTTCTACACACTAATGTTGGTTTGCTGCATAAGCAAGGGTTCGGCGCCGGTGAGTTCGCGCGCGATGCGGCGAGCGCCCTTCACCGCCAGCGCGACGGAGGTCAGCGTGGGGTTGCACGCCGTCGCCGTCGGGATGACGCCGTTGCCTGCGACGAAGACACCGGGGACCTCCCACACCTCGCTGTCCGGGCTGCACACGCTGCGGCCGTCGTCGGTCTCCCCCATCCGCACGCTGCCCTGGTAATGCAGGGAGGCGCCGAGCGGCATGGTGAACGGCCGGTCGCCGATCGGGTCGCCGACCGCTTTCGCGAGTTCGACGATCTCTGTCTGGGCGCGCTCGATCACCGCACGATCGCGGTCGGTGAGCGTGTAGTGGATGCGCATCGCCGGCATCCCGTACCAGTCGAGGTCGTCGTCGGCGAACGCCACCCGGTCGTCCCACTGCAGGTCCTTGGCGCAGAACAGTCCGAGACCGACGATCGAGCCGGGCACCACCGGATCGTCGTCGGCGAGCGGGATCGGGGACGCGTCGAGCTGCATGACCTGGCCGTGGAACGGCACCGCGTCGGTGTACGGCACCCAGCTGACGCCGCTCTGCTCGCTGATCGCGCCGTCGATGATCTCGTCGGTGCCGACGCTCCCGTCCGTGGCGTCGCCGGCGCTGCCGGCTCCCCGGCCCGCGGCCGCGACCTCCGCGGCGTCGCGGATGCGGGTGGCGTAGACCACCTGCGTCTGGTCGTTGAGCATGCGGCCGAGCGCGGCGGGCCGGATGCCCGACGCCCAGAGCACCTGCGGCGTGCGCAGGGCGTCGGCGGCCACCACCACGAAGCGGGCGCGCACAGTGTGGAGGTCGCCCGTGCGACGGTCGCGCACCTCCACCCCCGCGGCGCGGCCGTCGTCGAGCAAGACCCGGGTGACCAGCGACTCGTCGTACAGCGTGAAGTCCGAGTTTCCGCGGGTCTCGTCGCCGAAAACCACGTCGGAGCCCGACCAGACCAGCCGGCCGTCGTCGCGGCGGTGCACGGCGAGCGGCATCCGCTGCACGCGCTGTGCGGCGGGCCTCCCGTCGTCCACGGCGCCGGCGAGCCGTTCGCGCACGAGCGCGGTGAACGGCGCTCCGTCGAACGCGTCGGTCGTGACGCCGAGCAGCCGGTCAGCCTCGTCGAGGAGGTCGTCCAGATCGGGCAGGAACGCGATGCGCTCGCTGTCGCCCGGGCGCGGGCAGGCGCCCGTCCAGTGCGCGCCCATCCCGCCGACGTTGCTGGAGAAGGCGACGACGGGCATGCCGTCCTCCCCCGGCTCCTGGTAGCCGTCGTCGAGCAGGTAGGTGCCCGGACGCCCACGGCGCTGGCCGGAGGTCACGGCCCCGGGCGAGCTCACCGTCTCGGAGCCGGCGCCGGGGCCTTCCGAGCGCTCCTGCGCCTCGGCGCGGGCGGCGGGGTCCTCGATGTTCTTGACGTGCGCGCCGGGCGGGTCCGACACCGTCGGCCCGACCTCGAACAGGGCGATGGTCGCACCGGGCGCCTGCTCGCTCAAGACGCGCGCGTACGTGGCACCGACGGGGCCGCTGCCCACGATCGCGACGTCGACGGAGTCGGGATAGCGGCTCATGCCGTCGCCGCCAGCTCGCGGATGAGCGCGACGGAGGCCGCGGACTCCTGGGTCGGGTAGTACTCGAGCCCGATCGGGCCGTCGTAGCCGGAGGCGCGGAGGACGCCGAGCGTCTTCGCCCAGTCCAGCTCTCCGGAGCCCGGCTCGCCGCGGCCGGGGGCGTCGGCGAGCTGCACGTAGGCGATCAGGTCGCCCGCGTTCTCGAGCTCCGCCGCCATGTCCTCGCCCTCGACGGCCGAGTGGTAGATGTCGTAGAGCACGCCGAAGTACGGGGAATCGACACCCCGCGCGACGTAGACGGCCTCCGCTGTGCGGTCGAGGAGCGAGCCCGGGTGATCGACGCGCACGTTGACCGGCTCCAGCGCGAGCGTGATGCCCGACCCGTCGATCTGCGCGATCGCCTTCTGGTAGATCTCGATCAGCTTGTCGAGCTGCACCTGCCGCTTCCAGCCTCCGAAGCCCGTGCCGCTGCCGACCACGATGCGCGGGCACGAGAGGTCGTGCGCGATGGCGACGCCCTCGTCGAGCTTGCGGTAGAACTCGCTGTGGTCCCACGGCGGGATCATGAACTGGGTGCGCGGCTCCGAGAGCTGGGCGGTGAGCTTCGTGCCGGTCTCCTCCAGAGCGGCCTTCAGCGCCGGGAGGTCCTTCGGCGTCGCCGGTGCGTCGACACCGGTCGGGCCCCACATCTCGACGGCGCCGAAGCCGGCCGCAGCCGCCGCACGCACGCGGTCGTGGTAGTCGCCGGCCTCGGTGAAGAGCAACTCGATGTTGGGTGCGAGCTCGTACATGGGTTCTCCTGTTCAGAACATCGGATGGTCGTGGGCGGCATGCACGGGGACCTGCTGCAGCACGTCCCAGTGCTCGACGATCCGGCCGCTCTCGAATCGGTAGATGTCCGCGACCGCGGCGTCGGGGGCGCCGGGCCGGGAAGCTTTGACGTGGACCATCGCGTGGTCGCCGTCGACGAGGATCCGCTGGATCTCGAAGCGCGCGTCCGGGCTGCCGTCGAACTTCGGCGTCAGTGCCTCCACCGCCGCGGCGGGACCGTCGACGATGTTCGGGTTGTGCTGCCGGTAGTCGTCGGCGACGAGGAACGCGAAGGCGTCGGCGACGCGCTTCTGCGTGTAGAAGAGGTCGCAGAAGCGCTCGAACGCGGCGCGGTCGTCAGTCATGCGGCGGCCTCCCTCGTCAGCGGCGCCAGCGTCACGGGTCCGAGGAGTCCGCTCGGCTCCTGCTGCGCGAACGCCGAGAAGAAGTCGGGCTGCGCCTTGGCGAGAGTGTTCGTCACGTCGATCTCCAGCGTGTTCGTCTCGGCCAGCACGCCCTCCGGAACTTCGAAGGCATAGGGAGGCGCGATCCGGGTGCCGAGGTCGACGCCGTTCAGGCGCACGCTCGCGAGCTCGAAGACCTGTCCGAGATCGATGACGTGCCCGCTCTCGGCCGCCTCCGCCTCGAATGACGCCGTGTACCGGGCAGTTCCGCTGAACCGCGGCAGGAGGTCGGGCTCGCTGAGCGCTCGGAGGCCCTTGAGCTCTCTCCACTGCGAGAACGCGCTCCCGCCGGCCTCCGCGACGGCGACCGTCCACGTCGGCGCGAGCTCGGCGGCGGCGCCGCGTGCGGACACCGCCCGGATCGGGAGCCCCTCCCACGCCGACGGCGGCCCGACGACGAGCACCAGGGACTCCCCCGGACCGAGGTCGAGAGCGACGGAGGCCGACCACCTGTCGCCGGCGCTCGGCACCGCGGTGAGCGTGCCCGTCACGGCGTCGTACGCGACCGCGTCGCCCGTGCGCGGGAGGGTCGCCGTGGCGTGCACGGCCTCCCGCACCGACTCGTTCACCAGCATGATCACGTCTGCGTCGCCGAGGTCCCGGCGCAGAACGCGTAGCGACGCCGCCGGACGGTCGAGCCGCACCGCGCGGTCGGTCATCGCGGACACCGCGTCGACCAGCCGCTTCTGCGACACCTGACGGAACCGCAGCTTGAGGGCGTTCGCGTCGCCCTCGTCGCCCGCGACCTCCGGGACCGAACCCACGAACACGACGGGAACACCCGCGTCGTCGAGCCGCAGCAGCTCCCGCGCGACGTGCGCGGGAAGGAAGGCGCTCCCCGGCACGATCAGCGCGTCGTACGTCTCGTCGCCGAGCGACAGCCGCGACCCCTCGACTCCGGCGGCGGGGAGGGCGTCGGCCGGCACGATGTCGGCGTCGAGCTGCGCCTCCATCAGCAGCCGCAGAGGCCGTTCGGACGGCATCGCGTCGCCCAGCCATTCGGCGTCCGCGTGGTAGAGCACGGCGAACGGGGCGACGTGCGCGCCGGCCTGCAACAGGTGGCTCAGCCGGTTCGTGTACGCGCTCAGCAGATGCTGATGCGGGTACTGCGGGTTGTTGCCGTGCGCGTAGAAATGTGGAGGGCAGTCCGGGTCGGGGAACGGCGCTGGCGAGAAGGCGTGCGGCACGATGTGCGTGACGCCGCGCACCAGGAGGTGGTTCGTCAGCCAGGTGAACAGCCGCAGCCCTGCGTACCAGCCGTACGCGCCGATCGTCTCGCACATCGCCCTGCCACGCTTGAGCGGGTCCAGATGCGCGGCCGATGACGCGAGCTTGGCCAGCCCGAAGTGGAAGAACTCGCCGTCGGCGGCGCCGCTGAGGTTGCCGAACGGGCCCCGGGAGAACCCGGGCACGACCTGGCCGCCGATGATGTCGACTCCCGCCATGTCCTGGCCGGCCATCGCCCGGAAGTAATGCCCGGCGCCCGGGCCGAGCCGAGCGTGCGAGCCGTTGTCTTCGATGACGTGCCCGATGTGCTCGACGCCGTGCGCGCGGCACCAATCGCCGAGCCGCCGGGCGAAGTTCTCGGAGTACAGCCGCGACACCGTATCCATGTAGGCGTAGCGGAGCTCGCGCTCGCGTCCGCCGGCCGGCATCCACAGCAGCGGGAGCAGCGGGGTCGCATCCCGGCCGAGCCGCTCGGACAGCCGGGCGGCGACGGCGTCGTTCCACGGCAGCGGCACGGCTTTGCCGAGCCGCGAGTCGAAGTCGAACGTGTCGGGGTCGTTGTAGAGCCCGGGCTCGTCGCTGAAGAATCCGCCGATCGTGCGGCCGAACTCGTCGGCGTACCGCTTGTGGATGCGTTCGTAGACCGCGTCGATGAGCAGCTGCGTGGAATCGGCGTCGAGGTAGTCGATGTGCCGCGCATGCGGTTCGCTCCCTCCGCCCTCGCCCACCGACAGGAAGAAGACGCGCCACCAGCCGTCCGGGATGTCCCAGTGCAGCACGCCGTCGACGATCCGGTCGGTCAGGTCGACCGGGTCGCCGACGAGCTCGTCGGAGTCCTCTGCGCGCGGGTAGGCGAGCACCCGCAGCAGCTCGCCCGGCTCGTGCCCGGCCTCCGGACCCCAGAACTTGCGGCGCTCGACGATGAAGGAGGCGCCGGGCGCCGGGCCCACCGCGTCAGTGTGCCGCTCGGTCAGGAAGCGGCGGCGCAGCTCGGCCGGCGCGGTCTCCACCGCACCGCCGGCGTGCCCGGTCGGGAAGGTGTCGTCGTCGAAGAACCACACCGTCAGGCCGCGGCGGTGGGCGATCTCGAGCACCGCGTCCACGTCGCGCCACCAGCCGTCGCCGAGGAAGTCGGGGTGCGGCCGCGCCTCCAGGATGATGGCGCCGATCCCGGCGTCGGCGATGCGCTCCAGCTCCTCGCGCACGACCTCGACCGGGCCGCCCTTCTGCCAGAACAGCGGCATGATCGCGTTCGGGACGGCGCCGGTCACCACATCGCGGAGGCGGTCGAGGGTCATCGGGCGACCTCCACGGCGAGATCCTCGACAGTGGAACCGGTGGAGGCCGGCACCGGCCGGTAGCGGAACCGGCGGAAGACGACCTCGCCCTCCCCGGTCGCGAACAGCGCGGGCCGCAGACTCTTCAGGTCGTTCATCGTCGCCGAGTGCGCACCGGAGGTGTCGTAACGGACGCCGTGCCGCACCCATTCCTCGCCCGGTCGTCGGTGCCAGCCGGTCACGATGTGGTGGTCGTTCCTCAGGCGCAGCTCGATGGTGTCTCCCGGTTCTGCGGGCTCGCGCCAGTGCGTCCGGATGCCGCCGGCGTAGCTCCGCATCGCCGAGCCGTCCCAGCCCATCCCGAAGAACATCCGGTCGTCGAAGTAGAGAAGCAGACCTCCGGTCGAACGGTCGCGCACCTCCAGTTCGACCTCGATCTCGTAGGCGTCGTCCATCGCCCACGTCGTGAGTGGCGAGGAGTCCGCGGGCGAGGCGCCCGTGCCGCGCAGCGTCAGCCCGTCACCGAAGCGCGCGCGGCCCGACTCGTCGATTCCGGGGTTGTCGAACACCCAGCGCTCGCCCCAGGCGGCGGCTGTGAAGGCGTCGGAGGGCGCCGGGACCGCGACCGGCGAGGAGACGCCCGCGGGCTTCGGCAACGGCGCGCCGAGATCGGCGGCCGACGCGACCGGCCAGCCGTCCTCCGTCCACTCGATCGGCTCGAGCAGGGCCTGCCGGCCGAGGGTGCGGTAGCCGTTGGCGTAACCGTGCGACACCATCCACCAACTGCCGTCGGGCGCGTCGAGGATCGTCGCGTGCCCGCGCGACCACCAGGCCTCGTCGACCGAGCGGGTGCGCGCGACCGGGTTGCCCGGTGCGTTCTGCCACGGGCCGTGCACCGAGCGCGACCGGGCGACGATGACCATGTGGCCGGTCGCCGGGCCTCCCGTGCCGCCGACCGCGCTGACCAGGTAGAACCAGTCACCGCGGCGGAACAGCTTCGGCCCTTCCAGCGCGTACGCCTCGGTGACCCACTCGTCGGGGTACCGCCAGCCGTCGTACACCGGCTCGAGCGGTGTGACGGCATGGAGGCCGTCCGGGCTCAGCCGGCAACGGCGGATGCCGTTGACGAACAGGTACCGCTCGCCGTCCTCCCCCACCACGTGACCCGGGTCGATGGCGCCGGAGACCCCCGTGAACACCGGCTCGCTCCACGGCCCCTCCGGGCTGTCGGCGTGGATCACCCAGATCTGCGGTTCGGGGATGGCACTCGACCACGCGCTCGGGATGAACGGGATGTAGAGGAAGAAGCGTCCGTCGTGCTCGATGAAGTCGGGCGCGAACACCGTGCTCAGCGGCTCCTCGAGCGCGCAGGTCACGAACGTCCAGTTGACGAGGTCCGGCGAGCGCCAGATCGTCAGCCCGGGCGACGCGTCGAACGACGAGTACGTCAGGTAATACTGGTCGCCGGCCCGCAGGACCGCGGGATCGGGCCGGTCACCGGGCAGCACGGGGTTGAGGAAGGTCCCGTTCCCCAGGTCGGGGCCGGAACGGGGAGCGTCGGTCATGCGGGATCAGCCCTTGAGCCCGCCGGCGTAGCCCTGGATGAACTTCTTCTGCGCGAAGGCGTAGAACGCGAGGATCGGGATCATCGACACGATGACGACCGCGAAGATCAGATTCCACTGCGAGACCAGCGAGCCGACGTAGCTGTACATGACGACCGGCAGGGTCTGCCAGGGCGTGCCGTTCAGGAAGATCAGCGACGTGAAGAAGTCGTTCCAGACGATCAGCCCGGCGAGGATCGCCACTGTGCCGGTCGCCGGCGACATCAACGGGAAGACGACCCTCCAGAACACCTGGTAGCGGTTCGCGCCGTCGATCACGGCGGCCTCCTCGTACTCGGGCGTCAGGTTGCGGAAGAAGTTGGCGTAGAGGAACACCGACAGCGGCAGCAGCATCCCCGTGTAGATGAGGATCATGCCCCAGGGGTTGCCGACCAGGCCGACGTCGCGCGCGCCGATGTAGAGCGGCAGCGTGCCCAGCTGGGTCGGCAGGATGATCGCGACGAGGAACAGGTAGAACGACCGGCGGCTCCACTTGCTCGTCGAGCGGGCGATGCCGTAGGCGGCGACCGAGCCGAGACCCACCAGCAGCAGGATGCTGCCCGTCGTGATGATCACGCTCGACGCGAGGCCCGCCCAGATGTTGCCCGACGACGCGGACGCCGGTGAGAGCAGCTGGATGAAGTTGTCGAAGGTGGGGCTCGTCGGCGGCGCGACCGCGGCCGAGCTCAGGATGTCGGGCAGTGTCTTCAGCGATCCGACCAGCAGGATCCAGAACGGCAGCAGCATGATCGCCGCGGCGATCAGCACGATGATCTCGATCGCGAGGGTCTTCTTGGTGTAGCGGAACATGGCTCACGCCTCCTTGAGCGAGCGATCGCGCGTCGCGTACTGCTGCGCGAGGGAGAAGACCAGGATGAGCAGGCTCAGGATCAGCGCGAGCGCCGCACCGAATCCGAACTGCTGATACGTGAACGCCGTCTGGTAGACCTCCAGCGCCAGGGTCTGAGTGGCGCCGGCCGGGCCCCCACCCGTCAGCGCGACGACCTGGTCGAACACTCTCAGTCCTTGGATGAGCGTCAACGTCGTCGCGATGGCGACCGACGGCTGGATCTGCGGGAGGACCACGTAGCGGAACCGCTTGAAGGTGCTGGCGCCGTCGAGCGCGGCCGCCTCCTCCATCTCGATCGGCACGGTCGCGAGGCCGGCCAGGTAGATCACCATGACGAACCCGATGTTCTGCCAGACCATCACGATCAGCACGCACCAGATGGCGAGCGACGGGCTGGCGAGCCAGTTCTGCTTGGGGAGGCCGACGGCGGTCATCGCCTGATTGAGCGGACCGTTGTAGTCGAAGATGAATTTCCAGATGTACGAGACGGCGATCGGGCTGACGACCACCGGCATGAAGATCAGGGTGCGGAGCACGTAGCGCGACTTGAGCGTGCGGTTGAGCGCCAGGCCGAAGAGCAGCCCGAAGATGTTCGTGAAGACCAGGAAGCCGAACGCCAGGAGCAGCGTGTTCCAGAGCGACCCGATCAGCTCGGGGGTCTGGAAGATCTTGACGAAGTTCTGGAGGCCGACGAAGTCGAAAGCTCCGAGCCCCGACCAGTTCGTGAAGGCGAAGAACCCTCCGGCGATGGTGGTGGCGTAGATCACGATCAGCATCAGCACCAGAGCGGGGAGTGCCCACCACCAGCTGCCGAGCTTCACCCGATAGGGCCTGGTGCGGGGGGCGCGCTCGGGCGCCGCCACCGGGGCTTCGGTCTGGGTCTTCGTGCTCATCGTCCGCACCTCTGACTGCGTCGTCATCGATTCGTTCCTTTCAACCGGGTTCGGGCGGCCGGCCCTCCGAGAGAGCCGGCCGCCCGGGTCTCCGGATCAACCCCAGTCGGTGTCCAACTGCTGGAGCACCTGCTTGACGGTCATCTGACCGGTCAGGATGCCCTGGACGCCGTTGCCGAGGTCGGTGTAGACCTTGGCGTTCGGCCACTCGGTCGGCGCGTAGCCGCGGGTGTCGTTCTTGGCGATCTCGTCCTTGATGCCGGCGTACTGCGGCAGCAGGGTGGAGTCGCTGCTGACGTTCACCGGGATGGTGCCCACCTGCTTGGAGTACTCCTCCTGGCCCTTGTCCGACACGATGTAGCTCAGGAACTGCGTCGCGAGCTTCGGGCTCTTGGTCTTGGCGCTGGCGGTGACTCCCTGGTCGGCGCTCAGCGACAGGTAGGTCTTGGTGCCGTCCGGGGCTCCGACCGGGAGGGCGACGAGCTTCACGTGACCGCCGGCCGCCTGCATGATCTGCTGCGCGGCGGCGCTCGGGGCGAAGAAGCCGAGGATCTTGCCGGAGGACGCGCCGTTGGTCAGGGCGTCGAAGCCGGCGCTGGTCGCGCCGTCCTGGAAGCAGCCCGCGTCGTACATCTTCTTGATCGACTCGAGCGCGGTCGTCCAGCCCTTGGTGCCGGCGAACGTGACCTTGTTCTGGGCGCGCTTGGTGTTCCAGTCCTTGTCCGGGCCGTAGACCGTGGAGGTGGCGAGCGCGACGGCGAGGATGCCGTTGTTCTGGTAGGTCGATCCGGCCAGGCCGTAGACCGTCTTGCCCGCCGCGCGGGCCTTGCCGCACTGGGCGATGATGTCGTCGAGGCTGGTCGTCGCGTCGATCTTCACGCCGATCGACTGGGCGAGCTCGTCGTTGTAGATGACGCCGTTGAGCTGGGTGCCGAGCGGGACCCCGTAGATCTTGCCGTTGTAGGTGTAGAGGCTCTTGGCGGAGTCCGGGATGTTCGACTTGATCGACGCGTCGTCGAGCGGCAGCACGAGGCCGGACTTGGCCCACGGGAGGATCGAGTTGGACTGGCCGGTGCCGCCCTCCGCGTAGAACGTGTCGGGTGCGTTGCCGCCCTGCACGCGGGTGGCGATCGTCGTCGGGTAGCTCTGCACGGGGAGGTTCTGGGTCGTCACGGTGACGCCCTTGTTGGCGGCCTCGAACGACTTGGCCAGGCTGTCGTAGGCCGCCTTGTCCTGGTCGTTCGTCGCGCCGTAGGCGAAGGTGATGGTCTGCGGCTCCTTGCCGCCGCTGGATCCGCTGCTGGAGCAGCCTGCGAGCAGGAGGCCCGTTGCGACGGGGATGGCGAGCCAGGCAAGCCGAGCAGTGCGGCTCCTGCGTGTGTGCTTCATCGGGATGACCTCTTCTGGGACTTCGTTGTCGGTGAGAGCGGCGGCTGTGTCGCCGTCCTCCTGGGGGCAGTTTCGAGTGTCGCAGCGGTAAAGCAGATAAACAACGGTAGTTCTGCTTATCCCAGACATAAGCTGGGTCGATACGCGATCGATACGGGCCGCCAAGAACGAGCTGGCAGCACCGATTGGTGAGCTGGCAAGCGTCGCGATAACGAAGAATCCACGATCGTAAGCATGGAAGGCAGTAACTGGCCATGCACCTTTCGGGGTATGTCGCCCCGGATCGACTATGTAGTAACATGTTCCGATGTACTACTTTGGTACCCAAAGTAGTGCCAAGTGATACACTGTAGGAATGACTGACATTCCTACGAAAATAGAGATCACCGGCAAGGTGGCCTATTCCGACGAAATTACGATCGCTCAGGCGGCCCAGATCATTGCTTATCTCAATGCCGAAGAAGGCGGCACCAATACTGGTGTGGCTGGCTCCGCTCAGCAGCCACCGACTCTTGGCACGCCGAAGCAGGCGAAGTCGAACGGGGTTGAGAACGCCCGCGATGCGCTCGACATCTCCGGAGCCAAGAAGAACCCGGAGAAGATCGTCGCTCTGGGTGCGTACGTTCTGCAGGATGGAGGCGAGACATTCAAGGTTGAGGACGTGAAGACGCAGTTCCGGCGTGCACGCGAGACGGCCCCGGCGAACTTCTCGCGTGACTTGAGCCTGGCGATTTCGTCGGGCTGGATCGCTGAGGGCGATGCTGGTGAGTACTACCTCACCAACAAGGTGGCTGGCATCCTCGATGGAGGATTCGCGTTTCCCAAGCCCTCGAGTCGAGTTGCAAAGAAGAATGGCGGCAAAGCAGGTGGAAAATCCAACCTTCCAGACTCCTTGGCCGACGTCGCAGAATTCCACCCCACCATGGACGGATTCCCGAACTACTCGAAGATGAAGACGGCGAAGGATCGGCTGCTGTGGGTTGTCATCTATATGCGTGACAAGCACTCACGAACCGGTCTGACTAATAAAGAAGTCGAATACATCTCAGATCGCATTGGAACAGGAATTCCGAACGGCCAGATCGGAGGTGCCTTCCGATCCGCCAAGATGCAGGGATACGCCGTGCGGTCCACGCAGGACGACACCATCAAGGTGACCGACGGCGGCGTCGCCTATCTCGCAGCGCTCGGCACCAGCGCGGAGGCATAGGCCTGCGATGACATCGACCGATCCGGTGGCGCTTCGCGTCCAGGGGCTAGACCTCAACATGCAGGCGCTTGTTCTGGCGCTGCTCTCGGCGGACCGCTCAGACGCGGCAACCACTTCCCCGGCAGCGGTGACCGCATTGTTCCATGACTTCGCATTGCCCGCACCGGCCAAGATCGCGAACGTGTTTTCGGCACTGAAGACAAAGAAGTACTTGACGGCACTCCCTGCTAGAGCGACCTACAAAGTCACGCCCAACGGTAGAGCGAAGGTTGCGGAGCTGGTATCCGGGATGGACATGGTCGCGCTGATCGCCGAGGGCGCATCCAACAATGCACCCGTGCTCGGTCAGACGGAGCTCTCGCTCGTGCCCTTTACGTTGGCTCCGCCCGCTCTCGTTCAACCGCTTCGTGGCTTCTTAGACGATCACCCCTTTGATACGAACGTCTTCGGAATGACACGATTTCCGGACGCAAAGGCCGGGACGAAAGATCCGGTCGGGCGAGCACTCGCCGTCGCGAAAGAAGTCTGTGAGGAGTTCGGCCTCGAATTTCATCTGGCGTCCGATCGGGCAATGACTGATGATCTTTGGTCGAATGTCACCGCCCACATGTGGGGCTGTCGCTATGGGATCGGCTTCTTCGAGGACCGCATGGATCGTGGCCTCAACCACAATCTGCTGATTGAAGTTGGGGCGATGATTATGACCGGTCGCCGATGTGCCTTGTTGAAGGATGGCTCGGTTGACAAGATGCCTACCGACTTCATCGGCATGATTTACAAGTCAGTGAACCTGGAAGACGAATCCACCGTGCGCGACCGCGTGAAGGATTGGCTACATGACGACCTACGGATCGGAAAGCTCTAGCGGCTTCTCGCGCCACGCGATCCTTGTGGGTGCTGCGATCGCACTCGCGCGAAACCACGAGCCCTTCCGCCAGCGCGACGATAACTTATAGTGAAATCGCCCGGCCCGCGTAGGAGAGGATCACATCGTCGTGACCGATTATCCGCTGATGTCGCGGCTCGATCTGAACCTCCTGATCGCGCTGGACGCCCTGCTCACCGAGCGCAGCGTGACCCGCGCGGCCGAGCGCCTGCGGCTCAGCCAGCCGGCTCTGAGCGCCTCGCTCTCGCGGCTGCGCATCCATTTCGGCGACCCGATCCTTGCCCGCCGCGGCAACACCTACGAGCTGACGCCGCTGGCGCTGCGGCTGGCCGACCACACCACGATCGCCCTGGAGGCCGCCCGCCGGGTGTTCGAGAGCCAGGCGACCTGGGACCCCTCGGAGTCGGTGCGTCAGTTCGCGATCTACGGCTCCGACTACGGCTTCACGACAATCGGCCGGGTCGTCTCCGAGCTGGCCGCCGCGCAGGCTCCGGGCGTGCATTTCCGCTTCATGCTGCACAACCCGACCGTCGTCGAGGACGCGACCAACCGGCTGCGCTCCGTGGACGGGATGGTCATCCCGCACGGCTTCCTCACCGAGCTGCCGTTCGTCGATCTCTGGCAGGACGACTGGGTCGCGATCGTCGCGGAGGACAACGACGAGGTCGGCGACGCCCTGTCGCGCGAAGAGATGTCGAAGCTGCCCTGGGTGATGAACTACCAGTCGCGCTCGGCCTTCACCTCCGCCGAGCGCCAGGTGCAGCAGCTCGGCATCGAGCCCAACGTGGAGGTCGTGGTCGAGAGCTTCCTGGCCATCCCGCACTTCATCGCGGACACCCGCCGCGTGGGCATCATCCATCGTGCGCTGGTGCCGCTCGCCCAGCGCGCCGGCGCGGTGCGCGTGGTCGGCCTCCCGTTCGCGCCGACGCCGATCGTCAACGCGCTGTGGTGGCACCCGGTGCACACGCACGACCCGGAGCACACCTGGATGCGCAGCCTCTTCGAGGAGGCGGGCCGCATCGTGGCCGCAGGCGAGCACACCTGAGCCGCGCCCTCCCGCCGAGGGGCACGTAAACGCCCCCAAAACGCGGTCTTAGGGGCGTTTACGTGCCCCTCGGCCGGTGTGGAGGGCGAGGCGCGCCCAGAAGTCGGCGAAGAGGACGCGCGTGTCGACGGTGTCGTAGAGCGTCAGCGGCCGCGGGGCGGGATGCGCGGCGTAGCCGCCCGCGTCGTCGATCCAGGGAGCGTCGACGATGCGCGACGCACTCGACTCGGTGGTGATCGCCGTGAACAGCACCGGCGGGCTGTCGCCCATCGGCCAGTTGCCGCCGATGCGGATGAAGTCGGGAGGCGACGTGAAGCGGTCGTAGAGCCACTCGCCGAACTCCCCCGCCGCCCGCAGCCCTACCTCCAGCTCGGCCACCGACATCGCGCACTGCCGGTAGACGTGCTGCGGAACCTGCGCGATCGGCATCCGGCTCTCGTTGAACACGACCTGCGCGGCCGGGATGTCGAGGGCGAGGTTGTACTCCCACGCGCCATCCGGATGGACGCCTCCGCCGATCCAGATCAGCTCGGCGCGGTCGGCGAGCGTCGGGTCCTCGCGTAGCGCCGACGCGACATTGGTGAGCGGTCCGCCGCAGGCGATCACCAGGGGCAGCGGGTCGTCGCGGCGTGACTCCTCGAGCATGAGGAGCGCGCCGGGCGTCGGGCCGTCGAGCTCTGCGAACCCGACCTGCACATCCTCCGCCACAGGCGGCGCGGGGCTGTGCCCGAGGCGGGCGATGAGCTCCTCGGCCACCGCCTTGGCGGGATGGCCGACCTCGTACGGGAGGTCGTCCATCGCGATCGAGGTGCACGTGATGCCCGTGATCACCGCGGCATCGGCGAGCAGGTGGTGCGCGAGCGCGACGAGTCCGTCGGGGTCGCCCGCGAAGTCGTTGTCGACGATCACGCGCAGCTGCGGAGTGACCGGGATGCGGCGGAAGCTCACCAGCGTTCGCCGATCCAATCGACGACCGCGGCCAGCGTGCGCGCGGCGCCGGGGTGCGACGGCTCGTTGATGTGGGCGTGGTCGGCATCCGGCTCGACATGGAGGCTGCCGTCGCGCCCGGCCGCCGTCAGCCGGGCGGCGAACGCGTCCCCTGACGGCCGTAGGGCGTCCTGCTCGCACACGACCACGAGGGTCGGCGGGAAGCCGCCCACCGAGCCCAGCCCCGGGAACGCGTGCGGATCATGCAGGGCGGCGGCCGACCCGGCGAAGTTCAGCGACAGCTGCGCGAACGGCGACTGCGGGTCCGGCGTCGTGCCCGGGTGCGCGCCGTCCGGGTCGAGCGCCGGGTACACCAGCACCAGGCCGGCCGGCACCGCCTCCCCCGCGTCGCGGAGCCGCGCCACGGCGCCCGCGGTCAGGTTGCCTCCCGCGCTCGCGCCGCCGAGCAGCAGGGCGTCGGGCTCGACGCCCAGCAGCTCCGCGCTGTTCGCGCGGGCGAACCTCCACGCGGCGAGCACGTCGTCCGACGGCGCAGGGAAGTGCACATCGCCGAGGCACTTGACGTAGTCGACCGCGAGCACGGGGATGCCGCGCGCGGCGAGCTCCAGCGCCACCCAGTTCGACTCCGGCATGTCGAGGTACCCGCCGATGAACGCGCCGCCGTGCACCCACACCAGCGCGGCGCCGGCGTGCGCGACCGTGTCGTCGCGGTAGAGCCGGGCGGGCTGGGGGCCGCTCGGCGCCTCCACGACCAGGTCGCGCGTGCGCACGTGCGCCAGGCGCGGGAACCGCCGCCGCAGCGACACGGTGTCGATGCCGGGCCGCGGATCGGCCGGCTCGCCGTGCTCGCGCAGCCAGGCCAGCGCCTCCGGCAGGGGCAGGGTGCGGATGTCGAACTCGGTGTCCGTCGCCGCGTTCTCGGTTGTCATGCGCGCACCCTACCGCCCGGCTGTCGTCAGCGAGCGCATGCTCGCCCGGATGAGGTCGTGCTGCTTGCGCACGAGCAGGAGCGGGTCGACCTCCCCCAGTTCGGCGAACGCGTGACCCTCCCACTCGCTCGACCAGTAGCCGCGGTAGCCGCCTTCGACGAACACCCGCACGAGCTCCGGGTAGTCGATCGCGGGCTCCTGGCCGTGCTCGTCGATGTCGTAGAACTTGGCGTGCACGTGCTGGATCTGCGGCATGATGTCCGCCCACTCGCGCGGGTCGACGTGGCCGTGCATGTTGAAGGCCAGGTGCGCGAACGAGCCGAGCCGGCCCGGGTCGAAGCCGCGGCTGTCCAGATAGCCGATGAACTCCTGCTGGCGGTCGCGCATCGACGCATCCGTGGCCCAGATCTCCTGCAGGCGCTGCACCTCCTCGTCGCCCAGCCCGGCGCGGCGAACGGCGCGCAGCAGCGTCGGCGACATGCTGTGCATCGTCGACGAGAAGTCGGCGACGAAGCCGAGCAGCGGCGAGTCGAGCTCGGCGTAGACGTCGCGCACCTTCAGGATCTCGGGTGCGTTCGGTCCCATCGGCGCGTGGATCTCGTACGCGAGCTTGAGGTCGAGGTCTTCGGCGACGGGCAGCAGGCGACGCAGCAGCTCCGGCTTGGCCGACTGGATGCGCACCAGCGGGAAGCCGAGCTTCGCGGCGCCGCGGAACAGCAGCTCGCTGACCTCGAACTCCTCGTCGGGCGTCATGTCGCGGTCGCGTCGCTTGCCCATGTCGAGGTTGGCCCCGAACGAGCTGGCGTCGAACCCGTGCCGGTCGAAGGCCTCCCTCCAGGTCGCGACGAACTCGTCGGACACGACCGGGTAGGTCGGCAGCACCTGCGAGGCGACGATCTCGATGCCCGGGCCGATGCCGAGCTCGGCCACCCGGTCGAGGAGGCCGTCGAAGTCGAACCAGCCTGCGCGGAACTCCGCGCTGGCCGAGTACAGCGTGAGGCCGAGCTTGAATGGGTCCGCGTCGGTCGCCTCCGGCGCCGGCGACACATCGGTGACGAGCGCGGGCGGCGGGGCGTCGTGGTCGGTCGCGGTGAGAGTCAGCCGCTGGTGCACGACGTTCGGGACGTACAGGCCGGGGCCGCCGTCCTCCCCCGGCTTGATCTGCATGTACGGAAGCCGCAGCTCGCCGTGCAGCTCGACCTCGTGCGTCTCGCCCGGCTCGACGGCCGGGTCGCGCCGCACGATCAGCAACGGATGCGACTGCAGGTACCAGAGCACGTCGCTCTGCTGCGGGAGGTCGGCGATGCGGTAGCGCACCCCGTCGAGCTCGAACGCGAGGTCCTCCTCCGGCACCTCTACGCCGTCGAACGTCAGCCGGAACGTCGTGACCGACGACAGCCACAGGCTGCGGTACCAGGGGATGGTGAGGGCGAGGGCGAAGCCCTCCGGGTGGACGCGGAGGCTCGCGTCGTCGATGAGTCCGTTGGGCATGGTCAGTTCCTGTCTGCGAGCGCCGCCGGTGTGGAGGCGGAGGCGGCCGCGCGCTCGGCGGCGATGGTTCGGATGAGGGCGTGCTGCCGGCGCAGCTGGTCGGATGCACGGTAAGGCTCGTGGTGGCCCTCGTACTCGCTCGACAGCCAGCCGGTGTAGCCGGAGTCGACGACGACGTCGATGATCTCCCGCCAGGGGATGTAGTGGTCGACGAGGTCGTCGTCCACCTCGTAGAACTTGGCCTGGAAGTACACGGTGTGCTCCATCACGTCGGCCAGGTCGGACACCGGCACGAAGGGCACGTCGGGCGGCATCGCTCCCCCGTCGCCCATGCGGAAGGCGGCGCTTCCGCCGCGCCGCTGATAGCGCTGCACGTCGAAGACGCCGGTGTCGATCAGCAGGCCGAACTGCGAGGTGCCGGTGCGCTCCTTGAACTCCAGGTACTCCTCGACCACCGGGGACTTGATGACTGTCGGCCAGTGGATCTCGGGGCAGATGACGATGCCGAGCTCTTCCGCGAGCTCGAGGTTGCGCTCGACGGCCTCCTGCCAGATCGGGTCGACCCGGAGGTCGCCGGAGATCACGCCGATCTTCGGCCGCACGAACGAGAAGCCGAGCCGTCCGGCCAGCCGCAGGTCGAGCTCGAGCTGGGCGGCTCCCTCCGCCGCGGTCATCGTGCGGCCCGGGAACCGGCGGGTGTCGATCCACGAGCCGTACAGGGTCGGGGTGAGGCCGAGACGCTCGTTGCGGGCGAACCAGGCGTCGATCCACGCGGTGGAGGGGTTCGGGTAGTCCGCGATGTGGCCCTCGCCGAGGATCTCGAGCCCGGTCGCGCCGAGGTCCGCGACATCCTCGATGCAGTCCTCGACCGTCATCGTGACGCCGATGTCTTCGGTGTAGCTGTACAGAGAGACGCCCAGGCCGAACGGAAGCGCGTTCATCGGACGATCACCGCCTTCCGGCTCGTGGTCCAGATCGAGGGCTGGAGCTCTTCGGGGATGTACGACATGCGCAGGCGCAGCTCGAGAGTCACGTCGTGGATGCCGCGGGCGAGCCCGCCGGGCTTGGGCACCGTGAGCACGGCCGGCGCGTCCATCGGCCAGCGGGCGTCGGGCGACCGCTGCAGCTCGTCGAACTTGTACTCTCCCGTCGGAAGGGTCCAGACGATGTCGTCTCCGCCGAACTCCTCGCCGTCGACGGTCACCGTCGGTTTCTCGATCAGGTTGCCCCAGAGCCCGCGGTAGTACGGGCTCCGGACGCGCAGCTGGAACCCCGTGGGGTCGTCGTCCGATCCGACGTTGCGGAACCCGGCAGCCTGGATCAGCTGTTCTTCGAGCATGTCGTCCTTCCTTTCAGTTCGTTCGGCGGTCAGTTCGTTCGGGTGGCAGCCTCGGGCACAGCGGTCAGTCGCCGTGCCGCCTCGCGCGCGCCGCGCACGGCGATCGCGACGCTCATCAGCGTGGGATTCATCGTGGTGGCGGTCGGGATGAGCGCGTTGCCGCCGACGACGAGGTTCTCGTAGCCCCACACGCGCGAGTAGGGGTCTGCCACCGAGGTGCCGTCGTCGTCCGGGCCGAGCCGCATGGTGCCCTGGTAGTGGAGGCTGGAGCCGTTCGGCAGCAGCCGCGGCTCGGCGACGAACGTGCCGAGCGCGTTCCCGGCCCGGCGCAAGCGCTCCGTGCCCTCCGCGATCTCGGCCTGCTCGCCGTCGGTGAGCGCGTAGGTGATGGTGAGGTTGGGGAAGCCGCGGTAGTCGAGTTCGTCGTCGTCGAAGGTGACGGCGTCGTCGAAGCGCGGCTGCTTGCGCATCCCGTAGCCCATGTTGACGTAGCCCCACCGGTTGCCGGCAGCCGGGTGCCCCGGATCGAGCTGGAATGGCGGGTTCTCCGCGTACATCACCTGCAGCGAGAACGGGTGGTCGGGCTCCGAGAACGGGATGCGGTTGACGGCTGCGACCGGGTCGGCCGGGTTCGTCGCACGGCGGGCGAGCTCCTGATCGAGCTCCTCCTCGGTGGCGAACCGGCTCATGCTCGCGGCGTCGAGGGCGACGGTCGAGATCACCACCGGGTGCTCGGTGAGGTAGTGGCCGAGGGCCCGTGGGCGGATGCCCGACGCCCACAGCAACTGAGGAGAGCGGAACGCGTCGGCGGCGACGACGACGAGGTCGGCCTCCACCGTGTAGACCTCGTGACTGCGGAGGTCCTCGACCGTGACCCCGGTGACCCGGCCGTCGGTGTGGTCGATGTGGCGGACGAGGGAGAGGTCGCGCAGCTCGAAGCGCTCGGCGAGCGCGTTCTCGGGGTCGAGCAACGGCCCGAGCACGACGTCGGCGCCCGCCCAGCGCATGGTGCCGTCGGTCTGGGGGTCGCCCGACACCGGCAGCGTGCCGGGGCCGAAGCCCTCGGGCAGCTCGTCCGCGAACTCCTCGGCGAGCAGCGACCGGATGGCCGACCCGATCTCGGAGTCGGCGAACGCGGCCGTCTGCACGTGCAGCAGCCGGGACGCCTCGGCGACCAGCTCCTCCCACTCGGCGTCGGCGATGAACGGGATGCGCTCGCTGAACGACGGGCTCGGCGTCGCGCAGGTCCAGTGCGCGCCCATGCCGCCGACGTTGGTGGAGGCCGCGGCGGCCGGGAAGGTCGGCGTGTGCGCGGAGCCGTCGCCGCCGAAGTCGAGCAGGTGCGTGCCGCCGCGGGCGGTGAACATGCCCTCCACGACCACCGCGGACGGGATGCCCAGCGACTCGCGGAACGCTCCGGCCTGCGGGCCCTGCGACCGCTCGCGCGCCCGCTCCTTCTCCTCCGGGTCGGGGATGTTGCGGACGTTCTCGCCGGCGATGGCGGTCAGTTGAGGGCCGGCCTCGAACAGGACGACGCGCGCGTCGGGCACCGCCTCCAGCAAGAGGCGGGCGTAGGCGGAGCCGATGGGCCCGCTGCCGACGACGGCGATGGTCCGAGTGGTGTTCATGGTGCTCTCCTGTGGGTCGGAGCTCAGTGCTCAGGCGGCGGGGATGGACTCGGTCGCGGCCTCGCGGAGCGGGACGGGATCGTCGGACAGTCGGCTGTTCGGCAGCAGGATCGACGCGACCACCCCGACGAGGTAGGTCGCCGCGAGAGCTACGAAGATCGGGACGAAGACGCCCTGATAGACCTGGGCGATCTGCTGCTGCGCGGCAGCGCTCTGAGCGTGGACGAGGGCCGGGGTGAGTGTCGCCGGGTCGAGCCCGGCGGGCAACAGCGCGACGACGGTCGCGCCGATGACGCCGCCGACGAGCGCCGTGGCGACCGTCGCCCCGACCTGGCGGACGAGATTGACGCTCGCGGTGATCGCGCCGGTCTCCGAGCGCGGCACCGCGCTCTGCACGACCGCGACGATCAGGCTCATGAAGGCGCCCGTCCCGAGGCCGACGACCGCCATCGCGATGGTGGGAGCCCAGAGCGGCGCGCCGAGCGGCAGCAGGGCCATGGCGCCGAGTCCGGCGGCGCCGAGCGCGGTGCCGACCAGCGGGTAGACGCGGTAGTGGCCGGTGCGGCTCACCAGCCAGCCGGTGGCGAGGTTGCTGACCAGCATCCCGAACACCGTCGCGATCGGCACCAGCCCGGAGACCGTCGCGCTCGTGCGGTACGCCATCTGGAAGTAGGTGGGCAGGTAGGAGGTGATCGAGAACAGGCCGATGCCGACGATCGCGGAGATCACGGTTCCGGTGGCGACTGTGCGGTCGCGGAAGTGGCCGAGCGGCACGAGCGGCTCGTCGACCCGCAGTTCGACGACGAAGAAGACGACGAACGCGATGGCGGCGACGGCGAACGCGACGATGGTGGCGAGGGTCTGCGTGCGGTCGCCGATCCAGGTCACCGCCAGCACGAGGGCGACCAGCCCGATCGTGAGCGCTATGGCGCCGGCGACGTCGAACCTCCCGGACCGGCCCGGCTCGATGTGCGGCACGGCGACGATCGCGAGCGTGAGCGCGACGAGCCCGACCGGAGCGTTGATCCAGAAGACCCACGGCCAGCCCCAGTAGTCGGTGATGACGCCGCCGAGCACCGGCCCGATCAGGATCGCCACAGGGAAGGCCGCGCCGATGATCGCCATGAACTTCGGCCGCTGCCGTGGGGTCGTCGCCTCGGCGATGATCGTCTGCGACATCAGCTGGAGGCCGGCCGAGCTCATCCCCTGTACTACGCGGGCGACGATCAGCCAGACGATCCCGTTCGCGAAGCCGCACGCGATCGACGTGACGATGAACACGACGACGGAGGCCAGGAACACCGAGCGCGGGCCGATCCGGTCGCCGAGCTTGCCGAGCACGGGCAGCAGGACCGTGCTGGCGAGCGTGTAGCCCACGACGATCCAGCTCATGTGCTCGAGCGCTCCGAGCTGGCCGGCGACCGTCGCGATCGCGGTGCTGACGACGGTGTTGTCGAGCGCGCCGAGGAACGACACGACGAGGAGGGAGGTGACGAGGAGGCGGAACCTCAGTGGCGAGAGCGGCATACGCGAGACCCGAACGATCGGGTGATCGACGCGACGGTTTGTGCCCTCGCCGCAACGTCACGGTGAGGAACGGGCGCAAGGCCCCGACGTCATAGTTAGTCTATGACGTTCTTAGGTTGTTTTTCAACCTAAGTGGATGGATCTGTTACTAGATTGGGCACCATGTCGACCCCGTCATCACCGCTGGCCCCCGAATACCTGTTCTCGTGCGACGGCCAGGTGGCCGTCGTGACCGGAGCAGCCTCCGGCATCGGCGCCGCGGCCGCCGAGGCGCTCGGCGCGGCCGGCGCGCGTGTGCTCGTCGTCGGCCTCCCCGGTGCGGCGACGACAGCGGCCGCCGAACGCCTGGCAGACCTCGGCATCGCGGCCGCGGCGTTCGAGTGCGATGTGACCGACGCGACGGCGGCCTCCGGCATCGTCGGCGCCGCCGTCGACCGCTGGGGCCGCATCGACACCGTGCTCTGCAACGCCGGCGCGGCGCTCGACTCTCCCGGCGGCCGCACGACTCCGGATGCTCTCACGAGGATGTTCGACCTCCACGTTCGGTCGGTCCTGGCCCTGGCCGACGAGTCCCTGCCGGTCATGGCGTCCGGAGGCGGCGGTGCGTTCCTGATCCTGTCGAGCATCGCCGGCCTCCGCGGCAACCGGGTGCTGTCGGGCTACGGCGTCACGAAGGCGGCGAACGCGCAGGTCGCCCGCAACCTGGCGATCCAGTGGGGAGGGCAGGGTATCCGCGCCAACGCGATCTCGCCCGGTGTGATCGACACCGAGTTCGCGCGCCCGATCACGGGCGACGAGGCGCTGGCGGAGGCCCGCCGCGCGGTCACCCCGCTCGGCCGTTTCGGCACCGTGCGGGAGGTCGCCGGCGCCGTGGTCTGGCTGGCGAGCCCCGCCGGCGCCTTCGTCTCCGGCCAGAACATCGTCATCGACGGCGGCACCCTCGTCGCCGACTAGCGCCGCCCTCCCGCCGAAGGCGCGGCGCTTTCGTCGATTGTTGACAGAAGTGCGCCCGAGTGAGTAAGGTCATCGACTACACAGGCGGGGTGAGGGCGCCCGGCATCACGGCCGGCAGCGAATAATCCCCCTCGGCGCCTCCAGCGCGCCGGGCGAGCACGAGGACTCACGCGTCCCGCTTGTGCATGCCTCCAGCGGGGTCGCGGCCCATTTCCGGAGCCGAGAATGACCATCTCCACCACGCCGTCGGCGTGCCCCTTCAGCGATCCCGAGCGGCTCTTCGCCGACCTCGAGGCGACGCGGCGCGCAGGCGGGGCGCCGCCCTCCGAGACTTTCGGTGGGGCCCGCGTCTTCACCGGCTACGACGACATCGTCGCCGCCCTCCACGACCCCGTGACGTTCTCGTCGCAGCCGACGGTCGGCACCGTCCCGTCGCCGTGGCGCGAACAGTTCGAGGGATGCGTTCCCAGCCGCGGCACGCTGCTCGGCATCGACAACCCCGACCACGACCGGCTGAGGTCGAGCGTCAACACCTTCTTCATGCCCAGGAGGCTCGCCCGGTTCGAGCCCTGGATCCGCGAGGAGGCGCACCGGCTCGTCGACGGCTTCGCCGAGCGCGGGGAGGCCGACCTCAAGACCGTGTTCGCCCTCCCGTTGCCGCTACGGGTCGTCAGCCGCATCGTCGGCCTCGACCCCGAGCGCGCGGACTGGGTCGGCGAGGCGCTCGGCTTCTTCCTGGGCCCTCGCGACATCTACCACCCGGGTACGCCCGACGAGAAGGCGGCCAAGCTGCTCGACCTCCACGATCACCTCCGCGAGCTCATGGAGCAGCGCCGCCACGACCGCCGCGACGACCTCATCAGCCACATCTGGGAGCAGCGCGACAGCGGCGCTGTGCAGCTGACCGACTTCGAGATGCTCTCGATGTTCCCGGGGCTGATGCTGGCGGGGCACGAGACGTCGTCGAACCTGATCTGCATCGCGCTCTCCCACTTCTTGGCCGACGCCGAGCTGTACGACCGGGTGCAACGCGACGACTCGTCGCGAGCGCAGGCATTGGAGGAGATCTTCCGGTTCGAGTCCGCCATCACAGGTATGAAGCGGCTCGTGACGCGCGACACGCGCCTGGGCGGCGTGCCGCTGCGCGCCGGCGAGGAGGTCTTCCTCGCGTACGCCGCCGGCTCCCGCGACCCCGGCCGCTTCGACGAGCCCACCCGGATCGACGTCGACCGCACCTGGGAGTCGCCGCACCTCGGGTTCGGGCAGGGCGTCCACGCCTGCCTCGGCGCGCCGCTCGCGCGGCTGCTGCTGCGTGTGGAGCTCGGCGTGCTCCATGAGCGCCTCCCCGACCTCCGGCTCGCCGTGCCGGAGCCGGAGCTGCGGCACACGGTCGTCTCCGAGGGGCGCGGGCTCGTCTCGCTACCGCTGGCGTGGACGCCGACGCCGGCGCCCGCGCGCCGGAGCGCCGTGGCCGCAGGCGCAGCGGCTCCGGAGTCGCTGCCCGTGAGGGTGAGCGACCGCCGCGAGGTGGTCCCCGGCGTCGTCGAGCTCACCCTCGTCGCCGACGGCGGCAGCCTCCCGTCATGGCGGCCCGGAGCGCACATCGACCTGGAACTGCCGAACGGCCTCGTGCGTCAGTACTCGCTCGCGGGAGAGCCCGGGGAGGCCGGGTACCGGGTGGCAATCCTGCGGGAGGCCGCCGGACGCGGCGGTTCCGTGGCGGCGCACGAACAGGTCGCGGTCGGCGACCGGCTGCGGATCCGCGGCCCGCGCAACCACTTCGCGCCGCGGCCGGCACCGTTCTCGCTGTTCCTCGCCGGTGGCATCGGCGTCACGCCGCTGCTGCCGATGGTCGCGGAGGCCGAGACGGCCGGCACCCCGTGGCGGCTGCTGTACCTCGGGCGCTCGCGCGAGACGATGGCCTACGCGGACGACCTCGAAGAGCGCTACGGCTCGAACGTCTACCTGTGGCCCAGCGGCGAGCGCGGACGCTACGACGTCGATGATCTGTGGAAGCGCCTCCCCGCGGGTGGCCTGGTCTACGCGTGCGGACCCGAGGAGCTGCTGCTCGCCGTCGAGGAGTCGGCACGCCGGGCAGGCCGGGCCGACAGCGTCGTGGCCGAGCGCTTCGCGCCCCGGGCTGTGTCGGCTCTCCCGAATCGCCCCTTCGACATCGAGCTGCGCCGCACCGGGACCACCGTGCGTGTCGCGGCCGACGAGTCCGCGCTCGATGCCGTCAACCGCGCGGGCGCGAACGTGCTCTCGACCTGCCGGGAGGGCACCTGCGGCACCTGCGAGGTGCGCGTGCTGGCAGGGACTCCCGAGCATCGCGACTCGGTGCTCGGCCTGGAGGAACGGCTCGCCGGCGACACGATGATGACCTGCGTCTCCCGATGCGTCGGCGAGCGGCTCGTGCTCGACCTCTGACCCACAGATTTGCCCCAAATGTCGTCTCTGAGCCGCTCAATGACGACATTTGCCGCAAATGTCCCGGGAGCACGCCGGTGTCGTCAGAGCCCGGCGCGCTCGTACGCGACGCTCGGGATCTGCGTCGCGAACTTGCCGCCCGAGACGTCGACGAGCGTGCCGGTGATGTAACCGGCATAGTCGCTCGCGAGGAAGCAGACCAGGTCGGCGACGTCCTCCGGCCGCTCCCAGCGCCGCAGCGACAGGGTGTCGAGGAGGCGCTCCTGGCGTGCCTCCGGGAGGTCGGCGAAGCCGTTCATCGCGGTCGGGATCATGCCGGGCGCGTACGCGTTGACGGTGATGTTCCACGGGCCGAGTTCCGATGCGAGCACGCGCGTGAACTGCACGACGGCAGCCTTGGAGGCTCCGTAGGCCGCCGCTCCCACGCTCGGGACGACCGCCGCGAACGAGGCGGCGTTGATGATGCGGCCGCGCCCGACCCGCTTCATCGAGGGGATCACGGCCTGCGACAGCGCGAAGACCCCGAAGACGTTGACGTCGAAGGCGGCGCGCCAGCGCTCGGGGGCGAGCGCCTCGACCTCCCCCTCGACGTTGATGCCCGCGTTGTTCACGAGCACGTCGATGCGGCCGAACTCGGCCTCGACGGCCGCGATCGCGGCCTGGACGGACGCGATGTCCGTGACGTCGCAGGAAAGGCTTCGGACGCCGGGCAGCTCGTCGCCGAACGCCAGATCGAGCGCGACCACGGTGGCGTTCTCGGCGACGAACCGCTCTACGATCCCGCGCCCGATGCCGCGGCCTCCGCCGCTGACGACGACCACCTGGCCGGCGAAGTCGATGAGCATGTGACCTCCAAAAGTCATACTATTGGCGACAGCGTAGCGAGAAGCGGGAGGTTCGCGATGGTTTCGCACGATGAGCGCCGGGTGGCCTGGATCACGGGGGCGGGCTCGGGCATGGGCCGCGCGACCGCCGTCGAGGCGGCGCGGTTGGGCTGGCGCGTGGCGCTCACCGGGCGTCGCGAGGCCGCACTGGAGGCCACGGCCGAGGCGGTGCGCGCCGCCGGCGGCGACGCCCTCGTCGCGACGGGCGACGCCTCGAACGACGACGACATCCGCTCCGCGCTCTCGGTCATCGACGCCGCCTGGGGCCGCGTCGACGCACTCGTGCTCGCGGCCGGCCTCAACGCGCCGGAGCGCCGCTGGAGCGACCAGGACCTCCCGAGCTTCGACGAGATCGTGCGCACCAATCTGGTGGGCCCGGCGCACGTGGTCGCCGCGGCACTGCCGCACCTGCGGCAGGCCGGCGGAGTGGTCGTCTTCGTCTCCTCGTACGCGGCGTGGGCCTTCAACCCGATCGCGGGCGTCGCCTACAGCGCGAGCAAGTCCGGGCTGTCGGCGCTGAGCCGCACCCTCAACGCACAGGAGGCCGCGCACGGCGTGCGGTCCTGCCACTTCTGCCCGGGCGATGTGAACACCGATTTCCTCGAGCGGCGCCCGCAGGTGCCGGGGCCCGACGCGCGCGCGGCGATGCTCCAGGCGGACGAGGTGGCGCGAGCGATCGCGTTCGTGCTCGACTCCCCCGCGCACGTGCGGTTCGACGAGGTGGTCGTATCGCCGGTTTCGCAGCTATGAGCGCTGCCGCACGCGCCTCCACCGACGGCGGCCGCGCGTACCGGCGCGTGCTCGACCGGCTCGGCCGCGCGGTGATCTCCGGCGACCTCCCGCCGGGCCGCGTCATCACCGTCGAGTGGGCGATGGAGCAGACCGGCGCCTCCCGCGGCGTGGTGCGCGAGGCGACGCGCGTGCTGGTCTCGATCGGCCTCCTGGTGGCTCGCCAGCGGGTGGGACTCACCGTGACAGCGGGCACCGAGTGGGACGCGCTCGACGGCGACGTCGTGCGCTGGCGGCTCGACTCCGCCGACCGGGAGGCCCATATCGCCGAGCTGCTCGAGCTGCGCCTCGCCGTCGAACCCGCGGCGGCCCGCTCCGCCGCGACCCGCCGGAGCGACGAGGAGGCGGCCGCTCTGGCCGCTGCCGCAGCCGATCTGGAGGTCGCGGCCGCGCGCCGTGACGCGACCGCCTTCTTCGAGGCCGATCAGGCGCTCCACGGCCTCGTGATCGCGGCGAGCCGCAACCGTCTGTTCGTCCGCCTCCAATCGGTGCTGCGGGAGGCGCTGCGCGAACGCACGCCGCACGCGCCGGTCCGCTGGCGCGACGCCCCGGCCGACGTGCGCCTGCACGCCGAGCTCGCGGCGGCCATCGCCCGCCGCGACGCGCCCGCGGCCGGCGACCTCATGTCCCGCATCGTGCGCGGTGCCTAGCCCGCGACTCCCCAGCACGAAGCGATTTGCGCCGAATGTCGTCTCTCAGCCGCGAGAGACGCCATTCGGCGCAAATGGCGCTGCTACTTCAGCGCGTTGATGATCCCGTTGACGTCCGGCGTGCCCCACCCGGTCGGGCGGTCCCAGCCGGCGGTGGCGGAGAAGCCTCCGCTGAACGTCGGGGTCGTGTTGTCGCCGACCGTCACGTCGTAGAGCAGGCCCTTCGAGGCCCAGCCCTGCGCGTACCGGCTGACGGTGCCGACGGTGTGACCGACGGCCTGGATGGCGTCGGCCGTGATCGCCGCCCACTGCGGGGAGCCGGCCGAGGTGCCACCGACGAAGTAGAACCCGTTATCGGCGGGGTCCATGTAGCCGAGGTACGTCAGCATACCGGTGTAGACGCTGGCGTTGTACGACACGTCGGAACCGCCCTTCGCCGTGAACAGGCTCGGTGCGCCCCCGGTCTCGCCGACGACGCCGAACGCACAGGTCAGCGGGCAGTTCGAGAAGTCGCCCCACACGGTCTCGCGCGGCTGGTTCAGACCGCTTCCGGCCCACAGGTCGGTACCGCCGACCGCGGTGACCGTCGGCTCGGAGGCCGGGAACGCGAAGTTCGCGAAGCCGGCGCCGTTGTCGGAGCCGTCATCGCCCGACGATGCGAAGAGCGACATCCCCTGCCCGACGGCCTTCTGGAACGACTTGCGGGCCTGGTTGGCCTGGCCGTTGTTCGCGTTCGCCGAAGAGATCAGGTTGTCCGACTCGCCGAAGCTCATCGAGAGCACGTTGCCGAGCTTGTTGTCGACCGCGTACTTGATCGCGTTGTCGATGGTGGCGCCGTGGTCGTTCGCCGCGATCACCAGGGCGATCTTCGCTCCCGGCGCGACGGCGTGCGCCCACTGCACGTCGAGGGAGGTCTCGCCCGCCCAGTCCGCCTGTGTGCCGCGACCGTTCCAGGTCGGCTTGCCTCCCGGGTAGTAGACCGTCAGCTGAGGCGCGGGGAGGCCGAACGCGGCCGAGAACGTCGCGAGGTCGGAGGCCACGGTCGGGCTCCCGAACGCGTCGACGATGACGACGGTCTGACCGGTGCCGGCCGGGACGCCGTTGATCGTGGCGGGGATGTCGTAGGCGGCCTGGATGCTCTGCGGCGTCTGGCACGCGACGCGTCCGGCCGTCTGCGCCAGGCATTCGGCCGGCGTCAGCGCCGGTGTGATCGCCTTCGCCGACAGCGTGGCCTTCTCGAGGATGGGATGCACCGTGTAGACCCCGCTGGTGTCGGGGCTGGCTGCGGATGCGGGTGCCGTGACAGCGACCGCGAGGGTGGCGGCGCCGGCCAAGGCGAGTGCGACTGAGACGAACGACCTGGATTTCATGGTGCTCCTTCTGCCACGCCACCGCTTCGTCGCGGCGGCCTGAGCGGAACAGTACGCCGGAGCGATCCCGCAGCGGAAGTCGGCAGTCTGAAGGACCGTTCAGCCCGCCGGAGACGCTCGCCGCGGTCCTCGCATCCCGCCCGCGCACCCGTCAGAATGAGCGCATGGCGCAGGTCTCGGATGAAGCCGAAAACAGTCGAATCACTCAGTCCGAGACCGGCTCGGAGGCCTGGCGCGACTGGGGCCCGTACGTCGCCGAACGCGCTTGGGGCACCGTCCGCGAGGACTACAGCGCCGACGGCGACGCGTGGGAGTTCTTCCCGCACGACCATGCCCGGAGCCGCGCGTTCCGCTGGAACGAGGACGGCATGGCCGCCTTCTGCGACGTGAAACAGACCTGGTGCCTCGGGCTGTCGCTGTGGAACGGGCGCGACCCGATCCTCAAGGAGCGGATGTTCGGCCTCGCCGGCCCGCAGGGCAACCACGGGGAGGACGTCAAGGAGTACTGGTGGTACCTCGACGGCACCCCCACGCACAGCTGGAACACCTGGCGCTACCACTATCCGCAGGCCGAGTATCCGTACGCAGACCTCATCGCCACCAACGCAGGCCGCGGCCGACTCGAGCCCGAGTACGAGCTCGTCGACACGGGCGCGTTCGACGACGACCGCTACTGGGTGGTCACGGTCGACTACGCCAAGGACGGCCCCCACGACCTCCTGATGCGCATCACCGTCGAGAACGCCGGGCCGGAGACCGCCACGCTGCACGTGCTGCCGACGCTCTGGTTCCGCAACACCTGGTCGTGGGGCTACGACGTGCAGAAGCCGTCGCTGCGGCTCGACGGCGAGCGCATCGTCGGGGCCGGGCCGTCCGGAGGGCTGGCCCTGCGCGGAGAGGGCGCGCCGGAGGCGCTGTTCTGCGACAACGAGACGAACACCGCGCGGCTGTTCGGCGCGAGCGCCGACGACTCCCCCGCGTACCCGAAGGACGGGATCGACGACCACATCGTCGGCGGCGCCGAGACCGTGAATCCGGCCCAGACCGGCACCAAGGCCGCCCTCCACTACGCGGTCGAGCTCGGCCCGGGCGAGAGCCGCGTGATCCGGGTGCGGCTGAGCGGCACCGCGGGCGCTCCCGCGCCTCTCGACGCCCAGGACCTCGGCGACGGCTTC
>NZ_JBVQSP010000003.1:279183-301505 GCF_055720965.1 Leifsonia sp. PARNA 1/14
TTCGACGCCGTGGTCGAGCAGCGGGCCGCGGAGGCCGACGCCTTCTACGCGGCGCTCCCGAACGCCCCGGCCGACCCCGACGAGGCCCGCGTGCTGCGCCAGGCCTTCGCCGGCCTCCTCTGGTCGAAGCAGTACTTCCACTTCAATGTCGACAAGTGGCTCGACGGCGACCCCGGCAGCCCGCCGCCGCCTCCCGGGCGCGGCGCGGTGCGCAACGGGCAGTGGCGGCACTTCGACGCCGACGACGTCATCCTCATGCCCGACCCGTGGGAGTACCCGTGGTTCGCCGCGTGGGACCTGGCGTTCCACTGCGTGACGATGGCGCACATCGACCCCGCCTTCGCCAAGGCCCAGCTGATCCTGCTGCTGCGCGAGTGGTACATGCATCCCAACGGCCAGCTGCCCGCGTACGAGTGGAACTTCTCCGACGTCAACCCGCCGACGCACGCGTGGGCGGCGATCCAGGTGTTCCTCATCGACGGCGGCACCGATTACGACTTCCTCGCCCGCATCCTCCACAAGCTGCTGATCAACTACACGTGGTGGACGAACAGCAAGGACAAGGACGAGGACGACCTCTTCGAAGGCGGCTTCATGGGCCTCGACAACATCGCCCCGCTCAACCGGTCGACGCTGCCTCCGGAGGTCGGGACGCTCGAGCAGGCCGATGCGACCGGATGGATGGCGAGCTACGCGCTCGACCTCCTCGAGATCGCGCTCCGGCTGGCGCGCCGCAACGACGTCTACGAAGACGTCGCCGTGAAGTTCGGCGAGCAGTTCCTGCGCATCGCGGGATCGGCCAACAACTCCGGGATGTGGGACGACCAGGACGCCTACTTCTACGACGTGCTGCACCTGGCCGACGGCCGGGAGGTGCCGCTCAAGGTGCGCTCGCTGGTCGGGCTGGTGCCGGTGGTCGCCTCGCTCGCCTACGACGAGCCCGGAGTGCGGACCATCCCAGAGTTCCGGCGCGTGCTCAACCAGTACCTGACGAAGCATCCGGAACTGGGGTCGGCGTTCCACCGGCGCGCGTTCGGCGACGAGCAGGTGTACCTGCTCGCGCTCGTCTCGCCCGAGCGGCTGTCGCGGATCCTCAAGCAGGTCTTCAACTCGCAAGGGCTGCTCAGCGACCACGGCATCCGCGGCGTCTCCGCCTACCACCGCGAGCACCCGTTCACCGTGGAGGTCGACGGCGTCGCGGCGTCGGTCGACTACGAGCCGGCGGAGTCGACCTCCCCGCTGTTCGGCGGCAACTCGAACTGGCGCGGGCCGGTATGGTTCCCGCTCAACGCCCTCCTCATCGCCGCCCTGCAGCACTACGAGTCGCACGGCGAGACCGGAGTGCGCATCGAGGACCCGCTCGGGTCGGGCAACGCGCTGACGCCCGGGGAGGCCGCCGACGACCTCTCCCGGCGGCTGATCTCGCTGTTCCTCCCGGGCCCCGACGGCCGCCGCCCGGCCGACGCCCGCTACCCGCTGCTCTCGGCCGACCCGCGCTGGAAGGACAACGTCTTCTTCTACGAGTACTTCGACGGCGACACCGGCCAGGGCCTCGGCGCGTCCCACCAGACCGGCTGGACCGCCATGGTGGCGCACCTGATCCTGACGCGCCGCCGCTAGAGCAAGGCATTCGTCACGAATCTACGGTTGACTGTGGCCGCTCCGACTCGACGCACCGCCTCGCACCAACCCGCCATCGCTTCGCCACCGCTCGAAAGGACCGCCACCATGACCGCACCGCAGCCTCCCGCCCCTCAGAACCCCGACGCCGTCCCCCTGTGGCAGCCGCTGTACGGCGCCTCGTTCGGTGACGCCATCCGCCGCTTCTTCGCGAAGTATTCCGACTTCACCGGGAGGGCCAGCCGCAGCGAGTACTGGTGGTGGTTCCTGTTCGCCGTCGTCATCGGTCTCGTCTTCGAGGTGCTGGTGCTCACGCTCGGCTACGTCGGCGGCGCCACGACCGACGGCGGCGGCCGGGTGTTCGGGCCGATCGGCTGGATCCTGATCGTGGTCTACATCATCTGGGCTCTCGCCATCCTGGTGCCGAGCCTCGCGCTGATCTGGCGACGTCTGCACGACGCCAACCTCCCGGGCCCGCTCTTCTTCCTGGGCTTCATCCCGTTCGTCGGCGGAATCATCCTGCTGGTCTTCTGCCTGCTGCCGTCCAAGCCGGAGGGCGCGCGGTTCGACCGACAGCGCTGAGGAGCCCGAGTCTGGCCGGCGGGCGCTCGCACGCAACTCCGGAAGCCCGCCCCCACACGGCCCCGTTCTCCGTACGAACGCGCGTTTCGCCCACGATCACCTGAGAACTCCGGACCGACCGACGAAGTCTGGTTCATCCGGAGATCCGGCGCCGGAGCGCCGCCATGACCGGTTCATCCGGACTTCGCCGACGAGAGGAGGCGGTCTTCCGGAGTTGCGGACGACCCGACGAAATCTCCCGCTTCAGCTGCCCGGCCGGATCCCCACGGCCGGCAGCAGGACGCCGTCGATGAGCGACAGCAGATACTCCCGGTCGACCGGCTGCTGCAGGATGAGCACCCGGTAGGCGGTCATCGACGGCACGATCATCGCGAGCGTCTCGACGTCGGTGTCGGCGGAGATCTCGCCGCGCTCGATCGCGCGCCGCATGAAGAGCCGGTTGAGGGAGGCGCGCGGCTCGACGATAGCCGCCGTCACCGCGTCCACCAGGTCGGGGTCGCGCGCGAGCATGGAGGTCAGCCCGGCCATGATCTGCAGCTTGCGCTCGCCGTCTTCGATGGCGTGCGGCTTGATCATCGCTACCAGGTCGCCGCGTAGCGTGCCGGTGTCGGGGAGGTGCTCGAAGTCGATGTCGTTCTTCTTCATGCACGCGACGGCCTCCACGACCATCTCGCCCTTGGAGGCCCAGCGCCGGTAGACGGTCGCCTTGCCGGCCTTGGCGCGTGCGGCGACCATGTCCATGGTCATCCGGTCGTAGCCGGTCTCGGCGAGGACCTCGAGGGCGGCGTCGAGGATGTCGGCGTCGCGGGAGTGGTCGCGTTTGCGGCCGAGCTTCGGCGCGGAGTCGGTGTCGAGCTGCGTCATTGCGGCTGTCCCCCTGTTTCGTGTCTCTGGATGTCTATGTGGGTCTGGTGTCGTCGCTTCGACCATTCTAAGGTTAATTTTAGAACTCAGTAGATCCGAAACTGCCTAGTTTCGTATATGCTGGCCCGCATGACCCAGACTTCTCCCGTACCTTCGGTCGCGCCGGCGACCCCCAGCGGCTCGGTTCCGCACTCGCGGCGCTGGTGGACGCTCGTCACCGTCGCCCTGGCTCAGCTCATGGTCGTGCTCGACTCGACCGTCGTGAACATCGCCCTCCCCGCGGCCCAGCAGGACCTCGGCTTCTCGAACGCCGACCGTCAGTGGATCGTCACCGCGTACTCGCTCGCCTTCGGCAGCCTCCTGCTGCTCGGCGGCCGCATCTCCGACCTCATCGGCCGCAAACGGGCCTTCATCATCGGCCTCATCGGCTTCGCCGGCGCCTCCGCGCTCGGCGGCGCCGCCGGAACGTTCGGCATGCTCGTCGGAGCCCGCGCCCTGCAGGGCGCATTCGGTGCGCTGCTCGCCCCCACCGCCCTGGCCGTGCTGACGACGACGTTCACCGTCCCCAAGGAGCGCGCCCGCGCGTTCGGCATCTTCGGTGCGATCGCCGGCGCGGGAGGCGCGGTCGGCCTCCTGCTCGGCGGCGTGCTGACCGAGCAATTCGACTGGCGCTGGAACCTCTACATCAACGTCTTCATCGCCGTCGCCGCGATCGCCCTCGCCGCGGTCTTCGTCTCGGCGGGGCACAGCTCCGGCCCGCGCCCGAAGCTCGACATCCCCGGCACCGTGCTCGCCTCCGGTGCGCTGTTCTCGCTGGTCTACGGCTTCTCCAACGCCGAGAGCGACGGCTGGGATTCGCCGCTGACCTGGGGCTTCCTCGCCGCCTTCGGCGTGTTGCTGATCGCTTTCGTGCTCTGGCAGCGCAAGGCAACGCACCCGCTCCTCCCGCTGCCGATCGTGCTGGACCGTAACCGCGGAGCCTCTTACAGCTCGATCCTCATCGCCGGCTCCGGGATGTTCGGCATCTTCCTGTTCGTCACCTATTACCTCGAGACGACCCTGAAGTTCTCGCCCATCCAGACCGGCCTCGCGTTCCTGCCGATGATCGTGATGCTGGTCATCGCCGCGCAGTTCTCGACCAACTTCTTCGTGCCGAGGTTCGGCCCGAAGGTCATGGTGCCGATCGGCATGGTGATCGCCGGCTCCGGAATGCTGCTGCTCACCCGCCTCGGCGTGACCGCCAACTACGGCACCGAGATCCTCCCCGCTCTCATGGTGATGGGTGTCGGCATGGGCTCGATCATGCCCGCGGCGATCCAGACGGCGACGCTCGGCGTCGACCGCCACTTCGCCGGCGTCGCCTCCGCGCTCGTCAACACGAGCCAGCAGGTCGGCGGCTCCATCGGCACGGCCCTCCTCAACACGCTCGCGGCGACGGCGCTGACCGACTACGTGTCGAGCCACCTGCCTCCGACGCCGCACGTGCTCCAGGAGGCGGCGGTGCACAGCTACTCGACCGCCTACTGGTTCAGCGCAGGCCTCTTCGCCTTCGGCGCGGTGCTCTCGGCGCTGCTCTACCGGCGCCGCAAGCCGACCACCGCGGCCCCCGATCCCGCCCCCGCCGACGCGGAGCCCGTGGCCGCGCACTAAGCCGCCGAACACCGCCGAAGGGCACGTAAACGCCCCTAAAACCGAGTTTTAGGGGCGTTTGCGTGCCCCTCGGCGAGAGGCACGCGCGCAGACCCGCTGAGCTACTCGCCCTCGGAGGCCGCGCCCTCGCGCAGCTCGGACTTCACCTCGTGCTCGACCAGCACGGGCACGAAGTCCTTCACCGGAGCATCGTCGTACTCCTCGCTCCGCTCCTCCACGAGGCGGTCGATGTCTTCGCGGGGAACCTCCGGGAAGCGGGCGCTCAGCCGCTCGGCGGCGTGCTCGAGCGCGACGGTGCGGTCGCTCAGGCCATCACCCTGAGTGCGCTTGGCGGGGTCGGTCTCTGGAGCGTCGTTGCTGGGGGTCGGCTCGTCCATGCCGCCGATTGTGCCCCCCTCTCCGCAGATCGCAAAGGGGCCGCCGCCGCGAGGTCCTGGCAAACCGCTGAACGGCACTGGACGCCCGCGGCGGAGGGGTCTACCGTCCACGGTCGGTCTGCGTACGTCTCGCTGCGCGGACCCGGAAGGAGTCCCGTGGCCCTCAACCTGCCGGTGTCCCCGCACCTCAGTGCCCGCTTCAGCGCGGACGCGACCGGGGAGCTCACGATCGACGGCGCGCCCGAGTGGTTCGCCGAAGAGAGCACGCAACGACTGCGGGAGGTCGTCCTGAGCCGGGTCGGCGAGATCGCCGCGTCTGCCGGGCACCCGGTGCAACTCATGGTGTCCGACGAGGAGGGCGACTGGCTGCTCGCCGTGCACCCCGACGGAACGATCGGCGACGAGGAGGAGCTGCCTCCCGAGGTCGAGGCCGCCCCGACCGCTGCGGCAGGATCGCCGTCGGCGGGTGGGTTCGCCGCGATGCTCACTCCCGTCGAGTCGTCTGCGCCCCCGCCGGTCGACCTCCTCCCCCGGACGGCGCCCGAGCGCGAGTCCTTCCTCTACGTGGAGAAGCCGCGCCCCGACCGCGCGCGACGCGGTGTACGCGGTGCGCTGGCGCGCGCCGGCATCCCTCTCGAGCCGTCGGCGGCCGAGCTGCGCGAGCGCGCAGAGCTCGACGCCGTCAGCCGGCACTGGGCCGGCCCCCGCACCATCGCGATCGTCAACGGCAAGGGAGGCGCCAACAAGACGCCGACGACGGCACTGCTGTCGGCGGTCTTCGCCCGTAGCGGTGGTTCCGGCGTGCTCGCCTGGGACAACAACGAGACCCGCGGCACGCTCGGCTGGCGCACCGAGCAAGACGATCACGACGCCACCGTGCAGTCGCTGCTCCCCGCGACCGACTCGCTGCTGGCGGCGGAGGCGCGCACGGCGGACATCGGGCACTTCGTACACCACCAGAACGCCGACAAGTACGACGTGCTGCGCTCGAACCCGACGATGCTCGCGACCGAGCAGCGGATCTCGTCCGGCGACTTCGACGTCCTCCACACGGTGGCGACGAAGTTCTACCGGCTCGTCTTCATCGACAGCGGTAACGACGAGTCGGCGGAGCGCTGGCTGCGGATGATCGACCACACCGACCAGCTCGTGATCGCGACCACTGCGCTCGGCGAGCACGCCGAGGCGGGGGCGCTGCTGCTGGAGGCATTGCTGCAGCGCGACGCCAACTCGGCGCGGCTGGCGCGCGACGCCGTCGTCATCGTGTCGCAGTCCGAGCGCACCGGGCCGGCCTCCGATGTGCGCCGCGTCGCCGCGGGCTTCGAGCCGCTCGCTCGCCGGGCGGTCACCATTCCGTTCGACCCCGAGATGCACGGCGGTCGCCTGGCGTTCGACACCCTCGCGCCGCGCACCCGCCGCGCGTGGCTGCACGCCGCCGCCGCGGTCGCCGAGGGCCTCTGACCTCTTCGCCGCACATTCGCCACGAATCCCCACATTCGTGCCACGAATGTCGACATTCGTGACGAATCCTTCACTGCGAGTATGTGGAGCGACGAGCGATGATCCGACCGTGGTCGGGCTCCGGCAGTGAGAGGTCGAGACCCGGCTCCAGTTGCCGCAGCAGCGCCGCGGCCGCCTGCCGGCCCAGCGCCTCCGGCTGCAAGTCCACCGCGGTGATGGTCGGTTCCATGATCCGGAGGCGGTCGGCGTCCGATCCGCAGACGACGCGGACATCGTCCGGCACCCGGATTCCGCGCTCCACGAACCGGTCGACCAGTCCCCGGGCATGGTCGCTCGTCTGGCAGTACACGCCGTCCGGGCGATCGGGCAGCGCGAGGAGGTCGTCCGCAGCCTGCATCCCCGCGTCGCCTCCGCCGAGCTCGAGCGCGTGGACGACCAGTTCCGGGGCTCCGGACGCACGCATCCTCTCGCGGTAGCGCTGCTCGGTCGCCGTGTTCCACTCGATCGGGTCGTATCCGGTGATCAGCGCCACGCGCGTCGCGCCGGATCGCGCGAGATGATCGAGCACGCGGTCGGTGATCGCCGGAGTCGCGATGTCGACGACCCGGGGATCATCCGGGTCGTTCACGTCCGCCCCGACCAGTGTGTAAGGGGTGCGGCTCGAGCGCAGATACGCGACCAGCGGGTCGTCGGCGACCGGGTCGGTGACCACTATGCCATCGCACGCGTACGCGGTCACCGGGCCTCCCGGCACGGTCGGGTCCGCCACGAGCATGAGCGCGTAGCCGTGCTCCAGACACGTGAGAGCTGCGGCGCCCGCGAACCGCGGAAAATAGTCGACGTCGCTGACGTACTCCGGGTGCTCGCCCACCGCGGGCCGCAGCACGAGTCCGACGACCCCGAGCCGGCTGCGCCGCAGTCCGCTCGCCACGACATCGGGGTGATAGCCGAGCTCGGACGCGGCTGCCCGCACGCGCGCCTGGGTCGCCGGATTCACCACTCCGTTGCCGGAGAACGTGTGCGACACCGTCGTGACCGAGACGCCCGCGCGTCGGGCCACGTCGCGGATGGTGGAGCGCTGCCGGGCCATGACCGGATCCTAGTCGTCGTGGTCGGCTTGCCCAAATCGTTTTGGGTCCGTAGCGTGCCCTCCGACGCGAACGACGACGTTCCGCGCACCCGAGCGCTTCTGCAGAATGACCTGGAGGACCCGTGTCAGACAGACCACCCATCGAGACCGTGGAGGCGTCGACGCTGACGACCGACATCGACAGCCCCACCCGCGTCGAGACGCACGGCATCGACTACATCCCGGACACCGAGCGTCACGGCCGCGCCCGCGACCTGTTCGCCGTCTGGGCGGCGCCGAACGTCAACTTCCTCGCCGTCGTGGTCGGGGCCACCCTGATGGTCATGGGCCTCAACCTCTGGGAGGCCCTCGCCGTCATCGTGATCGGGAACGTGTTCTCGATCATCACCGGCATCGTCGCCGGTTCCGGCCCCGCGGCCGGCACACCGAGCGAGGTCATCACCCGCGCCATGTACGGCATCACCGGCAACCGCTTCAACGTCGCGATCGCCGGCTGGCTGATCAGCGTCTGCTACCTGGCCATCAACTGGGCTGCAGCGACCACTGTCGCCGTGGGCCTGCTCGGACGCATCGGCGTTCCCTCGAACGGCTGGACCATCGCCATCAGCGCCGTCGTCATCGCCGCGGCCACCATGGTCATCAGCGTGTACGGCCATGGCCTGATCATGCGGCTCTACCAGCCGCTGGCCGTCGTGCTCGCGCTGATCTTCGCGGGCATGGCGGTCTTCGTCGTCAGCGGCGCGCACTGGAGCTTCGCGCCCGCGAAGCCCCTCTCCGGCGTCGAACTCGTGGCCATGATGGCCGCGGGTGTCGCGCTCGTGGCATCCGCCCCGCTCTCTTACACGAACAGCGCCGACTTCTCGCGCTACCTGCCGTCGTCCACCCGTGTTCGCGACGTGGCGCTGTGGACGACGCTCGGACTCGTCATCCCCGGCATCCTGGCCACGTTCGTCGGCAGCCTGGCCGCGAGTGCTGTCGACATGACCTCCCCGGAGGCCGGCCTCGAGAAGTTCCTGCCCGCCTGGTTCGCCCCGGTCTTCCTCATCTCGGTCATCGTCGGCACCATCGCCAACAACGCCATGACCGCTTACAGCTCGGGGCTCGCACTGCAGGCCGTCGGCATCAAGCTCCCCCGCTCGCGCACGGTGCTGCTCGACGGAACGGTCGGCGTCGCCATGACCCTGTTCGCCCTCCTGGTCTGGAACTTCCTCGACAGCGTCTCCAGCGCCCTGCAGCTGGGCGTCACGATCCTCGCGCCGATCATGGGCGTCTATCTCGCCGACATGCTATGGCGTCGCAACCGCTACGACGGTCCCGCGCTCACCGACGACTCGCGCAGCAGCCGGTTCTGGTTCGCCGGAGGCTTCCACGTCGCGGGCGTCGTGGCGGTGCTCGTCGGCATCGCGGCTTCGTTGATGTGCAGCGCGACCCTCGTCTTCGTCGGCCCGATCGCCGCCGCCCTGAACAGCATCGACCTCTCGGTGCCGGTCGGCCTCATCGTGCCGTTCGTCATCTATCTCGTGATGGTGCGGTCGTCGCGCCAGTCGAAGGAGTCTCTGTGAGCACCCTGATCCACTACCGCGGCGGAGCCGTCTTCACCTCGGACACCTGCCCCTGGGCCGAGTCGATCGTCGTCGAGGACGGCCGCATCGCCTACGTCGGCGACACGGTCACCGCCGATGCCCTCCCGATCGACGAGACCATCGAACTGGACGGCGCGGTCGTCCTCCCCGGCATCGTCGACGCGCACACCCACCTCGTCAGCCTCGGGGAGTCGCTGACGCAGGTCGATCTGCAGGACGCCGCGGACGTGGCCGAGATCCAGTCGCGGCTGGCGGAGGCCGCAGCCGCCTCCCCCGGCCGCGGCCGCCTGATCGGCCGCAGCTGGCTGTTCTCGGCGCTCGGCGGGAGGGCTCCGCACCGCGACATGATCGACGCGGTGGTCTCCGATCGCCCCGTCTACCTCCACGCCAACGACGTGCACTCGGCGTGGGTGAACAGCGCGGCGCTCGTCGAACTGGGTATCGACGACGACACGCCCGACCCGCTGGGCGGGAGGATCGAGCGGGATGCCGCGGGAGCCGCGACGGGCTGGCTGGTCGAGAATGCCGCGCTCGGGCTCATGCTCGAGCGGCTCGACGCGCTCGTCTCGGATGCCGAGCGCGAACATGCCCTGCGGGCTGCCTTCGACACCTACCGGGAGGCCGGCGTCACCGCCGCCGTCGACATGGCACTGCGCGAGTCGGAGCTGCGCGCTCTCACCGCCGTTCAGGCCGAGCACGGAGGCAGCCTGCCGATGCGGGTCGCCGCCCACTGGGTGGTCAACCGCACCGGTACGACCGAGGGCGACCTGGCCGGCGTCGCCCGCGCGATCGAGCTGGCCGACGAGCACCGCGGCCCCTGGCTCCGCGTCACCGGCATCAAGCTCTTCGTCGACGGTGTGATCGACAGCTGCACGGCGGCCATGCGGTCACCGTTCGCCGACGGTTCCCAGCCGGATGCACTGTGGGACCTCCCCTCGCTGTCGGCCGTGGTGACGACCGCCGACGCCGCGGGCCTCCAGGTCGCCCTGCACGCGATCGGCGATGCGGCCTCCGCTCTCGCCCTCGACGCCCTCGAGGTCGCGGTGGCGACCAACGGACCGCGCGCCGATCGCCGTCACCGCATCGAGCACCTCGAGACCGTGGATGCCGCCACGCCCGCGCGCCTCGCCCGCCTCGGCGTGATCGCGTCGGTGCAGCCGGTGCACAGCGATCCCGCGATCCAGCAGAACTGGCGGGCGATGCTCGGCGATGCGCGCGTCGAGCGCGCGTATCCGTGGGGCGAGCTCGCGGACGCCGGCGCCACCATCGCGCTCGGCACGGACGCTCCGACGGCGCCGTACGGCCCGTTCGCGAATCTGTACATCGCCGCGACGCGTCGATCGACGTCCGATCCGAGCCTGCCGGCAAACCTCCCGGGCAACGCGATGGCGGTCGCCGACGCCGTGCGCCGGGCGACGCGCGACGCCGCTTATGCGTCTCGCTGGGACGGTGAACTCGGCGTTCTGCGCGCGGGCACCGCCGCGGACTTCGTGGTCATCGACGCCGACCCGTTCCGCGACGGCCCGGATGCGCTGCTCGGCGCGTCCGTGCGGCTCACCGTGCTGGCGGGCGAGATCGTGCAGACGGTGAAGGAGCGTCTCTGACCGCACGCGCCCGTCGGGTCAGCCGGCCGAGCGGAACCTCGAGGAGGAGGCGAAAGAGACGGCGCCAGATCGGCGCGGCAGCCCTCTCGACTCCGAAGTGGACGCAGGCGGCCACCGCGACGACGATCGCGAAGGCCACCGCGTACCTGCCCCAGTCGCCGGGGATGTCGAGGCTGTTGAGGAGCGCATAGCCGAATACGGCGTGGCAGAGGTAGATCGGGTAGGTGAGGGCCCCGGCGAGCCTGCTTCCTGGGAGACGTAGGCGGGATGCGCGAGGCTGCGTGAGCCAGAAGACGAGAGCATACAGAGCCACGACCACGGCGCTGACGACGAGTGGATCCGTCGACAGCGGGTCCTGGCCCGCCTCCGTGTGGTGGATCGTCGCGAGGATCGACGAGAGGACACTGGCCGCGACCCCGATGGAGTTCAGCGGTGTCCAGCCGGTGCGGCCGATCGCCGCGATGATCGCGCCTCCGGCGAACAGCGAGAACAGGCCGCCGAGCAACGGTATCGTCGCCAGAGCGGGGGCGAAGAGGTTCATGAACAGCATCACGAGCGCCCAGACGGCGAAGAACGGCTGCAGCCACCGTCGTCGACCTACCAGCAGGAACAGGAAGACGACGGCATAGAACTCGAGCTCGAGCGTCAGCGTCCAGTACACGCCGTCGAGCTGCGCCTGGCCGAACGCGGCCGGCATCATCGTGAGATTGGCGAGAACCCGGGGCACGGCCTCCGGGAATCGCACCTGCCCTGTGATCGCGAGAGTCGCCGTCGTGAGCAGGACCCCGGCCCAGAATGCCGGATACAGACGGGTTGCGCGGCCGGCCGCGAACGACGGCGCATCGCGGCTGTTCGCCGACCAGAAGATGACGAACCCACTGATGAGGAAGAACAGGTCGACGCCGAGGAATCCGTACGCGGCGACAGCTCTCAGCGCCGGGGTGCCCCACGACTCGATCGCTCCGCGCTCCGGCGCCCAGAAGAACCAGTGGTACCCCACGACACTGAGAGCAGCGACCAACCGCAGGTAGTCCAAGGCGGCCAGACGCTGCGACGACGCGCCCGGCGCCCGATCGGATCGCTGCCCAGCAGCGGACATCACATTGTCTGATACAGCCGAAACGCGCATATATGTAAAACTAACATTTGTATCTGAATGCCTTCTGCGGGTTTTCTCAGACCGTCAGGTCCGTTCGCCGCACAGCTCATGCAGTGGCGCCGGGGAGCAACCGGGGTAGCGTGTCCCGCGTGCACGAGAAACACCCTGCCGTCACGCACGAAGACGTGGACGACGAGACCCCCGCTCCGACGCATCCGGAGCGCCGCAAAAGGGTCATGTACGCCGCCGCCCTCGCGGCTCTCGGTGTGGTCTTCGGCGACATCGGCACCAGCCCCCTCTACGCGCTGAAGACGGTCTTCCTGCTCGACAACGGGGCGGTCAGGGCGCAGCAGGACGACGTGTTCGGCGTGATCTCGCTGATCTTCTGGAGCGTCACGATCATCGTGTCGATCAAGTACATCGGGATCCTGATGCGCGCGGACAACGACGGCGAGGGCGGTGTGATGGCCCTGGCCGCGCTCGCGCAGCGGCTCTACGCATCCAAGGCCGGCAAGGCCGGGACACTCCTGGTCATCGGAATCGTCGGCGTCGCACTCTTCTACGGCGACTCGATCATCACCCCCGCCATCAGTGTGCTGTCGGCGGTGGAAGGCCTCCACGTCACGGTGCCGGCGATATCGCACCTCGTCATCCCGATCGCGGCGGTCATCCTCGTCGCCCTCTTCGCGGTGCAGCGGTTCGGCACCGGGAGGGTCGGCGCCCTCTTCGGTCCGGTCATGGTGCTGTGGTTCGTCGTCATCGCCGCGGCCGGCCTGGCGATGGTCATCCGATTCCCCTCGGTGCTGCTCGGCCTCTCGCCGACGTACGCCTTCGCCTTCATCGTCGACCGCCCCGTGCTCTCCTTCGTCGCGCTCGGCGCGGTCGTGCTGGTCATCACCGGTGCGGAGGCCCTCTACGCCGACATGGGCCACTTCGGCCGCTCGCCGATCAGCCGGGCCTGGTTCTTCCTGGTGTTCCCCGCGCTGGTGCTCAACTACCTCGGTCAGGCCGCGCTCGTGCTGCACGACCCGGCCGCGCGGGCCAACCCGTTCTTCCTGCTGATCCCGGAGTGGGGGCGCCTCCCTGTCGTCATCCTGGCGACCGCAGCGACCGTGATCGCCAGCCAGGCCGTCATCTCGGGTGCGTACTCGCTGTCACGGCAGGCGGTGCAGCTCGGCCTCCTGCCCCCGCTGAAGATCCAGCAGACCTCCCTGCAGGAGGGCGGCCAGATCTACATGCCGGCCGTCAACATCCTCCTGTTCATCGGCGTGATGGCGGTGACGCTGTCGTTCGGATCGTCCGACCGGTTGTCGACGGCCTACGGCATCTCCGTCACCGGTGCGCTGGTCGTCGACACCGTGCTGCTGCTTCTCGTCGCGCGGCCGCTCTGGCACTGGGCGCCGTGGAAGATCGTGCTCGCCGCCGTCGCGTTCGGCGGTCTCGAGCTCTCGTTCCTGGCGGGCAACCTCTCCAAGATCATCAACGGAGGCTGGGTGCCGCTGCTGATCGCCGGCGTCGTCATCCTGATCATGACGACGTGGCGCCGCGGGCGGCAGCTGGTGCAGGCCGACCGCAAGCGCAAGGAGGGCTCGCTCGCCGACTTCATCGAGGAGGTGCGGCGCCTGCGTCTGCCGCGGGTGCCCGGCATCGCGATCTTCCCGCACCCGAGCAAGGAGACCGTGCCGTTGGCCCTGCGGGCGAACGTCAAGCACAACCACATCCTGCACGAGCACGTGATCATCGTCTCGGTGAGCTTCGCGCAGGTGCCGCACGTGCCGGCCGAGGAGGCGTTCGACTACGACGCACTCGGCTACGCCGACGACGGAATCGAGTTCCTGAGCATCCGGTTCGGCTTCTCCGACGACCCCGACATCCCGCGCGCACTGCGGTCGGCGGTGCGGGTCGGAGTGCTTCCGCTCGACTCGGCCAACTTCAAGAAGGCGTCGTACTTCATCTCCCGCGGTGCGATCCGCGTCACCCGCCAGCACGGCATGGTGCCGTGGCGTCGCAGCCTGTTCGTGGCGCTGGCCCACAACGCGGCCGACCCGGCCGCCCGCTTCGCCCTCCCCGCCCTCCGCACGGTGACCATGGGCAGCGACGTCGAGATCTAGCTGTCGGCAACTCCGGAGGCCCGGCGTGCCGAGCGGCGCGTCGGTCCTTAACTCCGGAGATCCGCGTCACATCGTCAGAGATCTCCGGAGTTACGGACACGTCGAGCAGCAGCGCGTAATTCCGGAGATCGGCCTCTTCTAGGCCGCTCCATCCGGAATTACGGACTCCGCAGCGGCGTGTCGGACGAGACTTCCGGAGTTGGCGCGCCCGTGACGGCGGCGGAGGGCACGATCGAGACCCGCGGCAGCATCGCGGGCCTGTCGGCGTCGAACTCCGGGCGCCACTCCTCGTGCGAGTGCGTGCGGCCGATCAGGCAGAGGCACGCCACCGCGATCACGGTGTCGTCGCTCGCCGAGTGGAACAGCTCGGCGTGGGGCTGCCGGCCGGCCGGTGCGGTCGGCCGCGCCAGAGAGGAGATGGAGCGGGCCATACCGGGAGGCTAAGTCGGCCAGGCGGTGAAACCGCTGGCCGCCGGCCGACAGTACGCTGACGCTGAGCCCCCAAATCGTTGAGGGTCTTCAGCCAGGCGTCGTCTTCAGAGCCCGCTCACGACACGAGGTCGGCGGCCAGGCTGAGCGCCCCGACCAGTCCCGACGTGCCCTCCAGCCCCGGGGCCACGAGGAGGTCGCGCGGGTCGCCGGTCGCGACCTGGGGCGGCCCGTAGCCTCCCGCGATGGAGGTCAAAGCCGGCCAGGTGCGCTCGAGGAGCCCGGGCGCGAGCATCACGCCGCCGCCGAGCACGAGTTTGTCGAGGCCCAGCGTCAGCACCGTCGTCCAGGCCAGCTGGGCGATGTAGTAGGCGAGGATGTCGAATCGCTCGTCCTTCTCGTCGGCCGGGAAGGACGACGCGTCGACGCCCCACCGGGCCTTCACGGCGGGACCGGCGGTGAGCCCCTCGAGGCAGTCGCCGTGGTACGGGCAGTGCCCCTCGAACCGGTCGGCCGGGTGACGGCGGATCAGCAGGTGGCCGAGTTCGGGCCAGCCGTTGCCGGCGACCGGGCGGCCGTCCACCACGAGGCCGACGCCGACGCCGGTGCCGATCGTGGCGTAGCCCACGTTGCGTGCGCCGCGGCCGGCTCCGGCGCGCGACTCGCCGATCGCGGCGCCGGTGACGTCGCTGACGAAGACGGCGGGGGCGTTCGCGGCCGCGCGCACGGCGCCGAGCACGTCGGTGTCCACCCAGCCCGGCTTGGGGGTGGAGGTCACATACCCGTAGTGCGAAGACGCGGGGTCGGCGTCGGCGGGACCGAACGAGGCGACGCCGACGGCCTCCACCGGCCCGACCTCCGCCAGGAAGTCGGCGATGCGGCCCAGGGTCTCCTCCGGCGTCGTCGTCGGGAACCGCCGGACGGACGTGGGCTCGGTCAGGCTGTCCCGTTCGGCGACACCGCAGACGATCTTCGTCCCGCCGGTCTCGATCCCTGCGATCATCGACGCACCTTCCTCATGTGATCCTCCGGGGCGTACGCGCACGCCCCTCAGAGAACGCTAGTCGACGTGCGAGCGGCGCTGGAATCCTCGGCGGATCGTAGCGGCGTCGGGGAGGTGGTCGAGGGACATGACGCCGACCTCCGCACCGCGCTTGGCGAACACGAGCCAGCGTTCGTGCCCGGCGGTCTCGAACACCCACTGCCGACGGCTGTCGCGGTCGCGCGACCACGCCTTGACGAGATCTGCGGTGCTGCCGCCGGTGGCGGACCTCCAGGCCGCGAGCAGGTCGGCCGGGACGCCGGTGGCGATCTCGTCGCCCGTGAGCACGGTCGGGCGACGGGCCTCGGCCTGCGCGCGCTGGCGCTCGCGGTCGGGGCGCGGCGGGGGCGGGCGACGGACCCCGGTGCGGGGTCCGGTGGGCGCAGGCTCCGCGGGCGCGGCCTCGCTCGGCGGCCCCTCCGCGGTCTGCTCCTCCGCTCCCGCCTCCTCGTCCGGCGACGCCAGCGCCGTCGACAACTGTTCGTGGAGGTCGGAGATCTGCTCCAGCACGCGATCGGTGTCCTTGGCCGTCAGCAGGTAGATCATCACCGCGAAGAACAGGGCCCACAACGTGGCCAGCAGGGAGACGATGGTGACCGCGCTCCAGTCGCCGTCCACGAGCGTGACGGCACCGGTCACGACCACTCCGGCGGCGAAGGTGACGGCCGTCACGCGCCCGGGGAACGTGGCGAGATGGTTCAGCAGCCAGGAGTAGAGACGCTCGCGGCTCGTCGCCGGCCCTTCGGTGACGACGACGTCGTCGATGGTCTCGGTCATGCGCCCAGCATGCCACTGCGACACGGCGCGCGGCCGAAGCCGGGCATTGCCGGGGGCACGCGTGCAGAGCATCCTGTGCACATGAGTGCTGGGCACACGAGCGCCGACGAGGGTGCGGCGAAACCGCGGCGGCTCCCGCGCCGACCGGCGTCGAGCCTGTCGGAGCACTGGACGCGGATCGACGGCCTCGATGTCTTCTACCGGGAGGCCTCCGGCCCGCCCGGGGCGCCGACCATGATGCACGTGCACGGGTTCGGGCTCTCCGGCCGCTACCTGCTGCCGACCGCCGAGCGGCTGGCCGACACGTTCCACACACTCGTCCCCGACCTCCCGGGCTTCGGGCGCAGCGGAGGCTCGCCGCGCGGGCTCGACGTGCCCGACCTCGCGCACGCGGCCGTGCGGTTCCTCGACGACCGCGGGATCGAGAAGGCGACGCTCGTCGGCAACTCGATGGGTTGCCCGGTGATCCTCGAGTTCGCGCACCACTACCCCGACCGCATCGACCGGGCCGTGCTGGTGTCGCCGGCGGGCGGCGCGTACAACCGTCCGATGACGCGGGCAGTGATGCAGCTCGCCAAGGACGGCGGCCGCGAGCCGGTGCGGATGGTCCGGGTCGCGCTGCCCGACTACCTCCGGTTCGGCGTCGCGAGCACGGTCATCATGTTCGACGCGCTCACGAACTACCCGTCGCTCGAGCGGCTGCTGGAGCTGAGCGTTCCGACGCTGGTGGTGATCGGCGACCGCGACCCGCTGATGCCCGACCCCGAGCGCGTGCGCCAGCTCGCGGCCGAGACGGACAACCACGTCGTGATCGTCCGCCTCGAGGGCGCGGCGCACGCCATCAACTTCAGCGAGCCCGACGAGCTCGCCCCGCTGATCAAGCGCTTCATGGCCGACCGCCCGATCGTGGAGGGCGCATCCCCGTCCCAGCGTTCCTTCGAGATCCACCGCAGCCGGCACCTCCCCACCACCCGCGAGTGATCGAGGGGCACGCGCGGCGTCAGACCTGCGCGCCGAGCTTGAAGCCCTTGGCCTCGTCGTCCTTGCGGGTGTACGAGAAGCCGTCGGCGCCGATGGTGACCTCCATCTCGGAGTCGTCGGTGCGCGTGGTGAGCGGCTGCGGGTTGCCGTCGAGGTCGAGCACGAGGGAGGCGTCGGTGTACCAGGAGGGCACGACCGGATTGCCCCACCAGTCGCGGCGCTGGTTGTCGTGCACGTCCCAGGTGACGACCGGATTGTCCGGGTCGCCCGTGTAGTAGTCCTGCGTGTAGATCTCGACGCGGTGGCCGTCGGGGTCGCGCACGTACAGGTAGAACGCGTTGGAGACGCCGTGGCGGCCGGGGCCGCGCTCGATGACGTCGCTCATGCGGAGGGCGCCGAGCTTGTCGCAGATGGCGATGATGTTGTGCTTCTCGTGCGTGGCGAACGCGACGTGGTGCATGCGCGGGCCGTCGCCTCCGGTCATGGCGGTGTCGTGCACGGTCGGCTTGCGGCGCATCCACGCGGCGTAGGTGGTGCCCTCCGCGTCCTGGATGTCTTCGGTGACCCGGAAGCCGAGGTCCTCCATGTACTTCACCGCGCGCGGCACGTCGGGCGTGACCTGGTTGAAGTGGTCGAGCCGCACGAGGGCGCCCGGGGTGTACAGGTCGTAGCGCCAGGCGAGACGCTCGACGTGCTCGACCTCGTAGAAGAACTCGTACGGGAAGCCCAGCGGGTCCCCCACGCGCACGCTGTCGCCGACGCCCTTCGTGAAGCCCTCGGCGCGACGCTCGACGCGGCAGCCGAGCTCGGTGTAGAACTCCACGGCGCGGTCGAGGTCCTGCGGCGTGCGCACCCGGTAGGCGAACGCGGCCACGGCGGCGATCGGTCCCTTGCGGAGCACCAGGTTGTGGTGGATGAACTCCTCGAAGCTCCGCAGGTAGACGGCGTTCTCGTCCTCCTCGGTCACGACCAGGTCGAGCACGTTCACGTAGAACTCGCGGCTGGCCGCGAGGTCGGTGACCACGATCTCCATGTACGCGCAGCGCACGATGTCGGGCGGGGTGGCCTTCGGGGTCGGGATGACGTTCGTCGGCGCCGGGATCGGGTCGGTCGGGCCGACCACGGGCTCCGGGCCGTCGGGGGTGATGCTCATGGTGCTGCTTCCTCTTCGTCGAGTGCGGTCTGGGGTCGAGTGCGGTCTGGGTGGATGCGGGCGGTCAGTTCGCGCCGAACCGGGCGGTGTGCACCGCCCCGAGCGTGATGTGCACTGCCTGCTGGTCGGTGTAGAAGTCGATCGAGCGGTAGCCGCCCTCGTGGCCGAGGCCGGACGCCTTCACGCCGCCGAACGGGGTGCGGAGGTCGCGGACGTTGTGCGAGTTGAGCCACACCATCCCGGCCTCCACGTTCTGGGCGAAGGTGTGCGCGCGCTCCAGGTCGTTCGTCCACAGGTAGGCGGCGAGGCCGTAGCGCACGCCGTTGGCGAGCTCCAGGGCCTCCTCGTCGGAGTCGAACGGGGTGATCGCGACGACCGGGCCGAAGATCTCCTCCTGGAAGATCCGCGCCTCGGGCTTCACGTCGGCGAAGACCGTCGGCGCGACGTAGTTGCCGTGCTCCAGCCCCTCCGGCCGACCGCCGCCGGCGAGCAGACGGCCCTCGCCCTTGCCGATCTCGACGTAGCTCATGACCTTCTCGAAGTGCTCAGGGTGAACGAGCGCGCCCACCTCGGTCTTCGGATCGTGCGGGTCGCCGACGATGATGTTCTTCGCGCGCGCGGCGTAACGCTCGCAGAACTCGTCGTAGATCGCGCGCTCGACGAGGATGCGCGACCCTGCGGTGCAGCGCTCGCCGTTCAGCGAGAAGACGCCGAACAGCGTCGAGTCGATCGCGGCGTCGAGGTCGGCGTCGGCGAACACGACGGCGGGCGACTTGCCGCCGAGCTCCATCGACAGGCCCTTGAGGTACGGGGCCGCGTTGGCGAAGATGAGCTGGCCGGTGCGGCTCTCTCCGGTGAACGAGATCAGCGGCACGTCCGGGTGCTTCACGAGGGCGTCGCCCGCCTCCTCGCCCAGGCCGTTGACCAGGTTGAAGACGCCGTCGGGCACGCCGGCGTCGCGGAAGATCTCGGCCCACAGGGATGCCGACAACGGCGTGAACTCGGCAGGCTTGAGCACGACCGTGTTGCCGGTCGCGAGCGCCGGCGCGAGCTTCCAGCTCTCCAGCATGAACGGCGTGTTCCACGGCGTGATCAGGCCGGCGACGCCGATCGGCTTGCGGTTGACGTAGTTGAGCTGGCTGCCCGGCACCTTGTAGGCGTCGTCGGCCTGCGCGACGATCAAGTCGGCGAAGAACCGGAAGTTCTCCGCCGCGCGACGCGCCTGGCCGAGCGCCTGCGTGATCGGGAGGCCGGTGTCGAAGGTCTCGAGCTCGGCCAGCCGGGCGTCCTGCGCCTCCACCGCGTCGGCGATGCGGTTCAGGACGCGGGCGCGTTCGCGCGGCTTCATCCGCGGCCACGGGCCCTCCTTGAACGCGCGGGTGGCGGCGGCGACGGCGAGGTCGATGTCCTCCTTCTGACCGGCGGCGGCCTGGACGTAGGTCTGGTTCGACACCGGATCGAGCACGTCGAAAGTCGTGCCGGAGACGCTGTCGACGAACGTCCCGTCGATGAAGTGCTGGATGGTCGTCGGGAGGTTCTCGGGAACGTAGTGCTGCGCCATGCGCGGGCTCCTTATCGCTGTGCGGGGATGAGGTCAGTGGTCGGCGTGCTCGTCCGGGTACGCGTGACTGCGCTGATACGCGTGGAAGGCATCCAGGGTGGCGAGCCGGTGCCGGCGCGCGGCGAGCTCGATCTCGAGCGGCTCGGCGCCCGACTCGATCAGGGCGACGATCTGCTCGTGCTCGGCGACCGACTCGCGGGCGCGGCCAGGCACGAAGCTGAAGACCGAGTCGCGGAGGACGGCGAGACGGTTCCAGCCGCGGTGCACGAGGTCGAGGATGTGCGGGTTCGGGCACTCCTCGAACAGCACGGAGTGGAACTCCTGGTTGAGCTGCGTGAAGCGGTGCGGGTCGAAGCCGTCGAGGCTCGCGATCATCGAGTCATTCACCTGGCGCGCACGGCGGAGGTGCTCGGCGGTGAGGCGCGAGGCGGACAGCTGGGTGGCGGCGCCCTCCACCAGCGCGAGCGTCTCCATCGTGTACGTGTACTCGGTGGGGTGCAGGAAGGCGACCTGCGCACCGACGTTCTTCTCGAACGTCACCAGCCCTTCGGCCTCCAGCCGCCGGATCGCCTCGCGCACGGGGACGACGCTGATGCCGAGCTCGCCGGCGATCGACCCGAGCACCAGCCGGTAGCCGGAGACGTACCGGCCGTCCTCGATCCGCTCGCGGATGAACTCGTAGGCGAGCTGCGACTTGCTGGGCGCGACCGTTTTCAGCGCTGTGTCAGCCATGCGGCGTACCTCTCCTTCCAGGCGGCGTTCATCGGGAACAGGCCGTCGACCTTCTCGCCGGAGGCGACCATCTCGGCGATGAACTCCTCCTCGCGCTCCTGCTCGATCGCGTCGGCCACGACCTCCTCGACGAGGGAGGGCGGGATGACGAGCAGACCGTCGGCGTCGCCCACGATCACGTCGCCGGGCTGCACCGTGGCTCCGCCGCAGGCGATCGTGAGGTCGGCGTCCCACGGAACGTGCTTGCGGCCGAGCACCGCGGGGTGCGGGCCGGCCGAGTACGTCGGGATGTCGAGGGCGGCCACGACCGCGAGGTCGCGCACACCGCCGTCGGTGACGATCCCCGCGGCGCCGTTGACCTGCGCGCGCAGCGCGAGCACGTCACCGACGGTGCCGCTGCCGCGCTCGCCTCTGGCCTCGATGACGAGCACCTCGCCCGCGCCGACGGCGTCGAACGCGCGCTTCTGGGCGTTGTAGCCGCCGCCGTGGCTGGCGAAGAGGTCCTCCCGGCTCGGCACGAAACGCAGCGTGCGCGCGGTGCCGACCACCTTCGTGTCGGGGTGGGTGGAGGTCAGGCCGTCGATGCTCACGTTGTTCAGGCCGCGCTTGCGCAGCTGGGAGCTGAGCGTGGCGGTGGCGACGGAGGCGAGCTTTTCTCTCAGCTCAGTGGTCAGAACGAAGGCGGGGGCGGGAGGCGTGCCCCAGGCTTCACTGCGCTGCACGTCATCCACGCTCGGCTTCGACCCGAAGTCGCCGAACGCGACGCTGCCGTCGGTGATGCGGGTGACCAGGCGGCCGGAGGTCGGTGCGCCGTCAGCGGTCGGCGCGTCGACCTCCACCTCGACCACATCGCCGGGCTGCGTGACCGACGAGCCGGCCGGGGTGCCGGTGAGGATGACGTCGCCCGGCTCCAGCGTCATCAGCTGCGAGAGGTCGGCGACCAGCCGGCCGAACGGGAACAGCAGGTCGTCTGTCGTTCCCTCCTGCACCAGCTCGCCGTTCAGCCAGGTGCGCACCCGCAGGGCGTCGGGCGCGACGGACGCGGCGGGGATGACCTCCGGCCCGAGCGGGGTGAAGCCGTCGCCGCCCTTCGAGCGGACGTTGGAGCCGCGGTCGGCGGCCCGCAGGTCGTAGAGGCCGAAGTCGTTGGCCGCGGTGACGCCCGAGACGGCGGCCCAGCCCTCCTCCGGGGTGACCCGGCGAGTGGGCCGGCCGATGATGAGGGCGACCTCGCCCTCGAAGGCGAGCAGCTCGGTGCCGGCGGGGCGCTCCAGCTCGCCGCCGGTCGCGGCGACCGACGAGGCCGGCTTGAAGAAGTACGACGGCTGCGCAGGGGTACGGCCGCGCTGCGCGGCACGCGAGCGGTAGTTCAGGTGCACCGCGATGATCTTGCCTGGCCGGCCGATGTCGCTCACGGGTGGAGACTCCTCGTCGTCGGGGATGAGTGGAACGTATCTGCGATTGTATACGATCTATGGAGGGTGGGGCAAGGTGGGGCGGGCGGTAATTCCGGAGACTCCGCTCGCCACGCCGTGCGGATGTCCGCAACTCCGGAGATCGCGGCTCTGCGGCCTCCCAACTCCGGAGTTGCCGGCCGCGCGGCGAG
>NZ_JBVQSP010000003.1:301601-376720 GCF_055720965.1 Leifsonia sp. PARNA 1/14
CGAGGCCGCCGTGGCCGTCCGCAAGTCCGGAGGATGCGGCGAGGCCGCCGTGGCCGTCCGCAAGTCCGGAGGATGCGGCGAGGCCGCCGTGGCCGTCCGCAAGTCCGGAGGATGCGGCGCGACGCGCGCGAACTTCCGGAGTTACGGGGCGCCACGCCACGGCCGCGGCCGCGGCTCCGGAGTTGCGCGCAGCCCGCATCAGTAGCTCGCGGCCTCCGGGCCGGCCGTCGTCCCGATGAACCGATCGGCCAGGGCCTCCGAGGCGCGCGCCAACAAGGTCACGTCGGAGCCCACCAGCAGGTAGGCCGCACCCGCCTCCGCATAGCGGTCGGCGGTCGCCGGGTCGAACGCGTTGACGCCGACCGGTGTGCCCACATCGCGCCCCGCCCGGATAACACTCTCCACGGCCGCAACGACATCCGGGTGGTTCTGCTGCCCGAGCAGACCCAGGGAGGCCGCCAGGTCGGCCGGGCCGACCAGCAGCGCGTCGACACCCTCCACCGCGGCGATCTCGCCCGCCACGGCGAGCGCCTCCGCCGTCTCGATCTGCACGGTCAGCGACACCAGCTCGTGAGCCCGGGCCAGGTAGTCCGGGATGCGGCTCCAGCGCGACGACCGGGCCAGCGCGCTGCCGACGCCGCGCACGCCGAGCGGTGGATAGCGCACGGCGCGCACCATCGCCTCCGCCTGCTCGACGCTGTCGACCATCGGCACGAGGACGTTCTGCGCCCCGAGGTCGAGCAGCTGCTTGAGAACGACGGCGTCGCCGATGGGCGCCCGCACGATCGGCGTCACCGGGTAGGCGGCGACCGCCTGCAGCTGGGCGAGGATCGACTCCAGCCCGACCGGCGAGTGCTCGCCGTCGACGAGCAGGACGTCCAGGCCGCTGCCCGCGCAGATCTCGGCCACGAGCGGGCTGCCGCCGCACGACCACATCCCGTAGAGCGTGCGGTCGGCCTCCCGGAGGCGGTCGGCGAACGTGGGCGTCGGCTCTAGTCGAATCGGCATGTCACAGCTCCCAGCGTTCCATAGTCGGCGTGGATGGTGTCGCCGCGCTCGACCCACATCGGGCGCGTGAAGGAGCCGGCGAGCACGATGTCGCCGGCCTCCAGCCGGGTGCCGTGCTGCGCGAGCTTGTTCGCGAGCCAGGCGACGCCGGCGGCAGGATGGTCGAGCACGGCCGCTGCTACGCCGGACTCCTCGATGGTCTCGTTGCGGTAGAGCAGGGCGCCGACCCAGCGCAGGTCGACCGCGTCGACCGCGACCGGGCGACCGCCGACGACCATGCCGCCCATCGCCGCGTTATCGGAGATGGTGTCGACGATGGTGCGGCCCTGCAGCTCGATCCGCGACGACAGGATCTCGAGCGCTGGCACCACGTATTTCGTGGCGTCTAGCACGTCGAACAGGGTCACGTCGGGGCCAGCGAGCGGCCGCGCGAGCACGAACGCCAGCTCGACCTCGATGCGGACGTTCGAGTACTGATCGAAGGGGATGACCGAGCCGGTCTCGTAGACCATGTCGGCGAAGATCGCGCCGTAGTCGGGCTCGGTGATGCCGGTCGCCTGCTGCATGACCTTGGAGGTCAGGCCGATCTTGCGACCGACGAGCCGGCGGCCGGCTGCGAGGCCGCGTTCGACCCAGACGCGCTGCACGGCGTAGGAGTCCTCCACCGTCATGCCGGGGTGGCGGGCGGTCAGCAGCGGGACGGTCGTGCGGTCCCGCTCGGCGGTCGCGAGCTCGTCTGCGATGGCCTGGATGGTCCGGCTGTCGAGCACCGATGGCTCCCTTCGACGTCGTAAGGGCAGGAGCCGATCGCCCCCGTGAGGATCGTATATCATCCCGTACATCGTGGCTAGCCCGACGATCTCGCGAGACGGCGCATTCTCCGCCGTCTCGCGAGGCATGCACTTTTCGAGGATTTCTCCATTCCCCGTCCTGGGTGGTTGCGGTGACGTCGCTGTGCCGTCAGACTGTGTGCGCTCGGCACGGTGTCACCGCTGGCCCAGCGTCCTGTACCCGTTGAAAGGAATCCGATGAGCGACACCACCCCGTACCAGCAGTCCTCCTCGCCATCCGGCGACTACCCGGGCAAGACCCTCGGCATCGTGGGCCTGATCCTGGCCATCATCCTCCCGCTGATCGGCCTGATCATCAGCATCGTGGCCTCCAGCCAGTCGAAGAAGGCCGGCTACTCGAACGGCATCGCGAAGGCCGGGATCATCGTGGGCGCCATCCTCGTCGCGCTCGGCATCATCGTCTCGATCATCTACGGCGTCGCCCTCGGCGCGGCGCTGTCGAACGTCAACGGCTGAGACCTTGACCGCTCGATCGGCCGCTTTCGCAGGGGCGAGGCGGCCGATCGGCGCGTCCGGCGTCACGCGGTCGAAGGTTCGACGTCGAAGGCGGACGATGACGCGCAGGCTCGCGACGGTGGCAGCCGCCGCCGCACTTCTTCTCGTGGCGACCGGATGCGCGGCGACCCCGCACACGCCGCTCCTCGTACATACGGCCTCACCCACGTCGGCTCCTCCCGAGGCGCCGAGCGCTGCGCAGGTGTTCGCGGACCCGCGCGATCGCATCGGCGAGAGCTGCGCGGTGCTCGCGACAGTGAACACCTCCCTCGAGAACGCGTTCATCGAGCGCCAGCAGGGGTCGCTCACCGACGCACAGTTCGCAGCGATCGTGAATACCACGCCGACCTCCCTGAAGGCGCTGAAGATGCTCGTCAGCCACGGGCTCGAGTCGCAGGTCGGAGCGCTGCTGACAGACACCTCCGTGACACCTCCCGCCGTCGCCGGCGCGACCTTCGATCCGCACGCCGATCCGTTCCACGCCGACATGCTTCAGGCCGTCGCCGCGTGCGACCAGAACGGGACGCCGATGGGCGTGCTGGTTCAGAGCGGCGGGTGACGCGATGGAACGCTCACGCGGACGACGGCGTCCCCGTTCGCGCGGCGGGGTCCGCGTCAGTGCTCGCAGGCGCACGCCGCCCCGCCGCCGCAGCACGCCGCGCCGGCGGTTCCAGCGGCGCCGTCGGGCAGGTCGAGCGCCGGGTTGCGGTCGAGGAACCCGTACGGCTTGAGCGCGAAGCCCGAGTAGTCGACGGGCATGACCGGCCAGTCCTCCGGGCGTGGGATGTGCGTCGGGCCGAAGACGTGCCAGAGCACGATGTTCTCGTCGACGAGCGAGCGGTCGGCGGCGGTCCAGGCCGGCAGCCCGGCCCCTCCCGCATGGGCGTTCGGGTAGTCGCCGGCCGGGAAGCGCTCCGCCGGGTCGAACCGCGTCGCCCACAGGTGCCTGGTCGCGAACGTCGCGCGCCCGAACACACTCGAGTCCGGCTGAGCCATCAAGGTCGCACCGGCCTGCGGGATCAGATGGAACGCCGTCGGCTTGCCCACCGCGTTCCTGCGTGACGAGCTCGTGACCTCCCACACCCGGGAGGCCGCCGGATTCGCCAGCCGCCCGGCCTCCGACTCGCGCTCGATCGGGGTCGTCGTCCAGGTGAACGCGTTGCCGTACGGGTTGTCCGGCCCGGTCGGGATGCCGACGACATCGACCTCGGACAGCGAGTTGCGGTCGCCGTCGATCGCGACGTCGAGCCGCGCGCAGAACAGGTGCTGGTGCACCGGTGCGAACAGGCCCGGCGCGATCTCGGTCGCGTGCGGGTCGCTGCTGCCCGGGATGCCGGCGCCGGCGAAGACGATGCCGGTCGCCTTGGCCTCCACCTGGATCGTGCCGTCGAGGGAGAAGTACCAGAAGAAGCCGTAGTCGTAGTTGCCGATCGTCGAGAAGTACGAGACCACCAGGCGCCGCGACCGTCGCACCTCGGCGTTGCCGGCGAGGTCGGTGTGCTTCCAGAGCACGCCGTAGTCCTCCTCGTGCATGCAGACGACCTGCGGGATGGTGACCGGGTTGCCGTGGTCGTCGGCGACGACGCCGTCGAAGTAGTGGATGACGCCGAGGCAGTCGCAGCCGAGCGCCAGTGTGTTGGCGTTCTTGCCGAGCAGGTACTCGCCGGCGTCGAAGTAGCTGATCCAGAACCGGGTGGAGGTGGTGTCGCCGTACGGCACGACCATCTCGGGCACCGACGCGCGGTAGAGCACCGAGCGGTCCTCATCACCGTCGCGGAACGTGACCTGGTTCAGCACTAGCCCCTCGCGCGCGTTGAAGCCGACCCGGAACTTCCAGTTCTCCCACTCGACAGCCTGGCCGTCGACGCGGAAGCTCGGGCCCTCCGGCTGGGTGATCTCGATGGGCTTGAGGGAGGTGCGGGCCGGCCCGATCGCGGCAGCCCCGTAGTTGCCATCGAGGTCGGGAACCGGCACGTCGCCGTCGTCCTCGACCCGGATGACCTCGCCGCGGGTCAGGTCGATGTGGACGATGAGCCCCTCGACCGGGTGCGACCAGGGCGAGTCGTCCTCGCTGCTGCGCAGGAAGGTCAGACTGCGGATCGCGCGCCGGCCGACCTCGTCCGCGCGGTTGAAGTGGCCGGGCGCGAGCGGCGCGCAGAACGCGAGCCCGATGCGGTCTTCGAGCCCGCGCCGCCGCATCGCAGCCTGCCACTCGGGCGACGCCTTCGCGATCTCCTCCGCACGGGCGTACTCCTCGAACAGGTACTGCGGCTGCCCGTACGGCGCCTCCGCGGTGTTCAGCTCGCGGTGGTCGACGACCTCGTTCGTCGACACGGAGACGATCGCTTCCGCCGACCGGCCGGTCGCGGTGTCGAGCATCACGAACAGGAGGCGGCGCTCGATGCGGTCGCCCTCCCGGAAGCCGGCGACGACCTCCCGATCGGGCTCGACCGGCAGCACGTTGGGGAACCGTGTCGTCGCCGTGAGCAGGCCCGCGGCCTGCAGGATCGCGCGCCCCGCGGTGATCTCGTCGGCCGTGAGCGCGTCGAGCGGGTGGGTGACGGCGACCGGGCTGGTGGTCGTGGAGGTGTGGGCGTGGGCGGACATGCGACCAGTATCCGACGAGTCGATGCCCGGTTCGGCGGCTGGGGGCCGACCGTACCGATCCAGTCAAGCGCCGTGCGCCGTCGGCACACCCCAGCGCGGAGATTCGTCACGAATGTCGCGATTCGTCACGAATGTCGTGATCGCGGGCAGCGCTCAGCCGAGCGCCGCGGCGCGCGCCTCCGACGGGGACTCGCCGTACGTGGCCTTGAAGACGCGGCTGAAGTGGGCAGCGTCGACGAAGCCCCAGCGCGTCGCGATGGTGGCGACCGAGCGGGTGGCCGCGATCGGGTCCATCAGCTCGCGGCGGCAGCGCTCCAGGCGCCGCGACCGGATCCACGCCGACACGGTGGTGCCCTGCTCCTGGAACAGCCCCTGCAGGTGGCGCGTGGAGATGAAGTGCTCGGCGGCGATCCGGGTCGGCCCGAGATCCACCGACGAGAGGTTGACCTCGATGTACTCGCGGATGCGCTGCATCAGCGCGTGATGCGGGTCGGCGAGCTCGGTGGCCGTGCCGAGCTGGTCGGCGAACAGCGTCGTCGTCAGGTCGAGCGCGCTGTGGGCGAGCCGGGCGCCGGTCCCGCCGGAGAGCTGGTCGAGGTTCGCGACGAGCTGCCCCAGGAACGGGACGACGATGCCGCCCACCCCGGCGCTCCCGTCGAACCGCACGGCGGTGAGCTGCGACACCAACTCGGGAGGCAGCCCGATCAGGTGCTTCGGGAACATGACCACCATGGTGCGGAAGTCGTCGTCGAACACGAGCGTGTACGGCCGGTGGGTGTCGTAGACGGCGAGGTCGCCGGGCCGCAGCACGGCCTCCCGCCCCTCCTGGATGAGGATGCCGGTGCCCGACAGCATGAGGCTGAGCTTGAAGTAGTCGCGGTCGGCGCGCGCGATGAGCTCGGGCGTGCGCTCGACGACGTGCTGGGACGCGCTCACCTCCGACACGTGGATCGCGTCGGCCTCCGCAGAGCGGATCCGCCCGAAGAACGGCTCCGGCCGGTCGCTGGTCACCTGCAGGGGCACGAACGACTCGGACACGGCGGTGCGGAAGGCGCTGAAGTCCAGCACGGGAGCGGACTCGCTCGGCCGCAGAAGCTCGGGAAGCACGATCGACCTCAATCTGGACCGGGACGACTTTGTATACGATCCGTGATGAGGATGGTAGCACCGTCCGTGCACCCTCCGTCATCCGCCCTGCACCTACGGACAACCTCCCCGCACCCAGCCGAGCGAGACTGAACGGACCACCATCCCCATCGGACCATCCCCATCGGAGGAGACCCATCATGACCGATGTCCGTGACCTGCTCGACCGCGTCAGCTTGCCGGAGGGCGAGGGACGCCCCATCCATGACCCGGCGACCGGTGAGGTCATCGGCAACGCTCCGGAGGCGGCCGTCGACGAGCTCGATGCGGCCATCGCCCGGGCGCGCGCGGCGCAGCCCGCATGGGAGGCCCTCGGGCACGAGGCGCGGTCGGCCGCCCTCAACGCAGCGGCTGACGCCGTCGACGCGCGGGCCGAGGAGCTCGCGCGGCTGCTGTCCCGCGAGCAGGGCAAGCCGCTGAACGGTCCGAACGCGCGCTTCGAGATCGGCGCCTGCGCGGCATGGCTGCGCACCAACGCCGCACTGCAGCTGGAGTCGGAGGTCCTGATCGACGACGGCGAGACGCACGCAGAGCTGACCTACCGCGCCGCCGGCGTGGTCGGCGCGATCGGCCCGTGGAACTGGCCCCTCATGATCGCGGTCTGGCAGCTCGCGCCCGCCCTGCGGATGGGCAACACGGTGGTCGTCAAGCCGTCCGAGTACACCCCGCTGAGCGTGCTCGCCCTCATCGACGTGCTGAACGAGGCGCTGCCCTCCGATGTGCTGATCGGCGTCTCCGGCGGCCGCGATGTCGGCGCCCGGCTGGCCTCCCACCCCGACATCGACAAGGTGATGTTCACCGGATCGACCGCGACCGGCAAGAAGATCATCGAGAGCTCGGCGGGCAATCTCGCCCGCCTCACCCTCGAGCTCGGCGGCAACGACGCCGGCATCATCCTGCCCGGCACCGACGCGAAGGCGATCGCGCAGGATCTGTTCTGGGGCGCGTTCATCAACACCGGTCAGACCTGCGCCGCACTCAAGCGCCTCTACGTGCACGACTCGGTGTACGACGAGGTCGTGGAGGCCCTGGCCGAGGTCGCCCGCTCCACCCCGATGGGCAACGGCCTCGACGAGGACAACGTTCTCGGGCCGCTGCAGAACAAGCAGCAGTTCGACATCGTGAACCGCCTGGTGGAGGACGCCAAGGCGCACGGCGGCCGGATCGTCACTGGCGGCTCCCCCGCCACCGAGCTGGGCGACCTGTTCTACCCGATCACCCTGGTCGCCGACGTGTCCGACGGCCTCGCGCTCGTCGACGAGGAGCAGTTCGGCCCCGCCCTCCCGATCATCCGCTACACCGACGTGGAGGACGCGATCGCCAGCGCGAACCGCCTCGACGTCGGGCTGGGCGGCTCGGTCTGGGGACCGGACCGAGCCGAGGCCCTCGCGGTGGCCAACCGCATTCAGTCGGGCACCGTCTGGATCAACTCCCACGGCGGAGTGCACCCGATGATCCCGTTCGGCGGCGTCAAGGGCTCCGGCTACGGCGTCGAGTTCGGTGTCGAAGGCCTCAAGGCGGTCTCGGTGCACCGCGTCATCAACGGTTGAGGCCGACGTGCGCCCCCAGCCGACGACCGCCGACCACGCCGAGGACGTCGCGCGTCGAGCGCTGAGCGACTTCGGGCTCCCGCGGGAGGCCGGCCTCCACTTCGTCGACCGCCGCGAGAACGTGGTCTTCCGCGTCACCACCGACGCGGGCGACTGGGCGCTGAAAGTGCATCGCCCCGGCTACCACACCGACAGCGAGATCGAGTCGGAGTCGGCCTTCCTCCAGTCGCTGGCCGGCGCCGGAGTGGGCGTCGCGCGACCGCTGCGGCGCGGCGACGGCACGCACGTCGCCCACGTGGCGGACCTGACCGGCGCGACCCTCCAGGTGTCGATGCAGGAGTGGCTGCCCGCCGCGACGCCGCTCGGCTCGTCGCCCGGCACGTTCACCGGGTGCGCTCGCCCGGCGCACGGCGACCTCCGCGAGCTGGGCCGCACGATCGCGCTCCTGCACGACTGCGCCGAGCGCTCGGGCGCGCCCGCCGGTTACGACCGGCACGCGTGGGACGCCGCCGGTCTCTGCGGACCCGACGCACTCTGGGGACGCGCCCACGACCTCCCTGCGCTCTCGGCCGACCAGCGCGAGACGCTGGCGCGGGTGGAGGCCGCACTCGCGCACGACCTGGCCGCCCTCGACCGCACGGCCGCGAGCTACGGCCCCATCCACGCCGACCTCACGCTCGAGAACGTCCTCGTCTCGGAAGGCCGGATCGTCGTGATCGACTTCGACGACTGCGGGGAGGGATGGTACCTGTTCGACCTGGCGACGGCGTGCTTCTTCCTCACCGGGCACCCGCACGGCGATGAACTCGTGGCCGCGGTGCTCGACGGCTACCGCTCGCAACGTCCGCTTGCCCGGCGCGACGCGGAGGCGTGGGTATCGCTCCTGCTCGCTCGGGCCCTCTCGTACCTCGCGTGGTCGGTCGAGCGACCCGACGAGGAGGCCACGCGCTTCCACCTCGAGCACCTCCTCCCCCACATCCTCCGCGCCTCCTCCCTCTACCTCGCCACCGGTCGCACCGGGTGGCCCGAACTCGTCGCCGGCTGACGACCTCCCCGAACCCCGACCCGATTCCGACCGTCTGGAAGCAGCTTCATGACCGACCTCCTGACCCGCCGTTACGACACCCTCGGCCCTTACAGCCCGCTGTTCTACGACCGTCCCCTCGAGTTCGTGCACGCCGAGGGCGTGTGGCTCACCGACGTGAACGGCGACCGCTACCTGGACAGCTACAACAACGTCCCGCACGTGGGCCACGCGCATCCGCGGGTCGTGGCCGCGATCGCGGAGCAAGCGGCGACGCTCAACATCCACACCCGCTATCTGAACAACCGCGTCGTGGATTACGCCGAGCGGCTGCTGGCGACGTTCGACGACGCCATCGACCGCATCGTCTTCACGAACAGCGGCTCGGAGTCCAACGACCTGGCGTTCCGGATCGCGACGCAGCACTCGGGGGCGTCAGGCATCCTGATCTCCGACTTCAGCTATCACGGTCACACGCAGGCGCTCGCCCGCGTGACGACCGGCCTGCGCGCCCACGAGGGTCTCGGACCGCACGTGCGCACGCTGCGCATCCCCGACCTCGACGGCCAGGATCGCGGACTCTCCGCGGACGCCGCGCTGGAGGCCGCGCTCCGGGAGGTCGACGAGGCGATCGCCTCCCTGCAGGCGGACGGGTTCGACGTCGCCGCCGTGCTGTTCGACTCGCTGTTCTCGACCGAGGGCCTCAACCGGGTGCCGTCCGGCTATGTCAGCGGGCTCGCCGCCCGAGTGCGCCGGGCCGGCGGTCTGGTGATCGCCGACGAAGTGCAGTCCGGCTTCGGGCGCACCGGCCGCAGCTTCTGGGGCCACCGCAACCATGGAATCGTGCCCGACCTGGTGACGATGGGCAAGCCGATGGGCAACGGTCATCCGCTCGGCGGCGTCGCACTCCCGGCCGCGCTGCTCGACGAGTTCGGCCCGCGGAACATGTACTTCAACACCTTCGGCGGCAATCCCGTCTCGGCGGCAGCCGGGCTGGCGGTGCTCGACGTGCTGCGCGATGAGGGGCTGGTCGAACGCGCACAGGCCAACGGGCACGTGATCCGGGAGGCGCTGGCCGCGCTCGGGTCCGAGCACCCGTGGATCGGCGTGCCCAAGGGCGACGGGCTCTTCTTCGGCGTGGAGGTCTACGACCGCCCGGCCGCGTCGGCGGACGCGCTGCCCGACCCGGCACGCACCAAGGCCGTCGTGGAGGCCATGCGCGCCCGCCAGGTGCTGATCAGCCGCATCGGCCGCCACGACAGCGTCCTCAAGATGCGCCCGCCCCTGGCGATCGACGCTCCCGAGGTCGACCTCCTGCTCGCCGCGTTCGCCGACGCGCTTGCCGACGCCGAGGGGCACGTAAACGCCCCTATTTCCGCGTTTTAGGGGCGTCTACGTGCCCCTCGGCGTCGCTGCGCCGAGACGGGCGACGGCTCAGGCGGTGACGGCCTTGCGTCCGCTGCCCGCCGACTCGACGTCGACCTTGCGCGGCTTCGCGCGCTCGGCGATGGGGATGAGGACGCTGAGCACGCCGTTGTCGTAGCTCGCGCTGATCGCGTCGGTGTCGACGTCGTCGCCGATCGTGAATTGCCGGAGGTAACTGCCGAACGGTCGCTCCTGGAGGAGCCAGCGGCTGTTCGAGTGGTCCCCCGCCGACCGTTGGGCGCGGATGCTCAACAGGTGTCCGTCGAGGTCGATGTCGATGGATCCCGGGTCGATGCCCGGAAGGTCCGCGTTGAGCAGGTACTTGTCGCCCTCACGCGACAGGTCCACCGGCATCATGCGCGGCTGGCGGCTGGTGTCGAAGACGCTCTGCGCGATCCTGTCCAGCTGGCTGAAAGGATCGAACGACATGGCCATGGGTGTGATCTCCCTTCACGGTTTGGAATGGCTGCGGCATCGTGGGTTGTGTGCGGTGCGGGCGCACCGCATATCGCTGTGAGCGCGTCGGCGCCGGGCGGATAACGGGCCACCGCACGGATCCGCGCGTCGGGCCCTCTCTGCACCGCCGGGGTGAGCGTCTCGGACAGGTCGTCGGGCAACGCCGTTCCCGGCCCCGAGTATCCGGTGCGCGTGGGAGTCTCCAAGCCGATGCGCGCGACCAGAGCGGCGAACTCGGCCTCCAGCAGCTCCGCGTCGGAACAGATCAGGTCTGCGAACCCTGCCGTCGTCGTCTCGGTCGCCGCCTGCATCTCGGAGCCTCCCGTTCCGCTATCCGAAGGAGATTACCTACAGCGTTTGATATAGATTTAATACACCCGCAGCTTGACAATATTTCCCATTAACAGGAAACTCTAAGGATGACGGACAGGCCAGGGGATGTGCCCCTCTACAGCATCGCGGTCGCTGCGGAACTCGCAGACCTGCCGGCGGCGACGCTGCGCCTGTACGAGGAGAAGGGTCTGGTCACACCCGCGCGCACGCACGGAGGCACGCGGCGCTACAGCGACGACGACATCGCCGCCGTCCGTGAAGTGGCGGCGCTCCAAGGGGACGGCATCAATCTCGCCGGCATCGGCCGCGTGCTCGAGCTGCGGGCCGAGAACGCCGAACTCCGCCGCCGCCTCGACGGCTGACGGCGACGGCTGACACCCAGTAGGCCCAGCCGGACCGATCGAAGGGCACGTAAACGCCCCTAATGCGGCGGTTTAGGGGCGTTTACGTGCCCTTCGGCGGCCCCCACAGCCACCGGGAGGACGTGCAGGACCGCGCTACAGCTCAGGCGCGTTCTGCTCCTCGGTGCCGTGGCCGATCTGCGCGTAGACCTTCGGGTTGCGGGCCTTGAGCACGTAGCCCCACACGATCCCGATCACGCCGGAGAGGATCACGATAGCCGGGAGGAGGAACGTGGTCGCCGACGGCGGCGCGGTCGGGTCGCTGGTCAGCAGCGTGTTGAAATACACGACGATCAGGATGAAGACCGTCAGCAGCCCGACGCCCGAGACCACCGGAGCGACGATCCGCTGCCAGACGCCGAGACCGTGCTGCGAGCGGCGGAAGAAGCCGATGACCGCGAACGAGACGATCGCCATCAGCAGCACCAGGCCGAGCGCGCCAGTGTTCGTCAGCCACGAGAACAGCGTGAGCACGGGGAACAGGATCGCCGGGGCGCCCTTCGGCGGCACCCAGCCGACGCTGGCCAGAGCGAACGCCGCGATCACGATCAGCGCGAGGATCGTCTGGGTCAGCGAGCCGGCCCACGGGGCCCGACTGTGCTTGCGCACGCGCGCCAGCCACGACGGGAGCACGCCCTCCCGCCCGAGCGAGAAGAAGTAGCGGGCGACGGCGTTGTGGAAGCTGACCAGCGACGCGAACAGGCTCGTGATGAAGAGCACCTGCGCGATGTCGCTGATGAGCACGCCGACGTTCGACTCGAGGAACGAGAAGATCAGGTTCGGGCCCTGCTCGGTGGAGTCCTTGATCACGTTGCCCGGGCCGGAGGCGACCGTCATCGCCCAGGACGACAGCGCGTAGAAGAGGGCGATGACGCCGACGGCCGTGTAGGTGGCGCGCGCGACCGTTCGCTTCGGGTCCTTGGCCTCCTCGCCGTAGATCGCGGCGCCCTCGAAGCCCATGAAGGCCGCGATGCCGAACGCGAACACCGCGCCGATGCCGGGCACGAAGAGGGCGGAGGGGCTGAGCGCCTGGGCGCTGACTCCCTCCGGTGCGACGACGAACGCCGAGACGTCGTAGACGATGACCACCAGGAACTCCAGCGCGACCAGCACACCGAGCACTTTCGCCGAGAGGTCGACGCGGTTCACGCCGAGGACGCCGACGATCGCGATGCAGACGATGATGGGCAGCCACCACGGCAGATCCCAGCCGAACTTGGTGTTCAGGAGGGAGGCCACCTGATAGCCGAACAGTCCGTACACGCCGATCTGCATCGCGTTGTACGACACGAGCGCGACGATCGAGACGCCTACGCCGAGCGGGCGGCCGATGCCCTGCGACACGTAGGAGTAGAACGCGCCGGCATTCGTGACGTAGCGGCTCATCGCGGCGTAGCCGACCGCGAAGATCGCGAGCACGGCGCCCAGCAGGAGGAACGACAGCGGCACGCCGAGCACGCCGGTGACGGCGAACGTCGTCGTGACGCCGCCGGCCAGAACCGTCAGGGGCGCGGACGCCGCCACGATCATGAACGTGACGGCGGGCACGCCGAGCCGGCGGTGGGCGGCGGGCTGGGGAACGGCGCTGACAGCGGTGTCAGAGGTTGAGGTCACGGGGGTTCTCCTCGATGGGACGCGCTCACGGGATGCGCGATTGAACACGATCCAATCGCGCGCGAGCCCCCTGCGCTTGCCCGCCGGTGCACGGCGGTTGACCACAGCGGAACAGTCCCGCTGGCGTGCGGCGACGTGCGGCCTATCGTGAGAGGCGGAAAGGAGTGCGGATGGCACGCATCACGGTTCTCGGAGGCACCGGCTACGCCGGAGGGGCGATCGTCGCGGAGGCGGCACGGAGGGGGCATCAAGTCACGTCCGTGAGCCGCGCGGCCGCGGCGACCGAAGTGGAGGGTGTCGACTACGTGATCGGCTCGGTGCTCGACCCCGCGATCCTCGACCGGGTCGTCCCCGGCGCAGACGTGGTCATCAGCGCGCTCTCACCGCGCGGCGACATGGCCGGCGAGGTGGAGGGCGTCCTCCAGGAGCTCGCCCGCCGCGTCGACGGCACCCCGACGCGCATCGCGCACGTGGGCGGCGCCTCCTCGCTCCTGGTCGAGCCGGGCGGCCCCACCCTGTGGGACGTGACCGTCGACAAGCTTCCGGCCGAGGTGAAGCCCGAGATCCAGACCGGGATGCACATCCTCGACGACCTGCGGGCGACGCCCGAGTCGGTCGACTGGTTCTTCGTCAGCCCTCCGGAGCGGTTCGGCGCCTGGGCGCCCGTGCCGACGAACGGCCGGTACCGCCTCGGCGGCGACGTGCTGCTGCGCGACGAGGAGGGCGAGTCGACGATCTCGGCCGCCGACCTGGCCGTCGCGATCGTCGACGAGATCGAGCATCCTGCCCACCATCGAGCGCGGTTCACTGCCATTAGGGAGCGCTGAGCGCCGTGGCACGATGGGCGACATGACCTCGCCGCAGACGCTCGATGACACCGATCGGCGCGCGGTCGCGGGGTGGGCGGCCGACTGCGCCGAGCACGTCCTCGGCCTGTTCGAGGCGGAGGCGCCCGGCGACCTCCGGCCACGCGAGGCGATCGAGCGGGCCCGTGCCTACTCCCGTGGCGAGCTCGACGCGGGCGGCGAGATAAAGCGACGGTTCGTCGCGGGCCGGGCAGCCTCCGCGGCGACGACGCAGACCGGCGTGTCGGCCGCTCGCGCCGCGGCGCAGGCGGCGGCTGTCGCACACGTCGGCTCCCATGCGCTGGGGGCGGCCGCCTACGCCGCGCGGGCCGCGGCGCTGGCCTCCCCCGACGATCCGCAGGCGCTCGACGACGAGGTGCGCTGGCAGCTCGGCCGGATGACCGATGATGTCCGCACCGCCCTCCGCCGCCTGCCGCGCCTGGGCGAAGATCGCTCCGGTCCGCTGGGGCCGGGCATGCTCGCCTCCGGGATGCTCGGGAAGGCGATCCGGCGCATCCAGGAGGCTCTCGGCACGACGGCGTGACGACGCGCCTCGGCGGTCAGCGCAGCGCGCGCACGATGCGTTCGGCGGCAGCGGTCAGCGTCGCCGCGATCGCACCGACCTCGTACTCGTGTGTGATGTACACCACGGCGAGCGATGACGGCGTGCCGTCCAGCGCCCGCAGGGGCACGGCGACCGACGACAGCCCCGGGATGATCTCGTCGCTGCTGACCTCGTACGCCCGCGGCGGGTGCGCCACCGGGTCGAGCTGCGAACGGATGGCACGGCCTGGCGCCCCCCGGTCGATCGAGTGCCGGCTGCCCGGTCGCTGCGCCACTGTCGCGTCGACGCCGCGCGGCTCCGCGGTGGAGAGCGTCACCGCGGCCTCCCCGTCGAACGCGACCACGAACGCCGTCATGCCGAGGCCGTCCGCCAGTTCGGCGAGCACGGGCGCCGCCGCGATGTGGAGGGCGCGCTCCACGTTGCGGGCGAGCGCCACCAGCCGAACCCCGAGCTCCAGCTCGCCGGAGGGCGTGCGGATCACGAAGCCGTGGGATTCGAGCGTACGGACCAGCCGATAGACCATCGAGCGGTGGAGGCCCAGCCGGGCCGACAGGTCCGCGACGGTGAGCGGCGTCGGCGACTCGCCGATCAGGGCGAGGACGGTCAGGCCGCGCGCCAGGGTCTGCGAGCCTCCGTCGGTGCCGGCCACGGAGACCACGCCGCCGCCGTTCGTGTGGGCCATACCGACCTCCCTGTTGCCGTGCTACAGGCGACGGGTTAGCCTTGTAGCGATTATTAGATCGACGTTTCAACTATAGAGACACTGCTCTCGGGACACAACGGTCGTCATTCGAGGAGGAATGAGCGTGCAGATCCACTACCGCGGCTACGAGTCCGGTGATCCCCGCGTCAAGCCGGCCGCCGGGCACGGCGTGGAGCGCCCGCGCGAGCTGCCGGACGAGATGGACGTGCTCATCGTCGGAACCGGGCCGGCCGCCGCGGTCGTCGCCGCGCAGCTCTCTCGCTTCCCCTCCGTCGACGCCCGGGCCATCGAGAAGCGCCCGGGACGGCTGGAGGTCGGCCAGGCCGACGGCATCCAGGCCCGTTCGGTCGAGACCTTCCAGGCGTTCGGCTTCGCCGGCGAGGTCATCGAGGAGGCCTACCGCAACGTCGAGATGTGCTTCTGGAAGCCGGACCCCGCTGATCCGTCGCGCATTGTCCGGGCCTCCCGCGCTCCGGACGACGCGACCGGGATCAGCGAGTTCCCGCACATCTACGTCAATCAGTCGCGCATCCTCGACTACTTCCTCCGCGACGCCGAGCGCGCCCCCGGACGCATCGTCCCCGACTACGGCATCGAGTTCGTCGACTGCGCGATCGATCCCGACGCCGACTACCCGGTCAGCGCGCGCATCCGTTACTGCCACGGCCCGCGCACGGGCGAGGAGCGCACTGTGCGCGCCAAGTATCTGGTCGGCGGCGACGGCGCCCGCAGCAGCGTGCGCAACTCGCTCGGTCACCGGCTCCACGGCGACGCGTCGATGCACGCCTGGGGGGTCATGGACATCCTTGCGAACACCGACTTTCCCGACATCCAGGTCAAGTGCTCGATCCAGTCGCACGACGCCGGCAACATCCTGCTCATCCCGCGCGAGGGCGGCTACCTGGCGCGCATGTACGTCGACCTCGGGGAGGTCGACGAGGCGAACCCCGGCGCGGTGCGCGCGACCCCGATCGAAGACATGATCGCCAAGGCGAACCGCATCCTGCACCCCTACACGCTCGACGTGAAGGCGGTGACCTGGTGGTCGGTCTACGAGGTGGCGCACCGCATCACCGACGGGTTCGACGATGTGCCGGTCGAGCTGACCGGCGAGCGGCACCCGCACGCGTTCATCATGGGTGACGCCTGCCACACCCACTCGGCGAAGGCCGGGCAGGGCATGAACGTCTCCATCCAGGACGGCTTCAACCTGGGCTGGAAGCTCGCGGCCGTGCTGGAGGGCCGGGCCCCCGAGGCGCTGCTGGACACCTACGCCGCCGAGCGCAAGGTGATCGCCCAGAACCTGATCGACTTCGACAAGGAGTGGTCGGGGATGATGGCCAAGCCGGTGGACGACTGGGAGGACCCCTCCGAGCTCGAGCACTGGTACGTGAAGACGATGGAGTTCCCCGCCGGGTTCATGACCCAGTACGAGGAGTCGCTGATCACCCTCGGCGCCGAGCACCAGGAGCTCGCGCCCGGGTTCCCGATCGGCAAGCGCTTCAAGTCGGCGGAGGTCATCCGCCGGGCCGACAACCGGTGGCGGCACCTCGGCCATTTCCATGAGGCAGACGGCCGCTGGCGCGTGTACGTCTTCGCCGATGACGCCGAACCTGCGCTCACCGGCACGCCGACCGCCGACTTCGCGGAGTGGTGGACCACCGACCCGACCTCGCCCCGCGTGCGCTACACACCCGCGGGCGGCGACGACGACGCCGTGTTCGACACCAAGGTGATCTACCAGCAGGACTACACCGAGGTGGAGCCGGCCTCCGTCCCCGGTGGGTTCAAGCCGGCCAAGGTGCCCTACGGCCTCCACGACCTCAACCAGATCTTCTCGGCAGGCCACGGCCGCGACATCCACCGCGACCGCGGCATCGGCCGTGCCGGCGCCATCGTCGTCGTGCGCCCCGACCAGTACGTCGCCGCGGTCCTGCCGCTGAGCGCCCGCGCCGAGCTGAGCGAGTTCTTCGCGCGGCACATGCGCGAACCGCGGCAGCGGCTGGCCGAGGCCGGCCGCGACGATGTGCAGGATGTCGAGATCGGCGAGCGCGTCGAGATCCTCGGGTCGGCCGAGAGCTGATCGTCGAGGCGGTCGCTACAGCATCCCGGTGAGCACGCCGCCGTCGGCGCGGATCGCTGCGCCGTTCGTCGCGGAGGCCAGCGGGCTGGCCAGGTAGGCGACCAGCGTCGCGAGCTCCGCCGGCTCGAGGAACCGTTCGAGAAGAGTGGTGCGGTTCTGCCCGATGATCGCCGCTTTCACCGCGTCGACCGGTGTGGACTGCGCGGCCGCGATCGACTCGACCGTCGCTGCGACGCCGTCCGAGTACGTGGGGCCGCCGAGCACAGTGTTCACTGTCACCGCCGTACCGCGGGTGAGCTTGGCGAGCCCGTTGCCGAGGGCGATCATCCCCGCCTTCGTGACGCCGTAATGGATCATGTCGGCCGGCACGTTCACCCCCGACTCGCTGCTGACGAACACGATGCGGCCCGAGCCGCGCTCGATCATCCCCGGGAGCAGGCGCCGCGCCAGCCGGACGCCGCTCATCAGGTTGACCTCCAGGTAGCGCGCCCACTCGTCGTCGTCGATCGTCGCGAACGCTTCGAGCCCGAACAGTCCGACGTTGTTGACGAGGATGTCGACCTCCCCCAGCTCGTCGAGCAGCCGCCCCACCTGCTCCGCGTCCCCGAAGTCGGCAGCCAGACCGGAATGCTTGGCGCCGGGGTGCGCACGTCGGAGTTTCGCGGCCGCTGCGGCGACTGCGTCGTCGCGGCGGCCGTTCACGATGACGCGCGCGCCTTCCGCGGCGAGCGCCGAGGCCACGGCGTACCCGATCCCCTGCGTCGATCCACTCACGAAGGCGGTCTTCCCGCGCAGCTGCAAATCCATCTCGTCTCCTTCGAGTCACTTGCTCAGGAAAGTGACTGTACGGGTTATCACTTGCCTAGGCAAGTCAGCTAGGCTCGAGACATGACATCGTCGAGCGAGCTCCCCGGGCTGAGCCCGGCCCACCTCGAGGCCTGGGCCTCGGTGGCCACCCTGCTCGAACGTCTACCGGCGGCGCTCGACGCCCAGCTGCAACGCGACAGCGGCGTGACCCACTACGAGCACGGGCTGCTGTACGCGCTCGCCACCGCCCCCGACCGCACGCTGCGGATGAGCACGCTCGCCGGCTACGCGAGCAGTACGCTCTCGCGACTGTCGCGGGCGATCTCGCGGCTGGAGAAGAAAGGCTGGGTGCGCCGGGAGGTCGACCCGACCGACGGCCGCTTCACGCTGGCGGTCCTCACCAAGGAGGGGCACGAGCAGGTGGTGCGGGCCAACCCCGCACATCACGCACTGGTCGAGCAGCTCGTCTTCGAGCCGCTCACCGAGGCACAGGTGCGGCAGCTCGCCGCGATCTGCAGCCGGATCGCGACCGCGATCGATCCGGCGACGCCCGCCTGGGTGCCGCCGGACCGCCTCGGCTGAGCTCTACCCGCCCGGGTTCTCCACAGGCGTCCCCTCGGGATCCGTCCCGTGCTCGGGGTCGACCTCGTCGGGGTCCGGCTGGTCGCCCGGTCGCGCGTCAGCGATCATCGGCTCCACCTCCCGACGCCGTGTCTTCGCCGTCATCCGGGTGCTCAGGATCGGTGCCGGAGCCGTCCGGCACGTCGTCGGGATCGGGCCGTGCTGCGTCGTCTTGTTCCATCGGTCTCTCCTCTGGTCGTCGGTCGCGCGAGCGTACGCTGCGCCACCTCCGGCCGCTAGGGGTGCCGCACCCCCGACAGGTGCGCCGCGATGTCCCGCTCCCACGACTCCAGGTAGGCGGCGTAGCCGTCTGCGAACCGCTGGAGGTCGGCTTCGCTCTCCGGTGCGAGCGCCGTCAGGTCGTAGGCGACCTCCACGAGGGAGGCCTCGCCGTCGGCCTGCAGCCGCACCCTCACCGTCCCGGCGCGGTCTCCCGGGGAGAGACGCGCGTACGAGATCGCCTGCGGACGGTCCCGCGCGGTCACGACCCAGGTCGTGCTGCTGCCGTGGGCCTCGGTCACGAAGACCGTGCCCGGTTCGGTGTCGTCGTCGACCGGGCGCGGGAAGCGCGGCTCCCAGCCGTGCACCCATGCCCGCTCGCCGAGCGGGGTGAACAGCACGAAGGCGTCGGCCGGTGCGAGCGGCACCCGCAGCCTCCCGACGAGCGTCGTCATGCCGTCTCCGTGAGAGTGTGGGCGTCCTCGGCGGTGAGGCGCACGTCGTAGACGGCCTTGAGCTGCTCGATCTTGGCGAGCGTCTCGGTGCCGAAGGGGGCCTCGCCCTCGAACGCGTGCAGCACGATCCCCTCGACCAGTTCGCCGAGGGGCATGTCGAGGTACTCCGCCAGGCCCTTGAGCACCTTCAGCGTGCTCTTCTCGATGCGGAGGCCGGTCTGGACACGTTCTACTGTTACCACGGTACAAATATACCACCGCGGTGCAGAATGTCGATGGTGGATCACTACTGGTAGCATCGCTACCGGTAGTGTTACTATCACCTCGTGCTCATCTCCGAACTCTCCGAACGAACCGGTACCCCGGCCGCCACCATCAAGTACTACGTGCGCGAGAACCTGCTGCCCGCGGGCGATCGTGTGGGCGGCAACCGCACCGAGTACACCGACGAGCACGAGCGCCGACTCAAGCTGATCCGGGCGATGCTGGAGGTCGGCAAGCTCTCGATCGCCGCCGTGCGCACCATCCTCGATGCGCTCGACGAGCCCGGCGCACCCGTGGTCCACGCGTTCGACGTCGCCCAGCAGGCGGTCTCCCGGTCTGCGGTCCCCGACGTCGCCCCGCCGACCGCTCCCGCGCTCGACCGGGTGGACGCGCTCATCGCACGCGCCGGCTGGCACGACTGCGACGACAACATCGGCCGCGGCATCGCCGCCCAGGTGATCGACGCGTTCGACAACGCCGGCTTCGCGCTGCCCGATTCCTACCTCGACAGCTACGCGGCCGCCGCGCGGCTGCAGGCCGAAGCCGACCTCGACACCGTCGGCACCCTCCCCGACCCCGCGCGCATGACCGAACTCGTCGTGGTCGGCACCGTGCTCGGGGACACCCTCGCTCTCGGTCTGCGCCGGATGGCGCAGGCCGTCGTCACGAATGAGAGAAGAATGCCATGAAGTCCGTCTTCGCGTGGCACCGTCCGCTCATGACGGTCGCCGCGCTGATGCTCGTGAGCACCATCGTCTGCCTCGTCGGCCTCCTGGTCGATCCCCGCCAGGTCACCGGCCTGGACGTCTGGGCCAAGCCTCTGAAGTTCTCCATCTCGATCCTGCTCTACAGCGTGACCTGGGCCTGGCTCATCGCGCACCTGCCGCGATGGCGACGCACCGCGCACATCGCCGGGACCATCGTCGCCGTCGCCCTGATCGTGGAGCAGGCCCTCATCCTCGGCGCCGCGGCGGCCGGGACCACCAGCCACTTCAACGTCTCCACCCCGCTCGCCTCCGCCATCTGGAGCACGATGGCGGTGTCGATCACCGTGCTCTACGTCTGCACCTTCCTGACCACGATCGCGGTCTTCTTCCTGCGCCTGCCGACCGCCTCCACGACGTTCGCCGTGCGTGCCGGCGCGGTGATCGCGCTCGTCGGCATGGGCCTCGCCTACCTCATGACCAGCCCGACCTCGCAGCAGCTCGACGACTTCCAGGGCATCGCGGGGGCGCACACCGTCGGCATCCCCGACGGCGGGCCGGGCCTCCCGCTGCTCGGCTGGAGCACGGTCGCCGGCGACCTGCGCATCCCCCACTTCGTCGGGATGCACGCCCTCCAGCTGCTGCCGCTCTTCGCGATCGTGCTCGACTGGGCGGGCAGGCACTGGCGCGCGCTCGCCGACGACCGGGTGCGGCTGCGCCTCGTGATCGTCGCGACGGTCGTCTACGCCGGCACGGTCGCGCTCGTCACGTTCCAGGCGCTCGCCGGGCAGTCGATCGTGCGGCCGGGCGGAGTGTTCCTCTGGGGAGGCTGGGCGCTGGCGATCGGCGGAGTCGTCGCCGCCGCGCTGGTGGTCCTCATCGGGCGGAGGCCGCGCCCGCAGCCCGAGGCCGCGCCCGAACTCGCGCCCGACCCGGTCGGGGCCGGCCGATGACCGCCCGATGGAACGGCCGCGTGACCGCCTACCTCGTCCTCGCTGTCCTCGGCCTGATCGGGACATGGACCTTCAACGTGATCGCCATCGCGACCCACCGCGACTACGTGGGCGACTGGATCGGCAGCGGCCCGGCCGTGCTGTCGCTGACGATCGACGTGCTGGTCCCCGCGATCGCCTCCGTCGTCTTCATGGTGATCGAGTCGCGCCGCATCGGCATGCGCTTCGTGTGGGTGTACATCGTACTGATCCCGCTCGTCGCCCTCGCTTTCGCGCTGCCGTTGTTCCTGGCCATGCGTGAGAGGCGCCTCGCAATTCGGTCGAACGTGTGAAACGACGTGCGAACACCGCACGGCACGGATGTTTCACCGTGTGACGGCCGAAGTGACGGGGGCGGGCGAGCTGTCTATCCTCGACACATCGCACCCGCCGACCCGTGAGAAGGACATCGTGACCCGTCAGCCCAGCCCCACCGCGAAGGACGCCCTGCTCCGGGCCGCCTCCGGGCAGGGCGCGGAGATGTTCGACGACGGTTACGCCCTCCACCCCATCGCACGGCAGGCGGCGATCGCCACGCCCTCGCACTGGGTCGACGCTTTCGTCGTCGCGGCGCACGAAGATGGTCGGATCGAGCTCGCCGAGCTGACCGGGGAGGCCCTCCGCTGCTGGCACTTCGACGACCTGCGGGAGGTGCTCACGGCGGGATCGCCCGTCGCCGTGCACGCGCTCTACGGGGTGCTCGCCGTCGGCGACGAGCTCCTCAACGTCGCGCTCGCTGCGTAAGCCGCCGCACCGCCGAGGGGCACGTAAACGCCCCTCCGCATCCCCTCGGCGATCCCTGCGGCGACCTCAGGCGGTCATCATCGGCTTCATCGACGCCATCATCGCGTCGCAGGCGTCCGCGCAGTTCATGCAGACCTGAGCGCACATCTTCGCCGACATGCTGTCGTCCATCGCCGAGCAGTCGTCCGCGCACGCGCGGCACATCATCGACGTCGCCTGCAGCATCGACATCATCGCGGCCATGTCGCGCTCGTTCATCGGCATCGGGCGCAGCATCATGCGCATCATCGTGTTGCACATCTCGGCACAGCTCATGCACATCGCCGAACCCGACATGCCCTCCATCGACATCATCGAGCCCGCGCACATCGTGCACGCCTGCTCGCAGGCCGAGCACGCCTCGATACATCGCTGCACCATCGCCATGTCCATGCCCGCCATCGGCCCCTGGGCCGACTCGCTCATCATGGACATCATCCGGTTGGTCTCGTCCATCACGCGCACCCACCTCCCGCCGACACGAGAGAGGCAGGTCGCCTCAGACCACCGTGCCGTAACACACGACACGATAGAAGCCTGCGGAGGCGGCCACAAGGCAGAGGCGACGGGTGCAGTGCCCCAGCCGGGCGGCACCACTTTTGGGTGGGACGGCGCGTGCGCGGCTGCAACTATTCTGGGCTCATCGTTCCCATGCGCTGACCCGAAAGGCGCCGGTTGAAATGAACCCCGTCGTCGACCTCTCCCCGGCACAGGCCGCTGCGCGCCCGCGGGCAGTGGGTGCCGCCGGCCTCTCTGCCGCCACGGTCACCGCATTCGTGGACGGCGTCTCGGGTCACAACGATCGCGCCCGGCAGGCGACGCTCGCGCTCGCCCGCGAGCTCGGCCGGCGCCTGGACGCACCGGCCGCAGTGGTGGGCGAGGGATCCGCGTCGGAGGGGCGCAGCCTCGGCTGGCGAGCCGCCCTCCAGCAGTCGCGTCCTGAGCTGGAGGCTCTGAGCGAGCGGGCGACGCGGTCACTCGAGAGCAGCGTGTTCAGCGCCTTCTGCGTGACCCGCAACGCGGCCTCCATCGCCACCCTCCCTGCCGTCGCGCGGGCCTTCCCGAACGCGGCGGTGGTCTGGATGGGCGCCCACCCCTGCCTCCACACCCCCGGCACCACCCGCACGGGCGACCTGAGCGGGATGGCCCTCGCCGGGGCGAGCGGCCTGTGGACCTCCGGTCACGGGGACGACCTCGCGCTGGCGAACGTCGTCCTGCTCGGCGCGCGCGACCTCGACAGGGCCGAGAAGCACGTGATCGCCAACTCCCCCATCCGCAACATCGCCGCCGGTCCGCGGACGCAGGAGGAACTCGCGGCGACCATCGCCGGCCGCGAGGTGTTCGTGCACTTCTCCGCCGACGTGCTGCGGCCCGGCATCGTCCCCACCGACTTCCAGGTCGCCGACGGCCTGACCATCGACACGGTCGTCGAGACGGCCCGCACCCTGGCGGGCGAGCGCGTCGTCGGCCTCCAGATCAGCGAACTGGAGCACGACCCCACCGACCGTTTCAGCACCTCCGCCCAACTGATCGTAGAGATGCTGACACCCCTCCTCCCCCGCGCCTGACGCCCAGACGTGAGTAATCGCGGGATCCGTCCCTCCGGAACCCGCGATTACTCACATCTCGATGGCGAATGAGGTCGCCGGCGGAGTTACCCGACTCCCTCCAGCGCGTCCGTCTCGGTGTTGCCGATGTTCTGGATGACCTCCGGGCGGCGGCGCTTGAGGTAGACGAACCAGAGCACGGCCGCGACCAGGGTCAGCAGGAAGAGATACGGGATGACGTTCAGCGGGAAGGCGGGAACCGGCCAGACGTTCGCGAAGAACACGTAGGCCATCGCGGCGACGACGACGACCGCGCACACCCACACCAGCGTGTTCGGGATGCCCGCGCGGCGCGTGTAGGCGATGCAGGCGATCGCGACGAGCGCGTAGGCGACCATGTAGCCGTAGGTGCCGTAGGTGTCCACCCAGACCGTGATATCCATCGGGTTGGAGCCGACGGCCAGCAGGATCACGTCGAGCAGGATCGCGGCAGGGCCGGCGACCAGGAGGACGCGGTGCGGCGTGAGGTGGCGCTCGTGGGTTCGGCCGAAGCGCTCGGGGAGGACGCCCTCCTTGCCCATCACGTACATGACCCGGCCGACCACATTGAGGGGCGCGACGACGACGGCGAAGAACGAGGCGCCGACGCCGAAGGTCAGGATGGGCGCGAACCACGACGGCATCCCGATCAGTTTGGCGATGTCCTCCAACGGGCTGGCGCTGGTCGCGAGGTGCTCGTGGAGCACGGCGATCTGGGTGTAGGCGGCGAACACGTAGAGCACGCCGACGACGACGGCGCTCCACATGATGGCGCGCGGGATGGCCGTGTACGGGTTCTTGGCCTCGCGGCCGAGCGCGTCGGCCGACGAGAAGCCGACGAAGCCGAGGATGCCGAGGACCATTCCGGCGGCGACGCCCTGGAACGACGAGCCCTGCGCGATCACCTGCGCAGGATCCCAGGCGCTCGGGCCGGCCCAGACCAGCGCGGCGATGAGGAGGATGGTGATGATCGTGACAGACACCAGCTCCAGCACCAGCGACACACGTGCCGAGAGCCGGATGCCGCGGATGGTGAAGAGCGTCGCCAGGCCGCCGAGCACGATCGCGAGCCCGATGTACCAGCCGACGCCGCCCGCCGGCACCCCGAGCAGCACCAGGAACTGGTTGAAGTACGACACGGCGCCACCCAGCGAGCCGGCGGCGATGCCCCAGCAGCCGATGACCAGCGTGACGCCGGCCAGGTACGCGCCGGTCGGCCCGAGGCCCTTGGCGACGTACGTGTAGAGCGACCCTGCCGATGCATGCTTGCGGGCGAAGACCACGACGCAGTAGCCCACGCACAGGATCACGATGGTCGCCAGCAGGAACGAGTAGATGGTGCCGTTGCCCGCGCCGATGAAGATCGCGGCGGCGGTGAAGGCGATGACGGCGCTGGGCGCGATGTTGGCGATCGCCTGGGCGGCCAGCTCGGGGCCGCTCATGACGCCGTGCCGGAGGCCGGCGTCGGCGGCCGGGGCCGCCTTGCTCTGGGTGGTTGACATGGCTCTCCTGTGAGTCGTGTTCGTTCGGGTGAGGGGCTAGGGGATGAGGAGTGTGCGCAGCACGGACCCGGACTCGAGGTCGTCGAAGGCCTGGGCCGCCTCCGCCAGGGGCCGCCGGCCCGAGATCAGCGGGTCGAGCTTGAGCTGGCCGTCCATGTAGCGGTCGACCAGGGCGGGGATGTCGATGGAGGGGCGCACCGAGCCGTAGTTGGAGCCCAGGATGCGCTGGTCGGCCTCCGCGAGCACGAGCGGTTCGAAGGAGGCCTTGGCGCCTGTCGGCGGCAGGCCGACGATGACGGCCGCGCCGCCGAGGCCGAGCATCCGGATGGCCTGCTCGGTGGTAGAGGTGCGGCCGATCGCGTCGAACGCGTAGTCGACGCCGTCCGGGATGAGGTCGAAGAGCTGCTCGACGGCGTCGGCCTGCGACGCGTCGATGCGGTCGGTGGCGCCGAACTGCAGCGCCATCTGGGTCTTATCGGCGAGCACGTCGATGGCGACGATGCGCTCCGCGCCGGCGAGGCGGGCGCCCTGCACGACGTTGAGGCCGACGCCGCCGCAGCCGATCACGGCGACGGTCGAGCCCGGCTCGACAGCGGCGGTGTTGAGTACCGCGCCGACCCCGGTGGCGACCGCGCAGCCGACCACGGCGATGACATCGAGGGGTGCGTCGTCGCGCACCTTCACCGCACCGGAGGCCGGGACGACGACCTCCTCAGCGAAGGAGGAGACCCCGAGGTAATGGTGGAGGGTCTCGCCGTCGCGCGAGAGCCGGGAGGTGCCGTCGAACAGCACACCCTTGGGCGCGACGACTGTCGCGACCTTCTGGCAGCGCGCCTCGTGGCCCGAGCGGCAGTAGCGGCATTCGCCGCACGGCGGCACCCAGCTGAGCACGACGTGGTCGCCGATCGCCAGCGAGCTGACGCCCGCACCGAGCGCGGTCACGACGCCGGAGCCCTCGTGGCCCATGACCAGCGGAGCCGGGGCGTCCCACTCACCGCGCTTGACGTGGAGGTCGGAGTGGCAGACACCCGCCGCCGCGATGCGGACGCGGACCTCGCCGGCGCCGGGCTCCGCGAGGTCGACGTCGGCGACCTCGATGGGAGCGGACGGTTCGGTGAAGATGACGGCCTGCATCGGTACTCCTTCGTGTGCGGTACTCGCTCGATGCTAGGAGGCCGCCTCGCGGGGTGTCATTCACCGAAAGTGTGAAGATCGGTGCGGGATTCGACATCTCGTACAATCGTCTCGTGTCCCGCGATATCGCCTCCATCGCCCGATCGCTCAGTGGGCGACTGCTCGTCGGCGGCGTCGACACCGGCACGCCCGTCGACGGCGTGGCGCGGTTGAGCGAGTTCTCCCTGGTCGGGCGGCCGTCGTTCGCGACGCTCGTGGTGGCCTCCGCGCCGGAGATCGAGGCTGTGTTCGGAGGTGGTGACCCGCGCGCGGAGGCACTGCGCAGCGCGGTGGTCGTGACGCGGGCCGACGATGGCGCCATCGTGCGGGCGCTCGAGGAGGGCGGCGTGACAGCCGTCGTCGGAGCCACCGAACCCGAGGAGGTGCTGCTCCCCCAGCTCACCGCGCTGCTCGCGGTCGACCAGGCCGCGGAGGACCGCGCGGTCACCAGCGCGATGAAGGTGCTCACGTTGGCGGCGCGGCGTGGTGGCGTGTCGGGCGTTGTGGCCGAGCTGGCACACCGCATCGACGGCTGGGCCGTACTGCTCGACCGGCACGGCCAGGTGATCACGACCGCGGGGGCGGGAGGCCTCCACGTGCAGGACGCCATCGCGGTCGCGCTGGGCCGGCCGGTGCGGGTGCGCCATCGCGCCCTCCAGGTGCACGCCGTCGGCCCCGGCGAGGACCTCTCCGCGCAGCTCATCGTCAGCCCGCGCACCGAGTCGTCGAGCCGTGCGCGCGAGCTCGGCTCGCAGACCGCGGCCCTGCTCGACCTCGTGCTGCGCACCGACGATCCCACCCGCACCGAGCGCCTCGGCCGCGGGGTGCTGCTGGAGGTCCTCCTCACGGGAGGCGAGCCCGCGGCCTCCCTGCTGCGCCGGTGGGGCGTGCACGAGACGACGCTGACCGCGTTCGCCCTCACCGCGCGCTCGGCGTCGGTCGACGTGGAGCGTCTCATCTCGCTATGGCTCAACGAACTCGGCGCCGCGCACATCCTCACGCAGGCGCAGGGCGTGGTGACCGGCTTCCTCCGCGACGACCACGTCGACGAGATCGGCGCGCGGGTGGAGGCCTACTCGTCGGCGCTGTTCCTGGGAGTCGGTGTCTCAGCGCCCACGGACGCCCTCGCGTCGAGCGCGAGCGAGGCCGCGCAGGCGTTGGAGGCCGCCCGCGCCGAGGGCCGCCGCGTCGTGCACTACTCCTCCATCCCGACCATCGCCTTCGTGCTCGACCGGCTGCCTGACGCGGACAACCGCCGCCTCGCCCGCCTGCTCGACCCGCTGCGTGACCCGGCGGGCGCGCACGGCGACCTGCTCGAGACGCTGCGCGTCTTCCTCGCCGAGAACGGCGCCTGGGGCGCCGCCGCCGACAGGCTCGGCATCCACCGGCAGACCCTGGCGACGCGCATGCAGCGCATCGAAGGCCTGGTCGGGTTGTCGTTCGCCGACGCGGACGACCGAGCCGCCGCGTGGCTGGCGCTGCGAGCGGTGCACGCGTGGGCCCCTCCAACGTCGAGACGTGAGTAATCGCGGGTTCCGGAGGGCCGAAACCAGCGATTACTCACGTCTCGATGGCGCGTCGAGGGCGAGTCGCCGGCCGTTGGCGCCAGGCGCGACTCGCCCTCGTCTCTAAATCTGAGGATACCTCAATTAGGCAGGGTTGGCAGCGAGCATGCCCAGATCCCGCAAGCTGGTCGCCGTCTCGACGATCGTCTCCACCGCCGGCCGCGGCCGGAAGCCCAGCTCGGCCTTGGCCCGCTCGTTGTGGATGACGAGCGGCGTGGGCTCCACGCCCGGTACCTCCTGCGTCGGCACGCGCCGCGCCAGCTCGCCGAGCTCGGCCCGCAGCACGTTCGCGACGTCGAGGAACGTCATGGTCGGCCCGTCGGCGAGCAGCAGGTAACGCTTACCCGCCGCGCCGGGAGTCGCCATCGCGGCGATGTGCGTCGTGGCGACGTCCCGCACATCCGCGATCCCGAAACGCTGCCTCGGGACCGCCGTCATCACGCCGTCGAGCATCCCGGTGAAGAACTGCAGCGACGATCGCGCCGAGCCGGTCAGGGTCGGCCCCGCCACCCAGGTCGGGTTGACGACCACCAGCTTAGTGTCACCGCCCTCGCGTTCGACGAAGTCCCACGCGGCGCGCTCGGCGACGGCCTTCGACAACGGGTACACGGGCAATCCCGGCGTCGAAGGGTCGGTCCAGTCGGATTCGTCGTAGTCGCGCACCGGTTTCGGCGAGTAGCCGACGGCCGCGAACGATGACGTCAGTACGACGCGGCGAGCGCCGGCGTCGCGGGCAGCCCGCAGCGCACGCAGCGCCCCGTCGCGCGCCGGCACGACGACCTCCTCGGGGGCGGTCGTCTGGATCATCGGCGACGCGACGTGGTACACCTCCTCGATCCCTTGCACGGCAGTGGACCAGCCGTCGTCCTCGGTGAGCGACGCGGCCGCGAACGACAGCCCGGCGTCGTCGGCACCACCGCGCCGCACGGCCTCCCGCACCTCGTCGGCACGGTCGAGGCTCCGGACCGTCGTGCGCACGTCGACGCCCGAGGCGAGGAGGTCGGCGATCAGCCGCGTGGCCAGGTAGCCGGTGCCGCCGGTGACGAGAACCTTCGCGCCACTCATCGGAACGTCGCCTCGAGTCGCGGGAGGATGGCCTGCAGCTCGACCTGCGCCTCGGCCTCGGCCGCGGCGTCCGCGCGGTCGCGGGCGTCCCACAGCACGGCCTTCGCGCGGAGGTAGTCGAGATGGGTGCGGAGCGTCGCGATCTGGTCCTCCACCCGGTCGGCGTGGCGCAGCAGGATGTCCCGCTGCTCGGCCGCGGCCTCCTGACCGCGGCGCCGGTTGGCCTGGTAGGTGCGCATGTCCTCTATGCCGACGCCCATCGCCCGCAGGCAGGCGAGCACCTGCGCAGCGTCGAGGTCGCCGTCGTTGTACCTGCGGTGTCCGCTGCTGTCGTCTCGGGCGATCGGGCCGAGGAGGCCGACCTCCTCGTAGTACCGCAGCGTCGGCTCGCTGAGCCCGCTCTGCCGGGACACGTCCTGGATGGTGAACCTTGTCATGGCTCCATCAGAACAGACCTCAAGCGCTTGAGGTCAAGGACACCTCGGCCGAAGGGCACGTAGATGCCTCTAAAACCGCGGTTTAGGGGCATCTACGTGCCCTTCGCGGCCCCTCCCCCGCGGAACGGGGTGAGTCTGCGCGCCGCCGCCCGCATCACGTAGGCGATCGCGGCAGAACGCACGGGATCGGCGTCGAAGTCGACCGAGTCGAGGTCGGATCCGGCGCACGGTTCGCCGTTGCCGAGGAAGTGGATGGGCAGCCTGCCGCCGGCCGCGACCGGTCGGTCCTGCCCGCAGTACGCGCACGACATGAGGATGAAAGGCGCCGTCATGCACCGAATCTACGAGCCGGGGGTTTCGGCGCGATTTCAGGCCGGAGACGAGTTGACGACGACCTGGCCGTCAGCGGCTCCCCTCCCACTGCTGCAGCAGCCGCACGAAGTCGCCGGGGTCGACCGAGATCGAGCCGGCGTACGGGTGGTCCATGTCCGCGGTCACGAACATGACCAGCGAGATGAACAGCGCGAGGAGGCCCGCCATCAGGAGGTGCTGCCGCACGTTCTTCACCTCGATGCAGCCGATCAGCACCGCGTTGATGATCGCACCCGCCCAGATCACCATCCAGAACAGCCCCGGTAGCTCCACGGTCGTGGCGTCGGTGCGGGCTCGCCGGGCCTCCACGAAGGAGTCGAACGTGGCGAGGATCTGCGCGTACTGCGCCTGCTGCTTGAGGGTGTGCGGGTCGAACGAGTCGATGGTGTGCTGGATGCGATCCACGGCCGGGAGGCTCGCGGTGGGCAGCTGATCCTGCTCCTGCTGCGGCCAATCGCCGTCGATCACCGAGCGCGCATACGACTTCAACTCGCTCCGGAGTTCGGTACTCAGCGGCTCGGGCAGCCCGGCCGCGGAGCGATAGAGGCTGCTGAGCCGTGACGTCTCCTCGAGCGCCGCGGAGTGAGCGTCGGTGTAGTCGTTGTAGACCGAGACCGCCACCAGGCCGAGGAGGATGCCGAAGAACACACCGAAGGTGCCGACGATGTAGCCGAGCACCCGATCCCACTGCGCGCCCTCGACGGCGTTGCGGCGCACGAACGGCCGAAGCAGGAGGACGATGCCGCACGACGCCGCCACGAACAGCACCACGAAGACGGGCAGCGTGATGTATTCGGGCGTGTCGTAGAACCAGTTCAGGAACGTCCCTCCCCCGCAGCGCCGACGTCGACAGCACTGACGTCGACAGCACTGACGTCGACAGCATTGACGTCGTTATCGTAGGACTCCGCGGGCCACCGGGCCAGACCGTCACCGGTCCCCTGTTCGGCGGCGAATCCCCGGGCTAAGCGCCCTCGCCGCCCCGCGCGCCGAGCGCCGGGAGCAGTACGTAGTCGACCAGCTCGGCCACGGCCTCTGCATCGAGCGCCCGTCGCCGCAGCGTCACACTGCCGAACGCTGCGGTCGGGATGAGGCCCGCGATCAGCTCGACGCGCACATCCTCGGAGATGACACCGCGGCCGATCCAGCGCCGGATCACCTCCACGAGCGCCGTCACGGGCGGGCGGCCGATCGCGGTGTTGGCCGCCCGGAACAGCTCGGGGTCGTTTCGCAGCTCCCCCAGCAGGCTGGCCAGCACCTGCGCGGAGCGCTCGTCCCCTCCGGCGTAGTGCATCGCGCACTGGACGAGGTCCTCGCGCAGCGAGCCGGTGTCCGGCGTCTCGACGGGCTCGTTGAGCGCGAGCACGGCGGCGACGACGAGCTCGATCTTGCCGGGCCAGCGTCGGTAGACCGCGGACTTGCCGGTGCCGGCTGCCCGAGCCACCGCCTCGATCGTCGTTCCGGCGTAGCCGCTCGTCACGAGCTGTTCCTGCACCGCGGTCAGGATCCGCTCGTCGACCGCGGGGTCGCGCGGGCGTCCGGCGGATCGCGGCGACGAGTCGTCATCCATAGGGGCATTGTATATTCCGGGACTCAGCGGTACCGTTATCCGATAACGGGACCGATCGGTCCCGAAATAGAGGGAGACATCATGTCGACAGCGACGCGCACGGCCACCCACTCCGGCGTCGGCCGCACCGCACTCATCCTGATCGCCGCGATCATCGTGGCGGTCGCACTCAACGCGCTCATCGCGATGGCGGCCGTCGCTGCGGGCGCGCCCGCGCAGTACGGGCCACTACTCCCACCCGCGTACGCGAGCATGACGGTCGTCGGAGTCGTCGTCGGCTGGTTCGGGTGGAGGGCGATCCGCGCACGCGCACGGAACCCCCGGCGCACCTTCGCAGTGCTGGTCCCGGTGGTCGGCGTGCTCTCGTTCATCCCCGACGTCGTCCTCCTGACGACGGGGTTCATCCCCGGCACGACCGCCACGGCCGTGCTCGGCCTGATGGCGATGCACGTCGCGACGATCGCGGTGGCGGTCCCGTCGTATGTGCTCGCATCGCGACCTCAGGAGCCGTCGGCGGCCTGAGCATCGACACACTTCGACCGCGACGGCGCCGGCCCGCGGGCCGGCCGGTCAGCCGCGGTCGTGCAGCGTGATCTGGTACCCGTCCGGGTCGGCGAACGTGAAGGTCCGCCCGAACGGCCCGTCGATCGGCGCCGCGGTGATGATGTGGCCGTCGGCGGCGAGCGCATCGTGGATCGCCTGGACGCCGGTCGCGTGCAGCCAGATCGCGACGCCGACACCGGGCCGGGTGATGGAGTCGAGGTCCGTGCCGGGGAGGAGGTCGCGGAGCGCGAAAGCGATCGGTGTCGTCTCGAAGACGACGGCGTGCGGAGGGCCGGCCGGCGAGCGGACGAGGCCGAGGTACTTCTCGTAGAACGCCTGGGAGGCGTCGAGGTCGCGGACCTGCAGGGACAGGAAATCGGGGCCGGTTGCGGGCATGATGGAACTCCTTCTCGATGTGTCAGTTTTCTGACATGACTCAGCCTATGTCAGACTACTGACATGAGTCGAGACGTTGTGGGCATCGAGCTGGACAGCTCGCTGGGCTACCTGCTCAAGGAGGCGTCGAGCGCCCTCCGCGCCGCGATGGAGGAGGTGCTGCGGCCGCTCGGCATGAGCGTGACCCACTACTCCTGCCTCGAGCTGCTCGCCCAGCGCCCCGGACTCTCCAACTCCGAGCTCGCGCGCGGCGCGTTCGTGACCCGGCAGACCATGAACGTGCTTCTGCAGACGCTGGAGCGCGACGGTTTCGTCACCCGGGCGACCGAAGCGCCGGTGGGCAAAGCGCTCCCGACGCAGCTCACCGCCCGCGGCCGCGCGAGCCTCGAGAAGGCGACCGCCGCGGTCCGCTCCGTCGAGCTCCGCATGCTGGCCGGCATGACGGAGGCCGAGCAGTCCGCCGCCTTCCACAGCCTCCAGAGCATGGTGCGGTCGTTGCGCGGCGCCTAGCGATCGAGTTGGCAGAACACGCCGTCCGACGGGGGCGAGGCGACGTCTTCTGCCGAGTCGGTGAGTGACCGACGCGGCCTACTGCGTCGGCGGAAGAGTTATCGACCCCGTGCTGACGGGGACGGTCTCGACGGCGATGCTGTGGTCGGTGTCGCGGAGGGTGCGCTCGATGTGGTCGCGGAGCGAGCTCATGGGGTGGTTCCTTTTCGTACTGCGGGTAACCAAGACATCCTGCGCCATCCTTCCTGAGAAGTCGCACAGCGCGCGGCGCGATCGAGGTATCGTCACGGCATGTGCCGGAACATCCGCTGCCTCCACAACTTCGAGCCGCCCACGACGAATGACGAGGTGAGGGAGGCCGCCCTCCAGTTCGTCCGCAAGGTCAGCGGGTCGGCGCGACCGTCGCGCGCGAACACCGCGGCGTTCGAGCAGGCGATCGACGAGATCGCCGAGGCCACGCGCCGGATGCTGGATCAGCTGGTCACCAACGCGCCTCCGAAGAGCCGGGAGCTCGAAGCCCTCAAGGGCAGGGAGCGGCACGAGAAGCGTATGGAGCGGGAGGTCCGGATCCGGACGGCGTCGGCCTGAGCGGGCAAGGGCTTCTCGTACAGCCGCCCTCACTAGCATGGGAGCATGTCCACCGTCGCCGATCCGGCCGCCGGCACCGCCGGCACCGCCTCCACCGGCAGGCGCCTGACGCCGCGCGGCGCCAAGACGAGGGCGCGGATCGTCGACGCGGCGGCGGACCTGATGTTCACACGCGGCGTCGGAGCCACGACCCTCGAAGACATCGTCGCGGCCGGCGGCGTGAGCAAGTCGCAGCTCTACCAGCACTTCGGCGGCAAGCACGACGTCGTGCGTGCCGTGGTCGACCTGATGGGCGAGCGGGTGATCCTCCGCGAGCGCGACGCCCTCGGCCGGGTCTCGACGATCGCCGGCCTGAAGCGCTGGCGTGACGCGCTGGTGGAGAGCAACGCTCTGCGGCACGGTGCTTACGGCTGCGCCCTGGGATCACTGGCGTCGGAGGTCTCCGACCACGACGACGTCGCTCGCCGCGCGCTCGTGGCGCTGTTCGCCGAGTGGCAGAGTCTCCTGGCGGCGGCCCTGCAGCGCCTCCAGGACGATGGGGCCCTCCCGCCGGACGCGCCCGTCGAGCAGTTGGCGACCGGCCTGCTCGGCGCACTGCAGGGCGGCTACATCCTGGCCCAGAACGCGCGCGACGTGACGCCGATGGCGACATCGCTCGACATGGCGATCGCGCACATCGAGTCGCTCTCGACGCGCTGACGAGGCCATCCTCCACAAAAGTGGACGAATTCGTCCAATTCATGCTTAGGATGGTTCGACATCCTGAACGGAAGGCGGGCTCATGAAGGCGATCGTGGTGAAGGACAAGGCCGAGGGTTCGGCCGGGATGCAGCTGGCGGACCTGCCAGAACCGTCGGCGGCGATCAACGACGTGATCGTCGAGGTGCACGCCTCCGGTTACGTGCCGACCGAGGTGGACTGGCCATCGACGTGGACCGATCGCGCGGGTCGAGACCGTTCGCCCTCCGTGCTCGGGCACGAACTCGCCGGAGTCGTCATCGCCCTCGGCTATGGCACCACCGGGCTCACGCTCGGCCAGCGGGTGTTCGGGATCTCGGACTGGCACCGCAACGGCACCCTCGCCGAGTACGTCGCCGTCGAGTCCCGCAACCTCGCCCCGCTGCCCGGCGACGTCGACTTCACGGTCGGCGCCAGCCTCCCGATCTCGGGGCTCACCGCGTGGCAGGGACTGTTCGACCACGGCCGGCTCCGCTCGGGCCAGACCGTCCTCGCGCACGGTGCGGCGGGAGCGGTCGGGACGATGGTCACCCAGCTCGCCCACGAGGCCGGGGCCTACGTCATCGGCACCGGGCGCGCCGCGGACCGCCAGAAGGCGCTCGACTTCGGCGCCCACGAGTTCGTCGACCTCGGCAGCGACACCCTCGAAGACGTCGGTGAGGTCGACCTGGTGTTCGACGTCATCGGCGGTGAGATCCAGGAACGGTCGACGCGGCTGATCCGCCCCGGCGGCACCCTGATCACCGTCACCGGCCTGGCCGACGAACGACCGAAGGACGGCCTGGCGGTCGACTTCGTCGTCGAGTCGATCCCGGCCCAGCTGGTGGAGGTCGTGCAGCGCGTGCGCGACGGCCGGCTGCGCACCAACATCGGCGACGTCACGGGCCTCGACGACGCCCTCGACGCCCTGAACCCCGCCGAACGGCGCAAGGGGAAGACCGTCATCGAGATCCGCCCGTCGAGCCCACGGCTCGGCTGAGCGACGGAGAGTAAGGAACATCCGAATGGCATTCGAATACCCCGACGAGGCCGGCTATCCGGATGGCGTCGGCACCCTCACCCAGGACCAGATCGTGCTCATCGACGAGGTGAAGGACGACACCCATACCCCCGACTTCGACTTCGCCGTCGTGAACGACGAGAAGGCGGCCGCATACACCGCCATCGTCGGCGACACCGCGATCGCCGGCATGCCCTACACCGTGGCGAGCGCGACGCGCCTGGTGCTGCTGTCGACAGCCGTGCTGCCCGAGTACCGCAACCAGGGCGTCGCCTCCGAACTGATCAGGCGGGTCCTCGACGACGTGCGCCGTCAGCACAAGACGGTGACCGTCCTGTGTCCGATCGTGCGCACCTTCATCCAGCGCAACCCGGACTACGCTGACCTCGTCGACCGCGAGCTCCCCGGGAAGTGACAGGACCATGAATCCGAAGAAGCCGAGGACCCCGCCGCACTTCCCCGTCATGGACGGCGCCGAGCCCGCTCCTCGGGAGGACCAGATCGCGGGCATCGTGCAACGCGTGTGGTCCGACTCCCGCTTGTACCACCAAGACGTGGAGGCGCTGCTGCGAGAGTGGCTGACCGTCGATCAGTGCGTCGTGACCGAGACGGAGTTCGCTGCCCTCCTGAGCAAGGCGCGCGGCGAGTTCGACCGCATCGCCACCCGGGACGACTCGGGCGCGGCCACCTGCCCGGCGCACTCGCTCGTCGCGTGCGTGTACTGGGACGTGCAGCAGCTCGAACGCGCGGAGTAGCCGCCGCTCACAGATCGCGGTCGAAGAGATCCTCCCAGGTCTCCCGCCGGATGACGGCTCGTGCCTCCCCGTCGCGCACGAACACCACCGGCGGCCGCCGGTAGCCGTTGTAATTGTTCGCCATCGTGTGCGTGTACGCGCCCGTTGCGGGCACCGCGAGGAGGTCGCCGACCCGCGCCACCGGCAACCGCAGCGGGTCGATGAGCACGTCCCCCGACTCGCAGTGCCGGCCGACCACCACGACCTCCTCGGCGTCCTCGTCGTGCAGGCGGCCGGCGAGCACCGCCTCGAAGCGCTGCTGGAAGAGCGCGACCTCCAGGTTGTCGCCCATACCGCCGTCGACCGCGACGAAATTGCGTGCGTCGCGCTTGACCGTGGTGACGGTGTAGAGGGTGAAGGCCGACGCGTTAACCATGCTGCGGCCGGGCTCGATGATGATCTCGGCGTCGCCCGGGAGGTGCTCGTCGGCCGCCGCGAGCAGCGCTTCGACGTACTCGTCGACCGACGCCGGCCGGTCCTCCGTCGTATAGCGGGCGCCGAGCCCGCCACCCAGGTCGTAGACCGGGAAGGTGCCGAGGGCCGCGAGCGGCGCGACGGCCGCGGCGAGCTCCGCCGGATCCATGATCTGCGAGCCGACGTGGGCGTGCACCCCGCGCAACTCGAGCAGCGGGCTCGCCTCGATCCGGGCGATGAGGACGCGCGCGGCCGCGGCGGTCAACCCGAACTTGGAGCCCACCTGGCCCGTCTGAACGGCGGGGTGGGTGGACGATACGACGTCGGGGACGACGCGCACGAGGACGCCCTGCGCGCTCCCCGGCGCGACCAGCTGCTCGAGTCGATCGACGTCGTCCGCGTTGTCCACGACGACCAACCCGACCCCGGCCTCCACCGCGATCCGCAGCTCCTCCGTCGTCTTGGCGTTGCCGTGCATGACGATGAGCGCCGGATCCACTCCCGCCCGCAGGGCACTGAGGATCTCGCCGCCGCCCGCGACGTCCAGGCCGAGCCCCTCCTCCACCATGACCCGCTGCACGGCGGTCGCCGGAAACGCCTTCGACGCGAAGACGACGCGCGCGTTCGGTCGGCGCGAAGTGAGCGCGGTGCGGTACTCGCGCGCTCTGGCCCGGAGGGAGGCCTCGTCGACGACGATCGCCGGAGTCCCGAACTCGCGCGCGAGATCGTCGACGCGGCAGCCGCCGACCACGAGCGTGCCGTCGGGGTCGACGGCGGCTCCGGCCGGGAAGAGGTCGAGGAGGGGATGGGTCATCGCTGAGTCTTTCGGTCTGGTTCTGATGGTGCGGTGCGGAGGAGGCTCAGTCCCGTTCGCGGCCGGCGAGTCCGTGCGGGACGACGACGACCGGCACCGGCGAGTGGCGGAGGATCTTCGCGGCGTGGGAGCCGAGGAACACGCGGGCGATCGGGCCGAGCGTGCTCGAGCCGACGACGAGCACCTCGCCGGACTCCCAGCCGATGTCGGCCATGGCCGACTCCCAGGTCTCGCCCCTCCCCACGGCGACGTCGTCGACCTCCGGAGCGTCGGGCAGCTCGGACACCTGACGGACCACCGACGCCGCGTGCTTCTCGATGTCCGCCGCCCAGGTGTCCGCGATGGCCACCTCGGCGTCGAGCCCGGCGCCCGACGTGCCGGAGTCGCGTGGCACGACGGCGAAGGAGGCGACCCGGAGGTCCGCGTCGACCGACGCGGCGACTCCTGCGGCGCCGAACACGAGGTCGGCGGACGCGCCCGTTCCCCGGTAGGCGGCGGTCACCCGGCTGACGCGCGCGTCCTCCTCGGTGCGGTAGCCGCGGGGCGCGATCGCCACGGGGACCGGCGACGCGTGCAGCAGGGTGTCGCTCGCCGACCCGAGCGCGATCCTCCCCGGCTCGCCGTGCCCGGCCGAGCCGACGACGATCAGCGACGCCTCGCGCTGCTCGGCGAGCTCCACGAGGCCGCGCCGGGCCGACGGCGCCTCGTGCAGGAGATACTCCGCCGCGACCGAGCCGCCCAGCACAGCGGCGGCGTGGTCGAGGGCGCTGTCCGCGTTCTCGCGGGTGTAGCCGCGCCACTCCGCGTCCGCGCCTCCCGCGGTCGACGGCCAGGCAGGTGGGACGACGGCGGCCACGATGAGCCCGGTGCCGGCCGACCGGGCGAGCATCGCCGCCAGGTTCAGCGCGGATGCGGACCGGTGCGCGGGATCCACTCCGACGACGATGCTCATTTGCGGTTCGCCTTCCTGCGCTCGGCGGCCGCACGGATCTCGCTCTTGCTCGGCTGCGCGAAGTTGCTCGTGTAGGGGATCTCGGGGTCGGCGACCGGAGCGCCGGTCTGCAGCGTGGAGTGCTTGCGGCCGTAGAACCAGTAGAAGACGAGGAAGACGGCCGTCCAGATCAGGAACACGATGATCGTGATGAGGCGCAGCTGCGTGATGATCGCGATGCAACCCGCGATCGACAGGATCGGGATGGTCCAGCCGAGCGGGAGGCGGAAGCCGCGCTCCAGCTCCGGCTCCCGCACGCGCAGGATGATGACGCCGAGCGACACGACGAGGAAGGCGACCAGCGTGCCGATGCTCGTCATCTCGGCGAGGAAGTCGATCGGGACGACCGCCGCGAGGATGCTGGTGGCGATCATGACGATGACGGTGTTGCGCACCGGGGTCATCGACCGCGGGTTGACCTTCGCGAACACCGGCGGGATCATCCCGTCGCGCGACATCGCGAACAGGATGCGCGTCTGCCCGTAGAGCACGACGAGGGTGACCGAGAAGATCGAGATGATCGCGCCGATCGCCACGATGGTACCTGGCCAGGAGGAGCCGATGATGTTCTGCAGGATCGCGGCGAGTCCCGCGTCCTGGTTCGCGAACTTCTCCGGAGCCTGAGCGCCGAGGGCCGCGAGACTCGTGGCGACGTACAGCAAAATGATGATCACCAGCGCGAAGATGATCGCGAGCGGCAGGTTGCGCTTCGGGTTCTTCGCCTCCTCACCGGCCGTCGACACCGCGTCGAGGCCGACGAACGAGAAGAAGATGATTCCGGCGCCTCCGACGATGCCCGCGAATCCGGCCGGTGCGAAGTTGTGGAAGTGGTCGGCGTTCCACCCCGTGAACGCGACGGCGCAGAAGAACACGACGACCGCGATCTTGATGACCACCATGATGCTGTTGATCGTCGTGGACTCGCGCGCTCCGCGCAGCAGCAGCAGCGAGCAGAGCACGATGACGATCACGGCGGGGATGTTGACGATGCCGCCCTGCTCCGGGGCCTGGGAGAGCTGCACCGGGAGCTGCCAGCCGAACAGGTTCTGCAGCAGCTGGTTGACGTACTGCGACCAGCCGACGGCGACAGCCGCTGTCGAGACGCCGTACTCCAGCAGCAGACAGGCTCCGACCGCCATCGCGGTGCCTTCGCCGAGTGTCGCGTACGCGTAGGAGTAGGTCGAGCCGGAGGCCGGGACCGCGCCCGCCATCTCGGCGTAACAGAGCGCGGTGAGGCCGGCGACGACGCCGCCGATGACGAACGACCAGATCACCGCGGGGCCGGCGACCGGAACCGCCTGGGACAGGATGAAGAAGATTCCCGTGCCGAGCGTCCCGCCGACGCCGATCATGGTCAGCGAGAAGAGGCCGATGCTGCGTTTCAGGTGCGCTTCCCCGGCGCCGGGAGGCGTCGTGGGCTTTCTGCGCAGCAGCTGCTGAGCGATTGTGGGCATATACCAGTCTCCTTTGAATGGTGGGGGTTCTGCGAGATCCGATGTGGTTCGAGTGCGAGCTCAGTCGCGGGCGGTCACCCGGAAGCGCTGGACCTCCGGGTCGACGGCGCCGCGCACATAGCCGGACGGGGAGGCGGCGACCGCCTGCAGGAAGGCCACGGTCTCGGCCGTGATCTCCTCGCCGGGGATGAGATTCGGGATCCCGGGCGGGTAGGCGGCGAGCGTGTCGGCCGAGACGCGTCCGACGGCCTCCGCCGCGGGCACGAGGTCGGTGTCGGCGAAGAACGCGTCGCGCGGCAGCGTCCGCAGCGCGCCGGACGCGGGCAGCGCGGGGAACTCCTCGGCGCCTCCGGTCGATCGCTCGGCGTGTGCCTCCACCGAGTCCGCCGCCGCGGCGAGCGCCCGGTGCGCCCGGTCGAGATCCGGCGTCTTGCCGGCGCCGATGAGCGCGACCAAGGTGGTCGCCGTCGACATCTCGAAGAAGATCCCGTCGGCGTCGATGAGACGCTGACGCAGCCAGTGCCCGCTGACCCCGGTGCCCGAGACGTCGATCGCGACGCGCAGCGGGTCGACGGCGACGATGTCGTCGAACGCGCCGAAGCCGTCGCTGAGCACGCCGAAGCGCGGGTCGCCCCGCAGCGCCTCCCGGAACGCGTCGGCGACCACGATGGACCGGCCGATCAGTTCCTCCCCCGTGGCGAGCGAGTGACGAGCGATGTCGAGCGAGGCCTGCAGCAACGCCGACGTGGAGGTCGACGCGGTGATCGAGACGGCCCGCTCGACGAGCGGCTCGAGTGCGTCGGCGAACGGACCGTGGCCGAGGTGCAGCATGGCGGACTGGGTGAGGGAGCCGCCCAGCTTGTGGGTGCTCGAGACCACCAGGTCCGCCCCGAGCCGGGCGGGCGACTCCGGGAGGCTCGGGTGGAAGCCGAAGTGCGGCCCCCAGGCGCCGTCGACGATGAGCGGCGCGCCGTGCGCGTGCGCGACCCGCGCGAGGCCGGCGACGTCCGCGACGGAGCCGAAATAGCTGGGCGACACGACATAGACGGAGTCCGCGGGGCGCCCGGCGCGCTCGGCAGCGGTCAGCGCCTCGTCGAGGGAGGCCGGCGAGACGCCGTGCGCGACGCCGTTGGCGGTGTCGAGGGAGGGCAGCACGAACGACGGCGCCAGCCCCGCCGAGAGCACGCCGTCGCTGAAGCTGGAATGCGCGCTCCGCTGCGACAGGATGTTCTCGCCGAGCCCCCGCACGGCCAGCGCGGCGATCCGGTTGGCCTGCGATGCGCCTCCGGTCAGGAACCAGGTGCGGCGCGCGCCCCACGCGTCCGCCGCGAGGTCGAGGGAGCGGCTCAGCGGCGAGTCCTGGCCCACGTCGATGTCGTCGAGCAGCATCGGCACGTCGAGCTCCAGCGCCCGCTGCCCGAGGAAGTCGGCGAGCCGCGCGCTCAGCCCGAGCTCGTCGCCGCCGTGCCCCGGAACCATCAGCGGGAGCGGACCGCGCGCCGCATGACGCTCCAGCGCGTCCGCGTACGGCGTCTCCCAGTGACGGAGGTCGGCAGTGGGCACAGGGCGCGAGCCGTCGATGGCGGAGGAGCGGGTGGGGGCCATTCCTCCATCGTGGAGGCGGCGTCCCTCGGCGAGAATCCCCCGAAGTTCGCCCTACCCACATAGACTGTATGTCACTCGTCACCCCTCGCGAGTGGCCACACCCATATCCAGACAGGGGATCCGATGGCGGATCTGCGACAGTTCGAGGCGCTCCGAGCGGTGCATGCCGAGGGCTCGGTCACGGCGGCCGCGCGCCGCCTGGGCTGGGGCCAGCCGACCGTCGACTACCACCTGAAGAACCTGGAGCGACTGGTCGGCTCGCCGGTGCTCGTGCGCTCACCCCGCGGCAGCCGACTGACTCCGGTCGGGATGCTCCTGCTCGAGCGGGCGCAGGAGATCCTCACGCTCAGCGAGCGGGCGATCGGCGACGCTCGCGAGTTCGGCCAGCTGGGACGGGTGCGCCTGCGGTTCGGGACGTTCGCGACGGCAGCCGCGAGCATCCTCCCCTTCGTCGCGGCCCGCGTCGGCGACCTCGGCATCGAGATCGACACGACGTTCGAGGAGGTCCCCGCGCTCGTCGACGGGATCAACCGCGGTGCGTTCGACGCCGCGCTCGTCTACACCGTGCCGGGCTACGACCTGCCGTTCCGCCCGAACGTGCAGACGATGGAGGTGTACCGCGATCCGCTGATGCTCGCTCTGCCCGCCGGCCACCCGCTCGCGTCGCGCCCCTCCATCGATCTGGCTGACATGCTGTCGCTCCGTGGCGAGCGCTGGGTCTTCGCCACCTCCGCGGAGGACGCCATGGACCGCATCGTCGCCGACGCGTTCGCGGCGGAGGGGCACGTGCTGGACGTCGCGATCCGGACCGACGACTTCCAGGTCCTGCTCGGCATGACCGCCGCCCGGATGGTGGTCGGCGTCATCCCGAGCCTCGCGACGGCCGCCGCGCACCCCGGCATCGTGTTGCGGCCGATCCACGACCCGTCGTTCGTCCGCTCGATCCTCGTGGCGACGGCCGCGGAGGACGGGAGCCGCCGCCCCTCCTCGGCGGTGCGCCACCTCGTCGCCGCGGTGCGGGACGGGTTCGCTGCGCGAGCGGGAGGCGCGGACGGCGAAGTCGTTCAGTCACCTACCGGGTAGTCGACGAACGCGAACGCGGTGCCGTCCGGCGACCAGCTCGGGACGTTGATGGTGCCCTGGCCGCCGAAGAGCTCCACGATCGTCTCCGCGGCCTGCCAGTCGTCGCCCGTCACCAGTCGCAGCTCGACCGGGAGGTCGGCCGGATGTCCGGTGGTCCCCGTCGGATAGCTGAGGTAGACGATGTACTCGCCGGTCGGCGCGGGGTGCGGGAACCAGTTGACCCGCTCGTCGAACGTGAACTGCTCGAGCCCGGACCCGTCCTCCCTGATGCGGGCGAGTTGCGCGTGGCCAGGTGAGAACTGCTCGGTGTTGAAGAGGATCCATCCGCCGTCCGGGGTCCACTCGGAGCCGTCGGCCGGTCCCGGGTGGGTCGTCACGGCGCGATCGTCCGTCCCGTCGACGGCGATGGTGCGGATGGTGGCCGACGCCCACCAGTTGTCGCCCTCGGGCCGCAACTGCACATAGGCGAGCCGCGCTCCGTCCGGCCGGACGCCGTGCAGGAAGTGCATGGCGCCGTCGTCCGGGGTGATCCGCTCGGCGACGCCGCCCGCCGACGGGACGCGCCAGATGTGCCAGTCGTTCGCCGACGCGTAGATCTCGTCGCCGCCCGGGGAGAGCACGTGGTCGTTGTTCACCTCGGGGAGGCCGGCGGCCTCCACCGGCTTCGGTGATCCCGTTCCGTCGACCGGCAGCGTCCAGAGCCTGCCGTCGCCGTTGACCACGAGCCGGCCGTCGGGAGTCCAGTTCGGCGCCTCGTAGAGACGGTCCGTCGACTCGTGCACCGTGCGCAGAGAGCGTTCGTCGCGGTCCCAGACACGGATCCGTGCCCGCTGGCCCGGCGCCAGGACGCGGAACGAGGGCTGGTCGGTCATCGGCCGGCCTCGCTCTCGTTCGCGGTCTCGGCATCGTGCTCAGCGGTCAGCGCGACGAGCCGCCGGTAGCTGCGGATGACGGCGTCGAGAGTGGGTCCGGCGAACATGTCGAGCCCGATCACGCGCGGAACCTGTGCGGGCACGGCACGCAGCAGGCCCGGCCAGTCGAGCTCCCCGTCGCCCACCGCGACCTGGTCTTCGTTCGTGCCGTCGAGCGGGCCATCCTTGAGGTGGATCGCGAAGATCTTGTCTCCCAGGTCGCGGATCGTCGCCATGACGTCGACGCCGGCGATCGTCGCCCAGTACGGGTCGAACTCGACGCCCGCGCCCGGCCCCACGCGGTCCATGAGGTCGAGGAGGGCCGGACGGCCGTTCGATCGCACGCGGAGGTCGTCGTCGTGATTGTGGAACGCGACCCGCATCCCGTACTCCGACGCCGCGGCCTCCGCCGCTGCGAGATCATCCGCGATGCGCGCGACCCCGTCTGGCTCGTGCCAGCGCGCCGCCTCGAACGAGGGATGCATGACGAGCGTGGCCTCCGCGGTCGCAGCGGCCTCCAGCGTTCGCGGCAGCTGGGAGCCGGTGAGATCGCCGTGGACGGTCGGCGTGCGGATCCCTGTGCGCGCCAGCGCAGGGGCGAGGAGGGGCAGGGTGTCGGCGATCGCGAAGGGCTCGACGGCGGTGAACCCGGTCTCGGCCAGAGTGTCGATCACGGCATCCCAGCCGAGCTGCTCGATTTCTTCGCGGACGCTCCACAACTGGACGGAGATCGGGGCTGCGGGCATGGTCCGATCGTATCGTCGCCGGAGTCACATCCCCGGCGGGCGCATCGCGCTCAGATCCTGCAGCTCCCAGGTGTTCCCGTCCGGGTCGCTGAAGTACGCGAACCGCACACCGCCCATATCGCGGATCCCGCCCACCTCGGCACCTCGCGACAGGAGTTCGTCGCGCACGGCATCGATGTCGTCGACGACCAGGTGCAGACCCTTCACGGCGCCCTCCTCGGGGGTACCGGTCCCCATTCCCGTGCCGAACGCGATGGAGCATGCCGAGCCTGGCGGCGTGAGCTGGACGATCCGCATCCCGTTGCCGGGTTCGACGTCGTGGTCGAGCGCGAAGCCGATCGTGTCGGCGTAGAAGGCCTTGGCGCGGTCCACGTCCGAGACGGGGATCGGCACGAGTTCCAGCCTCATGTCCATGAGCGTCCTCCTCAGCCGGCGAGCGCGCTCAGGCGACGGAGGACGTCCGTCGTGAGCTTGTCGAGCGACTGGTGCATACCCGCGTAGGCGAAGACGGACATCAGGCTGCGGCTCCAGCCCCGCTCGGTGATGGTCAGCTCGGTGAGGCCGCCGACGGCGGCGAACTCGACCGACGTCCGGATGCCCTGCGTGAACCCCTCCGGGAGCTGGTCGGCCGGCAACGGCTCGCCGTCCGCGTCCGTGATGCTCTGCGTGAAGTCGAGGCGCTCGAAGGGGACGATCTTCGTGTACACGCCGCCGGTGAAGCTCTCGGCGCCGCCCTGGTAGTCGGGGGCCTGCATGCTGAAGACGTACGAGCCGCCCTCGCGCAGGTCGATCGACGCGGAGGGCGATGTGTAGTCCTCCGGACCCCACCACTCGGTGACCAGCTCGGGATCGGTCCACAGTCGCCACACCGTCTCGACCGGTGCGTTCAGGATGCGGTTCACCACGATCTCCGTCGTGTCGTCGCTCATTTCGTCTCCTCTGTTCTGGTCTTCTCGAGGTACGCGGCCATGCTGTCGAGTCGCGCGTTCCACAACCCCGCACGGTCGGAGAGCCAGCTCTCGACCTCGCCGATCGCACCGGCGTCCAGCCGGTAGACCCGCTGCTGCGCCCGCTTCTCGACGGTGACGAGCCCCGCCTCCCGCAGCACTTTGAGGTGCTGCGAGATGGCGGAGGCGCTGCTCGCGAACCCGGCGGAGATGTCGCCGGCGGCAAGCTCGCCCCGCCGCGCCAGGAGGTCGACGATCTCCGAGCGGGTCGGGTCGGCCAGCGCGGCGAAGGCGGTCGTGGGGGCTGCGGTCATGAGACCATACTACAGCGATCGCTTAATTAAGCACAAGCCGAATCAAACGCCCGACGATCACTCCTTCACGCTCCCGCTCGCGAGTCCGGTCGTCCAGTACCGCTGCAGGAAGAGGAAGGCGATGACGAGCGGGATGATCGACACGAGCGAGCCGGTGATCACGACGGAGAACAGCGCCTGGGACCCGCCTCCCGCAGCGCTGGTCGCCTGCTGCTGCGCGAGCCCGACCGTGAGCGGGTAGAGCTCCGAGCTGTTCAGCATGATCAGCGGCAGGAAGTAGTTGTTCCACGTCCCGACCAGGGCGAACAGGAAGACGGTGACGATCCCGGGCGAGAGGAGGCGCAGGCCCACCTGCCAGAAGATCCGGAACTCGCCCGCGCCATCCACCCGGCCGGCCTCGATCATCGAGTCGGGGATGGCGTCCGCCGCGTACACGCGCATCAGAAAGACCCCGAAGGGGCTGACCAGCGACGGCACGATGACAGCTGCCGGGGTGTTCGTGATGTCGAGCTGGCTGAACATCAGGTAAGTCGGCAGCGCCAGAGCGGTCAGCGGGATCATGATCGCACCCAGTACGACGCTGAACATCACGATCGCTCCCGGGAACCGGTACTTGGCGAACGCGTAGCCGGCCATCGTCGCCAGCAGCGACGCACCGACGGCGCTCACCACCGCGTACACGAGCGTGTTGATCGCCCAGTGCACGTAGATGCCGTTCTGCGCGGTGAACACGGCCGCGATGTTCGCGAACAGGTCGAACGAGTGCCCGAACGCGAAGCCGAAGGTGCTGAAGAGGTCGCCGTTGTTCTTCGTGGAGGCGATGAACAGCCAGACGATCGGCAGCACGAAGTAGAGCGCGCAGATCCAGAGCAGCACCGTCAGCAGGGTGCTGCGCCGTCGCTCGCGGCTATAGCCCCTGGTGCGCCGAGCGGCCGAGCGCCGGGAGGCCGCGTCCGAGGTGGATGCCGGTGCCCGTCGGGTCGCCGTCTCAGTCATTGCGGGCCTCCTTGCGCTGGGTGGAGAGCTGCACCACGTAGGACACGACGGCGATCACGAGCCCGAGCAGGAAGGCGATGGCGGCCGCGTAATTGACGTCCTGGTTGGTGAAGGCGAGGTTGTAGGCGTAGTAGTTCGGCGTGTAGCCGTTATCGATGACGTTGGGCGCGATCGCGTGCAGCAGGCTCGGCTCGTTGAAGAGCTGGAACGTGCCGATGATCGAGAAGATGACGGTGAGTATGATCGCCGGGCGGATGGCGGGGATCTTGATGCTCCAGGCGACCCGCCACTGGCTTGCGCCGTCGATCTCGGCGGCCTCGAACAGTTCGGCGGGGATCGACCGCAGAGCGGCGTACATGATGATCATGTTGTAGCCGACGAACCCCCACGTGACGATGTTCATCATCGAGCCGAGCATGTTCTGCGCGCTCAGGAGGTCGGGCGCTCCCAGTCCGATCGCGCGGAAGACCTGAGCGATGGGGCCGAAGTCGTTGCCGTAGAGGTATCCCCACATCAGCGTGGCCACGACACCCGGGACCGCGAACGGCAGGAAGATCAGCAGCCGAAGAGCCACGGACCCCCGGACTCGTCCGCTGTCGAGCGCGAGCGCGAAGAACAGCGAGAGCGCCAGCATGATCGGCACCTGGATCACGAGGAAGAGGGCCATGCGCCCGAGTCCGGCGAGGAAGTCGGGATCGGTGAACGCCCGGATGTAGTTGGCGAACCACGCGAAACTCTGGCCGCCGATCAGCTGCGTCGTGAAGAGGCTGAGATAGCCCGAGTAGAACAGCGGCAGGAGCAGCATCACGACGAACACGACCATGAAGGGAGCCACGAACAGATACGCGGCGCGGTTGAGCCGGCGCTGGTTGGCGCTGCGCCGCGGGCGCGCCCTCCCCGCGTGCTCCCGCGTGCGCACCCGGTCGGGTGCGACGGACTGGGTCATGATGAACTCCTTCGTTCGTGCCGATGCGCCGGGGCCGGCGGCGGGGGTCGGTCCCGCCGCCGGCCGCGGATGTCACTTGTTGACCGAGAAGCCCTGTTGCGTCCCGTAGCTCACGAGCGCCTTCTGCCAGGCGTCGAGGCCTGCAGACAAGTCGCCCTTGGACGACAGGGCCTTGCCCACCGTCTCGGTGTAGCTCGAATAGGCGTAGTCCATGTAGGGCAGCCAGTCGAACTTGGTGTCGACCGTGGTCGAGATGTTCGCGAACAGCTCGTTGACCTTCTGACCGCCGTAGAACGCGGACTGCTGGTCGACGAACTGCGGATCCTTCAACGTCGCGTTCGACGTCGGGAACAGGAACTGCTTGTTCGCGAGCATCAGCGTCGACTCCGGGTCGTTGTTGATGAACTTGGCCAGCTCGTACGCGGCGATCGAGTTCTTCGTCGACTTCAGCACCACGTCGGAGGACCCGCCCCAGTTGCCCGACGCGGCCTTGACGCCCGGCGTCTGGGGAAGCTCGGCCGCCCTCCAGAGTCCCGAGGTCTTGGCCGCGGTGCCCTGCAGGAAGACCGGCCCCCAGGCCGCGGTGAGCCAGCCGGCGTACTTGCCGTTGGCCAGGCCCTGGTACCAGCTGTCGGTGAAGTCGGGGTCGGTCGAGACGTATCCCTTCTGCACGAGGTCCTGCCAGTAGGCGGCGACCTTCTTGGCCTCCGCGCTGTTCACGTCGACCTTCACGCCCTTCTTCCCGTCGTAGCCGAACGGCTTGACGCCGGCCTGCCACAGCAGTCCGAGCATCTGGCCGGCCTGACCGGAGGCGAGGTTGGACATGTAGACGCCGGTCTTCTCCTTGACCGTCGCGGCGTCGGCCGCGTACTCGTCCCAGGTCTTCGGCGCGGTGGTGATACCGGCCTTCGCGAGGATGTCTTCGCGATAGAGATTGCCCATCGGCCCGGAGTCCTGCGGGACGGCGTAGACCGCGTCGCCCTGCTTCACCTGGTTCCACACCCACGGCACGTACTGGTCGCCGAGTGACGACGCTCCGTAGGGGGCGAGGTTCAGGAGGCTGTCGGTGACGGTGAACGACGAGATGTACTGGAACTCCATCTGCGCCACGTCCGGGGCGCCCTTGCCCGCCTTCAGCGCGGTGCGCAGCTTCTGGTAGTGCGCGGCGCCTTGGCCCACGTTCTCGACGTCGACCTTGATAGCCGGGTACTTCTTCTCGAAGAGCGCCACTTCGTTCTTGATGTCGGGGACCCAGGTCCAGAAGGTGAGGTTCGTCGGCGTCTTCATCGCCTTGTCGATCTCGGACTGCGACACGGCCTTGGTGTTGTCGGTCGAGCCGCCACCGCCTCCCGTGCAGCCGGTGAGCGCGAGCGCGACAGCCAGGAGGCCGGTGCCCAGCGCCACTGCTGTCCTCGGTGCTTTCTTCCTCATGAGCGTTCTCTTTCTCTTGGTGTTCCGTCTCAAGCCTGTGAGTCGGCGGCCTCGAACACGGCGACGTCGCGCGCTCCGAGGGTGTATGGGGTGCCGGCGGCGTACCGCTCGCCGGTCTCGACATGGACGCTGTCGACGGGCACGGTCACGACGTGCTCGGCCGCCGACCAGTTGTGCACGAACGCGAGGGAGCCCGTGTCGGTGCGGCCCGTGCTGACGGTGACGGGCTTCTGCGCGCGCCAGGCGGCGGCCGCGGTCTCCGGGACGAGCCACCGCGCGATGCTGCGGGCGAACGGTTCGTTCGGCACCGTGCCCACGTAGGTCACACGGCCGGCGCCGAACGACGTGGTCGTGATGGACGCCTCCGCCCCGAGCTCGGTCGGCGCGTACCGGACGAGCGTCTCGGCGCCGTCGAGGTTGAGCACGTCCACCCAGGCGGTCGCCTCCGAGCCGGGTTCGAGTTCGAACCCTTCGGAGGTCACCGCCAACGGTTCGGCGAGGTTGCTGTACTCGTCGTACCAGACGCCGGCGGCATCGTGCAGGCGGTCGGGAGCCACGCCGCGGCGAGCACGGGCGAGCTCGTCGCCGTAGCCGGTCCGGATGCCGAGCACGAGGTGGCCCCCGGCCTCGGCGTAGGCGCGCAGACCGTCGAGCGCCGCATCGTCGGCGACGTACTCGCCCGCGGCGATCAGCACCGGATACGCCGCGACGAGGTCGGCGGCGGCCTGCTCCACGAACTGCCGGGTGTGCTGCACGCGCACCTGTGCGCCCGCCTCGCTGAGGCCGCGGTAGAACGCGTCGATGATCCGGGCGTACGACCGGGCGTCCGGCCCGCCGTCCTCCGCCGCCAGCGGCGGGTAGGTCTCGAACGACCACTTGGTGTCCGTGGAGTAGAGCATCAGCACGTCGGCGTCCGGCTCGAAGCCGTCGAGGGCGCCGCCGATGAGCTTCAGGCTCGCGCCGAGCGCGGCCACCTCGCGATAGATGCGGCCGGGCACCTGGCTGTGCGGCAGCACGCCGCCCCAGTACGTCTCGACGCCGAAGTGGAGGGTGTGCCAGTGCCAGTACTCGACCATCCGGGAGCCGCGGGCCACGAGGGCGAACGCGGCCTGCTTGATCTGCCCCGGGTACGGCGGCTGGTTCTGCCACGGGCCGCCGATGGACTGGGCGTTGGTCTCGGTGACGAGGAATCGCTCCTGCCGCGACGAGAAGGCGTGGTCGCCCCACTGGAACAACGCCCACGGCCCGGTGTGCCACCAGTCGGCCCGCCGCGGCAGGTCGACGTCGCCGGAGAGTCCGTCCTGCATCAGGTAGTACGGGTTGCCCGCCGTGATGTCGAGGGAGGCCGCCAGCTCGTCGTCCGAGATCTGCGGACGCGAGTACGAGATGCACGTCGTGACGAACTGGTCGTCGCGGGCGTACTCGCGGACGATCTCGGCCTGCCACGCGATCAGATCGGTGGCCTGCTCACCCTGGAAGCGCCGCCACTCGAGCTGGTACTGCGGCATGAGGTTGCCACCCGGGCGCCACAGCTCGGACCACTCGGCGATCCGGTGCGACCAGTAGACCAGGCCCCACTCCGCGTTCAGCCGCTCGACCGTGCCATAGCGGGCGCGCAGCCACGAGACGAACGCCTGGAAGGTGCTCTCGTTGTGCGGGAGGTTGTTGCCCGGCTCGTTGTCCACTTGGTACCCGATCACGGCCGGGTGGTCGGCGTACCGGGCGACGACCTTGCGGATGATGCGCTCGGCGTACCAGCGGTAGACCGGCACCGACTGGTCCATCTCCTGCCGGGCGCCCCAGCCGAGCGCGTGCCCCTGCCCGTCCACCGAGGCGATCTCCGGGTGCAGGGTCTGCAGCCACGGCGGGATCGCGTACGTCGGCGTGCCCAGGATGACCGCGATGCCCCGGGCGTGCGCCCCGTCGAGCACCGGCTGCAGCCAGTCGAGGTCGAACTCGCCGTTGCGCGGCTCCCACGTCGACCACACCGACTCGCCCACCCGGATGACAGTGAAGCCGGCCTCCACCATCAGGTCGAGATCGCGGTCGAGCGTCCCCTCCTCCTGGTACTCCGCGTAATAGGCGGCTCCGAAGAGCACACCGGGGAACTGGGGGTTCAGCGTCATCGTCGACCTTCCGCGTCATCACTCTGTTGTCGACAACATCTCGTCGCGTGACAAGAAAATGTTGTCGACAACATTTGGGGTGATCGTTAGATTACACAGCCTCGCGCGCCGTCACAAGACCCCGTGACCGGATGGTTACCTGAGAGTCCCCGCCGGGCGGACCGCGGCGGTCGATCCGCGCGCCACCAGCTCCGGGAGGCGGTAGCCGGGAACCGTCGAGAGGTCGTCGCCCTCGATCTTGGCGATGAGCATGTTCATCAGGTACGCGCCCTCCCCCTCGAAGTCGAGCCGGACGGTCGACAGCGGGGGCAGGTGGAACCGCGCCTCGGGAGCGTCGTCCATGCCGATCACGCTGACGTCCTCCGGGACGCGGATGCCGCGCTCGGCGAGCCCGTAGATCAGGCCGATCGCCATGCTGTCGTTCGTCACCGCGACGGCCGTCACCCCGTCGGGCAGCTGCGCCGACGCCCGGTAGCCGGACTCGGCCGACCAGTCGCCCTCGGCCTCCCACACCACCTCCAGGCCGCGCTCGGCGGCGACTTCGAGGAATCCGCTCCGGCGCTCCCCGGAGGCGATCCACACCCGTGGACCGTTCACGAGGGCGACGCGGCGATGCCCGAGGTCGGCGAGGTGACCGGCGGCGAGGCGGCCGGGATGCGCGCGCGGATTGGCGCCGAACGAGGCGAGCCCCTCGCCCGAGTCCATCGCCACCGGCACGTCGAGCCCCCTGCTCGCCACCGCCTCCCGCACGACCTCGGTCTGCGCTGTGGCGAAGACCCCCGCGATCTGGTGCTCCATGATGACGTCGAGCGCCTCGTCGACCGAAGCGGAGTCCTCACCGTCCATCGACGCGATGTCGAGCACGAACCCGCGGCGCCGCGCGGCCGTCGTCGCACCGGCGATGATCCGGCCAGGACCCGAGAGCTCCATCCGGTGCGCGAGGATGCCGATCCGGTTGGACTGCCGCGTCCGCAGCCAGCGGGCCGCTCCGTTCGGCCGGTAGTCCAGCTCCGTCAGCGCGGCCTGCACCTTCTCGCGCGTGGCCGGCCGGATCCCCTCGAACCCGTTGAGGTAACGGGTCACCGTCTGGTGCGAGACCCCGGCGCGCCGTGCCACGTCGTAGATGGTGGCCCGCTTCATGCATGCAGTTTAGGGGCAGCGGCGAAGAATGCCGCGCCTCACCACTGGAAGACTCCTCGATCGTCGAACCCTGCGGCGCGCACCTCCGTCACCCAGGCTGCCGGGTCGGCCCGTAGAGAGTGGCAGCACGCATGCCCTTGCCGTCATGCGGCTGAGCGGAGGAGCCTGGGGGCATGACAGCCCGTGACGACTTTCTGGAGTGGTTCCGGGGTCCGCTGTTCGAGGCGGAGCTCGCGCTGCACAATGGCGATCCGGGTCCTCGACGCGCCCTGTGGTCGCGGAACGAGCCGGTCAGCGTCCTCGGCGCCTGGCGCAACGCGACGGGTCAGCACGAGATCGACGAGCTCTTCGCGGCACTCGCCTCCAGCTTCTCGGACTGCACGTCGTCGACCGTCGACCTGATCGCGTTCGATGTCGTCGGCGACCTGGCCTACACCGCGGCACTGGAGCACACCTCCACCTCCATCGACGGAGAACCGCGCACCTACACGTTGCGGGCGACGCAGGTGTACCGGCGCGAGAACGGCCGATGGATGGTCGCCCACCGGCACGGCGACACCGTTGTCGAGGGGTAGCTGGATCGACCCGGCCGACAGTGTGGCAGCCCGCATGCCCTTGCCGTCACGAGAGGTGTCGCAGCCCGCGGGACGGGAACGTGCCCCGATCCGGGGGGCGAGCGAATAGTTGCCCCGTGTTAACATTCGATTCGGCGCAGCTGGATCCGACGAGTTGCCGCGCAAGGGAGACAGTTGAAACACGGCAAGTCGGTCGCTGGGGCGATCGCTATCACACTCGCACTCACGCTCGTATCGATGCCCAATCCGACAGGCTCCGCCGCGGCAGTCACGGCGCCGACTTCCCTGACCCCGGTAGCTGATCTACCAGTCGCGGGTGCTCCTACCGATATGGCGATCGACTCCGGGCGCCATCTCGCCTACATCCTCACCGGGCCGGCAGTGCACATATCTGATCCTGTGACGCTGACCGTCATCGACGAGGTGAAGCGAGCGATCGTCGGTTCGATCGCCGTCAGCCACGGTGTGACTCAGATCGCGGTGGATTCGACCCGCCATCTGATCTACGCCAGCGACTCCACGAACAACACGCTGTCCGTCATCGATGACGTGAGTGGTTCCGTCGCACGAGTTGTGCAACTCACCTTCAAGCCTGGCGGCTTAGCGGTCGACACCCAGCGCAACGTCATCTACCTGACAGACTTCAACGGGTCGGCCGTCGACGTCGTCGACGGGTCGAGCGGCACGATCACGGGCTCGATACCGACCGATACTGGACCCGAGTATGTCGCCGTCAACGAGACCACAGGGATGGTCTACGTCGAAACGGGCTCGCCCACCTACTCGCCGTTGCGTGTCGACGCCTTGGATCCGGCGTCGCGGACCGTCACGGCGCGGGTTCCTGTTCAGTGGTACCGGAAGGTGGCTGTGAACCCGGTGACCAATCGCGTCTACATCCCGACCGGCCTTGAGCAAGTGACGATTCTCGATGGGGCGACCAACACGACCAGCTCCATCACTCCAGGCACCGGCACCGAGAACAACGGTGTCGATCTGATCGCGGTAAACCCGACGACAGACGACGTCGCCTATTTCGTGCCAGGTGACCTGGGCCGCGTCATAATGGCGAAGGGCATCGACCCCACGGAGACGCAGTTCTTTTTTGCGTCTACTGATCCGTGGGCGGCGGCTATCGACCCCACGACCGGAGGCATGGTCGTCACCGACACCTCCAACGGTACCTACAAGGTTCGGCTTTATGCGCCGATGGCGTTCGTCTCCGATCCGCCGGCCTCGCCGCTCGTTCCCGAGAAGCAGTTCTCAACCGTGGTGACCGCGAATTCGACCTTCTCGCCCACGTATAAGGTCACTTCGGGCACGCTGCCGACCGGGCTCCAGCTGAACTCGACCACGGGAGTCCTCTCGGGAGTGCCGACCGTGCGCGGCACGTTCACGTACACGATCACCTGCGTCGACCAAGAGGGAACCTCCGTCTCCCAGGAATATACGCAGACGGTCGCAGGGGCGGATTATGTTCCGCCGGTGCGAGCACACGACTTCAGCGGCGACCACAAGGCGGATGTGCTGGCCCGTAACACTTCCGGAGTTCTCATCAGTTATCGAGGCAACGGCGCCGGTGGATGGCTCACGCCGACGTCAGCCCAGATCGGGTCAGGGTGGAACGGCATGACCTCGATCATCGTGTCGGGCGACTTCGACGGTGACGGTAACGCGGATGTCCTGGCGCGAGACGCTGCGGGCCTGTTGTGGCTCTATCCGGGGAACGGCACCGGAGGCTGGAAGGCCCGCGTGCAGGTCGGGTCGGGCTGGAACGGCATGACCGCCATTCTCGCTGCCGGTGACTTCAACAGCGATGGCTTCCAGGATGTCCTCGCCGTCGACGGCTCCGGCATCCTCTGGGAATACCCGGGCAACGGCCACGCCGGCTGGCTGCCACGGCAGCAGATCGGCTCCGGATGGGCGGCGATGACGGCGATCGTCGGCATCGGGGATTTCAACGGCGACGGATTCCCCGATCTGCTCGCCCGGAACCCGGCCGGCGCCCTGGTGCTGTATCCGCACACCCCGACGGGCTGGCTCAGCCCGAAGCAGGTCGGTTCGGGCTGGAACATCATGAACTCGATCCAGTCCGTGGGTGACTTCAACGGCGACGGATTCCCTGACGTCCTCGCGCGAGACACAGGAGGTTCGCTCTGGCTCTACCCGGGAAGCGGGGCGTCCGGGTGGGGCGCCCCCTCCCGGGTCGGCAGCGGTTGGAACATCATGAACTGGATTGGCTGAGGCTTCAGTCACAGGCACGACCAAACCTAGGACCGGGCAGCCCCGTTCTTCGCATCCACGAGCGATCTGATGTATGACACCGAGGACGCGAAGTCCGTCGTGGGAACGAACTCCAGCTGAACCGAACCCGAGTAGCCGTTCGCCTCGACGACGTCGAGCCAGCGAGCCCAGTCGGCCGCTCCCGTGCCGGGCTCGTGACGCCCAGGGGCATCCGCCAGATGAATGTACGCGACGAGGTCGGCTCCGGCGGCGAACTCCGCCGCGTAGTCCTCCCCCTCGCAGAACGAGTGGTACGCGTCATACAGCCACCGCAGCGACGGGTCGTCGACCTCCCGGATGATCGCCTGGCAGTCGGCGTTGCGATCCAGGAGGAGGCCGGGGTGGTCGACACGGGTGTTGACCGACTCGAGCAGCAGCGTGATGCCGGATCCTCGCACCCGGTCGACCGCCTGGGCGTAGACCTCGGCGAGGCGGTCGAGCTGAGTCCGCCGGGACTGGCCGGGGAAGCCGAGGCCGGAATCGACGATGACGAATGGTGCGCCGAGATAGCGGGCGTTCTCGACCGTGCGCTCGAGGCCTCCAAAGAATTCGTCGAGGTCGGCGTCGGGCCAGGCGACCGCCATCCGCGGCTCGGCCACGATCGACACCATGCGCGTTCCCGTGCCGTCCAGGGCGGATCTGATCGACGGGAGGTCTTTGTCGAAGGTGAACCAGACATCGACCTCGTCGAATCCGGCCGCCTTGGCCGCTTCGATGCGCGACGGGACGTCGTCGATGTCCGGAAAGTTCAGTTCGAGGTTCGCGGTGAGAGTGATCATGTCGTGTTCCCCTTCGAGACTTCCAACCAACCATTCGGTTGGGTAATAGTATCGTCTTTCATCGGGAAAACAAGGCGACGTGGAGGATGGTGCGATGCCAGGGCAGACCGAATCGACCGCGCAGGAATCCGACCGGGCCGCCAGCACGCGGCAGCGGATTCTCGAGGCCGCCCGCACAGAGTTCGCAGCATCGGGCTTCGGAGGTGGCCGGATCGACCGCATCGCCGCCGGTGCCGGCGCCAACAAGGAGCGGATCTACGCCTACTTCGGCGACAAACGAGCGCTCTTCGTCGCGACGATCGTGTCCGCGATCTCCGAAGTCGCCGAGACCATCGGGGAGGACGCCGAAGACATCGTCGCGTTCGCGGGCCGTGTGTTCGACTTCATCGCCGAGCACCCGCAGACGCTGCGGCTGCTGACCTGGGCGCGCCTGGAGACCGACCCCTGGGATGAGGCCACCGCGCAGCTGAGCGATCTTCCCGTGCCGGAAGCATTGATCGCACGCTGGCAGAGCGCGGGAGCGATCGCGGAAGGCTGGAACCCGAGGGACTTCTACGTCATCATCTGGGGACTGTGCGAGGTGTGGCATGTCGCACCGTTCCGAGCGGAAGGCTCGGGTGGCACCAGCGATGCACGCCGGAGGGCACTCGTCCAGTACGTCGTGGAGGTTCTCGCGGAGCAGAAGAACCCGCCGCGGGCGTGATGAGACGACGAAACGGAATCCATCACAGGTGCGCCACGGGCCGGTGGCCGTGGTCGACTCGTCCGAAAACCGCCGACCACGCGACTGTCAGCTTGCGCGGTAAGTCGACGACCGGTCGGCGGGACGATGTTGTCGCGCCGCGGTCTGCGTGCGAGCGACGCAGTTCGTTCTCGCGCGCCAGGGTCGCTGCGCGGTGGGAGTCGGTGCGTCTGGGATCCGCGCCCGGCCGAGCAGGCGTCACAGGCCTGCGCACTGGCGGGGCGCGAACTCACGAAGGAGGAGTGGTCGACATACTTCCCCGGCGAGGAACGCATCGATACCTGTGCCGCGCTCACGTTCGGACGTGACGGCTAGACGAAACGGCGGCTGCGTAACAGCCGCCGTTCCCAGTGTTCAAGGACTGTAGCGAGTGCGGGACTCGAACCCGCGACACGTGTCGGATGACGGCTCACAGCGCGGCGAGCGCCTCGCGGAGGACCTTCAGCCAAGCAGTGGCTGTCGCTGGATCGGTGTACGAACCGTGGTGGCCCGGGAACGTCATGAACGGGACGCGAAGCTCGTCGGCGACCCGGCGTGACGTGCGCCCGAACGGCAGGTCCAGGCTCAACGCTCCAGCTCCTGCCACGACCTTGACGCCGTTCTCAGTGATGGCGGCGAGATCAGGCGCGTAGTTCGTGAGCGGCAGCATCTGGTACTTCACGTAGAAGTCGGCGAAGTCGAACCCGGGTATTGCGCCGGCGTTGGGGCGGATGGCGTCGACCTCGGCCTGCGAGAACGGCTTGCCCGCGTTGAACGGGAGCTGGCTGAGCAGGAGGAAGTCCAGGAAGGCCTGCTTCGGGCCCTCGGTCCACGCGGTTCGGTAGATCTCGGAGATCCTCTGCTGAAAATCGTCGGCGTCCGGTAGCACGCGGATCACCGGCGGCTCGTGCACGACGAGCCCCTCCACAATGTCGGCGTGATTCTTCGCGAGTTCGAGGCCGACTTCAGCTCCCGCACTGTTTCCGAAGACCAGGGCACGGTCGAACCCTGCTGCACGCACTACCGCGACGACGTCGCCGGCCTGTTGGCCGATCTCATAACGCCGCGGCTCACGGCCGGTGCTCCGCCCGAATCCGCGTGGGTCGTACGTGATCACCGTGTGATCGCTTGCCAGTGGGTCGGCGACCAGGCCGTAGTTGCTGGCGTCGCCGGGGGTACCGGGCAGAAGCACGAGCGGAGCTCCGTGCCCGCGTACGTCGAAGACGAGGTCGTCACCTTGTACGGCGACCTGGTCGGTGCGAATGCCGCTCGTGACGGTGTCTTGAATGGCCATGATAGTTCTCCCTCTGTGTGAGATGAGCGGCGACCTCACGGCCGACCGATCGTTCGTTCCGGGACGGATTGTGCCGGGCTCGTTATCACGATCCCGCTCGATCGCGCGCGTCGAACCCGGGAGACTCCCGGGTCGATACCCGGGTTTGGTCGAACTTCCTACCGGTGCTCCGCCTTGCCGCTCCATAACGTCCGTGGCCGGGGCGAATCTCCCCACGAACGACGAAACGGCGGCTGATGATCAGCCGCCGTTCCTTGTGTTTTCGAGCTATGTAGCGAGGGCGGGACTCGAACCCGCGACACCACGATTATGAGCCGTGTGCTCTAACCACCTGAGCTACCCCGCCGGGGCCTCCCGTCGTCGCGACCGGGAGACGGAGCCCCCTGTGGGAATCGGACCCACTACCTCTTCCTTACCAAGGAAGTGCTCTACCAATGAGCTAAGGGGGCGAAGCCGAGGCATCCGGAGGGGTCCGGGCCGTTTTCGGCAACCGTACGAGGATACCATCCTCGCAAGGGTGCTTCGTACCACCTGGACCCCTCCGGAACCCGCCTACTACGCGGCCTTCGCGGCCTCCGAGGCGCCGTCGAGGGCCTCCAGTTCGTCCGCGGTCAGCTCGACCGTGACCGACGCGAGGAGGTCGGGGAGCTGCTCGAGCGTGCGGGCGCTCGCGATCGGCGCGGTGATCGTCGGCTGGGCGGCGAGCCAGGCGAGCGCGATGGTCGCGACGGAGGCGTCGTGGGCCGCGGCGACGTCGTCGAGGGCGGCGAGCACGTTGCGGCCGGTCTCGTCGAGGTACTTCGCGGCGCCGGCGGCGCGGGCGCTCTCGACGGTGACGCCGTCGCGGTACTTGCCGGTCAGGAAGCCGGCGGCGAGCGCGAAGTACGGCATGACGCCGAGGTTCTCCCGCTCGGCGAGCGCGCGGTACTTCTCTTCGAAGGAACGCTCGACCAGGTTGTAGTGCGGCTGAAGGGCGACGGCACGGTGGAGGCCCTCGCGCTCGGTGATCGCGAACCACTCCTCGATGCGTTCCGGCGAGTAGTTGGAGATGCCGATGGCACGCACCTTGCCGGCGTCGACCAGGCCGGACAGCGTGGCGACCGTCTCCTCCAGCGGAACGGTCGCGTCATCGAAGTGCGCGTAATAGAGGTCGATGCGGTCGCTCTTCAGCCGCTCGAGCGAGGCGTCGGCGGCACGGCGGATGTTGTCGGCCGCGAGGCCCTTGAAGTCGGGGTGCTGGCTCACCTTGGTCGCGAGCACTACATCGTCGCGGTTGCCGCGCGCCTCGAACCACTCGCCGAGGATCCGCTCGGAGTCGCCGCCGGTGTTGCCCGGCACCCATGCCGAGTAGCCGTCTGCGGTGTCGACGAAGTTGCCGCCCGCCGCGGTGTACGCGTCGAGCACGGCGAACGAGGTGTCGCGGTCGGCCGTCCAGCCGAACACGTTCCCACCCAGCGAGAGTGGGAAGACCTGGAGGTCGGAGTTTCCGATGGCGCGGCGGGGAGAAGTCATTCCGTGATCCTTTCGAGGGGTGTCTCTTCACGCTAACGCGGGTCGCCGGAGGCTATTCCGTCTGCGTCTGAACATGTGGAGAGGTTGGAGGTGGGCTCTACTGTGGAGGAATGTCCGGATCCCTCGCCACGACGCCGACCGAGCGCGCACTGTCCGCCGACTGCGCCGCCTGCACGGGGCTCTGCTGCGTCGCGCTCGCGTTCGCCCGTTCGGCCGACTTCGCGTTCGATAAGGCCGCGGGAGAGGAGTGCGTCAACCTCGAAGACGACTTCCGCTGCCGCATCCACCCGCTGTTGCGTGAGCGCGGCTTCAAGGGGTGCACGGTCTTCGACTGCTTCGGAGCGGGTCAGCACGTCACGCAGCACACCTTCAGCGGTGCGACTTGGCGCGACGGCGACCACGTCCGTTCGGGTATGTTCGCCGTGTTCCCCATCGTCCGCCAGCTGCACGAGCTCCTCTGGTATCTGCGGGAGGCCCTCGGGATGCCGGCCGCGGCGCCCCTCCACCCGGCCCTCCGCGCCTCCTGGGACGAGGTCGCCGCCGCAGCCGACGCCGAACCCGAGGCCATCCTGGAGCTCGACATCGACGCCCTCCGCGACCCCGCTGCCGAGTTGTTGAGGGAGGCCGCCCGACTGACTCGCGAGTCCGGCCTGCAGGCGGACGCCCGCGCAGGGCTCCGCGTCCCGCGCTCGCGGCTGACGCCCGGCGCCGACCTCCTCGGCGCCGATCTCCGCGGCGCCGACCTGCGCGGAGCGGAGCTGCGCGGGGCCCTTCTGATCGCCGCGGACCTCCGCGAGGCCGACCTCGCCGGAGCGGAGCTGATCGGCGCCGACCTCCGTGACGCCCGCCTGCACGGTGCCCGGCTCGAGCGCACGATCTATCTCACGCAGACGCAAGTGGACGCCGCCCAGGGCGACGCCCGCACCCGTCTCCCCGCAGCTCTCCGCCGCCCCTCGCACTGGACCTGACGCCGAAGAGCACGTCGTTGTCGCCTCCGCGCTCGAAAAGCGACAACGACGTGCCCCTCGCGCAACCAGATCCCGCGCGGACACCCGCCGCCCAGACGATGGCGCTAGCATGGCTCGCATGCGCCGACGACGGCGTGCCGATCCCGGCGCCGCAGCGGCGCAGCGAGGCAGGCCGGCGCCGCCGTCTGCTCGCGCAGCGCGACCGCTCCGGTGCTCCCGTCCGTCCCCAAGACAGGTGATCCGTATTCAGACTTCCGATTCCTCCAGCGCGCTCTCGCCGAGCGCACCCGGCCGCGAGTGGTGGCGCTCCGCCGTCATCTACCAGGTGTATCCGCGTTCATTCGCCGACGCCGACGGCGACGGCATGGGCGACCTGCCCGGCATCACGCACCGCCTCCCCGCTCTCCGTGAGCTCGGCGTCGACGCCGTCTGGCTGTCCCCCTTCTATACGTCGCCGCAGAACGACGCCGGGTACGACGTCGCCGACTACCGCGACGTCGACCCGAGCTTCGGAACGCTGGCCGACTTCGACGCGCTGCTCGAGACGGCGCACGACCTCGGGCTGCGTGTCATCATCGACATCGTCCCGAATCACTCGTCGAGCGAGCACGTGTGGTTCCAGGAGGCGCTGGCCGCCGGCCCGGGCAGCGAGGAGCGCGCACGCTACCTGTTCCGCGACGGCACGGGCCCGAACGGCGACGAGGCTCCCAACAACTGGGAGTCGATCTTCGGCGGCCCGGCCTGGACCCGCATCACGGAGGCCGACGGCACTCCCGGGCAGTGGTACCTCCACCTGTTCGACAAGTCGCAGCCCGACTTCGACTGGGAGAACCCGTGGGTCTGGGAGCAGTTCCGCGGCGTCCTGCGCTTCTGGCTCGACCGCGGCGTCGACGGTTTCCGCGTGGACGTCGCGCACGGCATGGTGAAGGAGACCGGCCTCCCCGACTACACGCCGCCGGCCAACGTCGGCAGCATGGGCGGCGGCCCCGTCGCGACCACCACGGGCGGCATCGTCCTCGAGCCGGAGATCAGCGCCCACGCCGAGCAGGAGCCGGTGACCCCGCCCTACTTCGGCCAGGACGGCGTGCACGCGATCTACCGCGACTGGCACACGGTCCTCGACGAGTACGAGGGCGACCGCGTGCTGTGCGGCGAGGCCTGGGTCGAGCCCATGGAGAAGCTCGCCAACTGGGTGCGCGCCGACGAGATGCAGCAGACCTTCAACTTCGGTTACCTCGAGACGCCGTGGGACGCCGCCGCGCTCCGGGCGGTGATCGACCGCTCCATCGCCGTGTTCGGCAGCGTCGGCGCGCCCAGCACCTGGGTGCTCTCCAACCACGACGTGGTCCGGCACGCAACGCGCCTCGCGCTCGAGGGCGAGAACCTGCAGGGCCACGGCATCGGCCCGACCTCGACGGGCATCCCGGACACCGCGTTCGCGCTGCGCCGCGCGCGTGCCGCCACCGCGCTCATGCTCGCGCTGCCCGGCTCCGCCTACCTCTACCAGGGCGAGGAGCTCGGCCTCCCGGAGGCCATCGACCTGCCCGACGACGCCCGCCAGGACCCGACGTGGTTCCGCACCAACGGCGAGCGCTACGGCCGAGACGGCTGCCGCGTCCCGATCCCGTGGGAGGGCGCCGACCCGTCCTACGGGTTCGGCCCAGGCCCGAAGAGCTGGCTGCCGCAGCCGGCCTCGTGGGCGTCGTATACGCGGTCGTCGCAGCAGGGCGTCCCCGACTCGACGCTGACGATGTACCAGGAAGCGCTCGCCGCCCGCCGCGAGCACGACCTCGCTTTCGGCGAGCTCGAGTGGTCGAACGCGGGCGAGGGCGCTCTGGTTTTCCGCACCGGCGCGGTCACGGTCGCCGTGAACTTCGGCGCAGCCCCGCTGCCGCTGCCGGAGGGCAGGGTCATCCTCGCGAGCGGCCCGCTCGAAGGCGGGATGCTGCCCCGCGACACGACCGCCTGGCTGATCTGACGCGAGCTCGTCCGTCCCGGCGACGCTGACGGAGGAGGTCCATCAGCAACGTGGATCTCCTCCGTTATCGTTTCGGCCGCGGGGTGTCTGACCTGATGTCCTCCGCGACGCTGAAGGCGACACGGCGCGCGCGGTCAACGGAGGATCTTCTGGCCCGATCGCGATCTCGGGCCGGTCGGCGGAGGAGGTCCTGAGCCCGTGGCAGCGGATCTCCTCCGCCGGCTGCACGAGGCAGGCTCGCGGGGGCTCCGCGGCAGTTCAGCTCGCGTTGGCCTTCAGCCACGCGACAGGGTCGACCGGCTCCGTGCCGTTGAGCCGGATCTCGAAGTGCAGGTGCGCCCCGGTCGAGACGCCGGTGTTTCCCACGCGGCCCACGATGTCGGCGACGGCGACCTGTTGACCGGCCGACACCCGCACGGAGCCCGCCTGCATGTGGCAGTACTTGCTGGTGACCAGCCGGCCGCCGATCATGTGGTCGATGGTGACGTTCACGCCGCAGCCGCCGCCGTCCCTGGCCACGACCTCCCGCACCACACCGGCGGAGATGATCTGGATGGGCACGCCCGCGCCCGGAGTGAAGTCGACTCCGAGATGGTCGGTGGAGGCGCCCGCTGTCGGCGCCACGCGGTATCCGAAACCGTCGCTGATCGGCACGCCGACCGGGAACGGCCACTGGACGGCCCCTGCCGGGTTGTTGCGGAAGGTGTCCGCGATGCGCATGGAGCGCAGCGCAGCGATTTGCTCGCCCGAGGTGGCGGCGCCGCTGTCCCGGATGATGGCCTCGCGCTCGGCGGAGGTCACGCTGTCGAGGGCCTGGAGCTCGCGCTCGGTCGCCGGGGCGCTGCTGAAGTGGGCCGACGCGGACCGGGCGCGCACGTCGTCCTCGCTCAGGAGCGCCATCGCGGGAACGGTCGTGGCGACCGCGATCCCCAGTACGGACAGCATGGCGACAAGACTCACGCCGCGACTGAAGCGCGGAGTTCGAGGGCGGGCGTCCCGTTCGCGCAGTTCGTGCACGCGATGGCGCGCCTCCTGCAGCCGGCGGGCCTCCCGGCGCGTCAGCAGGGCGTCGGTGCCGGGCGCATCGGTGCCGGGAGCATCGGCGTGGGGTTCACGAATACCACTCCGAGGTCTGGTTTCGCGGGCCACTCGACCCAATATAACGAAATGGTAACCGCCTCACCAATCGAGCCGGGACGGCATCACTCCCAGTGCGAGTAGTACGCCTGCACGAGCGGGTCGAGCTGCTCGAACAGATCGGGGGCGGCGGCGAGCAGGAGGTCGGTACCTGCCGGCGTCGCACCGAGCCCGCCCAGCCGGGCCCCTGCCTCCTGCGCGATGAGCGCACCTGCCGCGTGGTCCCAGGGGTTGAGCCCACGCTCGTAGTACGCGTCGAGCCGCCCGCACGCCACCGAGCAGAGGTCGAGGGAGGCCGCGCCGATGCGCCGGATGTCGCGCACCTGCGGGATCAGCTCGGTGACGAAGGTCGCCTGCTTCCTGCGCTTCTCGGGGTCGTAGCCGAACCCGGTCCCCACGAGCGCCAGCGGGAGGTCCACCCCGGTGTTCACCTGGATGGGCGCACCGTTCAGCCGGGCGCCGGCGCCGGCCGCCGCGGTGAACACCTCGCCCGTGGCCGGGTTCACGACAGCACCGGCGAGGGTGCGCCACGTCGAGGGGTCGGGCTCCCCCTCCACCACGGCGACGCTGACCGCCCACGCAGGGATGTCGTAGAAGTAGTTGACCGTGCCGTCGATCGGGTCGACCACCCAGGTCAGCCCGCTCGTGCCGTGCTCGGCGCCGGACTCCTCACCGAGAAAGCCGTCTCGCGGCCGGGCTGCGGCGAGCGCGCTGCGGATGAGGTCCTCCGACTCACGATCGGCGCGCGTCACGATGTCGGTGATCGAGGACTTCGAGGCGGCGACCTCCACCCCGTCGCGACGCCTCTGCAGGGCCAGCGCCGCGGCACGGCGGGCGACGGTGGCGGCGATCTCGAGCAGCTCGGTCGTGGAGGGCATGCGACCAGCCTCCCACACAGGCCGCCACGCGCCCGGTAGACGCAGTCGCCCGCAGACGCAGTCGCCCGCAGACGCAGAAAGGGGCCCGGATGGCCCGGGCCCCTTTTCGGCGGGTGGCGAGTGAGGGATTCGAACCCCCGAAGGCTACGCCGGCTGATTTACAGTCAGATCCCTTTGGCCGCTTGGGTAACTCGCCATTCGCGCTTCCGACCATCAGTCAGCTGCTGACCGAAGGCGCCATGTAAGGATACTCGGCGCGCGCCCTCTCACGAAATCGGCCGAGTGCGCTGCGCAGAGCGCTTCTGCCTCCCGCGAATTCGCACACGGCAGAACCACGCGACAAGCCCGCTCAGCCGGTCGCAGGATGGCGCCATGACCACTCCTGACACCATCGCCCCCGTGCAGCGGCTCCTCGACGAGCGCATCGTCTTCCTGGGCACCGAAGTGAACGACGAGTCGGCCGGGGAGGTCTGCGCGCAGCTCCTGCTGCTCGACTCGATCGCCTCCGACCGCGACATTTACCTCTACATCAACTCGCCGGGCGGCTCGATCACCTCGGGCTTCGCGGTCTACGACACGATGAACTTCGTCCGTGCCGACGTTGCGACGGTCGCGCTGGGGTTCGCGGCCTCGATGGGCCAGTTCCTGCTGTCGTCGGGCGCGCCGGGCAAGCGGTACGCCCTCCCGAACTCATCGATCGTGATGCACCAGCCCCATGGAGGCTTCGGCGGCACGAGCGCGGACATCCAGACCCAGGCGAAGCAGATCCTCCACTTCAAGCGCCGGATGGCCGAGCTGACGAGCGAGCAGACCGGCAAGCCGGTCGAGCAGATCATCGAGGACGGCGACCGCGACCGCTGGTTCACCGCCGACGAGGCGCGCGACTACGGGTTCGTGGACGAGGTCATCGGGTCGACGCGGGCCCTTGCGAACTGAGGGGCGTGTCAGGCGGCCAGGAGGACCGCGTGCGGCGCGGCGGAAAGCACGTGGTCGTCCGCGGCCACAATGGCCGACGTCGCGTGCCCGCGCTCGGGGAGCAGGCTCAGCACCTCGATGCGGGCGAACTCCGCGACCACCTCCGACAGCAGCTCGCCCTCGGTCACGTCGAGCACGCGGCAGAGCGCCGCCAGGATCTCCGACGACGCCTCCTTGCGGCCCCGCTCGATCTCCGAGAGGTACGGCACGCTGATGCGCGAACGCTCCGAGAGCTCGCGCAGGGTCGCGCCGCGCTCGGTCCGCAGACGGCGGAGCACCGAGCCGATCGCGTGCCGCATCAACATGCCTGAAGCCTAAGCCGAGCCCGTCGACGCGCACCCTGCGGGTTTCGCGATTCCGCCCACAGCAGAACGCCCCCACGGCGTGCCGGTTCTGCGACACACCCCTCCTCCTTCCGACGTTGTCGGTGGCTGGGCGCACAATCGTCGGCATGAGGACACTGGAGATTTGCGAACGGTGCGATGGCACAGGGGCCGACCCCACGCAGCACGGCGAAGAAGTCGACCTCTGCATCGAGTGCTTCGGCGACGGCTGCCATGTCACCTACTTCGTCGAGCTGGAGAAGATCGCCTGACTCGCTGCCAGCGGAGAATCCCTAGAATCGAGTGATCAGAGGATTTCACCGAGAGTAAGGCGGTTATCGTGGCAGACTCCTCGTTCGACGTCGTCAGCAAGGTCGACAAGATGGAGGCGGACAACGCCGTCAATCAGGCCCGCAAGGAGGTCGAGCAGCGCTACGACTTCAAGAACGTCGGCGCCTCGGTCGAGTGGAGCGGCGAGAAGGTGCTGCTCAAGGCCAATACCGAGGAGCGCGTGAAGGCCGTGCTCGAGGTCGTGGAGTCCAAGTTCATCAAACGGGGCATCACACTCAAGTCGCTCGACACCGGCAAGCCGTACCCGTCGGGCAAGGAGTTCCGCATCGAGGTCGGCCTCAAGAACGGCATCGAGCAGGACGCCGCCAAGAAGATCAACAAACTCATCCGCGACGAGGCCCCCAAGAGCGTCAAGTCGCAGATCCAGGGCGACGAGCTGCGCGTCAGCTCGAAGAGCCGGGACGACCTCCAGGCGACGATGGCCCTCCTGAAGGGCGCCGACCTGGATGTGGCCCTCCAGTTCGTGAACTTCCGCTGAGCGGAGGCTCCTCTCCGAGCGGCCCGCGGGCACCGAGCGGTCCGCGCGGACCCCGCCCGCCGAGGGGGCCCCGCCCCGCAGGCGGGTGGCTTCCGCTGAGCGCGCCGCGCAGCCACCGCACGACCTCCCGGTAGGCGGCTTCGCGCACCTGCTCGCGCGACAGGAACACGTCGTGGAGCGCCCCGTCGATTCGTGCCACGGTCACCGTCGGCGCGAGCTTCAGCGCGCGCACGGCGATGTCCTGCACGAGGAGCACCACGTCCGAGCTGAGCATGTCGTCGGTCCAGTACGGCAGCAGTGTCGAGCGCGCCGACAGCAGGGTGAGCACAGGCGCGTCGATCGTGAGCCCGGCCGCCACCCGCGCGTGGCCGGCGAGCACTGCGGTGAGCCACGCCGGGTGCACCGGGAAGCCGCGCACGGGCCGCCAGGCCAGGTCGTAGTCCCACTCGCCGTCGAGCGTTCGCGACACCGAGCGCGTATAGAACCCGAGGTCGACGTTCGGCATCGCCGCCTTCGGGTCGAGCCGCGCGTGGAGGTCGACCAACGGGCTGATCATCGCCCGGCCCGCCGAGTGCGCCTGGAACTCGAGCCACGGACTGTTGAGGACGAGGGCGGCGGCCCGGCCGGGGTGCCGGTCGGCCCACAGGCTCAATGTCAGGCCCCCGGTGGAGTGGCCCATCAGGATCAGGCGGCGGTGCGGCGGACGGCGTGGCCGTTCGTGCTCGCCGTGGCCGATGGCCTCGAGCGCCGCCTCGATGTCCTCGTCGTAGGTGTCGAGCGAGTCCACGAACCCCGGAGTCTGGCCGACACGCAGGCTTCGCCCGTACTTGCGCAGGTCGAGCGCGAAGAACCGCGCGCCCTGCTCGTGCCAGAAGCGGGCCAGCTCGGCCTGGAAGAAGTAATCGGACCAGCCGTGCACGTACAGCACGTCGGTCTCCTCGGCGGGGTGGCCAGGCCGCAGGTCGGCGAGCCGGGGCCACGGCTCGAAGCGCACCAGCGTGGCGACGACGTCGCCCTCCGCATCGGGTGCGAGCGGGAGCGTCGCCTGCTGGAAGCCGGGCCCGAGGAGATCCGGGCGCCACTCGACAGGGCTGCTCATGGCACCAGCGTGCCAGAACCAACCCTGGGACGGGAGGCCTACTCGGCCGCGCCGACCTCCACGGCGGTGGCGTTCGACACCCGGATCATCTCGTCGCGCGGCACGACCTTGATGCGCGCACGGCCGCGCTCCGCACCCAGGGACTGCTCATGCTCGTCGAGGTTGTGCCACCCGTCCAGGTTGGTGTACTCCACACCGCGATCGCGCAGCAGGTTCTCCACCGATTGCTCGGAGGGGTCGGCGGGAGACCACCAGTTGCCCTGATCGTTGATCACATGTTTGATCGTTTCCATCGCATCCGACTTGGTGTGACCGATGAGGCCGACCGGTCCGCGCTTGATCCACCCCGTCGCATACACGCCGTACATCCGCTCGTTGTCGCGATTGCGCAGCACCTGCCCCTCGTGGTTGGGGATGATGCCGTGCTTCTTGTCGAACGGGATGCCGGGCAGAGGCGACCCGAAGTAGCCGACGGCACGATAGATCGCCTGGATCTCCAGCTCGCGGATCTCACCGGTGCCGCGCACCCCGCCCTCGCCATCGGACGCCGTGCGCTCGTAGCGGATCGCCCGCACGTCGCCGTTCTCGTCCGACAGCAGCTCCAGCGGCTTGGCGTAGAAGTGCAGGTGCAGGCGACGGGACGCCGAGCCGACCTCGCGCTGGCGCCACTGCTGCAGCACGCGGTCGATCACCATGACCTGCTTGTTGCTCGCGATCGCGGCCTTCGACTGCTCGTCGTAGTCGAAGTCCTCGTCGTAGAGGATCATATCGACGTCGCGCAGCTCGCCGAGCTCGCGCAACTCCAGTGGCGTGAACTTCACCTGCGCCGGCCCGCGCCGGCCGAACACGTGAACGTCGGTGACAGGCGAGTTCTTGAGGATCTCGTAGACGTTGTCGGGAATCTCCGTCGGCAGGAGGTCGTCGGCGTGCTTCGCGAGGATGCGCGAGACGTCGAGGGCGACGTTGCCATTGCCGATCACGGCGACCGATCGCGCCCCCAGCGGCCAGGTGCGGGGCACGTCCGGGTGGCCGTCGAACCAGCTGACGAAGTCCGCGGCGCCGTAAGAGCCGCCGAGCTCGATGCCCGGGATGTCGAGGTCGGCGTCGTGCACGGCCCCGGTGGCGAAGATGACCGCGTTGTAGTGCTGCTTGAGATCGTCGAGCGTGATGTCGACCCCGTACGTCACATTGCCGAAGATGCGGATGTCGCCGCGATCGAGAACCTCGCGCAGGGCGGTGATGATGCCCTTGATGCGTGGGTGGTCGGGGGCGACGCCGTAGCGCACGAGCCCGTAGGGGGCGGGCAGCGACTCGAAGAGGTCGATCGAGACGTCGAAGCCTCGTTCGGCCTTGAGCAGGATGTCGGCGGCGTAGATCCCGGCCGGGCCGGCACCGACGATCGCCAGTCGCAGTTTGGTCATGCGTTGATTCCTTCTGGGTCAGCTCGAGCGTTCGACGATGGTGTCCGCGAACCGCACGAGCGCCTTCTTGACGGCGCCATCGGGCAGCGGCGCGAGGGCGTCCACGGCCTCCCGAGCCCAGCGGTGCGCCTCCTCGAGGGTCTGCGCGGTCACCTCGTGCTCCCGCAGCGCGGCGATCGCCGCGGTCGCCTCCGCGCTGATCTCGCCCTCCTCGGCGCTGCCGATGACATCGCGCTCGAGGCGCTCGAGCAGAGCCCGTGCTTCGGGATCGGCGTCGGCCCGTTCGCGCAGTCGCAGTACGGGCAGCGTGGCGACGCCCGCCCGGAGGTCGTTGCCCGGGGTCTTGCCCGTCTCGGCGACACCCGTCGACGAGAGGTCGATGACGTCGTCGATCAGCTGGAACGCGACGCCGATCTTCTCGCCGAACGTCACGACGGGCTTCTCGTACGCGGGGTCGGCCTTCGAGAACACGACCCCCATCTGCGCGGCGACCGCGATGAGCGAGCCGGTCTTGTCCTGGAGGACGCGGATGTAGTGGGCGACGGGGTCTTCGTCACCCTGTGGGCCGATGGTCTCGTGCAGCTGGCCCAGGCACAGCCGTTCGAAGGTGTCGGCCTGCAGCTGGATGGCGCGCTCGCCGAGCGCGGAGACCAGCTTGCTGGCCCGGGCGAACAGGAGGTCGCCGGTCAGCACGGCGACGGAGTTGCCCCAGACGAACTGAGCGGTCGGCACCCCGCGGCGCATCTGCGAGTCGTCCATGACGTCGTCGTGGTAGAGCGAGGCGAGGTGCGTGATCTCCACGGCCTGGGCGGCCTGCAGCACCTCCGGGGTGTTGCCCTTTCCGAGTTGTGCGGTCAACAGCGTCAGCATCGGCCGGACGCGCTTGCCCCCCGCCTCGAGCAGATAGCGGGTGGTGACGTCGGCCAGGTTGTCGGCGAACCGCATCTCACGGTGCAGCGCCTCCTCGACAAGCGCGAGGCCGTCGTCCACGGCTGTGGCGACCTGGCGGTCCTCACCACGGACGAAGATCCGTTCGGTGAGGCCGAGCTGGCTGGTCAGCGACGCGGTGCGCCGCACAGCCGGAACGCTTCGTGGCACTACTCCCCCTCGGATGGGATGGCGGACGGTGAGTCTTCGGAGGCGCCGGTGCCGCCGGATTGCGCCGCGACAGACGTGCCGCCGGTGGATCCCGCGGGCTTTCCGGCCGTCGACTTCTTCGCGGCGGGCTTCGCGGCGCGCTTTCCGGCGGCCGGCTTCCCGGCCGGCTTCCCGGCGGTCGACTTCGCCGCGCCAGACGGTGCGTCCGTCGACTTCGCGGGCTTTCCGCCCGTCGTTTTCGCCGCGGCAGGCGCGTTCTCGGGAGCTGGCGCCTTCTCAGGAGCGGTCGCCTCGGCCCGGGCCGGCTCATGAGGGGTGTGCGGCTTCCAGCCACGATGCAGCGCGACGATCCCTGCGGTCAGATTGCGCCAGGCCACGCGTTCGAAGCCGGCCTCCCGCATCCATGCGGCGAGCGCGGGCTGGCTCGGCCACGCCTCGATCGACTCCATGAGGTATTCGTACGCGGCCGGGTTGGAGCTGGCCAGACGCGCGAGCACCGGCATCCCGTAGCGCAGGTAGGCGCCGTAACCGGCACGCACCGGCGCGAGCGGCGGCCGGGAGAACTCGCAGACGACGACGCGACCCCCGGGCTTGGTGACCCGGTAGAACTCGGCGAGCGCCGCCCGCGGGTCGACGATGTTGCGGAGGCCGAACGAGATGGTGACGGCATCGAACGTGTCGTCGCCGAAGGGCAGCGCGGTCGCGTCGGCCTGCACGAAGCTGATGAACGGGTTGGCCGCCTGACGCTGCCTGCCGACCTCGATCATCCCCTGCGAGAAGTCGGCGGCCACCACGCTCGCGCCGTTGCGGGCGAGCGACGCGCTGGAGGTTCCGGTGCCGGCCGCGACGTCGAGGATCTTCTCGCCGGCGCGCGGCGCGACGGCGCGCGTCGTCGCCATCCGCCAGAGCGTCGCGTTGCCCATCGAGAGGACGGTGTTGGTCCGGTCGTAGTGGGTCGACACCTCATCGAACATGGCGGCGACCTGGGAGGGCTGCTTGCTGAGGTCGGCCTTACTCACCCCACCAGCTTAGGCTGCGGCGTGATGCACTGCATTCCACGCGCGCGCACGACACCGATCGCAGAGTCGATGCCCAGCGCACACGCATCGGGCCCTCAGCGCGCCGGGCGTAGGCTGGTCCGGTGACAGCACCCTCGACCACCCGCCGGGTGACGGGCGTGACGGCGCTCTCGGTCGAGACGACCCCCCTCGACGACGTCCGGCATCTCGTCCCCTTCCTCGACTCCCGTCGACCGCTCGTCTGGATCCGCAAAGGTGAGGGGATCGCCGGCATCGGCGAGGCGCTGCGACTCGAGTTCCATGGCCCCGACCGCATCCGGGAGGCCTCGGAGGCGTGGCGGCACACGGTTCGGGCGGCGACGATCAGCGACGGTGTGCGCACACCCGGCACGGGTCTGGTCGCGTTCGGCACGTTCGCGTTCGACGACGAGAGTTCGGCCACCAGCGTGCTGATCGTCCCGGAGATCGTGCTCGGCCGCCGCGGCGGCCGCAGCTGGATCACGCGGATCCGCCGTGTGGACGACTCCGACTTAGGGAGTGCAGACAACCGCGACGGCGTCGGTCCGGCCTCATCGTCACGTGCCGGGCACGCCGCCCTCGCGAACGGCGACCTCCCCCGCCCGATCGCGTTCGGCGACGAGTACCGGTTGAGCCTGCTCCCGGCAGGGCTCGACGAAGGCGGTTACCGGTCGGCGGTGGCGACGGCCGTCGCCAAGATCCGCGAGCACGACCTATCGAAGGTCGTACTGGCTCGCGAGCTCTCGGCGCATCTGCCGCTCGAGTCCGACGTTCGCCGTGCGCTCGTGGAGCTCGCGCTCGGCTATCCCGACTGCTGGACCTTCGCCGTCGACGGCCTCGTCGGGTCGTCGCCCGAGACGCTGGTGCGGGTGCATCACGGCACTGTCACGGCACGCGTCCTCGCCGGCACGCGCTCTCGCGGGCGCGACGCCGCGAGCGACAACGAGTCCGCGGCCGCTCTCGCCGCCTCGGTCAAAGACCAGGGTGAGCACCGGTTCGCCGTTTCGAGCGTGCTCGACGCGCTCCGCCCGCACAGCGCCGACCTCGCGGCGAGCGACCTGCCTTTCACGCTGAAGCTCCCGAATCTCTGGCACCTCGCCACCGACATCGCCGGCACCCTGAGCGACGGAGCCAGTTCGCTCGACCTCGCGGACGCCCTCCACCCGACTGCAGCCGTCGCCGGCACGCCGACCCGGGAGGCGGTACAGCTGATCCGCGAGCTGGAGCCGTTCGACCGCGGGCGCTACGCCGGACCGGTGGGCTGGGTCGGCGGCGACGGAGACGGCGAGTGGGCGATCGCGCTGCGCTGTGCGCAGCTCTCCGACACCGGTGACCTCACCGCGTACGCGGGGGCGGGTATCGTCGCCGACTCCGACCCCGCGACGGAATTCGCAGAGACGACCATGAAGTTCCGGCCCATCGTCGAGGCGTTCGGCTGAACAGCGCGCAGACCCGCCGGTGACGCCAGTCGCTCAGGAGGCCGCCAGCCGCGCCTTCTCCTCCTCGACGTCGTAGTCCGGCTTCGGCCACTCCAGCTCCAGGTCCTCCAGCGCGTGGACGAGCAGGTGCTGCACAGCGAGCCGCGCGTACCACTTGCGATCGGCCGGCACGACGTACCAGGGGGCGTACGGCGTCGACGTGCGGTCGAAGACGATCTGGTACGCGTCCTGGTAGGAGTCCCATAGCAGTCGTTCGTCCACGTCGCCCGGGTTGTACTTCCACTGCTTGTCGGGGCGCTCGAGGCGCGAGGCCAGGCGCGCCTTCTGCTCGTCCTTGCTCAGGTGCAGCATCACCTTCACGATCGTGGTTCCGGACTCGGCCAGTTCGAGCTCGAACCGATTGATCGCCTCGTAGCGGTTCTCGATCTCATCGTCGGGCGCCAGCTTGCGCACCCGGCCGATCAGCACGTCCTCGTAGTGGGAACGATCGAACACACCGACCTCGCCCGAACCCGGAACGTGCTTCCAGATCCGCCACAGGAAATCGTGAGCGAGTTCCTCCTGGGTCGGCTTCTTGAACCCCGCGTACCGGACGCCGCCGAGGTTCATCTGGCCGACGACGTGGGTGACGATCCCGCCTTTGCCCGCCGTGTCCATCGCCTGCAGGACGAGCAGCACGCTGCGTCGCTCACCCAGCGTCCCTGCCGCGAACAGCCGCTCCTGCAGGTCGGCGAGGATCGCCGCCCCATCGCCCAGCGCCTTCTCGCCATCCTTCTTGCCACCGGTGAATCCGGGGGTGGAGGCGGTGTCGTGGTCGGCGAGGCGGAAGCCCTCTCCGACACGCATCAGCGGATCCGGATCCTCTGCCCAGTACTTCTCGCGTCCCACGTCGCCTCCTCGCTCGGGTCGCACCATCGTACGGCGGCGGCGCTCATCCCGGAGGCTCGGATTGCCACCACTCCAGGTCGGGCCCTCAGATCCCCGCGGCGTCGAGAAGCGGCTCGAACGCGTCCGACGGGTGCAGCACCACCCTGGTCCTCACTCCGTCCGGGAACAACCGCGCCACATCCGCCGGCCTGGCCCGGTCGTCCACCGTCACATCGATCGTCTCGCGCCAGCGCCCGTCGGGCATCCGCTGCAGCGTCGCCTCCCAGATGAGCCCCGGCGTCGCGCGCGCCTGCAGGCGCAGATGAATTCCCACGGCGCGCCGCCGCCCGAGCAACGACAGCAGGCCGCGGTAGATCGCCGCCCGCCGGGTGGCGACCGGCCATGGGTCGAGCGTGCGCACCAGAAGGTCCGCGCTCCACAGGATCGTGGTGGCGAGGCCGCCCCTCGACTGGTAGACATCGACGGCGTAGACCCCCGCCAACCGACGCAGTGTCTGCCGCAGTGCCTCCTCTGTGATCCCGTCCTGCACCGTGCTGTGCAGGTAGAACGGCACCGCAGGCCGCGCCGGGAGGCCGCCGGCGCGCAACGCCGAGCGATCGTGCACCGTCTGGCCGTCGCCGAAGAACGGCTGCAACTCCGCCAACAGCGCGGCCACGGACTCATCGGGCGGCTCGTTCTCGATCAGCCGCGCGGTATCGGCGTACGCGATGGCCTGGTGGAGCGCGCCCAGCCGGAATCCCGGCGAGAGGGCCGGCCCCGCTTTGACGGTGACGAGCACGTCGGAGCCGGCGAGGTCGAGCCGCACCGGGTTCTCCCTGCCGTCGATGCGCGGCACGAGGTCGAGCACGTGCTCGACCGCCAGCGTCCGGATGCCGTCCGGGATCGGGAGGCGCCCGAGCGGCGAGCCGGCGACGACGAGGTGCGTCACGGTGAACCCGGCGGCGTGCGCGCGCACGGCCACCTGCGCCGCGACCATCCCGCCGAGGCTGAACCCTGCGAGCACGACCGGCTCCCCTGGGGCGATGCCCGCCTCCCGCATGGTCGCCAGCGCCGCACGGGTGATGGTCGCCTCGTGCTCGGCGCCGATCACGAGGTCGGCCGTGAGGTCGTTCGGCGCGACCCCGGGGCGCGGGTGCCACGACTTCGTGCTCGGGAACTGCACGATCCAGTGCCGCACGCCCTCGTGCTCGCGCTGCACCAACCGGATCACCGCGGTGTCGATGCGCTCGTCGAGGTCGGGGTCGCAGAGGTCGTCGATCTCGCGCTGGCTGAGCAGGAGGTCGCGGAGCGTGTGCACCGAACGGCGCCGCATCGCCCCCGCTGCGAGCCCGGTGCGGCCGAGCGGGTCGGGAAGCGGGCCGAGCTCGAGCCCGAGCAGGCCTGCCGGCACGTCGACGAGGCCGGGAGAGGGCGTGTACTCATCGCCGGCGTCCGGGTCGTCCCACCAGCGCAGGAAGTCGTGCAGTAGCGGGAACTGCTGCTCCAGGAGGTCGTCGTAGCCGAGCAGGACGGCGTCGTGGCCGTCGCGCAGCAGCCTGCGCCTCCGGCCGAGGCCCACGGCCTTGCGCAGCAGCGCCGGAAGCGTGAACACCGCGAGATACGGGCGGGCCCGCCACCGCGGCAGCACGATGCCCACGACGCCGACCAGCAGCGCGAGCGGGGCCAGCAGCCAGCCCGCGGCGCGCGCGATGCCACCGATGAGCCGCGGGGCGGCCGACAGGTAGAGGCCGCTCAGCGTGGTCCGACGCGACCGGCGCCGGCTCGGAGCGGGCACAGGGAACGGGTACGGCTGCTCGCGCGTGCGCTGGATCGCGTACCACGCCCACTCGGCCGCGAGCAGGAGCAGGCCCACGACCAGAGCGATGACCGCTGCCGCGACTCCCATCGCGAGCAGCGCGAGCCCGACCACGAGGGCCACCGGCACGCCGACGACGAAACCGAGAACCAGCGCCGCCCACCCCGCGGCCGACCTCCCGCGCCAGAGGTGCGGCGGCAGCTGGCTGAGCATGCGGTCAGCCTATCCGCGACCTCCGTCGAGGCCGGGAGCCGCACCCTAGCCAGAGGCGCCCGCTCACCGCTACGTTGTCCGCAATCGAGAGGAGCTCGTCGTGAACGGATTCTGGAATTTCTTCTGGCTGTTCTTCTGGGCTTTCGCCTTCGTCGCCTACTTGATGGTCCTT
>NZ_JBVQSP010000003.1:376816-378033 GCF_055720965.1 Leifsonia sp. PARNA 1/14
CTTTTCACGATCCTGGTCGACCTGTTCCGCGACGACAAGCTCAACGGATGGTGGAAAGCGGTCTGGGTGATCTTCCTGATCTTCGTCCCCTGGCTCACCGCCCTGGTGTACCTGATCGCGCGCGGCCGCGGCATGGCCGAGCGCAACTCCCGCTCGCGGCAGACCGTCCCGGAGGACACCGACTACTACACCCACCCCACCCCGTCGGCGACCCCGGCCGCCGACATCCAGCAGGCGCAGGATCTGCTCGACAAGGGCGTGATCAGCAGGAACGAATTCGACGCGCTGAAGGCCAAGGCGCTGGGAAACCGTTTCTAATACGCGCGCGCCGAGCGCCCGGGACACGCCACCGGCAACTCGTGACACGATGGTCTTGCATCCGAAGCGGACGGATGTAATATTCATGTATGCCTGTACCCATCGCAGAAGCCGTCAGTCCCCGCCGGCTCATTCGTGACGAAGTCTTCATTCGTCTGCTCGACGCCATCGTCGACGGGGACCTGACCCCCGGCGAACAGCTCTACGACGCTGAGATCGAGAAGTGGGTCGGGGTCTCCCGAACCCCCGTCCGCGAGGCGCTCAACCAGCTGGCCGCCATGGGCCTGGTCGAGATCATGCCCCAGAAGCGTACGCGGGTCACCCCGATCGACCCGGAGCGCTTGCGCGCCCTGATCGAAACCGTCGGCAGCCTCATGACCGGCGTCGTACGCGACGCGACGCCGCTCCTCACCGACGAGGACAAAGATGTGCTCCGCGCGTTCAAGGAGCGCGTGGGAGACGGCTCGGAGATGGCCGACCTCGTCCGGGAGCGCGTGCTCACCGACGGCTTCATCAACGTCTTCCTCCGCCGGCTCGACAACCGCACGATCGCCAAGCTCTTCACCCGCCACCTCCCCGAGGTGCGCCGGGCGCTGATCGCGGCCCCGTCCTCCGGAGCATTCGACGCGGGGGCGCCCCACGCCAAGGCAGCCGTCGACGCTGCGGTCGCAGGCAACGGAGTCAAGGCGGCGAACGCCGTCGCCGAATTCTGGAGCAAGGGCCTCGTCACCGTCGTCGACGAGTTCGCCACGAAGGCCGTACCAACTGTGAAGGAGGGGCGCTGATGCCGCTTCCCGTGAGAGATTCCGCACCGGTCGAACGCCAGCTGCTGCGCGACGTCGTCTACAACCGCCTCTATGAGGGCATCCTCGACGGCACGCTCGAGCCGGGCGAGACCG
>NZ_JBVQSP010000003.1:378131-383777 GCF_055720965.1 Leifsonia sp. PARNA 1/14
GTCCTCGACGAGAAGCTCACGGCGTGGCTCGGGGTCTCCCGCACGCCGATCCGCGAGGCCCTGATGAAGCTCGCCGACATCGGCCTGGTCGAGATGGCGCCCAACCGCTACACGCGCGTCGCCCCCATCGACCTGCGCGCCATCGACGAGGCGATCTACACGACGGGACTCCTGCACGAGTATGCGGCCCGGACCTCTGTGCCGGCGCTCGACAGCGCCGCCCTCGGGCGGCAGGAGAAGGCCCTCAAGGAGATCCGCAAGGCCGCCAAGTCGAGCAGCCTCCCGGCCCTCGGCCGTGCGCTCAACGACTTCTTCCTGGAGTTCGAGCGCAACAGCGACAACGCCGTTCTGCTTTCGATCAGCGAGGGGCTGAGCCCCCAGGTGCTGCGCTACATCGCGGTGTGGAAGCAGCCGTTCGACACCGACGACCTGCCCGGTCGCGTCGCCGAGATCCTCGAGGCGGCGAAGGCGCACGACGGCTCGAAGGCCGGCGACCTGGTGCGCGACCTGTACGCGTCGTCGCTCACGCAGTTCCTGGCGGACTACCGCCGTTCCGACGCGGAGATCGACGAGAGCCCGGTCGTCTGACCGTCGCACTCCGAGCGTGCCCGGTGCCGACAGGCGCCGGGCACGACTGCGTTCGGGCCGGGCCCGAAGGCGTTCAGCCCTCGGCGTCGACGGCGGCTCGGCCCGACACGACCGAGCGGATGTACGACGCCACCTTCTCGTGCTCGGGATGCACGACGTAGCGCTGCAGCGCCGCCTCGTCGGCGAAGTCGCTGACCAGCACGAGGTCGAAGTCGTTGACCGGGAGGGAGTTGACGCCCACCTCGAAGTGCAGGATCTCAGGAATCACGGCGGGGAGCGACTCCAGGCCGGCCTTGATCCGCGCGGCCTGATCGGCGCGCTCGGCCTCGTCCGTCGACGCGAGCTTCCACATGACCACGTGACGCAGGGTCAACGTTCCTCCTCCAGCAAGGCGGTGCGCAGACGCGCCGGATCGACGCGCCAGTAGGTGTGCTGCCGGCCGTCGACCAGCACGACAGGGATGTCCTCCACGTACCGCTCGTGCAGCTCGGCGTCGTCGAGGATGCTGCGCTCCTCGACCTCGACGAACGGAGCGCCGTCAGGCAGGTCGGCGATCACCGAGCGGATCACCTCACGGGCGTCATCGCAGAGGTGGCAGCCGGGTTTGCCGATGAGCGTGACGATGACGGAGGACACGACGACCAGCTTAACGGCAGAAAGCGCCGACCCTGACGGATCGGCGCTCGAGCAGCAGACGCTGAGGTCTACTTCTTGTTGCGACGCTGGTGGCGCGTCTTGCGAAGAAGCTTGCGGTGCTTCTTCTTCGCCATACGCTTGCGACGCTTCTTGATAACGGAACCCACGTAGACCTCACAAAGTTGGTGGTTTGCCGCGGGAAACGCGGCGACACGAGCATCCAGTCTACCCGACTTCACGCCGAGTCCGCGACGCCGCCCTCGAGATGGGGCGCCACGGTCTTCAGCGCCTGCGCGACAGCGGACTCCGGAACCCGGAACGACCGGCCGAAACGGATGGCCGGCAGTTCACCGGCATGGACGAGCCTGTAGACGGTCATGCGGGAGACGCGCATCATGTCGGCCACTTCGGCGACCGTCAGGAAACGCACATCCCGTAGGGCGTTCGAGCCCCCTTCGTGAACCATGCGGTGTCCCTCTCCTGCCCGTCATCGTACTCGGGTCGTGACGACGGGGAACTAGCGAACTCTAGCCGCTTCGAGGCTTCAGTCTCTACGCCACTTCTTCGGCGTGACCCGCTCGACCCGGCGCCGCGTGTCAGCGAGCACCTTACCGACCGAGCTCGCGAACTCGCGCGTCTCATCGGCCAGTTCGACCGTGTACGCCGTCAGGTCGACATCGGAGGCGGTGAACGGGATCACCCAGTCCTCCACGGCCTCCAGCGGGGCCGGGTCGAGCCGGTAGTAGCGGTGCTGTCCCTCCTCGCGCACCGACACCAGGGACGCCTCGCGCAGCACCTTGAGATGCTTGGAGACGGTCGGCTGGCTGAGCTCGAGGGTGGCCACGATCTCCGAGACCGAGATCTCACCGGCGGGACGCGAGTCATCCGAGTTGCGGTCGAGCAGCACTCTGAGGATGTCGCGCCGAGTCGGGTCGGCGATCACGTCGAAGATGTCGGCCATTGCACCAGGCTAGTCGCACGGGTGGCGGAGTACCATGTCCGAAGCTGTCGGTGGGAGGAACGGACGATGCGCACGACGCAGGCGGCCCGGCGGGGACCCGCGGCCGCGGGGGGACGCACTCGCGCGGCGCTCAACGCCTTCGCCCAGCGCAGCCCGTCGCGGTTCGCGATCATGGTCTTCCTGCTGCTGATCCTGGTCTTCACCCTGCTGTTCTCTCTCCCGATCTCGTCCGCCTCCGGCAGGTGGACCGGGCTCGCGGACTCGCTGTTCACGGCAGTGTCGGTGATCTGCGTGACCGGCCTCGCGACCGTGGACATGGCGACCCACTGGTCGGTGTTCGGCCATCTGCTCGTCTACATCGGCGTGCAGGTCGGCGCGGTCGGCGTGCTGACGATGGCGAGCATCCTCGGGCTCGTCATCTCGCGCCGGCTGGGGCTGCGCGCCAAGCTCATCGCCGCCAGCGACAGCAACCCGCAGCGCATCCACGCCGGCCCGGTAGCCGAGGGCCAGGCGGTGCTGCTCGGCGACGTCGGCAAGCTCCTGCGCACCGCCGCGATCAGCATGGTCGTCATCGAGGGCGGCATCGCGCTCCTGCTCTTCCCCCGCATGCTGATCGCCGGGATGGACGTCGGCGTCTCGATCTGGGAGAGCCTCTACTACTCGGCGATGGCCTTCACGAACACCGGGTTCGCGCCGAACACCGAGGGCCTCACGCCGTTCCTCGACGACTACTGGTTCCTCGGCGCGCTGATGATCGGAGTGTTCCTCGGCGCGATCGGGTTCCCGGTGATCCTGGCCATCGCCTCCAACCTGCGCAAACGGCGCAGGCGGTGGTCGATCCACGTCAAGCTGACGCTGCTGACCTCGGTCATCCTCCTGGTGGCCGGGGCCGTTCTCTACATCGTGCTCGAATACGACAACCCCAAGACCTTCGGGCACCTGGATGCCGGTCACACCGTCTTCCAGTCGTTCTTCCTGTCGACGATGGCGCGCTCGGGGGGCTTCGCGACCATCCCGATCCAGGACCTCCACGGGTCGAGCCTGCTCGTCACCGACATGCTGATGTTCATCGGCGGAGGTTCGGCCTCCACCGCGGGCGGCATCAAGGTGACGACGCTGGCCGTGCTGTTCCTCGCGGCGTTCGCTGAGGCGCGCGGCGTGGAGTCGATGGACGCGTTCAAGCGCCGCATTCCGATCGACGTGCTGCGGCTCTCGGTCGCGGTGGCGCTGTGGGGCGCGACGATCGTCGCGGTCGCGAGCATCCTGATCCTGCAGATCACGAAGGCGCCGCTCGACCATGTGCTGTTCGACGTCATCTCGGCGTTCGCCACCTGCGGGCTCTCGACGGGCCTCACCGAGAAGCTGCCGGACGCCGGCGTCTACGTGATGGCCGCCACGATGTTCTGCGGCCGCGTTGGTACAGTGACTCTCGCCGCGGCGCTGGCCCAGAGCCAGCGCAAGCAGCTCTACCAGAACCCTGAGGAGAGGCCGCTCGTTGGTTGACCGGATCAAGCACAACGCGCCCGTCCTGGTGATCGGACTCGGCCGTTTCGGCGCCGCGACAGCGGGGCAGCTCGACCGGCTGGGCCGGGAGGTCCTGGCGATCGACACCGACGCCGCGCTCGTGCAGAAGTGGGCCGATCGCGTGACGCACACCGTCCAGGCGGACGCGCGCTCGATCGAGACCCTGCGCCAGATCGGCGCGGAGGACTTCTCGATCGCGGTCGTCGCCGTCGGTTCGTCGATCGAGGCCAGCGTGCTCATCACCGCCAACCTGGTCGACCTCCATGTGCCGCAGATCTGGGCCAAGGCGATCTCGCAGTCGCACGGCAAGATCCTCGAGCGCATCGGCGCGAACCACGTCATCTACCCGGAGGCCGAGGCCGGCGAGCGGGTGGCGCACCTGGTGTCGGGCAGGATGCTCGACTTCATCGAGTTCGACGACGACTTCGCACTGGTGAAGATGTTCCCGCCGAAGCCCATCCGAGGCGTCAACCTGTCGCAGTCGGGCGTGCGCAGCCGTTACAACATCACGGTCGTCGGCGTGAAGAGCCCCGGCAAGCCGTTCACCTACGCCACTGCCGACACCGTCGTCTCCAATCACGACCTCATCATCGTCTCCGGCACCTCGGCAGACATCGAGCGCTTCGCCGCCCTCGAGGCCTAGCCGCGAGGCGGCGCATTCTCCGCCGCTTCGCGCGTATTCGGGCGCACTTTGCGCCCGTCTCGCGGGTCAGGAGGTGGGGGCGGCGAGTTCGCGGGCTCGGGCGAGGGCGGCGTCGGTCGCGCGGGTGAACAGGGCAGGGAGGTCGGCGTCCGCGAGGACCTCGATCGCCCGCTCGGTGGTGCCCTTGGGGCTCGTGACCCGGCGGCGGAGCTCGGCCGGGTCCTCGCCGGAGGCGACCAGCAGCTCGGAGGCGCCGAGGAACGTTCCGTTCACGAGAGTGCGCGCCTGCTCCGGCGTGAAGCCCTTATCGATGGCGGCCGCAGTCAAGGCCTCCACCAGATAGAACACGTACGCCGGCCCCGAGCCCGAGATCGTGCTGAGGGCGTCGAGCTGCGACTCGGGCACCTCCACGACCTCTCCCACGGTCTCGAAGAGCGACCGGACCAGCTCGAGGTCGGCCGGCTCGGTGCGGGTCCCCGGGCTGATCCCGGTCACGGCCTTGCCGACCACGGCCGGGGTGTTCGGCATCGACCGCGCGACGACGACGGTGTCCGGGAGCAGCGACTCGAACGTCGCGACGGTGACGCCGGCGGCGACGCTGACGACGATGGTCCCCGGCGTGAGGGAGGACGCGATCTCGCGCAGCAGATCAGGCACCATCGCCGGCTTGACCGCCACGATGACGATCGCGGCGCCGTCGACGGCGAGGCGGTTCGCAGCGCCGTCCTTCTCGGTCGCGAAGGCCGTGACCCCGGGGATGCCTTCGAGCTCGGCGGCGCGCGCCGCGGAACGGTTGGTGACGCGGATCCCGCCGGTCACCTCCACGCCTGGAGCGGTCAGCCCGGAGAGGATGGCGCGGCCCATCGAGCCCGCGCCGAGCATCGCGATGGTGGGCAGCGTGACGTTCTGCGTGTCGGTCATGGGGCCATCCTAGGATGAGGGCATGAGCGCAGAAGGCGGTACCAGGGCGATCGTCGCGGCCTTCGCCGCCAACCTCGGCATCGCCCTCACGAAGTTCATCGCGTGGGCGTTCTCCGGTTCGTCCTCGATGCTCGCAGAGGGCGTCCACTCGGTCGCCGACTCCGGCAACCAGCTGCTCCTGCTGCTCGGCGGCCGCCAGGCGAAGAAGAAGGCCGACAAGGAGCACCCGTTCGGTTACGGCCGCGAGCGCTACGTGTACGCGTTCGTCGTCTCGATCATCCTGTTCTCCGTGGGAGGCGTCTTCTCGCTCTACGAGGGCGTGGAGAAGCTCACGCACCCCCACCCACTGGAGAACTGGTGGCTGCCGCTGCTG
>NZ_JBVQSP010000003.1:383873-419195 GCF_055720965.1 Leifsonia sp. PARNA 1/14
GGAGGCGTCTTCTCGCTCTACGAGGGCGTGGAGAAGCTCACGCACCCCCACCCACTGGAGAACTGGTGGCTGCCGCTGCAGGTGCTGTTCATCGCGATCGGCCTGGAGTCGTTCTCGCTCCGCACCGCCGTCCACGAGTCGAACCCCCTCCGCAAGGGGATGTCGTGGCCGCAGTTCATCCGCCGCGCCAAGGCGCCCGAACTGCCGGTGGTGCTGCTGGAGGACGTCGCAGCCCTCACCGGCCTCGTCTTCGCGCTCATCGGCGTCGGCCTCACCATCATCACCGGCAACGGCGTCTGGGACGGCGTCGGGACCGTCCTGATCGGCCTCCTCCTCGTCGCGGTGGCGATCATCCTCGGCATCGAGACCAAGAGCCTCCTCGTCGGCGAGGGCGCATCCGACTCCGATGTGGCGGCCATCGAGCGCGCGATCCTCGCGGGCGACGAAGCCGAGCGGATCATCCACATGCGCACGCTCTACCTCGGTCCCGACGAGTTGCTCGTCGGCGCGAAGCTCGCCCTCGCCGGCAGCCTGCCGCTGGCGGAGGTCGCCGCCGCGATCGACACGATCGAGGGCCGCATCCGCGAGGCGGTTCCGGTCGCGCGCGTGATCTACATCGAGCCCGACGTCTGGGTCGACCCGAACGAGCAGCATCCCGCCACCGACACCATCGTCATCAAAGGACTCGAGTGACCCGCACCGCCCTGATCCTGCAGCACGACCCGTCCATCCACCTCGGCAACATCGGCCCCGTCCTCACCGAGCACGGGTACGACCTCCGCATCGTGGATGTCACCTCCGAGGACGTCACCGCGATCGACCCGACGGAGGCTGACCTCGTGGTGGTGCTCGGCGGTGAGATGGGCGCTTACCAGACCGAGCAGTACCCGTTCCTCGCGGCCGAGCAGACGCTGCTGCGGTCGCGGCTCGACGCCGAGCGCCCGACGCTCGGCGTGTGCCTCGGCGCGCAGCTGATGGCCGGCGCCCTCGGCGAGCGCGTCTTCAAGGGCGACACCACCCAGATCGGTTTCCGCCGGGTGGAGCCAACTGAGGCGGGCACCGCCTCGCCGATCCGGCACTTCGCGGGCGTCCCCGTGGTGGAGTGGCACGGCGACACGTTCGAGCTGCCGGAGCGCGCCACCCTGCTGGCCGAGTCGAGCGACTACTCGAACGAAGCGTTCGCGATCGGCGACTTCGCGCTCGCGGTGCAGTTCCACCCCGAGGTCACGGACGAGATGCACGAGCAGTGGGTGTCGGACGGATACAACGAGCTCGACGAGCACGCGATCGACCCGGACGCCCTCCGCGAGGATCGCGGGCTCTATTCGGCGCGGATGCAGGAGGCCTCCCGAGCGGCGTTCTCGGAGTGGCTGGAGGCCCTCCCGGCCTGATCCGGCCCGCAGTCGTCAGCGCTTCGCGCGGAAGAAGTCGAGCAGCAGGTCGGCGCACTCCTCGGCGAGCACGCCCGGGTACACCGAGACCTGGTGGTTGAGCCGACGGTCGCGCAGCACGTCGTAGACCGACCCTCCCGCGCCCGCCTTCTCGTCCCAGGCCCCGAACACGACCGTCTGCACGCGCGCGGCCAGCACGGCGCCGGCGCACATCACGCACGGCTCCAGCGTCACGACCAGCGTGCAGCCCTCGAGGTGCCAGTCGTCGCGGGAGGCCGCAGCGGCCCGCAGCGCGAGGATCTCGGCGTGCGCGGTCGGATCGCGATGGAGCTCGCGCTCGTTGCGGCCCGTGCCGATGACCTCGCCGCGCTCGTCGATCACGAGCGCCGCGACCGGCACGTCCCCGGTGTCGAAGGCGAGGCGCGCGTCGGCGACGGCGCGGCGCATCCACTCCTCGTAGTCGGCGGGAACGGGCAGGGTCACGGGACCTCCTCGGACGGGCCCGCTGCTGGGCGGGTTCGGCTAGCCTTGAGCCTATGCGAGTGCACGTAGCCGACCACCCCCTCATCACCCATAAGCTCTCCGTGCTCCGCAACAAGGACACCCCGTCGCCCGTGTTCCGCGCGCTGACGGAGGAGCTCGTCACCCTGCTCGCGTACGAGGCGACCCGTGCCGTGCGGGTCGAGCCGGTGCGGATCGAGACGCCGGTCACGACGACGACCGGCGTCACTCTGAGCCAGCCACGACCGCTGGTCGTGCCGATCCTGCGCGCGGGGCTCGGGATGCTGGAGGGCATGGTCCGGCTGATGCCGACCGCCGAAGTGGGGTTCCTCGGCATGGCGCGCAACGAGGAGACCCTCGAGCCGACCACCTACGCCGAGCGGCTCCCGATGGACCTCTCCGACCGGCAGTGCTTCGTGCTCGACCCGATGCTGGCCACGGGAGGCTCGCTGGGCGCCGCGATCGACTTCCTGTTCAAGCGCAACGCCGTCGATGTGACGGCCATCTGCATCCTCGCCGCGCCAGAGGGCCTGGAGGCGCTCGAGAAGGCGACGGAGGGCCGGGACGTGACCATCGTGCTCGGCGCCCTCGACGAGCGCCTCAACGAGAACGGATACATTGTGCCCGGTCTCGGCGACGCCGGGGACCGTCTGTACGGCACTGTGTAGAGCCTCCGAGAAGGCCCGCAACATTCCGTAACGATTTGACACCGCGAGTCACGAGACGGTTTACTTCTCAACATGACTGACAACTCGCGCACCCTGACCTCCTTCGAGGCCCTTGGGGATGCCGGCATGATGATGCCCGGCCGCGACTCGGTCATGTGTTGCCGAATGTGTCGCTAATCTGACGACCCTATCGCCGAGCGGTCGCCCTCCGACGCAGACGAGCGTCGACGCCGGGCACAGCTCCCCGGGTGCGCCACACGAACGCACCCGTGCATCAGTCCCTTTCTGAATCGGGACATCTCGTCATACCGGAAACCCTGACATCCGGCGCATCCTCGGCAGAGGCGCAGCCGCACTGGGGTCCGGGCGCATCATCATCACTGAAGGACTCCCCTCCCATGTCTCTCGCCACCGTCGACACCCTCCGCCCCTCCACCGCTCTCGCCGAGCAGGCCGCCACTCCCGCCCCCCGCCTCCGCGCCGTCCCCGAGGGGACCGAGGCCCGCGGCTTCGTCCTCTACGTCGGCATCGACGAGCTGAAAGCCGCCGCATCCGGCACCGACCTCGGCCGAATCGTGGAGGCGCTCAAGCAGCTGACCTCCGAGCTCGCCCCTGCCGCCGAGACCTACGCCGCCGTCGCCCTCGCCCCGGCCGGCGCCGGTGGCCGCGACGTCGACGTCGTGCGTCTCGCGCTGCAGGACCCGGCCGCGATCGCCAAGCACCGCCACACCGTGGTCCCGGACGAGGACGAGGACCGCGCCGCCTCCGGTGTCGTGGTCGACATCTCGCGCAAGCGTCTCATCCTCGACAACCAGACCGTGTCGCTCACCTACAAGGAGTTCGAGCTGCTGCAGTACCTCGTGCTGCGCGAAGGCCGCACCATCGAGCGCGCCGAGCTGATCTCGTCGCTCTGGTCGAGCGCCGATGAGGACGAGATCCCGAACGAGCGCACGATCGACGTTCACGTGCGGCGCCTGCGCGCCAAGCTCGGCCGGTACGAGGACATCGTGCGCACCGTGCGCGGCGTCGGCTACCGGTTCGACCGCCACGCGGATGTCTCCATCCGCCACGCGAGCGCACCTTCGCCCGACCTGTTCTGAGCACCGGAAACCGTCGAGAACGCGGGAAGTCCACGTTCTCGACGGTCACCGACCGTCAGGCCGAGCGCTGATAGACCCGGAAGGCACTGGTGGCGAGCGCGGCCATGATGACGGCGAGCGCCGCCAGCAGGCCGGCGTGACCCCACAGGCCAGCCCAGTCGGGATCGGAGCTCAGCGCCTCCCTGCCCACGATGACCGCCCACTCGAACGGATTGTAGGCGGCGACGTTCCGCACCCACTCCGGCGACAGCGTGGTGTTCATGATCGCCGAGCTGAGGAACATCAGCGGCAGCGTGATGAGCTGCGAGATGCCGATCAGCGCGGTCTGGTCGCGCGCCAGCAGCGCAACGGCGTTCGAGAACGAGCAGAACACCGCGGTGAGCAGCACCACGCCGAGCAGGAGCAACAGCATTCCGCCGAGCCCGCCGTCGAACCGGGCACCGGCCCAGAACGCGATGCCCACGACGATGAGCGACTGCACGACCGCCAGGATCGACTGATAGACCAGCGTCGACACGATCATGGCGCCCCGATTGGTGGGCGAGGTGAGGAACCGGTCCATCACGCCGCGATCCATGTCCTGGATGTAGACGGTGCCCGACCAGGCGCTGCCGAACAGCGCGAGCATCATCACGACGCCCGGCGTCAGGTACTCCAGGTAGCTCTGCCCGACGCCGAAGCCGGGGATCTCGATGACGGACTTGAAGAGCTGGCCGAACAGCAGAAGCCAGATGACCGGCTGCACCAGGTTCATCACGAGGAAGGCCGGCATCCGCAGGGCCCAGCGGAGCTGGCGCCCCGTGAGCAGCACCGTGTGCGTGAGGAAGGTCGGCCCGGACCGGCGGGCGGTGCGCGCAGGCGCGGTGGCGATGGCGGTCATGATGCGGTCTCCAGAACGTGCTCGGCGGACTCCTGGGCCCGCGTGAAGGTGCGGCCGGTGTGCCGCAGGTAGACGTCGTCGAGGCTGGGCCGGGCGACGGTGGCGGAGGCGACGGTCACGGCCGCGGCCTCCAGGGCGGCGAGCGCGACGGGGAGGGTCGCCGCGCCGTTGTCCGCACGCGCGCGGACGGTCCGGCCGTCGCCGCCGACCTCGCGGAGGGCGTCGACACGCTCGAGCGCCGTCAGTGCCGCGAACGGGTCGGCGTCGGGCGCCAGCTCGACGATCACGGCGTCGCCTCGGAGGCCGTTCTTCAGCTCCTCCGGGGTCCCTCCGGCCACGATGCGGCCGTGGTCGACGATCGCCAGGCGATCCGCCAGCCGGTCGGCCTCGTCGAGATAGTGCGTGGTGAGCAGCACCGTGAGGTTCTCGGCGGCGGTCATCCGCTCGAGCTCCGCCCACAATTCCGCGCGCGCCTCCGGGTCGAGGCCGGTGGTCGGCTCGTCGAGGAAGAGCACCTGCGGGTGGTGCATGAGGCCGATGGCCACGTCGAGCTTGCGGGCCATCCCGCCCGAGTAGGTCTTCACCGGGCGCTTGGCGTGCTCGGTCAGGCCGAAGCGGTCGAGGAGCTCGGCCGCACGCGCCCGGGCGCTCCGCCCGCCCATTCCCTGGAGCTGCCCCGCGAGCACGAGGTTCTCGGCCCCGGTGTCGTTGGGGTCGGAGACCGGCTTCTGCGCGACGAAGCCGATGGCGCGCCGCACCCGGCCCGGGCTCTTGGCGACGTCGATGCCGGCGACGAACGCCGAACCGGAGTCGGCGCGCGCGAGCGTCGACAGGATCTTCATGGTGGTCGACTTGCCGGCTCCGTTGGGGCCGAGCAGTCCGAAGACGGTGCCGGTGACGACCTCGAAGCCGAGGTCGTCGACGGCGCGGATGGCGGGCTTGCCCCGGCCTCCGCTGTAGGACTTGACGAGGTGCTCGGCGACGAGGGCCGAGCCGTTCTGCGATGCCACGGGTGGCTTCCTTTCATCTCGGTCAGCCACCGCGCGGGCATATCATGGACATGCCCTCGGTGACTGTTGACGCAGGTTCCGTGAGGAACGATCGAAGGTGTGGATGGCCGGAGAGTTGCCGCTCTCCGGCCATCGTTCTGTATGTTCAGGTGCCCAGCAGGTCGGCCACCTCCTGTCCGAAGTCGCCTGCCGCGATCCGTTCCCGGATCTCGGCCATGTCGTAGCCCTGGCCGAACAGCTCCCAGAGCCGCTCCCACCAGTCGATGCCGCCGAGCGTGCGCTCGCGGATGCGGGCAGCCAGATCGGCGACGAACGCCCGTTCGGCCTCCATCATCGCGACCCGGTAGGTCGACTCGATCATGAAGAGCTCGGGGAGCGGGTAGGCGAGCGCCTGCTCGTGGACGCGGTGGCGCTCGGCGAGGTCGGCGTCGAGAAGGTCGCGTCGGCGCTCCAGCAGCTCGGCGGCGACCTGCGGGGCGAGCAGCGGGAGCAGGGAGAGCCCGGTCTCGATGGCCGGATACTCCTTGACCGGGAACGTGATGAGTTCGCGCATCCAGTCGTCGGCCTCGGTGCGACCGGCGTCGGTGATCTCATAGACGACGCGCTCGGGCCGGTTGCCCTCGCGCTCCGTCTGCGCGACCTGGATGAAGCCGTGCTTCTCGAGGGACTTGATCACCGCATAGAGGGAGCCGAAGTTGAGCCGGATGCTGTCTTCTTTGCCGCGCTCGCGCATCGTCGTCGTCATCTCGTAGGGATACATCGGCTTCTCCCACAGGCAGGCCAGGACGGCCAGTGCCAGCGGGTTGGACACCGCGCGCTTCGCCATTACTCACCTCCGAATACTTTACTTAGAGTATTCGCCTTGGAGTGGGTGAGTCAAGCACCGTTCTGCCGGGCGAGATGCCGGCGCAGAGAGGCGACGATCCCGTCGACCTCATCGAGCTGTTGCGGAGAGAGGGCGTCGACGAACAGCTCCTTGACCGCGCGCAGGTGCGGGACCGACGCCGTGCGGAGCAACTCCGCACCCTCGGCGGTCGCAGTGACGTCGACGCCATGCGGGTCGTCGGCGCACGCGACGCGGGCGATCAGGCCGCGCCGTTCCATGCGCCCGAGGTGGTGCGACAGCCTGCTGCGCTCCCACTCGATCGCGGCGGCGAGCTCGGCCGAACGCAGCGTGCGCCGGGGCGCCTCGCTCAACGCCAGGAGCACCTGGTAGTCGTTGGAGGTCAGCGCGGAGTCGCTCTGCAGCCGCGCTCCCAGCCGATTGCGCATGAACTCGGCCGTCTCGATGTAGTCCCGCCAGACCCGCAACTGGTCCACGGTCGGTGTGGTGCGGTGTCGATCCTGGGCCACGGCTCCTCCTCGGGAATTGACGCGTCAATACTAGCGTTTGATGAGATTGACACGTCAATCCATATTCCGACAGGAAGAGACCATGAACGACTTCAGCACCCTCGAGTTCGGCATCGACACGTTCGGCGACCTCCCCCGGGACGACCACGGCGCCGTCACCTCCTACGGCGAGGCGATCCGCGCCACGGTTGCGGAGGCCGTCCTCGCCGACGACGTCGGCGTCGATGCGATCGCCATCGGCGAGCACCACCGACCCGAGTTCGCGATCTCGTCCCCCGAGACGGTGCTGGCCGGCATCGCGTCGGTGACGGACCGGATCCGACTCGGCTCCGGCGTCACCGTGCTCTCGTCGGACGACCCGGTCCGGGTGTTCCAGCGGTTCGCGACCGTCGACGCGCTCTCGAACGGGCGAGCGGAGGTGATCCTCGGGCGCGGCTCCTTCACGGAGTCGTTCCCGCTGTTCGGCTACGATCTCGCGGATTACGAACTGCTCTTCGACGAGAAGATCGACCTGTTCCACGCCCTCCTCGACGAGAAGCCGGTCACCTGGGAGGGCACGACCCGCGCGGCCCTGCACGAGGCCGACGTCTTCCCGAAGACCGACTCGGGCCGGCTGCGGACGTGGGTCGGCGTCGGCGGCACCCCGCAGTCGGTGCTGCGCACCGCGCACTACGGGTTCCGGCTGATGCTCGCCATCATCGGGGGCGCGCCGTCGCGGTTCGCGCCTTACGTGGACCTGTATCGCCGAGCCTCTGAACAGTTCGGCACGACCGCTCTCCCGGTCGGGATGCACTCGCCCGGCTTCATCGCGGCGACCGACGAGGAGGCCAAGGAGCTGTTCTACAGCGGCTACAAGGAGATCCGCGACCGGATCGGCGCCCTGCGCGGCTGGCCGCCCCTCCAGCGCCGCGAGTTCGAGGCGGAGGTCGAGCACGGCTCCCTGTACGTGGGGTCGCCGGACACGGTGGCGCGCAAGATGGCCGACGCCATCCGCACGCTCGATGTCGGCCGGTTCGACCTGATCTACACGGCCGGCGGAGCTCTGGCGGCCAGCGCCCGACTCCGCGCGGTCGAACTGTTCGGCACGCAGGTGATCCCGCGGGTCCGCGACCTTCTCGCCGACGCCCCCGAGCGCTCGGCGGCGACCGGCGAGGCGTTCCGCCGATGACGGGCACGGAGGTGCGTGACGGACGCATCAGAACGGTCGCCGTCCTCGGTGCGGGCAAGGTAGGCACCGTTCTCGCCCGCCTCGCCGTGGCGGCGGGGTACGACGTGCTCGTAGCCGGCTCCGGCGATCCGGCGCGGATCGCGCTGACCGTGGAGGTGCTGGTGCCTGGCGCGGTCGCCGTGCGCCCCGAGGAGGCCGCCCGCCGAGCCGACGTCGTCATCCTCGCCCTCCCACTCGGCAAGTACCGCACGATCCCCGCCGAAGAGCTCACGGGCACGCTCGTGATCGACGCGATGAACTACTGGTGGGAGACCGACGGGATCCGCGACGATTTCGACGACCCGGGCACCTCCACCAGCGAGATCGTGCAGCGCTTCCTCTCCGGCTCGCACGTCGTGAAGGCCTTCAACCACATGGGGTATCACGACCTGGAAGAGGAGGCCCGGCCGGCCGGCGCAGCGGGACGCAAGGCGATCGCCGTCGCGGGAGACCGGGACGACGACATCGCAGAGGCGGCAGACCTGGTCGACAGACTCGGCTTCGATCCGGTCGCCCTCCCGGGGCCGCTCGCGTCAGGGCGCGTCCTCCAGCCGGGCTTCCCCGTGTTCGGGGCCGACGTCACGGCGGACGAGCTGCGGGCCCTTCTCGACCTGCGAGACCCGAAAACCGCGCATAGCGAATTCGCAGCAAAAATAACGACTTGATAACTAGCACCCGTTACCTCTTCGTTATATAGTTCAAGAGCAATGGTTGTTTGCTGTGGCAGCCATCGCGGAATGTGATTGCAGGACACTCTTGGTGCAAGGGAGAGGGCCGGCCGCTAGCCTCTGCGGCCGGCCCTCAATCTTTTAACCACCCGCGTTAACCCGTGGTGGCACGGATGGCACTGTCGGCGCATGATGAGAAGATGCGAATGCATTGACTCGAACATGCGGAGGGGGTTCCCATGAGCATCGGCGCGACCACCACAGGGCCGGTCAAGCGCACCCGGACGAGCGCGGTCACGGCCTGGGAATCACTGTTCCGCGCCCAGGTGGCGGTCATGCGGACCCTCGCCGCGGAGTTCCCCACCCGCGACATCTCGTTCAACGAGTACGACGTGCTCTTCAACCTCTCCCGGCAGCCCGACCGGTCACTGCGGCTGCGCGACCTCAACAAGGAGGTGCTGCTCACCCAGCCGAGCGTGAGCAGGCTGATCGACCGGCTGGTCGCGCGCGGGCTGGTGGCCAAGTGCCCGGAACCCAACGACGCCCGCGGCACCGTGATCCGGCTGACCGACACGGGGTTCGAGATGTTCCGCCGGGTCGCGGTCGACCACATGAAGTCGATCACCGAGCGCGTGGGCGACCGGCTCGACCCCGAGGAGCTCGAGACTCTGGCTGCACTGTGCGACAAGCTTCGCGGCGTCGAGTGATCTTCCTCCTCCACCGGTTGGAATCTGAGTAGATTCTCCACAACCGGGGCTGTCCCTCGGAGAGGCCAGAGAGCGGCCGCGTATCATTGCGCACATGACGGCAGAGCGACGCAGAGGATGGAAGTGGGCGCCCGCGCTGATCGGATTCGTGGCGCTGAGCGCGGTCGCCGGAATCCTCGCCGCGGCAGCCGTCACGCCGGCGGTGGCGCTCACCGGGTCGGCCGCCGACTCGACGATCAGCGTCTTCGACGGACTCCCCGAGTACATCAAGGTGGAGCCGCTGGCGCAGGCGTCGACGATGTACGCCACGTCCAACGGCCAGCCCGTGCCGATCGCCTCGTTCTACTCGCAGAACCGCATCGAGGTCGGCTGGGACGCCATCTCGCAGAACCTCAAAGACGCCGCGATCGCCACCGAGGACCCACGGTTCTACGAGCACGGCGGTGTGGATGTCACGGGCACGCTGCGCGGTGCGGTGCTGACCGCGCTGCACAAGTCGGTGCAGGGTGGCTCGTCGATCACGCAGCAGTACGTCAAGAACATCCTCGTGCAGCGGTGCGAGAACAAGCAGCCCGACCCGACCGCAGCCGAAGCCGTCCAGAAGAAGCAGTACGCGGCCTACCAGTCGTGCTATAACGACGCCACCGAGGTCGACCCCGTGCGCAAGCTCAAAGAGATGCGCTACGCGATCGGGCTCGAGAAGGAGTACTCGAAGAACGACATCCTGCAGAGCTACCTGAACATCGCCCTGTTCGGCGGTCGTGTCTACGGCGTGCAGTCCGCCGCCGAGTACTACTTCGGGGTGTCCGCGAAAGACATCAGCCTCCCGCAGGCCGCGACCCTCGTCGCGATCCTCAACAACCCCGACAACCTGCGGATCGACCAGCCGGCGAGCAAGGACAACGGCGCAGCGAACGGATACGCGCAGACGCTCGCGCGCCGCAACTATGTGCTCGACCGCATGCTCGTGAACGGCAAGATCACCAAAGAAGAGCACGATGCTGCCGTCGCCACCAAGGTCGAGCCCAAGATCACGGCGATGCAGAACGGCTGCATGACGGCGCAGCAGTACAACGCGGCGTTCTTCTGCGACTACGTCGAGCGCACGATCGAGCAGGACCCGAGCTTCGGCAAGACCGATGACGAGCGGTCGAGCTTCCTGACCCGCGGCGGTCTCAAGATCTACACGACCCTGAACCTCGACCTCCAGAACCAGGCCCAGCAGGCTGTGTCGGCCTACATCCCGCCGAGCAGCCCGAACCTCGACCTGGGCTCCTCGAACGTCTCGGTGGAGGTCGGCACCGGCCGGGTCGTCACGATGGTGCAGAACAGGCCGTACGACAATACGGCGGCCCCCGCCCCGGGCAGCACGTCGGTCAACTACAACACCGACTACAAGGACGGCGGTTCGGAGGGCTTCCAGACCGGTTCGTCGTACAAGGCCTTCGACCTGCTCGAATGGCTGCAGGAGGGGCATTCGCTCTTCGAGTCGGTCAACGGAACCCAGCACCTGTTCCCGCAGAGCGCGTTCCACGAGAGCGACCCCTGCCAGGACATCGGCGGCGCGCCGTGGCCGGTCGCCAACGACGAGGGCGAGTCGGTCACCTCGACCACCGTGATGAACGCGACCGCGGCCTCCATCAACTCGATCTTCGCGATGATGGCGACCAAGCTCGACCTCTGCGGCATCAAGGAGCGCGCACAGGACCTGCTGGTGCACGGAGCGGACGAGGCGGCGAACCCCTACCGGGCGAACCCGTCGTCGGTGCTCGGCACGAACTACATCTCTCCGATCACGATGGCCACGGCGTACGCGGGCATCGCCAACAACGGCAAGGCCTGCAGCCCGATCGCGATCGACAAGATCCTGAACTCCGACGGCTCCGAGCACGCCGTGCCCAAGACGCAGTGCTCGACGACCCCGATCGATCCGGGCGTCGCGGCCGCCGCCATCTACGCCCTGCAGGGGGTGCTCCGCGGAGGCGGCACGGCGGCCTCCGCCAACCCGGGCGACGGCGTGCCGATCTTCGGCAAGACCGGCACGACCGACAACTCCGTCGAGAACTGGCTGGTGACCTCCACGACGAAGGTCGCGCAGGCGACCTGGGTCGGCAACGTGTCCGGAGGGGTCGCCCTGCGCAGTCAGAGCTTCCAGGGCATCGGCGGCGGAAACGTGAAGTTCTCGATCGCCAAACGCATCCTGACCTCGCTCGATGCCGCGTACGGAGGCTCGGCCTTCCCGGCTCCGCCGGCCAAGTACCTGAACGCGCCCGCCGCGCCGAAGCCGACGACGCCGACCACGCCGGGAAAGCCCGCACAGCCGGCCCCGGGCCAGGGCGGAAACCAGGGTGGAGGCAACGGGGGCGGAGGCAATCAGGGTCCGAACCCGCCGGGCAAGAAGCCCTGATCAGCGCTCAGCCACCTGTTTGACGCCGCGGAGCATCGTCTCCCAGTTCTGCTGTGAGTGCTGCGCGGCCTCCACCGTGGGGTTGTTGTCCTGGTCGAGCGTCACGTGCGTGCCCGTCGGTGTCTCCTCCAGCTCGAAGTGGAGGGTGTGGTAGTTCTCGGGCAGGTCCGGCTGGCCGCTCAGCGGGCTGAAGTGCGTGAGCACGATGCGCCACGGCTCCTCGCGGTCATCGAGCTCGATCACGCGACCGTGGTCCTCGAAGGTCTTGCCCTCCCACTCGCCGCGCCAGACGATGCGCGAGCCGAGCCTCCAGTCGGAGATCACCTCGGCTCCCATCAGAATCTCCGGGTGCGCGCCGCTCGAGGTGAGCACCGTCCAGACCGCACGGCGCGGAGCGCTCACGTCTACCTCGGCCCTCGCGACGTAGTTGCCCATTGCGCCTCCCGGTCCGTCATCGCCACCAGTTCGCGGCCATCACACACCCGGAGGAGCGAGAAGCGCAAGCCCGGCGATCACCCCAGCTCGAAGACCAGCGCCTCCCACGGCTCGAGGAAGCCGCTGACGCCACGCCGGTCCGAGCCCGCCAGATTGCCGAGGACGAAGGTCGCATCGCGCCACACGTCGAGCTCCACTGTGTCGTACTCCGCCGGCTCGCCGGTCAGGTTCACCAGCACCAGCAACTGCCGCCCCGCCAGCGCCCGGCGGTAGCCGAAGACCTGGGGGTGGTCCTCCAGCACGGGTGTGAAGTCGCCGTCCGCCACCACTTCCGAGCGATGACGGAGGTCGATCAGCCGCCGATAGTGCGCGAAGACGGAGTCCGGGTCGCCGATCTCAGCCGCGGCGTTGACCCGCGGATAGTCCGGGTTGGCGCGGATCCACGGCGTACCGGTCGTGAATCCCGCCGCCGGGTCGTCCGACCACTGCATCGGAGTGCGGGCGTTGTCACGGCTGGTGCGGCGGAGGGCCGCCATCACGACGGCGGCGTCCTCGCCCTGGATGTCGACCGCCTCCGCGTAGTGGTTGAGGGTCTCGATGTCGCGGAAGTCCGCGATCGAGTCGAACGGCACGTTCGCCATGCCGAGCTCCTCGCCCTGGTACACGTAGGGCGTGCCGCGCATGAGGTGCAGCACCGTCCCCAGGGCCTTGGCGGAGGCGAGGCGGTGCTCCGGCCGGTCGTCGCCGAACCTGCTGACCACCCGGGGCTGGTCGTGGTTGTTCCAGTAGAGGCTGTTCCAGCCGACGTCGGCCAGGCCCTGCTGCCACATCGTCAGATTGCGCTTGAGGTCGAGGACGGTCGCGGGCCGATGGTCCCACTTTCCTCCCGGGCCGTGGTCGAGGTCGACGTGCTCGAACTGGAAGACCATGTCGAGCTCCGCGCGTTCGGGGTCGGTGAACAGCCGCGCCTGCTCCACGGAGACGCCGGGCATCTCACCGACCGTCAGGATGCGGTCGGCGCGACCGGCGAACACGCGCTCGTGCATCTCGTGCAGGAACTCGTGGATGCGCGGGCCCTGGCCGAAGTACGGATACCCCTCGCCGAAGAGGCGGCCGGCGGGCACTTCGCCGTCGGGAAGGTCGGCCACTTTGGAGATGAAGTTGATGACGTCCATGCGGAAGCCGTCGACCCCGCGGTCGAGCCACCAGTTCATCATGTCGTAGACGGCGTCGCGGACCTCCGGGTTCTCCCAGTTGAGGTCGGGCTGTTTGCGCGAGAAGAGGTGGAGGTAGTACTCGCCGGTGGCCGGGTCGAGTTGCCAGGCCGGCCCGGAGAAGAACGACCCCCAGTTGTTCGGCTCCGCCCCGTGCTCACCGGGCTGGTGGCCGTCGCGGGCAGGGCGCCACCAGTACCAGTCGCGCTTGGGGTTGTCGAGCGAGGAGGCCGACTCGATGAACCACGGGTGCTCGTCTGACGTGTGGTTCACCACGAGGTCCATCACGAGCTTGATGCCGCGCGCGTGGAGGCCGGCGAGCAACTCGTCGAAGTCGCCGAACGTGCCGAACAACGGGTCGATCGCGCGATAGTCGCTGATGTCGTAGCCGTTGTCGTCGTGCGGCGAGGCGTAGATGGGCGACAGCCAGACCACGTCGACACCCAGCTCCTTCACGTGGTCGAGATGCTCGATGATGCCGCGCAGGTCACCGAGACCGTCGCCGTCGCTGTCTGCGAAGCTGCGGGGGTAGATCTGGTAAACGACTGCGGACTTCCACCACGTCTCACTCACGCGCCCACCCTACCCGGGGCGTGGCGGCACGGTTCAGTCGGCGAGGTCCACCCGCCTGCCGGTGCGGGCGGACTCCCGCGCCGCCAGGCACACCCGCAGCGCTTGCACCGCCGCGGCGGTCGGAGCACGTGTCGGCTCCGCACCGGTCTCGACGCAGTCGAGGAAGTACCGCGCTTGCGCCGCGAACGGATCGCCGGTCTCCGCGCAGAGCGCGTCGACGCCGCGGTCGCCGACGACCTCCAGAGCCGACGAGAACGGCGCGCCAGCGGGGAGGTCGGCCGCCGCGAGCAGTTGCGCCACCCCGCCTTCCGCGAACTCCACCGTGAGCGCCGCCGGCGCACCGAAGCCGCCTCCGGGCGCCCGCACCGTGGTGACCGCGACCGGGACACCGAGGTAGGCGCACGCCTGGTCGACGTCGTGGATGGCGAAGTCGACGATCATCCCGCCCGAGCGCTCCTCGTCCTCCAGCCAGTCCGCCCAGCCCGGCGCGGCCGAGACCCGGGAGGCGCGCACGGCTCGCGGCCTCCCGACCGACCCGGCCGCGACACGGTCGGCGAGCGCAGCGTATTCCGGGAAGAAGCGCACGACATGGGCGACCATGAGCGTTCCCGGGGCGACCGCTGCCCGTGCGGCCAGCTCTTCGGCCTCGGCGACCGTGAGCGCGATCGGCTTCTCGAGGAGCACGTGCTTGCCGGCGTCGAGCGCCCGCGCCGCGAGCGCGGCGTGGCTCGGTGTCGGGGTGCAGACGGAGACGATGTCGCACTCGGGATCGGCGAGCGCCTCCGCCAGATCGGTGGCCCAGCGGGCGCCGGGCGCGTCGGGCAGCTCGGGAGGCCGCCGCGGCGAGACCGCCCACCTCACGGGGACGCCCACCTCCGCCCAGGCGGCTGCGTGGGCGCGGCCCATGTTCCCGGCTCCGACGACGACGACCGCGTGTCGCGACCCGGCCGCGATCATCGCACGGCGACGTCGACGTGGGCGGGATCGAAGAGCGCATCGAGCACGAGCCGGCCCGCGCCGCGGATACCGGCGTCCTGCTTGGCCATGCTCACCGCGATGTCGAGTTGGTCGGTGATCATCGGCAGGCAGTCGGAGTAGATCGCTGAGCGCACGCCCGCGACGAAGGCCTCCGCCTCGCCGAGGATGCCGCCGAGCACGAGCCGCTGCGGGTTGAAGAAGTTCATGATCGTCGCCAGCACCCCTCCGGTGCGGAGCCCGGCCTCCCGCAGCATCAGCGTCGCGAGCGGGTGGGCGTCTCGGGCGAGGGCGAGCACGTCGCGGGTGTCGTCGACGTCGATGCCGTCGCGCCGGAGCGCCTGGACGATCGCCGCGCCTCCGGCGACGGCGTCGAGGCAGCCGACGCGCCCGCACGAGCAGAGCACGTCGGGCGCGCCGGGCACCGTGACGTGGCTGATGTCGCCGGCCATCCCGTGATGCCCGCGGTAGACACCGCCGAAGGCGACGATGCCGCAGCCGATGCTCGACCCGGCCTTCACGAAGACGAGCTGGCCGCCGGTGGAGCCCGTGGCGTCGTACTCGCCCAGCGCCATCAGGTTGGCGTCGTTGTCGACCGCGACGGTGAGCCCGGTGCGGGCGCGCAGCTCGGCGGCCACGTCGAGGCCGTTCCAGCCCGGCATCCGCGACGGCGACACCATACGGCCGGTCGTGGAGTCGACCGGCCCCGGCAGCCCGATCCCGATGCCGCGGAGGTCCTGGCCGGCTGCCGCGTGTTCGGCGCGGAGGTCGTGCGCGGTGTCGGCGATCCAGGCGAGTACGCGGTCGGGACCCGAGCCGATGTCCATGGCATCGGTGCGCGACGCCAGCAGCCGCCCGGACAGGTCGAAGAGCCCGAAGGTGGCGTGGTGCGAGCCCAGGTCGGCGGTCGCCACGACGCCGGACGTCGGGTCGACCTCCAGCGCCCGGGGACGTCGCCCGCCGTGCGAGACGCCCTCCCCCGCCTCGCGGAGGAACCCGGCTCCGAGCAGCGCGTCGACGCGCTGTGTGACAGTCGACGGCGAGAGGCCGGTCTGGCGGGCGATGTCGGCTCGAGAGGCCGCCCTCCCGGAGCGGACCAGATGGAGGATGCCGCCCGGCGTGGCCGAGGTGCTCCCGGGTGCCGCGGTGTGCGTGCCGCTCATTCTCAGCGCATCCCCTCGTGGTGGCACGCCGTCGTCGCGTGCTCGTCATCGTTGAGGATACTGTAGCGACTTTCTCCGATTTCGAAGGAATTAAATTCGAAATTGCAAGAACATGCATTACTTAGTACGCTCATCGCATCCCGACCGACGACGATACGAGGAACCGATGGAAACACCGCACCCCCGGCCCATGGTGAGCCTGAGCGGCGTCGACAAGCACTTCGGCGACCTGCACGTCCTCCGCTCCATCGACCTGGAGGTCGCCGCGCGCGAGGTCGTGGTGGTCGTCGGCCCCTCCGGTTCCGGCAAGTCGACCCTCTGCCGCTCGATCAACCGGCTGGAGACCATCGACGGCGGCGAGATCCGGGTCGACGGCGAGCTGCTGCCCCAGGAGGGCGCCGACCTGGCCCGCCTCCGCGCCGAGGTCGGCATGGTGTTCCAGTCGTTCAATCTCTTCGCTCACCGGACGATCCTCGACAACGTCGCACTCGCCCCGATGAAGGTGCGCAAGGTCAAGAAGCCCGAGGCCGAGCGCCAGGCGCTCGAACTGCTCGACCGCGTCGGCATCGCCGACAAGGCGGGCAGCCACCCGGCCCAGCTCTCGGGAGGCCAGCAGCAGCGCGCCGCGATCGCCCGCGCCCTCGCGATGCAGCCCAAGGTCATGCTCTTCGACGAGCCCACCAGCGCCCTCGACCCCGAGATGGTCGGCGAGGTGCTCGACGTGATGACCTCCCTCGCCAAGGAGGGGATGACCATGATCGTCGTCACCCACGAGATGGGCTTCGCCCGCCGGGCCGCCGACCGCGTCGTCTTCATGGACCGCGGTCAGATCGTCGAGCAGGCCGCCCCCGCCGAATTCTTCGACTCGCCCCGCACCGAGCGGGCGCGGTCGTTCCTGGCCTCCGTGCTGTCGCACTGACATGCGCAGCACCGGAGGCCGATGCACCGCCGTTCCACAGCACCGAACCCGTCCGTAATCAGAAAGGAATGCCCATGACCCGCAGCACGACCCGTTCGGCCCGCCGCCGGGCCGCCTTCGCCGGCGCCCTGCTCGCGGCCGTGACGCTCGCCGTCACCGCCTGCTCCTCCGGCACCACGGCCCTCCCCGGCGACGGAGCCGGCTCGACGGCCAAGACCGACACGGTCTTCACCGGAGCGCCCGTCGCCAAGGCCGACTTGATCATCCCCGGCTCGACCATGGAGAAGATCAAGAAGCGCGGCAAGCTCATCGTCGCGGAGGCGCTGGACGCCCCGCTGCTCTCGCAGCAGGACCCGACCGACCCCAGCAAGGTCACCGGCTTCGACGCCGACCTGGCCAAGCTGCTCGCCATCTACATCCTCGGCAAGCCGAACGTGGAGATCGTCCCGCCCGCGTCGGAGACCCGCGAAGCAATGCTGCAGAACGGCACGGTCGACGTCGTCTTCAACACGTACACGATCACCGAGCAGCGCGCGACGCAGGTCGACTTCGCCGGCCCGTACTTCGAGTCCGGCCTGTCGGTCGCCGTCAAGAGGGACAACAAGAGCATCAAGAGCGAGAAGGACCTCGACGGCAAGACCGTGATCGTCGGCGCCAACACGCCGGCCGTCACCGAGGTTCCGAAGATCGCCCCGAAGGCGACCGTCACCGCGTTCGGCACCGACCCGGCCGCCGTCCAGGCCCTCATCCAGGGCCGCGGCGACGCCTACGTGCAGGACTACACCCTCCTCGCCAGCGACGCCGCCAGTGAGAAGCAGATCAAGGTGGTCGGCCAGCCGTTCACCAAGGAGCCGTACGGAATCGGTCTCCCTCACGGCGACAGCGACTTCAAGACGTTCGTCAACAACTGGCTGAAGACCATCCAGAAGGGCGGTCAGTGGGGCCAGGCGTGGAAGACCACGCTCGGCACCGTGACCGACTCCGCCATCCCCACCCCGCCGGAGATCGGCTCGGTCCCGGGTTCCTGACCCGGATCCCTTCCCGAGTTCCCCGCCGACCGCGCCGCTGATGCGCGCGGTTCGCCGGGGAGCCCCTCGGGCGGGGTCGGCCTCCGACCCCGCCCGGCCCCTCCTTCGTCACGAGTGAGCGAGCGATGAACCCCCTGATCGACAACCTCGGGCCGCTGCTGCAGGCCATCGGCACGACGCTGCTCATGGCGGTCGTGGCCGGCGTCGGCTCGATCGTGCTCGGCGTGCTGATCACGATCGCGCGCGTGAGCCCGATCCCGGTGCTGCGTGCGGCCGCCTTCCTCTACGTGCAGTTCTTCATCAACGTGCCGCTGCTGGCACTGCTGCTGCTCGCCGTGTTCGCGCTGCCCGACGCGGGCCTCCTGCTGCCGCTGACGCCGACTGCGATCATCGTGCTCACCGTCTACGAAGCCGCCTACGTCGCCGAGGCGGTGCGCTCCGGCGTCAACACCGTCCCCGTCGGGCAGGTGGAGGCCTCCCGCGCCCTCGGCTTCACGCTCGGCCAGTCGCTGCGCTACGTGGTCGTGCCGCAGGCGCTCCGCGCCGTGGTGCAGCCGATCGGCAACGTGATGATCGCACTCGCGATGAACACCGCCCTGGCCGCCGCAGTGGGCGTCGTCGAGCTGACCGCCGAGGTGAACAAGATCAACCTCGTCGCGGCGCAGCCCATCCTGATCTTCTCCAGCGCCGGAATCATCTACATGGCGATCGCGCTCGCCATCGGCCTGGCCGCCGGCTGGGTGGAGCGGAAGGTGGCGATCACACGATGACCGCACAACTCATTCCCGACCGGCCCACGTCGACGCGACGGTCGCGCTCGCCGCGCGGCAAGCGCGCATATGCCGCGTCGTTCATGTACGACGTCCCCGGTCCGCGCGGCCGCCGGAACATCCTGGTCGGCTCGATCGTCAGCTGTGTCGCGTTCGCCGCGGTGCTCGGCTACGGGCTGTGGCAGTTCGCCTCGCACGGCCAGCTCGACCCCGCCCGGTGGGCGCCGTTCACCGAGTGGCCGATCTGGCAGTACCTGCTCGTCGGACTGCTCGGCACGCTGGAGGCCGCAGCCATCGTCGCCGTTCTCGGCGGCCTGCTCGGCGTGCTGCTCGCCCTCGGCCGGATCAGCCGGCTGCGCACCGTGCGCTGGCTGTGCGGCTTCTACATCGAGATCGCCCGCACGGTCCCCGTGCTGCTCGTGATCTACCTGATGCTGTTCGGCCTCCCCCAGCTCGGCATCAACCTGCCCGTGCTGTGGAAGCTCGTCGTGCCCCTGACGATCGCCAACTCGGCCGTGTTCGCCGAGATCATCCGCGCAGGCATCCTGAGCCTCCCGCGCGGCCAGCGCGAAGCCGCGCTCAGTCTCGGGATGCGGCCCGGCCAGGCGATGCGCTTCGTCGTGCTGCCGCAGGCCGCCCGCAATGTCGCGCCGTCACTCGTCACCCAGTTCGTGAGCCTGCTCAAGGACACCTCCCTCGGCTACATCGTCGCCTTCACCGAGCTGCTCTACCGCGGTCAGGTGCTCGCGTCGTACCTCCACCTCCTCATCCCGACCTATGTCGCCGTGACGGTGATCTATCTCGTCGTCAACGGCAGCCTCTCCGCCTTCGCCTCCCGCCTGCAGCGCGGGCCACGAAGACGACCCTCCGCGCAGCCGGTGCTCCCCGCACTGCCCGCCGCCACGCACCAGGAAGAGACCCATGCCTGACAGCACCACCGCCACCGTTCCCGGCCTCGCGGAGCTCGCGGCCGTGCGCCGCTCCGGGCTGATCGAGAGCCGCCACTTCGGCAGCCTGGTCGCGCTGGGCCCGGACGGCACGACCCTGCTCGCGCTGGGCGACCCCGACGCGGTGGTGCTGCCGCGCAGCACGGTCAAGCCGCTGCAGGCGCTGGCCTGCCTGACGGCGGGCGCACCGTTGGCGGGGCCCGAGCTCGCGATCGCCGCAGGCAGTCACACCGGGGAGGACGAGCACGTGCGCGTCGTGCGCGACATCCTCGCGGCGGCGGGCGTCGACGAGTCCGCCCTCGGCTGCCCCGTCGACCGGCCGGAGGACGAGGGCACCTTCGAGCGCTTGGTCCGCGAGGGCGCGCCGCGCACCCGTATCCGGATGAACTGCTCCGGCAAGCACGCCGCGATGCTGCTCGCCGCCGCGGCGAACGGCTGGGCGACCGACGGCTACCTCGACCCGACGCACCCGGTGCAGGCGCACGTGCGCGAGACCATGGCAGCGGTCACCGGCGTGCCGGTGGGGCACGATGCCATCGACGGATGCGGCGCTCCCCTGTTCGGCACCACGGTCCGCGGTGTGGCCCGCGCGTTCGGCCGGCTCGTGCTCGCCTCCGAAGGAACACCTGAACGCGCCGTCGCGGACGCCATGCGCGCGCATCCCTTCTACGTCGGCGGCAGCGGACATCAGAACTCCACGCTGATGGAGACCGTGCCCGGCGCCCTCGCGAAGGGCGGCGCGGAGGGCGTCATCGGCGTCGCGGCCGCGGACGGCACGGCCGTCGCGATGAAGGTCGTCGACGGCAGCCCGCGCGCGACCACGCTCATCGCCCTGCGCGTGCTGGAGGCCCTCGGCACCGACGTCTCCGGCGCCTCCGCCCTGGTCGACCTCCCGGTGCTCGGCGGCGGCGTGCCCGTCGGCCGCATCGAGCTCGGCGCCGACCTGACCGCCGCGCTGGAGCGCTTCGCGTGACGGGTCGCGTGACGGTCGAGATCTGCCTCGACGACCTCGCCGGGGTGCGGGCGGCGGAGGAGGCTGGGGCCGACCGCATCGAGCTCTGCTCCGCGCTCGGAGACGGAGGCCTGACGCCGTCCATCGGGACGGTCGGCGCCGCGCTCGGGATCGCCACGACGATGGGCGCGAACGTGCTCGTGCGCCAGCGGCCCGGTGACTTCGTGTTCGACGCGGATGAGCTCGCCGCGATGGTGGCCGACATCCACGCGGTGCGTGCCCTGCCCAACCCTCGCGGCGTGCCCCTCGGGTTCGTCGTCGGCGCATTGTCGCCCGACGGGACCGTGGACGTCGCGGCGACCCAGGCGCTGGTCACCGCCTGCATGGATGCACCGGTGACGTTCCACAAAGCTTTCGACCAGACCCCCGACCCCTCGGCCGCGCTCGAGACGCTGGTGTCGCTGGGGGTCGCGCGTGTGCTGACCTCCGGCGGCGCGGCGACCGCAGTCGAGGGGACGGCGGAGCTGGCTTCGCTCGTCGCCCAGGCCGGGGAGCGGATCGTGGTGCTGGCCGGCGGCGGCGTGCGACCCGCGAACGTGGCGGCGCTCGTACGCGAGACCGGCGTGCGCGAGGTACATCTGCGCGCGGCGGTGAGCACGCCCAGTGCCGCTGTGTCTGGCAGCGTCTACGATTCCGGCTCGCGGGACACGACCTCCGGGGCCCTCGTGGCCGAGGTGGTCGAGGCGGTTCAGGAGGCGGCCGCGTGAGCGCCGGGTCGGGTCTCGCGGAATCGCCCGTCGGCGGCGCCACGGTCGACGTCGCAGGATCACCCGTGGTGCTGGCCGTCGACCTCGGCGGCACCGCCATGAAGGGCGCGGTCGTCGCCGAAGGCGGCGGTGTCGTCGCCGAGCTGACCCGTCCGACGCCGAGCACGGACATCCTCGACGCCCTCGTCGCCCTTTTCCAGGACCTCCGCGAGACCGCGCGCATCGCCGACGGCGACGTCGTCGGGGCCGGAGTCGCGACCCCGGGGATGCTCGACGAGCACCGCGGTATCGTGCACTACGCCTCCAACCTCGACTGGCGCGACGTGCCGCTGTTGGACATCCTCCGGAGTGCGCTCCGCCTCCCGGTCGCGGTCGGCCACGACGTGCGCGCCGCCGGTCTCGCCGAGCGCACCTTCGGCGCGGCCCGCGGATCGGACGACTTCGTCCTCGTGCCGATCGGCACCGGCGTCGCCGCCGCCCTCGTGACGGCCGGCGGAACGATCACCGGCGCGACAGGCGCGGCCGGCGAATTCGGCCACATCCCCGTCGTGCCCGGCGGCGAGCCCTGCACGTGCGGCCAGCGCGGCTGCCTGGAGGTCTACATGTCGGGAGCCGGCGTGGCCCGCCGCTACCGGGAGGCCGGTGGCGAGCCGCTGAGCACCCGCCGGATCGTCGCGCGACTCGGCGAGGATCCCCTGGCCGACCGCATCTGGGGTGAAGCGGTGGAGGTGCTCGCGCAGGGCCTGACCATCCTCACGCTCCTCCTCGACCCGCGGGTGCTCGTGCTCGGCGGCGGCGTCTCGCACGCGGGCGACGCGCTCTTCGAGCCGCTCGAGCGTGCGGTGTCGGCGGGGCTCGCGTGGCGGGATCGCCCCTCGATCGTGCGCAGCGGGCTCGGCGGCGACGCGGGACGCGCCGGCGCGGGCCTCCTCGCCTTCGGGGCGGCTCACTAAGCCCGACATTTGCGGCAAATGCGGTGATGCAGCGCCTCGATCGCACCATTTGCCGCAAATCTCCCGACCCGTTCTCGCGGACTGTGGGCGCGCGGGAGGTGCAGGATGGCAGGGTGACGCACCTCCGCACGGGCCTCGCAGCGCTCGTCACCACGGCCGCCGCAGCCGGCGCGTGCGCCACCGTCTGGTTGCTCTCCTCGGTGTTCGGTGCGGGAGGGGCCTCCGCGGTGCTCGCCACGGTCGTCGCGCTCGCCCTCGGTCGTCGCGAGTTCGCCGGGCGCGCCGAGTTCGCGCGGTCGGCGCTGCTGCTGCCCGTCATCGGCGTGGCCGCTGCAGGGGTCGGCTGGCTCCTCACGACGGTGCCCGTCGTCGGCGCGATCGTGTTCGTCGCCGGGATGAGCGTGCCGGTGTGGCTGCGGCGGTTCGGGCCGCGGGCGGCCCGGCTCGGCGCCCTGGTCGCGTTGCCGCTCACGGCGATGCTCGTCGTCCCCGTCGCTCCGGCGGCCCACGTGCCGGTCTGGGCGTCGGCACTGCTCGCGCTGATCAGCGGTGCGGTGGCTGTTCTCTGGGTGGCTCTGGCTCGCGAGGTGCTCGTGCTGGTGCGGGCAACCCCTGTGCATCGGGGTGTGGCCGCTGCTCCCGTTCCCGCGATCGTGAAATCGGCGCCTCCGCAACAGGGACGCAGACGCCTCCCCGCGAGCACCCGGATGGCGCTCCAGCTCGCCATCGCGCTCTCGGCCGCGTTCGTCGTCGGCTGGCTGGTGTTCCCCGCGCACGCCGTCTGGGTGGTCCTCACCGCCTACATCGTGAACGCGGGCAATCGCGGCCGCGGGGACGTCCTCCACAAGAGTGTGCTGCGCGTCGTCGGAGCGCTCGGCGGGTCGGTCGCCGCCGTCGGGATGGCGCTCGCCGTCCCGACCGCCAGCGGATTCGCCGCCGTCGTCGTCATCTTCGCGGCGCTCTTCGTCGGCACCTGGCTGCGCGCGTACAGCTACGCCTACTGGGCACTCACGGTCACCCTCGTTCTCACCCTCCTGCAGGAGCTGTTCGGAGTCTCCCCGTTGCTCGGGCCGGGCGGTCTCGCCGGGGAGGCCGGCATGCTCGGCGAGCGGATGGCGGCCATCGTCGTCGGCGCCGTTCTGGGCGTCGCGTCGGCGTGGTTCGTCCTCCCGGTCCGCTCGACGGACGTGCTCCGCCGGCGGTTGTCGGAGATGCTCGTCGCCCTCACGGCCGCCCTCGCGCCGGACGGCGAAGACGGGGACGAACGGCCGACCCGCATCGCCGCCTTCCACTCGGCGCTCGCACGCGTGGAGGAGCTGGCGCCCGCCCATCGCGCCCGTCGGATGCTCGGTGGTGGCGACAACGTGCAGCCGATCGACTGCATCGAGGCCGCGGTGGCGCTCGGCCCCGCCCTCGACACCCGATTCGGGTCGCGGCGGAAGGCCGATCCCGATGCGCGATCGCGCCTGCGCGAGGCGATCGGGCAGGCACGCCGGAGCCTCGGCGCCCCGGCGGACCTGGAGCACCTCCATTCGTCGCTGCTCACCGTCGCCGGCGCCCTCGACGCGTGACCCGGGTCCGAGCCCTGGCGCGACGCCACGGTCGGTGCGGTTCGATAGCCTGAGGGCATGCTCACGCCGCCGATCACCGCCAAGAAGCCGACAGAGCGCAGCCACCACGGCGACGTCGTCACCGACGACTACGAGTGGCTGCGCGACAAGGACGATCCTGCGGTCATCGCGCACCTCCACGAGGAGAACGCTTACACCAACGCCCGCACCGAGAAGCTCGGCGTGCTGCGCGAGCAGATCTTCGACGAGATCAAGAACCGCACCCGCGAGACCGATCTGAGCGTCCCCACCCGAGAAGGCGACTGGTGGTACTACACGCGCACCGTGGAAGGGCGGCAGTACGGCATCCACTGCCGCGCCCCGATCGACGGGCCCGACGACTGGGACCCGCCTGCGCTCGACGAGGCCGCCCAGCAGCATGGTCTCCCGGGTGAGCAGATCCTGCTCGACGACAACGCAGAGTCCGAAGGGCACGATTTCTACGCCCTCGGCAGCTTCGACGTCAGCGCCGACGGCACCCGACTGCTGTTCGCGGTCGATGTGGAGGGCGACGAGCGGTACACGATCCGGGTGCGCTCGCTCGCGGGCGACGGCGCGACCTTCGCCGACGAGATCACCGGCACCGGCGCCGGCGCCTTCTTCGACCCCAGCGGCGAGTACATCTTCTACACGACCGTCGATGACGCCTGGCGGCCAGACACCGTCTGGCGCCACCGGGTGGGCCAGGGCCCCGACGGCGAGACCGACGTCCAGGTCTTCCACGAGCCCGACGAGCGGTACTGGATCGGGGCGGGCCTCACCCGCAGCCGTCGATTCCTGATCGTGGAGGTCGGCTCCAACATCACCAGCGAGAGCTGGCTGCTCGACGCGAGCGACCCGACGGGTGAGTTCGCCGTGGTCTGGCCGCGCAAAGAGGGTGTCGAGTACGACGTGGAGCACGCGGTCGCGGGAGGCCGTGACCGGCTGCTCATCGTGCACAACGACGACGCCGTCAACTTCGAGCTCGTCAGCGTCGCCGCCGACGACCCGCAGGGCCCCCGACGCACGCTGCTCGCGCACAACCCGGCGGTGCGCATCGAGGGCGTGGACGCGTTCCGCGACTTCGTCGCGCTCGAGTACCGCCGCGAGGGCATGACCCGGCTCGCCGTCGCCTGCCTGCCTCAGCAGGGCGACGGTGGCGCCGACGAGCCCGACGACACCCTCCACGAGCTGCACTTCGACGAGGAGCTCTTCACGGTGGGCGCCGGCGGCAACCCGGAATGGACCCAGCCGTTCCTGCGGCTCGGCTACGGCAGCTTCGTCACGCCGTCGAGCGTGTACGACTACGACGTGCGCACGCGTGAGCTCACCCTGCGCAAGCAGCAACCGGTGCTCGGCGAGTTCGAGCCGGAACTGTTCGAGCAGCGCAGGGAGTGGGCCACCGCCGACGACGGCACCCGCATCCCGATCTCCCTCGTCTACCGCAGCGACCTCGTGACCCCCGGCGAACCCGCGCCGCTCGTGCTCTACGGCTACGGGTCGTACGAGGCGAGTATGGACCCGTCGTTCGGCATCCCCCGGCTCAGCCTCCTCGACCGCGGGGTCGTGTTCGCGATCGCGCACGTGCGCGGTGGCGGCGAGCTCGGAAGGCTCTGGTACGAGCACGGCAAGAAGCTGCACAAGAAGAACACCTTCACCGACTTCGTGGCGGCGGCGAAGCACCTCGTCGACCAGGGCTGGACGACGCCCTCACGGCTGGCCGCGCAGGGCGGCAGCGCCGGCGGCCTCCTCATGGGAGCGGTCGCGAACCTCGCTCCGCGACTGTTCGCCGGCGTGCTCGCCGAGGTGCCGTTCGTCGACCCGTTGACGACGATCCTCGACCCGTCGCTCCCACTGACGGTGATCGAGTGGGACGAGTGGGGCGACCCCCTCCACGACGAGGACGTGTATTACTACATGAAGTCGTACGCGCCGGTCGAGAACATCCACCACACTGCGTACCCGCGCATCCTGGCCGTCACCAGCCTCAACGACACGCGCGTGCTCTACGTCGAGCCGGCCAAGTGGATCGCGAAGCTGCGGGAGGTCGGCGCTGACGCGCTGCTCAAGACCGAGATGGCCGCCGGCCACGGCGGCGTCTCCGGGCGCTACGCGGCGTGGCGCGAGCGCGCCTTCTCGCTCGCCTGGCTGCTCGACGTCGTGGGGGCGCACCCGACGGGCGAGTAGCCGCCGCCGGTAACGGAGGAGATCGGGACCGGCGCGCCGGGCTCGAGCGGCTTGCGGAGGAGTTGCGGGCCGTTCGGGGCCGGACGTCCTCCGTTCGCTGCGTTTCGGGCGTGGTCCGGGGCGCGAGCCCTCCGTTGGAGGCAGGAGTCAGTGGAAGTCGTCGGGGTCTTTGCCGGTGCGCTCGCCCGACTCGAGGGAGGCGATGGCCGCGACATCGTCGGCGTCGAGCTCGAAGTCGAAGACCTCCAGGTTCTGCCGGATGCGCTCGGGGGTCGACGACTTGGGGATGACCACGTTGCCGAGCTGCAGCTGCCAGCGGATCACGACCTGCGCCGGCGTGACGCCATGCTTGGCGGCCAGCCCGGCGAGCACCGGGTCGTCGAGCACGCGGCCGCGCGCGAGCGGCGACCACGCCTCCGTCACGATCCCCTGCGCCGCGTCATAGGCGCGGACCTCCTCCTGCGGCAGCCACGGGTGCAGCTCCACCTGGTTGACCGCCGGGACGGTCGACGTCTCGGCGTTGAGGCGCTGCAGGTGGTGGATGTGGAAGTTCGCGACGCCGATCGACCGCACGCGCCCCTCCTCCTGCATCCGCTCGAGCGCACGCCAGGAGTCGACGAACCGATCATGCGCGGGCGCCGGCCAGTGGATGAAGAACAGGTCGACCGTCTCGAATCCCAGCCGCTCGAGGCTCGCGTCGAACGAGCGCAGCGTGGAGTCGTACCCGTTCTCGGTCCACCACACCTTCGTCGTCACGTAGACCTCGTCGCGGTCGAGACCGCTGCGCCGCACGGCCTCGCCGACGGCGCGCTCGTTCTCGTAGAACGCGGCGGTGTCGATGTGGCGGTAACCGGCTTCGAGGGCTGTGAGCACAGCGTCGACGGTCTCATCCTCCGGGATCTTGTAGACGCCGAACCCGAGCTGAGGGATCGCCGAGCCGTCGTTGAGCACGATCTGGGGGATGTTCGCCATGGGTTCATTCTGCCCCGGGTTCGGCGTACCGGTGGAGGTGACGAAAGGAGAACCCATGAGCTACGACGACAAGCGCGTCGCGTTCCTGGTCGGACCGGAGGGCATCGAACAGGCGGAGCTCGCCGAGCCCTGGAAGGCGGTGACCGAGGCCGGCGCGACGGCGAAACTGATCTCGAAGGAGGCCGGCACGGTTCGCGCCTTCAACCATCTGACACCGGCCGACGAGTTCCCGGTCGACCTCACGCTGGATGACGCAGCGGCCGAGAACTTCGACATGCTCGTGCTGCCGGGCGGCGTCGCCAATGGCGATCAGGTGCGCACGTTCCCGGCCGCGGTGGAGTTGGTGAAAGGCTTCGCCGAAGCCGGAAAACCGATCGCGGTCATCTGCCATGGTGGCTGGGTGCTCATCGAGGCGGGTGTCGTGGACGGCCGCACACTGACCAGCTGGCCGAGCCTCCAGACGGACTACCGGAACGCCGGCGCGACCTGGGTGGATCGGGAGTTCGTGGTCGATTCCGGCCCGTTCACCCTGGTGTCGTCGCGCAAGCCCGACGACCTGCCCGCATTCAACCGCGAATTGCTCGCCGCTTTGCAGTGATCGGGCCACGGGGCCGTACCTGGCCTCCGCCTCCCTCCCACGTGGACGTTTCCTGGCAATGGCGGACGACGGGGTTGCGGGATCGTGGAGGCCGCGGGAACGTGGGCCACTCCTGGAGGAACCAACGAAAGGAGAGCCCGTGCTCACCCTGACCGAGAACGCCAGCACGATCGTCAAGACCCTCACCGATCAGGCGCCGGAGGACGACGCCGGCCTGCGGATCAGCAGTAGCAACCCGCAGAACACCGCTTTCGCGGCGGCCGTGACGCCGACGCCGGAGCCCGCCGATGAGGTGGTCGAGTCCGGTGGTGCGCGACTGTTCCTCGAGCGCGGCGCTGCTGTCGCCCTCGACGACAAGGTGCTCGACGCCCAGGTGGACGACCAGAGCGCCGTAAGCTTCGCCATCGGCGCGCTCGCCTAGCGCGACGCCCATCCGACTCGGCCCCGGTGCTTTTTGAAGCGTCGGGGCCGAGTTGTGCGCGGTGGACAGCTCGGTTCACGCGCACCGACGCTCGGGGTTGTCAATCGCGTCGACCTGGCAACGGAGCGATGCTCTGATGGATGGCGTGCGGGCGGTCCCTCAACCCCGAATCGATCGACCGCCCGCACTCCTCGGCTGTGCCGGGGATGCCAGCCGGGGATCTCAGCCGGGGATCTCAGGTGACCGGAGGTCGTTGCGGCTCGCCGGCATCCAGCAGAAACTCGACGGCGGTCGTCCACAGCGGCACGATCTTCGTGGGAGGGATGTCCTCCTCGTCGGGGAAGTGCACGGCGAAGTGGACCTCCGGCTCGCCCTTCACCGGGTCGGCGGTCGCGATGACTCCGAAGTAGCCGTCGTCTTCGAACACACGCCACCGGGTCACGGAGTCGGGCTCCGGCACGATCCAGACCGAATGGCCTCCGTACTCGTATTGAGGGCCGGGAGGGAGCGCTGCGCGGGGATCGATCGTCACGTAGACGTTTTACGACCGGTCCCCGCGAGCGCGCAACTCGTTCACTTATCGAGCTAAAAGGTGTATCGGGGCCGCTCAGGCGTTGGCGACCTCGGTCTCGCCAGCATCCTGGGAGGTAGGCGCCGCGCTCGCCTCGTGGCTCTCGTCGCCCTCCACTGCCGCCCCACGGAACTGCGTCATATAGAGGTCGTAGTACGCGCCCTTCTTCGCGAGGAGCGTGGCGTGGTCGCCCTGCTCGACGATGCGGCCGTGCTCCATGACGAGGATCGTGTGCGCATCGCGGATCGTGGACAGCCGGTGCGCGATCACGAACGATGTGCGATCGCTGCGCAACGCCGCCATCGCGTGCTGCACCAGCAGCTCGGTGCGGGTGTCGACCGACGACGTCGCCTCGTCGAGGATGAGCAGCGACGGGTTGGCGATGAACGCCCGCGCGATCGTCAGCAGCTGTCGCTCGCCGGCCGAGACATTGCTGCCATCGGCTTCGATCTTCGTGTCGTAGCCGTCGGGCAGCTGCCGGACGAAGCGGTCGACCATGGTCGCCTTGGCGGCCTCGATCACCTCTTCGTCGGTCGCATCGAGCCGGCCGTAGCGGATGTTCTCGCGGATGGTGCCCGAGAACAACCAGGCGTCTTGAAGGACCATGCCGACCTGTCCGCGTAGCTCCGCGCGCGAGAGATCGGTGGTGTCGATGCCGTCGAGGCGGATCGTGCCGCCGTTCAGCTCGTAGAACCGCATGATGAGGTTGACCAGCGTGGTCTTTCCCGCGCCGGTGGGCCCGACGATGGCGACCGTGTGACCCGGCTCGACCGACAGCGACAGATCGCGGATCAGCTCCGTCTCGGGGTCGTACGAGAAGTCGACGCCGTCGAGCTCGACCCGGCCGTCGGCGCGCGCCGGCAGGTGCTGCGTCTCGACATCGGGCGACTGCTCCTCCGCGTCGAGGAACTCGAACGTGCGCTCGGCCGATGCCACGCCGGACTGGAGCATGTTGGCCATGCCCGCGATCTGGCCGATCGGCTGCGAGAACTCGCGCGAGTACTGGATGAACGCCGTCGCGTCGCCGATCGTCATCTGCCCGGAGGCCACGCGGAGGCCGCCGACGACGGCGATGAGCACGTACGAGAGGTAGGAGACGAAGTTCATCGCCGGCATGATCATGCCGGAAACGAATTGAGCGCCGACCGTCGACCTCCACAGCTTGTCGTTGCGTGAGTCGAACTCGTCGAGCATGACCGCGTCGCGACCGAAGGCGCGCACCAGGTCGAGGCCCGAGTACGACTCCTCGATGTGCCCGTTGAGCGCGCCCGTCGAGCTCCACTGCTGCTTGAACAACTTCTGCGAACGGGTGCCGATCACACCGGCGATGATGCCGGAGAGCGGGATGGAGATCAGGGCGATGAGCGCGAGCTGCCACGAGACGATGAACATCATGATGCCGATGCCGATGACGGTCAGCACCGATTGGATGAGCTGCGAGAACGCCTGCTGCAGCGCCGTCTGGATGTTGTCGACGTCGTTGGTCACACGCGACATCAGATCGCCGCGCTGCCGCGTATCGAAGTAGCTGAGCGGCAGCCGGTTGAGCTTGGTCTCGACGTCAGCACGCAACCGGTAGACCACCCGCATCACGAGTGCGTTGAGGATGTACCCCTGGTACCACTGCAGCAGCGAGGCCGCGATGTACATCGCCAGCACGATCGTCAGCAGGCGGCCGAGCTCGATGAAGTCGATCCCGTGCCCGGGCACCAGCCCGTTCGGGGTGATCGTGCCGACCGCTCCCTGGAAAATGACGTCGGTGGCGTTGCCGAGCACCTTCGGCGCGATCACGATGAGCGCCACCGAGACGACGACGAGCAGAGTCACGAATGTCATCCCGACCCATTCGGGTCTCAGGAGGCCGAGGAGGCGCTTGAAGGACGGCCAGAAGTGCTCCGCCTTCTTGGCCGGGGTGCCCCCGAACATGTCGCCGTCGGACTCCGTCGGCTCGTACTCGTATTCGAGCTCGAGCTCTTCGATCGCGGTTTCGACGCCGGCCTCGGTGAGCACGCCCTCGCGGGCCTCCGTCTTGCGGCCGCGGCGGTTCTTCGCGGTGTCGTTCTTCGGGCGCGCCATCTCAGGCCACCTCCAGGCTCAGCTGCGACTCGACGATCTCGCGATACGTCTCGCTCGTCTCCAGCAATTCGTCGTGGGTACCGCGGCCGACGACTCGTCCGTCGTCGAGCACGATGATCTGGTCGGCCTCGCGAATCGTCGACACGCGCTGCGCTACGACGATCACCGTGGCGTCGCTCGTGGACTCTGCCAGGGCCTCCCGCAGGCGGGCGTCGGTCGCGACGTCGAGCGCCGAGAACGAGTCGTCGAACAGCAGGACTTTGGGCTGCGCCACCAGCGCGCGGGCGATGCAGAGGCGCTGACGCTGACCTCCGGAGACGTTGGTGCCTCCCTGCGCGATGCGCTCGTCGAGGCCATGCTCTTTGGCCCGCACGAAGTCCTCCGCCTGGGCGACGCGCAACGCCTCCCACAGCTCGCCGTCGGTGGCCGACGGCCGGCCGAAGCGGAGGTTGGTCGCCACGGTTCCCGAGAACAGGTAGGGCTTCTGCGGCACCAGGCCGAGCACTCCGGAGAGCTGCTCGCGGCTCAGCGAGTCGACGGGGACGCCGCCGATGCGCACGTGCCCGCTCTGCGGAGTGAACAAGTCGGCGATCACCGAGACCAGCGTCGACTTGCCCGAACCGGTCGACCCGACGATCGCGGTCACGCGACCCGGCTCCGCCGTGAAGGTCACGTCGTTCAGCACCGGCTTCTCTGCTCCCGGATACCCGAAGGTCACACCGGCGACCTCGACGCGGCCGTCGGACGGGACGGACCCGCGCCCCTCGGCGCCTCCCGTCGACGGCGTTGCGCTGAGCACCTCGTCGATGCGCTCGGCGCAGACCATCGCGCGCGGGATCATCATGGCCATGAACACGCCCATCATGACCGCGACCAGGATCTGCAGCAGGTACTGCAGGAAGGCGGTGAGGGCGCCGATCTGGATGTCGCCCGCGTCGACCCGCTGGCCGCCGAACCAGAGCACCGCGACGGTGGCGGCGTTCAGGATGAGCATGATCAGCGGGAACATCAGCACGAAGACGTTGCCGACCTTGACAGAGATGCGGGTGAGCGCGGCGTTCGCGTCGTCGTAGCGCGCGGTCTCGAAGCGCTCGCGCACGAACGCGCGGATGACGCGGATGCCGACGATCTGCTCGCGGATGACCCCGTTCACGCCGTCGATGCGGTCTTGCATCACGCGGAACATCGGCAGCAGCAGCCAGACCAGGATGCCGACCACGACGAACAGCACGGCGACCGAGACCCAGATGAGCCACGACAACGCAGCGTCGACCTGCACGGCCAGGATGATGCCGGCGATGCACATGATCGGCGTGGACACCATGAAGTTGAGCGTCATCAGCACGAGCATCTGCACCTGCTGCACGTCGTTGGTGTTGCGCGTGATCAGCGTCGGCATGCCCCAGCGCGCGAGGTCGAGGGCGGGAAGCGAGTCGACCTTGCGGTAGAACGAGCGGCGGACGTCGCGGCCCAGGGACATGGAGGCCCGCGCGCCGAAGTACGTCGCCGTGATGGCCGCGGCGACCTGCACGAAGCAGACGATCAGCATCATGCCGCCAGTGCGCCAGATGAAGTCGGTGTCGCCGGTGACGACGCCCTTGTCGATGATCTGGGCGTTCAATGTCGGCAGGTACAGCGCCGCGATGGTGGCGATGAGCTGCAGGACGACGACCGCAGCGACAGCACCCCAGTAGGGGCGGATGTACCGCAGCGCCAATCGAAGAAGAGTCACGATGATCCCTGGTTCGTTTCTGGTGGAATTGTGGGACGGGCGCGCCGTCAATCGACCCCGACCGACTCGGCGCTGAGCGAAACCCCCGTACAGCACCTAACGGTAGCGCGGACGACGGACATTCGCTTCTGTCGAGGCGACGGCCACCCGATAGGAACAACGCTAGGCGGCACAACGGTCACAACGTGACCGCAATCGGAAACTGTGGAGATCAGGCGGGCGAGTACAGCACGTGGAGGACTCCGTTCGCGTATGCGTCGTACTGACGCAGCCGGAGCCGGGATTCCGGGGTGCCGTCGGGGAAGAGCCGAGCGCCGGAACCGCGCACGACGGGGTAGACGAACAGATGGAGGGCGTCCACGAGCCCGTCCGCGAGCAGCGCCCGCACGAGCGACCCGCTGCCGCTGACGTAGAGCCCGCCGCTCATGCCCTGTTTCACCTCCCGCACGCGCTCGGCGTCATAGCCGCCGAGCGACCGCGAGTTCGCCCAGGTGGCCTGCGCCGCAGCGTCGTCGAGCGTCGAGGAGACGACGATCTTCTCGGTGTCGTTGAAGAACGGCGCCCCTGGGTCGTCGGCGGCCGTTCGCGTCGACCACGCCGGCGCGAACATCTCGAACGTGTGCCTCCCGAGCAGGATCGCATCGGACGCGCCCATGATGCGCGCCAGGTCGTCGCCCATCTCGGCATCGAACCCGTATTCCATCGTCCAGCTCGGATCTTCGAAGACGCCGTCGAGAGAGACGAACTCGTGCACTGCGATGCTGCCCATGCGGTCAGCTTATGCGGTCGCCGCCAGGCGGTCGAGACAGTCGTTCCACCCCGTCGCGTGCTCCTCCAGGGCGCGCTCATCGGGGAGTCCATCCTGGGTGACGACGACGCGGGTCCCCTCGCCGTCGGGGACGAGCTCTATCGTCACAGCGGTCTCGTGGTCTTCGCCGTCCCAGCGCCAGGAGGTCGCCAGCAGCCGTCCCTCGTCGACCTCCGACACGCGGCCGGTGACGCCGAGGTCGGCCACCTCCGAGCGGATGCGGAGCTCGCCCCCCGGCACCGCCTCCACCCGCGCCTCGGCCTCCAGCCGGGCCGGCCAGAACCACGACGCGAGAGCGCCGGGGTCGGTGAACGAGTGCCAGACGATCAGGGGTGGAGCGGCGACGGCACGCTCGACGGTGAGGTTTGCCATGCCTCCATCTTCGGGCCGACCACCCGGAAGATCCAGGTTGGCTCAGGCGTCCTTGCGCAGCTGCAGCAGCAGTTCCGGCGCGCGGGCGTCGAGGATGCTGCCTCCGATCCGGGCGCCGACACCGACCAGCACACCACCGAGAACGACGCCGACCAGCAGGCCGGCCCATCCCCAGATCGCATCGCCCGTGACGAGCGCGACCACCAACAGCGCGATCTCCGGCAGGCAGAGCACCGCGATCACACCCCAGGCGGCGAAGGTCGGCCCGATCAAAGAGATGTTCGCACCCGGGCGGGAACGGAACGGGTTGTCGCCGGGCTCCGGCACGGGGAACACGAGCCGCGCCGACGTGACGGCGCACACCGCCGCTCCGGTCAGCAGAATCCCGAGGGAGAGCCCCAGCAGGCCCGGGAGGATGTGCCAGTCGTCGCCGATCGCGGCGGCGAACAGAGCGATGAGGACGACCGCGGGCACCGCGAACGAGAGCATCGCCGCCGCCCGTCCCCAGCGGTCCGCTCGGCCGGGCACGGCCTTGGCGACGTGCAGGGTGAATGCGGTCGAGTCGTACGAGACGTCGGCGATCATCCCGATGCCGAGCGAGAACGCGACGACGGGTGCACCGATCACGAGAAGGCCGCCCGCGTGGTTGATGCTCGAGTAGAACCAGAACAGCACCGGCATGAGCGGGATCACGAGCAGCTGGCGCAGGTAGCGCGGATCGCGGAACCAGTACGTCAGGCATCGTGCGGCGATCGCTCCCCACCGGGTGCCGGGGAAGACACCGAACCAGCCGAGCTTGCCCTTCGCCCGCACGCGTGAGGAGGCGCGCGCCGGCGTCACCAGCGAACGCGCCAGGCCCCACCGCCACACCAGCCACAGCACCACGAAGGTGGCCACGGCGATCAGGAGGCGCGCCGATGCGCCCAGCGGATCGCCGAGCGCGAGCTGCGAGGGCACGGACCACACCGCTCCGAGCGGCGACCACGACAGGCCGTCTGCGATGGCGGGCAGGGCGTCCGACGACGAGCGGAGGCCGCGCGTGATGCCGATGATGATCGGGCCGGCCAGGATCAGCGGGATGAGCACCAGCAGGCCGCTGGCCTCCCGGAACCGTCGGCCTCCCGAGAGTCCGCTCGACACGGAGGTGACCGCGCGCGAGACGACGATGCAGGTGGCGGCTCCGAGCGCGCCGGTCACGAGCGCGACGAGCGCGACGCCGGGGAGCCGCAGCCAGGAGAGCGCCGTGGCGAGCGAGGCGAGCGTCGTCGCCGCCCCGGCGACCCCGACGACAGCGCTCAGCAGCATCCCGAGCATCAGCGGGCGCAGCGGGATGGGGTAGACCGCGAGCCGAGCGGGGTCGAGCGTCTGCTCGATGCCCGACAGCAGCAGCGGCAGGATCGCCCAGACC
>NZ_JBVQSP010000003.1:419291-434070 GCF_055720965.1 Leifsonia sp. PARNA 1/14
GGGATGGGGTAGACCGCGAGCCGAGCGGGGTCGAGCGTCTGCTCGATGCCCGACAGCAGCAGCGGCAGGATCGCCCAGACCAGCACCGCGGCCGAACCGCCGAGGACGACGACCGTGCGCACGACCTCCACCGGAGCGAAACCGAGCAGCGCCAGCCCGCCGAGCACGACGACGAGTGCGATCAGTGCGTAGACGCCGCCGATGATCACAGCGACCAGCTGGGAGGTGCTGCGGCGGAACGAATTGCGGAGGACGAGCAGGCGGAGCCTTACGAGTGTCGCAACCACTCCGGCCCCTCCCCCACACGGCGTCCGCCGACGAGTTCGACGAAGCGGTCTTCGAGCGTCGAGCCGGCGCGCACCTCGTCGACGGTTCCGGAGGCGATCACGCGCCCCGCGTTGATCACCGCGACGTGGTCGCACATACGCTCCACGAGGTCCATGACGTGCGACGAGACGATGACCGTTCCGCCGCTCTGCACGAAGCCGTGCAGGATGTCGCGGATGTTCGCCGCCGACACCGGGTCGACCGACTCGAACGGCTCGTCCAGGACGAGCACCCGTGGCGCGTGCACCATGGCGGCGGCCAGGGCGATCTTCTTGGTCATGCCGGCCGAGTAGTCGACCACGAGGGTCCCGCCCGCCGACTCCAGGTCGAGCAGCCCGAGGAGGTCGTGCGTGCGCTCGATCGCCGTCGGCCGGTCCATGCCGCTCAGGAGGCCGGCGTACTCGACGAGCTGCTCGCCGGTGAGCCGGTCGAACAGACGCGCGCCGTCGGAGAGCACCCCGACGAGCGCCTTGGCCGCGAGCGGGTCGCGCCACATGTCGACGCCGTGGATGAGCACCTGGCCGGCGTCGGGCCGGAGCAGGCCGGTGACCATGCTCAGCGTCGTCGTCTTGCCCGCGCCGTTCGGGCCGACGAGCCCGTAGAAACTGCCGGAGGGCACGTCGAGGTCGATGCCGTCGACCGCCGCCTTCTCTCCGAACCGCTTGTGGAGGCCGCGAACTGCGACCGCGACGTCATCCTGACCGACCACAGACTCCCCTGCCTCTCGACTCCCTCACACTACGCGTAGACCTGCGTCCGAAGGGCACGTAAACGCCCCCAAAACGCGCGGGTTGGGGCGCTTACGTGCCCTTCGGTGGTGTCAGACGCGCTCGAAGACCGCGGCGAGGCCCTGGCCGCCGCCGATGCACATCGTCTCGATCGCGAGCGTGCCGTCGACGGCCGGGAGCTCGTGCGCGAGCGTCGCCAGCATCCGCAGGCCGGTCGCGCCGATCGGGTGACCGATCGAGATGCCGCTGCCGCGCGGGTTGAGGCGCGGGTCCTCCGCGTCGATGCCCCAGTCGGAGAGGCAGGCGAGCACCTGCACGGCGAAGGCCTCGTTCAGCTCGATGACGTCGATGTCGCCCCACCCGACTCCCGCGCGCTCGAGGGCACGGTTCGCCGCGGGCACCGGCGCGACGCCGAAGACGCGCGGATCGTTGCCGGCGACCGCCCACGACCGCAGCCGCAGGACGGGCGTGAGCCCCAGAGCCGCCGCGTGCTCGGGAGTCGTCACGATCGCCGCGGCCGCAGCGTCGTTCTGTCCGCTGGAGTTGCCCGCGGTGACCGTGGCATCCGGGTCGTCGCGGCCGAGGATCGGGCGGAGGCCCGCCAGCGCCTCCAATGTGGTGTCGGCCCGGGGGTGCTCGTCGCGGTCGACGACCACGTCGCCGCGGCGGCCGGGGACGGTCACCGGCACGAGCTCCGCGTCGAACGCTCCGGACTGCTGCGCCGCGACCGCGCGCTGGTGCGAGCGCAGCGACAGCGCGTCCTGCGCCTCGCGGCCGATCCCGTACTCGCGGCGCAGCGTCTCCGCCGAGCCGACGTTGCCCTCCGGCGTGGGGAACTCGCGCCCGCCGACCGTCTCGCGCCCGCGCGCGAGGGCGTCGTGGAGCATCAACCCCCCGGGCGGGAAGCCTCTGCGGCCCTGCTCCGTGTAGAGCGGAGCGTTGGACATCGACTCGGCGCCGAGTGCGATCAGCACGTCGCTCGCGCCGGTCTGCACCTCCATCGCCGCGTTGATCACTGCCTGGAGGCCCGAGCCGCAGCGCCGGTCGAGCTGGTACCCGGTCGTGGTGACCGGGAAGCCGGCATTGAGGGCGGCGACCCTGCCGAACGCGGGAGCCTCCATCGTCGGATAGCCCTGGGCACCGATCACGCCCTCCACGGCGGCGGGGTCGAGACCCGTGCGGTCGAGGAGGGAGCGCAGCACGGTCTCGGCGAGCGAGAGCGCTGACACCGGCGCGAGCACGCCGCCCATCCGGCCGACCGGCGTGCGCAGCGGCGAGCAGATGACGACCTCCCGCAGCTCAGGCACGTGCCGCTCCCGTCCCGACGGTCACGTCTGCGGCGATCGTCAGCGGCGCCCCCGTCGCGGCGACGACCTCGTCCACCGACACCCCGGGCGCGAGCTCGCGCAGCACGAAGCCGTCGTCGGCGACGTCGATCACGGCGAGATCGGTGATGATGCGGTCGACGCAGCCGCGGCCGGTCAGCGGGAGGGTGCACTGCTCGACGAGCTTGGCGGAGCCGTCTTTGGCGACGTGCTCCATGACCACGATGACGCGTTCGGCGCCGTTGACGAGGTCCATCGCCCCGCCCATGCCCTTCACCATCTTGCCGGGCACCGCCCAGTTGGCGATGTCGCCGGAGGCCGAGACCTGCATGGCGCCGAGGACCGCGGTGGCGATCCGGCCGCCGCGGATCATCCCGAAGCTCGCCGCGGAGTCGAAGTAGCTCGCGCCGGGGAGCACGGTGACGGTCTCCTTGCCCGCGTTGATGAGCTTGGGATCCTCCTCGCCCTCCCACGGGTAAGGGCCGACGCCGAGGATGCCGTTCTCGGAGTGCAGCACGACGTGCACGTCCGCCGGCAAGTGGTTGGGGATGAGCGTGGGGAGGCCGATGCCGAGGTTGACGTACGAGCCGTCCTCCAGCTCGAGGGCGGCGCGGGCGGCCATCTCGTCACGGGTGCGGGGCATGTCAGTTCCCTTCGGTTCGGGAGGCCGGTCGTGCGCGAACGGTGACCTTCTCGATCGGCAGGTCGGCCGACTCCTCAGGGGTCAGCGCGATCACGCGGTCGACGTAGATGCCCGGCAGGTGGATGTCGTCCGGACCGAGCACGCCGGGCTCGACCAGCTCGTCGACCTCGGCGATGGTGACGCGCCCGGCCATCCCGGCGAGCGGGTTGAAGTTGCGGGTCGACTTCTCGAACCGCAGGTTGCCGTGCCGGTCGCCGACGGCCGCGCGCACCAGGCCGAAGTCGGTACGGATCGCCGTCTCGAGCACATACTCGCGGTCGCGCCCGAACACGTCGAACGGCCGCAGCTCCTTAGGCGCGCTCTCCTCCGCCACCGACCCGTCGGCCGCGTAGCGGATCGGCATGCCGCCGTCGGAGACCGCGGTGCCGGCGCCGGTGGCCGTGTAGAAGGCCGGGATGCCGACGCCGCCCGCGCGCAGCCGCTCGGCGAGGGTGCCCTGCGGCGTGAGCTCGACCTCCACCTCGCCGCCGAGGTACTGGCGGGCGAACTCCTTGTTCTCGCCGATGTAGGAGGCGATCACGCGGCGGATGCGCCCGGCGGACAAGAGCTCGCCGAGCCCCCAGCCGTCGACGCCGCAGTTGTTGGAGACGACCTCGAGCCCTCCGACGCCGCGCGCCAGCAGGGCGCGGATCGTCACGATCGGCACGCCGGAGAGGCCGAAGCCGCCGACCGCGAGCGAAGCGCCCTCCGGGATGTCGGCGACCGCCTCGGCCGCGGACGAATACGTCTTATCCATCGTTCTCCTGAGTAGTGTCTGTCGGCTCTGCGAAGACCTCGCGCATGATCGCGAGCGCGCTGTTCGCGGCGGGCAGCCCCGCGTAGATCGCTGTGTGGTGGATGACCTCGGCTATCTCGGTGCGGGTCAGTCCGTTGCGCAGGGCGGCGCGCACATGCATGCGCAGCTCGCTCTCGTGGCCACCGGTCACCAGGCTCGCGAGCGTCGCGATCGACCGCTGCTGTCTGCTGAGCTGCGACCTCGACCAGACCTCGCCCCACGCGTAACGCGTGATGAAGTCCTGGAAATCGGCCGTCTCCTCCGTGATCGCCGCAGTCGCACGGTCGACGTGCGCGTCGCCGAGCACGGCACGGCGGACGGCCATCCCGCGAACGTACGGCGACGCGTCGCCGCCGCCTCCGAGAAGCGCGGTGAGCAGCGCCGCGGTCTCCGCAGGGTCTTCCAGCGGCACGAGGTGCGCGGCATGGGCGAGCTCGACGAACCGCGCGTTCGGCAGCCCCGCGGCGAGCTCGGCCATGAGGGCGGAGGTCGTCACCTGATCGTGCGCGCCCGCGACGACTAGGGCAGGGGCCTGCACTGCGGCCACCGCATCGCGCCGGTCGAATCCCGCCAACGCCTCGCAGCACAGGGCGTACGACTCGTCGTCGATGTCGATCAGCGTCTTCAGGGCGTGGCCGCCCGGGCCGTCGGGGTGCGCATCCAGGTAGCCGGGGGCGAACCAGCGCTGTGCGCTGCCGGCGACGACCGAGGCGGTTCCGGAGGCGCGGACCTGCGCGGCCCGGTCGGCCCAGCCTTCCGGCGTGCCGATGGCCGCGCCCGAGCAGAACATCGCAAGGCTCCGCACCCGCTCGGGAGCCGTCAGCGCCAGCTCCAGGGCGACCGCCCCGCCGAGCGAGTCGCCGGCGACGTCGAAGGCGCCGCCGCCGATCTCGTCCACCAGCGCGAGCACGGAGGCCGCCAGGTCGGCGATGCTGAACGGCTCGCGCGCGGCGGGCGAGGCGCCATGCCCCGGGAGGTCGACGCGGAGGATGCGGGGCGCGTCGGGCGCGCCCGCGAGGCGTGCGACCACGCCGTCCCACAACTCGGTCGTCGTGCCGAGGGAGGGCAGCAGGACGAGCAGGCGCGGAGCGGCGGAGCGTGGGGCGGCCGCGGCCATGGAACCGCGGAGTCGGGGCGGGGTCACGCCCTCTCCTTTCATGAGTGGGGCGAATTCGATCGGTAGCGGGCCAGGGCCGCGTCGACGACGGCGCCCGCGGCCGCGAGATCTGCGTCGTCGGGATGCTCGGCTTCGGCAGTGCCGGGGGCATCCGGCTTCGGCCCCTCGACGACCACGTCGGTGAGCGCGTGTGCCAGCACGTCCGCGCTCTCGGCGGCGACGCGCAGCAGGCCGCGCCACGCCTGCCACTCCGCGTGCCACTCCCCGGCTGGCCGGGCGTCCGAGCTCAGCGCCGCGGCGTGCACCGTGGCGAGGAGGCCGGGGGCGCGGAGGCCGTTCGCGCTGAGGATCACCGCGTCGACCGGGTTCTGCTTGTGCGGCATCGCGGACGAGCCGCCTCCGTTCGCCGGACGGAGCACCCCGTCGCGCGCGCCCAGAGCGAGGTCGCGACCGATGCGGCCGGCCGCGGCGCAGACGCGCGCCGACGCGTCGGCGATCGCGAGCACCGGGCCGCGATCGGTGTGCCAGGCGCGGCCGGGGTCGGTGAGGCCCAGCCGACGGGCCAGGGCAGCGCGCAGGAGGCCGGCGGCGTCGCGGCGACCGGACGCGCGGACGAAGGCGGCACCGGTGCCGACTGCTCCGCCGAGTTGCACGGGGAATCCCGACGTCGTCGCGGCGGCGAGCGCCTCCTGAGCTGTCACCACGACGTCGAGCCAGGTCGCGAAGGTCGCGCCGAGAGTCGTCCGCTCTGCCGGCTGCGAGAGCGTGCGCGCCACGACCGGGGTCGAGCGGTGCCGCTCGGCGAGGTCGGCGAGCGCTGCAGCCGCCGACGCGAGCGCGTCGCCCGTGAGGGCGAGGCTGTCGCGCGAAATCAGCACGAGGGCCGTGTCGACGATGTCTTGGCTCGTCGCGCCCCGGTGGACGCGGTCGGCGGCCTCGCCCGCCTGCGCGCGCAGCTGCTCGACCAGCGCGATGATCGGCACGCCCGCGCCGCGTGCGCCCTCCACGAGCCGGCCGCGGTCGATCGCGTCGACGTCGAAGGCGATCGCGCGCGACGCGGACCCTCCTTCGTCGAGGTCGTCCCACGCGCCGATCAGCGCCTCCTCCACCGCGACCATCGCCGCCAGCACACGGTCGTCGCCGGCCGACGCACCCTGTGCACCGGCCGGCTCGAGGAGGCCCCAGTCGAAGACGTCAGCCACGGCCGTCGCCGATGAAGTCGAGGAAGACGGTCTCGCCGTCGCCCTGCAGCCGGATGTCGAACCGGTAACTGCGTTCGCCGTCCTGCACCGCACGGAGAGTGCAGCGCCGGTCCTCCGGAACGGTCGCCAAGAACGGGTCGTCGTCGAAGTAGGCGCGCGTGAACAGGTGGTGCAGCAGGCCACGGGCGAAGACCGTCACCAGGAGGTACGGTGCGCGCCCCGGCGCTGGGGCTCCGGGCCGGACGGTCGTGAACGTGTAGTGGCCCGCCCGGTCGACGGCGGCGCGACCGAACCCGGTCACCGTGTAACCGTCGCGGTGCAGGCTGCCACGCTGGTCGATCGGTCGCCCCTCGGCGTCGGCGCCCCAGACCTCCAGGATCGCGTCGGGAACGGGTTCGCCCGCTCCGTCGTAGATGGTGCCGTGGAACCGGATCGCATCGGGATGCCACGGCGGCGCGACCTCCGGTCCACCGTCGTACGGCAATGCGTACCCGAAGAACGGTCCGACGGTCTGCGACGGTGTCTGCGCGTACTGCGCGCTCTCCGGCGCGCCGGTGTCGTTCCGCTCAGGCATGCTCGCCCTCCTCCGGCTCCATCCACGTGGCCTTGCTGCCCGTGAGCACGATGTCCCACCGGTAGCCCAGCGCCCACTCCGGCTCGCTCACGTCGTGATCGTAGGTCGCGATCAGCCGCTGCCGGGCGTCGGGGTCGACGATCGACTGGTATATCGGGTCGAGCGCGAACAACGGGTCGCTCGGAAAGTACATCTGCGTGACCAGCCGCTGCGTGAACTGAGAGCCGAACAGCGAGAAGTGGATGTGGGCGGGACGCCAGGCGTTGCGGTGGTTCTTCCACGGGTACGGGCCCGGCTTGATCGTGACGAAGCGGTACGACCCGTCCTCGCCCGTGATCATGCGACCCACGCCGGTGAAGTTCGGGTCGAGGGGGGCGGGATGCTGGTCGCGCTTGTGCACGTAGCGGCCCGCCGAGTTCGCCTGCCAGACCTCGACGAGCTGGTTGCGCACCGGCCTGCCCTCGCCGTCGAGCACCCGGCCGGTCACGATGATCCGCTCGCCGAGCGGCTCGCCGCTGTGCTGGATGGTCAGGTCGCTCTCCTCCGCGGCGACGTCCGTGTGCCCGAACGCCGGCGAGACCAGCTCGATCTCCTCGGGATCGGCGCGGACGAGCTCGTGCGTCGGGTGCCGCAGCGTCGAGCTGCGGTACGGCCCGAAGTCGCGCAGCGGGTGCACGGGGAGCGGCCCCGCGGCAGCGGTGGCCGCGTGCACCCGGGCGATCTCGGCGTTGATCTGGTCCTGCTCGGTGTTGGTCATGGCGCGCCTCAGAAGGGAAGGCCCGCGTACTGCTCGGCGAGTGCCGCCTGAGCGTGACGCGATCCGGTCGTGTACTCCAGCTGGCCGAGCTGGCTGCGGTAGCGGAAGGCCCTGGCCGACGGATCGGCGACCTCCCGGTGCACGTGGAGCATCTCCGTCATCCACTGGGAGAACTGCTGCACCTTCCATTGGCGCGCGAGTGCGGAGGTGCTGTAGCGCTTCAGCAGCGTGTCGTCCCCGCCGAAGTGGGCGGTCAGCGAGCGACCGAGGAGGGCGACGTCGGCGATCGCCGAGTTGAGGCCCTTCGCTCCGGTCGGCGGCACGATGTGGCCGGCGTCGCCGGCGAGGAACAGCCTGCCGTGCTCGAGGGTGGAGGCGACGAAGCTGCGCATCGGCGTGATCGACTTCTCGGTGATGACGCCCTCGCGGAGAGTCCAGCCCGGTACGCCGAGGCGCGTCTGCAGCGCCTCCCAGATGCGTGCGTCCGACCAGTCGTCGATCGACTCGTCGGGGTCGACCTGCAGATAGAGCCGCGACACTTCCAGCGAGCGCATGGAGTGCATGGCGAAGCCTTGAGGGTGCAGGGCGTAAATGAGGTCGTCCGTCGAGGGCGGCACGTCGGCCAGGATGCCGAGCCAGGCATAGGGATAGCTGCGCTCGAGCGCCTCGATGCCCGGGATCGCCGGGCGGCAGACCCCGTGGTAGCCGTCGGCGCCGACGACGATCTCGCAGTCGATGCGCTCGCCGTCGTCGGTCGTCACGAAGGGGGAATCGGTGTCGATATCGTGTGGCGCGACCCCGCCGACCTCGAAACGGACGTCGGAGCCCGCCCGGTCGTGCTCGGCGAGCAAGTGCCGCACGAGCGCCTGCTGGCCGTAGACGGTGACCGTGCGACCGACGAGGTCGACGAAGTCGAGGTGGTGACGCAGCCCCTCGTACTGCAGGTAGATGCCGTGGTGGGTCAGCCCGCGTTCTGCGAGATCGGCGTCGAGGCCGAGCTCTCGCAGGATGTCGACCGAGCCCTGCTCGAGGACCCCGGCACGCACACGGCCGAGCACGTACTCGCGGCTCTTCTGCTCGAGGATGACGAACCCGATTCCTGCTCGTCGGAGGATGTGGCCGAGCAGGAGTCCTGCGGGCCCGGCCCCGATGATGGCGACCTGGGTTCGCATGCGCCGCCTTTCGCGTCGGTGAGAAGGTCGTCCCAGTCTTCGTCACGTACGCGGGGCGGAGTAGTGCTTTTCCGCTGGGTGGAAAGAATTCCGCACCGGTCGACGCGCGTCGAGGTTTCCGTCCAGCGGGATCGGCTCCCCTGATCGATCACCCCGTCAGCGGCGTGGCAGTTCGCCCAGCTTGGTGCCGTCACCTCGGAAGACGACCAGGTTCTTACCGTCGACCTTGGCGGTGACCGCGAGATTGAGCCACGGCGTCACGCCCTCGCACGCCACCAGCGTGGAGGCGAACGGCCCGAACGTGAACTCCTGACCGGAGATCTTCCCGTCGCCCTTCATCGCATTGCACCCGTCGTTGCCGTGGAACGACCCGTCAGAGTCGATGGTGAGCGACGGCTGACCCGTCTTGACGGTTCCCCAATCACCGGCCGGGGACGAGGATCCGGACGACGCGCATCCGGACAGAGCGGCGAGCACCACGGCCGCCGAGAGGACTGATCTGAGCGTTCTGTGCGTGAGCATGGCTAAAGGTACCGGTCGCCGCAGAAGCCCATCTAGCCTCAGCGACCCGAGACGAGTGCCGCCGAGATCCCCCTCGCGGCCATGCGCACGCCCAGTGCGAACTGCGGCTCGTCGGCGCGTTCGGCGTGCGCGATGATCGACACCGCCGCCACGACATCACCCGCGGTGTCACGCACCGGCGCCGCGACCGAGAAGGCGCCGCGCGTCAGCTCCTCGACCGACCGCGATACGCCCGTCGCGCGGATGCTCGCGAGCCGCGCACGGAGCTCCTTCTCGCCCGTCAATGTGTTCGGCTGGAACTTGCGCGGGTGCTGCGCCACGACCTCCTCGAGCGTGCCCGGCGGCGCGTAGGCGAGGAGGACGAGGCCGACACCGGTGGCATGCAGCGGGAGGCGCGTGCCGACGTCGCTGATGACCCGGATCGCCCCTGCGCCGGACAGGCGCTCGAGGTAGACCGCGCCGAGGCCGTCGCGCACCGCGAGGTGGACGTGCTCTCCCGTCGCCTCCAGGAGGTCGTCGAGGTAGGGGCGCGCGGCCTCCCGCAGCTTGCGGGCCGTGGGCTGGCGTGCGCCGAGCCTCCACAGCTTCATGCCGACCCGGTACCGGCCGTCGTCGCCGCGCACGAGGCCGCCCCAGGCGACCCATTCGCCGAGCAGCCGGTGCGCGGTCGAGACCGGGAGGCCGGCCCGCCGCGCGACCTCGCTGAGGGTCAGCTCGTCGCCGCGCTCGAAGGCGTCCGCGATCGCGAACACGCGCTCGGCGACACTGCGGTCGTCGTGAGCTCCACCGGCCATGCGGTCAGCCTACGACCGCGCCATCACCATCCCCGTCGCCGACCAGGACCGCTCGCTCGCCTTCTACCGCGACGTGCTCGGCTTCGAGGTCCGCGCCGACACCGCGTACGGTGACGCGCGCTGGCTGTCCGTCGCCCCCGACGGCAACGGCTTCGTGCTGCTTCAGCAGGGCTGACGTGCCCGTCCGCGCCAAGGACACCTCGGCGGATCGGCTGTTCGGCGCACTCGCCAACCCGACCAGACGCGAGATCCTCGACCTCCTGCTCGAGGGTGAGAGCAGCGCCGGTGAGATCGCCGCACGGTTCTCGATGAGCCGGCCGTCGGTGTCCGAGCATGTGCGGGCGCTCCGCGACGCCGGCCTCGTCGCCGAGCGCACGGCGGGGCGCAACGTGTACTACGCGCTCACGCCCGAACCGTGGAGTGAACTGCGCGACTGGATGGCGCCGCACGAACGCTTCTGGCGTCAGGCGTTCGCCCGCCGGTAGACGTTCACCACCACGCCCGCGGAGGTGGAGCGCGACTCGACCAGCGCCATCCGCGAGTACGGGAACCCGTCGCCGAACAGCTTCTTGCCCGTGCCCAGCACGAGCGGATACACCAGCAGACGGTACTCGTCGACCTGGTCGTGCTCGGCCAGCGTGCGGATGAGCTCGGTGCTCCCCCACACCCGGATCTCGCCTCCCGGCTCGTCGCGCAGGCGATCGACCGCCGCGGTGACGTCCGGACCGAGCAGGAACGAGTTCTTCCAGCCGACCTCGCCCAGCGTGCGCGACGCGACGTATTTGGGGATGCGGTTGTAGCGGCGGGTCAGCTCGCCCTGGAAACCCTCCTCGTCTTCGCTCCAGACGCCCCAGGAGGCGGCGAAGAGCTCGTAGGTCCGCCGACCGAGCAGCAGTGCCTCCGTGTTCTTCTCCCATTCCTCGACGGTCCCGTCGTCGTCGTAGTCGAACTGCCACCCGCCATACGGGAACTCTCCGGCGACGTCCTCCTCCGGGCCGCCCGGCCCCTGTACCACCCCGTCGAGGGTGACGAACGACTGCACCACGATCGAAGCCACGGCACGACCTCCTGTCTTTTGCGGGTTCCCCACTCGTCTACACCCGTTGCCGCCGCCCGGCAAGCAGCGGTAGCGTGCGGCCGACCGGCCCGAGGGAGGCCGGAGAAGGCGGGGGTACGAGCATGCTGGTCGAAGGACAGTCGATGGAGGGCTTCGAGAAGGCCTTCGACGACGCGGTCACGAAGGCGCCGGGCGGCAATGTCCCCCGCCGGTACGAAGTGCGCCGGGTGTGGGTGGATCAGGGCGGCATCGTCGGGCGGATGTACGGCTGCGAGGTGGAGGTGTCCGGGCCGGACGTCCCGGCCGACCGGTGACCGCCGGCCGGCTGCCGAGCGACCAGCCGATCGGTGACGGGGTCTGACCGTTCGGTCGATCCGTGCGCGGGCGCGGCCCGGGAGGCTGTGGTCATGACCGAGACCCACCTCCCCACCACCGCCCCCGTGCACGCCACGGCCCGCCGCGCGGTCTTCCGCCCGGTGCTCGCCCTGCTCTGGTCGTTCGTCGCCCTGAGCGCCGCGATGGTCGCGTTCCTCGCCGTGCTGACCGCCGTCGGCGTCGGCGTCGACGTCGCCATCTGGATCCGCTGCTCGATCGTGTTCGCCAGCTCCGTCGTGCTCCTGATCTTCGGGATCGGCGCGGCGCGCGGGTCGCGCAACGCCCTGCTGCGGCTGCGGATCGTCGCTCCGATCATCGTCGCGGCCGTCGTCGTGATCGTGTCGATCCCCGGCTTCCTGCCCGACTGGGTGCGCATCGAGCAGGCCGTCTGCGGCCTCCTCGTGCTGCCCGTCGCGATCATCGCCAACCTGCCCAGGACACGCGCGCTGGTACCCGCGAAAGCGTAGGGTCTGATCGTGATCGATCCGCGCTGGAGGACCGTCCTCACGCTCACACCGTACGTCGTGCTTGCGGTGCTGGTCGCCTTCACGCTCGGCGTGCAGTGGGGCGAGTGGGCGCAGCTCGTGCCCACTCTCGTCCTCTGCGCGGCGACCGTGGCGTGGATCATCGTCTGGCGGCGGCTGCCGGTGGCGCTGCAGGAGCGGCCCGCGCTGGTCGCCGTCTTCATGGCAGGCCTCATCGCCCTCAATCTGGCGCTGGTCTTCCGGGACAGCTGGTTCGGCTTCCTCACGATCGCGACGTTCACGTTCGCCTACTCGATCGTCCCCTGGCCGTGGGAGCTGCTCGCCGTCGGCGCGACGGCGGTGGTCGCCGCGCTGGCGCAGGCCTCGCCGCTGGGCTGGGACACCGCGGGGATCGTCGGCGGCATCGGCATCCTCCTGCTCAACGTGGTCGCCATGTGCGGCCTCTCGTGGTCGCTGCGGCTCGCCGAACGCCAGCTGAAGCTGAGCGCCACGGAGCAGGAGCGGTCGCGTCTCGCACGCGAGATCCACGACACGCTCGCGCAGGGCTTCGCGGGCATCGTCATCCAGCTGCAGGCGGCGCGGCAGGCACCGGACGAGGCCTCCCGGACCCGGCACACCGAAGCGGCCATCGCCCTCGCGCGCGACGGTCTCGCCGAGGCGCGGCGCTCGGTGAAAGCGCTGCGACCGGCCGCTCTCGACGCGATGCGACTGCCGGAGGCGGTCGGCCAGCTGGCGCGCACCTGGACGGAGCGCACCGGCATCCCGTGCGATGTCAGCGCGAGCGGCGACGCCACCGCGCTGCCGACCGACGTGGAGGTCGCACTGCTGCGGACCGCGCAGGAGGCCCTCGCGAACGTCGAGCGCCATGCCGGCGCGCGGCGGGTGCGGCTGACCCTGCGCACGGATGCGGCCGGCACCCGGCTCGAGGTGCGCGACGACGGCCGCGGCTTCGATCCAGAGGCGCGCTCGGTCGAGCGGGCGCCCTCCGACGAGGGCGGCTACGGACTGGTGGCCATGCGCGAGCGCATCGAGTCGGTCGCGGGAGGCCTCGTCGTCGAGTCGCGTCCCGGTCACGGCACCGCGATCCGCGCAGAGGTGCCGGCGTGACCGCGGCGAGCGCCGACGCCCCCGTGCGCCTGCTGGTGGTCGACGACCATCCCGTCGTGCGCGACGGGATCGTCGGCATGGTGGCCTCCGACCCCGGGGTGGAGGTCGTGGGCGAGGCGTCGGACGGCGCGGAAGCGGTGCAGCTCGCGCGCGCGCTGACTCCGGACGTCGTGCTGATGGACCTCCGGATGCGCGGAATGGACGGCGTCGCCGCCATCCGCGAGCTCACCCGGCTGGGCCTCCCGTGCCGCGTGGTCGTGCTCACGACGTTCGACGGCGACTCGGACGTGCTCCCGGCGATCGAGGCGGGCGCCACGGGCTACCTGCTCAAGGATGCCCCGCGGGAGGACCTGCTGCGCGCCATCCGCGCGGCGGCCGTCGGCGACGCGGTGCTGGCGCCCTCCGTCGCGTCGCGCCTGGTCGGCCGGGTGCGCACCCCCGAGACGAGCCTCCTTTCGCCGCGCGAGCTCGAGGTGCTGGCCCTGGTCGCCGACGGGGCGACGAACCGGGTCGCCGGGGAGCGCCTCCACCTCAGCGAGGCCACCGTCAAGACGCACCTGCTGAGCATCTACGGCAAGCTCGGCGTCGGCGACCGTGCGGCCGCGGTCGCCGAGGGCTTCCGCCGTGGCCTGCTCACGCTGTAGTGCGCTCTCTTTGCTGCGCCGAGCGGCAGCGGGGGTGTTGGCAGCGGAGCGGAACGAGTAGGACGGAAGACATGGAGATCGTGCTGGCCGTCCTCGAGCGTGGCGACATCGCGTACGAGATCGAGTTCGAGCGGACGAGCGAGCCGCCCTTCGAGTTGCGCGTACCCTCCCACATCGGCGGGGCCGCGGTCGTGGACGTCTTCGACCTGGTCGACTCCAGCGAGTGGCCGGTGCTCCTCCGTTACGCCTTTGCGGAGTGCGTGCCGGCCGTGATGGGCTCGCCGGACGACCTGAACGCCGAGGAGCTCGGCGACGCCGACTTCTGAGCCTGCGCGTCGGGGCGCTCAGAAGAGGCGGCTCAGAACAGGAACATCTGCCCCAGCACGATCACCAGGATCAGGAAGACCACGACGATCCCGCCGATGATGACGAGGGTGCGACCCGACATCCGGGCGATGCCGTAGCCCACGATGAACGGCAGCGCGAGACAGCCCAGCGCGATGATCCACCAGAACGCCTGGAACCCGGCCTGCGACGTGGAGGCCAGCCGCTCCCCGAACAGCTTCTGAGTCGCAGGGTGGGTGGCGAACGCGACGCTCGCCGACAGCGGATAGGCGATCAGGACGGCCGTGATCAGGCCGGCGAACGCGCCCCACATCCCCCGGTGAGCGCCCAGGTGCAGCGTCTCCTCCTGATGCGGTCCCTGCTTGCTCTTCGTGCTCATGGCGCACAGCATAACCAGCGGTGTCCCGTTTCGGGCAGGCCCGGAATACCGCGCTGGACGCCGCGCCGAAATCGGGTGCACTGTACGGTCTATTGCGCGGTTACCCTGGAAGGGTCACCGGTGCCCGCGCACGCAGTTAGGGGGCGTCTCGCGACGCACCGGCGTCTTACCCGATGTCGTATGGGAGTGGGGATACCGCTCCCATACGACCGGGAGCGAGCGGCGAGGGGGCCGGAAACACGAAAGCCCCCGCCGGAGCGGGGGCTTCGTTACTGTCTCAACACAGTTCTTCGTCCGAAGACTGTGCGCCACGAGGTGTCTGGGTTCACGACATAGGTGACAGTTGATAGGTGACACCTGAGTCGCGTCATAGGCGACAGTCGCTCTCGTG
>NZ_JBVQSP010000004.1:0-369296 GCF_055720965.1 Leifsonia sp. PARNA 1/14
CAACTCACCTACGTCGACTCCGCCGCCGAAGCCGCCCACGGCGCGGACATCGTGGTCCTGATCACCGAATGGCCGCAATACACCGGCCTCGACCCCCACCACCTCGGCGACCTCGTCACCCACAAAGTCATCATCGACGGCCGCAACGCCCTCCACCCCGACACCTGGCGCACCGCCGGCTGGCGATTCCGCGGCCTCGGCCGCTGACCGACCGGCGCGGGCGGCGCCCTCGCCCTCCTTTGGGGGTCAGTTGGGGACTGGGGTTGAAACTGAGGATTTGTTACCTTTATCCTCATGGCGACCGGTCTCTCGCACGAAGAAGCGCCGCCGCGGCCAGCGGCACCGCCTCCTGAGCCGCGCCGCCGACGCCGTGGAGCCCTCGGGCTCACCCTGATCATCGTCGGGATCCTGCTGCTGTTCGCTGTCGCATGGATCGGCGCGCGTGCGTACCTGGCCCACCAGGAGCTCGCCGCGGCCGCACCTGACGTGCAGACCGTGCGTTCAGCGGTCGAGTCCGGCGACACCTCCCGTGCCGCCGCGGCCGCCGCCGACCTCCAGAAGCGCGCGCACCACGCGGCGTCGCTCACGAGCGATCCGGTGTGGCAGACGGCGGAGATCATCCCGTGGATCGGCCCCAACCTCGCGGCCGTGCGGACCGTCGCGGCGGCCACCGATACGCTCGCCACCGACGTGGTGCGTCCTCTGGTCTCCGTCGCGGGATCGGTGGATCCCCGCGACCTGAAGCTGTCGAACGGCAAGATCGACCTGAAGCCGCTGCTCACCGCCCAGCCGGTCGTGGAGAGGGCGCAGACCGCGTTCGAGACCGCGCAGCAGCAGCTGGCCTCCATCGACGACCGCAGTGTGATCGTGCCGATCGCGACGGCCGTCGACAAGATGCGCGGCGCGATGACGGCGGTCGCCCCCGACCTGGAGGCCGCGGGCAACACGGCCCGGCTGCTGCCGGGCATGCTCGGCGCCACGGGCCCTCGCTCTTACCTGATCGTGGCGCAGAACCCGGCCGAACTGCGGGCGACCGGAGGCCTCATCGGCTCGGTCGCGCTGGTCACGACCGACAAGGGCGCCATCGCGCTGACCTCGCAGGAGGCCGGCACCTCCATCGGCCCGTGGCCGGAGCCCGTGTTCGACGTGCCCGCCGCTACGACCGACCTCTACGGCCCGCTCGTCGGCCGCTATCTGCAGGACGTCAACTTCACGCCGGACTTCCCGCTCGCCGCCCGCACGGCGTCCGCGATGTGGGTGAAGACGCACGGCGGGGTCGTCGATGGTGTCATCACGGTCGATCCTGTCGTGCTGAGCACGCTGCTGCGCGCCACCGGCCCGGTGAAACTACCCTCGGGCGACGTGCTCACCTCGTCGAACGCGGTCTCGCTGCTGCTCAGCGGCATCTACGCCCGCTACCCGGACCAGCCGAGCCTCCAGGACACGTTCTTCTCCTCCGCGACGACCGCGCTTTTCAGCAAGATCGCGAGCGGGGCGGTCGACGGCAAGGCGCTCGCCTCCTCGCTCACCGCAGCCGGCTCATCCGACAGGCTCCGGATCTGGAGCTCCCGTCCGTCGGAGCAGTCCGTGCTGCAGTCGACGACGCTCGCGGGCAACCTGCCGGTGTCCGATCCGCAGACGACCGCGCTCGGCGTGTACTTCAACGACGCGACCGGCTCGAAGATGGACTATTACCTCCAGACATCGGTCTCGGCGGGGGCAGCCGTGTGCCGGCTGGATGACAAGATCACCTCGATCGTGCATGTCACGCTGAAGAACAACGCGCCCGCCGACGCGGCGAAGTCGCTGCCCGCCTACGTGACCGGCAACGGGTCGTACGGGGTGCCCGCGGGCCAGATCCGTACGCGCATCGCGTTCTACGGGCCGCAGAAGGGCCTGCTCGCCAGTGCGAAGAGCAACGGCGTCGACGTGAGGTCGATCGCCGGAACCGACGACGGTCGGCCGGTCGCGGTGGTGGAGGTCCAGCTGAAGCCGGGGGAGTCGACGTCCGTCGACGTCGAGTTCCTGGGCACGGTCCAGAAGGCGTCCGGGCTGACGGTAGCGGTCACGCCGACGTTGAAGGGGGACGGGACCACCCCCGATGTGGGGGCACGGACCGCCGTGGGAACCATTGCTGTCCCGTGCACAGCCAGCGTAAAGTGAGCATTAATCACTAACCCGACAGGTGGCCGGGTCGAGGGGAAGGCGAACCCGATGTTGAAGAAGATCCTGGCGGCGGCAGCCGTCACCGCAGCGCTGCTGCTCGCGGCACCTGCGGCCGCGAACGCAGTGGACTACCCGAGTGGGGCTCCCTGCACATTCGACGTGAGCACCACCCAGGCAGGCCACTCGGCCACGCTCACCTGCGTGCCGGGCACCTGGAGCGACGGTGAGACGATCACCTGGGTCGCCAGCGGCTCCGATGGTGCGAGCATCGTCATGGCGAGCTCGGTGACGTTCTCGAAGCAGGCCAACTCCGACGGAAGCGACGTCCTGCACGTCACGCTCCCGGCCGACGCGACCGGCAGCTACACCATCACCGGCACCGGAGGGACCAGTGGGCACGTCTGCTCCGCATCCCTGACGGTCGTTCCGGCCGATGCCTCCGCATCGACCATCAACGACCCGGGCAGCTCCGGCCTCGCCGACACCGGCTCCGTCATCGCGGAGTGGGCGATCTGGACGGGCGCCGGCCTCCTGGCCATCGGACTCGTGAGCGTCGCGGTGGCGGCGTGGATGCGCAAGGTCCGGTCGTCCTGACCTCGGTCTAGGAATGCAGGGAGGGCGACAGCGGTTGCCCTCCCTGTGACCACCGGCATCCCCCTCAACGTCCTCGACCTCGCCAGCAGACCCGCCGGCGGCAGCAACGCCGACGCCGTAGCCGGGACGATCCGCCTCGCACGAGAGGCGGAGCGTCTCGGCTACCGTCGTTTCTGGGTCGCCGAGCACCACGGCATGCCCGCGATCGCCTCCAGCGCCCCGGCCGTGCTCATCGCCGGCATCGCTGCGGCGACCGAGCGCATCCGTGTCGGGTCGGGGGGCGTGATGCTGCCCAACCACGCCCCCCTCGTGGTCGCCGAGCAGTTCGGCACCCTCCGCGCGCTCTACGGCGACCGCATCGACCTCGGCATCGGCCGGGCGCCCGGCACGGACGGCGCGACCGCCATGGCGCTTCGGCGGAGCGCGGAGGGCCTCGGCGTCGACGATTTCCCGCAGCAGCTTCTCGACCTGTTCGGCTTCTTCTACGGCGGCATGAGCGACGCGAACCCGCTGCACACCATCACGGCCGTGCCCGGCCTCGGCGACGCTCCGCAGGTGTGGCTGCTCGGCTCGAGCGGCTACAGCGCTCAGGTCGCCGCCGCTCTCGGCCTCCCGTTCGCCTTCGCCCACCACTTCGCCGGCGAGAACACCGAGGCCGCGCTCGACCTGTACCGGTCGCGGTTCGAGCCGGGGGAGCAGCTGAGCGAGCCGCACGCGATGATCGCGGTCAACGTGATCGCCGACGACGACCCCGCCCAGGTGCGTGCGCTCTCTCTGCCCGGGCAGCTCTCGTTCCTCCGGATGCGCCGCGGCCTCAAGCCGCAGCCGGTGAGCATGGAGGAGGCGCTCGCCTACGAGTTCAGCCCGGCGGAGGAGGAGTTCATCGCCGCCCGCAACGCTCGCCAGGCGATCGGCACGCCCGACCAGGTGAAGGCGCGCCTCGACTCGCTCATCGCCTCCACCGGTGTTGACGAGCTGATGGTGTCGTCGGGTGCTGCGACCGTGGAGGGCCGCATCCGGTCGTTGGAGGTCGTCGCGGAGCTGTACCCCGCTCCATGACGGCGCGTGACGGCCGCACGGGCGTTCGCCGACACCCGGGGGTAGCGTTGGGCCCACCCCGACCCCCCTCAGTGAAGGCGGTACCCGTATGGCACACGCACCCCACGTCGTCGGCGTGAGCGGCAGCCCGACCGCGCCCTCTCGCACGACCGTGCTCGTCGACGAAGTCACGCGTTCGTTCGCCGACGCGACCGGCGGCACCGCGACCACGATCGAGCTCGCGCCGCTGCTCGCCGAACTCGGGGCAGCTCCGTTCCGCAGCGGCCTGAGCGCGCGGGTGCAGGCGGCCCTGGAGACGGTCGAGTCGGCCGACGTGGTCGTGGTCGGCTCGCCGGCCTACCGGGCGACGTACACGGGCCTGTTCAAGCTCTTCTTCGACCACATCGGCCAGTACGCCCTCATCGACAAGCCGATCGTCCTCACCGCCACCGGCGGAAGCGACCGGCACGCCCTTCTCGTGGAGCACCAGATGCGGCCCCTCTTCGGCTTCTTCCAGTCCCTCACGCTCCCACTCGGCATCTACGCGAGCGAGTCCGACTTCAAGGACTACGCGATCACCTCCGACGACCTCCGCGAACGCATCAACACGGCGGTCTCGCGCACGCTCCCGCTCATCCGCTCGCACATCGACCCGGAGTCGATCTACGCGACGGTGGACTTCGCGCGGCCGGACGCGTTCTAGGGCGACCGGAGGGGTCCAGCCCGACCGCAGGTGGTCATTCGCACCCTCGCGCTCGTGTATCCTAGATGAGGCCTTCGGGCCACCGGGGTGTGGCGCAGCTTGGTAGCGCGCTTCGTTCGGGACGAAGAGGCCGCAGGTTCAAATCCTGTCACCCCGACCCAAAATAAGAGGGCCCGGTTCGCGCAGCGAGCCGGGCCCTCCTTCAATTCTGCTAGCGCTCACCCGAAGCGCGATGCGGGCTACTCCGACGCCGTCAACGTCACCAGCGTCGCCTCCGGCCGGCAGGCGAACCGCACCGGCGCGTAGATCGACGTGCCGAGACCCGCCGAGACGTTCAGATAGGCTGCCCGGAACGCATGCCGCCAGATGCTCAGGCCCTTGACCTGCTGGCGCGGGATATCGCAATTGGTGACCAGAGCACCGAATCCCGGCACGCAGACCTGGCCGCCGTGTGTGTGGCCGGCGAAGATCATCGACGCGCCGTAGGTGACGAAGGCGTCGAGCACCCGGCGGTACGGCGCGTGGACGACGCCCAGCGTGACCGTCGGGCGCTCGCTCCGTGGTGCGTCCTCCGGCCACATGGCGTCGTCGGAGTAGGGGTCGTCCTCGCGCAGCTCATCGAGCGCGCCGGGGATGGCCTCCAGCCGGTCGGCCTGGATGTGCGGGTCGTTCACACCGAAGAACTCGAGGTGCGTGCCGTTGATGTCTAGGGCGCCGGCGGCATTGTTGAGGTTCAGCCAGCCGAGGCTGTCGAAGTAGGCGGTGAGGGCCTTGTCGTCGAGGCGCGGAGCCGTCGTCGAATGGCGCTTCGACGGGCCCCGGAAGTACTTGAGCGGGTTCTTCAGCTGGGGGCCGTAGTAGTCGTTCGAGCCGTGCACGAACACCCCGGGAACGCCACGGAACGCGTCGAACGCGGCGCGGATGCCCTCCAGGCCGTTCTCGTGGCTGAGGTTGTCGCCGGTGTCGACGATCAAATCGGGCTGGAACCGCGCGAGCTCACGCACCCACTGCTGCTTGTCACGCTGCCACGGCGCCATGTGCAGGTCGGACAAGTGCAGCACCCGGATGGGAGCGGCTCCGGCCGGGAGCACCGGCACGCTCACCTCGCGCAGCGTGAACGCGCGGCGTTCGACGAGCGACCCGTACGCGAACGCGGCCGCACCCGTTCCGGCGAGCACCGCGAGGGCGGTGCCCACCGGACGGAAGCCCGACGAGCGCGGCACTAGCCGCCCGCTCCCGGACCGGGAGTCGGCGTGTTCTTCTGAAGAGTGAGCGTGACCTGGGTGCCGGCCTTCGCGGGCGTGCCCGCGCCCGGATCCATCGCCTGGACGATGTCGTTGGGTGAGGCGCCACCCCCGTTGACCTTCGCGCTGAACCCGGCAGCAGCCAGAGCCTGTTGCGCGTCGGAGAGCTTCTGCCCGACCACGTTCGGGATCGCGACGAGGGAGCCGTTGCTCGTGTACAGCGTCACGACCGTGCCCTTGCCGACGGACGAGCCCGCGGCCGGGTTGCTCGAAGCCACCGTGCCGGCGGGGGCCGCCGAGTCCTGCGGCCCTCCGTCGGTGCTGTCGAGACCGAGGCCCGTGAGGATGGACTTCGCCTCATCGGGCGATTTGCCGGCGAGATCGGGGATGGTGACCTGCGCACCCTGCACGAGCTTGCTGTTCGGCGAGGGGAAGGAGTCGCCGCCGTACTTGCCGACGGCCGCCGACATCATGGTGCGCTGCACAACCGTTCGGGCGCTCGCGGGGGAGGATCCGTGGGTCGGATAGGTCTTGCGCATGTCCTGATGGCCGGTCACGTTTCCGACCCAGTAAGCACCTGCGACCTTCGTCGTCGCGGCGACGAGCCACAGCTGCTCATTGCCGTCGGTCGTACCGGTCTTGGCCAGCATGTCCTTGCCGGTCGTGTTCATGCCCGAGGCGGTTCCACCGCCCTGCGTGACCTTCTGCATCGCGAAGGCCATGCCCGCCGCGATGGCCGGGTCGACGGACTGCTGGCACTTGGTCGCAGGAGGCTTGACCTCCTTGCCGCCGCCGTCGACGATCTTGTCGATGGCGATCGGCGAGCAGGTGACGCCGCCGTTGGCGATTCCCGCGAATGCGGTCGCCATGGTCAGCGGGGCGATCTCGTTGGTGCCGAGGACGCTCGCGGGATTGGTCCCCAATTCCTCGCCCTTCGCCGTGTGCACTCCGAAGGCCTGGGCGGTGTCGCGGATCTTGCACATGTCGAGCTGGGAGGCCATCGACACGAACGCGGTGTTGATGGAGAGCTGGGTCGCCTGGATGGCGCTGCGCGTGCCCTCCTCGCCGGAGCTGTCGTTCGTAGGCCAGCGGGCTCCCGTCGGGCCATAGGCGCCACCCGGGTAGCAGTAGCCCTTGAAGGTTCCGGACGGGTAGGTGCGAATGTTCGCGTTGACCGTCTCGTACAGCGAGTGGCCTTCCTTCAGCCACTCCGCCAGCGTGAACGTCTTGTACGTCGATCCCACCTGGAATCCGCCCGACCCGCCGAACTGGTAATCGGTCGCGTAGTTGATGCTCGTGTACTTCGGGCTGGTGTTCAGGACCTCGGGGTCCTGACTGTAGTCCTTGTTCTGCGCCATGTAGAGCACGCGGCCGGTGCCGGGCTGCACGCCGACCAACACGCCGCCGATGTCGAACTTGTACTCCTTCGGCACATACGAGTCGAGGGTGTCCGTCGCGACCTTCTGGAGGTCCATGTCGAGCGACGTGTAGATCTTGTAACCGCCGCGGTTGAAGTTGGCGGCCCTGGTGTCCTCGTCGGCGCCGAACGACTCGTCGTTGAGGATGATCTTCTGCACGTAATCGCAGAAGTACGCGGCCGAACCGGCCGTCTGGCATCCGCGGAGGGACGGCGTGATGACAGGCGTGATCGGGGTCTTGATCGCCTCGTCGTACTGCGCCTTGGTCAGCTTTTTGTACTCGTACATCTTGCCGAGGATGTAGTCACGCCGGTCTTTGTTCTTGGCGTAGCCGTTGGCTGCGCCGTTCGCGGTCGACGCAGGGTTGTCGATCTTGAGGCCGGTCGGTTCGTTGACGATCGCGACGAGGCTCGCCGCCTGTGCAGGAGTCAGCGCCGCGGCCGTGACGTTGTAGTAGTAGCGGGCAGCGGCCTCGATGCCGTAGACCGAGCCGCCGAAGCCGGCGATGTTGAGGTAGCCCTCGAGGATCTGGTCCTTGGTGTACTTCTTCTCGAGGCCGATGGCGTACTTCATCTCTTTGACCTTGCGGTCGGGAGTGACGCCGGTCGAGTCGTCGACGCAGCTCTGGTACTTGGCCTTCTGCTCCTTGGTCTTGACCGGCATGGCCTCGCACTTCTGCAGCAGTACGTTCTTGACGTACTGCTGGGTGATCGAGGAGCCGCCCTGCACGCCGCCGCCGGAGACGGTCGACAGGACACCGCGCACGGTGCCCTGGATGTCGACGCCGCCGTGGCTGTAGAACCGAGGGTCCTCGCCGGCGATCGCGGCGTCTTTGGCCGCCTGCGACATCTGGTCGAAGCCGACCGGGAGGCGGTTCTGGGAGTAGAAGGTCGCGAGCGCGACGTCGGAGCCGTCGGACGCCTTCGCGTAGATGGTGGTCGGCTGGGCGAGCTGGCCGATCTGGAGGTACTCCGGAAGGCCTTCGAACACGCCGATGCCGTTGTTGGCGGCCATGCCGGTCACGGCGATGGCGGGGGTGACGGCAGCGGTGACCAGAAGACCGGCCACGGCACTCATGCCGACGAAAGCGCCGACAGCTCCGAGCACACCTCTAGCCTGTGGTTTTTGCGCAGACATAGGATCAGAGTAGGCGATGAACCTGATAAACCCCCCGAATGAAAAGAGCACCATGCTGCGCTGGGAATACCTTACGACTCCTCTCATGATCCATAACACCGCCGCCATCCTGAACAACTGGGGCTCGGAAGGGTGGGAACTGGTGCAGGTCGTGACCGGTCCGGAGGGCGGCCTGGTCGCCTACCTCAAGCGCCCGGTGCAGAGCGAGGAGACCGCCTGATGGCCGCGATCGAAGCGCGCCTCGCAGAGCTCGGCATCGACCTCCCCGCCGTCGTGCCTCCGGTCGCCGCCTACACGCCCGCCGTCGTCGACGCGGGGCGCGTGTATACCTCCGGCCAGCTTCCGATGGTCTCCGGCGCCCTCCCCGCGACCGGCAAGGTCGGCAACGGTGACGGTCTCGTGCAGCCGGACGACGCCAAGGAGTACGCACGCATCTGCGCGCTCAACGCGCTCGCAGCGGTCAAGAGCGTGATCGGCTCGCTCGACCGGGTGACGCGCGTCGTGAAGGTCGTCGGCTTCGTCTCGTCCGACCCGTCGTTCACCGGTCAGCCGGGTGTCATCAACGGCGCCTCCGAGGTGCTCGGCGACATCTTCGGCGACGCCGGAGTACACGCTCGCTCCGCGGTCGGCGTCGCGGTGCTCCCGCTCGACGCGCCTGTCGAGGTCGAGCTCATCGTCGCCTACGAGTAGGCCTCCGGGATCAGGCCCGAGAACCGGAGAACCGTCGCGAATCGAGTGGATTCGCGACGGTTCTGTGCTGGGCGGGAGCCTCTCTGAGGCGACTCGCTAGGTGAGCTTGGCCTGGATGGAGCTCATCACGGCCGTGTCGGCGAGGGTGGTCGTGTCGCCGACCTCGCGGCCTTCGGCGACGTCCTTGAGCAGGCGCCGCATGATCTTGCCGGATCGGGTCTTCGGCAGCTCGGTGACGATGAAGATGTCACGCGGGCGCGCGATGGCGCCGATCTGCTCCGCGACGTGCTTGCGCAGCTCCGCTGCGACGTCGATCGACTCCGCCGTCTCGAGCTGGTTCTGCTTGATGATCACGAACGCGACGACGGCCTGGCCGGTCGTCTCGTCGGCGGCGCCCACGACCGCGGCCTCCGCCGTGAGCGGGTGCGCGACCAGCGCCGATTCGATCTCCGCGGTCGAGAGGCGGTGGCCGGAGACGTTCATGACGTCGTCGACGCGACCCAGCAGCCAGATCTCGCCGTCCGTGTCGTAGCGTGCACCATCGCCGGCGAAGTACTTGTCGCCGAACTTCGACCAGTATGTCTCGACGAAACGGTCGGGGTCGCCCCAGATGCCGCGCAGCATGCTGGGCCACGGCTCGGTGACGACCAGCAGGCCGCCCTGGTCCTTGCCGACCGGGACGCCCGCCTCATCGAGGATGTCGATGGAGATTCCGGGCAGCGGTACCTGCGCGCTGCCGGGCTTGAGGGTCGTCACGCCGGGCAGGGCGGAGACCATGATGGCGCCGGTCTCGGTCTGCCACCAGGTGTCCACGATCGGGGTGCCGCCTCCGCCGATGACGTCGCGGTACCACATCCACGCCTCAGGGTTGATCGGCTCGCCCACCGACCCGAGCACGCGGAGGCTCGACAGGTCGAACTTCTGCGGGTGCTGACGGCCGATCTTCATGAACGAACGGATGGCGGTCGGCGCCGTGTAGAAGATCGAGACCTTGTACTTCTCGATGATCTCCCACCAGCGACCCGGGTGCGGCGTCTCGGGCGTGCCTTCGTAGAGCACCTGGGTGGCGCCGTTGGCGAGCGGCCCGTAGACGACGTAGGTGTGGCCGGTGATCCAGCCCACATCCGCGCTGCACCAGTAGACGTCCGACTCGGGGTGGAGGTCGAAGACGTTCTTGTGCGTGAAAGCGGCCTGGGTGACGTAGCCGCCGGACGTGTGCAGGATCCCCTTCGGCTTACCCGTCGTGCCTGACGTATAGAGGATGAACAGCGGGTTCTCCGCGGGGAACGCCTTGGCGACGTGATCGGCGTCCACGAGTGCGATCTCGTCCTGCCACCACAGGTCGCGGCCCTCGGTCCACGCCACCTCGTTCTCGCCCCGCTTGACCACGAGCACGTGCTCGACGGTGGACTCGCCGTTCGCGAGGGCGGCGTCCACCGCGTCCTTCAGCGGGAAGACGCGGCCCTTGCGCCAGCCGCCGTCGGCGGTGATGACGAGCTTGGCCTCGGCGTCGTCGATGCGCGACCGGAGGCTCTCCGCGCTGAACCCGCCGAAGACCACCGAGTGCACGGCGCCGATTCGCGCCACCGCGAGCATGGCGATGACGGCCTCCGGGATCATCGGCAGGTAGATCGCGACGCGGTCACCTGCCTGAATGCCCAGGCTGGTGAGCAGGTTGGCGGCCTTCTTCACCTCGGCGGTGAGCTCCGCGTACGTGATTAAGCGGGAGTCGCCGGGCTCGCCCTCCCAGTGGATCGCGACCCGGTCGCCGTTGCCGGCGAGCACGTGCCTGTCGAGGCAGTTGTAGGCGACGTTGAGCTCGCCGTCGTCGAACCACTTCGCGAACGGTGGGTTCGACCAGTCGAGCGTGCGGGTGAACGGCGTGTGCCAGTGCACGAGGTCGCGGGACTGATCGGCCCAGAACGCGAGCCGGTCGGCCGCTGCGCGCTCGTAGAGGTCAGCCGTCGCGATCGCGTTCGCGGCGAACTCCTCGGTGGGCGCGAACCGCCGGGATTCGTGGAGCAGGTTGTCGATTGTGTTGCTCATGGGGAGTCTTTTCGCTCCTTTGCGATGCGGATGTTCGAGTCGTGGCGCGACAATGCCTGACTCTACAACGTGCCGGTGACGGCCTCCGATCAGACTTGCGTTTGCATTGATTGTGCGTAAACTAGTCAGCGGCCGAATGATAATTCTGGCGTGCGGCGCAATCGATTCCCCCCAATCCTGCGCCGCAGTGGCCGCACCTGTTCCCCCCAATAGGTGCGGCCCCCCTTTTTTAACCGGCGGTAGGTGTTGTTTCTCCACCTCCGGGGGTGGATGAGTGGATCTCTCCACAGATTCGGGTGATCGGTGTCCGGGCCGACGCTGTTCTTCGTAGCGTCGGCACATGACGATCTCGACCGCTCCTCCAGCGCTGCCGCGACCAGGTGCAACCGCACGCGACGAACCGGGGCCGTGGGAGACGTTCGGCCCCTTGACGCCTTATCTGATGCGCGAGGGCGTCACCGACGTCTTTCTCACTGGCGACGGGGCGCTGTGGTCCGATGGCGGTCCGCGCGGCCTGCATCGAGTCGACGGCTGGCGCGCGAATGCGCAGGAGGCTCGACGCCTTGCTACGCGGCTGATCGCCAGCGGCGGCCGGCACCTCGACGAAGCGACGCCCTTCGCCGACGTCCGGCTCGCGGGAGGGGTGCGTGTGCACGCGGTCCTCGCCCCGATCTCCACGTCGGGTGCCGTGATCTCGATCCGGGTGCCGTCCGCCGTCGCGCTCGGGATCGACGACCTGGTACGCGCCGGGTCGGTGACGTCCGCCGACGCGGAACGACTGCGCGAGGCGGTAGCCGCGCGCACCAACATCCTCGTCACCGGTGCGGGCGGAGCAGGCAAGACCACACTTCTGGGCGCGATCCTGGCGCAGGCGCCGCCCCGCGAGCGGATCGTGCTCATCGAAGACGTCGCGGAGCTCCGCATCCCGCATCCGCATGTGGTGGGGCTGCAGACCCGCCAGCCGAACCTGGAGGGCGCGGGAGGTGTGGGGCTGCGCCGGCTGGTGCGCGAAGCGCTTCGAATGCGGCCCGACCGACTCGTCCTCGGCGAGTGCCGAGGTGAGGAGGTCGTCGACCTTCTCGCCGCGCTGAACACGGGTCACGACGGCGGCGCAGGAACGCTGCACGCCAATTCGCTCGCCGACGTGCCGGCGCGAATGGAGGCGCTCGGCGCGCTGGCAGGGATGACCGAGATCGCCATCGCACGGCAGGCGCTCTCCGCCATCGGCCTCATCATCCACGTCGAGAGAGCGGGCGAGCGTCGCAGGATCAGCGGGTTCGGGCGCTTCACCGCGACGGCCCAAGGGCGGCTCGGGGTGGTCGGCGATGCCTGAGGCGGCGGTTCGCGGTGTAGCCGGCGACGACCTCCTTGCCCGGTCGGTCGAGGCGCTGGCGGTGCTCCTCGATGCGGGCATCTCCCCGGTCTCGGTCTGGACCTACCTCGCCGAGGACGCCGAGCATCCTGCGCTGCGAGGCGCGGCGGAACGGATCGCCGCCGGATTGCCGCCGTCGGAGGCGCTCGCCGACGCGGCGCGGCGGCGACAGACAGGACATAAAGAGGGAGAGCCGGCGAGATCGGTGCGGGGGAGAGTAGGGAACAGGGCGTCGGACGGGCTCGATCACGGCATGGCCTCGGTGGCGGCGGCATGGATCGTCGCGGAGCATGCCGGAGCGGCGCTGGCGCCGGCGTTGCGCGGCGCGGCGACCGCCTTACGCGATCGGGCCGAGACGGCGCGCGATGTCGGCACCTCCCTCGCCGGGCCGCGAGCGACGGCACGGCTGATGGCCTGGTTGCCGCTGGTCGGCGTCGTCATGGCGTACACCATCGGTGTCGATGTCGTGGGGGCGCTGGTGGGCGGCCCTCTCGGGTGGGGCGCGGCCGGTGTCGGCGTCTTTCTGATGCTGGCGGGTCGCGCCTGGACGGCCCGACTCGTCCGCACGGCAGCGCGAGCCGGCCCTGTCGCGGGCGCGGAACCCGAGTCGATGGCGATCGCCCTGGCCGGCGGGATGTCGCCTGGGCACGCGAGGCTGCTGATCGCCGAGACTCGAGAACGTCTCGGACTGCGCATTGATGAGGACGGCGGGCGTGCCGTCGATCGCGTTCTCCGCGTCGCAGAACGGGCGGGCGCGCCGGCCATCGAGTTGCTGTCCGCCGAGGCGCGGCAGCAACGCCGCATCGCGAGAGCGAACGGCCGCACGCGGGCCGAGCTCCTCGCGGTCCGTCTTCTGCTCCCGTTGGGGCTGTGCGTGTTGCCGGCATTCGTGTTGCTCGGGGTCGTCCCCGTCATCCTCGCGATGATGTCCTCCACATTTACGGGGCTGATGTGAGCTGTCCACAGATTCGCCCGCGAACGCCCGATCGGCGGCGGCGCGGGGCACGATCGGAAGCGGGCCACGAAGCCTCGTGGCACAGATGGAAGAGGGGAAAACATGGGCGAGATCGGTTGTGAGCCGCGGTCATTGTTCCAGCGACTGCGCTGGGAGGATCGCGGAGCAAGCACTGCGGAGTACGCCGTCACGACGATGGCGGCGGTGGGATTCGCGGGCGCGCTGCTGATGCTGCTGCGCGGCGACGAGGTCCGGTCGGTGCTCGCAGATCTGGTGCGTCGGGCGCTGACCGTCGATGGCTGAGGGAGGAGGTCGTGCATGAGAGGGCGATGGAGGTCGCGACGTCCGCGAGGAGCCGGGAGCGCGGCAGCGTGACAGCGGAGTTCGCCACCGCACTGCCCGCGGTGGTCCTATGCCTGGGGTTGTGCGTCGGCGCGGTGCAGGCTGCGGGGCAGCAGGCGCGGCTACTCGATCACGCCTCAGCGGCCGCGCGGCTGATCGGACGCGGCGATCCGCCTCCTGAGCCGCCCGTGGGAGCGTCGCGGACGGTCGGCTTCGAGGGTGCATTGGTGTGCGTCACGCTCTCCGCTCCGAGCGGCGCCGCAGGGCTGGGGGCGCTTGGCGTGACTGCGTCGGCGCGGTCGTGCGTCCTCGACGATGCGGGGCGGGAATGAGCCGGGCGCCGTCCCGCCACGGGCTGATGGCGTCGGGCAGCTCCGCGGATCGCGGCTCGGGAACCGTCTTGGCGCTGATGACGGTCGCCGTCGTCGCCGCAGTGACGACGATGGTGATGCTCGTCAGCGGAGCGTGGACGGCGCGGCACAGCGCGGCCGTCGCCGCAGATGCCGCAGCACTGGCTGCCGCAGACGTCGCCGTCGGTCGGGTCGACGGGGAACCGTGCAGCCGGGCGGAACTCGTGGCACGAGCCAACGGAGCCGCGATCTCAGAATGCGCCGTCACGGGCGTCGTGGCGCGAGTCACCGCCGTGGTGCCGTACGCGGGATGGCAGGCGTCGGTCGCCGCTCGTGCAGGCCCGCCCGGCACCCCGTGATGGATGACTTGCTCAGTCGAACACGGTCTCCACGTAACGGTAGGCCACGGCGCTCGGGAGCGAGGCGCTCGGGTCGTCCGAGGCGTACTCCGTCTCGGAGGCCGAGCCGCGCACGTACAGGTAGTGCTTGCCGCCGGACGGAGCAGCCAATTCCAGTCGCGGCCGGGGGTCGCCGGAGTCGAGGAAGGACGTGGAGATGGTCTTGCCCTCCAGGGGACCGTCGATGAGCTTGGCGGTGTACGTCGTCATTGATGTCGTTGCCATGACGCCATTGTCCTCCCGGTCTCCACACCGCAACAGGGCCGGCCATCCGTGGAGGTGCGCCTGCGGCGAACGCCCGTGTCGACCCGGGAGGCGATTAGGCACACAACCGGCCTAGGTGTGTATGGTTTGCCTGTTGGGCCGCACGGCTCACGCTCGCCGCTCTCTGTGCGGCGCTCGGGGGAGCGATTTCGGGCCGGCGAGGTCCGTCTGAACACAGCAGCTATATAAGAGGAGTCAAGTGCCTGGCACGAAGAAGCTCGTCATCGTCGAGTCGCCGAACAAGGTGAAGTCCATCGCCCAGTACCTGGGCGAAGGCTACGAGGTGATGGCATCCGTCGGCCACATCCGCGACCTGATCGAGCCCAAGAACCTGCCTCCCGAGCTGAAGAAGGGGTCGCTCGGCAAGTTCTCGGTCGACGTCGAGAACCAGTTCGCGCCGTACTACGTGGTGTCCGACCAGAAGAAGAAGACGGTCGCCGACCTGAAGCGCGCGCTCAAAGACGCCGACGAGCTCCTACTCGCGACGGATGAAGACCGCGAGGGAGAGGCCATCGCCTGGCACCTGGTCGAGGTCCTCAAGCCGAAGGTACCGGTCAAGCGCATGGTGTTCCACGAGATCACCAAGGAGGCGATCGAGAAGGCGCGTGACAACACGCGCGAGATCGACACCGCCCTCGTCGACGCACAGGAGACCCGCCGAATCCTCGACCGTCTGTACGGCTACGAGGTGTCGCCGGTGCTGTGGCGCAAGGTCGGCCCCGGGCTGTCCGCCGGTCGAGTCCAGTCCGCTGCGACCCGCCTCGTCGTCGACCGCGAGCGCGAGCGCCTCGCGTTCGTCGCCGCCTCCTACTGGGGACTCACCGCGCAGCTCGCCCCCGAAGAGGCTGCGGCATTCGAGGCCCGTCTCGCCCGCTTGAACGGCGAGCGGGTGGCGACCGGACGAGACTTCGACGACCACGGCCGTCTGACCTCCGGTGCCACCACGCTCGACGAATCCGCAGCACAGGCGCTCGCCGACGCGGTGCGCCTGTCGAGCACGACCGTGACGGTCGCGAAGGTCGACTCCAAGCCCTACTCCCGCCGCCCCGCGGCGCCGTTCACCACGTCCACGATGCAGCAGGAGGCGGCGCGCAAGCTGCGCTTCTCTGCCCGGCAGACGATGAGCGTCGCCCAGACGCTCTATGAGAACGGGTACATCACGTATATGCGCACCGACTCCGCGTCGCTGTCGCAGCAGGCGACCAACGCGGCGCGCGCCCAGGCGGCGAAGCTGTACGGCGCCGAGACGGTGCCCGAGAAGCCGCGCGTCTACGCGTCCAAGAGCAAGAACGCCCAGGAGGCCCACGAGGCGATCCGGCCCGCCGGTGAGGTCTTCCGCACCCCGGCGGAGCTGGAGAAGTCCCTCCGCGGACCCGAGTTCCGTCTGTACGACCTCATCTGGAAGCGCACGGTCGCCTCGCAGATGGCCGACGCCAAGGGCCAGACTGCGTCTGTGACGGTCGAAGCGAAGATCACGGAAGGCTCGCTCGACGGCACCGTCGCCGAGTTCACCGCGAGCGGAACCGTCATCACCTTCCGCGGCTTCCTCAACGCCTACGAAGAGGGCCGTGACGAGGAGCGGAACGCCGACGCCGGAGGCGACGCCAAGCTGCCGCCACTGACGCAGGGCCAGGCGCTCGCCGTCGAGGACGTCACCGCCGACGGTCACGAGACCACGCCGCCGCCGCGCTACACCGAGGCCAGCCTGGTGAAGACGCTGGAAGAACTCGGCATCGGGCGCCCCTCGACCTTCGCGAGCATCATCTCCACGATCATCGATCGCGGATACGTCACGCAGCGCGGTCAGGCGCTGGTCCCCAGCTGGGTCGCGTTCTCGGTGGTCCGGTTGCTGGAGGACTATTTCGCCGATCTGGTGCAGTACGACTTCACCGCCGAGATGGAGGACGACCTCGACCGCATCGCCGACGGCGAGGCCGAGCGAGTCGACTGGCTCAACAGCTTCTATTTCGGAAGCGACAAGCACAAGGGCCTTCGCCGCGTCATCGACAACCTCGGTGAGATCGACGCGCGCAGCATCAACTCGATCGCGATCGACGACGGCGTGACGCTGCGCATCGGCAAGTACGGGCCATACCTGGAGGTCCAGAAGGAGGGCGCGGCGGAGGACGCCACGCCCCGCCGTGTCAACCTGCCGCCGGAGCTCGCTCCCGATGAGCTGACACCCGCCAAGGCGAAGGAACTCATCGAGGCGCCGGTGCAGACCGATCGTGTTCTGGGCTCCGACCCCGCGACCGGCAAGCTCGTGCTCGCCAAGGACGGCCGATTCGGTCCCTACGTGACCGAGGCCGACCCGGAGGATGAGCCTGCGGTCGACCCGCAGACCGGTGAGGTCGTCGAGGTCAAGAAGACCGCCAAGAAGACCGCGGCCAAGCCGCGCACGGCGTCCCTGTTCAAGTCGATGGACCTCTCGACGATCGATCTCGACACCGCGCTGCGTCTGCTGGACCTGCCACGCACCGTCGGCGCCGACCCCGAGAGCGGCGCCGAGATCCAGGCCGCGAATGGCCGATACGGGCCGTACCTCAAGAAGGGAACTGACACGCGGTCGCTGCCGACCGAGGACGACATCTTCGGGATCGACCTCGCCGGCGCGCTCGAGCTCTTCGCGCAGCCGAAGTACGGCAACCGCCGCGCCTCCAGTGCGCTCAAGGAATTCGACGCCGATCCGGTAAGCGACAAGCCGATCAAGATCAAGGACGGCCGGTTCGGCGCCTACGTGACCGACGGTGAGACCAACGCCACCATCCCGCGCGGAGAGACCGTGGACGAGGTCGACTTCGACCGCGCAGTGCAGCTGCTCGCGGACAAGCGGGCCAAGGGCCCGGCCAAGAAGCCGGCGGCGAAGCGCACCACCACGCGCTCGACGACAGCCAAGACGACGACAGCCAAGACGACGGCAGCCAAGACGACGGCAGCCAAGACGACGGCAGCCAAGACGACGAAGGCTGCGGCCAAGCCCAAGACGACGTCGACGCGCGCCGCCGCGAAGAAGACCGCCGAGTGACCGAAAAGGCGCGGCCCGGTCTGTTCATCACGCTCGAGGGCGGCGACGGTGTCGGCAAGTCGACCCAGGCCGCACTGCTCGAGCAGTGGTTGGGAGGCCGCGGCCGAACGGTGGTGCGCACGCGGGAGCCGGGCGGCACCGACGCGGGGGTGGAGATCCGCGAGATCGTGCTGCACCACCGCGGCGACATCGCACCGCGGGCGGAGGCGCTGCTCTACGCCGCCGACCGCGCACACCACGTCGCGACCGTCGTGCGACCTGCGCTGGAACGAGGCGACGTGGTGCTGCAGGACCGCTACATCGACTCGTCGGTCGCCTACCAGGGCGCCGGCCGCGTCCTCGACGCCGACCAGGTGCGCGAGCTGTCGCTCTGGGCGGCGGAGGGCCTCCTCCCCGACCTGACGATCCTGCTCGACCTCGACGAGACGTCGGCGCGCGCACGCCTCGACACCGCGCGCACCCGCTACGACCGGCTGGAGGCCGAGCGGTCCGACTTCCACGCCCGCGTGCGCGCGGCCTACCTCGCACTCGCCGAGGCGGAGCCCGAACGGTTCCTGGTGGTCGACGCGTCGCAGCCCGTGGACGACATAGCGGCCGACATCCGCCGCCGCCTCGAGGACCGGGTCTGACACCCGCGTCCGCGGCCCACGGCGCCAGTCCCGCCGCAGACGAGTTGTCCGCCGTGGCCGCTAGCCTGGAGCACATGGCGGTGTGGGACGACCTGACGGGTCAGGACGACGCGATCGCCGTCGTCCGCGCCGCCGCCGAGTCGGCCACCGCGTCCGGCCCGGCTGCCGCCGCCGCGCGCGGTATGACGCACTCCTGGCTCATCACCGGCCCTCCCGGTTCGGGCAGGTCCAACCTCGCCTACGCCTTCGCGACCGCTTTGCTCAGCCCGGGAACGCCGGACGGCGACCGCGCGACCCAGCGCCAGGTGGAGGCACGCACGCACCCCGACCTCGCCGTCCTCAGCACCGAACGCGTCATCATCTCGATCGAAGAAGTGCGGTCCCTCGTCTCCAGCTCGCAATTCGCACCGTCGGTCGGCCGATACCGGGTGATGGTCATCGAAGACGCCGACCGCATGACGGAGCGCACCTCCAACGTCCTCCTGAAGGCCCTCGAGGAGCCGCCGGAGCGCACCGTGTGGATCCTCTGCGCCCCCAGCGACGCCGACCTGTTGCCGACCATCCGCTCCCGTGTGCGCACCGTGCGGCTCAAGGTCCCCGACGTCGCCGACGTGGCTCGGCTGATCGAGCGCCGCGACGGCGTCGAACGCGCGGTCGCCGAGCGCGCCGCCCGGCACGCGCAGAGCCACATCGGCATGGCGCACCGGCTCGCCACGAACGACGAGGCCCGCCGCCGCCGCGATCAGACCCTCGCGCTCGCGCTGAGCATCCGCTCGGTCTCCGACGCCGTCCAGGCCGCCGCGACGCTGCTGGAGGTCGCGGGCGCCGACGCGAAGGCGATCACGGAGGAGCGCGACGCGGAGGAGCGCGAGCACGCCCTGCGCTCGCTCGGCATCGAGCCGGGGGGCGCCATCCCGCCGGCGCTCCGCGGCCAGCTCCGGCAACTCGAGGAGGACCAGAAGCGGCGGGCGACCCGCAGCCTCCGCGATGGCATCGACCGCATCCTCACCGATCTGCTCTCCCTGTACCGCGATGTGATGATGCTCCAGCTCGGCAGCGAGAGCGAGCTCGTCAACATCGAGCTCCAGGGCCGCCTGTCCGCTCTCAGCGCGCACACGACTCCTGCCGCTACGCTCGCCGCGATGGATGCGATCGCGACCGCCCGTGAGCGGATCGACGGCAACGTCGCACCCGCCCTGGCTCTGGAGGCCATGCTCATCACCATCCTTCGCGGCGGCGCCGCGCGAAAGGGGACCGACCTGTGACCACCCGACTGAGCCGTCCGGCTCGCCGGCGGGCCGCTCGCACCGTCTTCGTCGCGATCGTGGCGGTCGCCGCACTGATGCTGACGGGTTGCGTCACGTGGTTCCTGCCGGCGAAGACGTCGAGCACCTCCACCCCTGCGCCCGAGAAGGTCGCGGCCGCGCTCACGCCCTTCTACTCCCAGAAGCTCGTCTGGAGCGAGTGCGCGCAGGGCAAGCAGTGCACCACGGCCAAAGCGCCGCTGGACTGGAACGACCCCTCGGCAGGCGAGGTGAAACTGGCCCTCATCCGTCAGCAGGCCACGGGCAGCAAGCAGGGGTCGCTGCTGGTGAACCCCGGCGGCCCTGGAGGCTCGGGCTACGACTTCGTCAAGGACTCGGTGAATTACGCCACCGACAAGACCCTCCAGAACCACTTCGACGTCGTCGGGTTCGACCCTCGCGGAGTCAGCCGCTCGACGGCGGTGAAGTGCTACGACGCCGCGCAGATGGACAACTACCTCTACGGCATCACACCCGGTCAGCGCGGCTCCGACGCATGGATCGCGAGCAACGTCACGCAGTCGAAGGACTTCGGCTCCGCCTGCGCGAAGAACACCGGGGCGCTGCTCGACCACGTCGACACGGTGAGCGCGGCACGCGACCTCGACCTGCTGCGCGCTGTGCTCGGCGACAAGAAGCTCAACTACCTCGGCTACTCCTACGGCACCTACCTCGGCGCCGTGTACGCCGGCCTGTACCCGGGCAAGACGGGCAGGCTGGTGCTCGACGGGGCGCTCGACCCGGCCGCCAGCAACTTCGACATCACCAAGGTGCAGGCCCAAGGCTTCGAGAGCGCGCTGCGCGCCTACCTCAAGAACTGCCTCACGAAGAAAGACTGCCCGTTCAGCGGCACGGTCGAGGACGGGATGACGACGATCTCGCAACTGCTCGCCGCTGTGGAGGCCAGCCCGATCCGCAACTCCGACGGCCGCGAGCTGGGCGCCAACACGCTGATGACGGCGATCATCTATCCGCTGTACGACGCGACCGCCTGGTCGTACCTGAGCAGCATGTTCGCCGACGTCATGAAGGGCAGCGCGCGGATCGCGTTCACCCTCGCGGACGGCTACAACAGCCGCAACAGCGACGGCACGTACAGCGACAACTCCACCGAGGCGTTCATGGCGATCAACTGCCTCGACTACCACTACGACGACGACCCTGCGACGATGCGCACGCAGGCTCAGGAGCTCGCCAAGGCCGCGCCGGTGATCGGGCCCTACATGGCCTACGGCGAGATCGGCTGCGCGAATTGGCCGTACAAGACGACGGTGCAGCGGGGGCCGATCAGCGCGGCCGGATCCGCGCCCATCCTCGTCGTGGGAACCACCAACGACCCGGCGACACCGTACGTGTGGGCGAAGAACATGGCGTCGGAGCTCGAGAACGGGCACCTCCTCACGTACAAGGGCGAAGGCCACACCGCCTACAACAAGTCCAATTCGTGCGTGAACGGAGCGGTCGACTCGTTCCTCGTCGACGGCACGATTCCGCCGAAGGGCAAGACCTGCTGAGCACCGACTCACGTTCAAGCTCCGTCCGGTGAGTGGTGCAATTTTGCAGACGGTGAAATAATCGACTCGTGACTGTGGCGACCGGGACGACGGACGGCGAGCTGGGCCTGCGTGAGCGCAAGCGCATCGCGACCAGACGTGCCATCCAGCTGGCAGCGCTCGAGCTCGCGAGCGAGCGCGGCTTCGACAGGGTGACCGTCGACGAGATCAGCCACGCCGCCAATGTTTCGCCGCGCACGTTCTTCAACTACTTCCCCTCCAAAGAATCGGCGATCATCGGCGAGCTGCCCGAACTGCCCGACGAAGAGAGCATCGAGCGTTTCATCGGCGCCGGACCGGCAGAGCCCATCCTCGACGGGATGGGCAAGCTGCTCATCGCGGCGATCGAGACAGGCGACCTCGACGGTGACCTGGAGGGCGGGCTCCCTGCCGAGACCGGTGCCAGCGCGAAGGAGCTGCACGTGCTGCGTCGCTCGCTGCTGAAGGACAACCCCGAGCTGTTCGCGCAGCGGATGGCCAGCATGCACAAGTTCGAGGACGCCTTGAGCGCGGTCGTGCAGCGCCGTCTCGCCCACGACGACCCGCAGCTCGCCGAAGACGTGGAGGCGCTGCACCAGCGTGCGCGTCTCGTCACGTATGTCGCGTTCGCAGGAATGCGGCACGCGTGGTCGTGCTGGGCAGACCACGGCGGCGTCGAGCCGCTCGCCGAACGGCTCCGGAGCTCGTTCGCGCAGCTGCAGGCGCTCGGCGCGCAGCAGGCCTGAGCGACCGGGACCGCTGGTCGCTGTGGTCGAGAGCACCCTCCCGGATCGGGTAAGCTATCTGACTGTGCCCGGGCGCGAGTCCGGCCACGCCGCCCTAGCTCAGTCGGCAGAGCATCTCACTCGTAATGAGAAGGTCAAGGGTTCGATTCCCTTGGGCGGCTCCAGCTGATCGTCCCTCCGTCGTCCTCGAGACTTCGACTCCCTCTTCGAAGACGCCACGGTTTCCGTGCGTCCGCAGCCCACTCGGCGTAGACTGGCCCTCGTTTTGAGGATTATTCAGTTTGGCCTGGGGCTGTCATGGATGCAATGTCGAAGTCCGGCCGGGCGCGTGTGCTCGGCATGCTCACCGCGGTGGCGAGCGCGCTGCTGCTGATCGGGGGAGGGCTGGGCATCGGCGGCGCCGCATCCGCCGATACCATGCCCGTCGATCCGACGAATCCGGCGACGCCTCCGACCGTCGGCGGCAGCAACCTGCCTACCACCCAGATGGACGGCGTCGCGTGGGCGCAAGCGGTCGTCGGGAACACCGTGTACGTCGCGGGCAAGTTCACGGCGGCTCGGCCCTCCGGTTCGCCTGCGGGTTCGAATACCACCTCGCGAAGCAACTTCCTCGCGTACAACATCACGACGGGCGCCCTGATCACCAGTATCAACGTGCCGCTGAACGCACAGGCTCTGGCCGTCGCGGCATCGCCCGACGGATCGCGTGTCTACCTCGCCGGTGACTTCACCACCGCCGGAGGCTCCACCTACTACCGGATCGTCGCCATCAGCACGGCCACCGGCCAGATCATCAGTTCGTTCCGTCCGGCCATGGCGAGCCAGGTGCGGGCGCTGGCAGCGACGAACACGGCACTGTACGCCGGCGGCACTTTCACCAGCGTCAACGGAACGGCCACCGGCTACATCGCCAAGATCAACCCGTCCAACGGGTCGCTGGACACGTCGTGGAAAGGCTCGGCAGACTACGTCGTCGATGCGCTCGCGGTCAGCCCCGACGGCACCCGCGTCTACGCCGGGGGCCGGTTCCAGAACATGAACGGCACCGCCAACTACGGCCTCGCGATGCTCGACGGCACGACAGGTGCGGTCCTGCCGTTCCCGACGAACAAGATCGTCCGCGACGCCGGGGTCAACGCCGGGATCACCGACCTCGTCGCGACAGCTGACCGGGTCTACGGTTCGGGCTACGTGTTCGGCTCCGGGGGCAACTTCGAGGGCTCCTTCTCGTCTGACGCGGTCACCGGAGCGCTGGTCTGGATGGAGGACTGCCACGGCGACACCTACTCGGTCATGCCGATCGGCAACGTGCTTTACGCGACCGGCCATGCGCACATGTGCAGCAACGTCGGCGGGTTCCCCGAGACCAATCCGCGCACCTACCATCACCTGCTCGCCTTCTCGAAAGCCGTGACGGGCAAGCTGACGAACGACGGCAACAGGTCGTACTTCAACTTCTCCGGTCAGCCGTCGCCGAACCCGCTGGTCTACTACCCGGACTTCGACACGGGTTCGTTCACCGGCCAGGGCCAGGCGGTCTGGAGCCTCTCCGGCAACGGCAACTACCTCGTCGCTGGAGGCGAGTTCCCGACCGTGAACGGCAAGGCGCAGTACGGTCTCACCCGGTTCGCGATGGACAGCGTCTCGCGCAGCACGATGGGGCCGAACAACAACACCGCGCTGACGCCGACGGCGACCTCGAGCACGAGCGGACAGGCGAGGATCGCGTGGACGTCGACGTACGACAAGGACAACTTCCAATTGACCTACGCGCTCTCGCGCGACGGCAACACGGCGAGCCCGGTCTACACCACGACCAAGAGCAACAACTTCTGGAACACATCGGCGATGAGCTTCACCGACACCGGTCTGGTGCCCGGCAGCGCGCACACGTACTCCCTCAGGGTCACCGACCCGGACGGCAACACGATCTCGCGCACCGGCAACCAGGTGGTGATCGCGGGAGGGGGCCCGAACCAGCCGCCGGTCGCATCCTTCACCGTCGGGCAGAACGGGCTGACGATCAGTGTCGACGGCACAGCCTCCAGCGACCCCAACGGCACGATCGCGTCGTACGCCTGGAACTTCGGCGACGGCAAGACCGCGACCGGCGCGACGGCGAGCCACGCCTACGCGGCGGCCGGCACGTACACCGTGACGCTGACGGTGACCGATAACCAGGGCGCCACGAACTCGGCGTCGAAGTCCGTGACCGTCACCGCCAACTCCGGCAGCACGATCGCCCAGGACACGTTCCAGCGGACGGTGAGCGGAGGCTGGGGCAGCGCACAGACCGGAGGCGCGTGGACGGGCTCGGGGAGCGGGACGCAGTACTCCGTGAACGGGACGGGCAACATCGCCGACGCGGCCGGCACGACCGCGACGGAGCTGCTGAAGTCGGTCTCGTCCAGCCGCACCGACACGACGGTCACCCTCACCACCGACATCGCGCCGACCGGAGGCGGAGCCTTCTTCTCGGCGGTCGGCCGGCAGGTCGGCTCGGTGGCCTATGAGGGGCGGGCGTGGATCAGCGCGAGCGGCGCCGTGCAGGTGCAGCTGCTGCAGAGCGGCACGACCATCCAATCGGCCGTGGTCGGCGGCGTGACCTACACGCCCGGGATGCAGCTGAACCTGCGGGTGCAGGTCTTCGGCACCTCGCCGACGACGATCCAGGCGAAGCTCTGGCCGGCGACACAGGCCCAGCCCGCGAACTGGCAGGTCAGCACCACCGACTCCACGGCCGCACTGCAGGCCGCGGGCAACGTGGGACTGAAGGCGTACCTGTCGGGCGCGGCCAGCCCGTCGCCCGTGACCGTGAAGTTCGCGAACTACGGGGTGGTCGCCGTTCCGTGACGTGGATGTGAGCGGAGGAGCGCTCAGCCGATCGAGGTGAGGTGCGTCCCCTTCTGACTCACCAGATACCCGCCCACGAAGCCCCAGCGCTCCTGCATGCTGCTCCGGGGAAGCGTCCAGAGGCGCTTGCCCGTGACCAGATCGTAGGCGGAGCCCGGTCCCGGGTCGCCGTCGTACGGATAGTCCAGGTAGCTGTAGAGATGGCGGTCGCCGACGATGGTCTGTGTATTTCTCTGATCGGGAAGGTCGGCGGTGCCTATGACCGCGCCCGTCTCCGCGGCGTAGCTGCAGGTGGCACCCGACGCGAACGGGATGACGATCGCGTCGCGCACGGTATCCAACTGCGGCACGGCGGAGAGCTGAAGGTCGCCGCTTGCGCAGTCCGTGCGCGGAGCGCGCCAGACATCCTGACCGGTGGTCTCGTCGACCAGGACGACCTCCGTCGCTGTCACGACTGTGAACCATCCGGCACCGGGCTCCGTGTTGCCGCCGTTTGTATACGAGCCGGGGCGTAGGCCGGGCATCGTTACCTCCAGCACCCGCGACGGCGAAGCGAACGTCCGGTTCCACAGATTGTGCCCCTGGAAGTCGTAACCGCTCAGCGCAGTGACGTCGGTCGGGGAGACATCCATGACCAAGACGTCCCGCATGAAGTACCGGATCCGCCACGACTGGTCGATCGGAACGAGCTGCCCGGTGGCGACGTCCACGAGGCCGTCCGTCGACCGGGCGGGGTCGGCGCCCAAGCCTGAGAACCCCACGAGTCCGAAGGGGAGGGCCTGTGCGTCCAGTACCGAGTCCCGGGCTGGCAGGCTGACAGACCACTCCGGATGCGAAGGGTCGCGCGGGTCCACGCGCGTGAGGACGTCGCCGGAGAGGCTCTGCCCGTCCGCGTTCTTGTCGTGCCGAACGAGGATCAGGTCTCCGGAGGCGTCAGGGAGAGCGACCGCGTCGGCACGCGGGCTGGAACCCCGCAGGTCCGGCTCGAACGGCGCCACCATCGCGCCGGTGCGCAGGTCGAGGACCTCGTGTGGCCCGACGTGCGGAATGCCGTAGGCGATGACTGCGCGGCCGGAGGTGCCGAGAACGAAGACGTCGGTCTCCAATGTTTCCAGTTGCGGCACATCGAATGTCCACTCGCGCGACCAGAGCTTCGTGCCGTTCGACGTGTCGACGAGCGTGAGGGCGATGTCCTCGTGAGTCTCCTTGAAGCAGTCCGAGCCCTCGTACTCCTTGGGTCGGAGGCCGGTCACGAAGAGAGCACGGCCGTCCGAGAGCGAGTAGGACTCTGTCAGATTGCAGCCGTCGTCGGCGCCGGGGAGATCGAGCGTCCAGCGCGGCTGCGCCGGGAGGGTGTCCACGTCGTGGGGCAGGATCGGACCGGACTGCACGATCGGGGCCACCGTCGGTGTGGGCGTCGGTGTGGGCGTCGGCGTCGGCGTGGCCGACGACGTGATGACAGGCGCGGGCGCCGGCGCCGGCTCCCCGAAGCGGAGGACGCCCGATAGGGCGAGCGCCGCCGTTCCGCCCGCGAGGGCCAGCGCGATACCGGTCAGCACTGCCACCATCGCGAAGCGCCGGGTGGGGCGGCGGGAGGGTGCGGCCTCCACCGTCTCGATGAGGAGCTCGCGGATGGCGGCGCTGCGGGCGGCGTCGAACGCCGGGGTCGGGTTGCTGGTGGTCATTGCGCACCTCCTTCGAGGACGGGTTCGGCACTGCCGAGCGTGAGGTCGCCGAGCTTGCGCTTGGCACGGGAGAGCCGGGACTTGACTGTGCCGACCGGCACCCCGAGGGTCGCCGCGGCCTCTGTGAGCGGCAGCTCTTCGAGCACGCAGAGCGTGATGACGTCCTGGTCGCGCAGCGGCAGGGCGGCGAAGGCGTCGCGCACGCGCTTCTCGCGCGGGCCGTTGTCGATCGACGCGTCGACGTCCACGGCGTGGTCGCCCTGGGTCTCGGGCTTCGGGAGGCGCCCGAGCGCCAGGCGGTAGCGGCGCGCGCTGCGCGTCTGGTTGCGGATGACGTTGTTGGTCGTCACCAGCAGCCAGGGGAGGATCGACCCGTCGACGACGTGCACGGCGTCGCGGCGGCGCCAGGCCTCCAGGAACACCATCGCGGTGGCGTCCTCGGCGTCATGCGGGTCGCGGAGCAGGCGCAGCGCCTGCCCGAAGACGCGGTCGCGATGCCGGTCGAAGAGCGCGGCGAACGAGGCGGAATCCCCGCTGCGCACGCTCGACCAGGCGTCGGCCTCGTCGAAACTCCCTGTTTCCATATCCCCTCATGTCCGGTCGGTGAGAAAGGTTCCATCGAGCGGCCGGACGGTGGCGATTGGTGCTCTCAGGGAACGTGGGTAATATACCCGGATGCGCGAATCGGACCAGCGCGACTCCGGTCTGCCCGACGGCACCGAGTCTGAATCGACGAACCCAGCTTCGATGGACACTGCCCCGCTTGTTCCCCCAGCCGGCGACTCCTCTGCGACGAGCGAGCCCGGCGAAGCGGCGACCCGTTCCGGCCGCCGAGCGGCCGCGGCCCCGCCCCGAGGCGGTGCACCGGGAGGCGCGGTGGCGGCAGCGGCGGCGGGAGTCCTCTCCGCGATCCGCACCCACCCCAAGGCCTGGATGGCGGCGGCAGCGGCGGTCGCCTTCGTGATCCTGGGCACCGGCAGTGTCGCGCTCGGCGCGACGATGGGCACGGCGCCAGCGAAAGCGGCGGTCGCGCCCTCCCCGACGCGTTCGGCCAGCAGCACGCCGACCCCCACGCCCACCCCGATCGTCGACCCGGCGCGGCCTGTGCCCGCCGCTCAGCCGGCGGCGAGCCGCATCCGCACCTGCTCGGTGGCCTCCCTCGCTCAAGACGGCCGCCTCGGCAACCTGGAGGCCCAGGTCGTCAACGCCAAGACCGGCGCGGTGCTGTTCGACCGCAACGGGGGCAAGCCCGGCCCCACTGCCTCCGTGCTCAAGACCCTGACGTCGGCGGCCGCACTCGCGACACTCGGCCCCGACTACCGCGTCCAGACGTCGGTCGTCGCGGGCAGCACCCCCGGCCAGGTCGTGATCGTCGGCGGCGGCGACGTGACGCTCTCGCGACTCCCCGGAGGCCGGGGCGCCTTCTATACGGGAGCGCCCTCCATCCAGGACCTCGCGAACCAGACCAAGCAGGCTCTCGGCGGTCAGCCGGTCACCTCGATCGTGGTCGACGCGTCGCTGTTCGGCGGCCCGCTGTGGCAGCCGAGCTGGGACGAGCAGGAGGAGCGCGTGGTCGAGGGCTCCACGCCCTACATGTCGGCCCTGATGGTCGACGGCGACCGCAACGACCCGGGAGCGGTGGAGTCGCCGCGCAGCACCGATCCCGTCGGCCGGGCGGTGCAGTACTTCCAGCAGTACCTCGGCACCAACGTCCCCGTCAGCTCCGGCGCTGCGCCGGCGGGAGTCCGCCAGCTGGCCGCCGTGCAGTCGCAGCCGGTCACCACGCTGATCAAGCAGGCGATGAAGTACTCCGACAACACGATCATGGAGGAGCTCGCGCGCCTGGTGGCGATCAAGGCCGGCGCCGGAAACACGTTCGAGGCCGAGAACGCCGGTGTGCTCGCGGGGCTGAAGGGCTACGGGATCGACACCAGCGGCATCCACATCGCAGACGGCTCGGGCCTCAGCGCCGACAACGCTGTGCCGCCGGCGTACCTGACGCAGCTGTTCATCAAGGTGCTCAACCGCCAGAACGGGCTGGGCGTCGTCTACGACGGCCTCCCGGTGTCCGGTCAGTCCGGCACGCTCGGCGCGGGCTACAGCCGCTTCACCGGCGCCAACGCGGTCGCCCGCGGCGCCGTGCACGCCAAGACCGGCTGGATCGACAACGGCTACACGCTCTCCGGCATCGTCGACGCCGCCGACGGCACGCCGCTCACCTTCGCGGTCTTCGCGCTCGGCCCGGTGAGCGACAATGCCAAGCAGGCGATCGACACGCTCGTCACCGGCTTCTACAAGTGCGGCGACAACCTCATGAACGGCTGAGCAGAGGAGGCGGCGGTGGGCAAGGCGCTGTTCATCATCGACGTGCAGAACGACTTCACCGAGGGCGGCGCTCTGGGCGTGGACGGGGGAGCGGCCGTCGCTGCGGCGATCAGCGAGCACCTGCGCGGGCACGCAGGCGACTACGCGATCGTGCTCGCGAGCCGCGACTGGCACGACGCGGACAACGACAACGGCGGCCACTTCGCCACCGACGCCGACCCCGACTTCGTGACAACGTGGCCCGCGCACTGCGTCGCGGGCACGGCCGGCGCCGACTACCATCCCGCGCTCGACACCTCCCGCGTCGGTTACCACATCCGCAAGGGGCAGGGCGTGCCGGCCTACTCGATCTTCGAGGGGCGCACGGACGCCGGGTCGACGGTCCACAACCTGCTCGACGAGCACGGGATCGATACCGTCGACATCGTCGGCATCGCGACCGACTACTGCGTGCGCGCCTCCGCCCTCGACGCGCTCGCGCACGGGCAGAGGGTGCGGGTCCTCACCGACCTGGTCGCGGGTGTCGCGGCCGAGTCGTCGGACGCCGCCCTGGCCGAGCTCGCCCACGCGGGAGCGGAGCTCATCGCCACCGAGTAGAGGCCGGCCGAATTACGCACTATGCTGATTGCTAACTTGGCTAGCTAATTGGAGGCGTGATGTCGGGCAAGCCGTCGCTGTGGCTGCGGATCGTGGTGCCGGCTGCGCTCATCCTGATCTGGCTGGTGGTGGCGGGCATCGGTGGCCCGACCTTCGGCAAGCTCTCGAGCGTCTCCAGCAACGACCAGGCGGCCTTCCTGCCCGCGAGCGCGGAGTCGACCGAGGTGCAGAACTGGCAGAAGCGGTTCACCGACTCTGACGCCGTGCCCGCGATCGTCGTCGTGCAGTCCGACTCGACGATCCCGAAGAGCGATCTCGCGTCGTACTCCCGGCTCGCCACGAAGCTCGGGGACGTGGAGGGCGTCCAGGCTCCGGAGTCCGGGGCGACGACCAGCGTCGCCGGGCCGATCCCGTCGGACGACGGCACGGCCGTGCAGTTCATCGTGCCGGTCGCGGACACGAACAACGTCAAGACGGTCGTCGCCGACCTGCGCAGCGTCGTGAAGGGCGAGCTGCCGTCGGGCACGCAGGGATGGGTCACCGGCCCGGCAGGGCTCACCGCGGACCTGGTCAACGCGTTCGGCGGCATCGACGGGATCCTCCTGCTGGTCGCGGTCGGCGCCGTGTTCGTCATCCTGCTGCTGGTCTATCGTGCGCTGTTGCTGCCGTTCCTGGTGTTGCTGACCTCTGTGTTCGCGCTGTGCGCCGCCATCCTCGTCGTCTACCTCTTCGCGCTGTGGGGCTGGATCAAGCTGAGCGGGCAGAGCCAGGGCATCCTCTCGATCCTCGTGATCGGCGCGGCGACCGACTACTCGCTCCTGCTCGTCGCGCGCTACCGGGAGGCCCTCCAGCACGACGAGTCGCGGTGGACGGCGATCCTGAAAGCGTGGAAGGCGGCGTTCGAGCCGATCGTCGCCTCCGGGGCCACCGTGATCCTCGCGCTGCTCTGCCTGCTGTTCTCCGACCTCAACTCCAACAAGAGCCTCGGCCCGATCGCCGCCATCGGCATCGTGTTCTCGCTGCTCTCGGCGCTGACCCTGCTGCCGACGCTGCTCGCGGTGTTCGGGCGCGCCGCGTTCTGGCCGTTCCGTCCCGTCTACGCCGGCGACCAGCCGCACGAGCACAAGCACACCGACGAGGAGGCCATCGCCGGGCTCGACGGCATCCGGGGTGTCTGGCGGCGCGTGGGCGCCCTGATCGCGCACCGGCCGCGGGTCACCTGGATCGTGTCGTTCGTGCTGCTCGCGGCCTGCGCGCTCGGACTCACCCAGCTCAAGGCCAACGGCGTCGAGCAGACCGACCTGGTGCTGTCGCAATCGGATGCGGCCGACGGCCAGAAGGTCCTCGCGAAGCACTTCGATGCCGGCTCGGGCGCGCCCGTGCTCATCGTGGCGAAGGAGGCCGACGGCGACGCGGTGCGCGCGGCCGCCGAGAAGAACGACGGCATCACGACCGCGGCCCTCTACACGGGTGGAGGGCGCCCGGCGTCGGCGGGCGGCACGGCGGCACCGCCGGTGGTGAAGGACGGGCGGGTGCTCATCCAGGCGACCCTCAAGGCGCAGCCCGACTCGGCGGCGGCCGAACAGGTCGTCCGCGATCTTCGCCACGACCTCCCGAGCACCGACTCGAGCGTGCTCGTCGGCGGAGTGACGGCGATCGCCCTCGACACCAACGACACCGCCCAGAGCGATCTGATGAAGATCATCCCGATCGTGCTGCTCGTCATCCTGGTGGTGCTGATGCTGCTGCTGCGGTCGATCGTCGCGCCGGTGCTGCTGATCGCCAGCGTCGTGCTCTCGTACGCCGCCGCGCTGGGCGTGTCCGCCCTCGTGTTCGACCATCTGTTCCGGTTCCCCGGCGCCGACGCCAGCGTGCCGCTCTTCGGGTTCGTCTTCCTGGTGGCGCTGGGGGTGGACTACAACATCTTCCTGATGACGCGAGTGCGGGAGGAATCGCTGCGGATCGGCACCCGGCCGGGCATCCTGCGCGGCCTGGGGATGACCGGCAGCGTCATCACCTCCGCCGGGGTCGTGCTCGCGGCGACCTTCGCGGCCCTTGCGGTCATCCCGATCCTGTTCCTCGTGCAGATCGCTTTCATCGTCGCCTTCGGCGTGCTGCTCGACACGGTGCTCGTCCGCTCGCTGCTCGTCCCCGCCGTGTCCTACGACATCGGACGGGCGATCTGGTGGCCGTCGAAGCTGTGGCGCAACGCTCCGCCGCGCTGATGGCGACGACGGCACTGCTGCGCACCCTGTAGGACGGATCGCTGTCGTCGTCGGCTGGTGCTGAGCAGCATGCGCGTCCGTCGCCACGTTCATTGCCGCACGCCGCGGGGGTCGGCGAGAGTGGAACATATGACCTCCACGATCCTCGAGCCGGTCATCGGAACCCGCGACGACGTCGCCGCGCTGCTCCGACGGCTCTACCGGACGATGGCGACCGTCCGCAGACTCGACCGTGAAGCGGTCGTCCTGCGCGGTCGTGGCATCCTCCCGGCACATGTCGACTCGCGCGGCCGCGAGGCCGTGCACGTCGGCGCTGCGACGGCTCTCGACCCCGCCCGCGACCGGGCGTTCCCCGCGGCTCGCGAGCCCGGTGTCGCGATCGCCCTCGGCGCCGACCCGGCAGCCGTGCTGAGCGCGCGCCGTGGCGCGCTCGGCGCCGCACTCGACGGATCGGTGACGCACGCGGTCGGCTGGGCCCTGGGCGCCAAGCTCGACCGCACCGGTGCGTGCGCGCTCGCTCCGGTCGGGGCGGGCGCCGGGAGCCCCGCCGAGCTGCGCACGGCGGTCGGCACGGCCCGCGCGGCCGCGCTTCCCGTCGTCTTCCTCTCCAGCTCCGGCCGCTCCGGCAGCGCCTCCATGCCGGTGCTGCTGGTCGACGGCTCCGACGCCCTCGCGGTTCACGACGCCACGCGACAGGCCCTCGAGCACGCCCGCGCCGGCCGCGGACCGATACTGATCGACGCCGTGCTGCCCGAGCCGGCGGCCTGGCCGGCCCGCGACCCGCTGGTGGTCTGCGAGCAGCGTCTCCGTGCGACCGGCACCGTCGACGACGACTACTTCGCCGAGATCGCCGACACCGCCGACGCGCTGGCCGACCGGATGCGCGCCCGCGTGCTGGCCGGCGTCTGAACCTGCCGCACCGCTGGGCGATCGGGGAGGATGGAGCCATGCGCCTCCACGTCGAACGGCACGCAGGAGCCGACCCCGTCCTGCTGGTCCACGGCTTCGCGACGACCGGCGCCCTCACCTGGGAGGCGACGGGGTGGGTGGCCGCACTCGCCGAGGCCGGGCGCGGCACCATCGTGCCCGACCTGCGCGGGCATGGTGGCAGCGAAGCACCGCACGACTCGGCCGCCTACTCGCCCGACCTCCTCGCCGCCGACCTGATCGTCGCGCTCGACGAGCAGGGTCTCGACCGCGTCGACGTCATCGGGTACTCGATGGGCAGCTGGGTGGCGCTTGCGCTCGTCGGCCTGGCGCCGCAGCGCGTGCGGCGGCTCGTGGTCGGCGGCATCGGCACGGTCGAGCAGTTCGGGCACTGGGGTGTGGAGGCCGTGCGGCAGGCGATCCTCGAGGGGGCGGACACGCTCCCGGCCGACAATCCGCTGGCGCCGCTGCTGTCGTCGCTGCGCGAGGCCCCCGGCGTCGACCGCGAGGCGCTCGCCGCGTGCGCCGCCGGGATGGCGCAGCATCCGCTCCCGCTGGCCTCGTGCGTGCCGACCCTGGTGGTCGTCGGCGACGCCGACCCCGTCGCGCAGGATGCCGACGAGGCAGCGCGCCTCCTCGGCGCCGAACTGGTGGTGCTGCCGCGCCGCAATCACATCACCACGCTCAGCGCGCGCGCCTTCAAGCAGGCTGCGCTCCCGTTCCTGGGAGCTTCGGTCAGCCTGTAGGAGCGGCGTCGACGGGGTCGTACGATGTGCGAGGAGCGAAGGAGAGCGCATGATCGACAGGCTGGACGCCGACCTCATCGCGCTGCTCACGGAGGAGCCGAGGCTGGGGGTCTTCGAAGCCTCCCGACGCCTGGGGGTGGCGCGCGGCACCGTGCAGGCCCGGCTCGACCGCCTGCAGCGCACCGGAGTGGTCAAAGACTTCGCCCCGACGATCGACAACCACCGCCTCGGCTTTCCCGTCACCGCGTTCGTGACGGCCGAGATCACCCAGAGCGACCTCACGGTCGTCGAGCACCTCCGCGGCATCCCCGAGGTGCTGGAGGTGCACACCGTCACCGGGACCGGCGACCTGCTGATCCGGGTGGTCGCCCGATCCAACGCCGATCTGCAGCGCGTGATCGACGGCATCCTCGGCGACCCGGGGATCAGCCGCACCTCGACGGTGATCGCGCTGGAGACCAAGATCGAGAGCCGCAGCGTGCCGCTGGTGCAGGCGGCGGTCGAAGAGTGAGCAGGACCGAGCAGGAGGAGACACCATGACCGAGACGGCACTGACCGAGGAGAGCCTGCTCGAACGCGTGCCCGACCGCCTCTTCATCGGCGGCGAATGGCTGCCGGGAGCCAACGGGACGCTGAAGGTGTTCGACCCGGCGACCGGCGACCTCATCCGCGAGATCGCGAACGCCTCCGAAGAGGACGGCGCCCGCGCGCTGGACGCTGCCGTCGCCGCGGCCGACGCGTGGGCGGCGACCCCGCCACGGACGCGCGGGGAGATCCTGCGCCGCGCGTTCGACCTGCTGCAGGAGCGCCGTGATGACTTCGCGCTGCTGATGACGCTCGAGATGGGCAAGCCGCTGGCCGAGTCCAACGGGGAGGTCACCTATGGCGGCGAGTTCCTGCGCTGGTTCTCGGAGGAGGCCGTGCGCATCGCCGGACGCTACGCGACCAACCCGGAGGGGACCGGCCGGATGATCGTGTCGCAGCATCCTGTGGGCCCGTGCTTCCTGATCACCCCGTGGAACTTCCCGCTGGCGATGGCGACCCGCAAGATCGCGCCGGCGCTCGCGGCCGGCTGCACGGTCGTCGTGAAGCCGGCCGAGCTCACGCCGTTGACGACCCTGTACTTCGCCCGCCTGCTCGAGGACGCCGGGCTGCCCGCCGGTGTGCTCAACGTGATCACGACCTCCACCTCGGGAAAGGTCTCGGCCCCGATCATCGCCGACCCGCGGCTGCGCAAGCTGTCGTTCACCGGCTCGACCGAGGTGGGCAGGAAGCTGCTGCAGCAGGCGTCCGAGAACGTGCTGCGCACCTCCATGGAGCTCGGCGGCAACGCGCCGTTCGTGGTGTTCGACGACGCCGATCTCGACCGTGCCGTCGACGGCGCGATGCTCGCGAAGTTCCGCAACATCGGCGAGGCCTGCACGGCCGCCAACCGCTTCATCGTGCACGAGGACGTCGCCGACGAGTTCGCCCGCCGCGTCACCGCCAAGGTCGACGCCATGAAGATCGGCCGCGGAACCGAGGACGGCGTCACGATCGGCCCGCTGATCAACGAGGACGCCGTGGACAAGGCCGCCGAGCTGCTGGAGGACGCGGTCGCCCGCGGCGCATCGGTGCTGACCGGCGGCTCGCGCGTCTCCGGAGCCGGCACCTTCTTCGAGCCGACCGTCGTGACCGACGTGCCCGCAGGCAGCGAGATCCTGCGGCAGGAGATCTTCGGCCCTGTGCTGTCGATCGTGCGGTTCCGCGACGAAGACGAAGCCGTGCGCATCGCCAACGACACCGAGTTCGGCCTGGTCTCGTACGTGTTCACGAAAGACCTCGCCCGCGGCCAGCGGATGATCGAACGCCTGCAGACCGGCATGATGGGGCTCAACGTCGGCGTCGTGTCGAACGCGGCGGCGCCGTTCGGCGGTGTGAAGCAGTCAGGGCTCGGCCGCGAGGGAGGCCCGGAGGGCATCCACGAGTACCTGAGCACCAAGTACACCCTGACGCCCGATCCGTTCACGGTCTGAACCGAGGAGCACCACCATGCCGACCGAAGCCGTCATCGTCGACGTCGTCCGCACCCCGTCGGGCCGCGGCAAGCCGGGAGGGGAACTCTCGGACATCCACCCCGCAGACCTCCTCGCCGGCGTGCTCGCCGAGCTCCTGCACCGCAACGCACTCGACCCCGCGCTCGTCGACGACGTCATCGGCGGCTGCGTCACCCAGGCCGGCGAGCAGGCGGGCAACATCACCCGGACCGCCGTGCTCAGCGCAGGGTTCCCGGAGAGCGTCCCCGGCGTCACGATCGACCGGCAGTGCGGCTCGAGCCAGCAGGCGGCGGCGTTCGCCGCGCAGGGCGTGATCGCCGGTGCGTACGACATCGTCATCGCCTGCGGGGTGGAGTCGATGAGCCGTGCGCCGATGGGGTCGAACGTGGGCGGAGCCTCCCTCGGCGGCGAGCTGCTGCACTCGCGCTACCCGGAGGGCTTGGTCAACCAGGGCGTGGCCGCCGAGCTGATCGCCGAGCACTGGGGCATCGCGCGCGACGACCTGGACGCGTTCGCGGCCGAGTCGCACCGGCGCGCAGCGGCAGCGGCCGCCTCCGGAGCATTCGAGGGTGAGCTCGTGCCCGTGCCGACACCCGACAGCGGCAGCGTGGAGGCCGACGAGACCATCCGGCCGGGCACCACGGTCGAGAAGCTCGCGACGCTGGCGCCGTCGTTCCGCACGGACAAGCTCGCCGCACGCTTCCCGCAGCTCGACTGGCGGATCACTCCCGGCAACTCGTCGCCGCTCACCGACGGCGCCTCGGCCGCGCTGATCATGAGCGCGGAGGCGGCGAGGCGACTCGGGCTGAAGCCGCGGGCGCGGTTCCACTCCTTCGCCGTGACCGGCAGCGACCCGCTCTTCATGCTCACGGGAATCCTCCCGGCGACCCGCAAGCTGCTCGACCGCAGCGGCGTGAAGCTCGACGACATCCAGGCCTACGAGGTCAACGAGGCCTTCGCTCCGGTGCCGCTGCTGTGGCAGCGCGAGTTCGGCGCCGACCCGGCCCGGCTGAACCCGCGTGGGGGCGCCATCGCGCTGGGCCACGCACTCGGCTCGTCCGGGACGCGGCTGCTGGGCACCCTGCTGAACGAGCTGGAGGCCGTCGGCGGCCGTTACGGCCTCCAGACCATGTGCGAGGGCGGAGGAACCGCCAACGCCACCCTCATCGAGCTGCTCTGACCACTGCTCTTCTGTACCCCTCTGCTCCTGCGACGAAAGGACACTCATGCAGATCGACGGTTGCTCCGCCCTGGTCACCGGAGGCGCCAGCGGACTCGGCAACGCCACCGCGCGAGCGCTGACGGAGGCCGGCGCGCGCGTCGTGATCCTCGACCTCCCGAGCTCGGAGGGTGAGAAGGCCGCTGTCGCCCTCGGCCCGCACGCGCGGTTCGTCGCGGCCGACGTCACCGACGTCGAGCAGGTGCAGGAGGCCGTGCAGACCGCGAGCGCCCTCGCGCCCCTGCGCATCGCGGTCAACTGTGCCGGCATCGCGACGGCCCAGAAGGTGCTCGGCCGCGACGGCATCCTCCCGCTGGAGAGCTTCGAGCGGGTGATCCGGGTCAACCTGATCGGAACCTTCAACGTGGTGCGGCTGGCCGCGGCCGCGATGGTCGAGACCGAGTCGGTGGGAGAGGACGTGCCGGGCGGCCGGGAACGCGGCGTCATCGTGAACACCGCCTCGGTCGCCGCGTTCGACGGGCAGATCGGGCAGACGGCCTACTCGGCCTCCAAGGGCGGCGTCGCCGCGATGACGCTGCCGCTCGCCCGGGAGTTCGCGCGCAGCCTGATCCGGGTGGTCACCATCGCGCCGGGCATCTTCGAGACGCCGATGATGGCCGGGCTGCCGCAAGCGGCGCAGGACTCGCTCGCCGCGCAGGTGCCGCACCCGTCGCGCCTCGGGCGCCCGGCCGAGTACGCGCAGCTGGTGCGCTCGATCGTCGAGAACCCGATGCTCAACGGCGAGACGATCCGCCTCGACGGTGCCATCCGCATGCAGCCCAAATAGCCGCGAGATTCGTCACGAATCCGCACATTCGTGCCACGAATCACTGGATTCGTGACGAAACTCACACCCCCGAGTGGGCCTCCAGGAACGTGTAGACGTCGGAGTCGTCGACGCCGGGGAAGGAGCCGGACGGCAGCGGCGACAGGATGTGCGCGTGCAGGCGCGCGCTCGGCCACGCCTTGCCCGACCAGTGCCCGGTCAGCTCGGCCGGCGCCCGCTTGCAGCACGACTCATCGGGGCAGCGCGACTCCGCCCGCTCGGTCGTCTCCCGGCCTCGGAACCACTTGGCCTGGTCGAAGGGCACGCCGACGCTGATCGAGAAGCCGCCGTCGGCGGTGCTGCCCGTCTGCGTCGAGCACCAGTAGGTGCCGGCCGGGGTGTCGGTGTACTGATAGAACTCGGTCGTCCGGTTGGTGCGCGCGAAGGCGTTGCGCGCGCCCCACTTGCGGCAGACCACCTGCCCCTCGATCGACCCGGTCACGTCGGTCGGCAGCGGCAGGCCGTCGTTCTCGTAGCCCTTGTAGAGCGTGCCGTCGTCGCCGACGCGCAAGAAGTGCAGGGGCATGTCGAGGTGCTGCGTCGCCAGGTTGGTCAGGCGCAGCGCCGCGGCTTCGTGGGTCACCCCGAACGCGTCGCGGAAGTCCTCGACGGCCAGGTCCTTCTCCTTCTTGGCCTGCTGCAGGAACGCGACGGCCGCAGCCTCCGGCATCAGGCAGCACGCGGCGAAGTAGTTGATCTCCAGCCGCTGGCGGAGGAAGTCGGCGTAGCTGGCGGGCCGCTCATGGCCGAGCAGACGATGCGCCATGGCCTGCAGCGCCATCGATCGGAGGCCGTGGCCGCCCGGGATGGAGGCCGGCGGCAGGTAGATGCGCCCGTTCTCGAGGTCGATGATCGACCGGGTGGAGCGGGGGAGGTCGTCGACGTAGATCAGCTCGAAGCCCAACTGCTCCGCCATCACGCTCACCTCGCGGTGGGTGAGGGCGCCGCGGACATGACCGGAGGCGCGCACGCGCTCCTCGGCGAGCACCTCGATCTCGGGGATGTAGTTGTCCTGTCCGCGCATCCTTTCCCGCAGCTCGGTGTTCGCCCTCCGCGCCTCCTCGGGCGTCGCGATGGCCTCGCTCGCCCGGCGGGCGAGTTCGCGGTGCAGCCCGACCAGGGCCTCCAGCGTCTCGGTCGGGGTGCCTTTCGTCGGCTTGACGGCGGGGAGGCCGAGGGAGCCGTAGAGGGTGCCCCGCTGAGCCCGCGAGAGCTCGATCTCCAGTGCGGCGCGCTCGTCCGGCGGCTCGGCAGAGAGCAGGTCGGCGAGTTGCACCCCGAGCGCGGACGCGAGGGTGCCGAGCAGCGAGATGCGCGGCTCGCGCTTGCCGTTCTCGATCAGCGAGAGCTGGCTGGCCGCGACGCCGGCCGCCGCTCCGAGCTCGTCGAGCGTCAGACCGCGTTGCGTGCGGAAGTGCCGGATGCGGTGGCCGAGGGTGGCGACGTCCGCGGTCACCGACTCGGAGGCGAGGGAGTCCATGCCTTCACGATAGCGAAAGAATCCTGATTCTTTACGTCAGAATTCTCGCCCAAGACCACGAATCCTGTCCGATGCTGGTTTCACACCACGATCTTTCCGAACGAGAGGACCGCCGGAATGAGCATCGCCGAGCTTCCCCGGACCGACAAGGCCCGAACCGATCAGGTTGAGGGCGACCAGGCCCAGGGCGACCGGGAACAGACCGACCAGGCCGACACCGACAAGGCTCACACGGACGACGCGGGACGCATCGCCGGCCTGACCGGTCTCGACGGCCTCCGGGCCTGGGTCGCCGGCATCGCCGACCTCACCCAGCCGGAGTCGATCGTCTGGTGCGACGGCACCCCGGGCGAGGAGGACCGCCTCACCAAGCAGCTCGTCGCCGAGGGCAAGCTGATCCGCCTGAACCCGGAGTGGCGCCCCAACAGCTTCCTGGCCCGCACCGACCCCGGTGATGTGGCCCGCGTGGAGGACCGCACGTTCATCTGCTCGGTCGACGAGAAGGACGCAGGTCCGACCAACAACTGGCGTGAGCCGGAGGCCATGCGCGCGGAGTTGCGCGACGTCTTCGCGGGCAGCATGCGCGGCCGCACGATGTACGTCGTCCCGTTCTCGATGGGACCGGTGGGCGGCCCGATCTCCCAGGTCGGCGTCGAGCTGACCGACTCGGCGTACGTCGCCGTCAGCATGGCGAAGATGACCCGCGTGACCGGTGCCGTGCTCGACCTGATCGAGGCCGGGCGGCCGTGGGTGCCGACCGTGCACAGCGTGGGCGCTCCGCTGATCGACGATGCGGGCGTGCGCCACGACGACGTGACCTGGCCGTGCAACGAGACCAAGTACATCGTGCAGTTCCCGGAGACGCGGGAGGTGTGGTCGTACGGCTCCGGCTACGGCGGCAACGCCATCCTCGCCAAGAAGGCCTTCGCGCTGCGGATCGCCTCGGCGATGGCGCGCGACGAGGGCTGGCTCGCCGAGCACATGCTGCTCGTCAAGGTCACCTCGCCCGAGGGCCGCGCCTTCCACTTCGCGGCGGCGTTCCCGTCGGCGTGCGGCAAGACCAACCTCGCGATGCTGCGGCCGACTATCCCCGGCTGGACGGTGGAGACGATCGGCGACGACATCGCCTGGCTGCGCGAGGGGCCGGACGGCAAGCTGCGCGCCATCAACCCCGAGGCGGGATTCTTCGGTGTCGCGCCGGGCACGGGCGAGCTCACCAACAAGACCGCGGTCGAGACCCTCTGGGGCAACACGATCTTCACCAACGTGGCGCTGCGCGACGACGGCGACGTGTGGTGGGAGGGCCTCACGGAGGAGCCTCCCGCGCACCTCATCGACTGGCAGGGCAACGACTGGACCCCCGCGAGCGGGCGTCCGGCCGCGCACCCGAACTCCCGGTTCACCGTGTCCGCCGCGCAGTGCCCGTCCATCGCCGACGACTGGGACGCCTTCGACGGCGTGCCGATCGACGCGATCCTGTTCGGAGGTCGCCGTGCCACCAACGTGCCGCTCGTGGCGCAGGCGCGCGACTGGAAGCACGGCGTCTTTATCGGCGCGACCGTCTCGTCCGAGAAGACGGCGGCGGCGGAGGGCACGGTCGGCGAGCTGCGCCGCGACCCGTTCGCGATGCTCCCGTTCTGCGGCTACAACATGGCCGACTACTGGGGCCACTGGCTGGAGGTCGGCGAGAAGCTGGGCGAGAACGCTCCCGCCGTGTTCCAGGTGAACTGGTTCCGCAAGGGCGACGACGGCCGGTTCCTGTGGCCGGGCTTCGGCGAGAACTCGCGCGTGATCGAGTGGATCGCGCGCCGGGTGGAGGGCACGGCCGACGCCGTGTCGACGCCGATCGGCCGCCTTCCGAAGGTCGACCAGCTCGACCTGGACGGCCTCGACCTCCCGGCGGCCGACGTCGAGGAGCTCTTCGAGGTCGACCGCGACAGCTGGCTCGCCGAGTGCGACCTGACGGAGGAGTACTTCGAGCGCTTCGGCACCCGCGTGCCGGCTGCTCTGCGAGCCGAGCTCGCCTCCCTCCGCTACCAGCTCCGCGCCTGAGCGAAGCCTCCGGCCCCCGCGCCTGACCGCGGGCTACCGCCGGGTACGCAGGCCGTCTGCGTACCCGGCGGTTTTTCGTGGATTCTGTTCGTACTCGGCGGTGGGCGTAGCCGCTGTGGATCAGACCAGCAGCTGATGCTTCGCGAGATCGCGGTAGAGGGGAGTGGTCTCGACGAGCTCGGAGTGGGTTCCGACGCCGACGACGCGGCCGTGATCGAGTACGACGATCTGGTCGCTGTCGACCACGGTCGACAGCCGGTGGGCGATCACCAGCAGGGTGCGGTCCTCCGCAACGGCGTCGATCGCCTCCCGCATCAGCTGCTCATTGCGGCCGTCGAGGCTCGACGTCGACTCGTCGAGCAGCAGCACCGGCGGGGCCGCGAGCAGCGCGCGGGCGATGGCGAGCCGCTGGCGCTCGCCGCCGGAGAGCATGATGCCGTCCTCACCGACCGGGGCGTCGAGCCCGAGGTCGCTGCGCTCCAGCACCTCCGTGAGGTTGACCGCGTGGAGGACGTCGACGCACTCCTCATCGGTTGCCTCGGGCGTCGCCAGGCGCAGGTTGTCGCGCAGCGAGCCGGCGAGCACCGGCGCATCCTGCTCGACGTAGCCGATGTTCGAGCGGAGGGCGACCCGGTCGAGCGTGCGCACATCCATGCCGCCGAAGCGCACCTGACCGTTCTCCGGGTCGTAGAAGCGTTCGATCAGCGCCAGGATCGTGGACTTGCCCGCGCCGGACGGCCCGACCAGCGCCGTCCGCTTGCCCCGCGGCACGCGGAAGCTGACGCCGTGCAGCACGCCGCCGAGGGCCGACGCCGGTGCGTCGTCCCCGAGCCCGGCCGCGGCCTCCGCCTCGGCCACGACGTCCACGCCGCCGAGCGCGCCGAGGGCGATGCCCTCCGTTCCCGGCGCCGTGCCGGCCGGCACAGCGGTCTCGTCGCGCTCCGGTGCCGACGGGTAGGCGAACTTCACGTCGACGAACTCGATCGCGGGGGCGTCGGGCGCGAGGCCCTCGTTGGCCACGCCGACGGTCAGTGCCAGCGGGGCGATCTCGCGGTCGTGCTGGTCCTCCGTGGGCAGATCGAGGATCTCCTGGATGCGGCCGAGCGCCCCCAGGGCCGAGTTGACGGCGGTGATGGCGCCGAAGGCCTGGCCGAGGGGCAGGATCATCATGAACAGGAAGAGGATGAAGGCGACCAGGTTCGCGACGGTGATCGCCCCGCTCGCGACCCGGAAGCCTCCGACGCCGAGCACCACGAGGAACGAGACCTGCATCGCGATCCCGGCGACCGGGACGACCAGAGCCGAGATCTTCGCGACCTGGATGCCCATCCTCCAGGCGCCGGTCGCGTCGTCGTCCACGGCCGCGATCTCGCGGTCGGTGGCGTTGGCGGCCCGGATCGTGCGCACCGAGCTGATCGCCCGCTCCACCGCGGCGGCCAGGTCGCCCACCTTCGTCTGCGCCTTCTGGCTGGCGACGCGGATGCGCCCCGACAGCAGCGTCACCACGACGATGGAGACCGCCACCACGAGCACGGTCAGCCCCAGCAGCACGGGGTCGATGATGAGCATGGCGATGAGGGCGCCGATGAAGGTGAGCGCGCCGCCGATGGCCTCCACGAGCCCCTGGGTGAGCACTGCGCGCAGCAGCGTGGTGTCCGAGCCGACGCGCGAGACCAGGTCGCCCGTGCGGCGGGTGTCGAACTCGCTGATGGGCAGCCGCAGCAGTCGGGCCACCAGCTTGCGCCGCGACGACAGCACGACGCCCTCGCCCGTGCGCTGCAGGAGGTAGTGCTGATAACCCGAGATCAGCGCGGAGACGACGACCAGGGCCACGAGCCCCCAGACGATGCCGTTCAGCGGGTCGCCGTTGCCCACCAGCGTGATCACCTGGCTGACGAGCAGCGGCTGGGCCAGGCTCGCCGCCGCCCCCAGCACGCTCAGCACGACGACGACCGATAGCACCGCGCGATGCTCGAGGAGGTAGGGGAGCAGCTGGCTGAACCGGGCGCGCGGCCCGGAGTCCGCCTCCCGACGGGCGAACGGCGAACGACGACGCGGGGGAGCGCTGGTCTCGGTGCTCGCGCTGGTCTGGGTGCTCATGGGGGTTCCTTCGAAAGGGTGGCGGGGTGCTGATTCGACCGTACTTCCTGTGGACTGCCTGTTTGCTGAAACTCCGGCGGCGGCCGGTCTCCGGCGATGTCGGTCGACGGGGATACAGTGCTGAACTATGCCGACGTCTGTCATCACCGCCACCGACCTGGTCAAGAAGTACAAAGACTTCCCGGCCGTCGACGGCATCAGCTTCGAGGTCGAGGCGGGCGAGTCGTTCGGTCTTCTCGGCCCGAACGGCGCGGGCAAGTCGACGACCATGCGCATGATCGGCGCCGTCTCGACGCGTACCGCCGGCGAGCTGAGCATCCTTGGGCTGGACCCCGACCAGCACGGGCCGGAGATCCGGTCGCAGCTCGGTGTCGTGCCGCAATCCGACAACCTCGACACCGAGTTGCGTGTCCGCGACAACCTCATCGTCTACGGGCGCTACTTCGGCCTCCCCTCGGCGCACGTACGACAGCGCGCCGACGAGCTGCTGGCGTTCGCGCAGCTGGAGGACAAGTCCAAGGCGAAGGTCGACGACCTCTCGGGCGGCATGAAGCGACGGCTGACCATCGCGCGGGCGCTCATCAACGACCCGCGCATCCTGCTGCTCGACGAGCCGACCACGGGGCTCGACCCGCAGGCCAGGCACATCCTCTGGGACCGGCTGTTCCGGCTCAAAGAGCAGGGCACCACCTTGCTGCTGACGACCCACTACATGGACGAGGCGGAGCAGCTCTGCGATCGCCTGGTGGTGGTCGACAAGGGCATGATCATGGCAGAGGGCACCCCCGCCTCGCTGATCCGCGAGTACTCGACGCGCGAGGTGCTGGAGGTCCGGTTCGGCTCCGACCGCAACGCGGAGGTCGCCCCGCGTCTCGACGGCATCGGGGAGCGGGTCGAGGTGCTCCCGGACCGCATCCTGGTCTACAGCGACGACGGGGAGGCCGAACTCGCGCGACTGACGGAGCGCGGCCTCCACCCGCTCACAAGTCTCGTGCGCCGGTCGAGCCTGGAGGACGTGTTCCTGCGGCTCACCGGTCGGAGCCTGATCGAATGAGCACCACCGCAGCGGCGGGCGAGGGCACGAGAGCGGCCCTCGAGGGTGCGGGGCGCCCGCGGCGGTTCGGCGCCTGGTACGTGGCCGAGCACCGGTTCCGGGTCATGCGAGCGTACCTGCAGACCCTGCTGGTCACGGGCTTCGGCAATCCGTTCCTCTATCTTTTCGCGATGGGCGTCGGTCTCGGCAGCCTGGTCAGCGCGAACATGGGGCCGACGGCGGTCAACGGCGTGAGCTACCTGGCGTTCGTCGCGCCCGCGCTGCTCTGCACGGCCGGCGTCACCGTTGCGAGCGAGGAGTTCACGTACCCGGTGATGCTGGGCTTCAAGTGGAACCCGACCTTCATCGGCATCAGCGCCTCCCCGATCTCGGCCGGTCAGATCATCGACGGCGTCGTCATCTCGGTGGTGGCCCGGCTGCTCGGCACGAGCATCGTCTACTACGCCTTCATGCTGCTGTTCGGCGCGGTTCCGAGCCCGTGGGGCTGGCTCGCGATCCTGGTCGCGACGCTCGGCGGCCTCGCGTTCGGCGCCCCGGTGATGGCGTACGTCGCGACGCTGGAGCAGGACACCGGCCAGATCGCGATGCTGATGCGGTTCGTGCTGCTGCCGATGACGCTGTTCTCCGGCACGTTCTTCCCGCTCTCGTCGATGCCGCTGTACCTGCAATGGATCGGCTGGATCTCGCCGCTCTGGCACTCCACCGAGCTCTCGCGCGTCTTCGCGTACGGGTACGCCGAGCCGCTCTGGCTGACGGTCGTGCACGTGGTCTACCTGGCCGCGCTGTTCATCGTCTTCTGGCTGTGGGCCCGGCGGGTCGCTGCGAGGAGGTTGAACAAGTGACCACCACGCGCGATCCCTTCGTCGCCGCCGTGAGCCGGGCGCGCCCGCTCCGCGCGCTCTACGCGGGCAACGCCCGCTCGGTGATGCAACGCGGCTGGTCGGCGACCCGCAGCACGAACTGGCTCGTCATCGTCTCGGGCTTCTTCGAGCCGATCTTCTACCTGCTCTCGCTCGGCATCGGGTTCGGCAAGCTCGTCGGCGACCTGACCACCGCCGGCGGCGATCAGGTGCCCTACGCCGCGTTCATCGCGCCCGCCCTGCTCGCCACAGCGGCGATGAACGGTGCGGTCTACGACTCGACCTGGAACGTCTTCTTCAAGATGCACTTCGCCAAGCTGTACGAGGGGATGCTGTCGACCTCCCTCGGCCCGCTCGACGTCGCACTCGGCGAGATCCTGCTGGCTCTGCTGCGCGGCGCGCTGTATGCAGCCGGCTTCATGATCGTCATGCAGGTGCTGGGGCTGAACCTGTCGTGGTGGGCCCTCCTCGCCCTCCCGGCGGTGCTGCTGATCGCGTTCGGCTTCGCCAGCTTCGGGATGGGCATCACCAGTTACATGAAGACCTTTCAGCAGATGGACTGGATCAACTTCATCCTGCTGCCGATGTTCCTCCTCTCGGCGACGTTCTACCCGATCACGGTCTATCCGGACTGGATCCAGAAGATCATCATGGCGCTGCCGCTCTGGCACGGCGTCGAGCTGGTCCGCGGCCTCACGACCGGCGCGGTCGACCTCGGGATGCTGTGGCATGTGCTGTACTTCGCGGTCATGATCGTGCTCGGCCTGATCCTCACCACGCGCCGCCTTCGGGCGCTCTTTCTCGATTGACGCAGGCTGGCGGTCGCTGGGATGACAACTCCATCCAGCGTCGCCTCTCTCGACGGCGATATTCCCGTCGAGCCGGGTGACGGTATTATTCCCGTCAACTGGCTTGACGGCAATATTCCCGTCAGGTAACCTGACGGGAATATATGCGTCAAGGAGCCTGGTGATGACCCTGAAAGCACGAATCGACTCGCCCGAGTCCCTGGGGCGAGTGATCGAGCAGGCACGACTGCTGCGCGGTCTGTCGCAGCGTGAACTTGCGAAGTTGCTCGCCACCGACCAGAGATACGTGTGGGGGCTCGAGAACGGCAACTCGACGATCGCCATCGAACGACTGCTGAAAGCCGCCGATCTCCTGAACGTGACCCTCATCGCGGAGGTCGACGAGGGCGGCGAAGGCCGGTGAGCGGGACAAGGAGGTTGGCCGTCGAACTCTACGGCGAACGAGTCGGTACGCTCGCCGGAGATGACCGGCGCTTCGACTTCGAGCCTGAACGATCTGCGCTCGAGCGATTCGGGCTCGGCAGTACTGTGCTGTCCGAGTCCGTGCCGCTGAATGCGGTGACGTCCCGCACTGGGTGGCGACGCCGGCAGAACTACTTCATCGAGCTCCTGCCAGAAGGGGACCTCCTCGATTGGCTGGCCGCGGAAGCGAATCTGCGGAACTGGCAGCACCTGTCCTTGCTGGCCGCGTTCGGCCGCGACGTCGCGGGCGCAGTGCAGCTCTGGGATCTCGACGATCCGGGAGAGCCGCGTAATCCGCGTCTTCGACCGCTCGATGAAACCGGGGTCGCCGTCGTCCTGCGCGAGCGGCGGGCGATGCCCCTCGGAAACGTCCCCGGGGGCGGCAAGTCGAGTCTGGTCGGTGTCCAGCCGAAAGCGGTCTTGGCATATGTCGACGGTCGGTGGAACGGGGTGGAGGACGGATACCCATCGACCCACATTCTCAAGCCGGTACCGGACGGCCACCCGACGACAATCTACGACGAGGCGTATGGTTCGGGCCTGGCCCGCGCGCTCGGTCTACTCGAATACGACGTCGCACTGCACGACTTCGTAGGGGTGAGCGCCCTCGTGATCGAACGCTACGACCGCGTTCTGACGCTCCCCGACGGCCGCTTGCATCAGGAGGACATGAACCAAGCGTTGGGAGCTCGGGGTAACCAGAAGTATCAGCGGCTCGGTGGCAAGGTCACGTTCGCGCGAATCGCGCGACTCTTCCGCTCGCGCCAGGATGTCGACTCTCTCAGCCGGCTAGCGCGCCTCGTCACCCTCTCGGTGGCGACGGGCAATCTCGACCTTCATGCGAAGAACATCAGTATGGTCCATCACCCGGACGGGCGGGTGTCGTTGGCTCCCGCCTACGATGTGGTTCCCCAGGCACACGAGAACAACGACGGCGAGATGGCCCTTGCGATCAACGACCGTTACCTCCATGCGGAATTGACTGCGGCCGATCTCGTCGCCGAGGTCGATTCGTGGGGTCTCGCTTCGGCTGAGCGGCTCATAGCATCGACCCTTGAAGAGATCTCGGACGCGGCCGCCGAACATCAACCCGATCCACGAGCCCATCCGGCGGTCGCCGAAGACGTGAGTCGGTTTACCCGTAACCTGCTCGTTGGCATGCCCGCCGGACGGTCCGTGGTGCGAACGCGCTGACCCTGCTCAGCTCACGTTGTCGGCGAAGTCGACGTCTCGCGTCTCCTTCGAGAGCAGGAGGGCGATGAGCGTGAGCACGCCGGCGAGCGACAGGTAGACGCCCACCCACACCGTGCTGCCCCCGCCGATCGTCCACAGCCAGACCGCGATCGTCGGCGCGACCGCCGCGCCGAGCACGCTCGACAGGTTGTAGGCGACCGCGGAGCCGGTGTAACGCACATTGGTCGGGAACAGCTCCGGCAGCTCCGCGCCCATGGGGCCGAACGTCAGGCCCATCAGGGTGAACCCGACGATGAGGAGCGCCATCGCGCCGACCGTCCCGCCCGCGAACAGCGGCACGAAGAGGAGGCCGAAGACGATGATCCCGATCGTCACCCAGATCAGCGTCTTGCGCCTCCCGAACCGCTCGGCGAGCGGACCCGCGACGAGCGTGAAGACGCCGAAGAACACGACACCGACGATGAGCATCACCAGGAACGCGTTGCGCGAGTAGCCGAGACCGGCGACGAACGCTCCGGGGTCGAAGGTCTTTCCGGCCTTCTCGGCCGCCGCCCGCGCGGCTTCCGGAGTCGCGGCGGCGGTGCCGTACGTGAGCGTGAACGCGGTCATCAGATAGAACAGCACGTAGGTCGCGAGCATGATGAACGTGCCGAGCACGATCTGCCGCCAGCTGGTGCGGAACACCCGCGCGATCGGCAGCTTGGCCACCTCGCCGGTGTCGACCACCTTCTGGAAGGCCGGGGTCTCCACCAGCTTGAGCCGCACGTAGAGGCCCACGATGACCAGCACCGCGCTCAGCAGGAACGGGATCCTCCAGCCCCAGGCGGAGAACTGGTCGGCGCTGATCGTGAGGCTCAGCACGAGGAACAGCAGGTTCGCCACGATGAAGCCGATCGGCGCGCCGAGCTGCGGGAACGTCCCGTAGATCGCGCGCTTGCCCTTCGGCGCGTTCTCGGTGGCGAGCAGCGCGGCGCCGCTCCACTCCCCGCCCAGGCCGAGGCCCTGGCAGAAGCGCATGACGACGAGGAGGAAGGGCGCCCAGAACTCCCAGCCGGGCACCTGCGCGGTCGGGAGGCAGCCGATCAGGACGGTGGCGATGCCCATCGTCAGCAGCGAGCCGACGAGGGTGCCCTTGCGGCCGAGGCGGTCGCCGAAGTGGCCGAACAGGATCGAGCCGACCGGACGGGCGATGAACGCGACGCCGAATACGGCGAACGACGAGAGCAGCGCGGTGGTCGGGTCCTCGTTGGTGAAGAACAGTGCGGGGAAGACCAGGACCGCAGCGGTGGCGTAGACGTAGAAGTCGTAGAACTCGATGGAGGTGCCGATGAGGCTGGCGAGGATGACACGGCCGCGCGTGTTGGCGGGCGCGGCGGAGGGGATGACGGAGGCCGTCGTGGACATGCGTGAAGAACTTCCGGTGACGTGACGAAGAGCCGCAGAGCGTGGGCGTCGGTCGGGCGTCGCGCGGGCGGTGGCAATGACGGGGGCGCTTGTGGCGCCCTTCCACCCTATGCGCCCGCAGTGAGTCGGCCGAATCGGGCGATCGCTAGGCTGAGGGCATGGAAACCCTCTTCGCCGTGCTGCATGTCGTGTCCGCCGTGTTCATCGTCGGGCCGATGGCCATCCTCCCGATGACGGCGATGCGCGCCGTCCGCGCCGGCAACGCCGGGCAGGTCGAGGTCCTGGCCAAGTCGACGAACCTGATCTCGCTGCTGTCGCTGCTCGTGGTGTTCTTCGGCTTCGGCGTGATGGGGCTGGCCGACAAGAAATACGACCTGTCGGTCACGACGCCGTGGATCCTGTGGTCGATCATCCTGTATGTCGTCGCGCTCGCGCTGACGCTGTTCCTGGTGGTGCCGACGATGCGCCGGGCCGCGGAGGCGATCCGCGGCGGCCAGGGCTCGGAGGCAGCGCCCTCGAAATACCCCGCCATCGCCGCCGGCTCGGGTGTCGCCAGCCTGCTGCTGGTCGCCGTGGTGGTGCTGATGGTCTGGAAGCCGTAGCCTCCAGACCACCAGCCGGGCCTCAGCCGCGCAGTTCGCGCAGCGCGACGGCCGTGGCGAGCGCCGCGTGCGCGGCCTCCTCGCCCTTGTCCTCCTTCGAGCCGGGGAGGCCGGCCCGGTCGATGCCCTGGGCCTCGTCGTCGAGCGTGAGCACGCCGAAGCCCACCGGCTTGCCGGTGTCGAGCGCGACGCGGGTCAGGCCGTCGGTCGCGGCCGCCGACACGTACTCGAAGTGCGGGGTTCCGCCGCGGATGATCACGCCGAGGGCGACCACCGCGTCGGCGCCGGCCTCGAGGGCCGCCTTGCTGACGACGGGGAGCTCGAAGCTGCCGGGAACCCGCACCAGTGAGTAGTCCGCCCCCGCGGCCTCCAGCGTCCTGGTCGCCCCGGCGATCAGGCCGTCGGCGATCAGCTCGTGCCAGGCGCCCGCGACGATCACGACCTTCAGTCCGCGGCCGTCCACGGCCTCCGTCGTCTTCGGGGCTCCCGCTCCGCTCATCGTGCTGTCCTCTCCGCTGCCACCGCAGCCGTGCCGTCCGACCCGTCGTCCGGGTCGATGTCGTCGATCACGTGACCCATGCGGTCGCGCTTGGTCTCCAGGTAGCCCTCGTTGAAGACGCCGACACCCACGACGAGCGGCACCCGCTCGTCGACGGCGATGCCGTGCTCCTCCAGCTGGCGCACCTTCTCGGGGTTGTTGGTCAGCAGTCGCACCGACTCGATCCCCAGGTCTTGCAGGATGGCCGTTGCCGCACCGTAGTCGCGGGCGTCGATCGGCAGGCCGAGTGCCAGGTTGGCGTCGAGAGTGTCGAGGCCGTCCTCCTGCAGCTTGTAGGCGCGCAGCTTGTTGATCAGGCCGATGCCCCGGCCCTCGTGGCCGCGCAGGTAGACGACGACGCCGCCCTCGCGCTGGATGGTGGCCAGCGCCGCGTCGAGCTGCGGCCCGCACTCGCATTTCAGCGAGCCGAACGCCTCACCGGTCAGGCACTCGGAGTGCACGCGCACGAGGGTGCCCTCGGCGCTCGGGTGGCCCGAGACGATGGCGACGTGGTCGGCGCCGGTCATGCGGTCGCGGTAGGCGCGCATCCGGAATGAGCCGTTGACCGTCGGCACCGTGGTCTCCACCTCGAAGATGACGCGCGACGACTCGGGGATCGGCGCGGGGGAGGCGAGCTGCTGGTCGCAGTGGAACTCCTGCAGGTACGCGATCAGCGCCTCGATGGTGATCACCAGGACGCCCTCGCGCTCGCCGAGCTCGAGCAGCCCGGGGAGCCGCATCATCTCGCCGTCGTCGGCGACGATCTCGGAGATCGCGCCGACCGGGGTGAGGCCGGCGAGCTTCAGGAGGTCCACCGCCGCCTCGGTGTGGCCGTCGCGCTCGCGCACCCCGCCGTCCACCGCGCGCAGCGGCAGGATGTGACCGGGCCGGTGCAGGCTCGCCGGGACGGACTCTGCGTCGGCGAGCACCCGCAGCGTGTGGGCGCGGTCGGCCGCGCTGATACCCGTCGAGAGCCGGTTCGCCGCATCGACGCTCACCGTGTAATTCGTTCCGCGGGCGTCCTCGTTGTTCGCGACCATCACCGGGAGCTCGAGGCGGTCGGCGATCTCGTTCGTCATCGGCGAACAGATGAAGCCGGACGAGTTCTTGACCGTCCAGGCGATCCACTCCTGGCTGGCGAGCTCGGCGGCGATGACCACGTCGCCCTCGTTCTCGCGGCTCTCGTTGTCGACCACGATGACGGGTCGCCCCGCTCGCAGCTCGGTGAGGGCCTCTGGGATGGTGGCGAGGGTCATGACGCACTCCGTTCTGTCAGCGTCTGCCGTTCGGTCAGCGACGGCTCCAGGGCGAGCATCCGCTCGACGTGCCGTGCCAGGATGTCGGTCTCGATGTTCACGCGGTCGCCGGGGACGCGGTCGCCCAGCGTGGTGGCGGTCAGCGTCTCCGGGATGAGCGACACCTCGAACCAGCCGTCCTCGCGTCCGCCGCCGACCTCGCTGACGGTGAGCGAGACGCCGTCGATCGCGATCGAGCCCTTGCGCGCGACCAGCGGCGCGTGCTCCGGGTCGAGGCTGAGCCGCACGACGCGCCACGCGCTGCCGTCCTCCACCGAGAGAACGGTCGCGGTGCCATCGATGTGGCCCTGCACGATGTGGCCGCCGAGCCGGTCGCCGACCTGCGCTGCGCGCTCGAGGTTCACACGGCGTCCGGGCTGGACGTCGTCGAGGGTGCTCATCGCGAGCGTCTCTGCCATCACGTCGGCGGTGAAGCTCTCGGCGTCCTGCCCGATCACGGTGAGGCAGACGCCGCTGACCGAGATGGAGTCGCCGTGTGCGGCGTCGCTGACCGCGAGAGGCCCGCGGACGGTGATCCTCGCGGCGTCCGCGACACGCTCGACGCCGGTGATCTCGCCCAGCTCTTCGATGATTCCGGTGAACACGGTCAGCCCTCCTGGTGGGTGGTGCCGCTCTGGTGAGCGGTCGTGGGGGTCGGGACGGGCACGGCCCGCAGGTACAGGTCGCCGCCGAGCCGTTCGACGTCGAGGATGCGCAGCCGCCGCTGATCGCCGATGGTCGCGACGCCGATGTCGCCGATCGCGAGGCGCGGGCCGCCGAGCAGCGACGGGGCGAGGTAGATGGCGTACTCGTCGACCAGGCCGGCCGCCACGAACGCGCTCACGAGCGTCGGGCCGCCCTCGACGTACACCCGACGGAAGCCGCGCTGGCGCAGATCGGCGACGACCTCGTGGAGGTCGTGCGTGCCTTCGAAGATCACGGGGTTGGGGTGGCGGAAGATCGCAGCGTCGTTGGGAACGGCGCGCGTGCCGACGACGACGGGGGTCGGTTGCGTCGCGAGCAGTTCGCCGGCGTCGCCGCGGGCGGTCAGGCTGGGGTCGTCGGCGAGCACGGTGCCGGTGCCGACGACGATCGCGTCGGAGGCCTCCCGCTGCTCGTGCACACGCTGGCGGGCGGCAGCGCCGGTGATCCAGCGACTGGTGCCGTCGGCGGCCGCAGCGCGTCCGTCGAGCGTGCTCGCCCACTTCACGGTGATGTAGGGGCGGCCGAGTCGCGCGGCGGTGAGCCAGTCGTCGAGGAACGCCTCGGCCTCGTCGGCGAGCACGCCTCCCGTCACGGCGACGCCGGCCTCCCGGAGCCGGTCGGCCCCGCCGGATGAGTGACGCCCGGGGTCGGCGACCGCGTAGACGACCTGCGCGACGCCCGCCGCGATGAGCGCCTCCGAGCAGGGGCCGGTGAGCCCCCAGTGGTTGCACGGTTCGAGAGTGACGACGGCGGTTGCTCCGTGGGCCGCGCCCTCGGGCAGGGCGCTGAGCGCGTCGACCTCGGCGTGCGCCGTGCCTGCTCCGCGGTGGAAGCCCTCGGCGATCGTGCGCCCCTCGGCGTCGAGGATGACGCATCCGACCCGGGGGTTCACGCCCGTGGCCGGGCCGCCCTCGGCGAGGCGGAGCGCCGTGCGCATCGCCGCATCCCATTCTCCAGTCCGGGTCATCCGGGCGTCGTCCTGTCTCTCATGCCGTGAGACGTGATGCCGGGGTCGCTGGAGCGGAACGCTCGCATTCGCTCGCGGCCGTCGCCGACCGCAAGACGTGCGCCTCCCATCCGGACTGAGCGCCCAGGCTCTCGCCTGCACGCATTACCGTCGGTGCCGGAATTCCACCGGCTCAGCAGGAGGCTGGGCCTCCCGCTCGCGGACTCTCACCGCCGGTTCGGACTCTCACCGACCCCGGAGCACGTTTTTCTGTTGTCGAGTCTAGATCAACGCGTACTGCTGCGCTCTATTCCCGACGCTCTGTGACGCCTTCGGCGATCAGGCGGCGTCGGCCACGGGCTCCTGCGGCTCGACGAGGTCGACCAGGGCGCGCGCGGTGCCCTCGTCCACGATCAGGTCGGTGATGAGCCCGGCGGCCAGGGCGCCGCGCAGACTGTGCACCTTCGACGGACCCGACACGATGCACACGCGCCGCGGCACCCGCTTGATCAGGTCGATGTCCGGCCCGCTGGCCCGCTCGTTCAGCGGGATGCCGTGGTGGCTGCCGTCCGCGCGGAAGAACACCGTGGCGACGTCGCCGACGACACCCGATTCGTCCAGGGAGGCGTAGTCGGCCGTGTCGAGGTAGCCGCCGGCGTACACGTGCGAGCGCACCTCCGAGAAGGGGGAGCCGAGCCCGAAGATCGCGACGTCCATGCGCTCCTGGATGTCGAGGATGCGGCGGGTGCTGCGCTCGCGCCACATCGCCACCTTCGTCTGCGGGTCGTCGAAGAGCGCGGGAACGGGGAACTCCTGGATGGTCCCGGAGTAGGTGTCGCCGAACCGCCGCAGGATCTCGGAGGCGTAGAGCACGCCGGTGGTGTACGTGTTGCCCGCTCCGTTGAGCTGCACGAACTCGACGTTGTGCAGGTCCTTGGGGATGAGGTGGCGGCTCAGGGCGCTCATCGTCGACCCCCAGGCGATGCCCACGGTGGTGTTGGAGTCGATGAAGCGGTCGAGAATCCGTGCAGCCGAGATGGCGACTCGCTCGAGCCGGTCGACGTCGCTGATGGCGGTCGGCATGGGCACGATGTGTGCGCCGATGCCGTATCGGGAGTGCAGCTCCTGCTGAACGCGGGTGGCGCCTTCGTGGGGCTGGGCGATCTGGATCGTGACCAGCCCGGAGGCCCGGGCGTAGGAGAGAAGCCGGGAGACGCTGGACCGCGAGGTGTGCATCTCGTGCGCGATGGCCTCCATCGTCAGGTCCTGCATGTAATACAGGTGCCCGGCCTTGAGCGCGTCGCGGACCTTCTCGGGGAGGTTCTGGGTGTCTGACTCGGGCATCGGGTGCTCGCCTTCTCGGGTACTCCGTCTTTTGGGATGACAGGGCGCTGCACGTATGTGCATTCGGCTTGATCGAAGTTGTACCGGCATCGAAGACTATAGCTGCACCTACAGCCGTACAGAAGAAACCAGGAGTCCGAAGTGACGACGAAGTCGAACACCCGCGCCGAGATCCAGCTGCTGCGCGAGCGCCCCAATGCCCAGGTCGTCATCGTCGGTGGCGGCATCAACGGCCTCGGCACCTTCCGCGACCTCGCTCTGCAGGGCGTCGACGTCGTGCTCGTCGAGCGCAGCGACTTCGTCTCCGGCGCCTCTGCCGCCTCCAGCCACATGATCCACGGCGGCATCCGCTACCTCGAGAACGGCGAGTTCCGTCTCGTGAAGGAGTCGGTGACCGAGCGCAACGGCCTGCTGAAGATCGCGCCGCACTACGTCAAGCCGCTGCAGACCACCATCCCGATCTACTCGACCTTCTCGGGCATCCTCGCCGCTCCGTTGCGCTTCCTCACCCACAAGCAGGGCAAGCCGAAGGAGCGCGGCGCCTTCCTCATCAAGACCGGCCTCACGATCTACGACGCATTCTCGCGCGACGGCGGCTCGGTCCCGCGGCACAGCTTCCACGGGCGCAAGCGCTCGCTGGAGGAGCTGCCGCAGCTCAACCCGGGCCTCAAGTACACGGCCACCTACTTCGACGCCTCCGTGCACGACCCGGAGCGGCTCGCGCTCGACGTGCTCGCCGATGGCCTCGCCGCCGGCCCGCACGCCCGTGCCGCCAATTATCTGGAGGCCGTCGGCGCCCGCGACGGCGGCGTGCTGGTGCGCGACCGCGAGACCGGCGAGGAGTTCACCATCGCCGCCGATGTCGTGGTCAACGCCTCCGGGCCGTGGACCGATCTCACCAACGCCGCGCTCGGCGAGACCACCCGCTACATGGGCGGCACCAAGGGGTCGCACATCGTGCTCGACAATCCCGAACTGCTCGAAGCCTGCCGCGGCCGCGAGATGTTCTTCGAGAACAACGACGGCCGCATCGTCCTCATCTACCCGCTCAAGGGCCGCGTCATGGTCGGCACGACCGACCTCGAGGCCGACATGTCGGTGCCCGCGGTCATCACCGAGGACGAGATCGACTATTTCATCGAACTGGTCTCGCACGTTTTCCCAACGATCCCGGTGACCCGCGAGCAGATCGTCTACAGCTTCTCCGGCGTCCGTCCGCTGCCGCACCACGACGACACCGCACCCGGCTTCGTATCGCGTGACTACCGTATCGTGCCCGGCACGGTGCCCGGGCTCGGCAGCACGACCGTGCTCAGCCTGGTCGGCGGCAAGTGGACCACGTTCCGCGCCCTCAGCGAGCACCTCGCGAACGAGGCTCTGGAGGCGCTGGGCATGACCCGCACGGTGCAGACGCTCGGCCTCCCGATCGGTGGCGGCGCCGGCTTCCCGACGACGCAGCAGGCCGAGCGCGACTGGATCGCCCGATACGGCGCAGATGTCGGCGCCGAGCGGGCGGCTGTGCTGCTGAACCGCTACGGCACGAAGGCGACCTTCGTCATCGACGCCATCGCGGGCTGGGACGGCGACGACGCGCCGCTGGCGGCCGCACCGTCGTACTCCCGTGCCGAGATCGACCACCTCGTCCGCGCCGAGCACGTCGCCCACCTCTCGGACGTCTTCCTGCGCCGCACCAGCCTCGCCTTCACCGGTGCGATCTCGGTCGCCCTGATCCACGAGATCGGCGAAATCGTCGCAAACGCCCTCGGATGGTCGCCAAATCGTCGGTCGGAGGAGGAAGATGCGTTCCAAGCGGAACTGGCAGCCGCCCACCGGGTGAACCTGGAGTCGGGGGACGGGAGCGAAGCCGCGGCGCTCCGATAATGCACGAACGTGCATAACACGGTCCTTGCCCGGGTGGGCCTTACGGCAATAGCGTTCAATGGCCCACCCTGTGAGGACACTCAACGCACAACAGGGTGCGGGTCAACTGAACAATTGGAAGGTCAACGTGGACAATATCGGTATTGATTTCCTGTCAGAGTTGTGCGGAACCGCAATGCTGGTGCTTCTCGGTACTGGTGTGGTCGCGAACGTCGCCCTCATCAAGAACAAGGGCTTCAACGGCGGGTTCCTGATGGTGAACATCGGCTGGGGCATCGCGGTGTTCTCCGGCGTGGTGGTCGCCTACAACTCCGGTGCGCACCTCAACCCGGCGGTGACGCTCGGTCTGGTGGCGAACGGGGCCAAGGCGTTCGGCAGCGCTGCCGCGCACACACTGGTCCCGGTCAACTTCGTGACAGTGATCCTGTACATTCTGGCTCAACTGGTCGGTGCCATCATCGGCGCCGTGCTGACGTTCCTGGCGTACAAGAAGCACTTCGACGAGGAGCCGGACCCGGGCAACAAGCTCGGCGTCTTCTCCACCGGTCCTGCCATCCGCAGCTACGCCTGGAACCTGGTCACCGAGATCATCGGCACCTTCGTGCTGGTCTTCGTCGTGATCGCCTTCGGCCACCAGCCCGGAGCAGCGGCCGGGCTCGCCGCGCTCGGCGCACTGCCCGTCGCCCTCCTGGTGATCGGCATCGGCGCCAGCCTCGGTGGTCCGACCGGCTACGCCATCAACCCGGCTCGTGACCTCGGCCCGCGCATCGCACACGCGTTCCTGCCGATCAAGGGCAAGGGATCCAGCGACTGGTCCTACTCGTGGGTCCCCGTGGTCGGGCCGATCATCGGTGGCCTGCTCGCCGGCTGGCTCGCACTGCTGCTGCTTCCGATCCTCACCAAGTAACACCCGGGGGCCGGCCGGGGGAGACCCCGACCGGCCCTCTTCAGTCCCACCCCCAAAGAACAAAGGAGTTACCTTATGGCCGACTACGTCGTCGCTATCGACCAGGGCACCACGAGCACCCGGGCGATCATCTTCGACAAGTCCGGGTCGATCGTCTCGACTGGACAGCTGGAGCACGAGCAGATCTTCCCCAAGGCCGGGTGGGTCGAGCACGACCCGAAGGAGATCTGGAACAACACCCGCGAGGTCATCGGGCAGGCGCTGTCGAAGGCCGACTTGACCCGCCACGACATCGCGGCGGTGGGTATCACCAACCAGCGCGAGACCGCGGTGGTGTGGGACAAGAACACCGGAGAGCCCGTCTACAACGCCATCGTCTGGCAAGACACCCGCACCCAGCCGATCGTCGACCGCCTCGCCGCGGACGGCGGAGTGGAGCGGTTCAAGCAGGTCGTCGGCCTCCCGCTGGCCACCTACTTCTCCGGCACCAAGATCGCCTGGATCCTCGAGAACGTGGAGGGCGCCCGCGAGCGCGCCGACCGCGGTGAGCTGCTCTTCGGCAACACCGACGCGTGGGTGCTCTGGAACCTGACCGGCGGACCCGACGGCGGTGTGCACGCCACCGACGTGACCAACGCCTCGCGCACCATGTTCATGGACCTCGAGACGCTCACCTGGCGCGACGACATCCTCGAGGCGTTCGGCGTCCCGAAGTCGATGCTCCCGGAGATCAAGAGCTCCTCCGAGGTGTACGGCACGGTCGAGTCGTCGAGCCTGCTGCGCGAGGTGCCCGTCGCGGGCATCCTCGGTGACCAGCAGGCCGCCACGTTCGGCCAGGCCGCGTTCGACACGGGCGAGTCCAAGAACACCTACGGCACCGGCAACTTCCTCATCTTCAACACGGGTGAGGAGATCGTCCACTCCAAGAACGGCCTCCTGACGACGCTCGGCTACAAGCTGGGCGATGCCAAGCCGCACTACGCCCTGGAGGGCTCGATCGCCGTCACCGGATCGCTGGTGCAGTGGCTGCGCGACAACCTCGGCATCATCTCCAGCGCCCCCGAGATCGAGGACCTGGCGAAGACCGTCGAAGACAACGGCGGCGCGTACTTCGTGCCGGCGTTCTCCGGGCTGTTCGCGCCGTACTGGCGGGCGGACGCGCGAGGCGCCCTCGTGGGCCTCACGCGCTACGTCAACAAGGGTCACATCGCCCGTGCGGTGCTGGAGGCCACGGCCTTCCAGACCCGCGAGGTGCTGGACGCGGTCAACGCCGACTCCGGTGTCGAGCTGTCCGAGCTGAAGGTGGACGGCGGAATGATCGCCAACAACACCCTCATGCAGTTCCAGGCCGACATCCTGGGCGTCCCGGTCGTGCGGCCGGTCGTCGCGGAGACGACGGCGCTCGGCGCCGCCTACGCCGCGGGCCTCGCCGTCGGCTTCTGGAGCGACCTCGACGACCTGCGCAAGAACTGGCAGGAGGACCGCCGCTGGACGCCGGACATGGACGCCGCCGAGCGCGACCGACAGCTGCGCCTGTGGAAGAAGGCCGTCACGAAGACGTTCGACTGGGTCGACGACGACGTGAAGTAGTCTCCACGCAGTTCCACCGAGCGCCGTCCGGCTTCCGCCGGGCGGCGCTCGTGCGTGCTGCGGTTCCGGTGTCCGTGCCTTCCGGTTTCCTCATCCGTGGAAAAGGATTCGCAAAGAATGATCGTTTAGCGTGCCCGTATGAGGCATTCTTCCGTCGTGCGGCCGGTCCCGGTGCGGCACGGCCGGCTCCCCGTGCGCCGTGCGCGCGGTCCGCTGGCGCGGCTGCTCGCCTCCACCGTCGCCGTTCTGCTGCTCGCCGTCGGCGGCGTCGCCGCGTACGCGGTGCAGGACACGGTGCGCTCCCTCAAGCCGGCCATCCACCTCGTGTCGGCGTCCGGCAAGTCCGTCACACCGCCCACCGTCGGCGCCGAGTCGGGGGAGGTCAACATCCTGCTCGCCGGCACGGACACACGCACGGATCAGGGCGGTCAGTTCTCGACGTCCGAGGAGCTCGCCGGCAGCTCGGGCGCGGGCAACAACGACGTCACGATGGTCCTGCACCTCTCGGCCGATCACCAGCACGCGACCGTGATCAGCATCCCGCGCGACCTGATGGTGCCGATCCCGTCCTGCCCGACGTCGGGAGGCGGTTCCACGTCCGCCCAGGACAGCGCGCAGTTCAACACCACGCTGTCGACGGGAGGTCTTTCGTGCGTCGTGCTGACGGCGGAGGCGCTCACCGGCCTCAGCATCCCGTACGCCGCAGAGATCAGCTTCGACGGCGTCGTCGCGATGTCCAACGCGGTGGGAGGCGTGCCGGTGTGCCTCGCGACGCCGCTCACCGATCCCTACGTGGGACTGAACCTGCCCGCCGGGCAGCAGACGCTCGTCGGCTCGCAGGCCCTCGCCTTCGTGCGCAGCCGTCACGGCGTCGGCGACGGCAGCGACCTGGGCCGGATCAGCAACCAGCAGCTCTTCCTGTCGTCATTGCTGCGCACGGTGACCAGCGCGGGCGTGCTGACGAACCCGCTGACCCTCTACACCCTGGCGAAGGCCGCGACCTCAAACCTGACCCTGTCGGACACGCTGGACTCCCCGACGACGATGGTCTCGATCGGCCTGGCGCTGAAGAGCGTGCCGCTCAGCGACTTCGTCTTCGTGCAGTACCCGTCGATGACCGACCCGGGCGACAGCAATCGCGTCGTGCCGGAACCGACCGGCGTCGACGCCCTCAAGCAGGCGCTGACGACGGACACGCCCGTCGTGCTCACGGGCACGACCGGCTCCGGCACGGAGTCGGCGACGCCGGCACCGACGGCGACGCCCGGCCCGACCGCGACCTCCGCCCCGACCGCGACCCCCGGCGGGAGCACCGCGGCCGGTTCCACGCCGGCCCCGACTTCGTCGGCGGTCAGCCTCCCGACGGACGTCACCGGCCAGACCGCCGCGCAGCAGACCTGCACGAAGGGCAACTGAGCCGCGTCGTCAGCTCGGCGTACTCTGCCGGCTCCCGAGCGAGCGATTCCCGAGCGCAGCAGGCAGGTCGTCGAGGGAGGTGAGCTCGATCACGCCGACGGCGGTGGCTTCGGCGGCGTCGTCGGCCGACGGCACGTCGCCGCGACGGTTCAGCCAGACGCCGGTCAGACCGGCACGCGCGGCGCCGATGGCGTCCGTGCGCAGCCGGTCGCCCACGTACACCGCCTCGTCGGGGAGCACCCCGAACGCGGAGCATCCCTCCTCGAAGATGCGGGCGTCCGGCTTGGCCACGCCCACCTCGCCCGAGGCGATCAGGTGCTCCATCCGCGCGTCGAGGCCGACCGCCTCGACTTTGCGGCGCTGGAACGCCAGGTCGCCGTTCGTGATGAGGCCGAACCGCACGCCAGGGATCGCCGCCTCGAGCGCGTCGAGGCAGCGGAGAGCGTCGTGGTGCAGCGACCAGGCGGCGACGTAGTGCTCGAAGTAGTCGGAGAACCACGCGCTGGCCTCCGTGTCGCCGAGTACGACCCCGTGCCGTGCGGCGAAGTCGCGCGCCCGCGCCTGTCGCTGGCCTTCGAAGTCCAGGCGACCGGCGAGGTAGGAGTGGTAGTGCTGCTCCTCCAGGTCGTGCCAGAGCGCGACCAGGTCGACGGCCGCCATCGTGCCGTACGGCTCGCCGAGCTGGGCGGCGTAATGCTGGATGCCCGTCGAGACCGCGGCCCGGTGTGCGAACAGCGTGTCGTCGAGGTCGAAGAGCACGACCCGGGTTCGCGTCACACCGGCACCTGCACCGAGGTGAAGGCCGGCCAGTCGGTCCGCGCCTCGCGCGGATCGGCCGCGAGCAGAGCCGCCTGCCAGTCGTCGCGACGAACGCCGCGGTGCGCGACGCCCAGCCGGGCTACGCCCTCCCATTGGAAGCCGGCGCGGCGGGCGACCGCCGCGCTCGCGGCGTTTCCGGCGAAGGCGTGCCACACGATCCGCTCGAGCCCCAGTCCCTCGGGAGGCGCGGCGAAGCCGAAGTCGAGCACCAACTGCACCGCTGCCGTCATCCAGCCGCGGCCCCGCGCCCCCGCGGACAGCCAGAACCCGATCTCGCCTTCGCCGTCGTCGATGTGGTGCAGGCCGATCATGCCGTAGAGCACGTCCGTCGAGGCCTCGCGGAGGGCCCACGTGCACTCTCGGCCGCTGGTCCACCCGTCGGGGACGACACGCGTGACGAAGCCCTCGGCGTGCGTCCGTTCGTACGGGGTGGGCACAGTGGTCCAGGCGGCGACGTCCGGATCGCGGCAGAGCTCTGCGATGCGGTCGATGTCGCCGGCTCCGGGCGCCGACAGGATCAGCGGCCCACCGGCCAGCTCCCTCGGCGCCCCGGGCATCAGCGTGTCCGCCGCAGCAGGCCGACTGCGTTGTACGCCTTGGCCAGCGTGCGCTCGGCCACCTCTTCTGCGCGCGCGGCGTTGCCGGCGAGGATGCGGTCGAGCTCCGCCGGGTCGGAGAGCAGGTCGAGCGCGCGCTCGCGCACCGGGCCGAACGTCTCGACCACGACCTCCACGAGACCCTTCTTGAAGTCGCCGTAGCCCTTGCCGTCGTAGTCGAGCTCGATGTCCTCCACCGACCGGCCGGTGAGCGCCGAGTAGATGCTGAGCAGGTTGGAGATGCCCGGCTTGCCCGCGCGATCGAACGACACCACCCCGTCGGTGTCGGTGACGGCGCGCATGATCTTCTTGCGGGTCACGTCGGGCTCGTCGAGCAGCCAGACGATCCCGGCTCCCGACTCGGCCGACTTGGACATCTTCGACTCCGGGTTCTGGAGGTCGTAGACGCGCGCGCCGTCCTTGAGGATCATCGCCTGCGGCACGACGAAGGTCTCGCCGAAGCGGCTGTTGAAGCGCTCGGCCAGGTCGCGCGTCAGCTCGACGTGCTGGCGCTGGTCGTCGCCGACCGGTACCACCTCCGCGTCGTACAGGAGGATGTCGGCGGCCATCAGTACCGGATAGGCGAAGAGCCCGACCGAGGTGGCGTCGCTGCCCTGCTTGGCCGATTTGTCTTTGAACTGCGTCATGCGCGACGCCTCGCCGAACCCGGTGATCGTGTTGAGCACCCACGCCAGCTGGGCGTGCGCCGGCACGTGCGACTGCACGTACAGGGTGGAGGCCGAGGGGTCGATGCCGGCGGCGATGTACTGCGCGGCCGTGCGGCGGGTCTTCTCGCGCAGCTCCGCGGGGTCTTGCGCGACGGTGATCGCGTGCAGGTCTACGACCGAGAAGAACGCGTCGTGGCTGCTCTGCAGGTCTTTCCACTGCAGGAGCGCGCCGATGTAGTTGCCGAGGTGGAGGGAGTCCGCCGACGGCTGCATGCCGGAGTAGAGGCGGGGAAGTGTGCTCATCATCAGTGCTTTCAGTCAGAAGGAGGGCGGGCGCTCAGATGGCGTAGTCGACGACCACGGGGGTGTGATCGGACCATCGCTCGTCGTAGGCCGCCGCGCGGTCGACGGCGTAGCTCTTCACCGTCGCCGCGAGCGCAGGGGAGGCCAGCTGATAGTCGATGCGCCAGCCGGTGTCGTTGTCGAACGCCTGCCCGCGCCACGACCACCAGGTGTAGGGGCCGTCGACCTCGCCGGCCGCCTTGCGCCCCACGTCGACCCAGCCGAGACCGGCGCCGTCGTTGTAACGCGCATCGCCCTCGGCGCCGAGGATGCGGTCGAAGTAGGAGCGCTCCTCCGGCAGGAACCCGGCCTTCTTGACGTTGCCCTTCCAGTTGCGGATGTCGAGCGTGCGGTGCCCGACGTTGAGGTCGCCCATGACGACCGCCAGCGGGTTGTGCTTCTGCAGCGCGGGCAGTCGCGCCTCCATCGCGTCGAGGAAGGTGTACTTGGCGTCCTGCTTCTCGGTGCCGGCCTCGCCGGAGTGCACGTAGGCGCTGACCACCGTGACGATCTTCGAACCGATCTCGTAGTCGGCCTCGAGCCAGCGGCCGGCGCTGTCGAACTCCGCCGCGCCGAGCTCGACCCGGTGGATGTGCGCCCGGTGCCGGCTGGCGATCGCGACGCCCGCGCGCCCCTTGGCGGTCGCGGGGTCGTGCACGATGTCCCACTCGTCGCCGAGGAGAGCCTGGAGGTCTTCGGTCGACGCGCGTACCTCTTGCAGCGCGAGGATGTCGACGTCGCGCGTCTCGAGCCACGAGCCCATACCCTTGCGGAAGGCGGCACGGATGCCGTTGACGTTGACCGTCGCGATGCGCAGGGGTTTCGAGGGCATGCCTCCAGCCTACCGGCGCGCGCCGACGCTGCTCTCGTCGAGCAGATCGTTGAGCCGGTGCTCGGCCTTCTCGACCCGGCGCTGGGCCGGCAGCCGGGCGAGGAACTTCCGTTTCGCCAGGTCGGCCCTGGCCGACTGCAGCTCCGCCTTGGCCACGAGCACGCGTGCCTCATACTCCGCGGCGGCCCGCTCGGCGGCCGCCTGCTCCGGCGTGACCATCCGCGGGGAGAGGCCGCTGTCGAACATCCCGACCGCGATCCACGACGCCGACAGCAGAATCACCCGGGAGACGAGGTTGAACCAGAGCAACAGACCGACGAACACGGCGAAGGAGGCCAGCAGCGGGTTCTTCGTCGCGGCGCCGAGGAACAGGCCGCCCAACGCGCTCAGGCCGGCCAGTATCAGGGAGCCGAGCAGCACGCCGAAGAAGAGGTTCCGCCAGGGGATGGCGACGCGCGCCATGACGCGGAACATCACGCCGAGCGTGAAGATGTTCAGGATCACCGACACCAGGAGGCCGGAGAAGCGGGTCACCGCGGTCGTCCAGAACGAGTCGGAGCTGAGACCCGCCAGGTCGAGCAGGAAGGTGAGGGCCTGGGTGCTGAGGATGGTGAGCAGCGCCGAGATGATCAGCACCAGCCCGAAGCCGAGCGCGAGGAAGAGATCCCGGAACTTCTGGAGCACGTAGTTGGTGGTGTCGCGGCTCAGTCCGAAGACCGCCCGCACGGCCTGCCGGGTGTAGTAGAGCCAGCCGATGGCGGTCCAGAGCAGACCGATCGCGGCGATGATGCCGTACCAGCCGAAGCCCGTGGCCGCCTCCAACTGATCGGAGCTGATCGCGCCCACCGACGTCGAGGTCGAGATCAGGCCCGGCACCGCGCGGTTGATGATCTGGACGAGTGCATGGAACACCTGCGGATTGCCGCTCAGCCAGATGCTCGCGGCGGAGAAGCCGAGCCAGATCGCGGCGAAGATCGCGAACAGCGACTGGAAGCCCATGCCGGCTGCACGCAGGTTGCCGTCGGAGTGCGAATAGTTGATGTAGACGCGGTAGGGCCGCAGATGCTGGACCCATTTGGCCCACCGCGACACTCGGGCCACGGGCCGCTCGAGGCGCTCCTTGAGCGGCTCGGCGGCCTCCAGGATGCGGTCGCGCAGCGTCTCCTCCGGCTCGACCGTGCCCTCGGCGCGCTGGAGCGCCGGATCCGGTTGCGCGCTCCCGGCGGGGTCCGGGCGCGGGGACTTCTTGGCCACGCCTACACCCTAGCGATCGCGGTATTCACCCGGCGCTACAAGGATCGAGGGGCACGTCGTTGTCACTTCTCGGGAGGAGAAGCGACAACGACGTGCCCCTCGGACGCTTCTGGAGGAGCGGTCAGCGCTTCCCGCGCATGATGGCCTGCTTGACCTCGGCGATCGCCTGCGTCACCTGGATGCCACGGGGGCACGCGTCGGTGCAGTTGAAGGTCGTGCGGCAGCGCCACACGCCCTCCTTGTCGTTGAGGATGTCGAGGCGCACCTGCGAGTTGTCGTCGCGCGAGTCGAAGATGAAGCGGTGCGCATTGACGATCGCAGCCGGGCCGAAGTACTGGCCGTCGGTCCAGAAGACCGGGCAGGACGACGTGCACGCGGCGCAGAGGATGCACTTGGTGGTGTCGTCGAAGCGGGCGCGGTCGGCGACCGACTGCACGCGCTCCTTGCCCTTCTCCGGAGTCGAGTTGGCGACCAGGAACGGCTGGACCTCGCGGTAGCTCGCGAAGAACGGCTCCATGTCGACGATCAGGTCCTTCTCGAGCGGGAGGCCCTTGATCGCCTCGACGTAGATCGGCTTGGAGATGTCCAGGTCTTTGATCAGCGTCTTGCAGGCGAGCCGGTTGCGGCCGTTGATGCGCATCGCGTCGGAGCCGCAGATGCCGTGGGCGCACGAGCGGCGGAAGGTCAGCGAGCCGTCCTGCTCCCACTTGATCTTGTGCAGCGCGTCGAGGATGCGGTCGGTGGGGAAGAGCTCGACGTCGAAGTCCTGCCAGCGCGGCTCCGTGTCGACATCCGGGTCGAACCGGCGGATGATGAGCGTCACGGTGAACGACTGGATCGGGGCCTCGGGGGCCGGGGGAGTCTCGAGCACGGCGCTGGACATCAGTACTTCCTCTCCATCGGCTGGTAGCGGGTCACGACGACCGGCTTCCAATCGAGCGTGATGTGGTCTGCCGCGTCGGCGGAGTGCGGGTCGCCGGTGAGGTAGGCCATCGTGTGCTGCATGTAGTTCTCGTCGTCGCGCTTCGGGAAGTCGTCGCGCATGTGACCGCCGCGGGACTCCTTGCGGTTGCGGGCCGAGAAGACGACCACCTCGGCGAGGTCGAGCAGGAAGCCCAGCTCGACGGCCTCCAGGAGGTCGGTGTTGAAGCGCTTGCCCTTGTCTTGCACGACGATGTTCTTGTAGCGCTCGCGCAGGGCGTGGATGGTGCCCGTCACCTTCTCGAGCGACTCGTCGGTGCGGAACACCTGGGCGTTCTTGTCCATCTCGTCCTGCAGCTCCTTGCGGATCGCGGCGATCCGCTCGGTGCCGGTGCCGCTGCGCAGGCCGTCGATCATGCCGCGCACGAAGGCCGCGGGGTCTTCGGGCAGCGGGACGGCCGTGGCCGTCTTGACGTACTCGACCGCGTTGTTGCCTGCGCGCTTGCCGAACACGTTGATGTCGAGCAGCGAGTTGGTGCCGAGACGGTTGGAGCCGTGCACCGAGACGCACGCGCACTCGCCGGCGGCATACAGGCCGGGGACGACGGTGGTGTTGTCGCGCAGCACCTCGGCGTTGTTGTTGGTCGGGATGCCGCCCATCGCGTAGTGCGCCGTCGGCATGACCGGCACCGGCTCGACGACCGGATCGACGCCCAGGTAGGTGCGGGCGAACTCGGTGATGTCGGGGAGTTTGGTCTCCAGGACCTCCGCGCCGAGGTGGGTGCAGTCGAGGAGCACGTAGTCCTTGTGCGGGCCGGCGCCGCGACCCTCCGCGACCTCCTGCACCATGCAGCGGGCGACGATGTCACGCGGTGCGAGGTCTTTGATCGTGGGGGCGTAGCGCTCCATGAACCGCTCGCCGGAGGCGTTGCGGAGGATGGCGCCCTCGCCTCGGGCGCCCTCGGTCAGGAGGATGCCGAGGCCGGCGAGGCCGGTCGGGTGGAACTGGAAGAACTCCATGTCCTCCAGCGGCAGTCGCTTGCGCCAGATGATGCCGACGCCGTCGCCCGTGAGCGTGTGGGCGTTGGAGGTCGTCTTGAAGATCTTGCCGAAGCCGCCGGTCGCGAAGATGATCGCCTTCGAGTGGAAGACGTGCAGCTCGCCGGTCGCCAGTTCGTAGGCCACGACTCCCGCGGGCTGCTCGACGCCTTCGACCTCGTTCATGATCACGTCGAGGACGTAGAACTCGTTGAAGAAGTTGATGCCGAGCTTGACGCAGTTCTGGAACAGCGTCTGCAGGATCATGTGGCCGGTGCGGTCGGCCGCGTAGCAGGCGCGGCGCACGGGCGCCTTGCCGTGGTCGCGGGTGTGGCCGCCGAACCGGCGCTGGTCGATCTTGCCCTCGGGCGTGCGGTTGAACGGCAGGCCCATGTTCTCGAGGTCGATGACCGCGTCGATGGCCTCCTTGGCGAGGATCTCGGCGGCGTCCTGGTCGACGAGGTAGTCGCCGCCCTTGACGGTGTCGAAGGTGTGCCACTCCCAGCTGTCCTCCTCGACGTTCGCGAGCGCCGCGGCCATGCCGCCCTGCGCCGCGCCCGTGTGCGAGCGGGTGGGGTAGAGCTTCGAGATCACCGCCGTCTTCGCGTGCGGGCCGGCCTCGATGGCGGCGCGCATGCCGGCGCCGCCGGCGCCGACGATGACGATGTCGAACTCGTGATAGTGGACGCCGTCGATGACGGTGGATTCAGTGGTTTCAGTTGTCACAGCTCTTGTTTTCCGTCACTCAGTCACTTGGCCGGGCAGAACGAAGGCAGGTCGGCCGCGTGGGCGCCCGCCGGGCACGGGTCGAAGGTGAAGATCACGAGCGTGCCGAGCACGACGAGCACCACGACCGCCGCGGCGATCGCCCACTTGAGGATGCGGTTCACCGTGCGGTTGTGCGCGTAGTCGTTGACCAGCGTGCGCATGCCGTTGCCGCCGTGGATGAGCGCGAGCCAGAGCATGAGCAGGTCCCAGACCTGCCAGAACGGCGTCGCGTACTTGCCGGCGACGAAGGCGAAGTCGATCTGCTTGACGCCGTCGCCCAGGACGAGGTTGATCAGCAGGTGGCCGAAGATCAGGATGACCAGCAGCACGCCGGAGGCGCGCATGTAGATCCAGCCCCACTTCTCCCAATTGACGCCCTTGCGGGCCGGGCGGGCCGGCGTGCGCGGAGCCTCGATGGTCGTCACGTCAGTTCACCTCCGAGAAGATGTGGATGAGCTGGGTCGGCACGAAACCGGCCATCAGCACGACCCAGAGCGCGATGACGATCCAGAACATGACCTTCTGGTACTTGACGCCCTTGCTCCAGAAGTCGATCAGGATGATCCGGATGCCGTTGAAGGCGTGGAAGATTATCGCTGCGACCAGCGCCATCTCGCCGAATCCCATGATCGGGTTCTTGTAGGTGCCGATCACCGCGTTGTACGCCTCCGGGCTGACCCGGATGAGCGAGGTGTCGAGGATGTGGACGAGGAGGAAGAAGAAGATGGCGACGCCGGTGATGCGATGCAGCACCCACGACCACATGCCTTCCCGGCCGCGGTACAGCGTGCCGCCCGGCCTCGATGTCGTCGGTTGCAGGGTCCCTGCCGCTTGCTCTGGCACGAACAACCCTCCCTGGTTGCGATCGCTGAAAGAAGGCGCACGAAGCGCGTGGCAAGTCTATGCCGGGTACCGGTTCCGCGCTGCTTAGGGTGCCCTTGGTTATCTCGACGTCGAGATAACTCCGGGCGCGAACCGCTTGACCGGGCGGGTGCGCGGCGTACCGTCCGCCCTATGACGCAGGACGAACCGATCATGGACGGCAGCCTGGAGGCCGGGCGTGGCGAGAAGATCGCCGGCATCGTCGAGCAGATGCGCGCCGACATGCAGCTGCTGCCCTTGGAGGACAGCGAGCGGGCGCTCCGTCAGCGCCTCGACGACGCGGGGATTCAGCTCAGCGACGAGGAGATCTCCCGCATCGCGCGGGACGTGCAGAGCGGCCCTTCCGTCGTCGACTGACGAACGCGTTCAGAGCACGTCCGTCGACCCGGAGACCTTGAGTGCGTCGACCACCGACTTGACGCGCTGCGCGTTGTCCGTGGTCGTCACCAGCAGCGCGTCGGGCGTGTCGACGATCACGATGTCCTTCACCCCGATGAGGCTGATGACCCGCTTCGTCTGACTGACGACGATGCCGCTGGAAGCGTCGGCGAGCACGCGCGCGTCGGCGCCGAGGATCGCGAGGTCGGTGGTGCGGCCTCCCGAGTTGAGCTTGGAGAGGGAGGCGAAGTCGCCGACGTCGTCCCAGTCGAAGTAGCCGGGGATGACGGCGAGCCGGCCGGCCGCGGCCGCGGGCTCGGCGACAGCGTAGTCGATGGCGATCTTCTCGAGGTTCGGCCAGATGCGGTCGACGGCGGGCCCGCGCGTCGCGGGGTCGTCCCAGGCCGCCGCCAGCTCGAGCAGCCCGGCCAGCAGCTCCGGCTTCGACCGCCCGATCTCCTCGAGCAGCCGGTCGGCCCGTGCGATGAACATGCCGGCGTTCCACAGGTACGAGTCGCTGTCGAGGTAGCGCTCGGCCGTCGCGAGGTCGGGCTTCTCGACGAAGGAGTCGACGGCGAGGGCACTCGGGGCGCCGTTCACGGTGAGCGCGCCGCCGCAGTGGATGTAGCCGAAGCCGATCGCCGGCTCGGTGGGCTTGATGCCGATGGTGGTGATGTAGCCCTCGTCGGCGGCCGCGACGGCCTCCTTCACAGTGACGCCGAAGAGCCGCTGATTGCGGATGACGTGGTCGGCCGCGAACGATCCGACGATCACCCCGGGCTCGCGGCGCTCCAGGATCGCCGCCGCCAGACCGATCGCCGCGGTGGAGTCACGTGGCTCCGACTCCAGGACGACGTTGGCGTCGGCCAGCGTCGGCAGCTGCGCCTCCACGGCGGCGCGGTGCGCCCGTCCGGTGACGACCATGATGCGCTGCTCGCCCGAAATCGGCGAGAGCCGGTCCCAGGTGTCGCGCAGCAGCGTGTGGCCGGAGCCCGTGAGGTCGTGAAGGAACTTCGGGGCGTCCGCGCGGGACAGCGGCCACAGCCGGGAGCCGATCCCGCCGGCCGGGATGATGCTGTAGAACCGGTCGAGCGCGCCACGAGTCGTCATGGCGCAAGGATACCGAGCGGTTCTGGTCACCTCCTGTTCACAGGCGGGACATTCCGGCCGCCGACACTGGAGCCATGCGGGTCGCCGTCGTCAGCGAGAGCTTCCTCCCCACAGTGAACGGGGTGACCACCAGCGTCCTCCGGGTGCTCGATCATCTGGCCGAGCACGGCCACGAGGCGATCGTCATCTGCCCGGAGGCAGGGGCACCCGACGAGTATGCGGGCTTCCGCATCCACCAGGTGCCCTCCATCGCCTACCGGCAGTTCCCGGTCGGCCTCCCGAGCCCGCAAGTGCAGCGCATCCTGGCGCGATTCGGACCGGACGTGCTGCACGCGGCATCTCCGTTCTTCCTCGGCGCGCAGGCGATCGCCGCGGCCAACCGCGTGGGCGTGCCCTCCGTCGCCATCTACCAGACGGACGTCGCCGGGTTCGCGCGCCGTAACGGCCTCGGGATGACGGCGGCCATCGCGTGGAAGTACGTGCGCTGGGTGCACGAGGGGGCCGACGTGACCCTGGTGCCGTCGTCGGCCAGCGAGTACGACCTCCGCCAGGCCGGGGTGCGCAGACTGGCGCGCTGGGGCCGCGGGGTGGACCTCGAGCGGTACCACCCCAACAACCGGCGCCTGTCCGCCGCGGTCGAGCTGCGCGAGCGGCTCTCTCCCGACGGGGAGATCGTGATCGGATACGTCGGCCGGATCGCGCCGGAGAAGCAGGTGGAGCGGCTGCGCGTCCTCAAGGGCCTTCCCGGCGTGTCGGTGGCGATCGTCGGCGACGGGCCGGCGCGGGAGGCCGTCGAGCGACAACTGCACGGTGTGCCGACGACCTGGCTGGGCCGACTCGGGGGAGCGGACCTGGGGGCCGCATACGCCGCGTTCGACGCGTTCGTGCACACCGGCTCGGAGGAGACTTTCGGTCAGACTGTGCAGGAGGCGCACGCCTCCGGTCTGCCCGTGATCGCGCCGCGGGCGGGCGGCCCGATCGACCTCGTCGAGCACGGCGTCGACGGCCTGCTCTTTCCGCCGTCGGACGACCGTGCCCTCCGGGCAGCGGTCGCGATGCTCGCCACGGATGCCCCGCTGCGCCTGCGGATGGGGGAGGCCGGCCGTCGCCGAGTGCTCGGGCGGGGCTGGAATGTGCTCTGCTCCGAACTGATCGGGCACTACGAGCGCGTCATCCTCGACGCCTGCACCGACGCGGGGCGCCCGGACGTCCAGCCGGCGAGCGGGCAGCGCGCGTACAGTTAGGTGGCTCCATCGCCCGGTGGCCTCGGTCGCGCGGGTGTCGAAGGGCCGCCTGACGTATCCGCACGCACCAGGAGGTGAATCATGGCGAACCTGAACCGTCGCGGCATCCCGATGCCCTTCGTGTCCCGATCCCGGAGGGTCGATCCCCCCAGTTCGCCGGATCCGGTGCTGACGGAGCGGCGCCCCGCCACCCGCAACAGCATGGTGGACAGCGCGATCTACGCCGACGGTGTGCGCGTGGCCTCCCCGCACACCCTGGCCGAGACCTACCGCGCCCTCGACAACACGCCGGGCGGTGTCGCGTGGATCGGGCTGTACCGGCCGAGCGAGCAGGAGCTGATGTCGCTGGCGCAGGAGTTCAGCCTCCACCCGCTCGCCATCGAAGACGCGATCGTCGCGCACCAGCGGCCCAAGCTGGAGCGCTACGACTCCGTGCTGTTCGTGGTGCTCAAGGCGGCGAACTACTTGGACGTGCCCGAGGAGGTCGACTTCGGCGAGCTCCACCTGTTCGTCGGCCCGAACTTCGTCATCACCGTGCGTCACAGCGAGTCGCCCGATCTGTCGACGGTGCGACACCGGATGGAGCGCGAGCGCGACCTGCTCGCCCTCGGTCCGCAAGCCATCCTGTACGCCATCATCGACGCGGTCGTCGACGCCTACAGCCCGGTCGTCGCGGGTCTCGCCAACGACATCGACGAGATCGAGACCCAGGTGTTCGGTGGGGACGCTCTGGTCTCCCGACGCATCTACGAGCTCTCGCGGGAGGTCATCGACTTCCAGCGGGCGACGCACCCGCTGTCGTCGGTCATGGTCGCGCTCGAGCGCGGCTCGGCCAAGTACGGCGTGGCCGAGGAGCTGGAACGCCGCCTCCGCGACGTCGCCGACCACCTCACGCTCGTCAACGAGCGGGTGGACGGGTTCCGCTACCTGCTCCGCGACATCCTCACGGTGAACTCGACGCTCGTCTCCGAACGCCAGAACGAGGAGATGACGCGGCTCGCGCATTCGACGCACCGGCAGGGCGAAGAAGTCAAGAAGATCTCCTCCTGGGCGGCGATCCTCTTTGCCCCGACGCTCATCGCGGGCATCTACGGAATGAACTTCACGCATATGCCCGAGCTGGAATGGCCGCTCGGCTATCCGCTGGCCGTGCTGGCGATGGTGGGGCTGAGCACCCTGCTGTACGTGGTGTTCAAGAAGCGCGGGTGGATGTAAAGGAGGGTCTGCTCCCGTTCGAGGGACGTCCTCCGAGCGCTACCGTCGGCACCTGCTCAAATGAGCAGGTGCCAACGGCGCGCGCGTTTGTAACGCTTGCATGAAGAAGCCGGATTTTCGATCAGAGCCGTTCGTCACATTCGGTAACGTGCAATGCATACAGTGGCCCGCCGGCACCAGCGGTGGGCCTGCATCTTGGAGGACAACCTTGACAATCACAGCCCGTAAGGCCGGCCTCGTCGGTCTCGCGGTGACCGGCGTCGTCGCGCTGCTCGCCGCCTGTTCGGCTGCCCCGTCGGACAACTCGTCCACGGCGGCCGCGAACAGCAAGTTCCTGCCCTGCATGGTCTCCGACTCCGGCGGATTCGACGACCACTCGTTCAACCAGCTCGGCTACGAGGGCCTCCAGCAGGCCGCCGGCACCCTCGGCGTCAAGTACAACAAGGCCGAGTCGAAGAGCGAGAACGACTTCGCCCCGAACATCCAGAGCATGGTCGACGCGAACTGCAACCTCGTCGTCACCGTCGGCTTCCTGCTCGCCGACGCGACCAAGAAGGCCGCGGCCGCGAACCCCGACGTGAACTTCGCGATCATCGACGACAGCTCGATCACCGCCAAGAACGTCAAGCCGATCATCTTCGACACCGCCCAGGCGGCGTTCCTCGCCGGCTACTCGGCCGCGAGCTACTCGAAGACCGGCATCGTCGGCACCTTCGGCGGCATGCAGATCCCGACCGTCACCATCTTCATGGACGGCTTCGCCGACGGCGTGAAGTACTACAACGACCAGAAGGGCAAGTCGGTCAAGGTCGTCGGCTGGGACGTCGACAAGCAGAACGGCTCCTTCACCGGTGGCTTCGACGCCAACGAGACGGCGAAGAACACCGCTCAGGGCATCATCGACCAGAACGCCGACGTCATCATGCCCGTCGGTGGCCCGATCTACCAGTCGGCCGCGCAGGCCATCCGCGACTCGGGCAAGCCGATCGCGATGATCGGTGTCGACGCCGACGTCTACCAGTCCGACCCGACCGTGAAGGACCTGCTCCTCACCTCGGTCATGAAGGGCATGAAGCCGGCCACCAACGACGTGGTCACCCAGGCCGCCAAGGGCAAGTTCGACAGCACGCCGTACGTCGGCACGCTGAAGAACGAGGGCGTCGGCCTCGCTCCGTTCCACGACTTCGCCTCGAAGGTGGACTCGGGCCTCCAGGGCGAGCTCGACAAGATCAAGGCCGGCATCATCGACGGCTCGATCAAGGTCACCTCGCCTTCGTCGCCGAAGCAGTAACCGGCTACGACAGCACTCGACGGGGAGGTCAGCGCAGCGCTGGCCTCCCCGTCGCACGTCCGGACCTCGCCCGCGGCGGACCTTGTCCCGAACGCTCGTTTGAGCACACACTGACATATGCGCAGAAAGGTAGGGTGAGGATGCGCATCGTGGCCACCAGCCGTTGTCGCGTGCCCTCCCCCCAAGGCTCTGTGCTCACCCCGGGCGAGTAGAGAAGGAACCCACCCGAATGAAGCTCGAACTTCGCGGCATCACCAAACGGTTCGGTGCCCTGGTCGCGAACGACCACATCGATCTCACCGTCGAACCCGGCGAGATCCACTGTCTGCTCGGCGAGAACGGCGCAGGCAAGTCCACCCTGATGAACGTGCTCTACGGCCTCTACCAGGCCGACGAGGGCGAGATCCTGCTCGACGACGTCGTCCAGCACTTCTCCGGCCCTGGTGACGCCATGAAGGCGGGCATCGGCATGGTCCACCAGCACTTCATGCTGATTCCCGTCTTCACCGTCGCCGAGAACGTCATGCTCGGCCACGAGCAGACCAAGTTCGGCGGCCGGCTCGACCTCGCCGCGGCTCGTGCGAAGGTGCGCGAGATCTCGGCCCGCTTCGGCTTCCACGTCGACCCGGACGCCCTGGTCGAGGACCTCCCGGTCGGCGTGCAGCAGCGCGTCGAGATCATCAAGGCGCTCTCGCAGAACGCGAAGGTGCTGGTCTTCGACGAGCCCACTGCCGTGCTGACCCCGCAGGAGACCGACGAGCTGATGGTGATCATGCGCCAGCTCAAAGAGCAGGGCACCGCGATCGTCTTCATCACGCACAAGCTGCGCGAGGTGCGGGAGGTCGCCGACCGCATCACCGTCATCCGCCTCGGCAAGGTGGTCGGCGAGACCGAGCCCACCGCGACGAATGCCGAGATGGCCTCCATGATGGTCGGCCGCGCGGTGTCGCTCACCGTCGAGAAAGAGGAGGCGAACCCGGGTGCGCCCGCGCTCGTCGTCAACGACCTCTCCGTCATCGACCCCATCGGCCAGCTCGTCGTCAACAAGGTGAGCTTCGAGGTGCGCGCGGGCGAGATCCTCGCGATCGCCGGCGTGCAGGGCAACGGCCAGACCGAGCTGACGGAGGCCATCCTCGGCCTCCAGCCGCGCGTCGAGGGCGAGATCCTCCTCGACGGCAAGCCCCTCCAGGGCCGCAGTCCGCGCAAGGTGCTCGACGCCGGCGTCGGGTTCATCCCGGAGGACCGCAACGAAGACGGCCTCGTGGGCGAGTTCAGCATCCAGGAGAACCTGATGCTCGACCGTTCGACGGGGGAGCCGTTCGTCAAGGGCGGCACCATCCAGTTCTCGTACCTCAAGGACTTCGCCGAAGAGAAGGTGAGCGAGTTCGACGTGCGCACGCAGTCGATCGACACCAAGGTCGGCCGGCTCTCGGGCGGCAATGCGCAGAAGGTCGTGCTGGCGCGCGAGCTCAGCCGCGACCTCCGTCTCTTCGTCGCCGCGCAGCCGACGCGCGGCCTCGACGTGGGCTCGATCGAGTTCGTGCACAAGCGCATCGTCGCGACGCGCGACGCGGGCGTGCCCGTGATAGTGGTGTCCACCGAGCTCGACGAGGTGGCGGCGCTGGCCGACCGCATCGCCGTGATGTACCGCGGCGGAATCGTAGGAATCGTGCCGGGGAACACGTCGCGCGACGTCCTCGGCCTCATGATGGCCGGCGAGTCGCCGGAGCAGGCAGGAGCAGCAGCATGACCGGGACCGGGACCCCCACTCCCAGCCAGCCCGTGGCGCCCGCGCAACCGGGCCCGCAGGGGCAGCCGGCCGCGAAGCCGGAGAACGACGACCGCTGGAACAAGGCCGTCCGCGACATCATGGGCGGTCCGGTGGTCATCTCCATCCTGGCCGTCGTGCTGGCGCTCGTCGTCGGAGCGATCCTGATCGCGTTCACCGACCCCGGCGTGCAGAAGGCGTCCGGCTACTTCTTCGCGCGCCCGGGCGACACGTTCTCGGCGATCTGGACCTCGGTGTCGAGCGCGTACACCTCGATGTTCCAGGGCGCCATCTACAACTTCGGCCGTCCGACGTTCGCGGCGGGCATCCGTCCGCTGACCGAGACCCTGACGTTCGCGACCCCGCTGATCGTGGCCGGTCTCGGCGTCGCGCTGGCCTTCCGCGTCGGCCTGTTCAACATCGGTGGTCAGGGGCAGCTGCTGATCGGTGCGGCGGCCGCCGCGTGGGTCGGGTTCTCGTTCGACCTGCCCCCGGTCATCCACCTGGTCGTCGCGGTGCTCGCGGGCATCGCCGGAGCCGCGATCTGGGCCGGAATCGTCGGCCTCCTGAAAGCGAGGACGGGCGCGCACGAAGTGATCGTGACGATCATGCTCAACTACATCGCGTTCTACCTGATCTCGTACATGCTGCGCACCAAGGGCCTGCTGCAGGCGCCGGGGTCGAACAACCCGAAGGCGCCGCCGATCCACGACAATGCCGTGTTCCCGCCGCTGCTGGGCGTGCAGTACAACCTCACCTGGGCCTTCGTCGTGGTCATCGCCGCGACCGTCTTCGTGTGGTGGCTGATCAACCGGTCGAGCCTCGGCTTCCGCTTCCGCGCCGTGGGCGAGAACCCCAACGCCGCCCGCGTCGCCGGCATCAACGTCAAGAACATCTACGTCTACGCGATGCTCCTCGCCGGCGCCCTCGTCGGCGTCGCAGGCGCGAGCCAGGCGCTCGGCGTCTTCCCCGCCGGCATCAGCTCGGGCGTCGACGCGGGCATCGGCTTCGACGCGATCACCGTCGCTCTGCTCGGCCGATCCCGGCCGTGGGGCGTGTTCGTGGCCGGCCTCCTGTTCGGCGCGCTCAAAGCCGGCGGTTACACGATCCAGGCCGGGGGCATCCCGATCGACATCGTGCTGATCATGCAGTCCCTCATCGTCCTCTTCGTCGCCGCTCCGCCGCTGGTGCGTGCGATCTTCCGCCTGCCGACGCCGGGGAGCACGCCCCGGAGACAGCGTCCCATCGTCACGAAGGAGGTGGCGGCCAAGTGACCACCGCGGCCCCCGTCGTCCCCGACTCCTCTCCGATCGTCCTCGAGAAGGCCGAGATCCGCTCGTGGAAGGCGCCCATCGCCTTCGCCGTGTTCGTGATCATCAGCCTGATCCTCTTCTTCGCGTTCCCGCGCCACGGTGAAAGCACGTTCCGGTTCTCGGAGAAGTCCGACGCGATCACACTGCCGAACCTGACCGTCGACACGTTCACCACGACCGTCGTCGTCACGATCCTGCTGGCCGTGATCACGGCGTACAGCGCCTGGCTCTCGTGGCGGGTGCGCAAGACGCCGATCTGGCTGGTCATCGTCTTCGCGCTGCTGTTCATGTTCGCGTTCCTGGCGTGGGCGGGATCCGGTCAGCTGCCGGTGCCGGTGACGGGTCTGCTGCTCGGTACGATCAGCCTCTCCGTCCCGCTGGTGTTCGGCGCCCTGGGCGGCGTGATCTCCGAGCGCGGCGGCGTGGTCAACGTCGCCATCGAGGGCCAGCTGCTCGCCGGCGCCTTCGTCTCGGCGATGACGGCCAGCCTCACCGGCAGCTGGGTCGTCGGCCTCTTCGCGGCGATGGTCGCGGGTGTGCTCGTCTCGTTCGTGCTCGCCGCGTTCTCCATCAAGTACCTCGTCGACCAGGTCATCGTCGGTGTCGTGCTCAACGTGCTGGTCACCGGCCTCACGAGCTTCCTCTACTCGACGGTGCTGGCGAACGACCCGCAGGTGCTCAACCACCCGCCGCGTCTGCCCGACTGGCCCATCCCGATCCTCAGCGACATCCCGATCATCGGAAAGGTGCTGTTCGATCAGACGATCATCGAGTACCTCATGTACATCGCGATCTTCCTGGTCTGGTTCGGGCTGTTCAAGACGCGCTGGGGCCTGCGCCTCCGCTCGGTCGGCGAGCACCCGGAGGCCGCGGACACCGTCGGCATCAACGTCAACGGCACCCGGTTCTGGAACGTCTCCCTCGCGGGTGCGGTCGCCGGTCTCGGTGGCGCGTACTTCACGCTGGGCTCCGTCGGCGCCTTCTCGAAAGAGATGACCGCCGGTCAGGGCTTCATCGCCTTGGCGGCCGTGATCTTCGGTCGCTGGGACCCGATCCGCGCGACCCTCGCGGCCCTCCTGTTCGGCTTCGCCACGAATCTTCAGAACGTGCTCGGAATCATCGGCTCGCCCGTTCCGAGCGAGTTCATGCTGATGCTGCCGTATGTCGTGACGATCTTCGCCGTCGCCGGCCTGGTCGGGATGTCGCGGGCGCCCGCAGCCGACGGAAAGCCGTACATCAAGTCATGAGCGCGCAGCAGATCGACTGGGAAGCGCTGCGCGCCGCCGCGAACGAGGCGAGGACGCACGCGTACGTGCCGTACTCGCAGTTCCCGGTCGGCGCGGCGGCGCTCGTCGACGACGGCCGGATCGTCAGCGGCTGCAACGTCGAGAACGCCAGCTACGGCATCACGCTGTGCGCCGAGTGCGGCCTGGTGTCGTCGCTCGCGATGACCGGCGGAGGGCACCTGGTCGCCTTCACGTGCGTCAACGGCGACGGCGACACGCTGATGCCGTGCGGCCGCTGCCGCCAGCTGCTCTACGAGCACTCGGCCGAGGGGATGCTGCTGGAGACCGTCTCGGGCATCCGCACGATCGACGAGGTGCTGCCGGACGCCTTCGGGCCGCGGCAGCTCGCCGCGTATGCCGAGGAGCACGGCGCCGCCGACTACCGCACCACAAACGACACCGTTTGACCAACGACGTAAGGGTTACATCTTCGTGAGCACCGCAGGAGCGGTCGAGGCGTTCGACGCCGTCGACCTGATCAGGACCAAGCGCGACCGGGGCGAGCTGAGCACTGCCGAGATCGACTGGCTGGTCGACGCGTACACGCGCGGCTACGTCGGCGACGAGCAGATGTCGGCGATGACGATGGCGATCTTCCTCAACGGGATGACTCGACGCGAGATCAAGGACCTCACGCTGGCCATGATCGCCTCGGGCGAGCGCATGGACTTCTCCGGCCTCGGCAAGCCGACGGCCGACAAGCACTCCACCGGCGGCGTCGGCGACAAGATCACCCTGCCGCTGATGCCGCTGGTCGCCGCGTTCGGCGTCGCGGTGCCGCAGCTCTCGGGCCGCGGTCTCGGCCACACCGGGGGAACGCTCGACAAGCTCGAGAGCATCCCGGGCTGGAGGGCCAACCTCAGCAACGAAGAGATGTTCGCGCAGCTCCGGAACGAGGGCGGTGTGATTTGCGCCGCCGGGTCGGGCCTCGCGCCCGCCGACGGCAAGCTGTACGCGCTCCGCGACATCACGGGCACGGTGGAGGCGATCCCGCTGATCGCGTCCTCCATCATGTCCAAGAAGATCGCCGAGGGAACCGGCGCCCTGGTGCTCGACGTGAAGTTCGGGTCGGGCGCCTTCCTCAAAGACATCGAGAAGTCGCGCGAGCTCGCCCGCACGATGGTCGAGCTCGGCAAGGACGCGGGCGTCGCGACCTCCGCGCTGCTCACCGACATGAACGTTCCCCTCGGCCTCGCCATCGGCAACGCCAACGAGGTGCGCGAGTCGGTCGAGGTGCTGGCCGGCGGCGGCCCCGCCGACATCGTCGAGCTGACCGTCGCTCTCGCGCGCGAGATGCTGACGCTCGCCGGCCGGCCCGACGCCGACGTGGAGGCCGCGCTCCAGGACGGCCGCGCCATGGACAAGTGGCGTGAGACGATCCGCGCCCAGGGCGGCGACCCCGACGCGGCGCTCCCCGTCGCTCGCGAGACGCACACCGTCGTCGCGGAGGAGGACGGCGTGCTCGTCGAGCAGCAGGCCCTGCCGTTCGGCATCGCGGCCTGGCGCCTCGGGGCCGGACGCGCCCGCAAGCAGGACCCGGTGCAGCACGCGGCCGGCATCGACCTCCACGCCAAGCCCGGCGACCAGGTGCGTGCCGGCCAGCCGCTGTTCACCCTCTCGGCGGACGAGCCGGCCCGCTTCGAGCGCGCTCTGGAGGCCCTCCAGGGCGCATACCGCATCGCGCCTCCCGGCACCCCCTTCACCCGCGGCCCGCTCGTAGCCGAGCGCATCGCCTAGCCCGCACAGCCTCGCGAAGCGGCGCAAATTCGCGGCGGTTGCCGCGGGGTACGCGGCCTTCAGTAGATTGGGACACATGAGCATGAGCGAGAACGTGGGCGGGTACGCACTGAGCGACGGGACCGACATCCGGGCATTGCCCAAGGTGTCGCTGCACGACCACCTGGACGGCGGGCTGCGGCCGGCGACGGTGCTGGAGCTCGCGGACGGGATCGGCCTCGACCTCCCGGCGAGCGACCCGACCGCGCTCGGCGCCTGGTTCGCCGAGAAGTCCAATTCGGGCTCGCTCGTGGAGTACCTCAAGACCTTCGACCTGACCACCGCCGTGATGCAGACCCGCGAGGGGCTGACCCGTGTCGCCCGCGAATTCGTGCAGGACCTCGGCGCCGACGGCGTCGTCTACGGCGAGATCCGGTGGGCTCCCGAGCAGCACCTCACGCGCGGCCTCAGCCTCGACGAGACCGTGGAGGCGGTGCAGGAGGGCTTGGAGCAGGGTATCGACGATGTGCGGGCGACCGGTCAGCGCATCCGCGTGGGCCAGCTGGTCAGCGCCATGCGCCACACAGACCGCAGCCTCGAGATCGCCGAGCTCGCAGTGCGCCACCGTGACCGCGGGGCCGTCGGCTTCGACATCGCCGGCCCGGAGGCGGGATTCCCGCCCTCGAACCACCGCGCGGCCTTCGACTACCTCGCGGCCAACTTCTTCCCGTCGACTGTGCACGCGGGCGAGGCCGACGGCCTCGAGAGCATCCGGAGCGCCCTCCTCGACGGCCGCGCGCTGCGCCTCGGCCACGGCGTGCGCCTGGCTGAGGACATCACGATCGAGCGCCAGGACGACGAGAACACCTACGTGACGCTCGGGACGCTGTCGCAGTGGGTGAAGGACCGCGAGATCGCTCTCGAGACCAGCCCGACCTCCAACCTGCAGACCGGTGCGATCGCGGCGTGGGGAGACGACCTCCTCGACCACCCCTTCGACCTGCTGTACCAGCTCGGCTTCCGGGTGACGGTCAACACCGACAACCGCTTGATGAGCGGCACGACGCTCACGCGCGAACTGAGCATCCTCGCCGACGCGTTCTCGTACGACCGCACCGACCTGGAGATCTTCCAGTTGAACGCCGCCGCGGGGGCCTTCCTGCCGGTCGAGCAGCGTGAGGAACTGGCCGAGATCATCACAGCGGGTTTCGAGGGTTCGTGACGCGCTAACGCGTACGCTGGACACATGCCGCTGCCACCGTTGCCCGACTCCGCCGTGACCGTCGGAGCCCATGCCTCCGACTGGCGCGACGCCGTCGAATTGGCGGGCGAGGCGCTGACGCGCTCGGGTGCGACGGAGCAAGGCTACGGCGCGCGGATGATCCAGGTGATCGAGGAGTTCGGCGCCTACATCGTGATCGCGCCCGGTCTCGCGCTGGCCCACGCACGACCGGGCCCCGACGTGCACCACGACGGGCTCTCGGTCGTGACGCTCGACGAGCCGGTGGTCTTCGGTCATCCGCACAACGACCCGGTCTCGGTCGTGATCGGCCTCGCCGTCTCCACCCCGGAGGGTCATGTGCGCAGCGTGGCCGAGCTCGCCAACGTGTTCAACGATCCGGAGGCGATCCCCGCGCTCGCCGCGGCGCCCGACATCGCCGAGGTGCAGCGCATCCTCAGCCTCACTGAGGATGCAGCGAGGTGAAAATCGTCGCGATCTGCGGTGCCGGCATCGGTACCTCCGGCATCCTGAAGGTCAACGCCGAGCGGGTTCTCGACCGACTGGGTCTCGATGCCGATGTGACGGCGGCCGATATCGCGAGCGTGACCTCTGCGGCGACCGATGCGCAGATCATCCTCACGTCCCCGGAGCTGGTCGACCGGATCGGCCCGACGAACGCCGACGTGATCGTGGTGCAGAACTACTTCGACCTCGACGAGCTCGAGCAGAAACTCGACGAAGCGCTGGGCTGACGCAGCGGCGACCTCCGGGTCGGCGGCACGCCCCGTCAGGCGGGGTCGTTCAGCAGCGCGGCGATCAGTCCGGGGAAGCGCTCGTCGAGCTCGGCCCGGCGCAACTGGATGTCGTGCGTGCGGCCGTTCACGATCGTGTTCGTGAGTCCGGCCTCCCGCAGTGTCTTGAAGTGGTGGGCCATCGTCGACTTCTGCACGTCGACCCCCCAATCGGTGACGCCCTTCGGATGGGCCTCCCCGTCGGCGATCGCGCGCACCATCTGCAGCCGCACCGGGTCGGCCAGCGCGCGCAGCACGTCCACCAGCTCGACCTGGTCGATCGGCGGCGAGGGGTACTCGGTCATGCGTCACCCAATTGTTTGACAATCATCGAACTATCGTCGTACTTTAACCGTATGACGATCATCGAACAATCGTACCGCAAGACCACACCGGCGTTCGTGGTCCTCGCGCTGGGACTCTTCGTCGTCGGCACCAACGCGTTCGTCATCGCGGGGCTGCTCCCGGAGATCGCGGAGACGCTGCATACGTCGGCGGCCGCGGTCAGCGTGTCGATCACCACCTACTCGCTCGTGGTCGCCGTCGCGGCCCCCGCGATCTCGATCCTGCTCCCGCGCGTGCCGCGTTCGGCGCTGATGGCGGCAGGGCTCGCCGTCTTCGCGGTGGGCACGGCGATCGCCGCCGTCGCTCCCGACCTCGGCTGGTTCGTCGCCGGCCGCACGTTCTCCGGGATCGGCGGCGCCGCCCTCGTGCCGACCGCCACCGCCGCGGCGGCCTCCCTCGCCGCTCCGGAGAAGCGCGGACGGGCGCTCGCGCTCGTCGGTGCGGGCTTCACTCTCGCGACCGCTGTCGGGTCGCCGCTCGGCACCGCGCTCGGCGGCGTCGCCGGCTGGCGGTTCGCCCTGTGGTGCGTCGTCGGGCTGGGAGTGGTGCTCGCGGCGCTCATCCCGGTGCTCGTGCGGCGCGTGCCGCTGGCACCTCCGGCGAATCTCGCGCGCCGCCTCGCGGCGCTGGCCGACGGCCGCGTGCTCGCGTTGCTGGCGACCACGGTGTTCATGGTCGCCGGCTTCAACATCGTCTACATCTTCTCCGCCGCAGTGACCAGGGCGTCCACAGGCGGCGCCGGGCCGCTGTTGGCGGGGCTCCTCCTGGCCTACGGCGTGGCGGGCGTGGTCGGGAACATCGTCGCAGGGCCGCTCACCGATCGCTTCGGGAGCCGACATGTCGCCACGGTGGCCCTGATCGGCCAGGTGGTCGCGCTCGTCGTGCTGCCGTTCGTCGAGGCGTCGTTCGCGGCCTCCGCCGCCGTGTTCGCGTTCTGGGGCATCACCGCCTTCGCGATGGCGATCCCGGTGCAGCACCGCCTCGTGCACCTCGACCCGGAGTCGTCGGCGCTCGTGCTGTCGTGGTACTCGACCGCCATGTACGTCGGCATCGCGATCGCACCGCCGATCGGCACGGTGGCGCTCGCGGTGGGCGGCGCGGAGGCCGTGCCGCTCGCCGGCGCGGTGGTGACCGTGGCGGCGCTGGCGGCGTTCCTGCTGAGCTTCGCTGCTCGCGCGGCCCGGCGCTCGGTGCCGGCGAGCTGAGCGTCGAGCGAGTCTGCTCGCGACTCAGCGGAGGGCGCCCAGGCCGCGCAGCGCGGCCTCGGCGGCGGAGGCCACGAGGGCGTCGTCGGTGTCGGCGTCAGCCGCGGTGTGGTCGGTGAGCACCGCGATCACGATCGGCTTGCCCGCGTCGCGCCAGATCACGGCGATGTCGTTGCGGGTTCCGTGGTCGGCGCTGCCGGTCTTGTCGCCGACGGTCCAGCCCGGCGCCGCGACGGAGCGCACCAGCTTGTCGCCGGTGGTGTTGTCGACCAGCCAGGACTTCAGCTGCGCACGGGAATCAGCTGGAAGGGCGGAACCGACCGAGTACGCGCGCAGGTCGGTCGCCAGTGCGCGCGGCGTGCTGGTGTCGGCAGTCGCGCCCGGCGTGAGTTCGTTGAGCTGCGGCTCGACGCGCTCCGAAACGGTCACCGTGTCGCCGAGCTCGCGCAGGGCCGCCTGGAAACCGGCCGGTCCTCCCAGAGCCTCGAGCAGTAGGTTGCCCGCGGTGTTGTCGCTGTAGCGCACGGCGGCCTCCGCCAGCTCGCGGAGCGTCATGCCGGTGCCGGTGTGCTGCTCGGTGATGGGGGAGTAGGTCACCAGCTGGTCCGACGTGTACGCGACCGGGGAATCGAGCCCTCCCGCAGGCGGGTTGCCGAGCACCGCAGCGGCGGCGAGGGCCTTGTAGGTGGAGGCGTAGCCGAAGCGCTCGTCGGCGCGGTAGGCGATCTGCTGCCCCGTGCCCGTGTCGATCGCGTAGACGCCCACGCGCGCGGCGTGTGCGGCCTCCAGCGCGGCGAGCTGCTTCTGCGCCGCAGTCGCGAGGGCGCTCGCGGTTGCCGACGGAGTTGGCGTCGAGGTGCGGTCCGGACCTCCGTCGGCGGTCGTCGCGCATCCCGCCAGGAGGCCGAGAACGATCACGGGCACGACGGTCTGGAATTTCACACGCATCATCCCAGTGTCGGCCATCGGGTGCGACGGCGCAAACCGGACCTCAGGCGGTCAGAGCCTGCATCGCCTCCGCCAACGCTGCGACACGTCCCGTCGCCTCCGCACGCCGCTCCGCCACCGAGCCCTGGTCGCTCGACGCGTCGATGTAGATCTTCAGCTTCGGCTCCGTGCCGCTCGGCCGCACCATCACGCGCGACCCGTCGACGAGGACGATGCGCAGCACGTCGCTCGGCGGGAGGGCTCCGAAACCGTCGCGGAGGTCGTCGATGTGGTCGACAGCGACGTCGCCCAGGCTGCTCGGTGGAGTCGACCGCAGGGCCGCCATGATCTCGCCGATGCGGGAGAGGTCGGTGACGCGGATGGAGATCTGGTCGCTGGCGAAGTAGCCGAAACGTTCGGCGAACGCTTCGAGGTGGTCGGCGATGGTCCGGCGGGAGGCCGCGAGCTCGTTCGCGAGATCGAGGAACGCCGTGGCGGCCGAGATTCCGTCTTTGTCGCGGATGGTCTGCGGGTTCACCAGGTAGCCGAGGGCCTCCTCGTAGCCGTAGATCAGGCCCGGCGCGCGGGACACCCACTTGAAGCCGGTGAGCGTATCGGCGAAGTCGAGGCGGTACGCCGCGGCGACGGCCGCGAGAGCGGGCGACGAGACGATGGAGCAGGCGAGCGCTCCGAACGCCGCGCCGTCGGTCGAGGCGCGCTCGGCGAGCTCTGCCGCTCGCCAGCCCAGCAGCGCCCCCACCTCGTTGCCGCTCAAGCGACGGAAGCCGTCCGCGGAGGCGGGATCGGGGATGGCGACGGCGAGCCGGTCGGCGTCGGGGTCGTTGGCGATGATCAGGTCGACGCCGGCGTCGCGACCGGTCGCATACGACAGATCCATCGCACCCGGCTCCTCCGGGTTGGGGAAGGACACCGTCGGGAACGCCGGGTCGGGATCGCGCTGCGCGGCGACGACCACCGGGCGCGAGAATCCGACGCGCTCGAACACGGCCTCCGCCGTGCGCCAGCCGACGCCGTGCATCGCTGTGTATGCGAACGCGACGGCGTCGCGCGGCGCCGAGGTCGTGGCGACCGCGGCCGTCGCCTCCACGTAGGCGGCCTCCAGGTCGGGCGACGCGATCTCGAACTGCTCCGAGCGCGGGAGGTCGCCGATATCGCCCTTCGCCACCTCCAGGATGTGCGCGGCGATCTCGGCGTCAGTCGGCGAGACGATCTGCGAGCCGTGGTTCTCGCCGCCGAGGTAGACCTTGTAGCCGTTGTCGTTCGGCGGGTTGTGGCTCGCGGTCACCATCACGCCTGCGCTCACGTCGAGATGGCGGACGGCGAATGCCAGCACCGGGGTGGGCAGCAGGCGCGGCAGCAGCACGGCGCGCACCCCGGCCCCCGCCATCAGCTCGGCGGTGTCGCGGGCGAAGACGTCGGAGTTCTTGCGGCCGTCGTAGCCGATGACGACCGACGGCTGCTCGCCCTCCGCGTGCTCCAGGAGCCAACGGGCGAACCCGGCGGCGGCCTGCGCCACCAGCACCCGGTTCATCCGGTTGGGTCCGGCTGCGATCTCGCCGCGGAGCCCGGCGGTGCCGAACTCCAGCCGGGTGTCGAAGCGCGAGTGGAGGTCGTCGACAGCCTCGACCGAGCCGGCCTGCGCCGCGACGACGAGCGACTCGAGCTCGGCGCGGGTCTCGGGGTCGGGATCCTGCGCCAGCCACGCGCGGGCGTCGGCGAGCAGCTGCGTGGTGTCGTCGGGCGTCGTCTCCGTAGTCACAGGGCCTCCACGATCTGGGCCAGCAGGGCGCTGATCACCGGTTCGGCCTCCCGGCCCGCATCGATGACCTCCTGGTGGCTGAGCGGGGTCTTCTGGATGCCGGCCGCCAGATTCGTGACCAGCGACATCCCGAGGATCTCCATGCCGGCCTGCCGGGCGGCGATGGCCTCCAGAGCGGTCGACATGCCGACGATGTGGCCGCCGATCGCCTTGGCCATCTGCACCTCGGCCGGCGTCTCGTAATGCGGGCCGCGGAACTGCGTGTACACGCCCTCGTCGAGGGTCGGGTCGATCGCGCGGGCGATGTCGCGCAGGCGCTTCGAGTAGAGGTCGGTGAGGTCGATGAAGGTCGCCCCCTCGAGCGGCGAGTCGGCCGTCAGGTTGATGTGGTCGCTGATCAGCACCGGGGTGCCCGGCTTCCAGTGCTCCTTGATGCCGCCCGCCCCGTTGGTCAGCACCATCGTGGCGGCTCCGGCGGCCGCGGCGGTGCGGACGCTGTGGACGACCCGGCGCACGCCGTGGCCCTCGTAGTAATGCGTGCGGGCGCCGATCACCAGGGCGTGCTTGCCGTTCTGCAGGCGGATCGAGCGCAGGGTGCCGACGTGGCCCTCGAGCGCCGGCTTGCTGAAGCCGACGATCTCGTGGGCGGGGACGGTGGCGACGGTCTCGCCGACGAGGTCGGCCGCCTTGCCCCAGCCGCTGCCGAGCGTGAGGGCGATGTCGTGCTTCGCGACCCCGGTCTTCTCGGCGAGCTGCGCCGCCGCCTGCTGCGCGATCTCGAACGGGTCGGCGGCGCGGTCGTCGAGCGGGTTCTGGGTGGTTTCGAGCATGAGCACACTCTACTGAGCGGCCTCGCCGGGTGCAGGGTCGGCGAAGGTGCGCATCGGTGCATCCCGATACGGAAGAATGATGGCTATGGCCTATGAATTCGAGCGGAAGCAGCGGATCGCCGTCCTCGGCGGCGGTCCCGGCGGTTACGAGGCGGCGCTCGCCGGCGCACAGCTCGGCGCGGACGTCACACTCGTGGAGCGCTCCGGCGTCGGCGGCTCTGCCGTCATCACCGACGTGGTCCCCTCGAAGAGCCTCATCGCGACGGCGGAGGCCACCAACTCGATCTCCGAGGCGACCGACCTCGGCGTGCAGTTCTTCACGCGCGGAGCGGGTGGCAAGCCGGTGCGACCCGAGATCGCGGTGAACCTCGCGGCGGTCAACAAGCGCCTCATGGGGCTGGCGCGCCAGCAGTCGGAGGACATGCGGGCCGAGATCGTCCGCGCAGGCGTGCGCATCGTGACCGGCGAGGGCCGGCTCGACGGCGAGAACGCGATCATCGTCTCGACCGGCACCGGAGCCTCCGGAACCGACTTCGACCGGGTGGAGGCCGACACGATCGTGATCGCGGTCGGCGCGAGCCCGCGCATCCTGTCGTCTGCGGTGCCCGATGGCGAGCGCATCCTCACCTGGACCCAGCTCTACGACCTGGCCACAGTGCCCGAGCACCTCATCGTCGTCGGATCCGGCGTGACGGGCGCCGAGTTCGCCTCTGCGTACACCGCGCTCGGCTCCAAGGTCACGCTCATCTCGTCGCGCGACCAGGTCCTCCCGGGCGAGGACGCCGACGCCGCCCGCGTCATCGAGAACGTCTTCAAGCGCAACGGCATGCAGGTGCTGTCCAAGTCGCGGGCCGAGTCGGTCGTCCGCACCGAGACCGGAGTCGTCGCGACCCTCACCGACGGCCGCACCGTGGAGGGCAGCCACTGTCTGATGGCCGTCGGCTCCATCCCGAACACCGCGGGCATCGGTCTCGAGGAGGCCGGCGTGCAGCTCACGCCGTCCGGGCACATCCGCGTCAACCGGGTCGCCCGCACGTCCATCCCGAACATCTACGCTGCGGGCGACTGCTCCGACCTCCTCCCGCTGGCCTCCGTCGCCTCGATGCAGGGCCGCACGGCCGTCTTCCACGCGATGGGCGACGCGGTGAACCCGATCGAGCTGCGCAACGTGACGAGCAACATCTTCACCCAGCCCGAGATCGCGACCGTGGGCTGGAACCAGAAGCAGATCGAGGAGGGCATCGCGCAGGGCGACATCTACAAGCTCGCCCTCAAGTCGAACCCGCGCGCGAAGATGCTCGGCATCCGCGACGGCTTCGTGAAGCTGTTCGCGCGCACCGGCTCCGGCACCGTGATCGGCGGCGTCATCGTCGCCCCGCGGGCCTCCGAGCTGATCTTCCCGCTCGCTCTCGCGGTGGAGCACCGGCTGACCGTCGATCAGGTCGCCCGGGCCTTCACTGTCTACCCGTCGCTGTCCGGCTCGATCTCAGACGCTGCACGCGCGATGCACATCGTGCTCTAGGCGGAGGCCGGGCGGATGGAGGAGATCCTGGTCATCGGCGTCATCGCCGTGCTGACCATCGCCGCAGCCACCACCTTCGGGCAGCGCTTCGGCGTCGCCTCGCCGCTGATCCTGGTGGTCGTCGGCATCCTCGTCTCGTTCCTCCCGTTCGTGCCGGCGCTCACCCTCCAGCCGGAGTGGATCATCGCGGGAGTGCTTCCGCCGCTCCTGTACTCGGCCTCGGTGTCGATGCCGTCGATGAACTTCCGTCGCGAGTTCGGGGCGATCGGTGGGCTGTCGGTCGTGCTCGTCATCGTGAGCTCGGTGCTGCTCGGGATGTTCTTCGCCTGGGTGATCCCGGGCCTCGGCCTCGGCTGGGGCGTCGCGCTCGGCGCCATCGTGAGCCCGACCGACGCGGTCGCGACCGGCATCGTGAAGCGCGCGGGCGTCTCGCCGCGCGTGGTCGCGATCCTGGAGGGCGAGAGCCTGCTCAACGACGCGACAGCGCTCGTGCTGCTGCGCGCGGCCGTGGCGGCCGCGGCGGTCGCGACGTTCACGGTCGGGGCGGTCACTCTGTCGTTCCTGTACTCGGTGGTCGTCGCCGTGGTCTTCGGGTGGTTGGTCGGACGCCTGAACCTGATCGTGCGGGCGCGGGTGAAGGACGCGACCGTCAACACCGTCATCTCGTTCACGGTGCCGTTCTTGGCGTCGATCCCCGCCGAGGCGCTCGGAGCCTCCGGGCTCGTCGCGGCCGTCGTGGCCGGCCTCATCACCGGCAGCCGCGCGCCGCGGGTGCTCTCCCCGGAGCACCGGCTGTCCGACTCCCAGAACTGGCGGACGGTCGAGCTCGTGCTGGAGGGCATCATCTTCCTCACGATGGGCCTCGAGCTGTTCGGCATCGTGCAGAAGGTGCAGAACGACCATTCGGGGGTGCTGCCCGCTGTCGGCATCGCCGCGGCGGCGCTGCTGCTCACCATCCTTGTCCGGGCCGCGTTCGTGGCGCCGCTGCTGGCCCTGCTGGCGCGCCGCAGCCGCCGCCGGGCGCGCATGCGGCCGACGCTCACCAAACTGCAGGAGCGGCTGCAGGACCCGGAGGCCGCGCAGCGCCTCCTCGAGCAAGGGCCGCTGCCGCCCGAAGCGCTCCCTGAGCTGCCCGGGGATCCGGTGGCGGATCCGGACGCGCACGCGGAGGTGCTAGCCGCAGACCCTGCCGTCGCGCACGCGGAGGTGGCCAAGGTGGCGGGCGTGCCGGACGCCGCAGCCTCCGCCCGCGACAGCATCGGGGCGACGCCGTCGGGCTGGCGCGGCCGGCTGGTGCGCCGCCAGCGGCAGCGGCAGCGGACCTGGACGGTCGAGAACATCGCCCGGTTCGGCACGCGTCTGCGGCGGGTGCTGGCCGACATCGACTACTTCACGGGCGCGCCGCTGGGTTGGCGCGAGGGCTCGATCATCGTCTGGGCCGGGATGCGCGGGGCCGTCACGGTCGCGGCCGCCCAGAGCCTTCCGAGCAACACTCCCGGGCGCTCGGTGCTGGTGCTGATCGCCTTCCTGGTGGCGGCCGGGTCGCTGCTGCTGCAGGGCGGCACGCTCGGGCTGGCGCTGAAGATCGTCAAGCCGACGGCCTCCGACCCCGCGGCGGAGCGCGAGGAGCGCACGCGGCTCCTGGAGCTCTTGCGCGAGGCCGGCGAGGAGGTTCCGCTGCCAGACACCCGCGAGCGGACCACGGAGGCCTTCAACCAGCACAAGACGGCGCGACTGCTCCGCATCCGCGCCCAGAGGGATGCCCTGCTCGACGCCCGCGACGATGGCACCTTCAGCGCCGACGTGCTCGCCGGCGCCCTCAGCAACCTCGACGCCGACGAGATCAGCATCGACCTCAAGGGCGACCCCACCGAGGCCACCGGCTAGCCCGCCGCCGTCGCCAGCGGAGGACTTCTCGGCCGATCTGGCCCCGGTCTCCTCCGTTGACCGCGATTCCCGGGCGCGTCGAGCAGCATTTCCTCCACTCCCAACCGCCCTTGAGTGGTCGAGCTATCCACAGATCCGCGCAGGGGCCCCGACGCGCAGCGGCCGTGCGACACGGTGGCCGTATGAACCTCTACGCAGAACTCCGAGCCAGGGGCGGGGCAGCGACGCGGCGCCAGCTCCGCGTGGCCGGCATCGGCGACCGGATGCTGACGACGGCGACCGACGCGGGCCGCGTCGTGCGCCCCCGCCGAGGGGTCTATGCGCTTCCCGGATTGACCGGGGAAGCGTACGCGGCCCTCAGAGCCGGTGGCCGTTTGACCTGCCTGTCCGCGGCCCGGAGCTACGGTCTCTGGGGCGGTCTGGACGGGCGGCTGCACCTCCAGGTGGACGCTCACGCGGGCAGAACTGATCCGGAGTCGGTGCGGCACTGGAAGCCGAACGAGGAACACGCCGAACTCTGGAGGGTGTCGATCGGTGACTGCCTCCGCGCGGTCGCCGATTGCGTCGACGAGGAGACGGCCGTCGCGGTCTTCGACACAGCGCTCTCTGCCCGAGCGGTCACGATGGCGGGCCTCGCCCGGATCTTCGCGGGTCGGTCCGCGCGAGCCAGGTCTCTTGCAGAGCGTGCGAGACCCGGATCGGATTCGGGCGTCGAGTCGATCCTCCGGCAGAGGCTGACGGCACGCGGACACGTCGTTGAACAGCAGGTCGCGGTTTCAGGGGTCGGCCGGGTGGACGCGCGCGTGGACGGCCAGCTGTACGTCGAGGTCGACGGCTTCGCGTTCCACTCCGACCGCACAGCGTTCGAACGGGACCGGACGCGTGACACCGGTCTCGCTCTCGTAGGCGCACGCCGCCTGCGATTCCCCGCCCGCGCTGTGCTCGCGGATCCCGATGCCGTCGTCGCGACGATCGAAGCGGTGTTGGCAACGGAGGAGAAGTTGCTGCTGGACGCGCCCGGTGTGGGCTAACGGAGGAGTTCGGGGTGGAATGTCGTGTGTATCCTCCGTTGGCCGCGCCGACGTCGGCGGAGTAGGTTGCCGGGGGTGCGGGCGCAGTCGTACCCTGTGGTCGCCGGGGGCCGGATCGGGCCGGGCCGCGGGCGAGCAAGGGGGCCGTCATGGTGTTCGCCGTCTCGACAGGCAAGATCGACATCACGCCGACGGTCGGGTATCCGATGGCCGGCTACGGAGTGGACTCGCCGCGGCTCGCGACGGGGACCAACCATCCGCTGTACGCGCGGTGCACCATCCTCTGGGAGGACGCGGTTCCGCACGTCGTCGTCACGGTCGACGTGCTCGGTTTCCGCCGCGAAACCCACCAGCAGATCCGCACCGCCGTCACCACCACGCTCAGCATCCCGACCGAGGACTTCGTGCTGACCGCTACGCACACGCACAACGGGCCGGTGCTGGTCGAGGGCCTGGACCCGTTCATCGCCTACGACCTCGAGAATCTGACCTCGGTCACGACCTACACCTCCTGGCTGGTGGTGACGATCACCACCCTGGTTGCGCAGACGAAGGCCGCGCCCAGCACGCCGTGCACGCTCGACTACGTCGTGCTCGACGAGAACTTCTCGTTCAACCGCGAAGGTCTCGCGTACGTGGAGCGGGACGTTCCTTGCCTCGTCGCCCGTGCCGCCGACGGCACACCCCGTGCCGTGCTCTTCGGCTACGGCGCCCACCCGGTCGCCGCCGGTGGCCAGACGCAGTTCGACCCGGACTATCCCGGGCCGGCCATCGACGTCATCGAGGCGGAGTGGACGGATTGTTTCGCCCAGTTCCTCACCGGGCCCGCGGGAGACCAGAATCCGGCGGCGACAGGGACGTTCGACGACGTCGATACGTTCGGCAACGATCTCGGGGCGACGGTCGTCAACGCGATCGCCGACCCCGGCCGCGAACTGAACGGGCCGATCACCGCCGCGTACGGCGAGGTGTCGCTCCCGCTGGACGTGACCCTGGATCCCGGGAACATCGCCGCCGTCCGCGCAGAGTACCTCGCGCGCAGCACGAACGTCGCGGTCATCGGCTACGAGCGCAGGCACGCCCTCCGGATGACACAGCTGATCGACACCACGCCGATGGCGAACCTGGAGGTCGCCGTTCCGCTGCCCGTGCAACGGTGGACGATCGGCGGCGACGAGCCCCTTGTGCTGCTGTTCAGCGGCGGGGAGGTCGTGTCCGGGTTCGCTGTGGCGATCCGCGCGGAGAACGGCGGATCCGACGGCGTCTGGTTCCTCGCTTACTCGAACGAGATCCCCGGGTACGTCCCCAGCGACGAACTGCTCAAGACGGCGACCTACGCAGGGGGGTACGACCCGGACTATCCCGGCATCGCCGCCGAGTCCATGGCCGTCTACGACCACTGGGCGCACTTCCTGCGCGGCAGCCCGGCGAAGGACGGCGTCGAGCAGGTCTTCCTCGCCCACCTGCGACAGGTGATGGAGGACGCCTGACCGCTCAGCCGGTCAGCAGCTCAGACGATGTTGAGGAGCAGGTGGCCCGACGAGACCGTCTCGCCGACCGCCGCGTTGATGCCGGCGACGGTGCCGTCCTTGTGCGCGGTCAGCGGCTGCTCCATCTTCATGGCCTCCAGCACCAGAACGAGGTCGCCCTTGACGACTTCGTCTCCGTCGGTCACCGCCACCTTGACGACGGTGGCCTGCATCGGCGCGGTCACCGAGTCGCCGGTGGCCGTGTCGACGGCGTGGGCGCCGGTGCGGCGACGCGGTGCGGCGGCGGCAGCGGGTGCCGCGGCGCCTCCGCTGAGGATGCGGGCGGGCAGCGACACCTCGATTCGCTTGCCTTCGACCTCCACGACGACGTTGCTGCGGCGCTCGGCGGCGGCTTGCTCGCCCAGCTCGCCCGACCACGGCTCGATGCCGCCGGCCCACTCGGTCTCGATCCACCGGGTGTAGACGGAGAACGGCTCGCCGTCCTGCGGGGCGAAGGCGGGGTCGCGCACGATCGCGCGGTGGAACGGCAGCACGGTCGGCAGACCGGCGACCTCGAACTCGTCGAGCGCACGACGGGAGCGCTCCAGCGCCTCCTCGCGGCTGGCGCCGGTGACGATGAGCTTGGCCAGCATCGAGTCGAACGCGCCGCTGATGACGTCACCTGCCTGGATGCCGCTGTCCACGCGCACCCCCGGGCCGCCCGGCGCCTTGAAGACGTGCACCGGTCCGGGCGAGGGGATGAAGTTGCGGCCGGCGTCCTCGCCGTTGATGCGGAACTCGAAGGAGTGGCCACGCGGAGTCGGGTCGGCGTAGTCGAGCTCGCCGCCCTCGGCCAGGCGGAACTGCTCGCGGACGAGGTCGATGCCGGTGACCTCCTCGGACACCGGGTGCTCGACCTGGAGGCGGGTGTTCACCTCGAGGAAGGACACCGTGCCGTCCTTGCCGATCAGGAACTCGCAGGTGCCCGCGCCCTGGTAGCCGACCTCCTGGAGGATGGCCTTGGACGCGCTGTACAACTTGTCGAGCTGCTCGGGGCTGAGGAACGGCGCCGGGGCCTCCTCGACGAGCTTCTGGTGGCGGCGCTGCAGCGAGCAATCGCGGGTGGAGACGACGACCACGTTGCCGTACGCGTCGGCGAGGCACTGGGTCTCGACGTGGCGCGGCTGGTCGAGGTACTTCTCGACGAAGCACTCGCCCCGGCCGAAAGCGGCGATCGCCTCGCGGGTCGCCGAGTCGAAGAGCTCGGGGACCTCCTCGCGGGTGCGGGCGACCTTGAGGCCGCGACCGCCGCCGCCGAAGGCCGCCTTGATGGCGACGGGGAGGCCGTACTGGTCGACGAATTCGAGGACCTCCGAGGCGTCGGCGACCGGATTGAGGGTGCCGGGGGCGAGCGGCGCGCCGACCTTCTCGGCCACGTGACGGGCCGATACCTTGTCGCCGAGGCGCTCGATGGCCTCGGGGGACGGCCCGATCCAGGTCAGGCCGGAGGCGATCACGGCGCGGGCGAAGTCGGCGTTCTCGGCGAGGAATCCGTAGCCGGGGTGCACGGCGTCGGCGCCGGCGCGGCGGGCGATCGACAGGAGCTTGTCGATGACGAGGTACGTCTCCGCGCTCGTCGAGCCGTCGAGTGCGTAGGCCTCGTCGGCGAGCCGCACATGAAGCGCGTCACGATCCTGGTCGGCGTAGACGGCGACGGAGGCGATACCGCTGTCTTTCGCGGCACGGATGACGCGGACGGCGATCTCGCCGCGGTTGGCGATGAGGACCTTCGAGATACGTGGCACAGTTCTCTAGCCTATTGCCGGACCGGGACCAGCTTTTGGACGATCCCTACAAAAAAGCATTGGTGCGACTTCAGAGAGTCGACAAGTGGCGCGAGAACCGTCTCGTGCCCGTCGCCGGGAGGTCAGGCCCGGTTCCAGAGCTCGGTCCACTCCACGCCGAGCCGGCGCACCAGGTCGCGCAACGTGGACAGCGACAGCCCGACGACGGTGCTCGGGTCGCCCTCGACGCGGGTGATGAACGGGCCGCCGAGGCTGTCGATCGTGAACGCGCCCGCGACCTCCAACGGCTCGCCGCTCGCCACATAGGCGTCGATCTCGGCATCGGTGACTTCGGCGAACGTGACCGACGCGACCGCCGTCGCGCCGACGGCCCCGTTCTCGCGGCCGTCGCGGTGGTCGATGAGCCAGTGCCCTGAGTGGAGGCTGCCGGTGCGACCGCGCTGCTCGAGCCAGCGCTCGCGCGCGACTTCGGGGAGGTGCGGCTTGCCGTGGATGCGGTCGTCGATCGCGAAAGCCGAGTCGCCGCCGAAGATGAGGCCGTCGATCGGGGCGCCGTCGAGGGTGCCGCGCACGGCCTCCGCCTTGAGCCGGGCGAGCAACTGCACCATCGCCTGGGGCGACAGCGGGCCGTGCTCGGCCTCCGCCGCGGCGACCGCCGCCGGCTCGTCCACGTGCGACGGCACGACGACCGGTTCGATGCCGGCTGCGCGCAGAAGGGCGAGGCGGGCGGGGGAGGTGGAGGCGAGGTAGAGGCGCATGTTCACCTGTGGGATGCTCGATGGATGCCCCAGAAGGACGAGGTCGAACTCGACATTATCAATGTCGCGCACGGAGGCGTGTTCGTCGCCAGGCACGAGGGCCGGGTCGTCTTCGTACCGGACACCATGCCGGGCGAGCGCGTGCGCGCCCGCGTGGCCGACACCGCGCACGACCGGTTCTGGCGGGCGGAGCTGCTGGAGGTCCTGGAACCGGCGGCTGAGCGTCGCGAGCACGTCTGGGACGCGGCGTCGGTGCTTCGCGCTCCTGGACAGCGAGCGGGCGGCGCCGAGTTCGGCCACATCCGGCTCGACCATCAGCGGGAGCTCAAGCGCCGCGTGATCGAGGACGCCCTGCAGCGCACCGCCCGGCTCGACCCGGAGACCATCGCAGCGGTCGGCCACGACGGCGGCCGGCTGATGGTGGAGGCCGTGCCCGGCGAGACCGACGACGGCACCGGCTGGCGCACGCGGGTGCGGCTGCAGGTGGGCAGGGACGGCACGATCGGGCCCTATGCAGCCCGCACCCACACGGTGGTCCCGGTGACCGGCCTCCCGCTGGCGACCGCCGCGGTCGAGGAGGCGACGCCGTTCGGTCAGCGCTTCCCCGGCGCCGAGTCGGTCGACGTCGTGGCCGCCGGGCTCGGGGCAGCGCACGTGCTCGTGAACGACCTCCCGGAGCCGAACGGGAAGCGCGGGCGGCGCGGCACGCGCCCGCCGCGGCCACGGCGCCGTCCGGTTCCGATCCGGGAACGCGTGGGGGAGCGTGAGTTCCGCCTCGATGCCCGCGGGTTCTGGCAGGTGCACCGCGAGGCGGCCGTCACGCTCACCGAGGCGGTGCGCTCGGCGGTCGATGAAGCCCTGTTCGATCCGCGCGCGGCGAACCTCGACCTCTACGGCGGCGTCGGCCTCCTGGCCGCCGCGCTCGGCGACCGTTTCGGCCCGACCACGCGGATCACGTCGGTCGAGTCGGACGAGGCGGCGACCGACGACGCGGCGGAGAACCTCGCCGACTGGGTCGGCGCCACTGCGGTCACCGCGCGGGTCGAGCACTTCGTGACCGGGCTGGCGGCAGAGGCCACGGCAGCCGAGCGCGCCCGGCTTCGCGCCGCCACGGTCGTCCTCGACCCTCCGCGTTCCGGAGCCGGCCGCGAGGTCGTCGAGGCGATCGCGTCGATGCGTCCGGCGCAGATCGTCTACGTCGCCTGCGACCCGGTCGCCCTCGCGCGCGACCTCGCCTACTTCGCCCAGCGCGGCTATCCGCTCCGCTCGCTCCGGGCCTTCGACCTGTTCCCGAACACCCACCATGTGGAGGCCGTCGCCACGCTGACCCCGTGATCGCCCGTATCCGTGCATGTCGCACACTACGATGGTCAGCATGGTGCGAGTCTCAATCGTCGACGATCACGAGTCGGTGCGCCTCGGGCTCAAGGCGGCCTGTCAGGACGCCGGCTACGAGGTGGTCGTCGCGGCCGCGACGGTGAACGACTTCGTCGAGCAGCTCGGCTCGCAGGAGTGCGACGTCGTCGTGCTGGATCTCTCATTGGGCGACGGGTCGAAGGTGACCGACAACGTCAAGCGCGCGCAGGCGACGGGGGCAGCGGTACTCGTGCACAGCATCGCCGACCGTGTCGCCAGTGTGCGGGAGGCGCTCGCCGCCGGCGCCGCGGGCGTCATCCCCAAGTCGTCCCCGACCACGACGGTCATGAACGCGATCGAGACGGTCGCGCGGGGCGACGTGCTCAACAACCTGGAGTGGGCGACGGCGATCGACGCCGACAGCGACTTCGCGAAGGCCCAGCTCGGCCGTCGTGAGCGCGACGTGCTGCACCTGTACGCCTCCGGCCTGCCGCTCAAGGCGGTCGCTGCTCAGCTCGGGATCGCGAACTCGACGGCGCGCGAGTACCTCGACCGCATCCGGGTGAAGTACGTCGAGGTCGGCCGGCCCGCGCCGACCAAGGTGGACCTGCTCCGCCGCGCGGTGGAGGACGGCATCCTCCCTGGGCTCGACCCCGACACGGGCAATGACCGCTCCTAGCCTCCCGCGCTCCGCACCGGGAGCCCCCCTCGAGGCGGCCAAGCCGCGCAATCCGCTGAGCCGCGCCCGGATCGAGCGCATCTCCGACCGCACGGTCTCGGCGTTCGGACTCGTTTTCGGCTTGCAGACGTTCCCGACCGCGCTGGGTCAACTGGGTGCGTTGCGCAGCCCGTGGGCGGCCGTCGTGCTGGTGCTGGTCTTCGGCGGCCTGGCGTTCACCGTCCTCCTGGCGATCTTCGCGCAGCGGTTCGTCAAGATCACGATGGGCGTCCTGTCGATCGTCTACTTCGCCGCCATCGTCACGTGGCCGCTGCTGGTCTCGAACCCGTCGGCGTTCGCCTCGGACAAGCCGTGGGTCTGGTTCCTCTGCTCCGTGTTCACGGCATTCGCCGCCGTCGCGTATCCGCTGTGGCTGGCGATCGCCTACACCTTCCTCACGCCGATCGCCTACGGAGTGGTGCGTGCTCTGCCCGCCGGCGGCGGCGTCGGCGCCGAGCTCGCGGGACTCGACGCGGTCTACGCGATCATCCTCGGCGGCGTCATCCTGGCGATCATCGCCATGATGCGGCAGGCGGCCACCGCGGTCGACGTCGCCCAGAGCCAGGCGCTCGCGAAGTACGGCAACGCCGTGCGCCAGCACGCCACCGAGGTGGAGCGCGTGCAGGTCGACGCGATCGTCCACGACAGCGTCCTGACGACCCTGCTGTCGGCGGCCAGCGCTCGCACACCGGAGCAGAAGGAGCTCGCCGCTCGGATGGCGGCCGACGCGATCGGCCACCTCCACGCGGCCGAGGCCTCCGGGCCGGAGGACCAGAGCCAGGTCGGCGTCGAGCAGTTGTCCGATCGGCTGGTCACCGCAGCACGCGCGTTCTCGTCGCCGTTCGCGGTCGACGCGCGCGACGAGGACGACTTGCACAGCCTCCCGGTCAACGTCGCTGAAGCGGTCTACTCGGCGGCGGTGCAGGCGATGGTGAACAGCATGCAGCACGCCGGAGGCGAGGAGGTGCGCCGCAGTGTCACCGTTCGCGGCGGCGAGCACGGCGCCGCGGTGAGGGTGATCGTGGCCGACGACGGCCGCGGCTTCGACGCCGACGAGGTGCCGGCCGAGCGGCTCGGCCTGCGGGTGAGCATCCGGGAGCGGCTGGCGAAGGTCGGCGGCCGGGCGACCGTGGTGTCGGCTCCCGGCGAGGGCACGACCATCACGATCGTGTGGCCGGCGGGCGACCACGGCTCGGTCGTGGAGCGCGAACAGGAGGCGGCGGGATGATCACGCTCAACCGGCTGCTCTTCCTGGGGCTCGGAGCGCTGTTCTCGGCCTACCACCTGTTCCTCGCGCTGTCGTCGCTGTCGATTCCCGGCGCTCCCGGCCCGGCGATCGTGGCGATGACGCTCTACGCCGTCGCGACGGTCATCAGCCTGTGGCCGACGAGCCCCACCAAGATGCCGCTGTGGCTCGCGGCCTTCGATCTCGCCGTCTGCGTCGTCATCCCGATCCTGGTCACCAGTGAGCTGAACCCGGCGAAAGACAACGGCTACGCCACCTGGTACGTCGCCGCGGTCGGAACGCTCATGACGATCGCCGCGGTTCGCCGTCAGCAGTTCGTGGCGTGGGTCGGCGTCGGCTTCCTCGCAGTGCAGACGGTCGTCTGGGCGGGCCCGGGCGCGCTCGCCGGGCTCGGCGTGATCGGCTCCGTCGTCTGGGTCGGTGTCGCCGTCGTGATCTCCGGGTCGCTGGCGAAGGCGGGCCGCGACGCCCTGCAGTTCGCGCGGGCCGAGCGCGAGGCCACCGAGTGGCAGGCGGCGCAGGAGGCGCATGTGATGGAGCGCCAGCTCCGGCTTCGGCAGACCTACCGGGTGGCCGCGCCGATGCTCGCCGAGATCGTCCGTCGCGGTGGCGACCTCACCGAGGCCGAACGTCGCGAGTGCCGCTACCTGGAGGGCGCGATCCGCGACGAGATCCGTGGCCGGCGCCTGCTCAACGACGATGTGCGGCGCGAGGTGATGGACGCTCGCCGGCGCGGCGTGGTGGTGAGCCTGCTCGACGAGGGTGGAATCGACGACCTGGATCAGAGCGGGCTGGAGGCCGTCCTCCGCCGTCTGGCCGATGCGATCCGCGGCACCACGACCGACAAGCTGATCGTGCGCACGGTGCCGCGGTCGTCCAAGACGGCGGTCACGGTCGTCGGCCTCCGCATGTCGGACGACGGCGCCGCGAACGCTCTCGGAGCCGATTCGGACGACGACGAGGTCGACCTCTGGCTCGAGATCCCGCGTCCCCTGGTCGCCGCCACCCGCTGACGAGCGCGAGCGCACACCGGCCGTCGATCGAGGGGCACGTAGACGCCCTCAAAACGCCGTTTCAGGGGCGTTTACGTGCCCCTCGGCGAAGGGCGAAGGCGCCCTTAACGAGGTGAAAGGGGCCGACACCCGAATTGTCGACCCCTTTTCAAACCCCGAGTCAGGGCGACAACCCGAATATCGCCCTGACTCGCCCCCAAAGCACTCGCCCGCTTACCCTAGTCGGCGAGTGATTGGCGGTGTAACTCACGAGGAGAGACACCTAGCAACAACAATATTGTCGGGTCGTCGGAGAAATACATAGTCGTCATTTTGGGGGACCCAGGGGGACAGCTCCGAGGTCACCGAAAGGGCGCTGTGGCGGATTGTGGCGAATTCTTCCGTGCCCCACGAGTGGGGGCCTCCCCGATCGGGGTACAACAGGGGTCGAAACCGGCGCCACTCGGGGTTCAGCCGGAGAACGAGCGCCAGACCCCTGGGCCGTGTTCGAGTGGCCGGCGGAGGCTGCGCTGCGTGCGCTCCCAGCCGTCTGGACCCTGCTGCGGCCTCGCGTCGCGTGCTGCCGCGGCGGCCTCGGCGGCGGCCGTGGCCAGCACGGCCGTGACAGCCGCGATCTCCTCGGGCGTCACGCCCTTGGTGAGGAACCGCAACTGGGACGGGTCGAGCGGGGACGGGTCCGCCGACGCTGCGTGGGCGCCGCTCACAGCGGGATGTTCCCGTGCTTCTTCGGCGGCATCGCCGCGCGCTTGGTCCGCAGCGCCCGCAGCGCCTTGATGACCGAGATGCGCGTGGCGGCCGGCTCGATGACGCCGTCGAGCTCTCCGCGCTCCGCGGCGAGGAACGGGCTCGCCACGTTGTACGTGTACTCGCTGGCGAGCCGGGCGCGCACGGCGGCGACGTCCTCGCCCGCCTCCTCTGCGCGCTTGATCTCGCCGCGGTAGAGGATGTTGACCGCGCCCTGGCCGCCCATCACCGCGATCTCTGCGGTCGGCCATGCCAGGTTCATGTCGGCGCCGAGCTGCTTGGAACCCATGACGATGTACGCGCCGCCGTAGGCCTTGCGAGTGATGATCGTGACGAGCGGCACAGTGGCCTCGGCATACGCGTACAGCAGCTTGGCGCCGCGCCGGATGACGCCGGTCCACTCCTGGTCGGTGCCGGGCAGGTAGCCGGGAACGTCGACGAGCGTGAGGATCGGGATGCTGAACGCGTCGCAGAAGCGCACGAAGCGGGACGCCTTCTCGCCCGCGTCGATGTTCAGCGTCCCCGCCATCGAGCTCGGCTGGTTGGCGACGATGCCCACTGAGCGGCCCTCGACGCGCGCGAACCCGATCACGATGTTCGGTGCGAAGAGCGGCTGCACCTCGAGGAACTCGCCGTCGTCGACGATCCCCTCGATGATGGTCGTCACGTCGTACGGCTGGTTGGGCGAGTCGGGGATGATCGTGTCGAGCCGGCGGTCGGCGTCGGTGATCTCCAGCTCCGGCTCCGACTCGAACACCGGCAGCTCGGCCAGGTTGTTCTGCGGGAGGTAGCTGAGGAGGCTGCGGGCGTAGTCGAGCGCGTCCTCCTCGTCGCTGGCGAGGTAGTGCGAGACGCCGGAGATCTTGTTGTGGGTGAGCGCGCCGCCGAGCTCCTCGAAGCCGACGTCCTCGCCGGTGACCGTCTTGATGACGTCGGGGCCGGTGACGAACATGTGGCTGGACTTGTCCACCATGATCACGAAGTCGGTGAGCGCGGGGGAGTAGACGGCGCCGCCCGCGGCCGGCCCCATCACGATGGAGATCTGGGGGATGACGCCGGAGGCGGCGGTGTTGCGGCGGAAGATCTCGCCGTACTTGCCGAGCGCGACCACGCCCTCCTGGATGCGGGCGCCGCCGGAGTCGAGGATGCCGATCATCGGCACGCCGGTCTTGATGGCGTGGTCCATGACTTTGATGATCTTCTCGCCAGCCACCTCGCCGAGGCTGCCGCCGAAGATGGTGAAGTCCTGGCTGAAGACCGCGACGTTGCGGCCGTGGATGGTGCCGACGCCCGTCACGACCGCGTCGCCGTACGGTCGCTTCGCCTCCATGCCGAATGCGTGCGTGCGGTGGCGCACGAACTCGTCGAACTCGACGAACGAGCCCTGGTCGAGCAGGAGGTCGATGCGCTCGCGCGCGGTCAGCTTTCCCTTGGCGTGTTGCTTCTCGACGGCGGCCTGGCCGCTCGCGGTCACGGCCTCGTGGAACCGCTCCTTGAGGTCGGCGAGCTTGCCGGCGGTCGTGAAGGGATCGGGGGTCTGACGTGCTTCGGTGTCGGTCACGCCGTTCACTCTACCTTCCAGCCGAACGGCGATGCCGTCTACGGAATCCTACAAATCCGGGTGGGTTCGCTGGCAGAATTGAGCAATGAGCTTCCGCCGCAGCCGAGCCGTCGTCCCCGTCCTCGAGGTGCTCCCCGAAGCCGCCTCCACCAACGACGTGCTGCAGTCGCGTGCGGGCGACCTGCCCGATCTCGCGGTCGTCGTGACCGACAACCAGACCGGAGGCCGCGGGCGGCTCGGCCGGGTCTGGGTCTCGCCCCCCGGCAAGTCGCTGGCCATCTCGGTGCTGCTGCGCCCGGAGGGGCTCGCCCCGGAGGCGCTCGGCTGGTTCCCGCTGCTCGCCGGCGTGGCGATGAGCCGCGCGCTCGGCGGCTTCACGAGCCGTGGCGTGTCGGTCAAGTGGCCCAACGACGTGCTGATCGACGAGGCGAAGGTGTGCGGGATCCTCTCGGAGCTCCTGCCGGGGATGGACGGCGTGATCGTCGGCGCCGGGGTGAACCTCACGCTCGAGCGCGATGAGCTGCCGACACCGACCTCCACGTCGCTCACCCTGGCCGGCGCGACCGACGTCGACCCCGACGCGGTCCTCGCCGCCTACCTGACCCAGCTCAGCGTGCTCTACCGCGAGTTCGTGGCGGCGGGAGGCGACCCGATCACCAGCGCGCTGCGCGACGAGGTCGCCGAGGCCTGCCACACCCTGGGCCGCTCGGTGCGCGTCGAGCTGCCGGGCGGCGACGTCCTGCTCGGCACCGCGACGGCCATCGACGAGACCGGTCGGCTGATCGTGGAGTCGGATGCGGGGACCACCGCGGTGGCGGCGGGCGACGTGACGCACCTGCGGTATTAATGGGAGACATGAGCAGTACGCCGGAGGGTCCGCCCGCGCCGCCTCCGGAGCGGGTCATCGCCCGTCTCCGGTCCAACGCCCGCGCGCTCTTCTGGCCGAGCCTCGCGCTCATCGCGGTCGCCGGCGGCGTCGGCTACTTCGCGGGGCGCGTGTCCGAGGTGTGGGAGGTCGTCCTGCTCTGGTCGGCCGCCGCCGTCGCGACGCTCCTGCTGTTCCTGCTCCCGCTCGCGGTCTGGTTGAGCCGCCGGTACACGATCACGACCCGGAGGCTCATCCTGCGCCACGGGTTCTTCGTGCGCGTGCGCCAGGAGCTGCTGCACAGCCGCGGCTACGACGTGGCGGTGAAGCGCACCTGGCTGCAGAGCATGTTCCGCTCGGGCGACGTGCGGATCAACTCCGGCCTCGACCACCCGGTGGTGCTCAGGGACGTGCCGAAGGCCGATCAGGTGCAGAGCGCGCTGAGCGAGCTGATGGAGCACGCGCAGACGATCGTCGCGGTGCGCCGCCAGCAGTCGGAGTCAGTCTCCGACGAGACCACCGTCTGGGGTTCGCGCTAGCGTCGAGCCTGTCGTCGGCCCCGTCGCCGTCGCCGGCTCCGTCCGCGGCGCAGACCCGGCCTCCACAGCAGCCGACTTCTTGCGCTCCGCACGGGCCGGGGAGAAGACCCACCAGCGGTACAGCGCGAACCGGAACAGCATCCCGAGCGCCAGCCCGACGACGTTCGCCGAGATGTTGTCGGCGACGGGGTTCGCGAGGCCCAGCAGATAGTGCGACACCCAGATGCACAGCAGCGGGATCCCGGTGCCGGTGGCGAGGCTGACGACGAAGAACTCGACGCCTTCGCGGGCGGCGTTCTGCTGACGCTGGCCCGAGAACGCCCAGTACCGGTTGCCGATCCAGTTGGTCAGGATCGCTATGACCGTGGCGATGATCGTCGAGTAGATCGTGGCGTGGTGCACATTGCGCAGCACGATCAGCAGCATCACGTTGAAGACCACGAGATTGACGCCGAAGCCCACAGCACCCACCGCGCCGAACTTGATCAGCTGCGGGAGGAGGCGGGCCTTGCTCGCCGTGGCGTTCGTCTCGGTCGTCATGCTCCAGCCAAGGGATGCGGGAAGATAGGAGTGCGTTCGCCACATTACGCGAGCCGGTGCGGCCATATCTGGGAGTTGCCCGCGCAGCGTGTGAAGAGTATCGAGGAGAGACATCGGAGATGGCCAGGAACACGATCGGAGTCATCGGCGGCGGCCAGCTGGCGCGGATGATGATCCCACCGGCGGTCGCTCTCGGCATCGACATCCGCGTCCTCGAGGAGGCCGAGGGGATGAGCGCCGACCTCGCGGCCACCGGCGTCGGCGACTACCGCGACCTCGACACCGTGCTCGCCTTCGCTGAGACCGTCGACGTGGTGACGTTCGATCACGAGCACGTCCCTCCGGCGATCCTGCGCGAGCTGGTGTCGCGCGGGATCCCCGTGCACCCCGGGCCGGATGCCCTGCTCTACGCGCAGGACAAGCTGCAGATGCGCTCGAAGCTCAGCGAGCTCGGCCTCCCCGTGCCCGACTGGGCCGCAGTGGAGTCCGCGGACGAGCTGGGCGCCTTCTTGGCGGATCACGGTGGCCGCGCGGTCGTCAAGACCGCTCGCGGCGGATACGACGGCAAAGGCGTCCGCGTGGTGACGGAGGCCTCCGGCGCCGACGACTGGTTTCTGGCGCTCGCCGAGGACGGCCGCGGCGGCGCACTGCTGGTGGAGGAGCTCGTCGACTTCCGGCGCGAGCTCGCCCAGCTGGTCGCCCGCCGGCCTTCCGGCGAGATCGCGTCGTGGCCGGTCGTGGAGACCGTGCAGAAGAACGGCGTCTGCGCCGAGGTGATCGCCCCGGCTCCCGGCTCCACGGGCAGGGTCGCCCTGGTCTCGGCCGAGATCGCGACGCGCGTCGCAGAGGGTCTCGGGGTCACCGGGGTGCTGGCCGTCGAGCTCTTCGAGACCACCGACGGCCGCGTGCTGGTCAACGAGCTGGCCATGCGGCCGCACAACAGCGGCCACTGGTCGATCGAGGGCGCGGTGACCGGCCAGTTCGAGCAGCACCTCCGTTCGGTCCTCGACCTGCCACTCGGCTCCACCGCGCTGCGCGAGGAGTGGTCGGTGATGGTCAACATCCTCGGCGGCCCCGCCGATGGGACTCTGCAGGACCGTTATCCGGCGGCCCTGGCGGCGCACCCCGAGGCGAAGTTCCACGGCTACGGCAAGGCGCCGCGCCCCGGCCGCAAGGTCGGCCACGTGACCGTCACGGGCGACGACCTCGACGACGTCGTCTACAGCGCGCGGGCGGCGGCGGCGTTCTTCGAGGGGTGAGCGGCTTCGAGGGGTGACTGGCGACCTCCCGCGCGCCTAACCCGCCGGGCCCGAGTGCCGCCCCTATCGTGGTTGCCATGCCCGCCCCCTCGCAGCCCCTTGTGTCCGTCGTGATGGGCTCGGACTCGGACTGGTCGGTGATGCAGGAGGCGTCCCGGCTGCTCGACGAGTTCGGTGTCGCCCACGAGGTGGAGGTCGTCTCCGCCCACCGGACGCCCGAGAAGATGATCGATTTCGGCAAGGAGGCCGCCGGCCGCGGCGTCCGCGTCATCATCGCCGGCGCGGGCGGCGCCGCCCACCTGCCCGGTATGCTCGCCGCCGTCACGACCCTCCCGGTGGTCGGCGTACCCGTGCCGCTGGCGCGCTTGGACGGCCTCGACTCCTTGCTGTCCATCGTGCAGATGCCCGCCGGCGTGCCGGTTGCTACCGTCTCGATCGGGGGCGCCCGCAACGCCGGGTTGCTGGCCGTCAAGATCCTCGCGACCGCCGACCCTGCCCTCTCGACCGCACTGGCCCGGTTCGCCGCCGACCTGGAGGCGAGCGTCGAGGAGAAGAACCGGGCGCTGAAGTCGAAACTATGAGTTCGGCGACCGTCCTTCGTCACCCCGACCTGTCGTCGCCGGGTGAGATGACCGCGCGGGGCTGGTGGCTCGTCGGCCTCAACGTCGTCTTCCCCGGCACGCCGCAGCTGGTCGCGGGCAACCGGGTGCTCGCCCGCGTCGGCATCCTCGCAACACTGCTGCTCTGGGCACTCGCTCTGGTCGCCCTGGTGCTGATGCTGGTCGCGCCGTCGTCGTTGTACACCTTCGCGACGCAGACCGGCAGCTTGACCGTCCTCCAGCTCCTGCTCATCGCCTACGCCGTGCTGTGGGTCGTGCTGACGCTGGACACGCTGCGGCTGGTTCGCCTGGTGAAAGCGCGGTCGGACGCGCGCGGCTGGATCGCGGCGTTCTCCGTGGTCGTGCTCGTCGGACTGGCGGGCACTGCGGCGTACGGGTCGTCGGTCGCCGGTTCCGCGCGCGGGGCGCTGGGCGACATCTTCGCCGCAGGGCCGTCCGCGCCTCCAGTCGACGGCCGGTACAACATCATGCTGCTCGGCGGCGACGCCGGACCCGACCGTGAGGGCCTGCGCCCGGACAGCATGTCGGTCGTGAGCATCGACGCGGCGACGGGAAAGGCGGTCACGATCGGCCTCCCGCGCGACCTGAACCCCGTGCCGTTCTCGGCGAAGTCGCCGCTGCGGACCCTCTATCCCGACGGCTACGGGTATCACGACAAGTGCGACGTCGACGTCTGCCAGCTCAACTCCATCTACACGGAGGTCGAGCTGTACAAGACCGACCTGTACCCGAACGCGAAGAAACAGGGCAGCGAACCGGGCATCGAGGCGATGCGGGACGCCCTGGAGGGTGCGACCGGGCTGACGATCCAGTACTACGTCCTCATCGACATGCAGGGCTTCGCCGACCTCATCGACGCGCTCGGCGGCGTGGACATCACCGTCAGCGAGAAGGTGCCGATCGGCGGTGACGAGAACCTCAACGGCGTCGTGGAGTGGATCCGGCCGGGCAAGCATCACATGGACGGGTACCACGCCCAGTGGTACGCCCGCGCCCGGCACGGCACCAGCGACTACGACCGCATGGCGCGCCAGCGCCAGCTGCAGGACGCCATCCTCAGGCAGTTCAACCCGCTCAACGTGGTGACCAAGTTCCAGGACATCGCGAAGGCCGGCGCCCAGGTCATGAAGACCGACATCCCGCAGTCGATGCTCGGCTACTTCGTCGACCTCGGCATGAAGACGCGCACACAACCGGTCGCGAAGCTGGAGTTGGTGCCGCCCGCGATCGACCCGACCGACCCGGATTACACGGCGATCCACCAGCTGGTGAAGCAGGCGGTTGCTCCCGCCTCCCCGAAACCCGGGAGCTGACCTCCCGAACAACTGACCCCCAGAACGAGGCACACGCTGTGTGAATCTTCCCAGTTTCGGTCGGTTTAGACTGAACGACGGTCCACGGTTCGGTAGCAGGAAGGGAGACGATGAGCGCCTCCTCCCCGAGCCGTACCCGCAGGCTGCGCCCCGAGATCCAAGCCTTGCGCGCCATCGCGGTCGGACTGGTCGTCACGTACCACTTCTTCCCTCTGCGCCTGCCCGGAGGCTTCGTCGGCGTCGACGTGTTCTTCGTCATCAGCGGCTTCCTCATCACGGGCAATCTGCTGCGGGAGGCCGGCCGCACCGGCCGCATCCGGTACGGGCACTTCCTGCTGCGACGTGCCAAGCGACTGCTGCCTGCGTCTCTACTGGTGACGGTCACGGTGTCGCTGGCGATCGCCGCGTGGGTGCCCCAGCAGCTGTGGTCCCAGTTCTACAGCGAAGCCGTCGCGGCCACCCTGTACGTGCAGAACTGGTTGCTGGCCGCCAACTCGGTCGACTACCTCGCCGCGAACAACCAGGCGTCGCCGGTGCAGCACTTCTGGACGCTCTCCGTCGAAGAGCAGTTCTACGTGGTGATGCCCCTGCTGCTGATCCTGACCATCGTCGTCCTGCGCAAGCGCTGGCGCACCGCGGTCGGTTGGTGCCTCACCATCGGCTTCGTCGCGTCGCTCGTCTACTCCGTGGTCCTGACCACGACCGACCACTCGGTGGCGTACTTCTCGACCGGCACCCGGGCGTGGGAGTTCCTGGCCGGAAGCCTCCTGGCCTACCTGGGCTGGCGCGCGCCTGTCGGCGTGCGCACCGGCGTCTCGCTCGCCGGAATGGTCGTGATCGCCGGCTGCGGCGTCCTGATGAACGGACAACTGGCCTTCCCCGGGGTCTGGGCGGCCGTCCCGGTCGTCGGCACGCTGCTCGTGCTGTGGGCCGGGATGCCCTCCACCGCCCTCGGCGCCGTCTACCGCATCAAGCCGGTCCAGTGGCTCGGAGGCGTCTCGTACTCCCTCTACCTGTGGCACTGGCCGATCATCATCCTCTTCCCGTTCATCGTCGGGCACGCTCCGACCGGGGTGCAGAAGCTCGTGCTCGTCGGCGTCTCCGTGGCGCTCGCGGCGGCGTCCAAGTACTTCGTGGAAGACCCCTTCCTCGGCATCAAGCATCGGTACCAGCACGCCATCACCCTCGGCACCGCATGGGTCGGAGTGGTCGCGGTGCTCGTGGTGGCGACCGGGTTCACCGCGACGGCCAGGGCGCAGGCCCGTGCGGCGGCCTCCGCGGTGCTCGCCGCCTCCGTCCAGCACCATGACTGCTTCGGCGCGATGTCGATGGCTCCGAACGCGAAATGCTCGCCCGACGATATGCCGCCGGCGGATCCGACGTTCGCCAAGAGCGACGCGCACCCCGTCGAGAGCGGCACCTGCGAGGGCGGCAAACAGCTGGAGCACATCTCCGACGGCATCTCGTGCCTGTACGGCGACCCCGGGGGCGACCGCTCGATCGTGGTCGTCGGTGACTCGCACGCCCGGCAGTGGGTCGCCCCGTTCGACGCCATCGCCAAGGCGAAGCACATGAAACTCGTCACCTACGTGAAGCCGTCGTGCCCCATGGCGGAGACCGCGGTGTTCACGAAGGGGCTGGAGAACCGGGACTGCATGGACTGGGTCACCGGTTCGATCCCGAGCATCGTCGCGCTCAAGCCCGCCCTGGTGGTGGATGCCGCTCTGGTGCCCGCCGGCTACACCGCGGTGAGTCTGTCGATGGATCCGGACGACAAGCAGGTGGCTGCACACCGGGACTCCTTGAACGCATTCGTCGCGGCCGGCGCCAAGGTCCTCGTCATGGCGGATACGCCGTACCAGGCTCAGGATGTGCCCGACTGCGTGGCGGCGCACCCGGAGAAGCAGTCGCAGGCGTGCGCGACGCCGCGCGCCAGTGCGCTTGACGGGCGCTCGCAACCGCTGCTCGCGGCCGCGAACGGCGTCACGGGCGTGACCGTCCTCGACCTCAACCCGTACTTGTGCACGCCGACGTCGTGCCCGGTCGTGATCGGCGGCGTGGTCGTCTACAAGGACCGCCACCACCTCACCCAGACCTACGCGAAATCGCTCGAGCCCATGATCGAATCGGCGCTCGTCCGCGACCTCCTGATCTGACCCCTCCTCCCAGGTGACCCCTGAACAGGTCACAGGAACCGCCCAGGGGCGACCCGTAGCGTCGCCCGCCTATGACGGGTACTGGTGGAAGAGTGGACGAGAAGACGGTGACGAAGAACAGTGCTCGACTGACGGCGTTGGACGGCCTGCGCGGCCTCGCCGCGGTCGTCGTGCTCCTGCACCACGCGCTGTACACGAATCCCGACTTCCCGGGAGCCCCCGGCGGCGGTCACGCCCCGGTCGGCTCGCCGATGTGGTGGATCAGCTACACCCCGCTCAAGCTCGCGACCGCCGGTGTCGAGTCGGTGATCGTGTTCTTCGTGCTGTCGGGGCTCGTCGTGACGCTTCCCGCCGTCCGCCGGCGTGGCTTCGATTGGGTCGCCTACTTCCCACGGCGCGTCGTGCGGCTGATGGTTCCCGTCGCCGCATCCGTGCTCCTCGCGGCGGCCTGGGTGGCCGCGATCCCGCAGGTGAGCACTCAGCCGAGCGGAACGTGGCTCAGCAGCTCCTCGACCCCGAACTTCTCGTGGGAGTACATCGTCAAGGCCGTCGACCTCCTCGGCGGCGACGGGCAGATCAACAACCCGCTGTGGTCGCTGCGCTGGGAGCTCGCGTTCTCGCTCCTGCTGCCGGTGTTCGCGATCGCCGCCCTCGCCGTGCGCAAGTGGTGGATCGGCGGCCTGGCGCTGGCCTGCGCCCTCACCTGGCTGGGCGCGCGTGCCGGGTCTGCCGAGCTGGAATACCTGCCGGCGTTCTTCGTCGGCGCGGTCATCGCGGTGCGCCTCGACGTCGTCCGCAACGCGGCCGCCCGGATCAACCGCCGTTGGTTCCGGCACCCGCTCTGGGCACTGCTGACGGTCGGGAGCGCCCTGCTGCTGATCGCGCCGTGGCTCGTGGGGCCGAGCGTCGGGCAGATCCCCGAACTCGACCCGGTGCTCAAGGGCCTCGTGCCGCTCTCCGCCGCCGGACTCGTGGTCGCCGCGCTCGGCTGGACGCCGCTGCGCGCGGTCTTCGAGTCGCGGCCGCTCCAGTTCCTCGGCGCGATCTCGTTCAGCCTGTATCTGGTGCACGTGCCGATCATCATCTTCAGCACCTACCTGTTCGCCGATCAGGCCTGGTACGTCCCTCTGCTGTTCGCGATCCCGGTCGCCGTGCTGGTCGCCGTCGCCTTCAGATGGCTCATCGAGAAGCGCAGCCACGGCTGGTCGAAGGCGGTCGGCGCCTGGGCGTCGGCGCGCTACCAGGCCTGGTTCGGCCCGGAGGAGGACACCTCCGAGCGAACGGGCGCAGCGGCCGCGACCCGCGAGAACGCTTCCGCGAACCGCTGACCACCGCGGCGAACGCCGCGTGGGCCGGTCAGAGGTCGGCGCGGGTCAGAGGTCGGCGTGCAGCTGCCAGACGCGCTCGGCCGAGTCGCGCCAGCTGAAGGCGCGGGCGCGGTCGGAGGCGAGGACACCCAGGCGGGCGCGCAGCTCCGCGTCGTCGAGCACCCGGCCGATGGCACCGGCCAGGCGCTCGCTGTAGCCCGCGTCCGCGTCGTCGTCGGCGGAGGCCGGGCGCTCCACGACGAGGCTCGCACCGGCGGCGACCTCCACGAGGGCGGGATCGTCGGAGTGGATGACCGGGAGGCCGAACTTGAACGCCTCCACGATGGGAAGCCCGAAGCCCTCTGCGAGGCTGGGGTAGACGAACAGCGTCGCCCGGTCGAGCACAACGGCCAGGTCGGCGTCGTCGAGGCGGCCCAGCGCGCGCACCCGGTCTTCCGGGAGGCCCGCGGCCGCGGCGACACCGGTCGCGGTCCCGTCGCCGTAGCGGTCGGGGCCGGCGATCAGCAGAGGGATCTTCTGCGCCTCCGGCCGTGCCACGGCGCGGATGAGCGGGGCGATGCCCTTGCGGGGCATGATCGAGCCCAGGGTGAACGCGTAGACGTCAGGCAGCTGCAGCCGGGCGGCGCGCTCGTCGGCGTCGGCCGGGAGGCGCAGGGTGGTCGCGGGAGCTCCGCCGATCACCCGGATGCGGTCGCCGAAGTCGAGGACTTCGGCGAGGCGGTCGGCCACGGCGTGCGTCGGGACCACGATGGCGTCGGCGAACTTGCGGGCGCGCTTGGCCATCGACTTGGTCCAGAGCACGGAGGCCGCCCCGAGCGAATCGGGATGCGTCCAGGCGAGAGCGTCGTGGATCGTCACGGCGATCTGGTCGTCGGCGCCGGCGGATCGGTGCTTGCGCAGCGGCGCCAGGAGGCTCGGCGCGTGGATCATCCCGCGCACGCCGCCGACGGCGATGCCCGATTGCCACGCGAGGGAGAGCTCGCGGCGGGCGAGGGGGAGGCGCACGAGGTCGGCGAGCCCGGGAAGCGACGACCGGATCTCGTCCAGCTGCTCGTCGGACACGTTCGACACGAACGCGCGCACGTCGCAGCCGGCTGGGGCGGTGGCGATGAGCTGACGGGTCAGCTCCTCCGTGTACCTCCGGGTACCACCGGTCTCCGCAGCGGTGAGGTCATCGACCACCACGCTGAGTGTCGTCATCTGTCTCCAGCTCCAGGACTCCGTGCCGTGCCGCGTCTGCCAGGGCTTCCTGCCAGGACCGCAGTGGCGCGAGCCCGGCCTTGGTCCAGGCCTCGTGCCCGAGGACGGAGTAGGACGGTCGCGGTGCGGGTCGCACGAACGTCGCGCTGTCGGTCGGTGTGACCCTATCAGGGTTCAATCCGGCCGCGCTGAAGACCGCCTTCGCGAACTCGAACCAGCTGGCCTGGCCGGAATTCGTGCCGTGGTAGACGCCGGAGGGAGCGTCGGATTCGAGCAGGGCGACGATTCGGCCGGCGAGGTCGCCGGTCCAGGTCGGCTGGCCCAGTTGGTCGGCCACGACGCTCACCGTCTCGTGCGTCTGCGCGAGCTTCACCATCGTGCGCGCGAAGTTCGCTCCGCCTGCGCCGTAGAGCCATGCCGTGCGGACGACGTAGGTGCCGTCGGGATGTGCGGCCAGTGCGAGCTCCTCGCCCGCCGCCTTCGTGCGGCCGTAGGCGTTGATCGGGTCGCGCGGGGTGTCCTCGGCGTAGGGCTCGGTCGCGTGGCCGTCGAACACGTAGTCGGTGGAGACGGTCACGTACTTCGCCCCGGCCGCCGCAGCGGCGACGGCGAGGTTCTCGGTGCCCAGGGCGTTGATCGCGTAGGCCTCGTCCTCGTGCGCCTCGGCGTCGTCGACTTTGGTGTACGCGGACGCGTTGACGACGGCGTCGTGCCCGGCGACGGCGGCGATCACCGCGTCGCGGTCGGTCACGTCGAGCTCCGCGCGGCCGAGCGCGGTCACCGTGTGACCGGCGAACGCCTTCTGCAGATCCTGCCCGAGCTGGCCGTTCGCCCCCGCGATGAGGACGCGCATCAGTTGTCCAGCGCGGCGCGGGCCTTCAGCGGCTCCCACCAGTCGCGGTTGTCGCGGTACCACTGCACGACGTCGGCGAGTCCTTGCTGGAACGGCACCAGCGGCTCGTACCCGAGCTCCTTCTGGATCTTGGAGATGTCGACCGAGTACCGCAGGTCGTGGCCGAGGCGGTCGGCGACGCGGTCGACGTACGACCAGTCCTTGCCGGTGGCCTCCAGCAGCAGCCCGGTGAGCTCCTTGTTCGTGAGCTCGGTGCCTCCGCCGATGTTGTAGACCTCGCCGGCACGGCCGTTCACGAGCACCATCGCTATGCCGCGGGTGTGGTCGTCGACGTGCAGCCAGTCGCGGATGTTGTTCCCCTCGCCGTAGAGCGGGACGTGCTTGTCGTCGATGAGGTTGGTGACGAAAAGCGGGATGACCTTCTCGGGGAAGTGGTAGGGGCCGTAGTTGTTCGAGCAGCGCGTGATGGAGAGATTCAGACCGTGCGTGCGGAAGTAGCTGCGCGCCAGGAGGTCGCTGCCGGCCTTGGAGGCCGAGTACGGCGAGTTGGGCTCCAGGGGGCGGTCCTCGGCCCACGAGCCCTCGGCGATCGAGCCGTAGACCTCGTCGGTGGAGACGTGCACGAACCGCTCGACCTTGTTGCGGAGGGCGGCGTCGAGGAGCTGCTGCGTGCCCAGCACATTGGTCTCCACGAAGATCGAGGCGTCGCGCACCGAGCGGTCGACGTGCGACTCGGCGGCGAAGTGCACGACGGCGTCGATGGTGGGGAAGAGCTCGTCGAGCAGGCCGCCGTCGCGGATGTCGCCTTTGATGAACGTGTAACGCGGCGAGTCGGCGACCGGCGCGAGGTTCGCCAGGTTGCCCGAGTACGTCAGCGCGTCGAGGACGACGACCTCCGCGCCCTCGAGTCCGGGGTACGCGTCCTGCAGGGTCCGGCGGACGAAATTGGAGCCGATGAACCCGGCGCCACCGGTGACGAGAATCTTCATGCGGATGGGCTGCTTTCTGTCGGTGAACCGCCGATGAGTCTACCGGAGGCCCGGTTGGTAGACTCCCGGGGTGCAGATCCGAGAACTAACGATCCCCGACGCCTACGAGATCACCCCGGTGCAGCACGCGGACGACCGCGGCCTGTTCTTCGAGTTCTACCGGTTCGACCGGTTGGAGGAGGCCGTGGGCCACTCGCTCGACCTCAAGCAGGGCAACACCTCCGTGTCGCGCCGCGGCTCCGTCCGTGGAATCCACTTCGCCGACATCCCGCCGAGCCAGGCCAAATACGTCATGGCCCCGCGCGGCGCCGTGCTCGACTTCGTCATCGACATCCGTGTCGGCTCCCCGACCTTCGGCAACTGGGACTCCGTGCTGCTCGACGACACCGACCGCCGCGCCATCTACGTCGCGGAGGGACTGGGTCACTGCTTCGTCGCGCTGACCGACGACGCGACCGTGAGCTATCTGGTCACCGACGTCTACAACCCGGGACGCGAGCACGGCATCAACCCCCTCGACGAGGAGATCGCACTCGAGTTCCCGCTGCCCGCCGACGAGCTCCTCCTGTCGGCCAAGGACACCGAGGCGCCCGGCCTCTCGGAGGCGCGCGAGAGCGGGCTGCTCCCGACGTGGGACGCCGCACGCGCCTTCTACGCCTCCCTGGACCAGAAGTAAGCCCGACGAGAAGTAAGGACGTCACGACTCTCATGCGCGGAATCATCCTGGCCGGCGGGTCCGGCACCCGGCTGTGGCCGATCACCAAAGGCATCTCCAAGCAGCTCATGCCCATCTACGACAAGCCGATGGTCTACTACCCCCTCTCGACGCTGATGATGGCCGGAATCAACGAGATCCTCATCATCACGACGCCGGAGTACAACGACCAGTTCCGCGCCCTCTTCGGCGACGGCTCGCAGCTCGGCATCAGCATCGAGTACGCGGTGCAGCCGTCGCCCGACGGCCTGGCGCAGGCGTTCATCATCGGCGAGGAGTTCATCGGCGACGAGTCGGTGGCCCTCGTGCTCGGCGACAACATCTTCCACGGCACCGGGCTCGGGTCGTCGCTCCGGCAGCACAACGACATCGACGGCGCGCTTATCTTCGCCTACCAGGTGAGCGACCCGACGGCGTACGGCGTGGTCGAGTTCGACGACAGCTTCACGGCACTCTCTATCGAGGAGAAGCCGGTCAAGCCGAAGAGCAAGTACGCCGTCCCCGGTCTGTACTTCTACGACAACTCCGTCGTCGAGATCGCCAAGACCATCGAGCCCAGCGCACGCGGCGAGCTGGAGATCTCCACGGTCAACGAGCGCTACCTCCAGTCGGGCAAGCTGCAGGTGCAGGTGCTCGACCGAGGCACGGCCTGGCTCGACACCGGCACGTTCGAGTCGATGATGCAGGCGTCGGAGTACGTGCGCGTCATCGAGGACCGCCAGGGCTTCAAGGTCGGCTGCATTGAGGAGATCGCCTGGCGCGCGGGCTGGATCGACGACTCCCGGCTCGGCGAGCTGGCGGCGCCCCTGGTGAAGAGCGGCTACGGCCAGTACCTGAAGCGCCTGCTCGAGTCGTAGCGCCGGTCGTGCGGGTTAGTCGGAGCGCCGGGTCAAGTACGCGGCGCGCACGTCGAGCCCGAACTTGAGCACCCAGCGCAGCGGAGCGAGCAGCGGCCCGCTGTACTTGCGGCTGAGGTAGCGGTAGGCGCTGTCGTGGTGGGCGCGGATCATCCGTGCCGACTCGGTGGTGGTGGAGTGCGCGCCGGAATGGACGACGCTGGTGGTCGGCAGGAACAGGCGACGCCATCCCGCCTTCGCGAGGCGATAGCCGAGGTCGACGTCCTCGAAGTACATGAAGTACCCCTCGTCGAACCCGCCGATCTCGAGGAACGCGGACCGGCGCACCAGCACGCACGACCCGGACAGCCAGTCCACGGGCCGCGGCTTCAGGGAGTCGTCGCGGTGAGCCAGGTAGCGCCGGCTCCACGGATTGCGCGGCCACACGGAGAAGAACACCGCGTGCCCGATCCCGGTGCGGAGCGACGGGAACGAACGTGCGGACGGGTACGCGGTGCCGTCGACGTTGAGCACGCGGGGCCCGACGGCGCCCACCGTCGTGTCCTCGCTCATCGCGGTGACGAGGCGCTCCACGGCGTCGGGGGAGAGCCGGACATCGGGGTTCGAGACCAGGATGTACTCGACCTCGTCGGGCAGCGCAGCGGCAGCGGCGTTGATCGCGCCGCCGTAGCCGCGGTTCTCACCGACCGCGATGACGGTCGCGTCGTGCGTCGCTGCGATCGCCCGGGTCGCCTCGAGGTCGGCCGACGCGTTGTCGGCGATGTAGGTGTGCGGCGCGAGCTCCCCGCGCGCGACGGAGTCGAGGAACCCGTCGAGCTCGCCGCTCGAGTTGTAGCTGACGGTGACGACGGCGACCGTACGGGAGGACAGGGGAGAAGACATCGCGTTCCAGCATAGATGTCGAACGGTGGGACTCCCCCCAGAGCCCCGCAGCTCAGAGGACGGCGGCGGCCAGCTCCTCGCCGATGCGCTGCGCGCTCGTGCGGGCACGGATCCCGGCCATCGCGGCCTCCGCCAAGCGCCAGCGCGGGCCCCCGAAGTCGGCCTCCGCCTGGGCGAGCGCGTCGAGCACCTGCTCCTCCGTCGCCGGTGCGTCGACCAGATAGGGGTAGTCGTCGCCGAGCCAGCGGACGGCCTCCTGCTGGTCGCGCTGGATGAGCACGGGTGCGCCGCAGTGCGCGGCGGTGAAGCCTTTGAGGAACGGCTTGTAGTGGTCCAGCTCCCGGTGCCGGCGGACGGCATAGTGGAACGAGTAGTCGCGGATCGATGACAGCCATCCCGAGTCGCGGCGCGAGGTGTCGATCGGGACGACGTCCACGTGCTCCTCGATGCGGTCGGTGAGCTCCGCGTTCACGCGCTCGCCGAAGTAGCCGGCGCGGAAGGTGCTGTGCTGCACGGGCGCGGTGTCGAGCCGCGGATCCACATGGTGGTTGACCAGCGCGACCCGCGTGCCGGGGAAGCTGCGGCCGTACTCCTCGAACGCGGTCAGCGAGCTGGCGATGAGCACGTCGGCGAACCGGGCCGTCGTCCCCGGCGGGATTTCGTCGACCGGGTCGAAGAGGAGGCGATTGCCCCGGCGCAGCAACTCGTCCAGCTGAGTCGGCGTGGCGACGCGGAGCGCGCCCTTGGTGAGGAACACGGTCGCGTTCGTCGTGCGCGCCCCGAGGGGGCGGATTCGGACCGAATGTCTACGCAGCGCGTGCCGGGCCAGGTCGGCCAGCTGGAAGCCCCGCATCACCGTGGAGCCTGCGCCTTTGTACTGTTCGGCGTAGAGGAACACCAGGCGGGGCATGAATCCACCATACAGTGACGCAGATGCTATCGTCTTTGGGATTGCCTACCCGAAGGAGCACCACCAATGACCGGAAGTCGTGCTGTCTACACGGCTCTCCTGGGGGGATACGAGGAGCTGCTCGAACAGCCGGTCGCCGCGCAGACGGACATCCCGTTCATCTGCCTCACCGACGACCGTTCGCTGACGAGCGAGACCTGGACCATCGTCCACGTCGACCCGATGTTCCCGCTCGACCTCGTGCGCAGCCAGCGCGAGTTCAAGATCCGGGGGCATGAGGCGATCGCCGGCTACGCGGAGACCCTGTACATCGACAACTCGGTGCTCCTCAAGAAGACGCCGGACGAGATCCTCGACACCTGGCTGGCCGACCACGACTACGCCGTCTCGCTGCACAGCTATCGCGAGCGTGTGATCGACGAGTTCGACGAGGTCGTCGCGCTCAACTACGACGACGCCGCCCGCGTGCAGGAACAGCTGCTGCACTACGCCGACCTGTACCCCGACCTCCTGCAGCAGCACCCGTTCTGGAACGGCATGATCGCCCGCCGCATCTCGCCCGAGATCCAGGCCGCGATGGAGCGCTGGTTCGATCACGTGCTGCGCTACTCGCGCCGCGACCAGCTCTCGGCCAACGTGACGCTGGGAATCTCCGGGCTGCGCGTCAACGGCGTCGCGCACGACAACTTCGACTCCGACACGCACGCGTGGCCGGTGGAGGTCGGCCGCAAGATCCACCTCGGCAAGAACAACGGCCGCAATGCGGGGCCGCTCCTCGCGGAGGTCGCCCGGCTCAAGCGCGAGACCGCCGAGCTGTCGGCGCGGCTCGCCGATCAGGTCGGAGACCACGAGGCTCTCGAGGAGACTCGTCGCGAGCTCCACGAGACGCGAGTCGCCGCCGCGCGCGACCAGGCGCGCATCGAGGCCGAATGGCGCGGGCAGCTGCAGGGCGTGCTCACCAGCACGTCCTGGAAGGCGTCGGCCCCGATCCGCTGGATCGGCGACTCGGCCCGGCGGTTCCGGACGAAGGGGACCAGCGATTAGGGTCATCGTCACCGGTGGCGCCGGCTTCATCGGGAGCACGCTCGTCGCCGCCCTCCTGGAGCGCGGGGACGACGTCGTCGTCGTCGACGCCCTCACTCCGTACTACGACCCCGCTCTGAAGCGCGCGGCGCTCGCCGCCGTGGCCGCGCCCCGGCTGTCGGTGGTCGAGGCCGACCTCAACACGGCCGACCTCGCGCCCGTGCTCGACGGCGCCGACGCCGTGGTGCACCTCGCCGGTCAGCCGGGAGTCCGCAAGTCGTGGGGTGATGACTTCGTCGCGTACACCCGCGCCAACGTCGACGCGACGCAGCGGGTGCTCGAGACGATCGTGCAGACGACCCCGCGCACGCGATTCCTGTACGCATCCTCGTCCTCCGTCTACGGGCAGGCCGAGACCTACCCGACGCACGAGGACATGCTGCCGCGGCCGCTCTCGCCGTACGGCGTCACGAAGCTGGCCGGGGAGCACCTGACCGGCCTCTACGCCGAGAGCTTCGGCGTCTGGACCGCGGCGTTCCGTTTCTTCACCGTCTACGGTCCGCGGCAGCGCCCGGACATGGCGTTCACGCGGTTCCTCACCGCGGCGCGCGACGGTGCGCCGATCACGGTGTACGGCACGGGGGAGCAGATCCGCGACTTCACCTACGTCGGCGACATCGTCGGCGCGCTGGTCGCCGGCGTCGATGCGCCCGCGCCGCTGCCCCGGGTCATGAACCTCTCCGGCGGCAGCAGCGTGTCGGTGAACGAGGTGCTCGAGACGATCGCCACCGTCACCGGCACCGAGCTGAACGTGCAGCGCCTCGATCCCGTGCGAGGCGACGTCTTCCGCACCGGAGGCGACAGCACTCGCGCGCGTGAAGCCCTGGGCTGGCAGCCGCAGGTCGCCCTCGACGAGGGCCTGCGACGCCAGTGGGAGTGGATCCGCTCGCTCTGAGCGCCAGGCCCTCAGCTCAGCGCCGAGGGCACCTCCGCTCCGACGACCGCCGCGGACGCCTCCAGTCGGACGATGCCCGAACCGATCTCGTAGGGCGCGATCTCGAACGTGGAAGCGGGGGTCAGCCGGTCGAGCGAGCGGCCCGCGACCTCCTCGAGGCTTCCGCGGACCGAGTACTGGCCGGCGCCGAGCGCGTTGCGGTCGATCACGAAGTCCACCTCGTGCAGGCCGGGCTCCGAGGGGATCTCCGTCTGCAGCATCTTGGTGTTGAGGCCGTAGACGCCGAGCCCGGTCGCGGTCTCGATCGCGATGCCGGCCGCGAGGGGCTCCTGGGGCGCGGTGAGGCGATACCGGTAACGGATCACGATGTCGGAGGCCGGCTCCAGCAGGATGGCCTCCGACTTGTCCTCCGGCTCGCGCGAGGTGTCGACCACGCCGTCCACGCGGGGAAGGGCGACGATGCTGTCGATGTTCGCGGACTTCGCCGGGGCGCCGCCGGGGTGGGCGGCGTCGTGGTCGATACGCTCCTGCTCGAAGCCCTGGCGCAGCACGCGCAGGCCCTCGGTGGGGCTTCCGTCGTGGATGAGGTGTCCGTGGTTGAGCACGACGACACGGTCGCAGAGCCGGCCGACCTGCTCGGCGGAGTGACTGACGAGAACAATGGTGCGTCCCTCGCGCTGGAACTCCTCGATCTTGTCCATGCACTTGCGCTGGAACGGCTCGTCGCCGACGGCCAGGACCTCATCGACGAGCAGGAGGTCGGGGTCCACATGCACGGCGACGGCGAACGCGAGTCGCACGTACATGCCGGAGCTGTAGAACTTGACCTGGGTGTCGATGAAGTCTTCGATGCCCGAGAAGTCGACGATCGCGTCGAAGTACTTGTCGGTCTGCTTGCGGGTGAGACCGAGGATCGCGGCGTTGAGGTAGACGTTCTCGCGACCGGTGAGGTCGGGGTGGAACCCGGCGCCCAGTTCGAGCAGCGCCGCCATGCGGCCGCGTCGGGAGACGGAGCCCACGGTCGGCTCGATGATGCCGCCGATCACCTTGAGCAGCGTGCTCTTGCCCGAGCCGTTGTGGCCGACCAGGCCCACGGTGGAGCCGGTGTCGACGTCGAGCGAGATGTCGCGGAGCGCCCAGAAGTCGTCACGGTGCTTGCGCGACGCGGAGAAGTTGAGGATGCGCTCCTTGAGCGACTTCTCCTTGTGCATGACGAAGCGCTTGGAGACGTCCTCGACTTTGATGAGGGGGATGTCGGTCACGGGTCAGATCTCCTGCGCGAAGTTGCCCTGGAGTCTCGCGAACGCGCGCTGCGAGAGCCAGAGGAGGACGAGACTGACGCCGAGCGTGATCACGAGGCGGAGTGCGAGGTGGTCGGGCCACACCTGCTTAGTCGCGCCCGTGCCCTCCAGGCCGCCCGCCCACAGTGCCTTCTGCATGCCGATGACGGCGATCGTGACGGGGTTGGCCAGGTAGAGCTGCTCGAGCCAGTTGCCGTGCAGCTGCTGGTGCACGAAGGTGAACGGGTAGACGATCGGCGACGCCCAGAAGAGGACGAGGAGGGCGATCTCGACGAAGTGCTGGGTGTCGCGGAGGTAGACGTTGACAGCGGAGAGCACCAAGCCGACCGCGGTGGCGAAGACCACGAGCATCACGACGGAGAGCGGCGCGAGCAGCAGGTTCGGGCCCCACGGGAAGTGCGAGATGACGACGATCGCGATGATCAGCACGATCATCTGCACGAGGAAGTTGAACAGCGCGCCGCCGACCGTGCTCAGCGGGAAGATCTCGCGCGGCAGGTAGACCTTCTTGACCAGACCTCCGTTTCCGAGGATGGAGCCGGTGGCGCCCGAGACGATTTCTGAGAAAAGTCCCCAGATCGTCAGGCCGGTGAAGACGAAGATCGCGAAATCAGGGGTGTTGCGCGCAGCGCCGAGCACCTGACCGATCGCGAAGTAGTAGATCAGCAGCTGGATCAGAGGACGGGCGAGGCTCCAGACCAGGCCGAGCGAGCTGTCCTTGTACCGGGCCTTGATCTCGCGCTTGACCAGGAGCCCCAGGAGCTCGCGGTGCGCCCAGACGTCGGCGATCGAGCGCCCGCTTCCACGGAAGAACCCCTGCTTCTGACTGACCGTCTGGAAGGGGGTCGCTTCGATGGAGTGCGCTCGGGTCTCTGCTGCACTGTTGCTCATCGGATGTGTGACCGTCTTTCGTCGAGACGCTCGGTTCTCAGGATGCGTCTGTCGTTTTAACGAACGTCATTGTAACCATTGCAATTGCAAGATCGGCGAGCCAGCGCCGATCCGGGGTCGGTAGTATGCCCGGGTGCGCCTCGGGACGGGCGCGCGGGGACAGTTGGGAATCGTTGCACGTGGGTCTGATCGAGAAGTCGAAGAGCGTCGCCAAGGACATCGCCAAGCGCGGCCTGGAGCGGGCGGGCATCGACCCGGCCGGGCTCCGCAGGCAGCGCAACCGCCATCCCGCACCGCCGCCGGCCTTCCAGTACGCGAACGGCCTCAGCACCGAGCTGCCGCTCTCGGCGGCCGAGCAGTGGAGCGCAGAGAACCATGTCCCGGTCGTGGTCGCCGTCTACGGCACCCTGCAGCCGCAGCACGCCGCCTGGGTCCGCGAGCTGCGCCGGCGCGTGCCCGCGCACTTCCTCGTCCCCGCCGGGGCGGCGTCGGTCCTGGCCGACGTCGATCCGATCGTGTACACGACGTGCGACTTCCTCCGCCCGGACGGCGGTACCCGACTGCGCGACATCCTCCGTTGGGTGCAGCAGCACTGGCGCCGGTGCGATCTGGTGCTGGTCGACGCGGACGCCGCTGTGCCCGCCGCGCTCGACGTCCTCCGGCTGCAGCACGCGGCGTGGAAGTACGACCACGACGAGGAGGTCGGGATCGCCACGCCCGCCTACGTGGTAGACGGAGTGGTGCACCCGGGATTCGACTACGACCGGGTGCGAGGGCGGTTCGCCTCCACCGGCGGCCCGCGCACTGATCTCGGCCAGGACGCCATCCCGCGCTACGTCCTCACCGCCCTCGCGCACGGCACGGTCATCCGGTCGTGGGCCGTCGACGCGGTGCTGGCGCGCAGCTCGGACTCCGAGCTCTCGGAGACGCTCGACGGCGACGTCTCGCTGTTCGTCGCACGCGCCTGGCAGCAGAACATCCGCACGCTCGGCTACAGCCCGGTCCGGCTGGCCGTCCCCTCCCTCGCCACCCCCGAGGTGACGGACGTGCACCGCGCCTGGCTGACGGGCCGCCGTGTGACCGGCGCAGACGGGCGCCGACGGATCATCTTCGTCCTCAATGCGACGACGATCTCCGGAGGCATCCGCGTGGTGTTCGAAGAAGCCGAGGGCCTCGCCGTGCGCGGCTTCGACGTGGAGATCTGGTCGCTGGAGGACCATCCCGAGTGGACCGACCTCGCGATCCCCGTCTCGACGTTCCGCAACTACTTCGACCTCCTGATGGCGCTGCGCGACGAGGACGCCATCAAGGTGGCCACCTGGTGGGAGACCCAGCAGGTGGTCTGGCTCGCCAGCGTCGTGACCGGTGTGCCGGTCTGCTACGCCCAGGAGTTCGAGACCTGGTTCTATCCCACTCAGCGGCTGTCGCGCGCGGCGGTGGCCTCGAGTGCACGCCGCGAGTTCCATCTGCTGACGACGGGCTCGTACCAGGCGGAGGAGTTCGCCCAGATCGGCGTCGACTCCACGCTCATCCCGGTCGGCTACGACCCGCGACTGTTCTTCCCGTCCGAGCGCATCACGCGGAAGGACGACACCCTGCTCGCGCTCGGCCGCTCGTTCTTCCAGAAGAACTTCGCGATGACGGCCGACGCCTGGAAGTCGCTCGGCGACGATCGCCCGCAGCTGCAGCTGTTCGGTTACGAGCCCGATCTCGTCGTCGACGAGCGCGTGCACTACGAAGTGCGCCCGTCCCACCGCAGGGTCAACGAGCTCTACAACGAGGCGACGGCGTTCGTGCTCACGTCGCTGCACGAAGGCTTCGGTCTTCCCGCATTGGAGGCCATGGCCGCCGGCTGCCCCGTCATCACCACGGACACCCACGGCAACCGCGACTTCTGCGAAGACGAGGTCAACTGCCTGATCGTCCCGCAGAACGACCGGAAGGCACTCGCGGTGGCCATCCGCCGGCTGCTGGGAGATCCGGAGCTGCAGGGCCGGCTACGAGCGGCGGGGCTGAAGACGGCCGAGCGCTACACCTGGCCGGTGGTCACCGACGAGCTCGCCGAGTACTACCGCGGAATCGAGTGACCGACGCCGCTGTATCGTCGGGGCCTAGCGCGCCCGACGGGCCACGCTGAGCGCACGGCGCTTCAGCTTCGCACCGACGGCCCAGGCCCTGGTGCGGCGCACGCGGGCGCTCCAGCCGGAGGGCAGGGGCGTCGCCGGCGGCAGGGCGTCCGTGGAGACGTCCGAGAGCAGGGTCGGCGCCGGCGCCTCCCGAAGCGACCCCAGGATCAGGTCGCGTAGCGGCGCCGTGGTCGCGGACCACCTCCAGTCGTCGCGGATAGCGGAGATCCGTTCCCGGATCGCTCCGGAGCGGTCCGGGTCGTCCGCGATCGAGCGGATCGCCTCCGCTGTCGCCTGCACGTCGCCGATCGGGGTGGTGATGCCGAGGCCCGCGCGTTCGATGTAGTCGGCGAACCAGTCGCCGCGCGAGACGACGCTCGGCAGGGTCGCCCAGAAGTGGTCGAGGATGCGCGTGCGGAACGAGTAGTGCGTCTCGAGCGAGTCCTTGTGGGCCGAGATCGCCAGGTCGGCGTCGAGCAGGAAGTCGGCGCGCTCGTCCGCGGGCACCCACTCGTCGAGGAAGACGACGGAAGTACCCAGGACGCCGAGCTCCGCTGCGACGGCCTGCGCGCGCTCGACGGCGGGAGGGCGGCCGATCGTCGCGTTCGGGTGCACCGTGCCGTAGAAGACGAGCTTGTACCGCGGGTCCTCCTGGGCGAGCGCTGCTACGGCGCGGATCGGCGTCTCGGCGTCGAACCAGTCCCAGATGCCGCCCGCCCAGAGGACGACGATGTCGTCGTCGCCGATGCCGTGCGTGCCGCGGAGGCCGTGCCGCGCCTGCACGGGCTCGTGCTCCTCCATGCCGAATGGGACGAGACCGATGATGCGGTCGAGCGGACGGGCGTCGAGGGAGCTCGGGAGCAGGCCGCCTGCGGCCATGATGTACCCGAGCCAGTAGTCTCGCTGGCGCTCGTTGGAGGCGACGAAGTACGAGCCGGCCTGAGCGCAGAACCGGAAGTACTTGAGCAGTTCGCGGTACTCGCGGTCTTTGCCCTCGGGGTCGCTGAACCCGCTGATCACCTCGGCGCCGACGGTCTCGACGGGCAGCGCGTTGTAGAGGTCGAAGACGAGGCGCACGTTGCGTTCCACCGCGATGCGCGCGACGTTCGTGTCGATGAACTGGCAGAACACGACATCGGAGGCCGCGACCAGCAGCTCGAGCTCCTGTCGCGACGAGTAGGCGGTGACGGTGACGCCCGGGGCGTCGACCTCCACGGCCTGGCTGCCGGAGACGCCGAGGGCGAGCGTGACGGACATGTGCGGGGCGAGGGAGCGGGCGACGGCCACCGCGCGCATCCCGGGGCCGGCCATCCGGCGCCCGACCACGTCGCCGGCCACGACCAGGAGGCGGGGCTCGCCGGCTCGGGAGGGGGCTGTCTGTACCATGGATAACCGACTCTCTCACTGAAGCGTTTGGATGTCATGATTCGCACCACGATCAGCTCTGCCGCACGATCGATCGCCTCCCGGATGCCGGCCGGCGTCACGGACCGACTGCGGCAGCCTCTGGCGAAACGCTCGTTCCAGACTAATACGCACGGCCTGCACGTCGACCCGGCCGTCTACGCCTGGACGGCCGCGAACCGGCGCCCGGTGAGCATCGTCATCCCGAGCTACAACGACGTCCCGCTGCTCACCGAGTGCCTCGCGAGCGTCGCGGCCACAGCGGGCGACTTCGACTACGAGGTCATCGTCGTCGACGACTACTGCGAGCCGGAGAACAGCGAACGGCTGCGCGAGCTCGAATCGGAGCGCGTGCGCGTGGTGTTCAAGGAGTACCGCCAGGGCTTCGCCGTGTCGGTGAACGTGGGGATGGCGCAGGCGAAGCACGACATCGTCCTGCTCAACTCCGACATCGTGGCCCAGCCGGGCTGGCTCGACGCCCTGCAGTACGCGGCCTACGAGCGCGATCCCGCGGTGGGGCTGGTGAGCCCCAAGCTGGTGTACCCGGACGGCCGCATCCAGTACGGCGGGACGTACTACGCACGCGTCCTCGCGCCCCAGTGGTTCGGCCACCTCTACGTGGGCAGCGCCGCGACCCGGCCGCTCGCCAACGTCGCCGGCTACAACCGCTCGATCTCCGGCGCCTGCGTGTACGTGCGCCGCGACGCGTATGAGACCCTTGGCGGGCTCGACGAGTCGTACTGGCTGGGCTTCGAGGACGTCGACTACGGGCTGCAGGCGTGGGCCGCGGGCATCAGATGCTGGTACGAGCCGCAGTCGCTGCTGATCCATCACGAGTCGGCCTCCCGCGGCTACAGCCAGGGTGCGCGCGAGCTCGCGTCGATGCGGCACTTCTGGGCGCGGTGGCGCAGGCTCTTCCTCGAGCGAGCGGTCGAGGAGCCGCTGCGCGTCGACGTCGTGTCGAGCCCGGCGGCTCCGCTCGCCTGGCGCCGCTACGTGCGCGAGCAGGTGGAGGCCCTGATCGCGGCGGGCGTCGAGACGCGCCTGCACGAGCAGGAGGCCGCCGGCAGGGACGAGCAGCTCGTCGAGCAGCTCGTCAGCCGGCTCTCCGGCGACCCGTCGCTCGTCGTCTGCGCCGACTGGGGCGCGGCCGAGACCGTGTGGCTGGCGACCCTGGGCGGCGGCAAGCCCGTCTACCTCCTGCCCGGCGTGGAGAGCGGCGCGTACCCGGCCGACCCGGACCTCCAGATGTCGATCGTCGCGGGCTACCGTCCCGAGTTCGACTACATCGCGCCCAACCGGTGGACGGCCGACCAGCTGCGCGCCGAGACCGCGTGGGAGGTGCGGCACCGCGTCGTGCCGGCGCTCTCCGTTCCCGAGCCCGTGGCGGGGGACGCGCCCGCGGTCCCGCTCGTGGTCACCGTCGGGCTCGACCCCGCGCAGCGTGCACGGCTCGACACGCTCGTGTACGCCCGCGACGCGCGGGTCCAGCACGTTGCGCACGACGATGTCGTGGCGGACCCGTCCGCGATCGCGGCGCTGCGGCCGGCCGCGGTGGTCTCGTTCGAGGAGTACACGCACAGCGCTGTCCCGCTCCTGCTGATGGCCCTCGGCGGCGCCTACGTCGGCACCGTGAACCCGCGCACGACGTGGGAGGTCCTCGACGGGTACAACGCCCTCCTGATCGACCCGCACTCCGACGACGCGGTCGGTCGCGCACTCGACGACCTGCTCGGCGACGAGGCGAACCGCGCGGACCTCGCGGCGAACGGCCGCCGGTCGGCGGAACGCGCCGCGGCCCTCGCCACCGGCGAACTGCTCGGGGCGCTGCGGAGCATCGCTCGCGTCCCGGTCTGAACCGCGCCGCCCGGGCAACGGACCGGACCCAGGCTCCGCAGAATCGCGGCCGCTAGACTTTCGGGCGGCTGCGCCACGGCCTACAGTCGGGGCGCATCGTCGGACGAGAGGATCGAGACCGGATGAAGAAGCGCCGCCCGGGTGTCGTGTCGGTCGTGCTGGTGAACTTCCGCGGGGCGGACGACACCATCGAGAGCGTCGCGGGTCTCCGCGCCCTGGACTGGCCGGCCGACCGGCTGGAGATCGTGGTCGTCGAGAACGGGTCGGGTGACGGGAGCCTCGAGAAGCTGCGGGCGCTCGGCGACGACATCCTCCTGATCGACTCGGGCGCCAACCTCGGGTTCACCGGCGGCTGCAACCTCGGCGTGGCTTCCGCATCCGGCGAGTTCATCGCCTTCCTCAACAACGACGCCCGTCCCGACGTCGACTGGATCCGCGCGGCGATGGACACCTTCGCGACGGGTCGCGACATCGGCGCCGTGGCGAGCAAGGTGCTCGACTGGGAGGGCGAGGAGGTCGACTTCGTCGACGGCGCGATCACCTGGTACGGGATGGGCTACAAGCCGCACGCGGGCGAGAAGGACCGTGGCTCCTGGGACGTCGAGAAAGACGTGCTGTTCGGCACCGGTGCCGCGATGTTCATCCGCGCCGACGTCTTCGACGCCCTGGGCGGGTTCGACGACGACTACTTCATGTTCTACGACGACGTGGATCTGGGCTGGCGTCTCAACCTCCTGGGCTACCGGTTCCGCTTCCAGCCGGCTTCGCTGGCGTTCCACAAGCACCACGCGTCGATGAAGAAGTTCGGGAACTTCCGCGAGGAGTACCTGCTGGAGCGCAACGCTCTCTACACGCTCTACAAGAACCTCGGCGACGAACTGCTCGACGACACCCTCGCGGCGGCGGTGCTGCTGGCGGTGCGCCGGTCCGTTGGTCGCGGCGGCCTCGACTCGACCATGCTCGACCTCCGCAATCCGGGAGGCGACGATCAGCCGGCGCTCGAGGTGCCCAAGTCGACGATGGCCGGAGTCTTCGCGATCGACCGGTTCGTGGAGCTGCTGCCGCAGATGACCGACAAGCGCAACGCCATCCAGGCCTCCCGCGTGCGCAGCGACCGTGCCCTCCTCTCCCTCTTCGGGAATCTCGACGAGCCGGCGTACCCGATCGACTCCTACCTCGACGGCTATGCCAAGATCGTGGGCAGCATGGACGTCCTGGGGAACACCGACCGCCGGCGCGTGCTGGTCATCACCGGCGACCCGATCGGGAAGCGGATGGCCGGCCCTGCAATCCGCGCCTGGCACATCGCGGAGGCGCTCGCCGAGGAGCACGACGTGCGCCTGGTCTCGATGACCTCGGTGGAGGAGCTGGACGCGCCCTTCGAGCTCGCGACGGTCTCGCACCATCGGCCCTCCACCATGGGCCCGCACGAGAAATGGGCCGACGTCATCGTCTTCCAGGGCAACGCCCTCGCGCTGTTCCCGGCGCTGGCGAAGTCGAACAAGATCCTGGTGGTCGACGTGTACGACCCGATGCACCTGGAGCAGCTCGAGCAGGGCCGCGGCAAGTCGCTCGGCCAATGGAACAACCAGATCGACGACGCGACGCGCACACTGAACCAGCAGCTCGAGCGCGGGGACTTCTTCCTCTGCGCCAGTGACCGGCAGCGGCACTTCTGGCTCGGGCAGCTCGCCGCCCTCGGCCGGATCAACGCCTACACCTACTCCCGCGACACCGAGCTGGACTCGCTGATCGCCATCGCGCCGTTCGGCATCGCCGGCGTCGACCCCGTGCAGTCGCGGCACGCGATCCGCGGTACTGTTCCCGGCATCGGCACCGACGACACCGTGATCGTCTGGGGCGGCGGCATCTACAACTGGTTCGATCCGGAGACCCTCATCCGCGCGGTCGCGCGGCTCAGCGAACGTCATCCCGACCTCCGGCTGTTCTTCATGGGCGTGAAGCACCCGAACCCGGACGTGCCGGAGATGGACGCCGTGAGCCGGTCCCGTGCGCTGGCCTCCGAACTCGGGCTGCTCGGCCGCGCGGTGTTCTTCAACGAGAGCTGGGTGCCGTACGAGGAGCGCCAGGACTATCTGCTCGACGCCGACCTCGGGGTGTCCACCCACTTCCAGCACGTCGAGACCACGTTCTCATTCCGCACCCGGATCCTGGACTACCTGTGGGCCGGCCTGCCGATCGTCACGACCGAGGGCGACTCGTTCGGCGACCTCGTCGCCGCCGAGGGACTGGGCGCGTCCGTCCCGGAGCAGGACGTCGACGCCCTCGTGGACGCCCTGGAGCGCGTGCTGTACGACGCCGAGACGCGCGAGAGCGCCCGGGAGAACGTCGCACGTGTGCGGGAGGCGTTCCGCTGGAGCCGCACGCTGGCGCCGCTCGTCGAGTTCTGCCGCAACCCGGTGCCCGCGGCCGACCGCGAACCGTCGAAGACGTCCGGCTCCGCGGTGCGGAAGGTCAGCATCACCCCGCGCACCGGTCTTCGCCGCGATCTCGATCGTGCCGCCTACTACCTCCGCGAGGGCGGGGTCTCCGCCGTCGTGGAGCGGTACCGGGCGCGGGCGGAGCGGCGCAAGGAGGCCGGCCGGCCCTGACCGGTGTCACCCGAACCGGGGGAGGCCTTTCCGGCGCGCGACCCCGTGCAAACGCATGTATTTCGGCGTGCGGGCAATAGGGTGGGAGAAACGTTCCATCCTGCGGGTCTCACTGGGGCCATTCAGCTCACCGGGTGAGGAGAACCGGAATGCCTCGCACACGCTCACGCATCGTCGCCTGCGCGGTCGCCGTCATTCTTGCGGTGTCCGCGGCTCTCGTCGGTGGCTGGAGCACCGCCGGCCCGGCGAACGCGCTCGACGGCTCGCAGTTCGACCCGGCCGAGATCATCTCCGACGCCAACTTCTACGACTCCGCGGCGATGACGCAGGCCGACATCCAGTCGTTCCTCTCGTCGAAGGCGGGCTGCGGCAACAGCCTGTGCCTGTCGGCGGGTCGGTTCGCGACCTCCAGCAGGGCCGCCGATGCGATGTGTCAGGCCTATTCGGGAGGCGGCACCGAGTCGGCCGCCGCGATCATCTTCAAGGTGCAGCAGGCCTGCAGCATCAGCGCGAAAGTCATCCTGGTCACGCTCCAGAAGGAGCAGGGGCTGGTCACCACCTCGTCGCCGACCACCAGCCAGATCAATTCGGCGATGGGCTACGCCTGTCCGGACACCTCCGCGTGCGATACGACGTACTACGGCCTGTTCAATCAGATCTACAGCGCGGCGCATCAGCTCGTGAGGTACGGGAACCCGCCGGGGACCTCGAACTACTTCACGTGGTTCCCCGTCGGCTCCCCGTCGTCGGTGCGGTACAGCACCACGCCTCCACCGACCTGCGCCGCCCCGGTCATCACCATCAAGAACAAGGCGACGGCGGCGCTGTACTATTACACGCCCTATCAGCCGAACGCTGCGGCCCTCGCCAATCTGTACGGCACCGGTGACGGCTGCTCCAGCTACGGCAACCGCAACTTCTGGGTGTACTACAGCCAGTGGTTCGGCGACCCCGTCGGCGGGGGGAACCCGTTCGGCAACGTGGAGCTCGTCAAGGGATCGCCCGGCAAGCTGCAGGTCTCCGGCTGGGCGCTCGACCCGGACACCGCTGCGCCGATCACGGTCCACGTCTACGTCGGCGCCGTCGGCACTCCGGTGCAGGCGAACCTGACCCGTGCCGATGTCGCAGCCGCGTACCCGGGCTTGGGCTCCCTTCACGGCTTCAACGCGACGGTGCCGGTCACCCAGAGCGGGCCGCAGCAGGTCTGCGTCTACGCGATCAACGTTTCCCGCGGAGGCAACACCGTCCTCGGCTGCCAGACCGTGACCCTCTACGGAGGCTCGCCGATCGGCAAGATGGACGCCGCGACCCTGAACGCGAACGGCACCGCGACCGTCACCGGCTGGGCGGTCGACCCCGACGTCACCACCCCGATCACGGTGCACCTCTACGTCGACGGCGTCGGCGTCGCCTACACGGCCGACAAGGCCAGGACGGACGTCGCGGCGCAGTACCCGGGCTACGGCGCTGCGCACGGCTATCAGCTGACCACGCCGGTGCTCACGCCGGGCCCGCACACCATCTGCGTGTACGGGATCAACACGGGAGCCGGCGCGAACGTCTCGTTCGGCTGCCAGGACGTCGTTCGGCCCGGTGCGATCCCCGAGCAGGGCAGGGCTCCCATCGGCGCCCTCGAGACGCTCACGACCTCGGGGTCGTCGATCACGGCGAGCGGCTGGGCGATCGACCCCGACACGGCGTCCCCGATCCAGGTGCACGTCTATGTCGACAGCGCGGGCACCGCGTTCACGGCCTCCGGCAACCGGGCGGACGTCGCCCAGCTGTACCCGGCCTATGGTCCCGGCCACGGCTTCGCAGCACAGGTGAACTCGGTCGCCATCGGACCGCACAACGTCTGCGTCTACGCCATCAACACGGCTGCGGGCGGGAACGCGCTCCTCGGCTGCAAGCAGGTCATGGTCCAGGGAACGGTGACCGACCAGGGGCGGGCGCCCACCGGCAACCTCGAAAGCCTCTCGGTGGCCTCCGACGGCACCGTGAGCGTGTCCGGCTGGGCGATCGACCCCGACACGGTGGCTCCCATCCAGGTGCACGTCTACATCGACGACGCGGGCACCGCCCTCACCGCGGACGGCACACGCGCCGACGTGGCGCGGGTCTATCCGGCGTACGGATCGTGGCACGGCTTCTCGGCCAAGCTGAAGGCCGGCGCCGGCAACCGCACGGTCTGCGTGTACGCCATCAACACCGGCGCGGGCGGCAACGTCCAGCTCGGCTGCAAGACCCTCGTCGTACCGAACGTGATCGCCGACCAGGGGCGCCCGCCGATCGGCAACCTCGACTCCGTGCAGGCCGTCGCCGGCGGCATCCGGACGACCGGCTGGGCGATCGATCCCGACACTGTGGCGCCGATCGCGGTGCACATCTACGTCGACGCCGCGGGTGCCGCCTATCAGGCCGACCGCCAGCGGACGGACGTCGGAGCGGTGTACCCGGTCTATGGGGCCTCGCACGGGTTCGACCAGACCATCGCGGCCACCCCGGGGACGCACACCGTGTGCGTCTACGCGATCAACACCGGGCCTGGCGGCAACGTTGTGCTGGGATGCAGGTCGGTTCTCGTAAGCTAAGTGCCGACCGTTACCAGAAAGTCTTGTATGTCCCGCTTCCTGTCCTCTGTCGGCGCGCGCCCGTGGCTGACCGGCCTCCTGGTCTTCCTCGGGCTCGCCGTGGCCTCCGGCGCCTGGGCCATCTCGACCCCGCTCGGGGCGAGCCCCGATGAGCCGTCGCACATCATCAAGGCGGCGTCCGTGGTCCGCGGCCAGTTCATCGGAGACCCCACCGACCAGCCCGCGACGACGCGGGTGACGGTGCCGGGCGATCTCGCCGACGCTCGCGCCTGGCCCTGCTACGCCTTCCAGCAGAATGCGCCCGCCACCTGTCAGGGCCGCTTCCCGTCGGGTCCGGACACGACGGCCGAGACCTCCGCCGGTCTGTACAACCCCCTCTACTACACCCTCGTCGGATGGCCCAGCCTGCTCACCGACAACGCGAAACTCGCCGTGTTCGGCATGCGGGCGGTGAGCGCCGTACTGTGCTCGGCGTTCCTCGCGATCGGCTTCGTCGCGCTCCGCCGGCTCGGCATCCCATTCTTCGCGGGCATCGTGACGTTCGCGGTGGCGACGCCGATGGTGTTCTTCCTCAATGGGTCGGTCAACCCGAACGGTCTCGAGATCGCGTCCGGCGTCGCACTGCTCTCCGTCCTGCTCGCGCTCGTGCGCGGAGCCGACTCCTCCGGACGCGGACTGCTGCTGACGCTCACCGTCGTCAGTGCAGCCGTCCTCGCCAACATGCGTGGGCTCTCCCCGCTCTGGGTCGCCGTCATGGGAGTCATCGCCCTCGTGGGCGCGCGCAAGGGGCGCCTCCCCGAATTGTTCCGACGGCCGAGCACCTGGGTGGCGCTCGCCGGCATCGCCGTGACCACCGGGCTCGCCATCGCCTGGATCCTGGGCACGAACACGCTCAACGCCATGGGAACGTATCCCGGCGCCGGCGCGACGCCCTGGTACTACGCGTTCGTGACCATGGTGCTGAACCGGTCGATCGACCCGGGGTTCGTCGGAGTCTTCGGCTGGCTCGACACCTTCCCACCCGGGTACGTCGTCGCCGTGTGGGGCGCACTGGCCGGCGGTGTCGTGCTCCTCGCGCTCGTCGTCGCCCGGGGGCCGCTCCTCCGGTCGTTCGTCATCGCCGCTGCGAGCCTCGTGCTGGTGCCGGCCGTGACCCAGGCCGGGTCGGTGATGCACTCCGGATACATCTGGCAGGGCCGCTACGCGCTGGTCGCCTACGCTGCCGTCGTCATCGTGGGCGGCCTGGTGCTCGCCGAGCGCTTCGACGGCGCCGTGCTCGCCTCCTCGTTCCTGCGCCGCTCCGTGTGGACCATCGCAGTCGTCGTCGCCGGCGCACACCTGCTCGCGCTCGCCTTCACCATCAAGCGCTACTCGGTGGGGGCGGACTACGAGTGGGTGAAGTACCTCCGGCACCCGGGCTGGCTTCCGCCGGGCGGCGCGCTGATCTGGCTGGCGGCGCTCGTCGTGGGCCTCGCGATCATCGCGATCGCCTGGCGAGCGGCGACGCTCGCCTCCGCGGCGGTCGTGCCGGCTGAACCGCGGGTGGAGGAGCCGGCCGAGGGCCCGGCCCCGGAGATCGAGGCGGCCGACACGCAGCTCGCCCGATGACGACGGCACCGGGGGACGCGCTCGCCGACAAGACGACGTCGAGCGCGTCGCCGACGCGCACGCGCCGGTCGTTCCGCCCGGGCCTGGTGTTCCTGCTGGCGTTCCTGCTGTACTCGGCGCTGGCGTCGGTCTGGGCGCTCGCCTCTCCGGTGTTCGCCGTGCCGGATGAGAACGCCCACGCGGTCAAGGCGATCGCCCAGGTGCGCGGTGAGCTGCTCGGCCACCGCGAGCCCGGCCAGCGGCAGCTGGTGATGGACCTCCCGAAGGAGTACGCGTATTCGCCGCAGCTGCTCTGCTTCGCGACGCATCCGGACGTGTCAGGGAGCTGCGGGGTGGAGATCGGAACCGACCAGGGAACCGACTGGGCTGCGACCTGGGTCAGCGCCTACAACCCGCTCTACTACTACCTCGTCGGCTGGCCGACGCTGCTCTTCGGAGGCTCGGCCGGAATCTACGCGATGCGCCTCGTGAGCGCCCTGCTCGGCGGCGTGTTCTTCGCGTGGGCCGTGCAGGCGGGTCTGGCGTCCCGGCGCTCACGATTCCTGCCCGCGGCGCTCGCGTTCGCCGCCCTGCCGATGGTCGTCTACCTGACCGGTGCCGTCAACCCCAACGGGCTGGAGGTCCTCTCGACCGTCGCGCTCGTTCCGGCGCTCCTGAGGCTCCTGGAGAGCCACGATCCGGAGGCGCCGCCCCCGCGGCTGCCCCGGTGGTACCTGTGGCTGATCGTCTCGGTGTCGTCGATCGTTCTGGCGAACGTGCGCGCACTGGGCCCGCTGTGGCTGGTGGTCGTGGTGCTGCTGTGCCTCTTCGCGGCCGGCTGGAGGCCGGTCAGGGCCCTGTTCACCGCACCGCGCAGCTACCTGTGGCTGGCGCTGATCGCCGTCGGCGTGCTCGTCTCGCTCGGCTGGACGCTCGCCGGCGGCAGCCTCTCCGGTCAGGCCGAGAAGTCCGACGCCCCACTGGTCGGCGCCGGATTCCTGTCGGGCGCGGCGTACATGGTGCGCGCGGCCCCGGTCTTCTTCACGCAGGCGCTCGGATACTTCGGGTGGTTCGACGCACCGCTTCCGGGTTTCGCCTTCTGGCCGGTCATCGCGGCGCTCGCCGTGCTGGTCGTGCTCGCGTTCGCGGCCTCGCGCCGCCGCGACCTGTTGACGCTCGCCGTCGCCGCGATCGCTGCGCTGGCGGTGCCGGTCGTGGTGCAGGCCTACAGCGTGCATCAGACGGGTGTGATCTGGCAGGGGCGCTACGGGCTCTTCCTCTACCTGACGGTCCTGCTGCTCGCCGGCTGGACGCTCTCGCGTGAAGCCGGCGATCGGCTGGCCTTCCTCGCCGGCCGGGTCACCGTCGTCATCGCGGCGCTGGTCGCGCTGTTCGCGTGGCTGGCGCTGTTCTTCGTCCTTCGCCGGTACGTCGTCGGAACCGGCCACACCATCCGATCGATGTTCTCCGCGCCGCTGTGGCAGCCTCCACTCGGCTGGGAGGCGCTCCTCGTGCTGTTCGGCGTGCTCTGCGCCGCCTTCGTCGTCTTCGTCTGGTGGCTGTGGAGGGTGTCCGAGCCCGAGCGTGCCGAACGAGTCGTCGATGCCTGAACAGTTGCGCATCGCCGTCGTCTACGACTGCCTGTACCCGGTCAACACCGGCGGAGGGGAGCGGGTCTATCGCGCGATCGCGGAGGGGCTCGTCGAGCGCGGCCACCGCGTCGACTACCTGACCCGACGCCAGTGGGACGACGGAGAGGCGCCCGCCGCACCGTTCCGGGTGCGTCCGATCTGGCGAGGCGAGATCGCCGCCGCGGACGGTACGCGCACGACCCGTGCCGCGGTCGGGTTCGCCGCCGCCGTCTTCCGCGCGTTGCTCCGGCATCGGGGCGACTACGATCTGGTGCTGGTGAGCGCTCTGCCTCCGCTGAACGTGCTGGCGGCGCGCTCGGCTCTGCTCGGCTCGGCGACGTGGCTCGTCGCCGATTGGCTCGAGGTGTGGCCGCTCCGCAAGTGGCGCGAGTACTCCGGCTCACTCGTCGGCGGCGTGGCCTGGATCATCCAGTCGCTCGGTCTCCGCGCGGGCGACGAGGTGACGGTCAACAGCCGGTTCACCCGCAAGCGCGCGAACGCGGGGGGCCTCCCGGCCGGAAGGGGCGTCGTCCTCGGACTGGTCGGTCTCGTCCCCGAGCCGGCCGCACCGTCGACGGCAGAGGTCGACCCCGACTTGGTGCTCTTCGCCGGGCGGCACATCCCGGACAAACAGCTGCACACGCTGCCGGCTGCCCTCGCCGTCGTGGCGCGCAAGCGTCCCGGCGTGCACCTGGTCGTCACCGGTTCCGGCTCCGAGACGGCTCGGCTCGCCGCCGCTGCCGAGAGCTCCGGCGTGCGGCTCGACCTGCGCGGCCGCGAGACGGACGAGGAGCTGGAACGGCTGATGGCGACCGCCGCCGTGCTGGTGAACCCGTCGCGGCGGGAGGGCTTCGGTCTGGTGGTGGCGGAGGCCGCGGCGCACGGTACGCCGAGCGTCGTGGTGGCGGGGGAGGACAACGCGTCGGCCGAGCTGGTCGTCGACGGCGTCAACGGCTTCGTGGCATCGAGCGCTGGGCCGGACGAGCTGGGGGCCGCGATCGGAGCCGCTCTCGACGGCGGTGAGGCGCTCCGGTCGAGCACCCGGTCCTGGTTCCAGGAGGCAGGTACGTCGCAGAGCCTCGGTGCGTCGCTCGACGAGCTGCTTGCGCGTTACCGCTCGGCCAGGACCCGCTGAAAGACCTCCAGGGTCCGGCCGGCAGTGGCCGGCCACGAGTACCGCGCCGCGCGCTCCTCACCCGCGCTGGCGCGCCGGTCGAGTTGATCCGGGGACGCCCAGAGGCCCGCGATGGCGGACGCCCAGGCCGCGGCATCCGTCGGGGGCACGAACACCGCGGCGTCGCCCGCGACCTCCCTCAGGGGCGGGATGTCGGCGCACACCACCGCAGCGCCGCGCGACATCGCCTCGAGGACGGGAAGGCCGAAGCCTTCGAAGCGCGAGGGCACCAGCACGATCGCGGCCCGGCCGTACAGTGACTCCAGGTCGGCGTCGGACACCCAGCCGACGAAGTCGATGTCGTCGGCGATGCCCAGCCGATCGGCCAGGACGCGCAGCGGGTCGCCCTCGGCGCCGCCGGTGACGACGAGACGCGGCCGTCCACCGGCGGGCAGCTGCGCGTACGCGGCGAGGACCGTCTCCACATTCTTGTGCGGCATCCGGTTGCCGACCGTCAGCACGATGTCGCGGGAGGCCTGCTGACTCGGAGCCACCGCGCCGGGACGGCCGGCGAGCGGGATGGCGTGGACGCGCCGCGGCTCGATGCCCAGCCGCTCGACGATGTCGGAGCGGGACGACTCGCTGACGGTCAGCACTGCTGCGGCGTTACGCGCCGCCCGGCGGATCATCCAGCGGAGGGCGCCCGCATAGCGGCCCGGGACCCACTCGGGATGGACGAACGGAAGCAGGTCGTGGACGGTCAGCACCACCGGCACAGGCGCCCGCAGCGGTCCCACATTGGCGGGGCTGTGCACGAGGTCTGCGCCGGTCCGGCGCGCCCAGCCGGGCAGGGACGTGAGCTCGCCGCGCGCCCACGCGACGCGGTCGTCGCCGCTGATTCCCGAGGCCACCAGCTCCCCTGGGAACCACCCGAGGTCGAGCCGCTCGGCCTCCCGCGAGATCAGCGCGGTGAACTCGACTGCGCCGTCGCGCGGCATGGCGCCGTAGACCTCACGGACGTACGACTCCATCCCGCCCTTGCCGCCGGTGAGGAACAGCAGATCGACGAGAATACGCGGCACCGGGTCAGCCTATCGGGCTCCGATCGCGGCCGTGCGGCGACGGCGGGCGACCTCGTACGTCGCGGCCTGGAGCAGTTCACCGAGCAGGAGCACGCCGAAGATCCAGACCAGGTCACCGGTGGGAACGACGGCGAGCGTGGCGGCGAAGGTGATGACGGCGACCGTCGCGCGCAGGATCGTCAGCAGCTTGGCCTCGCCCATCCGGCGCAGGCTCGCGAACGGGATGGTCGTCGCCAGAGACGCCGCGCGCCACAAGCAGGCCGCGATCAGTGGGACGAGAGTGGCGCTGAGTGTCCAGTTGCTGCCGAAGATGAACCCGAAGACCCCGAGCAGCTCGCAGATCACGATCACGATCAGAGCTCCCAGAGTCGCGGCCGCCGACAGCGCGATGTCCAGCGGAGCGTGATGCTTCAGAAGGCGCAGCCGCATGAAGTTGAGCGGGATCGCCAGCAGGCCGGAGACGGTGGAGATCGACGCGAAGAGCACGGCGTGCAGGGGGCCGAGCAGCCCCAGGATCGCGACGTTCAGGAGCGGATAGACGCCACCGGTGATGCCGACGTCCGCGACCACCCAGGCCATCACGCGGGGCTGAGGCGCCGACGCGGTGTGCGCGACGGGCATCGAGCGCACCACCGTGGCGCCGAGGATCCCCGCCACCAGCGGGATCATCGCCCAGGGCGCTCCGGCGAACCCGGCGAGCACACCGATGAGGGCGCCCGCCCCGACCGACAGCGCTGCCCAGAACTCCCGGCCGTCGAGCCGTTCTGCGACAGAGACGCCTCGTCCCACCTCGAGCGAAGCGACCAGGACGGGCAGGGCTATGCAGACCACGACCGCGGAATGGTAGCCGATGGCCACCGCGAGGGCGGCGAGCACGGACAGCAGCGCGAGCCAGCGCGGGAACGTCACCCGTCGCGCCGTACCGGCGGAGCTCAGTCGCGACTCGACCACGACGGCGAAGGTCAGCTGACCGGCGAAGGTGGCGAGCATCGCGGCGACCGAAATGGCGCCCTGCTCGGGGAGTGTGAAGAGCCGGGACGCGATGGAGATCGTCGCGGGCGGGATCACGGCGAGCGAGACGCCGCCGACCAGCGTCACGAGCGACATCGCCGCTCGGCGCAGTGTGATCTCCGGAGGGAGGTCGTCCGTCACCTCACGCCCTCCGATCCGACACCCGCAGGCGCAGCGACTCGACGAAGCCGATCGACCGGTCGACACCGGGGACGTGCCGGGAGCGGCGTGCCGCGCGGGCGCCGGCACGCCAGCCGGCGAAGCGACCCGCGGTCGAGGCGGCGTCGCGCGAGAGCAGCAGGTCGCCGGCGCACACGATCAGCTCGGTGAGCACGGCGCGCAGGCCGTATGCGCCGCCGACGACCCCGTACGCGCGCAGCAGATAGCCACGGCCGAAGCCGGCACGCCGGCGCTGCACCGACGACCCTCGGCCGGAGCTGGCGCCCCCGAGGTGGATGCCGCGTGAGGCAGGGACCGGGACCGTCGACCACCCGGCGTTGCTGAGGCGGAGCGCGAGGTCGAGCTCCTCGCCGTACATGAAGATGCCCTCGTCGAGCAGGCCCACCTCGTCGAGCGCCGACCTCCGGAATGCCGCCACGGCGCCGTACGGCCCGAGCAACCGGTGACCGCCGCCCGCCAGCGCCTCCTCGACGGAGGCGCCCGCGAACCGCACGAATCCCGCCATCGTCGGGTCGGCGGTGAGGCCGTAGGCGTCGACACGGCCGTCCGGCTTGAGCAGCAGCGGCACCGCGCTCCCGGCACGCGGCGAGGCCTGGAGCGCATCCACCAGCGCTTCGAGCATCCCGCTCTCCGCCGTCACGTCGTTGTTGACCAGCACCACGATGTCGCCGTCGCCGTGCGCGATGCCGGCGTTGCACGCGGCGGCGAAGCCGCGGTTCTCGCCGAGCTCCAGCAGTTCCGCCTCCGGGTGCGCCTCGCGGAGGCGGGCGGCGCTGTCGTCCGGGCTGCCGTCGTCCACGACGATCACGCGATGCGGGACCGTCTGCGTCGCGAGGGAGTCGAGACAGGCACTGCTGAGGCGCCAGTTGCCGTAGACGGGTACGACGACGTCGATGGCTGCGGTCACCGGCGGGTCATCCTTTTCACGACACCCACTATCGCATCTCTTGCTGCTTGTCCGTTCTGACGTGCTGTACCACGTAGGATTCAACGTGTCTATCCATCTGCCAGAGAGCCCCGAACACATGCAAAGCGTGGACATCGTCGAGCTGTCGATCGTCATGCCGTGCCTCAATGAGGCCGAGACGCTCGCCGTGTGCATCGACAAGGCGCAGTCCTATCTCACGCGCAGCGGCGTCTCGGGCGAGATCATCGTGGCCGACAACGGCAGCACCGACGGATCGCAGTCGATCGCCGAGGAGCACGGCGCGCGCGTCGTCAACGTGTCGCAGAAGGGCTACGGGTCCGCCCTCATCGGCGGCATCGCTGCAGCACGCGGAACCTACGTCATCATGGGCGACGCCGACGACAGCTACGACTTCTCCGACCTCGACGCGTTCCTCGAACGGCTTCGCTCCGGTGACGACCTGGTCATGGGCAACCGGTTCCGCGGAGGCATCGCGCCGGGCGCCATGCCTCCACTGCACCGCTACCTGGGCAACCCGGTGCTCTCGAACATCGGCCGGCTCTTCTTCCGTTCGCCGATCCGCGACTTCCACTGCGGGCTGCGAGGGTTCAGCCGCGATTCGATCATGAAGCTCAATCTGCAGACCAGCGGCATGGAGTTCGCGAGCGAGATGGTCGTCAAGGCCTCCCTGGAGGGGCGCCGGGTGAGCGAGGTCCCCACGACTCTCAAGAAAGACGGCCGCTCCCGGCCTCCGCACCTGCGCAGCTGGCGCGACGGGTGGCGGCACCTGAGGTTCCTGCTCATCTACAGCCCGCGCTGGCTCTTCCTGGTGCCGGGCACCGTCGCATTCCTCATCGGCATCCTCGGCACCTTCCTGCTCAGCCTCGGTCCTCTGACGATCGGCGACGTCGGGTTCGACATCTCCAGCCAGGTGTACTCCGCCGCGCTCGCCGCCGTCGGCTACCAGGCGGTCCTGTTCGCGATCCTCACCAAGATCTACGCCCAGCACGAGGGATTCCGAATACCGCGCAGCCGCAACTTCGACCGCCTGGAGCGGCGGATCAGCCTCGAGTCGAGTGCGGTGGCCGGCCTGATCCTCTTCCTGTCCGGTCTGGCGATCGCGGTCGTGCAGTTCGCGCTCTGGGCCGGATCGGGCTTCGGGGCGATGGACGCCTCGACCACGCTCCGTATCGCGATCCCCGCCGCGCTCTTGATGATCCTCGGCGCCCAGACGATCATGGCCGGTATGTTCCTGGGCGTGCTGTCGGTGGTGCTGAAGCGCTGATGTCGCAACCTGCCGGGCTGAGCGTCGCTCTGGCCACCTACAACGGTGCGCGCTACGTCGACGAGCAGATCGAGAGCATCCTCTCCCAGGTACCGTCTCCCGCCGAGCTGGTGATCGCCGACGACGGGTCGACCGACGGCACGGTGGAGGTCGCGCTCGCCGCCTCCGCGCGCCACGACCTCCTCCCGATCGTTCTCGGCCCGGCCGGCACGGCGGGCGTGACCGCGAACTTCGAACGGGCGATCGTCGCCACGTCCCGCCCGCTCGTCGCCCTCAGCGACCAAGACGACCGGTGGCACCCCGGCCGGATCGCCGCGCTCACCGCGCGCTTCGACGCCGACGCGTCCCTGCTGCTCCTGCACACCGACGCGCGACTCGTGGACGCCGAGGGTGCACCGCTCGGTCGCACGCTCTTCGAGTCGCTCGAGGTCGGCGACCACGAGTTCGCCGAGGAACAAGCCGGTCGGGCGTTCCACGCCTTCCTGCGTCGCAACCTCGCCACGGGCGCCACCGTCGTCTTCAGGCGCTCACTGCTCGAGGCGGCGCTGCCCTTCCCCCGCGAGTGGGTGCACGACGAGTGGCTCGCGATCATCGCGGCCGCAGTGGGCGGAGTGGAAGTCGTCCGGGAGCCCACCATCGACTATCGCCAGCACGGGGCCAACGAGATCGGTGTCGCGGCGCCGACGCTGGCGCGCAAGGTCTCGCGCGTGCTCGAGCGACGCGGCAGCCGCAATCGCGACCTGGCGACCCGCTTCGCGATCCTCGCCGACCGCTTGGCCGCCCTGGGGGAGCGCGTGCCGGCGGACTATCGGGCCGCGGCCCGGTCGAAGGCTGCTTTCGAGAAGCGCAGAGCGGCGCTGCACCCGGCCCGGCTCCGGCGCTTCTTCCCGGTCGTCCGGCTCGCGCTCACGGGCGAATACGGGCGGTATGCCAGCCGCGGACGCGCGGACATCCTGCGCGACCTGCTGCAGCCGGCCTAGTCGCTCGGCTCCTCAGCGGGCCGCACGGCGGCGACGGAAGGCGAGGAGCACGCCTCCCAGCACCAGGGCCAGTATCGCGGCGACAGCCGGGCCGGAGATGTCCGAGCCGCTGTCCGCAAGCTCGGCCGTGCCTGTCGAGTCCGAGCCGCTGCCGGAACCGGTCGTGGTTGCGACGCCCGGTTCGATCGTGAAGGAGGTCGTTCCCGCGAACTCCACCGTCGGGTCGCCTCCCTCGCGGAACACCAGGGAGCCCGAGGCGAAGCCCGACGTGATCGTCGGAAGCGCGAACGTGAAGGTGACCGTGCCGTCGGCGGCGATGGTCTGCAGTGCCGACACTCCGACGTTCCACACGCGCAGCTGAGCGCTGACCCCGGCAGCCATGCCGGAGCACGTGACGGTGATCGTCTCACCGCCGGTGTAGCTCGGCTTGTCCGGCTGGCAGGGAGCGGACGGGGCCATGTACGTGAGCGATCCGGCGTAGGCCTGCTGCTCGCCCATCGCACCCGTGTACTGGAAGCCCCACGCGTTGTTGCCCTGCCCGATCTCGAACGTGCACGACATGATCGGATCGCCCGGATTCACGACCTTCGGCAGGGTTCCGAAGCACTGGTCGCTGAAGGGGACGAGCGCCGCGGTCGCGCGCGTGATGGTCACAGGCGTGTTGCCGTTCCAGCTCAGCGCGAGTCGCACCTGCGGCCGGAACAGACCCGGATAGCTGAGCAGTTGCGGGTCCGGGATGGTGGTCAGCCAGCCCGTCGCGGGCGGCGGTGCCTGCACCGCGAAGTCGTTCGAGGTGAAGGCGTAGTCGACGCCGAAGTACGGGAACGAGACCACCGTCGTGTCCGGGCCCGCGGTCGGGAAGGACCCCGCAAGGGTCAGATCCAGCACGCCGGCACCCGAGCCGAAGGTCGGCGAGACATAGCAGTTGATGGACGTTCCGGGAGCGATCGTCCCCGCGCACTGGTTCGCCGGCGTCGTCGGGGTCACCGAGTCGAGCGTGTAGGTCTCGGTGTCGTTGTTGGTGATCGTCAGCGTGAGCAGCGTGTTCCCGGAGGTCACGTCCGTCTGACTGGCGGCATCCAGAGGGCGTTGCTGCGGCCCCTGATTCGTGTTCAGTTGGTAGGTCGCGCTCACGTCGATGGTGGTGGCCGCGCTCGCCGGCGCCGCCGTCACGATGATCGATCCGAGAGCCAGCGCGCCCACGATGACAGCCGGCAACAGTGCCTTCTTCATTCGACCCCTCCCCGAGTCCAACGTGAGAGAGCTTACAGAAAAGGCACTGTCGGGTCTATTTTCTGCTTCGGAGCCTACTTCTTGGTGAAGGGCGTGTAGGTCGGCTTCGACGGGCTGGCCTGGATGTCGAGTTGCAACGCGGATATCAGCATCTGCGTGCCCAGCATGAGCGGAAGAGCTGCGAGCATCACCGTCGCGGCCGTCGCCACGACCGACGCGGCGATCTGGAAGCACACCCAGATGGCGACGCCCAGGCCGAAGAGGAAGAGAACGATTCCGAGCACCAGGAGCAGCGCGATCGGAGAGAACGACCACAACACGTAGCGATACCAGATGCGCCGCCAGAAGCCGCGGGTCAGGAGGCTGAGCAACTCGGGCACGACGCGGCCGAGTTTGATGCTCGACACCTCCTCGCCGTACACGGCGGGGATCGGGACGTCGATGGCCGGCACCTGGAGGATGTTGAGATGGATCAGCAGGTCGTTCTCGAACGAGTATCGACGGGCCACGTGGTCGAGGGGAACGCGCTCGAGCACGTCCGTCCGCACGGCGGTGTAGCCGTTCTGCGGGTCGAACAGGTGCCAGTACCCGGAGGCGAGCTTGGTCAGGAACGACAGCATGATGTTGCCGAAGATGCGGTAGCGCGGCATCCCGCTGAACGATTCCGGTGCGAAGAAGCGGTTGGCCTTCGCGAAACCGTAGCCTTCGACGGTGACGTGGTCGAGCAGGGCCGGAAGGTACGCCGGGTCCATCTGGGCGTCGCCGGCCATGATGACGTTGACGTCGGAGCCCAGCTCCATGGCGACGCGGTGGCCCGTGATGATCGCGCCGCCGACGCCCTGGTTGACCTCGTGGCGGATGAGGGTGACGCGCGGGTCCGGGTTCGCCTTGACGACGCCGCTGGTGTCGTCCGGGCTGTGGTCGTCGACGATCACGATGTGGTCGACGAACTCCGGCATGGTGTCGATGACCGTGGCGATCATCTTCTCTTCTTTGTAGGCGGGCACCACTGCGGCGATCCGTGCGCCGTTGTACATCCTCAGTCCTCTCGGGCGGCCTCGGCGGCCGTGCTCGATCGTCGGGGCCCGGCAAAGACCCAGTAGCGGTAGGCGAAGTAGTTCCACACCGTCGTCACAGCGGTCGCGATGACTTTGCCGCCCGCCCAGCTGAGCGGCGACTGGTCGACGAGGGCGACGATGAGGGATGTCGCCACGGTGTTCACGACGACCAGAAGAGTGTACTTGATCAGTGCTGGGCCGTGCGGGACCTGGGAGCTGAAGCCGACGATGCGCTGGATCGTGTACGTGAAGGCGAAGCTCACGACGAACGCGACGCCGGCGGCGAGCCAGGTCACCCAGCCGAACACCTCGTGGAAGAGCCAGAGCAGCGTGAAGTCGACGATGAACGCCAGGCCGCCCGCGATGAGGTAGCGGATGACAGAGTGCTGGAAGAACGCCTTCACCGGGTGGAGGCGCTTCTCCTCCGCTGTGGGCTCGTCCGCGGCGGCGGGCAGGCTCATGCTCGGACGACGGGCCGGCCGGCGATCACCTGGTCGATGACGCGGTGCGGCGCGAGGATCGTGCCACGCTCGGTGGCGGCGTCGACCGTGCCGTCGATCACGTCGAGGAACCGGCCGAACTGCGTGGTCAGCGGCTCGACGGAGGTCACCAGCTCCGGAATCTCGATGACCGTCTGCTGGCGGTAGCCGCGGCCTTCGTCGACCGAGTTCTCGGACACGTGGTGGTAGACCGTGACGTCGCGGCGCAGCAGGTCGACCTCGATCAGGCGCTCACGCTCGTAGATCGAGAGCTGGCGGATCTTGCGCTGGCCCACGCGGCTCGCCGACACGTGCGCGATGGCGCCGCCCGGGAAGTCGAGCAGCGTCTCCGCGACATCCTCGGCGTCGGCGAGGGAGTCGGGGTGGAAGTGTCCGAGCCGGGACTCGACGTTGCCGGGCGCGGTGCCGATGATGCCGATCGCGAGGTCGACGTCGTGCACCAGGAGGTCCCAGGCGACGCCGGTGCGGATGCGCGGCGCGTAAGGGGAGTGGCGGGTGGCGGTGACGTGCACCGGCTCGCCCATCAGCTCTTTGGCGGTCATGATCGCCGGGTTGTAGCGCTCGAGGAGGCCGCACATGAACGGCAGGTCGCGCTCGTCGGCCAGGGCCAGGATCTCCTCGGTGCGGAGCAGGCTGTCGGCGACGGGCTTCTCGACCAGCAGCGGGGTGTCCTGCGACAGCACCTGCAGCGCGAGGTCGTAGTGCGCTTCCGTCGCGGCGGCGACGACGACGCCGTCGATGTCGGAGAGGTCGGGCAGCTCGGGCATCCAGGTGGCGCCGAAGCGCTCGGCGACGGCCGTGCCGACGGACTCGCGCGGATCGACCAGCACGGCGAGCTCCGATCGCGGCGACTGCGCGATGACGCGGGCGTGGTGGCTGCCCATCGTGCCCGCGCCGACCAGGGCGATGCGGGTGACGCTCATGCGCCGGCCACCTTGCGCACGGCGGCGACGATCGTGGAGAGGTCGTCATCGGTGAGGGCGTTGTGCACCGGAAGCGAGACCACCTGGCGGGCGACCTGCTCGGCGACCGGGGCGTCTCTGCGCAGCACGCGCGGGTGATCCCGGTAGGCGTCGTAGTCCCACAGCAGCCGCGGGTAGTAGACGCCGGCGCCGATGCCCTCGGCGGCGAGCTGCTCGACGAAGGCGTCGCGGTCGACGCGGGCCTCATCGGTGACGCGGATGGTGAACTGGTGCCAGACGTGCGAGCGGCCGGGCAGCTCGCGCGGCGCCACGACACCGGGGACGCCCTCCAGACCCTCAATCAGGCGTGCGGCGTTGCGCTTGCGGGTCTCGACGATCGAGGCGTATCGCGCCAGCTGCGGGAGGCCGAGGGCGGCCTGCAGGTCGGTGAGACGGTAGTTGTGGCCGGCCATCTCGTACACGTAACGCGCGCGCATACCCTGGTTGCGCATCACGCGCAGCCTGTCGGCGAGCTCGTCGTCGTTCGTGGTGATCAGACCGCCCTCGCCGGTGGTGAGGTTCTTGGTCGCATAGAGCGAGAAGGTGCCGAGGCCGTAGCTTCCCGCGAAGCGGCCGTCGTAGGTCGCGCCGTGCGACTGCGCCGCGTCTTCGAGGATCTTCAACCCGCGCTCGGCGGCGAGCTCGGCGATCGGGGCCATGTCGGCCATCTGACCGTAGAGGTGCACAGGGAGGAGCACCTTGGTCGACGGGCCGACGGCCTCCCGCAGCGACGCGGGGTCGACGTTGAAGTCGTCGAAGCGGATGTCGGCGAACGTCGCCGTCGCGCCCGCCTCGAGGATCGCGTTGAGCGTCGCCACGAATGTGAACGGCGAGGTGACGACCTCGTCGCCCGGCTGCAGGTCGAGCGCCTGCAGAGCCGCCACCAGAGCAGTGGTGCCGTTGTTCACCGCGATCGCGTGAGGGACGCCGTGCATGCGGGCGAACTCGTCTTCGAGCCGCGCCACCTTCGGGCCTTGAGCGATGGATCCGGAGCGCAGGACTTCGAGGACCTCGCGCTCCTCGTCCGGACCGAAAGAGACCGTCGTGATGGGGATCATGGAGCCTTCGTGTGGTTATAGTGCGTGAGTGCGGGAAAAGTATGCGCTGCCACCTTACCTTGTCTCCGTGGGCGGAGGATCCGACCGGTGAGCGACCGCGGAAACTCCATCCACCCCACCGCTCTCATCGACGGCGACGTGCGAATGGGGAGGGGCAACACCATCGGTCCGTTCGCGGTGATCACCGGCCCTGTCGAGCTGGGCGACGGCAACTGGATCGGCACCGGCGTGGTCATCGGCGCGCCTCCGGAGGTGCGCTCGTGGGGGCATCCGGAGGACGCTGAGGAGCGCTCCAGCGGCAACGGGATCACGATCGGCAGCCGGAACGTCTTCCGCGAGTACGCCCAGATCCATCAGGGCTGGCACGACCGGACGCTCATCGGCGACGACGCGTTCATCATGAACCAGGCGTACGTCGCGCACGACTGCCTGCTCGGCGACGGCGTCACGCTCGCCTCGAGCGTTCTGCTCGCCGGCCACGTGCGCGTCGGCGACGGCGCCAACCTCGGGCTCGCCACCTCCGTTCACCAGCGGCGTTACGTCGGCCGCGGCGCGATGGTGGGGATGGGCTCCGTCGTCACGCGCGACGTTCCTCCGTGGTCCAAGGCCTTCGGCAACCCCGCCCGCATCCAGGGCGCGAACACGGTCGGCATGGGTCGTGCCGGGATCGGCGCCGACGCGATCGATCTCCTGCGTGCGGTCTACGAGCCCGGCGTCGTCTCCGGCACGTTCGACCCGCGCGGTCTCGACGCGCTCGCGCAGGGCGAGCTCGCCGAGACCATCGCGGAATGGCGGGAGGCCACCGCCGGCTGAGCCGAAGACGGCCCAGCCGGCTTCCGGCTCAGCCGAACTGGTTCCAGCTCGACCCGGACACGACCGCGCCGGAGTAGCCCAGCGTGTTCGGCACTGCGGCGGTGCCGCTGCCCGGGTAGTAGAGGAGGCCGCCGTCGGGTCGCACGCCGAGCAGGTCGCCTCCGCGTCCTGTGGCGGTGTCGCCAGTCCCGGTGATCGTGCTGAAGATGTTCCAGCCGGACCCGACGACCACGGAGTTCGCGAGGCCGCTGGCGCCGCTCACCCCGGTCTTGCCGTTCCCGGCGAACAGCCACAGCGTTCCGTCGGGTCGCACGGCCACGACGTCGGCCTTTCCGTCGCCGTTCGCGTCTCCCGTCGAGACGATGCGCGAGAACGCGTCCCAGCCGGACCCCACCACGACACCCGCCCGCAGCCACGACGTGGACGACGGCGTCTGGCGGACTCCCGCGTAGAAGTACAGCGTGCCGTTCGATGCAGTCGCGAGGATGTCCGTCGTCCCGTCGCCGTTGAAGTCGCCCGCGGCGATCTTCGTGAAGCCGTTCCAGCCGGACGGGCCCAAGCGGATCCCGCTCGAGAAGGTCGAGGGCGACGCCGCGTTGACCGTCCCCGTGCCCGGGTAGAGCCACAGGCTGCCGTCGGTGCGCACTGCGAGGAGGTCGGAGCGGCCGTCTCCGTTCATGTCGACGCCGCCGAGGATGGTCGTGAAGTCCGTCCAGCCCCAGCCGACGCGCACACCCGCCTTGTAGCTGCGGTTGACGCCGCCCGTCGAGCCGTTGCCCTGGTAGAGCCAGAGGTTGCCCGCGGTGTCGGTCGAGATGATGTCGGGTGCGCCGTCATTGGTGAGGTCGCCCGCACCGATGACGCGGTTGAAGATGCTCCAGCCAGAGCCGACGGTCTGCGGGCTGCCGAACGCGGGCTGCGTGAACAGGCCGCCCGCGTAGTAGAGCAGCGCACCGGACGAGGTGCGGCTGAGCAGATCGGGCCTGCCGTCGCGGTTGGCGTCGCCCGCGACGATCAGGAGGTCGCTCGCCGCGAGGCCCGGCGCACTGATCCGGACTCCGGGCTGGATGCCCGACCGTGATCCGCGGTAGAGCCAGAGCGAGCCGTCCGGCCGGAAGCCGACCAGGTCGGACCAGCCGTCCTTGTCGAGGTCGCCGATACCGAGCACCTGCGAGAACTGGTTCCAGGAGGTGCCCACCTGCACGCCGGCGTTGTAGCCGGTGCTCGACCCGTCGACGTGTCCGCTCCCGGTGTAGAGCCACAGAGTCCCGTCGGGCTTACGGCCCAGCAGGTCGGGGATGTGGTCGCCGTTGATGTCGCCGGCGGGGATGACGTCGGTGAACGCGTCCCAGCCCGAGCTCAGCGTGACCGCGTTGCCGAAGCCGGTGCTCGCGCCGTTGATCACGCCCGTGCCGGGGAACAGCACCGTGGTGCCGTTGGTCTTGCGGGCGATGATGTCGGGTCTGCCGTCGCCGTTGACGTCGCCCGCGGCGATCATCTCGTCGTAGATGCCCCAGCCGGAGGCGATCTTGACGCCTGCCGCGTACGTGGCGGCGCCTCCGCTCGACCCGGTGCCCGCGTAGAACCAGAGCGTGCCGTCCGGTCGCCTGGCCAGCAGGTCGGGCTTGCCGTCGCCGTTGAGGTCGCCGGCGCCGATGACCGGTTGCGGCATGGCACGGCCGGTGATGGCGAGCTGCTGCAGTGCGGCGGTGCTGCCGTTGAAGACGTCCTGGTCACCAGGGAAGATGCCGGCGTCGGCCCACTGCCACATCGTGTACGCGCCCCACCCGGCCGGGAGGGTGCCTGCACCGTCGGAGACGTTGTTGGGATACCGCGCGATGAACAGCGGGTTGATGCCGAACGCCGCGCTGTTGCCGGTGCAGCGCGTCCACCAGTCGGTGGTGGAGTAGATGGCGGGGTAACGGCTGGTCCGCTTGAAGACGGTGTTCGAGAAATCGGCGATCCACGACACCATCTGGCCTGCGCTCAGACCGTAGCAGGTGGCGCCGTACGGGTTGTACTCGATGTCGAGCAGGGGCGGCAGGGTGCGTCCGTCCTGCGTCCAGCCTCCTCCGTTGTTCACGAAGTAGTTGGCCTGATCGGCACCGGAGCTCGTGTTCGGCGTGGCGAAATGGTATGCGCCGCGCGTGAGGCCGGCCGCATAGGAACCGTTGTACTGGCTGGCGAACTGGCTGCTCACGTAGTCCGTCGCCTCTGTCGCCTTGATGTAGACGAATTTCGCGCCGTTCGCCGCGACCTGCGGCCAGTTGATGCTGGTCTGCCAGCCGCTGACATCGAGGCCGGGAAGCCCCGGTGGCACGGCGTTAGGGGACGCCGTCGTGTTCGGGCCGACGGCCTTCGGCTTCGCGGCGCCCGGGTCGTTCTTCGGGATCGTGGATCCCATTGCGTGGTCGCGGGCCCTGTTCTGCGTAGCGAGGTCCGGGTCCGTGCCTGTTATCGACGGGGTCGCGGGCCCGGTCGGCGACGCCGAGGGCGTCGGGGTGGGCGCAGGCGTCGCCGCCGCCGTCGTCGCCGGGCCGGGCGTCGGCGTCGCTGTCTCGGCGGTCGCCGGGGCGATGCCCGCGCACGTCACGAGGACCGCCGCGGCGACCGCCGTGGCGATTGAGATCAAGGGTGGGAATTTGGTGTGCATCGGAAGCCTCCCCGCTCGGGATGCGTCGCGGCGACCCGGGTCGGCTGGGGCGCTCGCGCACGACGATGGTATACGCCGACCCGTCGGCCGTCTCCCGGATCCACGCGTGTTCGGCACGAACAACCCACAAATGGGGGCAGAAGGCGCGTCGTGGCCGCCTGCTACCCTGACCGCGAGCCACTCAGGAGGTCACGGTGAACAGGATCACCACAGCGTTCATCTTCGTCGCCGTGATCGCGACAGTCGCTTTCGGCGCGGTCGCGGCCGATCCGGCGGCGGCCGACGGCGCGTCGCCGGGTGGCTCGTCGCCGTCCGCCGTGCCCTCCGCCGTGCCGTCCGCTCCGCCCGCCACCGCGACCGCGTCGCCCAAGCTGGCCGGCCACCCGCACAAGCGCACCTGCTCCGACCCGAAGCCGGGACGCGCCTCGTGCTTCGCCGAGGTCGTCGAAGGAGTCGCGTCCCCGTCGGTGGGCGCGCCGACCGGGTACGGGCCCAGCGATCTCCGCTCGGCCTACAACCTCACGACGGCCACCACCGCCGGCGTCGGGGCGACGGTCGCCGTCATCGACGCCTTCGACCTCCCCACCGCCGAGTCGGACCTCGCGACCTACCGCGCACGGTTCGGCCTGCCGGCCTGCACGACCGCCAACGGCTGCTTCCGCAAGCTCGACCAGCGCGGAGGAACCGCCTACCCGTCGGTCGACCCGGCCCACCGCTGGGGGCCGGAGACCGCGATCGACCTGCAGATGGTCAGCGCGTCGTGCCCGAACTGCCGCATCATGCTCGTCGAGGCGGACAGCGATCTGCTGTCCAACCTCGGCGCGGCCGCCCAGACGGCCGTGACGCTCGGCGCGAAGTACGTCACCAACTCGTACGGCGCGGTCGACGCAGGCGACTTCAGCGGATTCGACCACTACTACAACCACCCGGGCGTCGTCGTGACGGCCTCCAGCGGCGACGCCGGCTATGGGACGCAGTTCCCGGCCTCGTCGCAGTACGTGGTCGCGGTCGGCGGCACCTCGCTGTCTCCGGTCGCCAACCCGGCGCCGGGCGCGCGGGCGTGGACCGAGTCGGCGTGGAGCGGGGCGGGCAGCGGCTGCAGCTCGTACAGCCCGAGCCCGGCGTGGGAGACCGGCACCGGATGCACGACCAAGGCCGTGTCCGACATCTCCGCCGTCGCCGATCCCAACACCGGCGTCGCGGGCTTCGGCCCCACGCCCAACGCGCCCTACACCTCCGCGTGGCAGGTGTTCGGCGGCACCAGCGTCTCGTCGCCGCTGATCGCGGGGATGTACGCCCTCGCCGGCGCCCCGGCCGACGGCACCTACCCGGCGTCGTACCCGTGGGCCAAGCCGTCGGCGCTGTTCGACGTCACCGCCGGCACCAACGGCACGGGCTGCACCCCGGCGCTCATGTGCGCGGCCGGGCCGGGTTATGACGGACCGACCGGCCTGGGCACACCCAACGGCGTCAGCGCGCTCGCGGCGGCGTCGCCCTCTACTGCGGCGGAGGCGATGGGCGACTTCAATTCCGACGGTTCATCCGACGTCCTCGCCAGGAGCACCTCAGGAGCCTTCTACCTGTATCGCGGCAACGGCTCGGGAGGCTGGCTCTCTCCGGCTTCGCTGGCCGTCGGCTCGGGCTGGAACGGCATGACCGCGCTCCTCTCGCCCGGCGACTTCGACGGCGACGGCCGCAACGACGTGCTCGCGCGCGACTCCTCCGGGCTGCTCTGGCTCTACCCCGGAGACGGTGCGAGCGGGTGGCTGCCGCGCAAGCAGGTCGGCTCGGGCTGGGGCGGTATGACCAGGATCATCGCCGTGCACGACTTCAACGGCGACGGCGCCGCCGACGTGGGGGCGATCGACACTGCAGGGACCTTCTGGCTGTATCCCGGCGACGGCCACGGCGGCTGGCGGACCCGCCAGCAGACCGGCTCCGGCTGGGGCGGCATGACCGCAGTCCTGGGCATCGGCGACTTCAACGGGGACGGCCAGCCCGACATCCTCGCGCGCGACGGCTCTGGACGGCTGTGGCTCTACGGGCACACCAGCACGGGGTGGAAGTCGCCGGCGATCGTGGGCACCGGCTGGCAGACCATGACCGCGATCGTCTCGGTCGGCGACTTCGACGGCGATGGACACGACGATGTCATCGCGCAGCGCTCCGATGGCGTGCTCATGCTCTACCCGGGCAACGGCCGAAGCGGTTGGGGAACGCCGCGGGCGATCGGCTCCGGGTGGGGCATCATGTCCTGGATCGGCTGATCCACCGCCGGCGGTCTGTCGCCGGCGGTCAGGCGCCGTCGCGGTGGGGGAGTCGTAGCCGCCAGCTCATCCCCTGCGACGCCTTCACCGTGCAGATCACCAGCAGCATCCACCCGGACTCGATCAGGATCGAGCTCTCGAAGACGCTGGTGACCAGCAGGGAGACCAGTACGAGCGGCGCCCAGGCGTAGACGACGCTGCGGCGGTTCGACGCGAGCAGCCAGGAACGGCTGAACGCGAGTGCGATCAGTGCGACGAACAGCAGCAGGCCGATGAAGCCGACCTGGAGGTAGACATCCAGATAGGCGTTCAAACCGTCCGCGTGGTAGACGCCCGTCGCATCCTGGATGGCGTTGAACGGGTAGAGATCGGTCGGCCACGAGCCCACCCAGCCCCAGCCGACGATCTGGTTGATCGGGATGAGCTCCCAGATCTGGATCCAGAGCTTGTAGCGCACCTGGAAGTCGGCGCGGGCGTTCAGAAGGTCGATCACGCGCGTGCGGTAGATGTACGCGGTGACGAGGACGGCGATCGTCAGGACCGCGAGCCCCCACTGCACCAGCGTGCGGCGATGCGCGGGGACTTTGCGCAGCAGGTAGAGCGCGAGGGTCGCGAAGCCCACGACCACCGACACGGCCGCGATCACGGGGGAGTGCGCCAGCAGGATGCAGAGGGCGGCGAGCGTGATCGAGTACGCCGCGAGCTGCGGGCGCACCGAGCGCGTGCGCAGCTCGACGAGGAACGTGACGAACGCGATGAGAGCGACGATGCTGAGCGCGTTGCGGGAACCGAAGAGCCCCTGGATCGGGCCGCCCGCGGCGATGTTCCCCGCGATGCCGAGGAAACGGATGGGCACGTCGAGCAGCAGGCCGCTGAGGATCTCCAGGGCGAGCGACGCGGTGAGCAGCGCGCGGAGGGCGTCGCCGACGACCCGGACGATCTGGATGGCGTCGCGCACGAGTGCGATGTAGACGGCGAGGAACGCGAACAGCAGCTGGTAGACCACCCCGCCGAGGGTGGCCAGCTGGTAATCGCTCCAGATGAGCGAGAGCGCGCACCAGCCGACGAAGAGCAGCGCCGAGACCGGCAGCAGGCCGTGCCACTCGATGAGCTTGCGCTGGGCGATGAACGACAGCGCGGCCAGCACGGCGACCGTGCTCAGGACCCCGATCAGGCCGGGCCAGCCGATCACGGCGCGGATCGCGTGTGTCGAGAACCCGGTCACGACGGCCAGCAGCGCGAGCGTGGAGGTGAATCTCGCCGATCCGAGGAACTCGGTCACCGCGGGCGGCACCAGAGTTCGACGCGGTTCGGCCATGAAGAGAATCCTACGGCGCAGACTGCTTGGTCTTCACGGTGATCACCACGAGGAGTGTCCAGCCCGCCTCGATCAGGATGCGGCTCTCGGCGAGACTCTGCGCGAGCAGGGCGGCGAGGAGGAGCAATGGCAGCAGCGTCAGTGCCGTGTACGGCAGGTCGTCGCCCGCGGCGAACCGCGGGCGGTCGACGGCCTGGAACCACGACCTCCAGAGTGTGCTGATGATGAGCAGCGCGAAGATGACGAGGCCGACGATGCCGAGCTGCAGCCAGACGTCGAGCCACGCGTTGTGCGCCTGCAGGTAGACGACGCCGCCGCGTTCGGCGAGGTTCTTGAACGGCTCGACCCACGGCGCCCAGTAGCTGACCCACCCCCAGCCGAACGCCGGCCGCTCCTGCGCCAGGTGGATGACCGAGTTCCAGATCGTCAGCCGGCCGGTGAGGTCCTCGCTCTTGCCGAGCAGCGCGGGGATGCGGGAGGCGAACAGCACGACGGCGAGCACGACGACGACGACCAGCGTTGCGGCCGTCAGGTAGACCGGCCTGCGGCGCTCGGGGCCGACTCGGCGGGTCCACAGCGCGAAGCCGAGCACCACCGCGGTGAACACGGCCGCGACGATGACCGTGGAGGAGCGGGTGAGCGCGAAGGTCACGACCGAGACGACCAGCCAGGTGATCGCGGTACCGCGTCGGATGGTGCGGTCGGCGAGCTGGATGCCGAACACCAGCAGGGCGAGCAGGGCGATCATCGCGAGCAGGTTGCTGTTGCCGACGATGCCCTGTATCTGACCGCCGTGGAACAGCAGGTCGCGGCTCCAATAGAAGGCGGCGGGGAGGCGGCCGGACGGCACCGGCTGCGCCGGCGTGAGCGGGAGGATCGGGTGCCGCACGAAGACCGCCACGATCAGCTCGAACAGCAGCGAGAGGCCCAGGATCCAGCGGAACGCGTTTCCGAGCGCGGTCAGCAGCGCCTGCCAGCTCAGGCAGAGCGCCAGGAACACGGCGCCGGCGGTCGTGGCGAACTGGGCCACCAGGCCCAGAGCGGTCGCGCCGGGGTAGGCAGACCAGGCCAGCGAGACGACCGCGAGAGCGAGGAAGAGAACCAGGGTCTTCGGCGTCTTGCGCCAGCGGAACGCCGGACGGATCCGGACCAGGAAGACGATGCTGCCCACCGCCAGCAGGGCGGCGAGCACGAAATAGCCCGGCCAGCTGATCAGGTTGCGCCAGAAATCTCCCGCGAACAGCGTGAAGAGCAGCAGAACGGCGAACACCGACGCGCCGGTCCCCGACGCCCCGCGCGCGGTGCGGATGCGTTCGCGCAGCGACAGGCCGCTGGACGGCACGGGCCTCGGGCTGCTCACCCCCGCAGAATAGCTCACCGGTTCGGCGTCGCGAGGAAGAGCGTCCCCGCACCGCCGACGACCGTGAGCCTGCGCTCGTCCGCCGTGACCACGGCGGCCTCCCCGCGCTCCAGGCGCAGGGCCTCCGTCGCTCCCTCGACCTCCACGTCGCCGGCCGTGCAGAGCACGATCGCGGTGCCCGGTATGTCGACGGACGCCGACGGCACGTCGCCGCCCACCTCGATGCGGATGAGGCGGAAGTCCGGCACGTCGGGGACGAACTCCTCGACGCCCGGCGCCGGCCGCTCGCGCACCATCGGCGTCACCGCGAACGGCGCGAAGTCGAGGATGCGAACCAGCTCGGGGACGTCGATCCGCTTGGGAGTGAGACCGCCGCGCAGCACGTTGTCGGAGGCGGCCATCAGCTCGATGCCGAGCCCGCGGAGGTAGGCGTGGATGTTGCCGGCCGGCAGGTAGAGCGCGTCGCCCGGGCGCAGGGCGACCCGGTTGAGGAGCAGTGCCAGAACGATGCCCGGGTCGCCGGGGAAGGCGGCGGCGAGCATCCGGACCGTGTCGGCGTCGACGGCCTGCTCGTCGTCCGTCTCGGGTGCCCGCTGCGCTGCGGCGACCACCGCGTCGACCACGTCGGCGACCTCCGGAGCCCCGCCGAGCAGCCACTCGGTCGCCCGGCGCAGCGCGTCGGCCGGATCGCCTTCGAGCGACGCGGCGAACGCGGCGACCGCCGGGTCGTCGCCGGCGAGCCTCTCCAGCGCGGCCCGGCTGTGCGCGGGCTCACGGAAGCCGCAGAGCGCGTCGAACGGGTCGGAGAGGGCGAAGATCATCTCCGGCTTGTGAAGCGGGTCCTTGTAGTTGCGCTCGGGGGAGTCGGGCGCGAGTCCTTCCGCGTTCTCACGCTCGAACCCGGCGCGCGCCTGCGCAGACGACGGGTGCGCCTGCAGCGACAACGGGCTCGCGGCGGCGAGCACCTTGAGCAGGTACGGCAGCTTTCCCGCGGTCGCCTCCCACTGCGCCAGGTCGGTCGCGCCGTCCGTCTGGGTGGAGTCGAGGATCCGGGCGGGCGAGCCGGGATGCGCACCGAGCCACAGCTCGGCCTCCGGCGCACCGCTGGGCGTCGTTCCGAGGAGGCCGGCGATCGCCGTAGTGGATCCCCACGCGTAATCACGCGGGGTGTTGCCGATGCGCACAAACATCCGTCGTCTTCCCTTCGATGCGGTTAGACCAAAGTACCAATCGCTTTGCCGCGCTCCCGGCCGTTCCCTAGGCTGACGAAGCCTCTGCCCGACCGGACGCAATGGAGCACACATGGCCTTCGAGACCCTCGCCAGCGACTTCTACGGCTTCGAGAACCTCCTCACCGAGCGCGAGAAGGAGTTCCTCGCCGACCTGCGCGCCCGCCTGGAGGGCGAGATCAAGCCGATCGTCAACGAGTACTGGGAGCGGGCGGAGTTCCCCCACCAGATCATCGACGTGCTGCACGGCGCTGGCACGATCGGGCTGGGCTTCGCCGAGACGGCCCCGTTCGAGAACTCGGCGGTCTTCCGCGGCTGGGTGGCCCTCGAGCTCGCCCGGGTCGACGCTTCGGTCAGCACCTACGTCGGCGTGCAGAACGGCCTCGCACTCGGCGCCGTCGGCGTCTGCGGCTCGGCCGAGCAGCGGGCGGAGTGGCTGCCCAAGCTGGCGAGCGGGGAAGTGCTCGGCGCGTTCGGGCTCACCGAGCCCGACTCCGGGTCCGACTCGGCACAGGGCCTGCGCACGGTCGCGACCCGCGACGGCGACGACTGGATCCTCAACGGCTCCAAGCGCTGGATCGGCAACGCGACGTTCAGCGACATCACCGTGATCTGGGCGAAGAGCGCGGAGGACGGCCAGGTGAAGGGCTTCATCGTCCCGACCAGCACGCCGGGATACTCCGCGACGAAGATCGAGGGCAAGCAGTCCCTTCGCATCGTCCAGAACGCCGACATCACCCTCGAGAACGTCCGCGTGCCGGAGTCGCTGCGCCTGCAGAACGCCAACAGCTTCCGCGACACCGCGGCCGTACTGCGCCTGACCCGCGCGGAGGTCGCCTGGGCCGCTGTCGGCGTCGCAGTCGGCGCGTACGAGGCGGCGCTGCGCTACGCGAAGGAGCGCGTGCAGTTCGGGAAGCCGATCGCCAAGCACCAGCTCATCCAGGATCTCCTGGTGAAGTCGATCGGGGACATCACGGCCTCCATCGCGCTGTGCACCCGCGTCTCGCAGATGCTCGACGACGACGAGCAGCGCGACGAGCACTCGGCGCTCGCCAAGGCGTTCGCGACCGCCCGGATGCGCGAGACCGTCGCCCGCTGCCGCGAGCTCATGGGCGGCAACGGAATCGTCATCGACTATGACGTCGCCCGTTTCTTCGCCGACGCGGAGGCCCTCTACTCCTACGAGGGCACGCGCGAGATGAACACGCTCATCGTCGGCCGCGCGATCACCGGCGAGGCCGCGTTCGTCTGACGGTCCGTCGGACGCCTGAGCGCCCTTCGTGCGGACGATAGGGTTTCCCACGACCCCTTATTCCGTTCGAGGCTGGAGGACGCCGTGGCGTGGTTGGTGACCGGAGGGGCCGGATACATCGGCTCCCACGTTGTGCGGGCGTTCCTCGCCGAGGGCATCGATGTCGTCGTCGTCGACGACCTGTCGAGCGGCCACGAGGAGTTCGTGCCGTCGACCGTGCCTTTCTATCGAGGCACCATCCTCGACGGAGAGTTGCTCGAGCGGATCTTCCGCGAGAACACCGTCAGCGGCGTCGTGCACGTCGCCGGCTTCAAGTACGCCGGCGTCTCGGTGCAGCGCCCGCTGCACACGTACGAGCAGAACGTGACCGCCACGGCGATACTGCTCGCCGCGATGCAGGAGGCGGGGGTCGACGCGATCGTCTTCTCGTCCTCCGCTGCGGTGTATGGGACGCCTGACGTGGAGATCGTCACCGAGGCGACGCCGAAGAACCCGGAGTCGCCGTACGGCGAGTCCAAGCTGATCGGGGAGTGGCTGCTGCGCGACCAGGGCGTCGCCGTGGGGCTCCGTCACACCTCCCTCCGGTACTTCAACGTCGTCGGCTCGGGTGACCCGTCGCTGCGCGACACGAGCCCGCACAACCTCTTCCCGCTCGTCTTCGACGCCCTCGTCGCCGGGCGCACGCCGCGCATCAACGGCGACGACTACGCGACGCCCGACGGCACCTGCGTGCGCGACTACATCCACGTCGCCGACCTGGCCGTCTCGCACGTGGCGGCGGCGAAGCGCCTCGACGCGGGCGAGCCGGTGGAGGCCGTCTACAACCTCGGCAGCGGCGACGGCGTCAGCGTGGGCGAGATCATGACGACGGTCGCCTCCTTGACCGGAATCGCCTTCACCCCAGAAGTGGGGCCTCGACGTCCGGGCGATCCGGCGAGGATCGTTGCCTCGGGAGAGCTCGCAGCCCGCGATCTCGACTGGAAGATGCGCCACACTCTCGACGAGATGGTAGGCACCGCCTGGGAAGCACGCCAGTCGGCGTCCTGAATCCCGACCGGCGGGGGTAGACAGGTCGGGCGTGTCGTGATCGTTGTCGTTCGTCGGCGCGTCGTGAAGTCTCGACCAGGCGTTAAGGCTTTACGATTCGCGACTTGACTGGAGCGAATGACAACGGTGTAATTATTTCGACACGACAAACGTGTCGCTGACAGTTCAAGGGTGGGGAGACCGATATGGCAATTCCTGAATATCGTTCTGGGGTACCCGACGACTGGTTCATCGATCCGGTGCGACTCGGGGTTCCGGGAGTCCGGGCGGCGGGTGTCGACGACGACAACCCTCTCGCCTGGCAGTCCGACGCCCTGTGCGCGCAGACGGATCCCGAGGCGTTCTTCCCCGAGAAGGGCGGCTCGACGCGTGACGCGAAACGGATCTGCACCTCGTGCGAGGTTCGGTCCCAGTGCCTCGAATACGCCCTCTCGAACGACGAGCGTTTCGGCATCTGGGGCGGGCTCTCGGAGCGCGAACGTCGCAAACTCCGCAAGCGCGCCGGCTGACCAGGTCGAATACGCGCCGCGCCCGACGCACTACCGGGATCGGCGCAGCCCCAACTTAGGCTGACTCCCGATGTATCCGAGAGTCACCGCCATCGTCGTCGCCCACAGCGGCGGCCCCCGCCTGCAGCGCACTCTCGACGCCATCGCGGCGCAGACCCGCCAGCCTGACGCCGTGATCGCCGTCGACTGCGCGAGCACGGACGACGCCGCACGCCTGCTCGCCGACGCGAAGCCCACCCACCTCCTCCGCAGCGGGGAGAGGCTCCCGTTCGGCTCCGCCGTCTCGACCGCCGTGCGCGTCCTGCCTCCCACCACGTCCTCCGACGAGCTGATCTGGCTCCTCGCCCACGACACCGCCCCTGAGCCCGAAGCGCTCCAGGCGTTGCTCGGCGCCCTCGAGGTGTCGCCTTCCGTCGCCGTGGTCGGGCCCAAGCTCGTCGACGCCGACGATGCCGCGTTCATCCGCGAGTTCGGCGAGGCGATGACCCCGTTCGGCGCGTCGCTGCCGCTGGTCGAGAACGAACTCGACCAGGCCCAGCACGACGGCCTCAGCGACGTGCTCGCCGTCTCGTCGGCCGGCATGCTCGTGCGCCAGCCGGTGTGGGAGGCCCTCGACGGCTTCGACCCCGCCCTCCCGACCGTCGACGACGGCCTCGACTTCTGCACCAGGGCGCGTCTCGCCGGTTACCGGGTCACTCTCGTCGCCCAGGCCCGCGTCGCCGTGGGCGGCGACGGTCTCGCCGGTCCCAACCTGTCGCGCAAGTGGTCGGTGCGGCGCAAGCTCGCCGGGGAGCGGCGGCGTGCGCAGCTCCACCGGCGGATGGTGTACGCGCCCGGCTGGGCGGTGGCCCCGCACTGGTTGACCCTCGTTCCGCTCGCGATCCTCCGCTCGATCCTGCGCCTGCTGCGCAAGGAGCCCGGTTCGGTCGGCGGCGAGCTGGGTGCCGCCTTCCGGGTCGCGTTCTCCGGTCTCGCGGTCAGCAACGCACGCCGGCGGCTCGCGAAGGCCAAGACCGTGACGTGGGCGGCGATCGCGCCGCTGCGCATCCCGTTCGCCGACGTACGGCGCGGCAGGGCGCTGAAGCGCGAGGCGGCACTCGTGCGCCAGCAGGGCGAGCGCCAGGACCTCGACTTCTGGGGCACCGGCGGCGGCTGGACCGTCCTGGCGGCACTCGTCATCGGCATCGCGCTGTTCTATCCGCTGGCATCGTCCACGGCCATCACGGGCGGCGGAATGCTGCCGCTCGATACTTCGGTCGGCCAGCTGTGGGCGAACCTGGGCTACGGCTGGCGCGACATCAACCTCGGCTTCGTCGGAGCCGCCGACCCGTTCTCGGCCGTCCTCGCGGTGCTCGGCACCCTGACCTTCTGGCAGCCAAGCGCCTCCCTGGTCGGCGTCTGGCTGTTCGCCCTCCCGCTCGCGGCGCTCGGCGCGTGGCTCGCGGCGGCGCGGCTCACCGTGCGCCCGACGCTGCGGGCCTTCGCGGGCATCACCTACGCGCTCGCTCCGACGCTGTTCATCGCGCTGCAGGGCGGTCGTCCTGGCGCGGTCCTCGCCCACGTCCTGCTGCCGTGGCTGTTCTTCGCCGGGCTCGCCGCACGCCGCTCGTGGACGGCCAGTGCGACGACGGCCCTGGTGGCCGCGGCGACGGTGGCCTGCGCCCCGGTGCTCATCCCCGCGCTCGTCGTGGCGTGGATCGCGGCCATCGTCTTCGCCGGGCGCCGCGCCGCCCGCATCGTCTTCATCCCGCTGCCGGCCGTCGTGCTGTTCGCGCCGCTGGTGTGGCAGCAGGTCGGCCGGGGAGCCTGGCTGTCGATCTTCGCCGACCCCGGCGTCGTGCTCGACGCGCGGCAGGCGCCCGCCTGGCAGCTCGCGCTCGGCTTCCCCGACGGCACGCTCGGCGGTTGGCACGCGATCGCCGCGGCCCTGCCGTTCGGAACGGGTGCGGGCAACATCCTGGTGCCGCTTCTGCTCGCGCCGCTGGGCATCCTCGCGATCCTGGCTCTGTTCCTGCGCGGCACCGTGCGGGCCGTCGTCGCTCTGCTCGTCGCGCTCGCCGGGTTCCTGACCGCCGTGGTCGCCCTGCACGTCGAGGTCGCTGTGACCGGATCGACGGTCGCGCCGATCTGGCCGGGCAGCGCGCTGAGCCTGTACTGGGTCGGTCTGATCGGCGCGGCGGTGCTCGCCCTGTCCGCGCTGAAGCGCGGCTCGCTCGCCCCCGCCTGGGTCGCCATGATCACCCTGGCGATCGCGGCGGTCCCCTCGGCGATCGCCACCCACGACGGCCAGGCCGTCGTCAGCGCCACCGACGGCCGGACCATGCCAGCTGTCGTGACGGCGAAGTCGACCACCCAGCCGCGCGCGGGAACGCTGCGCATCACCCCGCAGCCCGACGGCGGCATCCAGGCGGAGGTCGTCCGCGGCGCCGGGCAGACGCTCGACGGCCAGACCACGCTGAGCTCGACCTCGCGCTCGCTGACTCAAGGGGAGCGCGAGCTCGCCACCCTGGCCGGCAACCTGTCGTCGCGCAGCGGCTACGACGCCTCCGGCGAGTTGAAGCGCCTCGGGATCGACTTCGTGCTGCTCACGCCCCCGGCGACAGCACTGAACGAGAAGCAGGCCGGCGCCGAGCCGGACACCACGGCCGCCTCGGCGACGAGGACCCGCGCCGGCGTCGCCATGGACGCCAACCCGCTGCTGGTGTCCGTCGGACAGACGACCACCGGATCGCTCTGGGCATTCGACCGCGGCACGACCGTGACACCTCCCGCGGCCCAGATCCCACCGGACGCCGGCGGTGTCTGGAGGCTGATCGTGCTGCTCGTGCAGGGCGTCATCGTGGGCTTCACGCTGCTACTGGCCATCCCGACGACGCGCTCGGCCGACCGCGTGTCGGAGCTGAACGCCCGCCGCCCCGAGCGCCGTCATGGCGGCGAGCCTCCCGCGATCGAGCCGGACGACGAGCCGGACCCACCGTCGGACGGCGATCTGCCGATCGCGGAGGAGAGCCTCGACGATTGGGAGGCGGAGCCCGAAGACGAGGCGGCCGTCGAATCGTATGGCGACGCCGACCCGGGCCCTGCCATCATCGAGCCCGAGCCCGAGCCCGAGCCCGAGCCCGAGCCCGAGCCGGCACCGGAGCAGGAGCCTGCCGTCGAACCGGAACCTGAGCCTGGCACCGCTCCGGAGCCCGACCGCGAACGCGATCTCCACCGAGCACCCGTCCCCGTAGGGGCGCCGACGACTCTGGAGGACGGCCTCGATGAGACCATCATCCGACCGCGCTCGTCGACCGAGGGGAGCGATCGTGGCTGACCGTCGAGCACTCGCCCAGGGCGGCGCCCGCGCGATCGGCGGAGTCGTCGGCATCGGTATCGCGGCCGCCGTGATCGCGGGCGCGACCCTCCTCCCGCTCTCCGGCTTCGCGATCGACGCGCCGTCGCAGACCGTGAAGCCCGTGCCTGCCGATCAACAGCGCGTCTGCCCCGGCCCCCTGCTCGCCCTCGCCGCCGACGCGGGGCAGGCAACCCGCCCGAGCGCGATCGACGCCTTCTCCTCGGTCTACGGAGCCACCGGAGCGGACACCCAGACGCGCACCCTGAAGCCGGACGCCGACACCACGTCCTCCGACCAGGCGCCGGTCGCATTGACCGCGACGACGCCGCAGGGTGCGACCCGGCCGCCGCTCTTCGCGGGCGCCCAGGTGCAGAACGCTCAGACCGACGACCTCGCGGGCCTCGCCGCTGCCGATTGCGCGGAGCCGTCCGCCGACAGCTGGCTGGCGGCCGGCGCGACCACTCTCGGCCAGACGAGCCTTGTACTGCTGTCGAACCCGACCTCGGTCGATGCCACGGTCAACCTCGACATCTACACCGAGACGGGCCACGTCAGCGCTCCGGGAGCCACCGGCATCGTGGTACCGGCCGGTACCCAGAAAGTCGTGCCGCTCGCGGGCCTCGCCCCGTCGGCGACCGCCCCGGTCGTGCACGTCACGACGACGGGTGGACAGGTCGTCGCGAGTATGCAGCAGAGCTTCGAGCAGGGCATCCAGCCGCGCGGCGTCGAGCTTGCCGGGGCGACGCGAGCTCCCGACCGAGTACAGGTGATTCCCGGCGTGAACATCGCTTCACTCGCAGCGATCACCGCGGCGCAATCCGCCGAGAGCGTCGGTGTCGACTTCCCGACCGTACGCATCCTGGTGCCAGGAGACCGGGACGCCAAGATCACGATCGGAGCCGTGGGGGAGGCCGGCACCAACGCGGGCAACTCCTATGCGCAGACCGTGAAAGCGGGCAATGTCGCCGAGATCCCGCTCGACAACCTGAAAGACGGCAATTTCACCGTCACCATCCGATCCGACGTGCCGGTCGTCGCCGCGGTGCGCACGTCCGTCATCGGTACGAAGGCGCGCGACTTCTCCTGGTTCGTGTCGGCGCCGGCGATCGGCGACTCGCAGCTCGTGGCCGTGCCGCCCGGGCCCAAGCCGATGCTGCACTTCGCCAATGCGGGCGAGGCAGACGCGAAGGTGAAGATCGAGCCGTCGTCGGGCAAGGCGATCGCCCTCTCGGTGCCCGCCGAGGGTGGCGCGAACGTGGCGGTGCCGACCGGCCGGTACACGGTGACCGGTGCCGACGGGCTGGAGGTCAGCGTGAGCATGGGCGGAGACGGCCAGGCCAGCAGCTTCGCGGTGTCGCCCGCGGGCCCGCTCGCGGCGCCGATCGAGGTCTATCCGAACTGAGCGGGCACCTTCTCGGCGGACCGGCCGGTCAGAAGTGCCGGAACCGATCGGGCGCGAGGTCCCACGGGTCTTTGCCGAGCAGCTCGGCGACCGCTCGGAAGACGCATCCTTCGATGTACATGCGCCGGTGCAGGTCGTCGTCGCGGTGCAGCTTGGTGAGCCGCTGGATGGGCACCCGGTAGAGCACGATGCGGCGCCGCGCGTGATCGACGTACCAGCGGTCGACTCCGTCGGTTCCGGTGTTGCCGATCGGCGTCGCCGCGACCTCGAAGTGCACGTTCGCCAGTTCGTCCGGCCAGACGCCCTTGAGGTAGTCGGCCGTGGAGGCCACGGTCATGTCGAAGAAGTCGATGCGGTTCTGCAGCATGGGCAGGTGCGGGCCGGTCACCGGGCCCCGGGCCCCTCTGCCGTGACGGCTGCGCCACCGGCTGGTCGCCGGAGGGTTGCTGCTGGTGCGGCGGTTGCGGGGCATGTCGCCATCCTACGTCGGTGGTGCTCGGGTAGTCTGAGCGCGATGTTGAGCCGCCCGTGTTCCCGTGTCGCCTGTCCACGCGACGCCGTGTCGACGCTGACCTATGTGTACGCCGACTCGATGGCGGTGCTCGGCCCGCTCAGCCTCTCGCATGAGCCTCACTCGTACGACCTCTGCGCCATCCACGCCGAGCGTCTGTCGGCGCCGCAGGGCTGGCAGATCGTGCGCCACGAGGTCTTCGGCGAGATCAAGTAGGGTGACCGGCGTGCATACTTCTGACTCGATCGACGACTTCCGTGCCGCCCTCTCGGCGGTCGTGAAGACCTACGACGTCCGCGGCCTCGTCGGGAGCGGCCTGACCCCCGAGATCGTCACCGCCGTCGCCGCCGGGTTCGTCGACGAGATCGGTGCGGAGGGCTCCGAGGTCGTCGTCGGTCACGACATGCGCGACTCGTCGCCGGAGTTCGCCGCCGCGTTCGCGCGCGGTGCACAGGCACGCGGGGCCGACGTCGTGTCGATCGGCCTGTGCTCGACAGATGAGTCGTACTATGCGTCCGGAGCCCTGAACGCTCCTGCGGCGATGTTCACGGCCAGCCACAACCCGGCCACTTACAACGGCATCAAGCTGTCGCGCGCCGGAGCGCAGGGCATCAGCCTCGACACCGGGCTCGCGGCGATCCGCGACCGCGCCGCCGTCTACCTGGCCGAGGGCCTGGTCGAGGTGGAGCAGCCGGGCGGTTATCGCGACCAGGACGTCCTGGCCGACTACGCCGCCTACCTCCGCGGTCTCGTCGATCTGAGCGGCATCCGGCCGATCCGCGTGGTCGTCGACGCCGGCAACGGCATGGGCGGGCTCACCGTCCCCGCCGTGCTCGGGGAGGCCGCAGGGCTGCCTGAGCTTCCAATCGAGATCATCCCGATGTACTTCGAGCTCGACGGGAGCTTCCCGAACCACGAGGCGAACCCGTTGGAGCCCGCGAACCTGGTCGACCTCCAGGCCGCCGTCGTACAGCATGGCGCCGATCTCGGCCTCGCCTTCGACGGCGACGCCGACCGGTGCTTCGTCGTCGACGAGACCGGTGCCGCGGTGTCGCCCTCCGCCGTCGCTGCGATCGTCGCAGTCCGTGAGATCGCCCGGGTGCGCGCGGCCGACCCGGATGCCGACATCACGGTCATCCACAACCTGATCACCTCGAACATCGTGCCCGAGACCATCGAGGCCGCCGGCGCGACGCCGTACCGCACACGCGTCGGCCACTCCCTCATCAAGGACGCCATGCGCGAGTCCGGCGCGGTCTTCGGCGGCGAGCACTCGGCGCACTACTACTTCCGCGACTTCTGGAGCGCCGACAACGGAATGCTGGCCGCGATGCACCTCCTCGCCGAGTTCGGCTCGCAGGAGCAGCCGCTGTCGGAGCTGGCGGCCGTCTACAGCCCGTACGCGCAGTCCGGCGAGATCAACTCGTCCGTGGAGGACGTGCCGGCCGCCTACGCGCGGATCGTCGAGGCCTTCACCGGCCGCGCCGAGTTCGACGAGCTCGACGGCCTCACCATCACCGGCCTGACCGACGAGAGCGAGCCGTTCTGGTGGTTCTCGGTGCGCCCGTCGAACACCGAGCCATTGCTGCGCCTCAACGTGGAGGCCGGGGACGTCGCCACGATGGCGCGCGTGCGCGACGAGGTGCTGGCGCTCATCCGGGCCTGAACGCAGGCATGGCAGAATAGCCGCATGCCTTCGCCTGCCATTGACACCTCCCTGCCGTTCCGCGTCGCGGATCTCTCGCTCGCCGAGGCGGGAAGGCACCAGATCCGGCTCGCCGAGAACGAGATGCCCGGCCTGATGGCCCTCCGCGAGGAGTTCGGTCCGACGCAGCCGCTGAAGGGCGCGCGCATCGCGGGTTCGCTGCACATGACCGTCCAGACGGCCGTGCTCATCGAGACGCTCGTCGCCCTCGGCGCGCAGGTGCGCTGGGCGAGCTGCAACATCTTCTCCACGCAGGACGAAGCGGCCGCGGCGATCGCCGTCGGCCCGCACGGCACCGTGGAGGCGCCCGCGGGCGTCCCCGTCTTCGCCTGGAAGGGCGAGACGCTCGAGGAGTACTGGTGGTGCACCCAGCAGATCTTCGACTGGACGACCGAGGCGCAGGCCGCAGGCGCCGACTGGACCGGCCCGAACCTGATCCTCGATGACGGCGGCGACGCCACGCTGCTCGTTCACAAGGGCCGCGAGTTCGAGCTCGCGGGCGCCGTCCCCGCCGACGCTCCGGGCGACAGCCACGAGTATCGCGTGATCCTGGCTGCGCTGCGCGCCTCTCTCGCCACCTCCCCCGACCGCTGGACGCGCATCGCCGACGGCATCCTGGGCGTCACCGAGGAGACCACCACCGGCGTCCACCGCCTCTACGAGCTCGCCAAGCACGGCGACCTCCTGTTCCCGGCGATCAACGTCAACGACTCGGTCACCAAGAGCAAGTTCGACAACAAGTACGGCATCCGGCACTCGCTGCCCGACGGCCTCAACCGCGCGACGGACGTGCTGATGGGCGGCAAGGTCGCCTTCGTCTGCGGTTACGGCGACGTCGGCAAGGGCGCGGCGGAGGCCCTCCGCGGCCAGGGCGCCCGCGTGATCGTCAGCGAGGTCGACCCCATCAACGCCCTCCAGGCGGCCATGGACGGCTTCCAGGTCACCACGCTCGAGTCGGTCGTCGACCAGGTCGACATCGTCATCACCGGCACGGGCAACCTCAATGTCGTGACCCTCGACCACATCCTCGCGATGAAGCACCTCGCCATCGTCGCCAACGTGGGCCACTTCGACAACGAGATCGACATGGCCTCGCTGGAGGCCCTCCCCGGCGCCGAGAAGGTTGAGATCAAGCCGCAGGTGCACGAGTGGCGCCTCCCGACCGGCCGCAGCGTCCTGGTGCTCTCCGAGGGCCGCCTGATGAACCTCGGCAACGCCACCGGCCACCCGAGTTTCGTGATGAGCAACTCCTTCGCCAATCAGGTGCTCGCCCAGCTCGAGCTGTACGTCTCGACCGAGAAGTACCCGATCGGCGTCTATGTGCTCCCGAAGCATCTCGACGAGAAGGTGGCGCGCCTCCACCTCGCCGCGCTCGGCGTGCAGCTGACGACCCTGACCGACGAGCAGGCCGCCTACATCGGCGTGCCGGTGGACGGCCCCTACAAGGTCGACCACTACCGCTACTGATGACACTCGAATTCGCAGACCGGGAGCTGCCCGGCGGGCTGGTCCTACGCGTGCGCCGCGAGGAGGACGCCGCGGCGCTCGCGGCCGCCTACGCGCGCAATCGCGGGCACCTCGCGCCGTGGGATCCGACCCGGTCTGAGGAGTTCTTCACGGAGGCGGGTCAGCTGGCGCGCACCCGCGAGCTTCTCGCCCTCCACTCGCTCGACACCGCGGTGCCGTTGGTGATCGTCGACGGCGACGAGATCGCCGGAGGCATGGACCTGAGCAACGTCGTGCGCGGCGCGTTCCAGAGCGCGATGGTCGGCTACTGGCTCGACCGCGACCACACCGGCCGCGGCCTGGCCTCCGTCGCTCTCACCGCGTTGGTGGAGGCCGCCAGGGACGACTTCGGCCTGCACCGCGTGCAGGCGGCGACCCTGCTGGCGAACCACGCCTCCCAGTCGGTGCTCACCCGCGCCGGCTTCGAGCGCATCGGCGTCGCGCCGAACTACCTCAGGATCGCCGGCCGCTGGCAGGACCACGTGCTGTTCCAGCGCATCCTGCACGACTGAAATTCAGCGCCGGCGATACACATCTGCTCGATGGTCGATGCGCACCACGAGGACTTTGATGTGGTCGTCGTCGATCTCGTAAAGGACTCGATAGGGTCCCCGCCTGGCACTGTAGAGCCCCTCCAACTCCCTGCTGAGAGGTTTACCCACGCGATATGGCGATCGGGACAGGTCGCCGTAGACGAATTCGATCACGGCTGAAACGATCCGCGGGGGGATGCGCTCGAGATCGCGCGCAGCTGGTGACGAGAAGATGACCTCGTACGTCACGCGGTTCGCTGGGTTCCGAAGCGACTGCGGATCTGCTGCTCGGTGAGCCCATCGCCGGCGGCAAGCTCGCGGCGTGCCTCATCGACGGCGTCCAAAGTGCCATGCTGCGACAGCCAGTACAGGGTCTCCTGCAAGGCTTCCCATTCGTCGATGCCCACGATCAGCGCGGCGGGAACGCCGTTCTTGGTGATGGTGACCTGCTCGTGCGTCGTCGCCGCTGCGTCTACGAGCTCGTTGAGGTGGCTCTTCACCTGGGAGATGGGCAGAGTCTGCATAGTGCCAATGATAGTCCGAATAAAGGTCCTTCTAAGACTGTTATTCGGACTTGCAACCCCTTTCAGCGATTGTCCAAGACGTCCTCGCTCTCACACCTCCGCGAACGCGCGCACCGGGAACGTGCCGAACCCCTCCACCGCCGGCGGTGCCGCCGTGAACCGGGCGCCGCGGGCGGGCAGGTCGCCGAGCCGCGTCAGGTGCTCGACGACATGGACGCCGTGGGCCAGCAGGATGCTGTGCGCGGGGCGCGAGCCGTCGGTCTCGGTGTCGTCGATGTTGAGCGAGTCGATGCCGACGAGCGCGACGCCGGCCCGGGCGAGGTGCTCGGCGCCCGCCTCGGTCAGGTACGGCGCGCCGGTCGCGTACTCCGGGGTGCCGAAGTGCGTGTCCCACCCGGTGTGGAGCAGCACCGCGGACCCCGCGAGCTCCCGGTCGTAGAACACCGACGCGGGGATGCCGCGCTCGCCGGCGTCCGTGAGGTGGAACACCTCCGCGCGCAGCCCCACCAGCGTGCCCAGGTCGAGCGACGCCAGGTCGCCGCCGTCGGCGTACCGGTGGTACGGGCTGTCGAGGTACGTGCCGGTGTTCCCGATCATCGTGATGATGTCCATCGCGAACTCCGTCCCCGGCGCGTAGCGCTCGCGCGACGCCTCGCGCGTGAGATGCGGCGTGATGACAGGCTCGGGGAGGCCGGGATAAGTGACGAGGCCCGCGCGGATCGGGTGGCTGAGGTCGACGATCCGCGACACGCCGCGATCGGCGGCCACCTCCTCCATGCCCCGGCTGCCGCGGTGCGGCTCCTCCACGATGCGGACGTCGCGGAGCTCGACCGCGCCCACGAGCGCGAGCCCGAGGTGCCGGACGAAGAGCTCGGCGAGCCGATCCTCCGCGACGTCGGCCGACGGCACATCCAGCCGGAATCCCTCGGTGGTCAGGCCGCCGCCGTTGACGAACGACACCACGGCGTCGAAGTGGGCACGGTACTCGGTCATCGACGCTCCTGGGGTGTGTCCGACCACGCGGCCGGAGGTGCGGGTCAGCGGTCGGGGAAGCTGTGCGGAAGGGCGTCGAGCACGGGCTCGAGCCGCTGGAGGCGCTCGGCCTCCAGGGCGAGTCCGGCGGCGTCGCGCTGGCGGCGGAGGACGGCGACCGCGACCAGGAACGTCTCGGCGTCGACCGGGGGCAGCGGCGAGACGTAGGGTGCGGCCTCCCGCGCGAGCTCGGTGCTCAGCCCGACCCGGGCGGCGATCGTCAGCTGCGGCGCCTGACGCACGAACTGGGCGATCCGTCGCGACAGCCGGTCGGGCAGCCGCCCGACGTCGGCCGTCTGCGCCCAGCCGTAGAGCTGCGGAGGCAGATAGAGCTGGAGCGGCTCCGGGCGGGGGACGCGCTCCATCTGGCTGTACGTGCCGGCCAGCAGGTCGCCCAGCCGCTTGGAGCGGGAGTTGAGGAGGCCGGTGAGCGCGGCGATGCCTCCGAACGTCATGTAGATCTCGAGCACGCCGACCAGGGCGCGGATGAACGCGTGCCGGAATCCCGTCGCGCCGCCGTCGTCGCGCACGATGCGGGCGCCGACCGCCAGCCGGCCGAGCGAGCGGCCATGGGTCAGCAGTTCCATCGCGGTCGGGAGCACGACCATCCCGAACACCAGGATGAGCACGACGAGCGCCCGCACGAGCGCGTCGTCGAGGCCGCCTCCCGTCGCCACCAGGAGCAGGATGCAGCCGAGCATGACGAGCATCGAGAACAGCCAGTCGATCATCGTGCCCGCCGCGCGGAGGATGTAGCTCACCGGCTTGACGTCGAGGGTGACGGCTTCGCCGGTCACGAGCTCGCGATCGCCGCCGGCGGTGGCGCCGGAAGCAGGCTGGGCCACGCGCGACTGACCCCCGCTCGGGAGCATGGGCGCTGATGCCGTCATGGCTATCATTCAAGCAGATGGATCTCGACGCATACACGGCAGCACGCAGCGCCGACTGGGACAGGCTCTCCCGGCTGGCGTCCCGTCGACGCCTGGACGGCCGCGACGCCGACGAACTGATCGACCTCTACCAGTCAGGTGCTGCCGATCTGTCGGCGATCCAGACCAGTGCGGGCTCCACGGCCGTCGGCGATCGGCTTTCGGTGACGCTCGCCACCGCGCGCCTGCGCTTCACCGGCGCCGGCACGAACCTGTTCTCGCAGATCCCGCGCTTCTTCGCGCTGCAGCTGCCCGCCGCGCTCTACCGGATCCGCTGGATCGTGCTCGCGGTCGCCGTGTTCACGATCATCGTCTCGACGCTCTACGCGCTCTGGATCACCGGCAACCCCGACGTGTTGCGCAACCTCGGCGACGACGCCGCGCTCAAGCAGTACGTGAACCACGAGTTCGTCGACTACTACTCGAACAATCCGGCCGCGTCGTTCGCCGGCCAGGTCTGGACCAACAACGCGTGGATCGCCGCCCAGTGCATCGCTTTCGGCATCACGGGCCTGTGGGTGCCGTATGTGCTCGTGCAGAACGCGGTCGGCGTCGGCACCGCGGCGGGTGTGATGTTCGCGTACGGGCGCGGTGACGTGATGTTCGCCTACATCCTGCCGCACGGCCTCCTGGAGCTCACCAGCGTCTTCGTCGCCGCCGCGGCCGGCCTCCGGATCTTCTGGGCGTGGATAGCGCCGGGAGCGCGCACCCGCGGTCAGGCGCTGGCGGAGGACGGCAGGGCGCTGTTCACGGTCGCCGTCGGCTGTACGATCAGCCTCTTCGTCTCGGGGCTCATCGAAGGTTTCGTGACGCCCTCGGCGCTGCCGGTGTGGGCGAAGATCGCGATCGGGATCCTCGCGCTCGCCGCGTTCCTCTTCTACATGCTCTTCGTCGGCCGGCGCGCGGTGCGCGCGGGCGAGACGGGCGACCTCACCGCGTTCGAGGCCGGCGACCGCCGCGTCGTCGCCGGCTGACGAGCGTCACGCTGCCGCGCCGCACGCTGCCGCGAGCCGCGCTGCCGCGAGCCGCGTTGCCGCGAGATTTGCGGCAAATGTGCCGTTCGGGGCCGCGTATCGCCACATTCGGCGCAAATCCGCAACGGACATGAGCGCTCAGAGGCGGCCGGCGGCCTTCAGGGCGAGGTAGCGGTCGGCGACGGCCGGCGGGAGATCCGCGGGCGAACCGGTCACGACCTCCCCGCCGAGGCGCCGGACGGCGGCCGACACCCGCGCGATGTCGAGCAGAGCGCGCTCGGCGGAGGCCGCCCGGTACACGTCCTCCCGGCGGCCGCGGTGCAGGGCGGCGGCTTCGGCGTCGGGGTCGGTCACGCTCGCGACGACGACGATGTGCTTCTTCGTGAGCTGAGGCAGCACCGACAGCAGGCCGCGCGAGCCGCCGGGCGCGTCGAGGGAGGTGAGCAGCACGACCAGCGAGCGCTGGCTGGTGAGCGTCCCGACCTGGGCGGGCACCGCCGACCAGTCCATGTCGATGAGAGCCGGCTCGATGCCGGCCATCGTGTCCACCATCCGCGACAGCAGTTCGGCGCCCGTCGCGCCCTGCACGCGCCCGCGCACGACCCGGTCGTACGCCAGCAGGTCGACGCGGTCACCCGCTCGGGTCGCGAGCGCGGCCAGCAGCAGGGACGCCTCGAACGCGGTGTCGATGCGGGGCTCGTCCGCGATGCGCGCGGCGGACGTGCGCGCGGTGTCGATCAGGAGTACGACCCGTCGGTCGCGCTCCGGGCGCCAGGTGCGCACCATCACACGCGCCCCCCGGCCACCGGTCGGGTCGTGCCGCCGGGCCGTCGCGCGCCAGTCGATGGAGCGCACATCGTCGCCGCGCACGTACTCGCGGAGGGAGTCGAACTCGGTGCCCTGCCCGCGCAGCATCACGCTGGTGGTGCCGTCGAGCTCGCGCAGCCGTGCCAGGCGCGACGGGAGGTGCTTGCGGGAGGTGAACGGCGGCAGCACGCGGATGCGCCCAGGAGCCGCGAGGGTCGCCTGTCGCGACCAGAGGCCCAGCGGGCCCGTCGCCCGCACGGTGACCTGCTCCACGCGGCGCTCGCCGCGCCGCCAGGGCCGCAAGGCGATCGTGACCCGCCGGCGCTCGCCCGGTGGGATGCTGATCGCAACGCGGGACGGCTCGGCGCCGGCCGACGGCTCCCAGGCGTCCCGCAGCACGCCGCGCAGCGTGCGGGTGCCCGCGTTCGTGACGAACAGCTCGGCGGCCGCGTCGGCGCCGAGCCGCACCCGGGCCGGCAGCTCCCGGCTCACCCGCAGCCGGCGCGGCGAAGCGGCCAGCACGAGGTCGAGCACCCCGAGCACCACGCACAGCAGCACCCAGCCGCCGAGTGCGGCGTAGGCGAGCGGCGCCTCCCCGCCGAGGAGTACGACGGGGACGACGCCCAGCGCCAGCAGGGCGACGAAACGTCCGGACACGGTCATCGGAGCCGCCTTAGATCGGGACCTGGACCTGCTGAACGATCGAGCGCAGGATCGCGTCGGGTCCCACGCCCTCGAGCTCGGCCTCCGGGCGCAGCTGGATGCGGTGGCGCCAGACCGGGACGAGCATGGCCTGCACATGGTCGGGGGTGATCGACTCGTAGCCCGACAGCCATGCCCACGCCTTCGCCGCCGCGAGGAGCGCGGTCGTGCCGCGCGGGCTCACGCCGAGCCGCACCGACGGGCTGCGGCGCGTCGCCCGGGCGAGGTCGACGATGTAGGCGAGCACGTCGGGGTTGGCGCCGACGGCGGCCGCGGCCGTGCGGGCGTCGTTCAGCTGGCGAGCGTCGAGCACCGGCGTCACGCCGGCGCCGGCGAGGTCGCGCGGATCGAAGCCGGCGGCGTGCCGGCGCAGCACCTCCACCTCGGCCTCGCGCTCCGGCACGTCGAGCGTGAGCTTCAGCAGGAAGCGGTCGAGCTGCGCCTCGGGGAGCGTGTAAGTGCCCTCGTACTCGATCGGGTTCTGGGTGGCCGCGACGATGAACGGATCGGGGAGGCGGCGACTGACGCCGTCGACGCTCACTTGGCGCTCCTCCATGGCCTCCAGCAGGGCGGACTGGGTCTTGGGTGGCGTTCGGTTGATCTCGTCGGCGAGCAGGATGTTCGTGAACACCGGCCCCTCGCGGAACACGAACCCGCCGGTCTGGGCGTCGTAGACCAGCGACCCTGTGACGTCGCCCGGCATCAGGTCGGGCGTGAACTGGATGCGCGTGGTCGAGAGGCTCAGCGCTTCGCTGAGCGAGCGCACCAGGAGGGTCTTCGCGACGCCGGGCACACCCTCCAGCAGCACGTGACCGCGCGCGAGCAGTGCGATCATCAGGCCGGTCACGGCGCCGTCCTGGCCGACGACGGCCTTGCCGACCTCGGCGCGCACTCGGGCGAGGGCGTGGCGCAGGTCGTCGGAGCCTGCAGGGGAGGAGCCTGCGGGGGAGGAGCCTGCGGGGGCAGCCCCGTCAGCGTGAGCACCGGCGGGCGGCCCGTCGGCGCGGTGGGATCCGGTCGTGAGGTCGGTCATTGTTCCATTCTTCCGGTCGGTCGCGGACGGTCGGGGGAGGCGGCGGCCGCGGTGGCGTGTTCGAGTTCGGCCAGCCGGTCGGAGAGGTCGATGAGTTCGCGATCCGAGCGCGGGTGCTCCTCCACCAGGAGGGACCGCACCGCGGCATGGTCGCGGCCGGTCACCGCTGCGACCGCCTCGGCGACTTCGTCGGTCGTGGCGACCCGGGGGAGACCGACCGCGGTGCAAAGCCGCCCGATGGTGCCGATCCGCAGCGCGTCCGCGGCGCGGAGTCTCGCGGAGGACCGCTGATACAGGCGGGCGCGCCCTTCGCGCGTCTCGCCCGCGCGCACGACCACCGGGAGGTGCTCGACCACGAGCGGTCCGAAGCGGCGTCCGCGCCAGACCGCCGCCGCCACGAACACCAGCGTGAGCAGGATCACGACCGGGGTCACCCAGCCGGGCGTGAGGGAGGCGAGATCGGCCGGACCGGTGACGGGGCGGTCGAGCAGGCCGGGCAGGTACCAGACCAGCGTGCGGTGCTCTCCGAGCAGGTTGAGCCCGAGAGCCGCGTTGCCGAGGCGGTCGATGCCGTCGTTCATCAGCACGGCCGCCGAGCCGAGCAGGTACACCGTGCGACCCTGGTAGCTCGTGCCGACCAGGGAGGCCCGGCCTCCCGAGCCTTCGAAGCAGGTCGTCGCGCCGCCGGTCGCCCGGAACGTACCGGGAGACGACGCGCCGTCGGTGTTCGCGGTCGCACGCGGGTCGATGCGCGCGGCGCGCTTCGCGGCGGAGAGGTCGCAGCCGGCGGAGGCGACGGCTCGCGGTGCGCCCGCGGCGTGCACGTCGGGTGCGAGGGCCTGGAGGGCGGCGAAGCTCGGCTCCACGACCACGATGGTGCTCGCCACCGAGGTCAGCTGATCGTAGCCCTCGTGGTCGAGGTTGCCCTCGGGATCGTAGACGAGCACCGTCGTGTCGTCACCCGCCGCATCGCGGACTCCGCTGAGTGAGCCGGCCGTCTTGACCGACACCCCCTGCTGGCCGAGGACCTGCGCGAGCGCCTTGCCGCCCGCCGGCCCCGGGTTCGTGGCGTCCAGGGGATCGCCGGCGATGGAGCGCCCAGCGCCGAGGGCCAGGCCGGACAGGGCGACGAGGAGGGCGATGACGCCGAGGACGATCCAGGGGACGGCGCGACGGGCCGTGCGCCGCACGGTCGGGGAGACCGCGGTGGCGAGGGCGTCCTCCGTCGACGGCGCGGTGGCCGGCGCTCTGGTCGTGTCGGGTGGCAGGGTGCTCGTCACGCGACCACCGCCTCCTGAGCCGGCCGGACGCGCTGCAGCTGTGCGTCGAGGGCGACGAGCTGCTGGTACCCCGCCTCTGACCCCGGGCGGTCGAGATAGCGCACCTCGTCGAAGGTCCGCGCGGCCTGGCGCAGCTCGGCGGCCTGGGCGGGGGCGGAGCGTGCCGCCTGCGCCGCGAACTCGGTCGCGGTCGTGCCCGGCCGGACTTCGACGAGGGTGCGCTCGTCGAGTGCGGCGGCGATCGCCCGGAACTGCTCCTCGATCGCGAGGGCCCAGTCGGCCGCACGCGCTGCATCGGCGGCCGAACGGCGCAGCTCGTCGGCCGAGCGGGCGTCTCCGGCGCCGAACAGGGCACGCCGATCGGAGGCTGCCCTGCGGTTGATCCGCGGGCGCCCGAAGATCAGGAACGCGGCGACGATGAGGGCCGCGACGAGCAGCACGACCACCAGCAGCAGCACAGGGCCCGCGTCGCCCGTCGGTCCGTTGAGCAGGGAGGCAAGCCAGTCTTGCACCGCCTTCGACGCCAGATCGAACCAGGTGGGCTTCGCTGCCTGGTACTGGGGCTTGGCGAGCTCGTTGCGGAGCCAGTCCTGCGCCTGCGGCGAGTCGGGGTCCACCGGCACGTCGAGCCGGAGCGCGGAGTGCAGGAGCACGCTCAGGCGCCCGGCCAGGTCGCCGTCGGTGCGGGTTGTGTGTAGGGATCGGGCAGATCGCGGCCGGTCTGGCGGGCCTCCACGAAGCGCACCAGCTCGAGGTCGAGCCCTTCCTTGCGCATCCGGAGGTCGATGTAGATGAGGCCGATCGCGGCCGACTGCACGACGCTGCCGATCGCCCCGACGATCGCGCCGACCACGGCCGAGAGCACGTTGACGCCGAGCTGGCTCGCGAGGACCGCGCTGAAGTTGCTCGAGTCCGGCGTGCTCAGCGAGGTCGGGGCGAAGACGCCGCCGGCCATCGCGCCGATGAGGGCGAACGGGACCGAGATCACCTGGGTGACCGCGTAGATGATGAGCCAGAGCAGGATGAGCACGCCGAACGTGCGCCAGAAGTAGCCGGTGGTCAACCGCCACGAGCGGGCGATCGCCGCCCGCAGCGGGAGGCGCTCGATCACGAGGGCGCTCGGCACGACGGAGAGCTTGGTGTAGAGCCAGACCGCCACGACGATCAGGCCGATGGAGCCGCCGATCCCGACGAGGACGGCCCCGACGACGCCGGCGACCCCGCCGAGCATGGCGAGGGCGACGATCACGGCGACGACGAGCGCGATACCGGCGAATCCGGCGAGGAAGACGAGGAACGTCCAGCCGATGAGCCCGCCGATCCTGCCACGGATCAGCTGCCAGAGCGCGCGGAAGGTCAGCTTGTCGCCCAGGGTCTCGCGCGACACCTCGCTGACGACGATGCCCTGCAGCAGCGCGCTGAACACCGTCGAGATGACGACGGCGAGCACGCCGAGCACGATGGTGCCGCCGATGGCGCCCGCGGCGATGGTGTCGCGGTCGGCCGCGTCGGCGTTCGAGATGCGGTCGATGAGTACGAACACACCGCCGGCGATGAGCACCGAGACGATGATCGTCGGGATGCCCTGAAGCAGTAGCGCGGCGCCGACAGTGATCTTGGGGTTGCGCCGCAGAGCCTGGAACGGGGCGCCGATGAGCGTGCCGAACGCCAGTGGCCGCAGAGGGATGAGACCGGGCTTCGGCGGGGGAGCCCAGCCGGGCTGGGGGCCGGGTGCGCCGTACTGCTGCTGCCAGCCCTGTTGCTGCTGCCAGCCCTGTTGCTGCTGCCAGCCGGGCTGCTGCTGCCAGCCGGGCTGCTGCGGGTACCCGGGTTGCTGCGGGAACCCGCCTGGCGCGTACTCGCCGTAGCGCGGGGCCTGCGGAGGCTGCCCGGCCGGGGGCGGAGGCGGCACCGCGCCGTCGGGTCCTCCTCCGTCGGACGCCTTCGCGTCGTCGGACGAGCCCGGTGCCCGCCAGGTCTGGTCGTCGCTCACGCCGTGCCTCTCATCCCCCGTCTGATGCGTGCTCCCATGCTGGCACATCCGCGGTTTGCGCGATGCCCCGCCCACGGGGCACGTCGCGGGCGCTCAGCTTCCAACGGGCGGCGCACAGCCGGCATCGGGCCGGCATACAAGGCTCGCGCAGCCTCCTCGACTACGCTGGACCCGTGAGATCCGCGGCATGCGCCGCCCGAGAGGGGTTCAGGGGAATCTTCGGACATGACTAGTCGCATCCTGGTGGTCGACGACGACACCGCGCTGGCCGAGATGATCGGCATCGTGCTCCGCACCGAGGGATTCGACCCCGTGTTCTGCGAAGACGGAGCCCAGGCCATCGAGATCTTCCGCGCGGCCAAGCCGGACCTCGTCCTCCTCGATCTCATGCTGCCGGGCCTCGACGGCATCGAGGTGTGCAGTCGGATCCGCGCAGAATCGGGCACTCCGGTCATCATGCTGACGGCCAAGTCCGACACGGCCGACGTCGTCAAGGGCCTCGAGTCGGGCGCCGACGATTACATGGTCAAGCCGTTCAACCCCAAGGAGCTCGTCGCGCGTATCCGCACGCGCCTGCGCCCGGCGCCGACGGCTCCGCCCGCCGAGCAGCTGCGCGTCGGCGACCTGCTCGTCGACGTCGCCGGTCACGAGGTGCGGCGCGGCGACGCCCGCATCGCGCTCACGCCGCTCGAGTTCGACCTCCTGCTGGCGCTGGCCTCCAAGCCGCAGCAGGTTTTCACGCGCGAGATGCTCCTGGAGCAGGTGTGGGGCTACCACTACAAGGCCGACACCCGGCTCGTGAACGTCCACGTCCAGCGCCTGCGCGCCAAGGTGGAGCAGGATCCGGACAACCCGAAGATCGTGATGACCGTGCGCGGGGTCGGCTACCGCGCCGGCGCGGCGACCTGACCGGAGGCGACCGCGATGCGCTTCCGTTGGCCCGACAGGGAGTGGTGGCGGCAGGTGCCGTCCGAGCTCGCGCGCCTCTGGCGCCGCTCCCTGCAGCTGCGGACGGTGGCGATCACAGTGCTGCTGACCGGTGTCGCCATCCTCGTCACCGGGGTCTACATGGCGCTCAGCATCAGCAACGACCTGTACCAGTCCCGCCTCGACCAGGCCCTGCGTGACTCGAGTCGCGCGACGACCGCGGCGCAGACGACCCTGAACGCGTCCGACATCGGGTCGGCCGACAGCGGAAAGAACCTGCTCAGCTCGACCCTCCAGGCCGTGCAGGCTTCGACCTCCAGCCGGTTGATCGCGGCGTATCGTGTGCCGGGGCAGGACAACAGCGTGCTGGCGCCGCCCGACCGTGGGAGCCCTGCCCTCAACCCGGTCATCTCGCCCGAGCTGCGGGCCGCTGTGCAGAGCGGGGGCACCAAGCAGTACTACCAATCGGTCGCGCTGCCCTCCGGCACCGACTCGACCGACCCCGGAATCGTCGTCGGGACCCAGCTGACCCTGCCGTCCTACGGCCGTTACGAGCTCTACATCGGCTACAACCTGAGCGACTCCGAGAACACGCTCCTGTTCGTGCAGAACACGCTGCTGCTGGCCGGTCTCGCACTCATCGTCCTGATCGGCGCCATCACCTGGCTGATCGTCCGGTTCGTCGTCGAGCCGATCCGCGTGGCGGCGCGCACGAGTGAACGGCTCGCCGCCGGAGACCTCGCCGTGCGCATTCCGGAGAAGGGCGAGGACGTCTTCGCCTCGCTGGCCCGGTCGTTCAACGGGATGGCGGACAGCCTCCAGAGTCAGATCAACCAGCTGGCGACGCTGTCGCAGCTGCAGCAGCGCTTCGTCTCCGACGTGTCGCACGAGCTGCGCACGCCGCTGACCACGATCCGGCTCGCCGGCGACGTGATCTACGACCAGCGCGGATCGTTCCCGCCGGCGACGACCCGCACCGCCGAGCTGCTGCACACCCAGATCGAGCGCTTCGACCGCCTGCTCTCCGACCTGCTCGAGATCAGCCGGTACGACGCCGGCTCCGTGGCCCTCGAGCCCGAGCCGACGAACCTGGTGCGGCTCGCCGAAGAGGTCGTCGACGAGCTCCGCACGGTCGCCGAGCAGAACGGGTCCGAGTTGCGGCTGGAGGCGCCCGGCGGCTACTTCGACGTCGGCATGGATCCGCGGCGCATCCGTCGGGTGGTCCGCAACCTGCTCGGCAACGCCATCGAGCACGGCGAGGGCGCGCCGGTGGTCGTGACCGTCGACAGCAACGAGACGGCCGTCGCCCTCTGTGTCCGCGACTATGGGATCGGCATGAACCAGAACGACGCCAACCATGTGTTCGACCGGTTCTGGAGGGCCGATCCGTCACGCAAGCGCACCCTCGGCGGCACCGGCCTGGGCCTCGCCATCTCGCTGGAGGATGTCACGCTGCACTCCGGCTGGCTGCAGGTGTGGTCGATGCCGGGGGAGGGCGCGTGCTTCCGGCTCACGCTGCCGCGCGTCACCGGCAAGGGCATCACCTCGTCGCCCCTGCCGCTCCCTCCCGTCGACGCCGGTGCCAAGCCGGGCCGCCGCCACGACGACTCCGCCGCGATCGAAGCGACCGCCTCGACGAACGGGGAAGCCGGGCACGTCGACGACGGCGCGGTGCGACCGGGAAGCGGGGCACGCGCATGATCCGGCGGACCGTACGCGGACTCGGCGCGGCCGTGGCCGTCGCCCTCGCCCTGGTGCTCGCCGCGTGCGCGAGCATCCCCGACTCCGGGCCGGTGCGCCAGGGCGGCCCCGTCGCGCAGGTCAACGACCAGCTCGATCTGGACTTCAACCCGTCGCCACCCGAGAACGGGGCGTCGCCGCAGCGGATCGTGCAGGGTTTCATCGACGCCGCCTCGAGCCCGAAGAACAACTTCCAGATCGCGCGCAAGTACCTGACCAAGTCGATGGCGGCCTCCTGGAACCCCGACGAGTCGGTCACGGTCGACGACGGCCGCAACCGCACGTTCGACCACGAGGGCGACCAGTGGTCGGTGGACGTCATCCCGGTCGCCAACGTCGACAGCGTCGGCTCGTACCGTCCCATCGCGAGCAAGGCGCCGATCGGGCTCTCGTACCAGGTCGCCCGCGAAAACGGGCAGTGGCGCATCGCCGTGGCGCCGGACGGCGTCGTCATCGACGATCCGACCTTCCGTGCCGTGTACAGCCAGCAGACGCTGTACTTCTACAACGCCGGCTACTCCTACCTCGTGCCGGACGCGCGCTGGTTCCCCGCGCGGGTCGCCTCGGCGGCGACCCGGGTCGCGAGTGCGGTGCTCGCCGGGCCGGCCAAGTGGCTGAACGGCGCCGTGACGAGTGCGTTCCCGCAGGGGACGCAGCTCGCCGTGCCCTCGGTCACGACCGCCGCGGGTGTCGCCCGCGTCGATCTCAGCTCGGAGGCCGGCCAGGCGGACCAGCTCCAGCTGCAGCGCATGCAGCTCCAACTGGAGCAGAGTCTGGGCGCGCTCGCGTCCTCCGTGCAGCTCTCGATCGAGGGCAACGCGCAGCAGATCCCACCGATCTCCGACTCGTCGTCGCCGCTCCAGGACCCGCCGGTCGACTCTCACGCCATCGTCTACCGCGGCGACAGTTTCGGGCTGCTCAACGGGTCGACGATCACCGACCTGAGCGGGCTGAGCGACAAGGTGGTGGCCCTCCAGCCCAGCGCGGCGACCATCGACGCCAGCCGTGACCAGGTCGCCGTGCTGTCCCACGGGGCAGCCGTGCTCGTCCGCAAGTCGGGCGATCCGGTCCGCGTCGACACGCGCCCCGGGCTGATCGCGCCGGCACTCGACAATGCGGGCTGGCTGTGGAGCGTCCCGGCTGCGGCGCCCGACGCGCTCCAGGTCGCGGGAACGAACGGACAGTCGCATGCCGTGAAAGTGGCGTGGCCCGGTGCGACGAGGATCGTGGCGCTCGCCGTCTCGCGCGACGGCACCCGCGTGGTCGCCGTGCTGAGCACGGGCACCGGCTACGCGGTGGTCGCGGGCGGTGTCGTCCGGGGAGCCGACGGACTGCCGACCTCGATCACGCAGCCGATCGAGCTCGCGGTCGGTGACGGGACGCCGACGTCGATCGCCTGGACGGGTGAGTTGACGGTCGCCGTGCTCTCGATCACGAACGGCGACGCGACGGCGATCACGGAGCAGACCATCGGCGGAACCTCCACCTCGACCACGGGCCCCGCCGCCGGTCGCACGATCGTCGGGGCGGGAGGCCTCTCTCGCTACCTGGTGCTCGCCGGCGACGGCACTCTGCAGGCGCCGACCGGGAGCGGCTGGCAGACGCAGACCGACAAGGTGGGTGCGGTCGCCGTGCAGCTCGGGCAGCCCTGACCTGACCACTCCTCCACAACGCGCCTTTCTCGCGGGTAATCCACGGATCCCTGCGCCGGGCGGACGTCGGCGGGCCGCTCGCGCGAGGCTGGGACGATGATCGAGACACCCACTCCTCCCGCTCCCGCGCGCCGGTACGTCCGCGAAGCACTGCTCGACGCCGCCGCTGTGCTCCTGCCGGTCCGGTGCGCCGGCTGCTCAGCCCCTGACCGGTCGGTCTGCGCCGTCTGCGCGCACCGACTCGTGCCGCAGGAGCGCACGAGGACCGTCGCGGGAATCACCGTCTGCTCCGCTCTCGACTACGACGACGTGCCCCGCGCGGTGCTGCTCGCCTACAAGGACGCGGGACGGGTGGACGTCGCGTCGGCACTGGGGCGCGCGCTTCGAGCCGCTGTGGCCGCCTCGACCGCAGACGGCCGGTCCGTCCCGGTTCCTGTCCTCATCCCGTCGACGCGCGCAGCCTGGAGGCGCAGGGGCTACCACCCGACCGGCATGATCCTCTCGCGCTCCCGCGCCCTCGTCCCTCCACTCTGGCGCGCGTTGCGACTCACCCGCCAGACCGTCGATCAAGCGGGGCTGTCGTCGCACGACCGCGAACACAATCGCGAAGACAGCCTGATCGGCTCTTCTCGGATCGCCGGCAGACGCTGCCTGCTCGTCGACGACATCGTGACGACCGGCGCCACCCTCGTGGAGGCCGCGCGCGCGATTCGCGCAGCAGGCGGCATCGTGGTGGGAGCGGCGACCATCGCCCAGACGCCGCGTCGTCGATGAAGACACCCGGTGCCACCGGTTTCATGGAGCGAACATCCAGACGATTACTAAGAATTCACCCGCTGATTACGGTTCCGTAACGCGCTGGGGAGCACTACGGTAGTCGAAAAGGCGCGAGCGATTCCGCCCTTCGTGATCCGGGCGGACGTCGCGCCGGATCAGGGAGGTCTCCATGGACATCAACATCGTCGGACGCAACCTGGGAATCACTGATCGGTTCCGCGAGTACGCGACAGAGAAGGCCGACAAGGTCTCTCATCTCGCCGAGCGGGCCATCTCGTTCGAGATCAAGGTCAGCAGGCACAACGAGAAGGCGGGATCCCAGAACGGCGACGATCGTGTCGAGCTGACACTGGTCGGACCGAAGGCGGTGGTGCGGTCGGAGGCGACCGGCACCGACAAGTACGCGGCGTTCGACATCGCGCTCGGGAAACTCCTCGAACGCGTCAGGAGGGCCAAAGACAGGCGCAAGGTGCACCGCGGGCAGCATCGCCCGACGTCGCTGCGCGAGGCCAGCACCGACGGCTTCAGCGCCGTGGGGCTGGCAGCGGCTCCCGTCTCCGTGCTCGATCAGGTGCGCACCGGCAGCACGCCGGTCGTCACCGATGAAGCGGAGGCGATCGAGACCGAGGAGGAGTACAGCCCGGTCGTCATCCGCCAGAAGGTCTTCGCGAGCATTCCGATGACCGTCGACGACGCCCTCTATTACATGGAACTGGTCGGCCACGACTTCTACCTGTTCGTTGACCAGGAGTCCAAGCGGCCCAGCGTTGTCTACCGCCGCAAGGGCTGGGACTACGGCGTGATCGCCCTCGACGACGACGCCGAGGAGCTGCAGGAGGTGGCGACGGCCAGCCGCAAGCTCGGCTGACAGACGCGGTGATGGCGTGCGCCCGGGCGGCGCACGCCATCACCGTTCACGCACCTCGCAGACGCCTCCCAGCGAGGGCGGGTCGTACGCAGGGGCGGACCAAGTACGATGTTCTCTATCGTCGGCGGAGTCTGCCGTGCGGCGTGCGCCCGCCGGGGCGCGGGCATCATCGGCCCGACCGAGCAAAATGGAGTGCATCAGTGGCCTCAGTTCTTGAAAAGGTTCTCCGCGTCGGCGAGGGACGCACCCTGCGGCGCCTGGAGGCGTACGCGAAGGCGGTCAATGCTCTCGAGGACGACTTCAGCGAGCTGACCGACGACGAGCTCATGCACGAGACCGTCGAGCTCCGCGAGCGCTACAGCAACGGCGAATCGCTCGACGACCTGCTGCCGGAGGCCTTCGCCGCCGTGCGCGAGGCGTCCAAGCGGACGCTCGGCATGCGGCACTTCGACGTGCAGATCATGGGCGGCGCCGCCCTCCACCTCGGCAACATCGCCGAGATGAAGACCGGCGAGGGCAAGACCCTCGTCGCGACAACGGCGGCGTACCTCAACGCCATCACCAGCCGCGGCGTGCATGTCATCACCGTCAACGACTACCTCGCGAGCTATCAGTCGGAGCTCATGGGCCGCGTGTTCCGCGCGCTCGGGATGACCACCGGAGTGATCCTCTCCGGTCAGACGCCCGAGGAACGGCGTGAGCAGTACGCCGCCGACATCACCTACGGCACGAACAACGAGTTCGGCTTCGACTACCTCCGCGACAACATGGCGTGGCAGGCGAGCGACATGGTGCAGCGCGGCCACTACTTCGCGATCGTCGACGAGGTCGACTCGATCCTGATCGACGAGGCGCGTACCCCGCTGATCATCTCCGGGCCGTCCTCCGGCGAGGCGAACCGCTGGTTCAACGAGTTCGCCAGCCTGGCCACCCGGCTCACGCCGGAGGTCGACTACGAGGTCGACGAGAAGAAGCGCACGGTCGGCGTTCTCGAGCCGGGCATCGAGAAGGTCGAGGACTACCTCGGCATCGACAACCTCTACGAGTCGGCGAACACCCCGCTCATCTCCTTCCTCAACAACGCGATCAAGGCGAACGCGCTGTTCAAGCGCGACAAGGACTACGTCGTCATGAACGGCGAGGTGCTGATCGTCGACGAGCACACCGGTCGCATCCTGGTCGGGCGTCGCTACAACGAGGGCATCCACCAGGCGATCGAGGCCAAGGAGGGCGTGGAGGTCAAGGCCGAGAACCAGACGCTCGCCACGGTCACGCTGCAGAACTACTTCCGTCTCTACAAGAAGCTGTCCGGCATGACCGGTACGGCCGAGACCGAGGCGGCCGAGTTCATGAGCACCTACAAGCTCGGCGTCGTCCCGATCCCGACGAACAAGCCGATGCAGCGCAAGGACCAGCCCGACCTCGTCTACAAGAACGAGATGGCCAAATTCGACCAGGTCGTCGAAGACATCGCCAAGCGCCACGAGAAGGGCCAGCCTGTCCTCGTCGGCACCACCAGCGTCGAGAAGAGCGAGTATCTCTCGCGCCTGCTCGCCAAGAAGGGCGTGCGCCACGAGGTCCTGAACGCGAAGAACCACGCGCGCGAGGCCGCGATCGTCGCGCAGGCCGGACGCGTCGGGTCGGTGACCGTCGCCACGAACATGGCCGGTCGTGGAACCGACATCATGCTCGGCGGCAATGCCGAGTTCATCGCGGTCGCCGAGATGAACGCCCGTGGGCTGTCGCCGGTCGAGACTCCGGAGGAGTACGAGGCCGCATGGGACGACGTCTTCACCGAGGTCAAGGCGAAGGTGGCGGAGGAGGCCGAGAAGGTCATCGCAGCCGGCGGTCTCTATGTGCTCGGAACCGAGCGCCACGAGTCGCGGCGCATCGACAATCAGCTGCGCGGCCGCTCCGGCCGTCAGGGCGACCCGGGCGAGAGCCGCTTCTACCTGTCGCTGACCGACGACCTGATGCGCCTGTTCAACGCGGGCGCGGCCGAAAGCCTGATGGGGCGCACGAGCGTCCCCGACGACATGGCGATCGAGTCCAAGGTCGTCAGCCGCGCCATCCGCAGCGCGCAGTCGCAGGTGGAGGCGCGCAACGCCGAGATCCGCAAGAACGTCCTCAAGTACGACGACGTGCTCAACCGTCAGCGCGAGGCCATCTACGGCGATCGCCGTCACATCCTCGAGGGCGACGACCTCCACGAGCGCGTGCAGAAGTTCCTCACCGACGTCGTCGACGACATCCTCGACCAGCACACTGGTGAGGGCAGCGGCGACGACTGGGACTTCGACGCCCTCTGGGCAGAGCTCAAGACGCTGTACCCGGTCGGTGTCTCCATCGACGAGGTCATCGCCGAGGCCGGCAACAAGGGTCGCATCAACCGCGACTTCATGCGCCGCGAGATCATGTCCGATGCGAAGATCGCGTACGAGAAGCGCGAGGAGTCGCTGGGCTCGCCCGCGATGCGCGAACTGGAGCGGCGCGTGGTGCTGTCGGTGATCGATCGCCGGTGGCGCGACCACCTGTACGAGATGGACTACCTCAAGGACGGCATCGGCCTGCGCGCCATGGCGCAGCGCGACCCGCTGGTCGAGTACCAACGCGAGGGCTACGCGATGTTCCAGCAGATGATGGGCGCCATCCGCGAGGAGACCGTCGGCTTCCTGTTCAACCTGGAGGTCGAGGTCAACCAGGCTCCCGACGAGGTCGCGGCCCCGGCCGTCGCAGCCAAGGGCCTCGCCCGAGGCGAGTCCTCGGAGGCCCGGCTCAGCTACTCGGCTCCCGGCGAACAGGGCGAGGTCGAGGTCCGCAACCAGCGGGGCCAGATCGAGAAGGCCGCGACCGACCGCGCGCAGCGCCAGCAGCGCCAGGCCGCTCCGGCTCAGGCGGCTCCGCCCGCTCAGGCGTCGAACCAGCGCGGCGCGTTCGGCCAGCGTGTGGAGGAGTCCGACGACGCCCCTGCTAACCGCGCCGAGCGCCGGGCGCAGGCCAAGAAGCGCTGATCGCAATGACGTCCGCCTGACGGCGGGGAGGCTCGACCGGCCTCCCCGCCGTCAGGCGTTCACAGCACGCTGATCGCGGTCGCCCGCCAGCGTGTGCGGTGGCGTTCCAGCCGCAGCGCCACAGCGCGCGACCGGGTCGGCTGGTGGATCATCACGACGGCGTCGACGATGGACTCGCCCAGACGGTTGACCATCGGCTCGCCGACGCGCACGCGCGGGCGGCGCGCGTCGTCGCCCGTGACCTCCCGGGAGCGCGCAGCGATCACCGTGCGGCGCAATAACTGCACGAACACCGAATCGCTCACCCACCTGCCGAGCTGATCGAGAGGGCGCGCGCCCGCGAGGATCTCGATGACGCACAGCGCGAGCTTCGCGCTCAAGAGGCTCGGATCGTCGTCGAGACCGCTGACGAGCCGGAGGTCGGGGTCGGGACTCTGCTGCACGACACTCAGCGGAGGCCGGGCGTCGCGGCCCTGGTAGTCGCTGTGCAGCCGGTCGCTCTTCATGAGGTCGCTCTTCATGTGGTCGCTGTGCACACCGTCGCGGTCGAGGACGGGAGTCAAGAGTGTGTTCATTCTGATGGAGCTCGATTCTTCTCTTCGACGCGTTCGTCGATTGCCTGCCTCTCACTCAAGCAGCGCGGTTCGCAGGGGTCCAGGGCATCAACGCGGGTGTGGACAACTCGTTCCACTGCGGCCGCCGGAGAGGGCCTCAGGCCGCTGTCACCGGGCGTGACGCCGTCTGTCTATAGTGGGGGAGTGTCGACGCTCAGTGATCTCGTCCATGCTCAAGGTCGTTCCTCCGAGGCGGACGTGGAGTGGCTCCACTCGCTCGTCGGCGACTGGCAGCTGCTCGCCGATCTGGCCTTCGCCGACATCGTCCTGTGGGTGCCGACGACCGACGACGACTTCGTCGCGGTCGCGCACGCGCGGCCGTCGAGCGCGGCGACGCTCTTCTACCGCGACTTCGTGGGTCAGCGGATCAAGCCGGAGTGGCGTCAGCAGGTCACCGACGCGTACCGCACCAAGGAGATCATCGACACCTCCGCCCCCGACTGGTACGAGGAGACGCCCACGCGCGTACGCGCCGTGCCGGTGATCCGGCGGCTCACCGTCCACTCGCCCGAGACGGCGTCCGAGCCGGTTGCCGTCATCACGCGGCACACCAACCTCAGCGAGGCGCGCACGCCGAGCCGTCAGGAGTTGACGTTCAACGATTGCGCGAACGACCTGTTCAACATGATCGCCACCGGCGACTTCCCCGATCTCGGCGCACCGGCGGCGCCGCGGCGCGGTCAGCCGCGTGCGGCCGACGGCCTCATCCGCCTCGACGTCGACGGCGTCACGACGTTCGCCAGCCCCAACGCGCTGAGCGCCTTCAACCGGATGGGCTTCACGGGTGAGTTGGAGGGCGAGTCGCTCGCCACGGTGACGACCGGCCTCCTCGCCGGCACGATCACGGTCGACGAGTCGCTCCCACTGGTCGTGACCGGCCGGGCGCCGTGGCGCACCGACATCGAAGCGCGCGGGGTGACCGTGTCGCTGCGTGCCATCCCGATCCGCAACCGCGGGCAGCGCGTCGGCGCGATCGTGCTGTGTCGCGACGTTTCGGAGCAGCGGCACCAGGAGCGCGAGCTCATCACCAAAGACGCCACGATCCGCGAGATCCACCACCGCGTCAAGAACAACCTCCAGACCGTCGCGTCGCTGCTGCGCATCCAGGCGCGCCGCACGCACTCGGAGGAGGCCAGGGAGGCCCTGAGCCAGGCGATGCGGCGGGTGGCGGCGATCGCGGTCGTGCACGACACGCTCTCCACGGGCCTCGCGCAGATCGTCGACTTCGACGACGTCTTCGACCGGGTCCTGCTCCTGGTCGCGGAGGTGGCGGCGAGCCACACGACGACGGTGCACCCGAAGAAGTCGGGCACGTTCGGTTCGCTGCCGAGCGAGTACGCGACGCCGCTGGCGCTGGCGCTCACCGAGCTGGTGACGAACGCGGTGGAGCACGGCCTGGCGGGGCGCGAGGGTCAGGTGGAGATCGTGGCGAACCGGTCTGCCGAGTCGCTCACCGTCAAGGTCGTCGACAACGGGTCCGGCCTGCCCGAGGGAAAGGTCGGCTCGGGGCTCGGCACGCAGATCGTGCGCACCCTGATCCAGGGCGAACTGGGCGGCGCGATCGACTGGCACACGATGATGGGCCAGGGCACCGAGGTCACCATCGAGGTGCCGCTCCGCTACCTCACCACCGTCTGAGGCCCTCGAGCGTCGTCCACCACGAGAAACGCCGAGGGGCGCTCCTGGACGATGACGTCTGCTAGGTGTTCAGGAGCGCCGCCTCGGCGGCGGTGTGTTGCAGGGAGCCTGGGTCGGGGCTCAGGAGGCGCGGCGCGCGCGGGCGGCGCGGCGCTTGAGCGCACGGCGCTCGTCTTCGGAGAGGCCGCCCCACACCCCGGAGTCTTGGCCGGTCTCGAGGGCGTACTGCAGGCAGATCTCCGTCACGGTGCAGCGTGCGCAGACCGCCTTGGCCTTGTCGATCTGGTCGACCGCGGGTCCGGTGTTTCCGACAGGGAAGAACAGCTCGGGGTCCGCGGTCAGGCAGGCGGCTTTGTCGCGCCAATCCATGAAGATATGCTCCTTGTTTGCTGGATGTTTCCTGGCCCGAGGGGCCTAGAATGCAGGTAAGCAGCCGCGTTACAGGGTTCTTCAGATCCATGGGGAATGAGACCTGCCCACCACCCTGTGAGCACTAACTCGGCCTTGAATATGCTCCCATAGCGGTTAATCCGAATCAATAGTTTTGTATGGGATAACGCTGTGAACACACACTCGAAATGTCTGGATGCTATAGTGCCCGATCCGTCCGCGCCCGCCTCCGGAGGCCCCGCCAGGCCACCGCTTCTCATCGTCCTGGCGGTCATCGTGGCCCTGGAGGCGCTGCTGGTGACCGGGCTCGCGCTCTGGCTGCTGTTCGAGCTTCTCACGCAGAAGCCCCAGTCGTACACCACCGCTGTCGCGATCACCGTGCTCGTCGCGCTGGGAGCGGCCTGGGTCATCGCGACGCTCGTCGGCCTCCTTCGGCTGCACGCATGGGCGCGAGCGTCGATCGTCACCATCCAGATCCTGATGATCGCTGTCGCGGTCGGCAGCTTCCAGGGCCTCGTCGCGCGGCCCGACGTGGGCTGGGCGCTCCTCGTTCCCGCGGTCGTCGCCGGCGTGCTCGCCCTGACTCCGTCGGTCGCGCGCGCGACCGCGCGCTCCGATGCCCGCAACACGGAGACACACGAATAGCGCCGGAGCGGGAACAAGACGGAGACTCGCTCTGTTATGCCCGATATCGTGACTGAAACCACCGCCCCCGCCTCTCCGTCCACCATCGAGACCGCGGAGGCCGGGTACGCCGCGTGGCGTGCGTGGCGACTCGGCTCCGTCGCCCAGCCCACCGGCAACCTCGCCCTCGTCGAGACCCGCTGGCTTCCCGAGGGTGACGAGACGACGACGGAGCAGGCACTCGCAGGGCAGCCGGCGACCGTGACGGCGACAGAGCTGAGCCGGCGCAACCTCGACACCGGAGCGCCCGAGCGCGGCATCCGGCTGTGGGACGCCGCCTCCCCGGCGATCCGCGCATTCGAGACGATCGAGGCGTTCCCGTTCGACCCCTCCTGGGTCATCGAGGCCCGCTTCACGCCCGTCGAGGGCGAGCGCACGATTCCGTTCGAGCACATCCGCGACAACGGGCTGACACGCGAGCTCGTCGTGCCGGGCGACATCACCTTCGAGCGCGACGGCGTCGAGTACACGCTGAGCGCGTTCGACGACGACGGAACCCTCCTGCTCGTCTTCGGCGATCCGACGAACGGCGCTGAGGGCCCCGACGGCACCTACGCCTCCGGCCGTTTCCTCTTCGTCACGCGCGACGGCGACGACGCCGTGCTCGATTTCAACCGGGCCTTCGTGCCGCCCTGCGGCTTTTCGGACCAGTACAACTGTCCGCTGCCGCCGCGGAACAACCGCTTCGCCGTGCCCGTGACCGCGGGCGAGAAGCGCGTCGTGCTCCGCGACGGCGCCGCCCACTGAGCTTCATCCCCACCCCTTCGCATTCCCCACAGCACAGGAGAACTCCGTTGAGAAAGACCCCCCTGCTCGCCACGCTCGCGATCGGCATCGCCGCGGCCCTCACGCTCGCCGGCTGCTCCGGCGCGACGTCGTCGTCCTCGTCGGGCGCCGACGCGTCGATCGCCGTCGGCTCGCTCTACGAGCCCGTCAACCTCGACAACACCGCCGGCGGAGGCCAGGGCGTCACCGAGGCGCTCAACGGCAACGTCTACGAGGGCCTGTTCAAGCTCACCGACGCGGGCAAGGTCGAGCCGCTGCTGGCGACCAAGTACACGACCAGCTCCGACGGCCTGACCTACACCTTCACTCTGCGCGACGGGGTGAAGTTCCACTCCGGCAAGCCGCTCACCAGCGCTGCGGTCAAGACCAGCATCGAGCGGGTGCTCGCGGACGACTCGCAGTCCGCACGCAAGTCGCAGCTCGCCGTCATCTCGGGCATCCAGACCCCCGACGATAAGACTGTCGTGATCTCGCTGAAGTCCCGCTCCATCTCGCTGCCCTACAACCTGAGCTACGTGTGGATCTACGGCCCGGGAACGACGAACTACAAGACGGCGGAGGACGGCACCGGCCCGTACACGCTGGGCACCTGGAAGCGCGGCAGCTCGCTGAGCCTCGAGCGCTGGAGCGGTTACTGGGGCGACAAGGCGAAGAACAAGGAGGTCGTCTACGACTACTTCACCGACGCCAGCGCCCTCTCGAACGCCCTGCTCACCAACCAGGTCGACGTCGTCACCAGCATCCAGAGCCCGGACTCGCTGACCCAGTTCGAGGGTAACAAGAGCTACACGATCAGTAACGGCAAGTCGACGACCAAGGAGCTCCTGGCCTTCAACGACAAGGTCGCGCCGTTCGACAAGGCCGAGGTCCGCAAGGCCGTCTACTCCGCGATCGACACCAAGAAGCTGCTCAGTTCGATCTGGGGCAAGTACGGCACGCTCATCGGCTCGATGGTGCCGCCGAGCGACCCCTGGTACGAGGACCTCACCAAAGTGAACCCCTACGACGTCTCCCTCGCGAAGAAGGAGCTGGCCGAAGCGGGTTACCCGAACGGGTTCACGTTCACACTGGACACCCCGACCTACGACCCGCACCCCGCGGTCGCGGAGTTCCTCAAGACCGAGCTCGCCAAGGTCGGCGTCACGGTGAACATCAACTCGATCTCGGCCGACCAGTGGTACACGAAGGTCTTCAAGAACCACGACTTCGTCGCCACGCTGCAGGAGCATGTCAACGACCGCGACGTGGTCTGGTACGGAAATCCCGACTTCTACTGGGGCTACGACAACCCGCAGGTCACGACCTGGGTGAACGAGGCGGAACAGGCCTCCACCACGGCCGATCAGACGGCGAAACTCAAGCTCGTGAACGAGCAGATCGCCAAGGACGCCGCCAGCGCATGGCTGTACCTGTACCCGCAGATCGTCGTCGCGTCGAGCTCGGTGAGCGGTTACCCGGTGAACGGGCTCAACTCGCAGTTCTACGCGTACGACATCGTCAAGAAGTAATCCACAGCGCGCGGCTCGCCCGCGTTCTCCACTGATGCTCGGGGAGGCCACGAAACGGCCTCCCCGAGCATCTACGCTGAAAAGATCATGACCTCCTACCTCCTCCGCCGCACCGCGTTCCTCCTGGTGTCGCTGCTGCTCGCGATGGTGGTGCTCTTCTTCCTGCTGCGGGTGCTCCCGGGCGACCCGGCCAATGCGCTGCTGTCTGCCAGCGCGACGCCGGAGCAGATCAAGGCGGCGCAGGAGCAGGTCGGCAGCAATCTCCCGCTGCCCGAGCAGTTCGCGAACTGGTTCGGCTCGCTCCTCACGCTGAACCTGGGCCAGTCGTTCATCACCTCGCTGCCGGTGGGTCCCGAGATCGCGTCACGGCTGGCGGTCACCGTGCCGCTCACGCTGCTGTCGTTCGTGCTGGCGCTGGCGCTCGCACTCCCGATCGGCTTCGTCGCGGCGTGGAAGGCCGACCGCTGGTACGGACTCGTGCTCTCCGCGTTCTCGCAGCTCGGCATCGCCGTGCCGGTGTTCTGGGTGGGCATCCTGCTCGTCGACGCTTTCGCGATCGACCTGCGGTGGTTCCCGTCGGGAGGCTTCCCGCGTGACGACTGGGCCGATCCGGCCGCCGCGCTGCAGTCGCTGGCGCTGCCGGTCATCACCATCGCGATCGTGATGAGCGCGTCGATCGCGCGCTACGTCCGCAGCGCGACGCTCGATGTCATCGGCAGCGACTACCTCCGCAATGCGCGCGCTCTGGGCTCCGGGTTCGGCCGGGCGATGTGGAGGCACGGCCTGCGCAACGGCGCGGTCCCGATCATCTCCATCCTCGGCATCGAGCTCGCCACGACCTTCCTCGGCGCCGTCGTGGTCGAGAGCGTCTACACCCTGCCAGGGCTCGGCAGCATGCTGCTCACAGCGATCGAGCAGCACGACTATCCCGACATCCAGGGCATCCTGTTCGTCTCCACGCTGCTGGTGCTCATCGTCGGCTTCCTCGCCGACATCGCCCAGCGCATCATCGACCCGCGTCTGCGGCAGAGCATCTCGGGCAATCGATGAGCGCGGTGGTGGAGCAGGCCGCGCAGGCGGCGCCGGACCCGCGGGAGCGGGTGCGTCGGCGCGCGCGCCGGTCTGTCACGCTCGGCGTCGGACTGACGCTCGTCGGGTTGGTCGTGCTCGTCGCCGTCGTGTCGTTGGTGTGGCTTCCGTACGCGCAGGGCGACACCTCCGGCGGCCGGCTGCAGCCGCCCGGCGGTGGGCACTGGCTGGGCACCGACCGGTTCGGCCGCGACCTGACCACGCAGCTGATGATCGGCGCCCGGATCGCCCTGGCGGTCGGCGTCGGAGCCGTGGTGATCGGCGCGATCATCGGCATCACCATCGGGATGCTGGCCGCATTCGCCAGCCGATGGCTCGACGACACGATCTCGGCCATTCTCGACATCATCATCGCCTTCCCCGTGCTGCTGCTCGCGATGCTCATCGTCGCGGCGCAGGGCGCCTCGCTGGGAACGGCCATCCTCGCGATCGGCCTGGCGATGTCGGCCGTCGTCGCGCGCCTGACGCGCGTGCTTGCCAAGCGCGTGCTCGCTCAGCAATACGTCACCGCCGCCCGCACCTCCGGAACGTCGTGGGCCGGCGTCGTCGGCCGGCACGTCCTCCCGAACATCTGGCCGACGCTGGCCGTCAACCTCGCCCTCCAATTCGGCGTCGCGGTCCTCGCGGAGGCCAGCCTGTCGTACCTCGGCCTCGGTGCGCCGCCGCCGAACGCGTCGTGGGGCCGGCTGCTGCAGGAGGCCCAGGGCACCGTCGCCGTCGCACCGGTCGGCGCGATCGCTCCGGGCGTCGCGCTGGTCGTGCTCGTCGTCGGTGTGAATCTCGTGGCCGACGGCTTGCGCGACGTCGCCGACCCGACACGCAGGAGGTCGCGATGATCCTCGATGTGCAGGAGCTCGGCGTCACTGCGCGCGACGGTTCGCCGCTGGTCGAGGGCGTCTCGTTCCATCTCGTCGCCGGCGAGCGGTTGAGCCTGATCGGCGAATCGGGGTCGGGCAAGTCGCTCACTTCGTTCGCGATCACCGGCCTGCTTCCCGAGGGGCTCACGGCGACGGGGAGCGTCGAGCTCGCCGGCACCCAGGTCATCGGGGCCAAGGAGCGCTCGCTGGTTCCGCTGCGCGGTCGCACGGCCTCCACTGTCTTCCAGGAACCCCTGACGGCACTCGACCCGCTGATGCGGCTGGGCGCCCAGGTCGCGGAGCCGTTGCGTCGGCATCTCGGTCTGCGTGGCGCCGCCCTCCGCGAGGCGGTCCACGCCGCGCTCGACGAGGTGCGCCTGCCCGATCCCGAGCGGATCGCGCGCGCGTATCCTCATGAGATCTCGGGCGGCCAGCGTCAGCGCGTCGCGATCGCAGCCGCGCTCGCATGCCGCCCGCAACTCCTCATCGCCGACGAGCCGACCACCGCGCTCGACGTGACGGTGCAGGCCGACATCCTCGCGCTGCTCGACACGCTCGTCGCGGAGCGCGGCATGGCGCTGCTCTTCGTCAGCCACGACCTCGCGGTGGTGTCGAAGCTCACCGAGCGCGCGCTGGTGCTGCAGGGCGGCCGGGTCGTGGAAGAGAACACGATCGAGCGGATTCTGACCGCGCCCGCAGATCCTTACACTGCCGAGCTCGTCCGGAGCGCACGCGAGCTGGACGCCGCCCTGGAGGTGCCGTGACCGCCATCCTCGAACTCCGCGACGCGGGATTCCGCTACCGCGGTGCCGCGGCCTCCGCCCTCGACGGCGTCTCGTTCGCCGTCGAGCCGGGCCGCAGCGTCGGCCTGGTGGGGGAGTCCGGCGCGGGCAAGACCACCGTGCTCTCGCTGCTCCTCGGGCTGTCGTCGCCGACCTCCGGCGGCGTGTTCTTCGACGGTGCTCCGCTCGAGCGGCGCGACCTGGCCGTGATGCGCGCGTTCCGCCGCAGCGTGCAGACGGTCTTCCAAGACCCGTACTCGTCCCTCGACCCGCGGCAGAGCGTCGGCAGGATCGTCGGCGAACCGCTCGCCTCGCTCCGGATCGCCTCCGGGTCCGACGCCCGGGAGCGCGTCGCGGAGGCCCTCCGCGCGGTATCGCTCCCCGCGGATGCCGCAGGCCGATACCCGCACGAGTTCTCGGGCGGCCAGCGGCAGCGCATCGCGATCGCGCGCGCCATCGTCTCGCGTCCACGCGTGCTGCTGGCCGACGAGCCGGTGAGCGCACTCGACGTCACCACGCGCATCCAGATCATCGAGCTCCTCGGCCGGCTGGCGGAGGCCGAGGGGATGACGATCGTGATGGTCTCGCACGACCTCAGCGTCGTCGCGTCACTGTGCGAGCAGACGGTCGTGCTGCAGGGCGGCCGGGTCGTGGAGCAGGGACGCACGGCCGACGTGCTCGGAGCGCCGACCGACCCGTACACGCAGCGGCTGCTGGCGTCGGTTCCGCGGCTGCCGGCGTAGCGAGCCTCAGCTCCCGCCGGAGACGCCGCGCAGCAGCAGGTCCAGCGTGCGCGTAGAGGTGGGGGCGGGTCAGTCCAGGCCGAGCTTCTTCCGCAGCGATGCGACGTGGCCCGTCGCCTTCACGTTGTAGAGCGGCAGGCGCACGGTGCCGTCCGGGTTCAGGACGAACGTCGAGCGGATGACGCCGGTGACCGCCTTGCCGTAGAGCTTCTTCTCGCCGTACGCGCCGTAGGCGTTGTGGACCGCCAGATCCTCGTCGGACAGTAGCGGGAAGTTGAGGCGCTCCTGCTCCTGGAACTCCTTGTTCTTGGCGGGCGCGTCCTTGGAGATGCCGATGACCTTGTAGCCGCTGGACGCCAGCGAGTTGAGGTTGTCGCGGAAGTCGCACGCCTCGGTCGTGCAGCCGGGCGTCATCGCCGCCGGGTAGAAGTACACGATCACGTTGTCGCCGGCGAAGTCGGCGAGCGAGACGGGCGAGCCGTCCTGGTCGTCGAGCGTGAATGCGGGCGCGGGCTGTCCAGCCTCGAGTCGAACCTCAGTCATGCCTCCATTCTGCCTCCGAGCGCGCGGCTCCCTCGTCGAAGGGCACGTAAACGCCCTCAAAACCCGGTTTTAGGGGCGTTTACGTGCCCCTCGGCGACCGGCGGCAGGGTCAGGAGGTCAGGAGGCGAAAGTTGCGAGCAGGCGCTGCAGGGAGTCGAGGCGTGCGCGGCCGGTCTCGCCGAGCCGGCCTTCTTCGACGGCCTCGATGATCGCGCAGTCTGGAGCGTCGGGGAGGTGGGTGCACCCGCGCGGGCACTCCTCGGCGATCGCGGCGAGGTCGGTGAACGCCTTGAGGATGCTGGCGGTGTCCACGTGACCCAGCCCGAACGAGCGCACGCCGGGGGTATCGATGACCCAGCCGTGCTCCGCGCCGCTCTGCACACGCAGCGAGACGGTGGAGGACGACGTGTGCCGCCCGCGCCCGGTCACCTCGTTGACGTGACCGGTGGCACGCCGGGCGCCCGGCACGATCGCGTTGACCAGGGTGGATTTGCCGACGCCCGAATGACCGACCACGACGGTGTCGTGATCGATCAGCGCCGCCGTGATCTCCTCCACGGGGATGTGGTCTTCCCGGCTGGTGAAGACCGGCAGGTCGAGGCCGGCGAAGTTGTGGAGGAACGGCGCAGGGTCGGCGAGGTCGATCTTGGTGACGCAGAGCATCGGTTCGATGCCCGCGTCGTACGCGGCGACCAGATAGCGGTCGACGAGACGCGTGCGCGGCTCGGGATTGGCCGCGGCGACCACGATGAGCATCTGGTCGGCGTTGGCGACGATCACGCGCTCCACCTCGTCGGTGTCGTCCGCGCTGCGGCGGAGGAGGGTCGTCCGCGGCTCGATCCGCACGATGCGGGCGAGCGTGCCCTCGTCGCCCGTCGTGTCGCCGACCACCGCGACCCGGTCGCCGGTCACGATCGGCTTGCGCCGCAGTTCGCTGGCCCGGGCGGCGACGACCTGGCGCTCCTCTGCCGTGTCCTCGTCGAGCAGCACGGTGTAACGACCGCGGTCGACCCCGAGCACGCGCGCGATCTCGGCCTCCGCGTGCTCGGGCCGCTGCTTCGAGCGGGGCCGGTTGCCCTTGGGGTTGGGGCGGCTGCGGATGGTCGACTCGTCGTAGAGGTCGTACTCGTCGTCCTCGTCGTCGTCATCCGACCACCACGACATCTACGCCGCCGTGCCTTCGTCGAGCATGCGCGTCCACAGCTGCGGGAACTGCGGCAGCGTCTTGGCGGTCGTCGCGATGTTCTCGATCTCGACGCCGGGCACCACCAGGCCGACGATCGCGCCGGCGGTCGCCATCCGGTGGTCCTCGTAGCTGCGCCACACGCCGCCGTGCAGCGGGCGCGGCTCGATGCGGAGGCCGTCCTCCAGCTCGGTCACGGCGCCGCCCAGCCCGTTGAGCTCGGCCGCCAGTGCGGCGAGCCGGTCGGTCTCGTGGTGGCGGATGTGCCCGATGCCGGTGATCTCGCTCGGGCCGTCGGCCAGCGCCGCGATCGCCACGATCGCGGGCGCGAGTTCGCCGCCGGTGGTGAGGTCGAGCTGCACGGCCCGGATCCGCTCGGGGCCGGTGACGGTGAGCCGGTCGCCGTCGCGGGTCACTGTCGCACCGAACAACGGCAGCAGGTCGGCCAGGTCGGCGCCGACCTGGGTCGTGGAGGCGGGCCAGCCGGTGACGGTCACCGTGCCTCCTGTGACCACGGCCGCGGCCAGGAAGGGAGCGGCGTTCGAGAGGTCGGGCTCGATGTCGACCTCGCGCGCGCCGATGCTGCCGGGCGTCACGATCCAGTGGCCGACCTCCGGCGACTCGACAGTCACACCACGCTCGGCCAGTGCCGCGATGGTCATCTCGATGTGGGGGAGGCTCGGGAGGCGCTCGCCGGAGTGCGTCAGGTCGAGCCCCTCCTCGAAGTGGCTCGCCGAGAGCAGCAGGGCGCTGACGAACTGACTCGAGCTGGAGGCGTCGATCTCGATGGCGCCGCCGGTGACCGCGCCGGTTCCGTGCACGGTGAACGGGAGGGCGCCACGCCCGTCGTCGTTGACGTCGACGCCCAGCGCGCGCAGCGCGGCGATGATCGTGCCCATCGGCCGTCCGCGGGCGGAGTCGTCGGCGTCGAACATCGTCGGGCCGAGCGCGAGGCCGGCGAGCGGCGGGACGAAGCGCATGACCGTCCCGGCCTGGCCGCACTCGATCGTGGTGCTGCCGAGCAGCTCCTCCGCCGGCGTGATCAGGAGGTCGCTGCCGAACTCGCTGGCGCCCGGCTTCTCGACGATCGAGACGCCGAGCGCGCGCAGCGCCTCCACCATGTTGGCGGTGTCGCGCGAATGCAACGGCGCGCGAAGCAGCGAGGGGCCGTCGGCGAGCGCCGACAGCACGAGCTCGCGAGCGGTCAGCGACTTGGAGCCGGGCAGCGAGACGGAGGCCGTGACCGGCCCGACGGCGACCGGAGCGGGCCACAGCGTGTTCGGCTCGTCGACGCGGTTGTCGCCGTACGGATCGAAGTCCGGGGCGGAATATTTCGAGATCAGCATTGTTGTCAAGGGTATCCGTGATCGAGCCCGAAGGAAGGATCAGCACGTGCCCGCAGCGACCGCCGTCCTCGACGCACCGCGCACCCGCGCGCAGTCACCGTCGGCGACGTCGTCGGCCATCCGGCCCCATCGCCGGATCGCGCAGCGGCGGGCGCAACTAGACTGGCCCCTGATGAGCACCGAAACCGAGGACAAGGGCGCACTGTTCGAAGAGCAGGCGCTGCCCTTCATGGACCAGCTCTACGCGGCCGCCCTCCGCATGACCAGGAACCCGGCGGACGCGCAAGACCTGGTGCAGGAGACGTATGTCAAGGCGTACGCCGCGTTCGCCCAGTTCCAGCAGGGCACCAACCTGAAGGCCTGGCTCTACCGCATCCTCACGAACACGTTCATCAACACCTATCGCAAGAAGCAGCGCGAGCCGTATCAGGGAACGATCGACGAACTCGAGGACTGGCAGCTCGGAGGTGCGGAGTCGACCACCGCGTCCTCCAGCCGCTCGGCCGAGGCGGAGGCGATCGACCACCTGCCCGACAGCGCCGTCAAGGACGCGCTGCAGGCCATCCCGGAGGACTTCCGGCTGGCCGTCTACCTCGCCGATGTCGAGGGATTCTCCTACCAGGAGATCGCCGACATCATGAAGACCCCGATCGGCACCGTCATGAGCCGCCTCCACCGCGGGCGACGGATGCTGCGGGAGCTTCTGACCGACTACGCGCACGAGCGCGGGCTCTCGGCGGTCCAGAGCCCGGACGTGCAGACCACCAGGAGAACGAAATGACCGACTGCGGCTGCGAGAAGGCGAAGGCCGAACTCGAGGAGTACCTGCGCAACGAGCTCTGCAACGAGGATGCTGCGGACGTTCGCGAGCACCTCGCGAACTGCGACGGCTGCTCCAGCGAGGCGCACCTGAACGTCGTGCTCACCGAAGTCGTGCAGCGGGCGTGCAAGGAGACCGCGCCCGAGACGCTGCGCACTGAGGTGCTGCTGCGCATCCGGTCCTTCCAGGCGTCGGTGCACTGACCCCTCGAGCGTTCGGCGCGCTCAGGCGACGGAGCCGGGCACCTCGTGCACGAAGAACAGGCCGCCGAGGGGATCGGTGACCTGGGCGAATCGGCCGAACTCGCTGTCCCACGGGTCGCGCACCACGGTGCCGCCCAGTTCGACCACCCGACGCGCCGCGTCGGCCGCGCTGGTGACGCCGAAGTAGACGACCCAGTGCGAGGGCACCCCGGGAGGCAGCATCCCGTCGGCGTCGAACACGCCGCCGCTGGGGGCGTCGGGGTCGCCGAAGGTCTCGTACCGGAAGTCCGCGGTATCGCCGAGGACGGTCGTCGTCCAGCCGAAGACCCGCTTGTAGAACTCCACCTGGGCCGGGTAGTCACGCGCGTAGAGCTCGTGCCACGAGAGGCCTCCCACCTCGGCGACGAGCTCGAAGCCGCGATGCTGCTCGGGCTCCCAGAGGCCGAGGACCGCGCCTCCGGGGTCGGCAGCGACCGCAAGGCGGCCCTGGTCGCCCACCTGCATCGTGGGCGACAGGATGCGGCCGCCCGCGTTCGCGACGGCCTTCTCGCCGGCGTCCGCGTCCTCCACCAGCAGATAGGTGAGCCAGGCGTTGGGCTGTGCTCCCTCCATCGCCTCGCCCATCCCCGCGACGAGGCGTCCGTCGCGGCGGAACGTCACATAGCCGCCGTACTCTCCGCCGCCGGTCTCGGCCGTCCAGCCGAACAGCGAGGTGTAGAACTCCTCGGCACGCGGGAGGTCGGAGGCGGCGTAGTCCACCCAGCACGGCTCTCCGAGGCGGTGATTGGTCACGACGGTCATGGCCTCACGCTACGCCGCGGCCGGGGATTGCCGACAGTCCCGAGCGCTCCCTAGCCTGACGGCATGACCGAGCTGGCATCGTGGCGTCCGGGCCCGACGAGAGACGCGATCACCGGATTCGTCGAGGCCGTCGTGGACGGCTCGCGCGCCGTCCCCGTGCCCGAGCGCGTCGCCGTCTTCGACAACGACGGCACGCTGTGGACCGAGAAGCCGATGCCGACGCAGCTCGCGTACATCGTCGAGCAGTGGAGCGCCGCCGTCGCCGCCGACCCCGGCCTCGCCGCACAGCAGCCGTACACGGCGGTACGCGACGGCGACCTCGCCTGGCTGGGCCGCGCCGTCGACAAGCACTACCAGGGCGACGACAGCGACCTGCACACGCTGATCGGAGCACTGGTCCGCACGACGGCGGGGATGAGCGTGCACGACTACCACGCCTCGGTGGAGGCCTTCTACCGCGACGCCCAGCACCTCACGCTGCACCGGTCGTACGCGAACACGGTGTACCGGCCGATGGTCGAGCTCATCGACTACCTGGAGGCCAACGGCTTCAGCTGCTACATCGTCTCGGGAGGGGACCGTGACTTCATGCGGCCGATCAGCAGCGCCTACTACGGCATCCCGCCGGAGCGCGTGGTCGGCTCGGCCGTCGGCCTCGAGTACGACGCCGACACGAACGACGTCCGGTACGGCACCGCGTGGGACTTCTTCGACGACGGCCCTCAGAAGCCGATCCGGATCTGGACGCGCACCGGCCGCCGGCCCATCCTCGCGGCGGGCAACTCGAATGGCGATCTGCCGATGCTGCGCTTCCCGCGCCGACACGCGCTCTCGCTGAGTCTGCTGGTCCACCACGATGACGACGGCCGCGGCGACATCCCGTACGACACGGGAGCCGAGGAGGCGCTCGACGCCGTGGAGGCCGATGGGCTGACGGTGGTGAGCGTCCGCGACGACTGGAGCACGGTCTTCGTGGAGTGATCGGTCATGCCGGCCTCCCGTGCTCGCGTGCCGCCGACGTGCGCGGCAGCAGCAGTGCGGCGATCAGTCCGGTCGCACCGAGCACCGCGACGACGGCCATCGCCACCCCGTACGCCGCGCCGCCCGCGTCGATGTTGGCGACCAGGATGGTGCCGGCGATGGCCGTGCCGAAGGTCGATCCCAGGTTGGAGACGGAGCGGGACAGCCCTGAGATCTCGCCCTGGACGCTCTCCGGGAACGCCGACTGCACCACGTTCACCGACGGCGTCAGCATCAGCCCGAGGCCCGCACCGATCAGGAGCAGCCCGGGCACGAACGGCCAGCCTCCCGTGGTGCCCGCGGTCAGCCAGATGAGCAGCACGACTCCGGGCACGCAGAGCACGAAGCCGGTGATGATCAACGCGCGCTGCGAGAACCGGCGCGCCAGCCGTCCGGCCAGAAGGGAGGTCAGCAGGAGGCCGACTGTCGCCGCTGTGAAGATCACGCCGGTCTCGATCGCGTTGTAACCCCGCACGACCTGCAGATACGCCGACACGGTGAACGACGTTCCCATCAGTATCACCCACTGCAGGTTCTGCGTGATCAGCGCGAGGTTCGACACCCGGACGCGGAAGAGGGCCGTCGAGAGCAGCGGCGCCTTCCCGACACGTTCACGGCGGCGCACCCACAGGAAGAACCCGACGAGGATCGCCACGCCCGCGACGACCAGCACGATCATCAGCGGGACGCTCGTGTCGGCGGCGAGGATGCCCATCACCAGCACGAACAGCCCCAGGGCGGAGAGGACGGCGCCCACGATGTCGAACGGCCGCTTCGGGTCTGCAGGCACCGGGTCGGTCAGCGAACGACTCAGCAGCAGGATCACCGCGATCACGACGGCCTGGAACACGAATGCCGCCCGCCAGCTGATCCCGGTCGTGATGAGGCCTCCGATCAACGGTCCGGCGGCCGCTCCGACCCCGCCCATCCCGCTGATGATGCCGAACGCCACTGCGCGGGTCGGGATGTCGGGCAGATGGATCGTGGTGAGGATGTACACGGGAGGGATGAGCATCGCCGTCCCGACGCCCTCCAGCAGCGAGTTGCCGAGGATGACCGCCCACAGCCCTGGTGCGAACGCGGTGATGAGCGCTCCGACGCCGTAGACGACGAGGCCGATCACGAAGCTCCGCTTGCGCCCGATGTTGTCGGTCAGCTTGCCCATCGGGATCATCAGGGCGGCCATCGTCAGCAGGAACAGCGTGATGCTGAGCTGGATGCCCTCGACCGACGTGTCGAGGTCGTGCGACATGTCGTTGATCATCACGTTCATGTTCGATCCGGCGAAGCTGCAGATGAACTGCGCTAGCGCGAGCGGCGCGATGATGCGGCGGATGGTCGAACGCGATGCCTCAGCGGTGATTCCGGTCATGTCGGCTCCCGGCGGTCTGTTCCAGCGGGAGGGTACTGCGCGGCGCACGCCGACGGCAATGCTCGTCGCGCAGTCCTTGCCGCGGCCGAAAGACCGGCGTTAGGGTGCGGCCGTCCGGCCACGTCGCGCCGGCGCCGAAAGGAGAGGCAATGCCCGCTCAGTTCCGTGGCCGCATCGACCTGGATATCCGCGACTCCGTGCCGGACTGGGCCCCTTTCGAGCCGCCGAAGGCACCGGAGGGTGCGCCCAGCGTGATGATGATCGTGCTCGACGACGTCGGCTTCTCAGCCCTGAGCTGCTATGGCGGGCCCATCGAGACGCCGAACATCGACCGGCTCGCCGACTCCGGGGTCCGGTTCACGCAGTGGCACACGACCGCCCTCTGCTCACCTACCCGCGCGGCCCTCCTCACCGGTCGCAACCACACGCGCAACTCGATGGCCTGCATCACGGAGGCCGCGACGGGCTTCCCGAACGCCAGCGGCACCATCCCGCCCGAGAACGGCATGCTGTCCCAGATCCTCGGCGAGCAGGGCTGGAACACCTACGCTCTGGGCAAGTGGCACCTGTGCCCCTCGGATGAGATGAACCTGGCCTCCACCCGCCGCAACTGGCCGACCGGTCGCGGTTTCGAACGGTTCTACGGCTTCCTCGGGGCGGAGACCAACCAGTGGTACCCGGATCTCGTCTACGACAACCATCCCGTCGACCAGCCGTCGACGCCCGACGAGGGCTACCACCTGACCACCGACCTGACCGACAAGGCGATCGAGTTCATCGGCGACGCCAAGGCGCTGGCGCCCGACAAGCCGTTCTTCCTCTACTTCGCGCCGGGAGCGTGTCACGCGCCGCACCACGCTCCGCAGGAGTGGATCGAGAAGTTCCGCGGCCGGTTCGACGGCGGCTACGAGAAGATGCGCGAGGAGACCCTCCAGCGCCAGATCGCGCTCGGGCTCGTCCCCGAGGGCACCGTGCTCCCTCCGATCAACCCGATCGGCACCCCGGAGACCCGCACCGGCCCGGACGGGAAGCCGTTCCCCGCGCTCGACTACACCAAGCCGTGGGACACGCTGGGCGACGACGAGAAGCGCCTCTACGCCCGGATGGCCGAGGTCTACGCGGGCTTCCTCGCCCACGCCGACCACGAGATCGGCCGGCTGCTCGACTACCTCGAGGAGTCCAGGCACCTCGACGACACCCTCATCGTGCTGGTGTCCGACAACGGAGCGAGCGGCGAGGGCGGCCCGGACGGCTCGGTGAACGAGAACAAGTTCTTCAACGGCATCCCGGACAGCCTGGAGGAGAACCTCGCCATGATCGACGAGCTCGGCGGCACCGCCACCTACAACCACTACCCGACGGGGTGGGCGATGGCCTTCAACACCCCGTTCAAGATGTGGAAGCGCTACGACTACAACGGCGGGACGGCCGACCCGTGCATCCTGTCGTGGCCGAAGGTTCTCGGCCACGGCGGCGAACTGCGTCACCAGTACCACCATGCCGTCGACATCGTCCCGACCGTGCTCGACCTGCTCGGCGTGGAGGTGCCGGAGCAGATCGGCGGTCACGTGCAGTCCCGGATGGACGGCATCAGCATGCGATCGGCAGTCGCCGACGCGGACGCCCCGTCCGACCGTCATACGCAGTTCTATGCGATGATCGGCTCCCGGTCGATCTGGCACGACGGCTGGAAGGCGGTCTCGACGCACCCGGTGATCAGCGGGTGGAGCCATTTCAACGACGACACGTGGGAGCTGTACCACACCGACGTCGACCGGTCCGAGTCGCACGATCTCGCGGCCGAGAACCCCGACCGGGTGCGCGAGCTGGTCAACCTCTGGTTCGCCGAGGCCGGGGCCAACCAGGCCTTCCCGCTCGACGACCGGTCGGCGCTGGAGATCCTCCAGACGCCGCGACCGCAGCTCACCAGCCCGCGCAACCGGTACATCTATCGCGCAGGCGGCGCCGAGATCCCGGAGTCGCAGTCGGTGAACGTCCGCAACCGGTCGTACGTCATCGCCGCCCACGTCGACCTCCCGGATCCGGGAGCGGAGGGCGTCCTCTTCGCCCACGGCGCCCGGTTCGGAGGCCACGCCCTCTACCTGAACGACGGCCGCCTCCACTACGTCTACAACTTCGTCGGCAGCCTGGAGCAGAAGGTCGACGCCACGGAGGATGCGCCCACCGGTACCGACCTCATCCTCTCCGCCTCGTTCGACAAGGACGGCGAGGAGGCTCCGGGCGTCGCGACCGGCATCCTGAGCCTCTACCACGGCGAGCACAAGGTCGGCGAAGGCCGCATCAAGACCCAGCCGGGCATGTTCAGCCTCGCCGGCGAGGGGCTCTGCGTCGGCTACGACGGCGGGGAGCCGGTGACGGACGACTATCCGGGGGAGCGGCCGTACCGATTCCACGGCGGGACGCTGCACCGCATCGTCGTCGACGTCAGCGGCGAACCCTACGTGGACCTCGAGCGGGAGGCTGCGGCCATGCTCGCCCGGGAGTAGCGGCACCGTCGGACGCAGCGGCTACGGTGGCGGCATGGCCATCGACGACTTCCGTGTCCACGTGCCCGACGACGTCCTCGCCGATCTGCGCGGCCGGCTCACCCGCACCCGCTACCTGCGTTCTCCGCGGGCAGGCTGGGAGGGTGGTCTCGGCGGCGACGAGCTGCGCACCCTCGTCGACGGCTGGCTCGCGTTCGACTGGCGGGCGGAGGAGCGCCGGCTGAACGCGGTCGAGCAGCACACGGCCTCCGTCGGCGGCCACCGCGTGCACTTCGCGCGCGTGCGCGGAACCGGCGCCGGACCGCACACGCCGCTGCTGCTGCTCCACGGCTGGCCGAGCGCCTACGTCGAGTACCTGCCGCTCGCCGCGCTGCTCAGTGACGCGTTCGACGTCGTCATCCCCTCGCTGCCGGGCTTCGTGTTCTCGGAGGCGCTCGAGCCTCCTCTGACGCGGCGCGCGATCGCGGAGACGCTCCATGGGCTGATGACCGACGTGCTCGGGTTCGAGCGCTATGCGACCTTCGGAGGCGACATCGGTGGGGGAGCCTCCACCTGGCTCGGCGCCGACCGCCCGTCGAGCGTGGTCGGCCTCCAGCTGCTGAGCGCGCCGTTCCCCGCCGACGAGACCCCGCAGAGCGACCAGGAGCGCGACTACCTGGCCGCCCTCGACGCGTACGACCGCCTCGACGGCGGCTACAGCGAGATCATGCTGACGCGACCCGACACCATCGCGGCGGCACTGGCTGATTCGCCTGCCGGGCTGCTGGCGTGGATCGCCGACAAGTGGCACGACTGGGTCGACCATGAGAACGGCGGCTGGGAGCGGGTGCTCGACTCGGGCATCCTGTACTCGATCGCGACGCTGTACTGGGTGACCGACAGCATCGGCACGTCGTTTCAGCAGTACTACGACTACGAGAAGAACCCGCCTCGCCCGCCGATCACGGCGCCGTTGGGCGTGTACCTGGGCCGGGAGCCCGGGTTCGCGGGCTTCCCGCGTTCGCTGGCCGAGCGAGCAGCGCCCGGGCTGCGGGAGTTCGTGCTCGCCCCGGCGGGAGGTCACTTCGCGGGCTTCGAGCATCCTGAACTCGCGGCGGATGCGATCCGGCGGTTCCATTCGCGGTTGCGCGACGACTCCTGACGCGTCAGACCGTGGCCAGGAACGACGAGACGGTGTCGAGCGAGCCCGGCACGATGCGGTAGTACGCCCACGTTCCGCGCTTGCTCCGGCTCAAGTAGCCCGCATCGACGAGGATCTTGAGGTGGTGCGAGACGGTCGGCTGCGACAGGTCGAGCGGCTCCGTGAGGTCGCAGACGCAGGCCTCGCCGTCTTCGTGCGCAGCGATCATCGAGAGCAGGCGCAGGCGGGCCGGATCGGCCAGCGCCTTCATCGCCCGGGCGACCGAGGCGGCGTTCTCCTCGCTGATCACTTCTTTCGTGATCGGGGCGCAGCACGCCTGGAGGTCCCGCAGGGGGAGGAGCTCGATCGTCACGCATCGATTCTGAGCTATACATTGACAAACGTCAATGTATACGTTCACGCTTGCTTCATCGACATACGTCGATGAAGAAGGGAGAATCATCATGGGATGTTGCGAGACCGACGACTGCCAAGTGCTGCCCGACGGCTCCTGCTCGCCCGAGTGCTGCTGACACCGCTCGGGCCGTCGCTCTCGAGCGGCGGCCCGACCCCTTTCGATCTGGAGACCCGATGACCGACACCGCCACCCCGACCGTGCTCTTCGTCTGCGTGCACAACGCGGGCCGCTCGCAGATGGCCGCGGGCTACCTGCGCGAGCTCGCCGGAGGCCGCGTGGAGGTGCTCTCCGCCGGCTCCGAGCCCGCCGACCGGCTCAATCCGGTCGCCGTGCAGGCGATGGCAGAGGAGGGCATCGACATCGCGGGCAGCACCCCCGCGATCCTCACGACCGACGCGGTGCGCGAGTCCGATGTCGTCATCACGATGGGCTGCGGCGACACCTGCCCGATCTTCCCCGGCAAGCGCTACGAGGACTGGGACCTCACCGATCCGGCCGGTCGGCCGATCGAGGAGGTGCGGCCGATCCGCGACGACATCAAGCGGCGTGTGGAGGCCCTGCTCGCCGAGCTCGGCTGACTCACCGCCCGAAACGGCAGGAGCCCCGGTCCATGCGGACCGGGGCTCCTCGCGTTCGGAGCGCCTTACAGCGTGAGCGCCCGCTGGATCAGCACCGACTGCTCCTGCGCGTGACGCTTCGCCGAACCGGCTGCCGGCGATGCCGACGCCGGTCGCGAGATCACGCCGATCGGGCGCGGGCCCAGCTTGGAGGTCTCCAGGATGATGAACGGCCACGCACCCTGGTTCTCGGGCTCGTCCTGCGTCCACACCAGCTCGGCGTTGGGGTAGGAGTCGGCCACGGCCTTCAGCTCCGCGCCGGGGAGCGGGTAGAACTGCTCGACGCGCACCAGGGCGATCTCGGGGTTCGGGTTCTTCTCCAGCTCGTTCACGAGGTCGTGGTAGAGCTTGCCCGCCATGAACAGCACCCGCTTGACGGCGGCCTTGTCGGTGATCCGGGCGTCGTCGATGACCGGCTCGAACTTGCCGTTCGTGAAGTCGGCGACGTCGCTGGAGGCGCCGCGCAGCCGCAGCATCGCCTTCGGCGTGAAGACCACCAGCGGGCGGCGGGGCCGCGCGTACGCCTGGCGGCGCAGCAGGTGGAAGTACGACGCCGGCGTCGACGGGCGCGCGACGGTCATGTTGTTCTCGGCGCACAGCTGCAGGTAGCGCTCGATGCGAGCACTGGAGTGGTCCGGTCCCTGGCCCTCGTAGCCGTGCGGGAGGAGCAGGACGAGCGACGAGCGCTGGCCCCACTTCTGCTCGGCCGACGAGATGAACTCGTCGATGATGATCTGCGCCCCGTTGGCGAAGTCGCCGAACTGCGCCTCCCACAGCACCAGGGCGTCGGGCCGCTCGACCGAGTAGCCGTACTCGAAGCCCATGGCCGCGTACTCGCTCAGCAGCGAGTCGTAGATCCAGAACTTCGCCTGGTTGTCGCTGAGGTTCGCCAGCGGCAGCCACTCCTGGCCGTTCGCGCGATCGTGGAGCACCGCGTGGCGCTGCACGAACGTGCCGCGGCGGGCGTCCTGGCCGGCGAGGCGCACGGGGGTGCCCTCCAGCAACACGGAGCCGAGCGCGAGCAGCTCGCCGAAGCCCCAGTCGATGCCGCCGTTGCGGCTCATGTCGCTGCGCTTGTTGAGCAGCTGCTGCAGCTTGGGGTGCACAGTGAAGCCGGCGGGCGGGTTGTTGAACGCGTCACCGATGAGCTGGATGACCTGCTCGCTCACCGCCGTCGTCTCCGGCTCGCCGACGTTGTCGTTGTCGTCCTGCTGCGCGATCGGATGCTCGATGTCGGCGGTGGCCTCGCCCTGCGTGATGACCGGGGTCGAGTGGGTCTGGGCGGCGTGCGTCTCCATGAAGGCCCGCTCCAAGCGGTCCTGGAAGTCGGCGTGCGCGGCCTCGTACTCCTCCTCGGTGATGTCACCGCGGCCGACGAGGGCCTCGGTGTACAGGCGGCGCACGGAGCGCTTGGCCTCGATGAGGTTGTACATGAGCGGCTGGGTCATCGAGGGGTCGTCGCCCTCGTTGTGACCGCGGCGGCGGTAGGCGACGAGGTCGACGACGACGTCGCGCTTGAACTCCTGGCGGTATTCGAAGGCGAGCTGCGCCACGCGCACCACGGCCTCCGGGTCGTCGCCGTTCACGTGGAAGATCGGCGCCTGGATGGTCTTCGCAACATCGGTCGAGTAGACCGACGAACGGCCCTCGGCCGGAGGCGTGGTGAAGCCGACCTGGTTGTTGATGTTGACGTGGATGGTGCCGCCGGTGCGGTACGCCCGCAGTTGCGACATCTGCATCTGCTCGACCACGATGCCCTGGCCCGCCATTGCGGCGTCGCCGTGGATGAGGATCGGCAGCGTGAGGAAGGTTCCCGCCGGGCGGCGGTCCTGCTTGGCGCGGACGATGCCCTCCAGGACCCCGTCCACGGCCTCCAGGTGCGAAGGGTTCGCGGCGAGGTAGACGGCGATCTCCGCACCGTCTGCGCCCGTGAAGGTGCCTTCGGTGCCGAGGTGGTACTTGACGTCGCCGGAGCCCTGCACGGTGCGCGGGTCCTGAGTGCCCTCGAACTCGCGGAAGATCTGACCGTAGGTCTTGCCCGCGATGTTGGTGAGCACGTTCAGGCGGCCGCGGTGGGCCATGCCGATCGCGGCCTCGTCGAGGCCGGCCTCTGCAGCGCCCTGCAGGATGGTGTCGAGCAGGGCGATGGTGGACTCGCCGCCTTCGAGGCTGAAGCGCTTCTGGCCGACGTACTTGGTCTGCAGGAAGGTCTCGAACGCCTCCGCCTCATTGAGCTTGCCCATGATGCGCAGCTGCTCGTCGTGGCCCGGCTTCTCGTAGGGACGCTCCAGCTTGTCCTGGAACCACTTGCGCTGGGCCGGGTCCTGGATGTGCATGTACTCGATGCCGACCGTGCGGCAGTACGAGTCGCGGAGCACGCCGAGGATGTCGCGCAGCTTCATGGTGCGCTTGTCGCCGCCGAATGCGCCGGTGACGAACTCGCGGTCGAGGTCCCAGAACGTGAGGCCGTGGTTCTCGATCTCGAGGTCGGGGTGGCTGCGCTGCACGTACTCCAGCGGGTCGATGTCGGCCATCAGATGGCCGCGCACGCGGAAGGAGTTGATGAGCTCCTGCACGCGGGCGGTCTTGTCGACGGCGCTCGCCAGGTCGACCGAGATGTCCGGATTCCAGTGGATCGGCACGTACGGGATGCGCAGCTCGGCGAAGATGTCCTCGTAGAAGTTGCGCTTGCCGATGAGCAGCTCGTGGACGATCTTGAGGAATTCGCCCGACCCTGCGCCCTGGATGACGCGGTGGTCGTAGGTGCTGGTCAGCGTGATCGTCTTGCCGATCGCGAGTCCGGCGAGGGTCTTCTCGCTGGAGCCCTGGAATTCGGCGGGGTATTCGAGGGCGCCTGCGCCGATGATCGCGCCCTGGCCCTTCATCAGGCGCGGGACCGAGTGCACGGTGCCGATGCCGCCCGGGTTGGTCAGCGAGATCGTGGTGCCGGCGAAATCGCCGGCGGTGAGCTTGTTGTTGCGCGCCTTGGAGACGAGGTCTTCGTAGGCGGCGAGGTACTCGCCGAAGCTCATGGTGTCGGCTCGCTTGATGCTCGGCACCAGGAGGGCGCGCGTGCCGTCGGGCTTGGGCAGGTCGATCGCGATGCCGAGGTTGATGTGCGCGGGGGCGACGACGGACGGCTTGCCGTCGACCTCTTCGTAGAAGACGTTCTGGCTCGGGAAGTCTTTGAGCGCCTGGATCAGCGCCCAGCCGATCAGGTGGGTGAACGACACCTTGCCGCCGCGGGCGCGCTTGAGGTGGTTGTTGATGACGATGCGGTTGTCGATCATCAGTTTGGCCGGCACGGTGCGGACGCTGGTCGCGGTGGGCACGCTGAGCGAGGCGTCCATGTTGGTCGCCAGCGACTTGGACATGCCGCGCAGCGGAGTGACCTTGTCCTCTTCGGCCGCTTCGAGGGCGGCGTTGGGGGAGGTGACCGGGGCGTCCGCCGGGACAGGCTGCGGCTTGGGCGCGATCGACGTGGTCCGTGCCGCCGGCTGCGAGCCGATGATCGGGATGGGCGTGGTGACCGGGCGGGGCTCGGAGGGCGCGGCCGACCCGGCCGGCGCCGCGGGCGGCTGCGGAGCACCGGGGGCCGGGGCGGGCGTGGGAGCCGGTTCGGCGGGAGGGGTCGGGACGGTCGGCTCGCTGGGCGCGGGGACCGTCGGCTCGCTCGGGGTCGGGACGCCCGGCTCGGCCGGTGTCGGAGCGGGGGTCTCGCTCGGGGTCGACGCCTCGTCGTCCTTCACGGTCGGCTTGTAGCTCTCCAGGATCGGCCACCAGGACTTGTCGACCGAGTTCCTGTCGTGGACGAACTGTTCGTACAGCTCGTCGACGAGCCACTCATTGGCTCCGAATTCGCCCGACGATCCGTCGTCGGTTCCCACACCGGTCAATTGGCTCGACACAGCCGATCGCCCACTCTCTCCGTTGATTTCGTTCCGATCGGGGGTCCGTCGACCGCCCGTTCCATCCGAGCATCAAGCCTAATCCCATCGGCGGCCGGGTGCGGCCGTCCGAGCCGGGAGGATACCGTTATTCCCATGCAGTTCTATGCCACGACCCCGCGCCACGATCTCACCTACTCGGACGTCTTCCTGGTGCCGTCGCGCTCGGACGTGACCAGCCGGCTCGACGTCTCGCTCGCACCCCACGACGGCACAGGCGCCACCATCCCGATCGTGTCGGCGAACATGAACTCGGTGACCGGCAAACGGCTCGCCGCGACGCTCGCCCGACGCGGCGGCCTCGGGGTGCTCCCGCAGGACATGCACCTGCAGGACCTCGACGAGGCGATCCGCTGGGTCAAGGCCCAGCCGGTCGCCTTCGACACCCCGTACTCCGCCCTCCCGCACGAGACGGTCGCCGACGTGCTCCGCCGCGTGCCGCCGGTGGAGGGGCACGGTGTCGTGGTGAGCGACGACGGCGGCCGCTACCTCGGCTGCCTCGCTGCCGCGCAGCTCGGGTCGGCGCTGCCGGACGCGCGCATCGGCGACCTCCTGCACGGAGCGCTGACGTCGCTGGACGCGGAGGACCTCCCCGACGGCCGCGCGGCGTTCGACGTGATGGAGGCCGCGGGTCTGTCGTTCGCGCCGGTTCTCGACCACGGGCGCGTCGTCGGAACGCTGAGCCGCACGAGTGCGCTCCGCTCCACGATCTATGCTCCGGCGCTGGACGAGCACGGCCGCCTGCGCGTCGCCGCCGCGATCGGCATCAACGGCGACGTCGCCTCGAAGGCGAAGGCCCTCGCCGCCGCGGGAGTCGACGTGCTCGTGATCGACACGGCGCACGGCGACCAGGACGGCATGCGCCGGGCGATCCACACGGTCAAGGGCCTCGGCCTCGGGCTGCCGATCGTAGCGGGCAACGTGGTGACCGAGCAGGCGGTGCGCGACCTGGTCGCGGCCGGCGCGGACATCCTCAAGGTCGGCGTCGGCCCGGGCGCGATGTGCACCACCCGCATGATGACGGCCGTCGGTCGCCCCCAGTTCTCCGCCGTGCTCGAGACGAGCGCGACCGCCCGCGAGCTCGGCGCCCACGTCTGGGCGGACGGCGGCGTGCGCTATCCGCGCGACGTCGCCCTCGCGCTCGCCGCGGGCGGCGCCTCCGTGATGATCGGCTCGTGGTTCGCCGGAACCATCGAAGCGCCCGGCGCGCTCGTGGCCGACGACCGCGGCGGCCTCTACAAGGAGAGCTGGGGGATGGCCTCCACCAAGGCGGTCAAGGGCCGGTTCGAGCGACTCGACCCCTTCGAGCAGGCGCGCAAGACGCTGTTCGCCGAGGGCATCTCCAGCTCGCGCATCTACCTGGATCCGCTCCGTCCGTCGGTGGAGGACCTCCTCGACATGATCACCACCGGGCTGCGCAGCTCGTTCACCTACGCCGGAGCCCGGACGCTGGCGGAGTTCCACGACCGCGCGCTGGTCGGCATCCAGTCGGCCGCCGGCTACGAGGAGGGCAAGGCCCTCCCCGTCAGCTGGTAGCGACGCTCAGGAACCGTTGCCCGACCCGGACTGCGAGCCCGATCCGGAGCCGTTTCCGGACTGACCGCCGAAGCCGTTGCCGTTGCCTCCGAACTGGCGCGGGGTGAAATTCTGTCCGGTGCCGAAGCCGCTGCGGGCATGGTCGACGGCGTTGGCCGTGAAGTACCCCGCGAAGAAGACGATCACCAGCACCGCGACCGCGCCGACCGCGAGCGCCGTGTTCTGCGCCCAGGCGGGCCAGCGGTGCAGGACGCTCGGGTGCGACGCGCCGGCCGACGCCGACGGCCCGGCAGTCGCGGGCGGCGCGGGCTGAGAGGCGGGCTGTGCGTATCCGGGAACCGGCTGCTGCGGCTGGTACTGCGGAGCCGGCTGCCAGGGCTGGCCGGGGTTCGGGGCTGCGGTACTCATGGCTGGTCCTCTCGGTGGGCTTCTGCCGCGAGGATCCCGCCGCTCGCTTCGGGCGTCCTATGCCGAGTCGATGCGCAGGCTGAGAATCACCGCGCCGGCTGAGAATCGCCGCGCAGGCTGAGAATCGCTCGGCCCCGGCATTTCTGCGGGCCGCGCCGCTATACTGACTCGCGAAATGGACGACCCTCCTTCTGCCAGCCCATTCCATCCGATGAGTCCCCCTGTGCGGGGTGATCGCCATGCTCTATGAGTGGATCATGCTGGGGGTCGGGCTCCTGCTCACCGTCGGCACCGGCCTCTTCGTGGCCAGCGAGTTCGCTCTGGTCAACCTCGACCGCGGCGACCTCGAGGCCAGACGCGCACGCGGTGAATCCCGTCTCACCATGACGATCGCCGCTCTCAAGATCACCTCGACGCACCTCTCGAGCGCCCAGCTCGGGATCACGCTGACGACGCTGCTCACCGGTTACACGATGGAGCCGGCCATCAGCTCGCTCCTGCGCGGGCCGCTGACGGCGCTGGGGCTGCCCGACGTCGCCGTCGTCCCCATCGCGTCCGTGGTCGCGATCGCGGTCGCGACGCTGCTGTCGATGATCCTCGGCGAGCTCGTGCCCAAGAACTTCGCGCTGGCGCTGCCGATCGCGACCGCCAAGTTGGTCATCCCGTTCCAGACGGTCTTCACGACCGTCTTCCGCCCGTTCGTGTTCGTGCTCAACGGCACCGCCAACGGGTTCCTCCGGATGCTCGGCATCGAGCCCAAGGAGGAACTGTCGGCGGCGCGCACGGCCGACGAGCTCTCGTCGCTCGTCCGCCGCTCGGCAAGTGCCGGCGTGCTCGAGGCGGACACGGCGACCCTGCTGAGCCGCACGCTCGCGTTCTCGACGCGCACGGCCTCCGACGTGATGACGCCCCGGCCCCGGGTGGAGGCGGTCAAGCGCACCGATCCCGCTCAGACGGTGATCGGCCTGGCCCGCACCACCGGCTACTCCCGGTTCCCGGTCGTCGACGAGGACGTCGACGACGTCGTCGGCTTCGTGCACGTCAAGCAGGCCGTCGGCGTGCCGCGGCAGCGTCGCGCGCGCGTCCCCGTCTCCGCTCTGCAGACGGAGGCGCTGCGGGTGCCTGAGACGATGAGCCTCGACACGCTGCTCGGGGAGCTGCGCGGTCGTGGTTACCAGATGGCGGTCGTCGTCGACGAGTACGGCGGAACCTCCGGCATCGCCACGCTGGAGGACCTCGTGGAGGAGATCGTCGGCGAGGTCGCCGATGAGCACGACCGTACCCGGGCCGGAGTGGTGCGCGGCCGCGACTCCATCACCTTCCCCGGCATCCTGCGGCCGGACGAGCTGCAGGAGCAGGCCGGCGTGACCGTGCCGGAGGAAGGCCCGTACGAGACGGTGGCGGGCTTCGTCATGAACGAGCTCGGCCGCCTCCCGAAAGTCGGCGACGAGGTCCTGATCGAGGGCGGCACGCTGCGCGTCGAGCGGCTGGACGGGCGCCGAGTCGACCGGATCCGGTACACGCCCGACCCGGAGGAATCGACGGCGGGAGGTGACGCATGAGCGACTGGGCCGGCATCGCCTGGCTGGTGGTGCTCCTCCTCGTGAACGCCTTCTTCGTCGGCGCCGAGTTCGCGGTCATCTCCGCACGCCGTTCGCAGATCGAGCCGCTCGCCGAACGCGGCAAGCGCAGCGCGAAGACCGCGCTCTACGCCATGGAGCACGCGACACTCATGCTCGCGACGACGCAGCTCGGCATCACCGTCTGCTCGCTGCTGATCCTGAACGTCTCCGAGCCGGCGATCCACCACCTGCTCGAGGTGCCGCTCGGCGCCACGGGCTGGTCGGAGGACGTGATCGGCACGGTCGCGTTCATCATCGCGCTGATCCTGGTGTCGTTCCTGCACGTCGTGTTCGGCGAGATGGTGCCGAAGAACATCTCGTTCTCGATGCCGGACCGGGCTGCGCTCCTGCTCGCGCCTCCGCTGGTCGGTGTGGGTCGCGCGGTGCGTCCGATCATCGTCGCCCTGAACGCGACCGCGAACGGCGTGCTGCGCCTGTTCGGCGTCGAGCCGAAGGACGAGGCCGCGAGCACCTTCACCCTCGACGAGGTCGCGACCATCGTGAACCAGTCGACGCGGGAGGGCCTGCTGACAGACCGCACCGGTGCGCTGACCGCCGCGTTCGAGTTCACCGCGAAGAAGGTGCGCGACGCGATGGTCAAGCCCGAGACGCTCGTCTCGCTGCCGCCGGCGCCGACTCCCGCCGACGTCGAGAAGGCGGTGGCGAAGCACGGCTTCTCGCGGTACGTCGTGCCGGACGGCGACGGCGAGCCGACCGGCTACCTCCACCTGAAGGATGTGCTCGACCTGGAGGAGACCGGATTCGACCTCCCGGTGCCCGCCAAGCGGGTCCGCCGGCTGGTGACCGTCTTCGTCGACAGCGACCTGGAGGACGCCCTGGCGAGCATGCGCCGCACCGGCAGCCACCTGGCGCGCGCCGTCGACGGGGAGGGCTCGACCGCGGGCGTGCTGTTCCTCGAGGACATCATCGAGGAGCTCGTGGGCGAAGTGCAGGACGCCACCCGACGCCGCTAGAACGTCCGGTTCAGGAGGGCCAAACCGGCCGACCGGGAGTACCATGCGGCGCGGAAAGAAGAGGAGAAATTCTCATGTTATCGTCCAGCAAGACCTACTCCGTCCTCCCCGCAGCGGACCTCTCCCGTGCCATGGCGTGGTTCCGCGACAAGCTCGAGCTCGAGCCGGAGGACGTGGGCGAACAGGGGGTCCGCTACCGCACGGGCGGCGACTCCTGGATCTACATCTACGAGACCGCCAACGCCGGCACCGCCCAGAACACGTCGATGTGCTGGCTGGTGGACGACATCGCCGCAGAGATGGAGCACCTGCGCGGCAACGGTGTCGTCTTCGCCGACTACGACTTCCCCGGGCTCAAGACCGAGAACGGAGTCGCGACCGACGACCAGGGCAAGTCGGCCTGGTTCCAGGACAGCGAAGGGAACTACCTCTGCCTGACGCAGCCCAATACGCCGATGTGATCAGTCGCACCTAGTCAGTCGCGCCAGCGCGCCCGCAGGTACTGCGGGGGCCAGTAGTCGATCGCGGCGCCGAGTTCGTGCGCGGCCCGCAGCGGAAAATGCGGGTCGCGCAGGAGTTCGCGCGCCAGCATCACGGCGTCCGCACTGCCGTTCTCGACGATGTCGGCCGCCTGCTGCGGCGTGGTGATCAGGCCGACGGCGCTCACGTCCACCTCGGCCGAGCTGCGGACGTGCTCGGCGAACGGCACCTGGTAGCCGGGCTCGAGCGGGATGCGCACGCCGGTCTGGATGCCGCCGGACGAGATGTCGAAGAAGTCGGCCCCGGCCTCCTGCGCCCAGGCGGCGACGGTCGCGGTCTGCTGCTCGTCCCAGCCTCCCGGCGTCCAGTCGCTGCCGGAGAACCGCACGAACAGCGGGACGCCGTCGCCGACCTCGTCGCGCACCGCCGACACGATCCGCAGCAGCAGCCGCGCCCGGTTCTCGAGCGAGCCCCCGTACTCGTCGGTGCGGTGGTTGGAGATGGGGGAGAGGAACTGGTGCAGCAGGTAGCCGTGCGCGGCGTGCAGCTCGAGGATGCGGAAGCCGACCTCGACCGAGCGCCGCGCCGCCGAGCGGAAGTCGTCGACGATCGTGTCGATGCCGGCGAGGTCGAGCTCGGCGGGCACCGCGAGGTCGCCGAACGCGACGGGCGACGGCGCGACTGTCGCCCAGCCGCCCTCCTCGGCGGGGACGGAGCCGTGGCGGTCCTCGAAGCCCCAGGCCGGCCAGCTGGAGGCCTTGCGGCCCGCGTGGGCGAGCTGGATGCCCGGGACGGCGCCCTGCTCGGCGATGAACGCCGCGATCGGCCGCCAGGCCTCCGCCTGCTCGTGCGTCCAGATGCCGGTGTCGCGGGGCGAGATCCTGCCCTCCGCGTTGACGGAGGTCGCCTCCGTGAACACGATCCCGCTGCCGCCGGTCGCGAGCGAGCCGAGGTGGGCCAGGTGCCAGGTCTGCGGCACGCCCGACTCGTCGAGCACGGAGTACTGGCACATCGGCGAGGTCCAGATGCGGTTGCGGACGGTGATCCCGCGCAGGGTGATCGGATCGAAGAGGGAGGTCATGTATCTCCTAAGCCGCCAACCGCTGCAGATATGCCCGGAGGTCGGCGGCCGACGTGTAGACGTGCCCGGCGATCCCGAGTGCCTGGGCGCCCTCCACGTTCTCGGCCTTGTTGTCGATGAAGACGGTCTGCTCGGGGGTCACGCCGAGTTCTGCCATGACGTGCTCGAAGATCTCGGCGCTCGGTTTGACGGTGCCGAGCTCCCCGCTGACGAACACCTGCTCGAACAGGTCGCCGAGCGTGCCGTGCCGGAAGTACGAGCCGAAATCGCGCCCGGCGTTCGAGAGCAGAGCCAGGCGGGTGCCTCCCGACTTCAGGTCGAGGAGGACCTGGAGCGTGTCGTGGTCGATGGTCAGCCAGCTGCGAAAGTCGGCCAGCCACAACCGGTGGATCGTCGCATCCTCCCAGCTCTCGCCGAGCTCGCGCTCGATGCCGCGCCAGTACTGCTGGATCGTCAGCGTGCCCTGGTCGAGCGCGTTGCGGTGCCGCCAGTAGGCCGGCCAGAACTGCTCCGCGTCGCCGCCGGCGATCCCCACCAGGGCCGTGCGGTCGGTCTCGCTCGGAGTGACCGAGATGACCTCGCCGTAATCGAAGACGACCACCGTTCCGGGGATGGAGATGCTCATCTCTTGAATCTATCGTGGGCGAGGGGAGGTGCGATGGACGACAACCGCGACCGGCACGTGCCGGCCACCTGGGAGGCCGGCGACGCCCGAGGGTGGATCGCCGTGCCGACGGAGGACGACGACAAGTACTCGCGCGGCGTGCTCGGGATGGTCACCGGCTCGGCCCGGTATCCGGGCGCAGCCGTGCTCGGCGCCGAGGCGGCCGCGCGCACCGGGGTGGGGATGATCCGGTACCTCGGGGCGCAGCACGCGGCCGACGAGGTGCTGCGCCGCCGCCCCGAGGTCGTCTCCGCGCCCGGGCGGGTGCAGGCCTGGCTCCTCGGCTCGGGGATGTCGGCCGACGACCGCAGCGACGACGACGCGCGTCGGCTGAACGCTGCGCTCGACGACGGCACCCCGCTCGTGATCGACGCCGGGGCGCTCGACCTGGTGTCCCGCGCGAGCGGGCCGGTCGTCATCACGCCGCACTATCGCGAACTGGCGGTGGCCCTCGCGGCGGCGGGCGGCGACGCGCCGACCCCCGACGCGGACGAGATCCGCTCCGACCCCGGCGGGTGGGCCGAGCGCGCGGCCTCCGCCCTCGGCGTGACGGTGCTGCTCAAGGGGCACACCACCCACGTGGCGGCCCCCGGAGGGCAGCGCCTCACCGTCACCGCCGGGCCCTCCTGGCTCGCCACCGCCGGCAGCGGCGACGTTCTCGGCGGCGTGCTCGGAGCGCTGGTCGCGACGCACGCCGACGCGGTGGGCGAGCGCGGTCACGACGCGCTGGCGGCGCTCGCCGCGACCGCGGCCTGGGTGCACGGCCGGGCGGGCGAGAGCGCGTCGCAGGGCGGCCCCGTGGTCGCCTTCGACGTGGCGGAGGCCGTACCGGGCGTGCTGCGGCGACTGCTCGCCGCAAGCTGAGCGACCTCGCACACGAGCGGGCCTGCGGCGTCGGTCCGGGTTCGGTTACGTCCCCTAGGATGAGGCCCCATGGGGATTGACGCGGCGGGGACGAGCGCTGCGAGCAGCGACTCGGGCGCGGCCTCCGGGGCACGTGTCGCCGCTCGATACGACGGCGCTCAGGCCATCGCCGGACTGCTGCCCGGCACGACCCTCAGTCGCGTGGCCTCCAGCCCGCTGAGCCTGTGGATCGCGTTCCTGGCCGTGCACCTCGTGATCGGCTCGCTCGCGCTCAGCGAGGGCAAGGGCCTCGGCGACGTGATGTGGGTGTACAAGCCGTGGGCGCAGCTCGCCGCGCAGGGCACCGACATCGTCGGCGTCAACGCGGACTGGGTGTACCCGTTCGCGGCGATCGTGCCGGTGATGCTGCCGCTGCTGTTCGGAGCGGACAACTACGTCGGCGGCTGGCTGACGATGGTGCTGCTGCTGAACGCCGCCGCCTTCGCCGTCCTCATCGTCGGCCGCGAGCCGCGGCGACTCGTCGCCGGCTGGTGGTGGCTGTCGTTCCTGCTGCTGCTCGGCCCGATCGCCGTCGGCCGGCTCGATTCGGTCTCGGCGGCGCTCGCCGTCGTCGGCGTGCTCTGGCTCACCCTCCACGAGCGCGCCGCGGTGGTGGTGCTGACCGTCGCGACCTGGATCAAGGTGTGGCCGGCCGCCATCCTGCTGGCCGCGGTGATCGGGCTGAAAACACGATGGCGCATCGTCGCCACCGCGGCGATCACCAGCGCCATCATCGTCGCCGTACCGCTGATCTTCGGCGCCGGCCTCCACGTGCTCAGCTTCATCACGATGCAGACCGGGCGCGGCATCCAGATCGAGGCGCCGGTGGCGACATTCTGGATGTGGCAGGCCGCGTTCCACGTGCCGGGCGCCGTCGTCTACTACGACCGCGACCTGCTGACCTTCCAGGTCACGGGCGAGGGCACGGTGGCGGCCGGTTCGCTGATGAACCCGCTGTTCGGCCTCACGGCGATCGTGGTCGCCCTGATCGGCATCCGTTCTTTGCGGCGGGGCACGCCGTACACGCGCATCCTGCCGGAGCTGTCGCTGGCGCTGGTGACGGCGTTCATCGCGTTCAACAAAGTCGGCTCTCCGCAGTACATCACGTGGCTCGCCGCTCCGGTCATCATCGGCCTGGTCTACCAGGGGCGTGGGTTCAAGACGCCGGCGGTACTCGTGCTCATCACCGCGACCCTCACCCAGGTGATCTATCCGTACCTCTACGACGGACTGCTCGTCCCGCTGCCGATCATGGTGGCGGTGCTGACGGTGCGCAACCTGATGTACTTCGTGATCCTCGGCTGGACGATCGGTGCGCTCTGGCGCAAGCGCCACGCCGACGAGGCCGCGGGCGACCTGCTGCCTGCGCACGCCTGGCCGTTCCGCGCGGCGCCCGACGCGCACCCGGTGCCGGTGCGGGAGGCCGGCTGAGGGGTCGCAACGAGGGGCGACCCTCCTAGACTGACTGGTGTGCCCGGGCACTCGGGTGCCAGACGAAGGAGGACTCATGCTGGTCGCATTCTCGGTGGCGCCGAGCGGGGGCGAAGCGCCGGACGCGTCCGTGCACGACGCGGTGGCGGCCGCAGTGCGCATCGTGCGGGAGTCCGGCCTCCCGAACCGCACGTCGTCGATGTTCACGGAGATCGAGGGCGACTGGGACGAGGTGTTCGACGTCGTCCGCCGGGCGACCGAGGCGGTCGGCGCCTACGGCTCGCGGGTCTCGCTCGTGCTGAAGGCCGACATCCGGCCGGGTTACAGCGGCGAGATCGAGGGCAAGGTCGAGCGGCTGGAGGCGGCGCTGGAGCGGGGCGAGGCGCAGTAGTGGACCCGGTGGCGTTCACGATCGGCTATTACGTGCTTGTCTATGGCTGGCCGATCTACCTGCCGGTGCTCGTACTGGTCGCCGGCACGCTGTTCGGGGCGGTGCTCGTCGCGATCGTCGGAGCGATCCGAACCGGGTTCCGGCGCGCCGACGCCGTCGACGACGACGTCGACGTCACCGAATTCTTCGAGGCCCAGTCGCACTGAGCCTCCGCTACTGCGCGAGGGGCACGTTGTTGTCGCTTTCGGGCCCCGAAAGCGACAACAACGTGCCCCTCGGCGGTGGGTTACGCGTGCCTCAGTCGATCGGGACCGGGTCGGGGCGCTGGGCGTGCACGACGCCGGTGTCGACACCGCGGCGCATGCGCGAGTGGTCGATGCCGAAGGACACGAGCGCGAGCACGATGCCGGCCACGGCCAGGACGATGCCGACGAGGATCGGCGACAGATAGCCGAAGCCGGCTGCGATCGTCAGGCCGCCGAGGAACGCGCCGGACGCGTTCGCGATGTTGAGCGCCGAGTGGTTCAGCGCCGCGGCGATCGACTGGCTGTCGTGCGCGACATCCATCAGCCGGGTCTGGATCATCGGCGAGAGCGCCGACGCCGCCGCAGCGATGACGAAGACCGAGATCAGGAGGCCGGCAAGGCTCCACGCGCTGAAGAACAGCGCGGCCAGGCCGGCGAGCATCACACCGAAGAACAGCAGCATCCCGCGCTCGACGCTGCGGTCGGCCTGGCGGCCGCCGAGGATGTTGCCGACCGTCATCCCGACGCCGATCAGGATCAGCACCAGCGGCACGGCGGAGGCCGACAGGCCCGTCACCGTCGTCACCATCGGGGCGACGTACGTGTAGACGGCGAAGAAGCCGCCGAAGCCGATCGCTCCGATGAGGAGGGCGAGCCAGACCTGGAGGCGGGTGAACGCTCTGAGCTCGTTGCGCAGGGTGGCCTTCGCGTCGCCCGCCTGCCACGGCACGAGCAGGGCGACGGCGGCGAAGGTCAGGGCGAAGATCGCCGCGACGACCAGGTAGGCGATGCGCCAGCCGTGCGTCTGCCCGATCCACGTGATGAAGGGGACGCCGATCACGTTGGCGATCGTCAGGCCCGAGAGCACGAAGGCGACGCCCTGGCCGCGCTTGCCCGGCCCCATCAGCGACGCGGCGACCAGGGAGGCGATGCCGAAGTAGGCGCCGTGCGGCAGCGCCGAGACGAACCGGGCCAGCAGCACCAGTTGGAAGGTCGGAGCGAGCGCGGAGGCGACGGTGCCGAGCGTGAACGCGACCAGCAGCCAGAGCAGCAGCTTCTTGCGGGGCCAGCGCGCGGCGGCCGCGGCGATGGTCGGCGCACCGACGACGACGCCGAGTGCGTACGCCGAGATGATCCAGCCGGCCTGCGCGTTCGCCTCGGTGGGGGAGGCGGCATAGAGCTGCGGCAGCAGATCGTGGGCGATGTTCGGCAGCAGGCCCATGGCGACGAACTCCGTGGAGCCGATGCCGAAGCCGCCCAGGGCGAGAGCGAGCAGCGCAAGACGAGTACGGGCCGACGACAGCTGCGTCGGCCCGTTGATGACGGGGTTCACTACGTCAGTCTATCGAATCGTTTCGAGTGTGACGTTTCAACCGGGTTACGACGAAACGAACTGTGGCCAGGCCGCCCGCGTCAGTCGTTCTGGAGGAGGATGCCGTCCTGGATGGCGCGCTTGCGCAGCGCCACCTTCGTGCCGACGTCGTAGCCGGCCACGCGGTACTTCTCGCGGATGCGCTTGAGGTAGCTCTTCGCGGTCTCGTCCGAGATCCCGAGCTGGAAGGCCACGGCCTTCACCGGCTCGCCTGCGCCGTACAGCGCCATCACGCGGCGCTCCTGCGCGCTGAGCTTCGGCGCGCCGCCGAGCTCGCCGGCATTGAGGGCCAGGTCGAGCTCTGCGGAGATGAACGACTCGCCCTTGCTCGCGGCGCGGATGGCCTCCACGATCATCTCGGCGTCCTCGCTCTTGACGAGATAGCCGAGCGCGCCCGCGGCCAGCGCCTCGCGGACGACCGCCGGCTCGGAGTAGGTGCTCATCAGCACCGTCCGCACGCCCGTCGTCTTCAGGGTCGACAGCTTCAGCGATATCGGGATGTTGTCCTTGAGGTCGAGGTCGAGCAGCACGACGTCCACCGGGAACTCGGGGTGGGTCAGCAGCTCGGGCCAGCTGGCGACGGCCGCGACCATGCGGATGTCGTCCGCTGCGCCGCGGATCCATTCGGTGAGGGCGCCGAGCAACATCTTGTGATCGTCGACGATGGCGATTCGGATGGGGGGAGCCTCGCTCATGAGCAGCCTTTCTTCCTTCGGATGGCCGTCTGGTCAGGTCAGCTCGGCCGTTGTGTCGCTCACGGTGGTGATCTCGATGCGGAGCGCCGAGTCGGAGTACGACTCGGCGTGGCGTCCCACCTTACGGATAGCTTGCCACGCCGCAGGGTCTACCCCGTTTCGCGGCACACCGGTCGTCGTGATCACGATCGCCATTGTCGCACCGGTCGCGACGGCCGATCCGGCGGCGACCTGAGGGCCCGCGGCCCGCTCGATGTCGAGGCTGAGCGTGCGTGCCTGACCGGCCCCGGAGCGGACCGGGTCGCTGATCAGCAGCCACACCGCCGTGAGCAGGCCGTCGCGCTGGTCGCGGGTGAGCCCGGCTGCGAGTCCGTCCGGGTCGGTCAGGGTGACCGTCGGGCCGAGCAGCGCCGACTCGGTCACCGCGTGGTACAGCCACGTCTCCTTGCGGCCCTGGATGAGGTGCAGCCGCAGTTCGGTGGCGATGCTGGCGGCCGTGTCGGCCGTCGCCTCGTCGAGGGGGAGGGCGGTGCGTCCGGTCGCGACGCCGTCGAGCAGCCGTTCAGCGGCGAGGTCGAGGCGGGCGAGTTCCTCCGAGGCCATCATCCCGACCGCGTAACCGGGCGACGACACGGTGCTCTGCACCTGGACGAGGTCGAGCTCCAACTGCACGAGGGTGCTGAGCGAGCGGACGACCTGCATACCGACCAGGGGAGGCGCGATCGCGATGGCCACGGTGGCGATCGCGGGTCCGAGCATCTGGAGGTCGCCCATCGAGCGCACCAGCAGCACCGTCGCCAGCACGACGCCGAGCACCGCGGTTGCGACGACGATGTCGCGGGCCGGCCGCACCGGTACGCACAGCAGGAGGGCAGGGCCGACGGCCGCTGCGGCCGTCAGCGGGATCCACACTCCCGACGTCGAGGTGCCGAGGATGTCGAGCGCGACGACCGCCGCCCACAGAACGAGCGCGACGGCGAACAGCCAGTTCGGCAGGAGATCGGGCAGCCGGAACCGCAGCACGAGCGCCGTCACCAGGGTGACCAGCAGCACACCCCATGCGGCCACGCTGAAAGCCAGGTCGGGGTAGTTCGGCGCGGCGATCAGCATGATGGCGAACAGAAACGCGATCAGGGCGACGGAGGCGATGTTGAAGCCGAGGTCGAGGCGCGCACGGCCGAGCGCGTCGCGCTCCTGGCGCCCGCGGGGGAGGTTCGCGGAGCCCACCGCTCCCGACCGGCGGGAGCCGAGCAGCCCGCGCGACATCGGGATGGTGCGGTCGTCCTGGCTCACTTCGGCACCTCCAGCACCACGGTCGTCCCGCTGCCGGGCGACGAGAACAGTCGCGCATTGCCGCCGACGTCGCGCAGGCGGGCGACGATGGACTCGGTGAAGCCGAGCCGGCCCTCCTCGATGCTCGCGACGTCGAACCCCTTGCCGGCGTCGGTGACCATCGCGCGCACCGTGGTCTCGTCGTCGGTGATCGTGACGTGCGCCTCGTTGACGCCGGAGTGCCTGCGCACGTTCTCGAGGCACTCGCCGAGCGCGAGCAGGAACGAGTCGAGGACGTCGCTCGGCAGCAGCACCTGCCCGGCGCCGTGCCAGTTGACCTCGAGCCCCATCCTCCGGAAGCGCTGCTTCACCGACTCCAGGGTGTTGCCGAGGGTGGACTCCTCGACGGGCTTGAGGCGATAGTCGCCCGACCGCGTCGGGTCCGGTGTGAAGCCGAGGCGCAGCTGTCGCAATAGGGCGGCATCCTCCGCGGCCTGCTCGCGCAGCGCTCCGGCTCCGACGCCGACGCCGGAGTGGGCGAGCAGCGTGAGCGTGGCGAGCACGGTGTCGTGCAGGAGGCGGGCGCCCTGGCGGCGTCGCGCCTCGGTCTCGCTCGCCTGGCGCTCGACCCGGTACGCGCGGCTCATGGTGGAGATGCGCTTGAGGGCGCGCGGCACGGTGCGGCCCAGCCAGATCCCGGTCGCAGTGAGAGCGACCCAGCCGGCCACGATGAAGATCAGGACCTCGACCAGCCGCGAGCCCGTGACGAGCAGCGTCGTCACGGTGGCGGCGAGCGTCACCGCGCCGGCGAGGATGGCCAGCAGGGTGCGGCGCCGGGAGGTCGGCCCCAGCAACGAGACGCAGGCGACCCCGACCGCGCCGACGACGCCGATCGTGGTGACCGCCGACGGTCCGAGCTGCGTCTTGGGCAGCAGGTTCAGCGCGATGATCCCGACTCCCGTGACGATGATGACGCACATCCAGACCGTCAGCCGGCTGAGCGTGGCGAGCTGGAACTGCGCCACCCCCATGCAGGCGAGCAGCACGAGCGACGCGAAGTACAGGGGCAAGGGAATCGTGCCGGGGACGCTCAGGGTCAACAGGGTCGTCGCACTGGCGACGAGACCGACGGTGCGGGCGGTGGTGGCGAGAAGCCGATCACGCTCCTTCTGGATGCGCGACATGCCTCTCCGTTCCCCTCAGGCCGCGAACAGCCTCCTCAGCTGCTCGGTGATCGCGTCGTCTTCGATCAGGAACGCGTCGTGACCGAAGTCGGAGCGGATCACCACCGGAACTCTACCGTCGATCGTCTCCGGGAGGTGGGACGCGATGAGCTGCTGTCCCTCCACGGGGAACAGTCGGTCGCTGTCGATGCCGACCACGAGTGTTCGGGCGGTGACGCGGGCGAGCGCGGCGGCCAGTCCGCCGCGTCCGCGGCCGACATCGTGCGAGTTCATGGCCTCCACCAGCGTGAGGTAGCTGTTGGCGTCGAAGCGGCGCGTGAACTTGTTGCCGTGGAAGTCCAGGTACGACTCGACCGCGAACCGTCCGCCACCGCCGAGGGGGCTGATCTCGCTCTGCCAGGCGCGCTCGAACCGCTCGTTCAGCTCCGACGGGCTGCGGTAGTTGAGCAGCGCCATCCGGCGGGCGAGCGCCAGGCCGCGGTGCGGGCCCTCGCCGTCCTTCTCGTCGTAGTAGTGACCGCCGTGGAACAGCGGGTCGGTGCGCACAGCCTCGATCTGCACCGAGTTGAGCGCGATCTGGTCTGCGGTGGAGAACGGCGGAGCGGCGATCACCGCGAGTCGCTCGACGCGCTCGGGGAACGAGACCGCCCACTCGAGCGCCTGCATGCCTCCCATCGACCCGCCGATCACGGCGGCCCAGCGGCCCACGCCGATCGCGTCGGCGAACGCGGCCTGCGCGTTCACCTGGTCGCGGATAGTGGTGAACGGGAACCGCGGACCCCATTCGGCGCCGTCGGGCGCGATCGAGGCGGGACCGGTGGTGCCCTGGCAGCCGCCGAGCATGTTGGGGGCGACGACGAACCAGCGGTCGGTGTCGACCGCCTTGCCCGGGCCGATGACGCCCTGCCACCAGCCGGCGGTGGGGTGACCGTCTCCCGAGCCTCCGACGACGTGGCTGTCGCCGGTGAGAGCGTGCAGCACCAGGACGGCGTTGTCGGCCTCCGGCGAGAGCTCACCCCAGGTCTCGTAGGCGACGCGCACGAAGGGGAGGCTCTCGCCGCTCTCGAACGCGAACGCACCGATGCCCGCGAAGCGCCGCTCGCCCTCGGGGTCGGACTCTTTCCACGCTCCGCTCGCCGGAGGCTTGCCCAGCAGCGATCGCGCCTGAGCCTCCGTGATGAAGCTCGAGGGTGCTGTGTCCGCCGAGGTCTGCCACTCCATGGGTTCATTCTCCCGGAGCGTGGAGGCGCCGGCTGCTGTGTTACGTGGAGCCGTCCGGGCGATCGTCCGGCTCGTCGTCGGAGGGCAGGTTCAGCTCGCGCCCCATGCGCTCCTGGCTCGAGCGCCGCTGGCGAGCCTGCTGCGTCTGCTCGTTGAGGTAGCTGACGATCGTCGCGCTGGCGGTTCCGACGATGGCGATGCCGCCGATCATCAGCACCACGGCCAGCAGCCTCCCGGTCAGCGTCACCGGATAGTAGTCGCCGTAGCCGACCGTCGCCATCGTCACGCAGGCCCACCACAGCGAGTCTCCGAACGAGTGGATGTTGGAGCCGGGGGCGAAGCGCTCCACCTGGTAGACCGCCAGCGAGATGACGTAGATGAACATCAGCACGAAGGTGCCGGCGATGATCAGGATGCGCCGGCGCAGGTGGCTGCCGGAATTGCCGCGAAGACTCGGCATCCGGAACAGGTCGACGATCAAACGGAACGGCCGCGCGACGGGGATGAGCACCGAAAGCAGGTCGACGACGTTGTGGTGGATGAAGTCGCGCTTGTCCTTCGCGAGCCGGAGGCGCACGACGTAGTCGACGAGGAACGCCACCCAGATGAGCGCGAGCAGCCAGACGAGCACCCGGTAGAGGGTCTGCGGCATCTGCGGCTCGAGCACCGTCCACGAGTAGGCGATGAGGAACGCGACGCTCGCGACGATGCCCGGCCACACCGTGGCCGCCTCCCACCGCTTCCGCTTCGCGTCGTCCGCCATGCTCGTCAGCCCTTGATCTTTAGCGGCCCCTTGGCGAAGCGGTACGATGCCGCCTGCGCGACCGGCTTCACCACGATCAGGTCGAGGTCGACGTGCCGCGGCAGCTCCAGCGCGTGCACGATCGTCTCCGCGATGTCCTCCGCCGACAGCGGCTCCGGCACGTCCTCGTAGACCGCGTCCCGGCGCTCCTGGTCGCCGTCGAACCGCACGAGCGAGAACTCCTCGGTGGCGACCATCCCCGGCGCCACCTCCACCACGCGGATGGGCTCGCCGTTGAGTTCCAGCCGCAGCACCTCCGTGAGCGCGTGTTCGGCGTACTTGGCGGCGTTGTAGCCGCCGCCGCCCACGTACGCGGCCAGCCCCGCGATCGACGTGACGTTCAGGATGTCGGCGTGGCCGGACTCCCGCGCACCGTCGCGCAGCAACGGCAGCAGGGCGCTGATCACCCGTTTGGTCCCGATGACGTTAATCTCGTACATCCACACCCAGTCGTCGACGCTGGAGGCCTCCACGGAGTCGAGGCCCTTCGCTCCGCCGGCGTTGTTGACGAGGGCGTGGACGGGGCCGGTCGCGGCGAGGTGGTCGCGGAGCGCGTCGACGTCCTCCTGGCGGGTCAGGTCTGCGGCGAAGACGTCGGCGCCGGTCTCGGCGGCCAGCTCGTCGAGACGGTCCTGGCGGCGGGCGACGCCCACGACCTCCCAGCCCCGCTCGCGGAACAGGCGGACCGTCGCCGCACCGATCCCCGAACTCGCTCCCGTCACGACCACACGTCTGCTGCTCATGCTGCCTATTCTCACGGGTTACGGCATGTTTCGGCAGCGTTGCCCGCGGGAGGCCGCGAGTCTAGCGTGTTACCGACCACCGAACGGTGCCCCCACCCGACAGAGCCATCACCCGAACGAGGAGCGAAAGCCATGACCGACGCCGCCGACTGGCAGTTCGAGACCAAGCAGATCCACAGCGGTGCCGCCCCCGACCCGGTGACCAACGCGCGCGCCACGCCGATCTACCAGACCACCTCCTACGTCTTCAACAACGCGGAGCACGCCAAGAACCTGTTCGCGCTCGCCGAGTTCGGCAACATTTACACGCGTATCCAGAACCCGACCCAGGCCGTCGTCGAGGAGCGCGTCGCCGCGCTCGAAGGCGGCACCGGCGCCCTCCTCGTCGCCTCGGGGCAGGCGGCGTCCACGTTCGCCATCCTCAACATCGCGCAGGCCGGTGACCACATCGTGTCCTCCAGCTCGATCTACGGCGGCACTTACAACCTGTTCAAGTACACGCTCGCGAAGCTCGGCATCGAGACCACGTTCGTCGAGAACCAGGACGACGCCGAGGAGTGGCGTCGCGCTGTGCGCCCGAACACCAAGCTGTTCTTCGCCGAGACCATCGGCAACCCGAAGATCAACATCCTCGACATCGCGCTCGTTTCCGACGTCGCTCACGAGGCCGGCGTTCCGCTGATCGTGGACAACACGATCGCGACGCCGTACCTGATCCGCCCCTTCGAGCACGGCGCCGACATCATCGTGCACTCGGCCACCAAGTTCCTGGGCGGCCACGGCACCGTCATCGGCGGCGTCGTGGTCGACGGAGGAAAGTTCGAGTGGTCGAAGAGCGCGGAGAAGTTCCCCGGCCTGACGCAGCCGGACCCGTCGTACCACGGCGCCGTCTACACGGCCGCGGTCGGTGACGCGCTGGCCTACATCATCAAGGCGCGCGTGCAGCTGCTGCGCGACCTCGGCGCGGCGATCGCCCCGGCCAGCGCCTGGCAGCTCATCCAGGGCATCGAGACGCTGTCGCTGCGCGTGGAGCGCCACACCCAGAACGCGCAGGAGATCGCGGAGTTCCTGGAGGCGCACCCCGACGTGGCTTCGGTCAACTACTCCGGTCTGCCGACCAGCCCCTGGTACGCCGCCGCCAACAAGTACGCCCCCAAGGGTGTCGGCGCGGTGCTCTCGTTCGAGCTCAAGGGCGGTGTGGACGCCGGGGCGGCGCTCGTCGACAGCCTGAAGCTGTTCAGCCACCTGGCGAACATCGGCGATGTCCGCAGCCTCGTCATCCACCCGGCGTCGACCACGCACTCGCAGCTGACGCCTGAGCAGCAGCTCACCGCGGGCGTCACGCCCGGTCTGGTGCGCCTGTCGGTCGGCCTCGAGAACATCGACGACCTGAAGGCCGACCTCTCCGCGGGTCTCGCCGCGGCCCGCGCCGTCGCGGAGGCCGCCCGCGTCTGACGCGTGAACCACCGCCGAGGGGCACGTCGTGGTCACTTTTCCGCTCGAAAAGTGACAACGACGTGCCCCTCGGTGTGTGAGGGGAGTGCGCTACGAGTTCGCGAGGGCCACGCAGGCACGCAGGAGGGCGATCGCCTCTCGCGCGTCGGCGGTCGTGAAGTCCTGGTGCTCGCCCGCGCGGTCGCGCACGGCGCGGGCGAGGAGGTCCGCGTGCTCCGGCCACCGCTCAGCGGCGCTGCGGGCCGCGGCGGTCTTCGACACGATGTGCCCCGACTCCATCGTCTCCACGAGCCGGATCGGCCCGAGGGCCAGCCAGCGAACCGTCTCCGACCTCACCGCGTCGCCCGGCTGCCGGCCGGCGAGCTCGGCCTCCGCGCTGTCGCCCACCGGCGCCCAGAAGCCGACGAGGTCGTCGCGCGAGCGCGCCACCACCTGCTGCGCGGTGTCCGGGTGGCGGTCGGAGGTCGGCGTCCAGATCACGTCGCCGCCGTCGGCGATGCCCTGCACCCCGTCCTCCAGCTCGCGCCAGGTCGCCCAGCTCAGTTGGCCGCCGGCGAGGGCGCTGAGGAGCACGCCCTCCACGACCTGCGGAGCGGTCTCGACCTGGTCGGGCCCGCGCGCGATCTCCGACTCCGTCAGATAGACGCCGTCGATGTGCGGCGTCGACTCCGCGTGGAGGGTGGCGAGAGCCGGGAGGTCGTCCTTCGGGTCGCGGGTGACCACGAACACGACGTCGATGTCGCTCACGCCGTCGTGCCAGTCGTCGGTGGCCGCCGAACCGGTGACCACGGCCCGGCTGACCAGACCGGGCGCGATGCGCCGTTGTTCGAGCAGGAACCGGGTGAGTGCCTCGCCGACCTGCGGCGGTAGTGGGTTGTCCATGGTTCCCCCTGTCTCGTCCTGTCAGACGGTCGGCGCCTCCGCGTCGGCGAATGCCAGGCGCGGCACGAAGAAGAGGAGCACGGCGGCCACGAGCGCGCCGAGGCCGCAGATGGTCCAGACCAGCATGTAGCCGAACAGGCTCGCCGCCGTCGCCGTGACGGTCGCGGCGCCGGTGAGCAGCACCACCCCGAAGACAGCGGAGGCGAACGAGCCTCCGATCGTCTTGGTCGTGTTCGTCATGGCCGTGGCGACACCCGTCTGCCCGTGTGGCGCTGCGGCAGCGGCTGCGGCAGGGAGTGCGCCGACGAGCGCGCCGGAGCCGATGCCCGCGATCGCCATGTTCGTGAACACCTGCCAGGTCTCCAGGTGGAACGGCAGGAAGAGGAGGTAGCCGATCGCGACCAGGAACGCCGCCGCGATCAGCGTCACGCGCGGGCTGAGCCACGACGACACCAGCGGGAAGAGCACGGCGCCGACGATCATCGAGATCAGGTATGCACCGATCAGGATGCTTCGCTGGCCCGCGCTGAGACCCAGACCGTAGCCGTTCACGGGGTCGGTTCCGGCATACGTGCTCAGCGGCGCCTGCGCCCCGAGGAGGCTGATGCCGATGAGGCCGGCCGTCAGCTGCACCGGCCACATGTTCGGCCGGCCCATCACCCGCAGGTCGATGGCCGGGTCCTTCTGCTTCAGCTCCCAGCGCCCGAACGGGATGAAAGCGAGGACGCCGAGCACGATGAGAGCCCACACCCACCAGGTGCCGACGCCGTTGATCCGCAGGAAGGTCAGGCCGGAGGTGATGAGCAGCAGTGCGAGCGTCAGCAGCGTGAAGCCGATGCCGTCGAGCGTGCGGCCGCGAACCGGCTCGGACTCGGGGACGCCGAAGAGAATCGCGAAGAACACCAGCGTGACCGCCGCGGCCGGCACCATGAGCGTCGCGGCGACGTTCTGGCCCAGGGCGTCGAACAGCAGGCCCGCGCCGATCGCGCCGACGATGGCCCCGGCCTCCAGCGCCACGACCAGCAGGCCGGCGGCGCGACGAGTGCGGGAGGCGGCGGTGCCGGTGCGCCGGCCGCGATCGAAGATCAGCGCGATCTCCAGGGGCAGCCAGACCACGTAGAAGCCCTGCAGCGCGAACGCGATGAGGTAGGTCGTGAAGTCGTGCGAGAAGGCGAGCGCCCAGCTGGCGAGTGCGGTGAGCACGGTGGCGACCAGCAGGATTCGCTTGTGTCCGAACATGTCGCCGAGCTTGGCGAGCACCGGCACGACCAGCGCGGAGAGCAGGAGCTGGGCCGCTTCGAACCAGTTGTAGTCGGCATCGTGGATGCCGAGATGCTTGACGATGTCGGAGATCAGCGGCACGTAGTAGCCCTGCAGGATGCCGCTGGTGAGCTCGACCAAAGCGAGCCAGCCGATGAGGGCGGCGGTCGCTCCGATCGCGGTGGTCGCCCGACGCTGGGCGACCGTCTTCTCCGATGTCATGCGCGGATGCTAACACCTGCCCCGCCCTTGTACGGTAGAGGCGTGGCCAGCGAACTCGACGATTCAGGTACAGGCGTTCTCGCGGAGACCGAACGAGAAGTCCTCGGCTGGCTCGAGTTCGGCGATGCGGCCCGTCATCTCGCGGGAGAGGTCGTCGAATCCGGCTTCGAGCCCGACATGGTCGTGGCCATCGCGCGGGGCGGGCTGCTGCTCGCCGGCGCCATCTCGTACGCCCTCGGCATCAAAGCCTGCGGCGCGCTGAACGTGGAGTTCTACACGGGTGTCGACTCACGGCTCCCGGAGCCCGTGGTGCTTCCTCCGATGCTCGACTCCGCTGCGCTGGAGGCCAAGCGGGTGCTGCTCGTCGACGACGTCTCCGACTCCGGACGCACGCTCGCCCTCGTGGTCGACCTGATCGCGGCCTCCGGCGCCGACGTGCGCACCGTGTGCCTCTATTCCAAGCCGCGCACAGTGCTCGAACCCGATTTCGTCTGGCGCCGCACCGACCGCTGGATCACGTTCCCCTGGTCAGCGCTCCCGCCCGTCACCCCGGCCACGCACTGAGCGCCGCGCCCCGGAGACTCTGATGGCGCGGAACCTCTGATGGCAAAGGCGCTCGCCGAGCTCGCCGCCGACGGGTCGATGGACCCGGGTTGGGCGGAGGCGCTCGCCCCCGTCTCCGGCCGGATCGCAGCGATGGGCGACTTCCTGCGCGCGGAGGTCGCCGCCGGGCGCCCCTACCTGCCGGCCGGTGAGAACGTGCTGCGGGCGTTCCGGGCGCCGCTCGCCGACGTGCGCGTGCTCATCGTCGGCCAGGACCCGTACCCGACGCCCGGCCACCCGATCGGTCTCTCCTTCGCGGTCGAGCGCCACGTTCGACCGATCCCGCGGAGTCTCCAGAACATCTACCGCGAGCTGCGCGACGACCTCGGTGTCGTTCCGCCCGCGCACGGCGACCTGAGCGCGTGGTCGCGCAACGGCGTGATGCTGCTCAACAGGGTGCTGACCGTCCGGCCGGGTGCTCCGGCCTCCCATCGCGGCGCCGGCTGGGAGCCGATCACCGAGCACGCCATCCGCGAGCTGGTGGCGCGCGGCCGGCCGTTCGTGAGCATCCTGTGGGGGAGGGACGCCTCCACCCTGAAGCCCATGCTCGACGGCAACCCCGTGATCGAGTCGCCGCACCCGAGCCCTCTGTCGGCCTCCCGTGGGTTCTTCGGCTCGCGGCCGTTCTCGCGCAGCAACGCCCTGTTGGAAAGTGTGGGTGAAAAACCGGTGGACTGGTTCTTGGAATAAGAGGCATTCCATATCTATCCACTGCGGTTGAAATATATCATTGCTCGGTGAGTCTCTCGAGCCGGCGGGCGCCGTTACGTCCCGAGATCCAGTTGCTGCGCGCCATCGCGGTCGTCGCCGTCGTCCTCAATCACTTCTGGCCGGGAGGTGTGACAGGTGGATTCGTCGGCGTCGACGTGTTCTTCGTGCTGAGTGGATTCCTGATCACATCGCACCTGCTCCGAGAGGTCGCGGCCGGAGGGCGCGTCAGGCTGGCGCGCTTCTGGGCGCGTCGAGTACGCCGACTGCTCCCGGCTGCGCTGCTCGTGCTGTTCGCCTGCTTCGCACTGACCATGACGGTGATGCCGGCCGCAAGCCGGGCGGAGGGTATCCGGCAGATCGTCGCAAGCACGTTCTACGTGCAGAACTGGGCGCTCGTCGCCAATTCCGTCGACTACTTCCACGCGGGCGCCTCCTCGACCACCGTGCAGCACTTCTGGTCGCTGTCGGTGGAAGAGCAGTTCTACATCATCTGGCCGCTGCTCCTCGTGGCCGGCTGGTGGTGGTCGCGCGGGCACCCTGGTCGGCTACTCCTCATCGTCTCGACGGTCGGCGTTCTTTCGCTCGTGTGGTCGATCTGGCAGTCGTTCGGGCCGACTGCGACGGTCGCCTACTTCTCGACCGCGACGCGAGCATGGGAGTTCTGTGCGGGCGCCGTGCTGGCTCTTCTCCCCGGGCTGCGAGACGGGATGCTGTCCGAACGGCTGCAGGCCATCCGCATCGCCTCCGGCCTCGTGGGGCTCGCACTGATCGGATACGCCGCGCTTGAATTCGACGCGTTCACTGTTTTCCCCGGCTTCGCGGCCCTGCTGCCCGTCGCGGGAACCGGGCTCGTCCTGATCGGTGGGAGCCCGAGGCCGCTGTGGTCCGTCGGCGGAGCCGCGCGGTTGCGCCCATTGCGGTACGTCGGCGATATCTCGTACTCGCTCTACCTGTGGCATTGGCCGCTCATCCTGGTGGCCCCTCTCGTGCTGCTGCCCTTCGGCGGCGTGAACGACCTCGTCAAGGTCGGCGTGCTTGTGACCTCCCTGGTTCTCGCGGCGTTCACGAAGCATTTCGTGGAGGACCGGTTCCGATTCTTCCGACGGGGCGCCGGGCTCGGGCGCACCTTCCTGATACCCCTCGTCGGCGCGATGATGGCGGTCGTGCTCGCCGTCGGCGCGAACCTGTTCGTGCTCGGACCTTCCTCGGAAGCGAGTCAGAAGCTCCTGAGCCGGCTCCGGGATTCGGGGTGCTGGGGCGCGCAGGCAGTGGCCAACGGGTGCGCGGATCCGTTCGGACCCGGTCCGACGATCGACGGCTCCGCGGCCTATGTGGACAGGATCTCGGTGTGCGACCACGAGGTTGCGACGGCACCGCCGGTTGGGTCGTACGCGTCGTGCGACTACGGCCGCGGGAGTGCGGTGATGGCCGTCGTGGGAGACTCGCACGCACAGATCATGGCGACGGCCGTCGCCGCGTGGGCGGTCCCGCGCGGGTACACGGTCCGCCTTTTCGCCGAGCCGTCGTGCCCGGTCCTCGGTCCGGGCGAGCTGGCGTTCCCGAACGGGGTAGGCGCCGAGAGTGCACGGAGCCCGTCAACGTGGAATCGCTGCCTGCAGCGATCGAGGGAGATCATGGCCGAGGTCGCGAGCGACCCGAGCATCGGCGACGTGATCGTCACGAACGCGACCGGTTCGTATCTCGACCACGACGATCCTGCACGTGGCGCCGTGACCACTGCGACCGTGTCCTCGGATGTGGATCTGCTCCTCCGTCAGAAGAAGAAGGTCGTGGTCATCCGTGACGTGCCGGGTGTGGCGCGGGGAACCTCCGCGCCGGAATGCCTTTCGCTGAACGCGACCGACCCCGAAGCCTGCAGCGTCGCACGTCGTGAGATCTTCCCGAAGATCGACCCCTATCTGGCCGTGGCGAAACACCGGAACCTCCCCGTCGTCGATGTCGCCGACTATCTCTGCGACGACGAGCGATGCTACGCAGCGGTCGGAGGCGTGGCGGCCTACTGGGATCGTGGACATCTGACAGCCACGATGATCGCATCGCTCACTCCGATGATCGGGGCGCAGCTCACAGAGGCGATGCCGTCGCGAGCGGGCGATGCACCGTGAGCTCGCTCTCGAAACCTCGTTGAAACCCGAGGGCCGTACCCTGGAAGGGTGTTGGAAGAGGAATACGAGACCCGGCGCGTGCTGCCGCGCCATCTGCGCAAGCCCGAGGTCGCGGAGGCGCCCTTCGAGTACACCCTCCGCGCCGCGCGCAGCGAAGACCTCCCCGACGTGCGCGAGATATACAACCATTACGTCGCGAACAGCACGGTCACCTTCGACGAGGACGCGATGACCCTGAAGGAGTGGAAGGACAAGTTCGGCTACCTCCGCAAGCTCGGAATGCCGTTCATCGTCGCCGAATCCGCCAGCGGGCAGATCCTGGGCTACGCGCTGGTCACCCCGTGGAAGCAGAAGCGGGCGTACCGGTTCACGGTCGAGAACTCGATCTACCTGGGTGCGGCCTCCACCGGGAAGGGTCTCGGCCCCGTGCTCATGCAGGAGCTGATCGATCGTTCGAAAGAGGCCGGTCTCAAAGAAATGATCGCGGTCATCGCCGACAGGGGCGCAGAGGCCTCCATCAAGATGCATGAGAACTTCGGTTTCACCGAGATCGGCCGGATGGGTCGCGTCGGCTACAAGTTCGAGCGCTGGCTCGGCACTGTGCTGATGCAGAAGTCGCTCAAGTAGCCGACGCCCCGATCGAGCGCTCTTCCCGGGATCGATCATCAGCCGTACCATCTGTTTCATGACGGGTATTGCATGTATCTATTTCAGGGCGCGCCTGACGGCACTCTGCTGCGCCGTGTCCATCGCTGCGAGCGCGCTCTTCCTGCTCGCTCCCGCAGGCTCAGCCAGCGCCGCCTCCACATTGGTCTGCCCAGCACCTGACGCACCCGCGCCGAAGGCGGTCGACTACGCTCACCCGGACGTCTCCACGTCGGTGCACCTCGCCGACGGGACGCCGGTCCGCAGCTACAGTGGGATCACGATCGACCAGGCGGTGGTCGACGACCCGGCCACCGGGCACGCCTTCATCGCCTACTACACGCCAGGCGACTACCCGGAGGTCGCCGTGGTCGAAGTCGACACGACCGGTCTCGTCCTCAGCTCGTCCATCCTGCGCGACGCAAGCGGCACGAACGCATCCGCGTTGTACAAAGTCGGAACCCTGGACGACTCGCACAACACGCTGGCGATCGCGGTCGACGAGAAGGGATATGTGCACGTCGCGGGCAACATGCGCCCGTATCGCACTCCCGGCTACTGGCGGAGCGCGAGTCCGCACACTGTCGCGCGCATGCTGTACAAGTCGCAACTGCCCGGGCTCGGCTACAACGCGGGCGGCATCGCCCTCTTCGCCACCGGGGCCGAGCGGGTGTCGTCGGCGCCGAAGTTCTTCGTGGCCGATGACGGCGAGCTCTACTTCGGGTTCAACTGGTTCGACCCGAACAAGGGCAGCTTCTTCCTGCTCCACTACAATGCCGACACAGCGAAGTGGGACAACCCGTCAGGGAGCAACGGCGTCCACTACGGAAGCTTCCTCGACCAGGATCGCGCGCTGCTCGCCGGGTACGAGTTCGACATGGATCCGTACGTGCGGCCGATCGTCGAAGGCCCGGGCGGGTGGTACTGGATGGTCTGGTCGTGGCTCGAAAACGGGGGCGACCCGGACAGCAACTCGCGGATCTCCGCCATGAAGACCCATGATTTCCACACGTGGTACACGGCGAAAGGACGTCCTCTCCCGGCAAGCGTTCCCTACACGTTGACCAGCACCAGCACGACGAATCTCGACCTGGTGGTTGCCGAGCTGACACCGACCGGCAGCGGCATGCTCAATGGGCAGCTCCAGCTCGGGTTCGCGGCCGACGGCCGTGCGGTCGTCACGTACTTCGCGCGCTACAAGGGAGCCACGAAGATCTACGTCGTCCGGCAGAGCGCGATCGGGGGCTGGGGCGCTGCCACGCCGATTCCCATGAGCGGAGACAACGATCTGAGAGCGGCGGGCGGCACGAGACTCTACGTGTCCACACCGCCTCGGCCGGCCGCCGACGGGACGACGGACATGATCATCCCGTTCGCCTGCAACGGGGCGAACTACGAGGCGCGGGTGCGACTCGGCTCGATGGGAACGTACTCCGGACTCGTCTCTTACGGGTACGCCGCGGCATCGCCCCTACCGCAGGCGGCGACGATCCTCTATCCCGAGTCGGCGAAACTGGCGGCGGTCGCGCGCACGGTGTCGAGCCCCGACTTCGTCGCGCCCGACGGTGCCCAAGACCAGTGGGTGGTCAAATGGGGTGCGGGACCGTACGTGGCGAACGGCGCGAAGCCGACGTGGCCTTACGCCGTCGGAGGCTCGCCGTTGACACTGTTCCGGATTCCAGCGTGAGCACAGGCCGGCGAGTGTCTTGGGTGGCGATCGTCGCGGCGCTAGGCTCTGTCCGTGACCACCGCCACCTCCGACACCGGCCAGGTCGCCTCCGCCGCGCCAGCGACGCCCGCGAACCTCCCGCTGCGCAAGCGCCCGTTCGACATCTTCTTCGTCGTGATGTTCTCGCTGTTCAGCCTGACCTGCATCATCAGCGACGCCATCCCGACGCTCGGGATTCCGCAGACTGCGACGACGACCAACATCCTCGCGCAGTGGAACTACACGTACTCGTCGCAGTACGACCCGCTCTACATGCACGAGCCGCTGTGGCTGCGGTTCATCACTGGAACCAGCGCGTTCATCTATCTGCCGTTCTACATCCTGCTCATCGTCTGCCTGGTCAAGGGCTTCAACTGGATCCAGCTGTTCTGCGTGATCTACGCGACGATGATCATCAGCCTGACGGCCATCCCGATCTTCGGCGTAGAGTTCTTCGGCCCGGTGGGGGAGCGCACGCCGAACCCCGTCGTCTTCCTGCTCTACAACGGCCCGTACGTGCTCGTGCCGTTGCTGCTCCTCATCCGCATGCGCAAGCCGATGCCGTTCACCAGGAGGTTCTGAGATGCCGCTGCTGGAAGATCTGTCCGTCTTCGAGGACGGTGACGTGTTCTCGGTGTACGACCACTCGTACGAGGACGAGGACGCCGTGCCCGACCGGGGTCGTCCGCTCGGGACGATCACCGTCACACCCGACGGCGACTACGTGCCGGAGGGGATCGGCGCGATCTTCCCGTGGGTGCAGCCGGCGCGGACCATCGACGACGCGCTGGCGGCGTTCGTCGGCTGACCGGTCCGGCGGAGGCCGCTCCTCAGGAGGCGGGGTGCCGGCCGCCGAGCTCCAGGAGGCCGACGCCGCCGATGAGCAGCACCAGGCCGAGGATCTGCACCCAGGTGAGCGACTCCTTGAAGAAGATCCACGAGATCACCGCGATCACGGCGACGCCGACGGCCGACCAGATCGCGTACGCGACGCCGAGCGGAACGCCGCGCGAGAGCGACTGCGACAGAGCGAGGAACGACGCGACGTACCCGACCACGACGATGGCGAACGCCCACCACTTGGGATTGTCGCCAGAGGTGAACTTGAGGAACGTCGTCGCGACGACCTCCGTCGCGATGGCGACGGCGAGGAAGATGTAACCCAGCACGCCACAACACTAGTGACATCGGCAGTGCTGACCGGAAGGGGAACAGCGGATGGACGACAGGGCACCGGTGCGGCAGCTGCGCATCGTGGTGGAGGCTGAGGAGTACGACGAGGCGCTCTCGTTCTTCCGCGACGTGCTCGGCCTCCCCGAGCAGGAGAGCTACGCGGGCGAGGGCGGCGCGCGGGTCGCGATCCTCGATGCGGGCCGGGCGACGCTCGAGCTCGCGAACCCGGCCCAGAAGGCGATGATCGACGACGTGGAGGTCGGCCGCCCGGTCGCCCCGCACATCCGGCTGGCGTTCGAGGTCGACGACGGCCGCACCGTCACTGCGCGGCTGGTGGAGGCCGGAGCCGAGCTGATCGCGCCGCCGACGGTCACACCGTGGAACTCGTTGAACGCGCGGCTGGCGACGCCGGGCGACCTCCAGGTGACGGTGTTCCAGGAACTCGATTAGCGGCGACTATGGGTTTGCCGAGTATCCCGGCCGCCGCTCGGGCGGCGACCTAGGCTGACGTCGACGACATCGTCGGACGGCCCGCGTGGCGGGTCGGCCGAGTGAGGCCGATGGCACAAATCGTGGCCGGGAGCAGGGCTCCCGGCCACGTCCATGTCTGCGGCAGGTGGCTGCACGCGCTTCAGGTGCGCGGCGTCGCCCTCCGGAGCACCGCGAAGCCGGCCAGAGCGGCGAGGGCGGTCGGCACCAGCAGCCACGCGGTGACCCCCACCGGACCGTTGGCGGCGAACCACTCGCCGACCGCCGCCCAGCTGCCGGTGAAGGTGATCAGGGCGACGCCCCCGACGATCAGCAGGATGATCAGCGCGAGGATGGCGAGCACGCCGTACATCCGCCACCGCATGAACAGCGCGGCCGAGAACGCTCCGACGGCGAAGAAGAACAGCATGCCGGCGAACACGATGAACAGCCTCCCGAGGAACGACGCCCCGGATAAGTACACCGACGTGAACAGGTGGCCGCCGAGTCCCCAGCCGTTCGTCCACTCCTCGACGAACGAGAGCACCGTGAACCCGATCGCGTAACCGGCCGAGAGCAGCAGGAAGGTGAGGGCGGAGCCGAGGGAGAAGTCGCGGCGCGTGACGCTGTAACCGAGCGCGAACGGGAACGTTGCCGAGATGACCTGGATACCTACCACGAGCATGTAGACGAAGATGTAGAAGCCTCCGCCGCTCCACTGGGTGCCGTCCATCGCCTTCGCGCGGTCGGCCGGCGCCGTGGCGCCCCAGATGATCCACCAGATCAGCCAGTTGACCAGCCAGATGAAGAACATGATCATCACCGGCACCCAGATGGTGGTCCACTTGTTCACCAAGTTCAGGCGGACGACGCGCCAGATGCGCGCTCCCGCGCCGGGGCCGGTGTGCAACGCCGGGGCGCCGGGATTCTGCGTGATGGCGGTCATGCGCTCTGCTCGAATTCTGTCTCACGGACGTTGGTCTTGCGGACGATGAGTTGCTGGAGGGAGACGGGTGCGAGCTCGAGGCCCGCGGCGGTGGCCTCCGCGCGCTCGGCGGCGCCGAGCCCGGACACGGTCACGGACGCCAGGCCTCCGATGCCCTCCCGGTGCAGTACCTCGCGGGTGCTGACGAAGGCGTCGACCGCGCCGCGCTTCCCGACGACCGTGGTCGCCGACGAACGCAGGGTCTCCGCGTCGTCGTCCATCAGGATGCGGTCCTGGTCGATGACGATGACGTGCTCGAGGAGGTTCGCCACCTCGTCGATCAGGTGCGTCGAGAGGACGACGGTGCGCGGGTGCTCCGCGAAGTCCTCCAGCAGCCGGTCGTAGAAGAGTTGCCGGGCGACGGCGTCGAGGCCGAGGTAGGGCTCGTCGAAGAAGGTCAGCGGTGCCCGGGAGGCCAGGCCGACGATCACGCCGACCGCCGAGAGCTGGCCACGGGAGAGCTTCTTGATGCGCCGGTTCACCGGAACCCGGAAGTCCTCGATGAGTTGGTCGGCGAGGGCGGCGTCCCAGTTCTCGAAGAACCACGGCGCGCTGCGGAACACGTGCCGGGGCTGGAAGTCCTCCGGGTAGCGCTGGCTCTCCTTGATGAAGCAGATGTTCTGCAGCACGCGCGCGTTCTCGGTGGGCTTCTCGCCGAACACCCGGATGTCGCCGGCCGAGACGAAGTCCTGTCCGGTGATGAGCTGCATCAGCGTGGTCTTGCCCGCGCCGTTGCGACCGAGGAGGCCGTGGATGCGGTTCGGCTTGATGGTGACCGAGACGTCGTCGATCGCGGTGAACGATCCGAACCGCTTGGTCACGTTCGATACCTGCACCGCGGGCGCGATGGAGGTCGGTGCCGGGGTCGCGCTCATGCGCTGATTCCTTCCTTCTGGATCATCTGGCTGATCTGGTCGGGGCCGATCCCGAGCTTCGCCGCTTCGGCGAGCAGGGGCCGGAGGTACTCGTCGCGAAACGCCTCACGCCGCTTGGCGACGAGCCGTTCGCGGGCGCCGTCAGAGACGAACATGCCGATGCCTCGCTTCTTGTAGAGGATCCCGTCGTCGACGAGAAGATTGACGCCTTTGCCGGCCGTGGCCGGGTTGATCCGGTAGAAGGCCGCGAACTCGTTCGTGGACGGCACCTGCGTCTCGGGCGGGTAGACGCCCTCGATGATGTCGTTCTCGATCTGTTCGGCGATCTGGACGAAGATCGGCTTGCCCTCTTCGATCACACGAACCTCGCTGGTTCATTAGTCATGTAACTAACCATGCAACCTGCGCGTCCTTTTGTCAACGACGAATCCGGCAATAGCGTGGAGGCATGGCGGAACTGCATGAGTTGACGGCGCTGGAGTTGTGGCAAGAACTGCAGACGGGACGCGTCTCACCGCGGGAGCTGGCCTCCCACTACCTGGATCGCATCGAGCGGCTCAACCCGCAGCTCGGCGCCTTCGTCACCGTCACGGGCCAGCAGGCGCTGGCGCGGGCCGACGAGGTCGCCGAGAGCGTGCCGAAGACGGCGCCGCTCTGGGGCCTGCCGTTCGGCGACAAAGACCTGTGGCACCGTGCGGGAGTGCCGACCGGCTTCGGGTCACGCGTGATGGCCGGGTTCGTACCGGACACCTCGGATGAGATCGTCGAGACCCTGGACGCGGCCGGAGGCGTGAGCCTCGGCAAGACGAACGCGCCCGAGTTCGGCCTTCCGGCGTACACCGAGTCGCTCGCGGCGCCGCCCGCCCGCAATCCGTGGGACCCGGAACGCGGGTCGGGGGGCTCGAGCGGAGGCGCGGCGGTCGCGGTAGCGAGCGGCATGCTGCCCTTCGCGCCCGGATCAGACGGCGGCGGCTCGATCCGCATCCCGGCCGCGGCGTGCGGTCTGGTCGGGCTCAAGCCGACGCGTGGCCTGGTGCCGGCCGGAAGCGGGATCGCTTCGCTCGCCGGTCTCGTGGTCTCCGGACCGCTCGCCCGCACCACCGCGGACGCCGCACTGCTGCTCGACGGGATGATCGCCAAGGTCGGCGGCCGCATCGACCACCACTACACGCTGCGCGCGCCGTACGACGACGACGGCCCGTTCCTCGGAACGGCGGTGCGCGGCGAGGGCCGGTTCCAGCTGGGTGTGATGACCACGTCGGCGTGGGATGACGCCTATGACATCGTGATCTCGGTGGAGGCCCGGGCCGCCCTCGATGCGGCGGTGGACGCGTTCGCGTCGATGGGCCACGGTGTCGAGGAGACGGCGCTCGAACCCGATCCGACCTACGCTCCCGCCTTCCGCACCATCTGGCAGGCCGGCGCCGCCCGACTCCCCGCCGAAGGCGAGACGCTGGACCTCCTCGAGCCGTTGACGGCCTGGCTGGTGCAACGCGGCCGGTCCATCGGCGCAGGCGAGTTGAGCGAGGCGCTCAGCGTGCTCACCGCCTACGAGCGCTCGTTCATCCGCCAGCTCGCGTCGTTCGACGCGGTGCTCACACCGGCGCTCGCCCTCACGCCGCGGCCGATCGGCTGGTACGACCAGGAGGACGGCGAGCTCAACTTCGAGCAGCAGGTGCTCTACACCCCGTTCACGTCGATGCTGAACGTCACAGGCCTCCCCGGCATCGTCCTGCCGGTGGCGCAGACCGAGGACGGCCTGCCCATGGGCGTGCAGCTGATCGGGAGGCCGGGAGGGGAGCGGACGCTGCTGTCGCTGGCCGCGCAGCTGGAGCGCCGCCTCCACTGGGAGAGGCGCCGGCCGCCGACGTGGTGAACCGGCTCCGCTCGCCGTTGCCGACGCGGACGCGCGGCACTAGCCTGCCCGTGTGGACGATCGGGAGGCGTTCCGTCCGGTGCTCGGCGAGGTCGCCGCGCTCGCCGGGCAATGGCTCGACGGGGTGCGCGAGGGCGCCATCCCGCCGACCGACGACGTCGAGGCGGTGAAGGAGGCGCTCGGAGCGCGGCTCCCGGAGCGCGGCCCGGCCGCGTCCGAGGTGCTGCGGCGCCTGAACGCGGCGGTGACCCCCGGCCTCATGCGCATGCACTCGCCCCGGTTCCACGGGTGGGTCATCGGCGGGGCTCAGCCCGCCGCCCTCGGGGCCGACTGGCTCGTGTCCGCCTGGGACCAGAACACCGCCCTGCGCGCCGTGACACCGGGTGTCATCGCAGCGGAGGAGCTCGCCGGCGACTGGCTGCTCGACCTGCTCGGCCTCCCGCCGACCGCCGAGGTGGGGTTCGTCACCGGTGCGACCATGGCGAACCTGGTCGGCCTCGTCAGCGGACGCGACCACGTGTTGCGACGCGCCGGCTGGGACGTGCGCGCCGACGGCCTGGCCGGCGGCCCGCGCGTCCGGCTTCTCCTCGGCGCCGAGCGGCACGGGTCGATCGACAGCGCGGCCGCGCTCGCCGGGCTCGGCACGGGCAGGGAGGTCGCCGCCGACGGCCAGGGCCGGCTCAGGGTCGACGCCCTGCAGGAGGCGCTGGCTGACGGCGACGGACCGGCGATCGTGTGCCTCCAAGCCGGGAATGTCCACTCCGGGGCGTTCGACCCGCTGGCGGAGGCGATCGACGTCGCTCACGCGGCGGGCGCGTGGGTGCACGTCGATGGAGCGTTCGGGCTGTGGGCGGCGGCCGCGCCCGGTCTGCGGAATCTGACGGCGGGGATGTCGGCGGCCGACTCGTGGGCGACCGACGCCCACAAGACGCTCAACGTCCCGTACGACAGCGGCGTGGCGATCGTCGCCGACCCGGAGGCCCTGCACGCCTCGATGGCGCAGCACGCCGCCTATCTGGCGTCGTCCTCCGGTGTCGCCGACCCCAGCGATCGTGTGCCGGAACTGAGCAGGCGCGCCCGCGGCGTGCCGGTCTACGCGGCGCTGGCCCAGCTGGGACGCGCCGGGGTCGCCGACCTCGTGCAGGGCCTCGCTGACGCCGCGACCGTCATCGCCGACGGGCTTCGCTCCCTCCCCGGTGCGCGGATCCTCAACGACGTCGTGTACACCCAGGTGTGCGCGACGTTCGGCGACGACGAGCGCACCCGCCGCGTCGGGGAGGCGCTGGAGGCGGGCGGGGTGGCCCTGGCCTCCCCGTCGGTCTGGCACGGGCGGGCGGTGCTCCGGTTCTCGGTGAGCAACTGGCTCACCGACGGCGCCGAGGCGGCTCGCACTGTGGCGGCGGTGCGGGACGCCGTAGCGGCGACGGAGGCCGCCTGACGCTGTCAGCGCCCCGCCGCGTACCCCTGCATCCCGCGCGGGTTCGCCGCGGCAGACAGGACGCCGGTGCGCGGGTCGCGTCCCACCGACGACAGCCGGCCGAGGGTCCAGCCGCCGGCCGTGGTCACCACGTGCCCGCGGGCCTCCAGCCCGGCGATCACCTCGTCGCCGAGCCTCGCCTCCACCACCGCTCCGCCCGGGATCCAGGTGCGCGGCCAGAACGACTCGGCGAGCGATGTCGTGTGCAGGGCCGGAGCGTCGGTCGCCTGCTGCGGGGTGTAGCCGCCCACGATCGTCCGGAGCAGGTAGAGCAGCTGCCACTGGTCCTGCTGGTCGCCGCCCGGCGAGCCGAGGGCGGTCACCGGAAGGCCGTCGCGCAGCACGAGGGTCGGCGTGAGCGTGGTCCGGGGGCGCTTGCCCGGCTCGAGCGTCGATGCAGACCCCTCCTCCAGCCAGGTCATCTGCAGCCGCGTGCCGAGGCAGAAACCGAGCGCAGGGATGGTCGGCGACGACTGCAGCCAGCCTCCCGACGGCGTCGCCGACACGATATTGCCCCAGCGGTCGACGACGTCCAGGTGGCACGTGTCGCCCCGCGTCTCGCCGGTGCGCGACACGGTCGGTTCGCCGACGCCGGCGATCGCGGCCGATGTCGGCGGGGTGTACTCGACGCGGAGGGGCGGGAGGAAGGGTTCGACGCCGGGCACGCGGCCGGGACGGAACTCCGCCGACGCGCGCTCGCCGATCAGTGCGCGGCGCCCCGCGATGTACGCCGGCGCCAACAGCTCCGCGACAGGAACGCGGGCGTCGCCGAAGTATGCGTCGCGATCGGCGTACGCGAGTTTCTGGGCCTCCAGGATCGTGTGCGCGCCGAGCTCGGACGACGGGTCGAGGCGGTCGTCGTCGAAGCCGTCGAGGATCGCCAGCGTCTCCAGCAGCGCAGGGCCCTGGCCCCACGCTCCGGTCTTCGCGATCGTGTGCCCTCGGAACTCCAGCGTCGTCGCCGGCTCGTAGGTCGCACGGAAGGCGGCGAAGTCGGCCTCCGCGATCACTCCGGCGTGATCCGTGCCGGGGGAGTGCCGGTGCGGGATCGAAGCGAACGCCGCCGCCTCGCGCGCGACCGGGCCGGTGGACCACTCGGTGCGCGCCGCCTCCACCCGCTCCTCGCGCGTCGCCGCGCCCTCTCCCGCGGCGATCAGGCCACGGAGCACCCGCGCGTACGCCGGGTTGCGGATGAGCTCGCCGGGCTCGGGAACGCGTCCCTCCGGCATCCAGTGCGCGGCCGACGACGGCCAGTGCTCGGTGAACAGGTCGGCGACCGTGCGGATCGTCGCGCAGACCCGCTCCAGCACGGGATGGCCGTCCTCCGCATAGCCGATCGCGAAGGCGAGCACGTCGGCGAGCTCCCAGGTGCCGTGATCCTTCAGCAGCAGCAGCCACGCGTCGACCGCACCGGGCACGGCGGCCGCGAGCGCTCCCGCGCCGGGAACCAACTCCAGCCCCTCGGCCAGGTAGTGCTCGCGCGTTGCGGCGGCGGGTGCGGGGCCCTGGCCCGCGAGGACGACCGGCGTCGGGTCGTCCGCCGTCGAGAACAGCGCGACCAGATCTCCGCCGGGACCGTTCAGATGCGGTTCGACGACGTGCAGCACGAAGGCGCACGCGACCGCCGCGTCGAATGCGTTCCCGCCGCGCTCGAGCACCGCCTGCGCGCTCGCCGTCGCCAGCCAGTGCGTGGAGGCCGACATGCCGAACGTTCCGGTGAGCGTCGGCCGGGTGGTCACGGTGGGCGGGGGTGTGAACGTCATACCGCCAGTCTGCACCGCCTAAGGTAGTGGTCCGTGTCCGTCTCTCATCGCCTCGGCCGCGTCGACGCCGACCGGCTGCACCTCGCTCTCATGCTCGCCCTCACGTTCTCCACCGGTGTCGTCGACGCGGTGGGCTACCTCGGCCTGGATCGCGTCTTCACCGGGAACATGACCGGCAACGTGGTCCTCCTCGGGATGGCGCTCACCGGGACGACGACCTTGCCGATCCTTCGCCCCCTGCTCGCACTCGGATTCTTCCTCGCGGGCGCCGTGGTCGGCGCGCGGCTCGTGCGCCGCCAGGACGGCTGGTCCGGGCGCGTGACGGCGACGCTCTGGGTCATCGCCGCGCTGCTGACCGCCATCGCCGCGCTGCTCGCTTTCGCTCTGCACCTCGATCCCGAGACCGTCGGCACGATCGCCACGTCGGCGCTCGGCTTCGCCATGGGCATGCAGGCTGCGCTCGCCCGCAGGGTCAAGGTCGCCGATGTGACGACCGTGGTCGTGACCTCCACCCTCACCGGCCTCGCGGCCGACAGCAGGCTGGCCGGGGGAACCGGCTCGCTGTGGGTACGGCGCGCGCTCGCCGTCGTGCTGATCTCGGCGGGCGCCGCGGCGGGAGCGCTCGCGCTGCTCGTGCACGTCTCGCTCGGCGTGCTGGTCTCCGCCGCGATCACGATCGTGGTGGCTTCGCTGGGCCACATCGGCCACCGAGCGAGAGCGGAGGGCGTGCCCGCCGACGCCTGATCCGTCAGGAGACGATCAGTCGAGCAGGCGGCGCAGTACGGCCGGCGCACGGTTGCGCCACGCGTCGGTGACCAGCTCCCGCAGCAGCCCCGGGTCGATGTCGGAGAAGTCCACCTGGGCCGACGACAGCCGCCCCGCGAACCACCGCTCGGAGCAGTGCTCCGGCCAGGCGGCGGCCGCCTCACGGATGCCGGCCTCGCCGAGCATCAGGTTCACGGTCGACGACTCGGCGTCGAGCATCGTCGCGAACCGGGTCCCGCGCACACGGAACGCGGGGAGGCCGCCGTGCTCGTACTCCTCGGCCTCCGGGAGCCCGAGCGCGACGCTGCGCACTGCCAACGCATCCATGGGCTCAGCTGACCGGCCCGGTGTACTTCTCGCCAGGGCCCTTGCCGATCTCGTCCGGGAACGGCGACGCCTCGCGGAACGCCAGCTGCAACGAACGGAGGCCGTCACGGAGGCTGCGCGCGTGCTGGTCGCCGAGGTGCGCGGCGCTCGCCGTGACCAGCCCGGCGAGGGCGTCGATGAGCTTCCGGGCCTCGTCGAGGTCGGTCTGGCGCTCCGGGTCGTCTGCGAGGCCGACCTTGACGGCCGCCGCGCTCATCAGGTGCACCGCGGTGGTGGTGATGACCTCCACCGCAGGCACCTCGGCGATATCGCGCGTGGCGTCGGCGATCGCCTCCTCCTCGTACGAGAAGCTGTCGGGAGTGGGGGATGTGTCGCTCACTGCTTTCCTCTGCTAGAATCGTTCGGGCTCCGGGGCATCTGCCTCGGGACGAAAGTGGAGATTCCTCCCACCCGCGCTTGACCGCTTTACAGGTTACCGGGTAGTTGCACTCCGCCGACGTGCGTCAGCACGGAGGTAGCCAGGGTGCTGCACCAGCTCTGCGAACCGAATCCTTCGGGAAAATCGGGCCGCGGGGCTGCGCTGGTGCGTGGAATCGCGACTTTCTCCGAACCGTCTCGCGACGGCGCGAGCACTCGAAGCATCGCTCATCAGAGGAGACTGACATCAGCGAACCCCGTACGAATGACCGTATCCGCGTCCCCGAAGTTCGACTCGTCGGCCCCAGCGGAGAGCAGGTCGGCGTCGTCAAGATCGAGGTCGCCATCCGACTCGCGCAGGAGGCCGACCTCGACCTGGTCGAGGTCGCGCCCAATTCCAAGCCGCCGGTCGCGAAGATCATGGACTACGGCAAGTTCAAGTACGAGGCTGCGCAGAAGGCCAAGGAGGCCCGGCGCAACCAGGCGAACACCATCCTCAAAGAGGTCCGGTTCCGCCTCAAGATCGACAAGCACGACTATGAGACCAAGCGCAAGCGCGCCGAAGGCTTCCTGAAGTCCGGCGACAAGGTGAAGGCAATGATCCTCTTCCGAGGCCGCGAGCAGTCGCGCCCGGATCAGGGTGTGCGCCTCCTGCAGCGCTTCGCGGAAGACGTCGCCGAGTTCGGCCAGGTGGAGTCCAACCCCACCATCGACGGTCGCAACATGGTGATGATCATCAGCCCGCTCAAGAACAAGTCCGAGGCCAAGGCCGAGGCCAATGCACAACGTGCCGCTTCCAAGGCGCGCGCCCAGGGGCGCGACCAGGACGCGGTTGCTGAGACAGCCGACGCTGCTCAGTCCGAAGAGAGTTCGCCCGCCCAGGCGACGAACGAGGAGAAGTAATGCCCAAGCAGAAGTCCCACTCCGGCGCCAAGAAGCGCTTCAAGATCACCGGCACCGGCAAGGTCATGAAGCAGCAGGCCGGCATGCGCCACAACCTGGAGCTCAAGTCCAGCCGTCGCACCCGTCGACTGAACCAGGACCAGGTCGTCCCCGAGGTGGACGCCAAGGTCATCCGCCGGATGATCGGCAAGTAGAGCTCCTCCCCGACACGCACGTAAGGAATAACGACTAATGGCAAGAGTGAAGAGGGCTGTCAACGCCCACAAGAAGCGTCGGGTCATCCTCGAGCGCGCCGAGGGCTACCGCGGACAGCGGTCGCGCCTCTACCGCAAGGCGAAGGAGCAGGTCACCCACTCGCTCGTCTACGCGTACCGTGACCGCCGCCAGAAGAAGGGCGACTTCCGTCGTCTCTGGATCCAGCGGATCAACGCCGCGAGCCGCGCCAACGGCCTCACCTACAACCGCCTCATCCAGGGCCTGGGCCTGGCGGGCGTCGAGGTCGACCGCCGCATCCTCGCCGAGCTGGCCGTGAACGAGCCCGCGACCTTCGCGGCCCTCGTCGAGACGGCGAAGATGGCCCTCCCGGCTGACACCTCGGCCCCGAAGGCCGCCGCATAAGCAGCGCCTCCGCATCCCTCGAACGGCCCGGTCGACTTCGCGTCGACCGGGCCGTTCGGCGTTTGCGTGCGTAACTCCGGAGATGCGGTCGGTCTCCGTGACGGATCTGCGGAGTCACCGCAGCTTCGCCTGTGCTCAGTCGTCGGAGCCGTGGCCGCCGCCGCGGCTGCCGCCGTGGTCGTCGCCGACGTCGTGCGTTGCGGGGTCGTCTGCGCCGTGGTCGTCGCCGACGTCGTGGGTCGCGGGGTCGTCGGTGCCGTGGTCGTCGCCGACGTCGTGCGTCGCGGGGTCGTCGGTGCCGCGGTCGTCGACCACGGTCGCGGGCGGCGGCGTCGTCGCCGGCATCGGGCGGGACGTCGAGGTCGCGACGCTGTCGTCCTGCGTCACGCGCGGGTGGTCGTTCGCGCCGGTCGCCGCCAGGGCGGCCCCCGTTCCCAGGGCGAGCGCGACCGACGCGCCTCCCGCGATCAGTGCTGCCCGGATGGGTGCTCTCATGGTCCGTCTCCTTCGGTCTGGTTCCGAGGTGTGGTTCGGAGGTCTGGTTCTGACGTCCTGCTGATGACACGAGACGCAGGCCCGTTCGGATCAACGCGCCGGCACGCGCGTCGATATGCTGAGCGCATGCTTGACAACCCGCGCTCTCCGCGCGTCCGCGCCGTTGCGAAGCTGGCGAAGCGTCCCGCCCGGGCCGAGACCGGCCTCTTCCTGCTCGAAGGGCCGCAGGCCGTCTCCGAAGCCCTCACCTACCGTCCGGAGCTCGTCGTCGAGCTGTACGCGACCCCCACGGCCCTGGAACGCTACCCGGATATCGCCCAGACGGCGGTGGAGGCCGGCGTCGATGTGGAGTTCGTCACGGAACACGTCCTCGACACGATGGCCGACACCGTCACGCCGCAGGGCTTCGTCGCCGTGTGCCGGCAGTTCCCGACCTCCGTTCGCGACATCTTCGCAGACGGGCCGCGCCTGGTCGCGGTGCTGGAGGAGGTGCGCGATCCGGGCAACGCCGGCACGATCATCCGGGCGGCCGACTCGGCCGGGGCCGACGCGGTGGTGCTCACGGGACGTACGGTCGACCTCTACAACCCCAAGGTCGTGCGGTCGACGACGGGCTCGCTGTTCCACGTGCCGGTCGCCGTCGGCGCTGACCTCGCCGACGTGATCGGCCGCGCGCATTCGGCGGCCCTGCAGGTGCTGGCCGCCGACATCAAGGGGGAGGACCTCCTCGCCGCCCGTCAGGAGGGGCAGCTCGCCCGCCCGACCGCCTGGGTGTTCGGCAACGAAGCCCACGGGCTCGACGACGAGTTGCTCGGTCTGGTCGATCGGGTGGTGACCGTCCCGATCTACGGTCGCGCCGAGTCGATGAACCTCGCGACGGCCGCGTCCGTCTGTCTCTACGAGTCGGCGTTCGCCCAGCGCTCGATCTGATTAAATAAACCTTGCGTTATATAACGCCGAGTTGATAAATTGGCCGCATGGACGGTCTGGAGGCGATGGGCGACCCGGTGCGCCGGCGCTTCGTCGAGCTGCTCGCAGGCGGCGATCGATCGGCGGGAGAGCTGGCCGCGCACGCCGCAGAGGAGTTCGGGATCACCCAGCCCGCCGCCTCCCGGCATCTGCGCGTGCTGAGGGAGGCGGGCGTCGTGGCCTCCCGGGTCGACGGCCAGCGGCGGGTGTACGCGCTCGATCCGGCCGCCCTCCAGGAGGCCGCGGAGTGGTTCGAGACCCTCGCCACGTTTTGGCAACAGCGCCTCGACGCGCTCGGCACGGAGCTCGTCCGCGGCCGCGCGATGGAGCTCAGGGCAGCGCGGAGCGATGCCGCGACCCCAGCGCCGCGCGGTGGAGCTCAGGGCAGCGCGGAGCGAGGCTGCGACCCCAGCGCCGAGGGAGCCTGCGACCGAGGATCGGAGCCTGCGACTGAAGTTGAGAAGCTACGGCGCACCGCCCGGGAGGCGTCATGACGCTCTGGGGAGAGATCGCCCTCGACGGCGCCCGCCGTTCCGTGACGGTCCAGCGCGAGTACCCGGCGACCCCGGCGGAGCTCTGGGCCGCGCTGACCGAGCCGGACCGCCTCGTGCGCTGGATCGGGCGTTACGAGCCGACCGCCGACGGCTTCCGTCTCGAGATGGGCGGACCGGAGACGGACGCCGTCGTCGGCGGCAGGGTGCTCGCCTGCGAGCCCGAGCAGCTTCTCCTCGTGAGCTGGCGGTTCCGCGGCGACGGGCAGACCGAGGCACAGACCGAACTGGAGGCGACCATCGTGCCCGCCGCAGAAGACCGCGTGCTGCTGACGCTGACGCACCGGCGCGTGCAGGCCGTGACCGCCTCCGTCTACGGAGCGGGCTGGCAGGACGTGCTCACCCATCTCGCCCGCGAGCTCGGCGGGGAGGCGACGCCGCAGGAGCACGACGGTTACCTCGGGGAGGCCGCCGATCCGGCCGCGTTCGACGAGGCGCTCGACGAGTACCGCCGCGACGAGGCGGCGCTCGTGCGCGCGACGATCCGTCGGACCCGTGACCGATCAGCCGTCGCGCTCGAGCGATTGTTCGACGCGCCGGTGGGCGAGGTCTGGGACGCGCTCACCCTTCCCGACCGCGTGGGCCGCTGGCTGTGGCCGGTGGTCGAGTGGCCGGACGATCCCGCCCGCGAACGCCGGCTGCGCGTCGGCGACGTGATGCGGCTCGGCGACGAGAACGTCGAGGGCGCCGTGCAGGAGCTCGAGGTACTCGACCTCCAGGAGCGTTCGCACCTGCGTTTAACGTGGGGCGACGCCGCAGTCAGCATCCGCCTCGAAGAGACCGGAGACGGCACTCTGCTGTCGCTCGTGCAAGACGGAGTGAAGGATACCTTCGGCGCCGGGCGGCTGCGCTCGGCGCCCGACTTCGCGGCGGGATGGCACACGCTGATCGACCAGCTGACTCTGCTGCTCGCCGGGCTCAGCGTCCCGGCGCCCGGTCGGCTGTGGGAGGCCGCGTACCTGGTGTACGCGGGGGAGTGACCTCCCCTCCCGCCGACTAGCACTTCCTCCCGCCGACTAGACTGGGGAACCGTGTCTGAATCCACCGAAATCACCGAGGAGTCCGTCGAGTCGGCCGTCGCGGCGGCGCTCGCCGCGATCGACGCCGCGGACACCTCGGACGCGCTGAAGGCCGTCCGCCACGACCACACCGCCGAGGGTTCGCCGCTGGCTCGGCTGAACGCCGCCATCCGCTCGCTGCCCGGCGACCAGAAGGCCGCCGCCGGCAAGCTCGTCGGTGGTGCGCGCGCCCGCGTGAACCAGGCGTTCGCGGCCAAAGAGGCCGACATCGCCGCCGCAGAGGACGCCGCCCGGCTGGCCGCGGAGGCCGTGGACGTCACCGCCCTCCCGAGCCGTTGGACCCCCGGCGCACGGCACCCGCTGAGCCTGCTGCAGGAGCGCATCGCCGATGTCTTCGTCGGCATGGGCTGGCAGGTCGCAGAAGGGCCCGAGCTCGAGAGCGAGTGGTACAACTTCGACGCCCTCAATTTCGACGCCGATCACCCGGCGCGCGCCATGCAGGACACCTTCTTCGTCGAGCCGACCGACTCGCATCTGGTGCTGCGCACCCACACCTCCCCGGTGCAACTGCGCGCGCTGCTCGGCAATGAGCTGCCGGTGTACCGCATCGCCCCTGGCCGGGTGTTCCGCACCGACGAGTTCGACGCCACGCACCTCCCCGTCTTCACCCAGGTCGAGGGCATCGCGGTCGACAAGGGGCTGACGATGGCGCACCTCCGCGGCACGCTCGACCACTTCGTCAAGTCACTCTTCGGCGACGAGGCGCGCGTTCGACTGCGGCCCAACTACTTCCCGTTCACCGAGCCGAGCGCCGAGCTCGATCTCTGGCACCCGACGTTCAAGGGCGGCGCCCGCTGGATCGAGTGGGGCGGCTGCGGCATGGTGAACCCGAACGTCCTGCGCTCCGCGGGCATCGACCCGGAGGTCTACTCCGGGTTCGCGTTCGGCATGGGCGTCGAGCGGGCACTGATGTTCCGCAACGACGTCAAAGACATGCGTGACATGGCCGAGGGCGATGTCCGGTTCTCCCAGCAGTTCGGAATGGTGGTCTGATGCGCGTCCCCCTGAGTTGGCTCGGCGAGTACGTCGACCTCGAGCCGGGAACCACGGCCGAGGAGGTCCACGCCGCCCTCGTGTCCGTCGGTCTCGAAGAGGAAGACGTCCACACCTTCGAGATCAGCGGCCCAGTGGTCGTCGGCGAGGTGCTGGAGTTCGTGGAGGAGCCCCAGAGCAACGGTAAGACCATCCGCTGGTGCCAGGTGCGTGTGGCGCCCGACGGGCAGAAGGCCGCCGACGGCGGGGAGGCCGTGCATGGCATCGTCTGCGGGGCCCGCAACTTCTTCGCCGGCGACAAGGTCGTGGTGACCCTGCCGGGCTCGGTGCTGCCCGGGCCGTTCCCGATCGCCGCGCGCAAGACGTACGGTCACGTGTCCGACGGCATGATCGCCTCCGCCCGCGAGCTCGGGCTGGGCGACGACCACGAGGGCATCCTCCGGCTGTCGACGCTGGGTCTCGACCCCGAGGTCGGCGCCGACGCGATCTCGCTGCTCGGACTCGACGACACCGCGGTGGAGGTCAACGTCACGCCCGACCGCGGCTATGCGTTCTCGATCCGCGGCATCGCCCGCGAGTACTCGCACGCGACCGGTGCGGCGTTCCGCGACCCGGCGGAGGCCGTCCACGTGCACTCCGCCGGTGCGCACGCGCACGGGTTCAGCGTGACCATCGACGACCGTGCGCCGATTCGCGGCCGCGTGGGCGCGACCGTGTTCGTGACCCGCGTCGTCCGCGACGTCGACGGCTCCCGGCCGACCCCGCCGTGGATGGTCGCGCGCCTCAAGCTCGCCGGAATCCGCTCGATCTCGCTGATCGTCGACATCACGAATTACGTGATGCTCGAGCTCGGCCAGCCGATCCACGGCTACGACCTCGACAAGCTCACCGGCGGCATCGTCGTGCGCCGCGCCCACCCCGGCGAGACGCTCGTCACGCTCGACGACCAGACCCGCACGCTCGACGTGGAGGACCTCCTCATCACCGACGAGTCCGGCGCGATCGGTCTCGCCGGCGTGATGGGCGGCGCGTCGACCGAGATCGGCGACGGCACCGGCAACGTGCTCGTGGAGGCCGCCAACTTCGACCCCGTGTCGATCGCGCGCACCGCGCGCCGGCACAAGCTGCCCAGCGAAGCCTCCAAGCGCTTTGAGCGCGGCGTCGACCCGCGCGTCGCGGTCGCGGCCGCGGCTCGTGTCGTGCAGCTGCTCGAGCAGCTCGCCGGTGGCCACGCCGACGAGCTCGGCTCGCTGCTCGACACGGCGGAGGACGCCGAGCCGATCCGGCTGCCGAACGACTACATCCCGAACCTGATCGGGGTAGCGTTCACCGACGACGAGGTGCGCGGTGCGCTCGCCGAGATCGGCGGAGCGGTGACCGGCGACGGCGACGCGCTGCTCGTGGTGCCGCCGAGCTGGCGGCCCGACCTGCGCGACAAGTCCGACCTCGCCGAGGAGGTCGCCCGCATCGTCGGGTTCGACCGCATCCCGTCGGTGCTGCCGGTCGCGCCTCCCGGGCGCGGGCTCTCGCGTCCGCAGAAGCTGCGCCGTGCCGTCGCCCAGATTCTCGCCGACAACGGCGCCACAGAGGTGATGGCGTTCCCGTTCGTCTCGGAGGCCCAGAACGACCTGTTCGGCTCGCCGGAGGCCGGTCCGGTTCCGGCCGTGCGGCTGGCCAACGCGCTCGACGCGACCGCGCCGTACCTGCGCACGTCGCTGCTGCCGGGGCTCCTCGACACCGCCAAGCGCAACCTCGCGCGCGGCCTGGTCGATCTGCGACTCTACGAACTCGGCACGGTCTTCCTGCCGTCGGGCGCGCAGCTGGGCAGCACAGAGTTGCCCCCGGGCGCCGCTCTGCCGGGCGACGAGGTGCTGGCCGGCCTCAACGCCGGCATCCCAGCGCAGCCGCGGCACCTCGCCGGACTGATCCTCGGCAACACCGTGGAGAAGCAGCCCGGCCAGGCCCCTGTCGCGGCCGGACTCGCCGACGCGCTGACAGCCGTCCAGCAGACCGCGGCCGCCGTCGGTGTGGCGATCGAGCCCGTTCAAAGCCGTCATCAGGCGCTGCACCCGGGGCGCACGGCGCAGCTGATCGCGCACGCCGCGGACGGCTCCCGGGTCGTCGTCGGCTACGCCGGCGAGCTGCTGCCCGCGATCGCGGACGAGCTGGACCTGCCGCGCGTCGTCGCGCTCTACGAGCTCGACCTCGACGCGCTGATCGCCGTCGCCCCCGCCGACATCGTCGCGGGAGTCATCGCCGGGTTCCCGGCGGCGACGCAGGACCTCTCTCTCGTGGTGCGCGACGAGGTGCCGGCCGGCGAGGTGCTGGCGGCCGTGCGCGAGGGCGCAGGCGACCTGCTGGAGGACATCCGGCTGGTCGACGACTACCGCGGCACCGGCCTCCCGGTCGCCCATAAGAGCCTGACGTTCGCTCTGCGGTTCCGCGCGGACGACCGGACCCTCACCGCCGCTGAGGCCAGCGAGGCGAAGCTCGCCGGGGCCGGCCGCGCCGAGTCGCTCTACAGCGCCCGCATCCGCGAGTAGCTCTGGAGCCCTCACCGTATGCGGCGACCTACCTTCACGTCATCCGCTTGCGGAGTTCCCGCCCGAGCTTGTGCCTGCCCCGCTGGAACAGCTCGAACAGGCGGTCCGCGGGCCCGTGCGGGTTCACCGGTTCTTGAAGAACGTCCAGGCCGCCGTGTGCCATGATCTTGCGCGAGAACTCGAATGCGGGTGCGGCGCGAATCGCCGACGGAACGCTCTGCGCGAGAGCGAGCAGGGCGCGATTGTTGAAGGGCGAGAACGCCTCCTGCGCGATGTCCCACTCGAGCTGGCTCTGCCCCTGCCAGGCGCCGCAGCGGTGCTCCCAATGGAAAAGCACGTCGAGCGGCACGCCCGTGGCGTCCGACGCGGCCCGCGCCCCCCGCAGCCAGTCGTCGATCGACGCGAGGACGAAGCCGTGATCGGGCCACCCCTCGATCAACGCGGCGACCTCGCCGGCCGTCCGTAGAGGTCTGTGGACCCCGTTGTCCTGATACCAGTAGATGCTCCGCGTCAACTCGCAGGCGTTGCCCTTGACCGCCACGTGGTCGGCGGGGAAGCCTCGATGGATGCCCGCGGCGATCTGGCCCCAGTCGTCGAGGTGGGCCATCGCAGAGTTCGAGACGTAGAGCTCGGACCACGCAGCAGATGGTCGCTGCCGGCAGTCGATCACATGATGTGCGACTCCGAGCCTCCGGGCAATCCGACGGGGAATGGCGAGATCGGGAGACCGCGGCGAAAGGTGCCGGTAGCGGAGCGTGTAGACATAGAGGTCGTCGAGTACCGGCGCCGTCGCGGAGACCACCGTTCGCGTGTCCCAGCCCGCCGTGAGCGACAATGCCAGCGGAAAGCGTTTCTGTGCGGCGACCAGGGCCTGGCTCACGGTGGCCGATACCGTCGCAGCGACAGCATCGGGATCGCCATCGGTCGTGATCGGGGCGACCGGCCAGAACCGCTCCTGACGGCGCTGGGAGACCCGCAGCACGTGGTTGGGCACGAGGCGATCGACATTCTCGAAAGGTGAGAGCGCGGCGGGCAGGAACGCCTCCCGGTCTCCGGCATTCCGCGCCAGCTCTGCGTAGCCGCGCAACCTCTCGCCGCGCTCCAAGGGGATGGCGTGCTCGAGCAGGAGGGCCTGGGACGCCGCATGGAAGTCGTCGCCCGTCCACGAGTACTCGACCGTTCGCATCCCGGTCGCGTCGTTGTAGACCAGGATCTCCTCGCTGCTGAAGACGAAGAGCACGAATCGGCCCACGAGCCGGTTCAAGACCGCGAGCCGATCGCCATCGCCACACGTCGCTGCGAGCCGCGACACCAGGTCGGAGTCTGTTGCGTCGGGGTCGGCGGGATCGAAGGCGAACCCGATGAGCGCGTACGTTGCCGAGGTCGGCGAATCGTCGACGGTGACCGCGAGTTCGGGATGGGCGTAAAGCCAGTGGGACTCCACGCGCGTCCGCGGCCACGACGAGAGCAGTGGAACGTCGCGCGGAGTGAGGAGGAATTGTCGGCGGTAGAGCAGCGGATCCATGCGGTAGGCCTCTATCGTGTGAAATTCTGATTCTAGGTATGTGATTTTACACGGAGTTTTCCCGAGCGTACCGGGTGTGAAGAGGGTGCGCTACTCCGCCGTCGCGATTTGGCGACCGGCGGGGAGGGGGCGGTAGGGTTGCAGCATGCTTAACGTCGGTGCCCCCTCCCTGCGCCGACGCCTGCGCGACCGCCGAATCTAGGCGGCGTTCGGGCGACCCTTCGTGGGTCGGACATGGGCGCCGCCGGAGTTTCGGCCCCCTGTCGTCCACTCATCAAGGAACAAGCATGACTTTCTCGGTTGCCGTCGCCGGTGCCTCCGGGTACGCGGGCGGCGAGCTGCTGCGCATCCTCGCCGATCATCCCGATTTCGAGATCCGCACCGTCACCGCCCACCAGAACGCCGGCCATCCGCTGGTCGCCCACCAGCCGCACCTGCGTTCGCTGGCCCACCTCACGCTCACCGAGAGCTCGGCGGAGAACCTCGCCGGCCACGACGTGGTCTTCCTCGCCCTGCCGCACGGCCGGTCCGGGGAGGTCGCGGCGCAGCTGCCCGCCCACACCCTCGTCGTCGACGCCGGGGCCGATCACCGGCTGGAGAGCCCTGCCGACTGGGCCGCGTTCTACGGCGGTGAGTACTACGGGTCGTGGGCGTACGGCGTACCCGAGCTGATCGTGGGCGCCGATGGCGCCAAGCAGCGGTCGAACCTAGCCGGCGCGACCCGGATCGCGGCCCCCGGCTGCAACGCGAGCGCCGTGTCGCTCGCGCTGGCCCCCGGCCTCCACGCGGGCGTCATCGACGAGCAGGACATCGTGAGCGTTCTCGCCGTCGGCCCGTCGGGCGCGGGTAAGTCGCTCAAGACGATGTACCTCGCGAGCGAGATCCTCGGCTCCGCCAACCCGTACGCGGTCGGCGGGACGCACCGGCACATCCCCGAGATCCAGCAGAATCTGCGCAAGGCCGGCGCGATCGCGCCGACACTGTCGTTCACGCCGGTGCTCGTGCCGATGTCGCGCGGCATCCTCGCCACCTCGACCGCCCGGGTGAAGCCGGGCGTGACGGCGGCGCAGGTCCAGGAGGCCTGGGAGGCGGCCTACGCCGACGAGCCGTTCGTGCAGGTGCTCCCGGCCGGAACCGTGCCGCGCACTGCCGACGTGCTCGGCGCCAACACCGTCCTGATCGGCGTCGCCCTCGACGAGGCGGCCGGCCGGGTCGTTACGGTCCTCGCGATCGACAATCTGTACAAGGGAACGGCCGGAGCGGCGATCCAGTCCGCGAACATCGCCCTCGGCCTCGCCGAGACGACCGGTTTGAGCGTGAACGGAGTCGCACCATGAGCGTGACAACAGCGAAGGGGTTCGCGGCCGCCGGTGTCGTCGCCGGGCTCAAGTCGAGCGGCAAGCGCGATCTCGCGCTCGTGCAGAACCGGGGGCCGCTGACTGCGGCGGCCGCCGTGTTCACCACCAACCGCTGCCAGGCCAATCCGGTGATCTGGAGCAAGCAGGTCATCGCCGACGGCGTGGTCTCGGCGATCGTCCTCAATTCCGGAGGGGCGAACTGCTACACCGGCTCGCAGGGCTTCCAGACGACCCACGCGACAGCGGAGGCGGTCGGCGAGGCGCTCGGCGTCTCCGCCGGCGACGTGCTGGTGTGCTCGACCGGCCTGATCGGCGAGCAGCTCGATGTCGCGAAGGTGACCGCCGGAGTCGCCCAGGCGGCGACCGCTCTCGCCGGCGACTCGGGCCTCGGCGCGGCCGAGGCGATCATGACCACCGACACGCGGCCCAAGCAGGCGGAGCAGCGCTCCGAGGCGGGCTGGGCCATCGGTGGGATGGCCAAGGGCGCCGGCATGCTGGCGCCCGGGCTCGCGACGATGCTCGTCGTCATCACCACCGACGCCGTGCTCGACTCCGACCAGCTCGGCGCCGCCCTCCGTTCGGCGACGCGGGTGACCTTCGACCGGCTCGACTCCGACGGCTGCATGTCGACGAACGACACCGTCGCCCTCCTCGGCTCCGGCGCGAGCGGCGTCACCCCCGACCTCGACGAGTTCACTCTCGCACTCACGGAGGTGTGCCGCAGCCTCGCCAAGCAGTTGCAGGAGGACGCGGAGGGCGCCTCCCACGACGTCACGATCGAGGTCGTGAACGCGCACACCGAGGACGACGCCGTGACCGTCGGCCGCGCCGTGTCGCGCTCCAATCTGTTCAAGGCTGCGATCTTCGGGAACGACCCCAACTGGGGCCGCGTGCTGGCCGCAGTCGGCACGACCGAGGCGGAGTTCGACCCGTACGGCATCGACGTGGCCATCAACGGCGTGCAGGTGTGCACGGCGGGGGAGCCGGACCAGCCGCGCGACCTCGTGGACCTGGCCCCGCGTGCGGTGCATGTGCTGATCGACCTCCACGCGGGCGACGAGAGCGCCGCCATCCTCACCAACGACCTGACCCACGACTACGTGCACGAGAACAGTGCCTACTCCAGCTGAGATGACGACGACAGAAGACACCGCAGAAGCGGCCGCAGAGGCGGCCGAGCACGCCGCCGCCGCCGCGAAGGCCGCGACCCTGATCGAGTCGCTGCCGTGGCTGAAGACCTTCCACGACCGCATCATCGTCGTGAAGTTCGGTGGCAACGCCATGGTGAGCGAAGACCTCCAGCGCACGTTCGCCGAAGACATCGTCTACCTGCGCTACGCAGGTCTGCGTCCCGTCGTGGTGCACGGTGGAGGCCCGCAGATCTCCGCCATGCTCGACCGGCTGGGCATCGACAGCGAGTTCCGGGGCGGCTACCGTGTCACGACACCGGAAGCCATGGACGTCGTCCGCATGGTGCTGACCGGTCAGATCAACCGTGACATCGTGAGCAACATCAACAAGCACGGCCCGCTCGCCGCCGGACTCTCCGGCGAAGACGCCGGGCTCTTCCAGGGCCGCAAGCGCGGAGCCGTCGTCGACGGCGACGAGGTCGACCTCGGGCTCGTCGGCGACGTGATCGGCGTGAACCCGGAGGCCGTGCTCGCGCAGCTCGACGCCGGCCGCATCCCGGTGGTCTCCTCGATCGCGCCTGACATCGATGACCCGGGTCAGTCGCTCAACGTCAATGCGGACGCCGCGGCCGCGGCGCTCGCCGTCGCGCTCGGCGCCGCCAAGCTCGTCATCCTGACCGACGTCGCCGGGCTCTACAGCGACTGGCCCAACCGCGACTCGCTGCTGTCCAAGATCAGCGCCCCCGAGCTGCGCGAGCTGCTGCCGTCGCTCGAGTCGGGGATGATCCCCAAGATGTCGGCCTGTCTGGATGCAGTCGACGGCGGCGTGCCGAAGGCCGCGATCATCGACGGACGCGTGGCGCACTCGATCCTGCTCGAAGTGTTCACGCAGTCCGGAATCGGAACGGAGGTGGTGTCGGCATGAGCGCACAGCTCGCAGGCGACACGGGAACGGTCACCGAGGGGCGCTGGAAGCCGCGCTTCGGCGATGCCATGATGCGCACGCTGGCCACGCCCAAGCTGATGCTGGCGCGGGGTGAGGGCTGCCGGGTCTGGGACGTCGACGGCAACGAGTACCTCGACTTCCTCGCAGGCATCGCCGTCAACTCGCTCGGTCACGCCCACCCGGTGCTGGTGGAGGCCGTGAGCAGCCAGGTGGCCACGCTCGCGCACGTCTCCAACTACTTCTCCACCGCGCCGCAGCTGGAGCTCGCCGAGCGCCTCCGGACGATCACCGGCGCGGGTGAGCAGGGCCGCATCCTGTTCGGCAACTCCGGTGCGGAGGCCAACGAGGCGGCGTTCAAGCTGGCCCGCCTCAACAAGGGACCGCACGGCAGGCGCACGCGCGTGCTGGCACTGCACAACGCGTTCCACGGTCGCACCATGGGGTCGCTCGCCCTCACGGGCAAGCCGCCGATGCGCGAGGCATTCGAGCCGCTGCCGGGAGGCGTCGAGCACATCGACTCCACCGTCCATGCGCTGGAGGCCGCCATCGACGACCGGGTCGCCGCCCTGTTCGTGGAGCCGATCAAGGGGGAGGCCGGCGTGCTCGACCTCCCCGAGGGCTTCCTGCAGCGTGCACGCGAACTCACCGAGCAGCACGGCGCGCTCCTCATCATCGACGAGATCCAGACCGGAATCGGCCGCACCGGCCGCTGGTTCGCCTACCAGCACGCCGACATCCTCCCCGACGCCATCACCGTGGCGAAGGGCATCGCCGGCGGCGTCCCGATCGGCGCGCTGATCACGTTCGGGCGCGCGTCGGAGCTGTTCACCCAGGGCCAGCACGGATCGACGTTCGGCGGCAACCCGCTCGCCACCGCCGCAGGCAACGCCGTCATCGGCGAGATCGAGCGGGCCGACCTGATCGGCAACGCGGCACGACGAGGGGAGGAGCTGCGAGCCATCCTGCGCTCGTACGACTCGCCCCTGATCGGCGACATCCGCGGCGCCGGCCTCCTGATCGGCGTGGGGCTCACCGACGGAGAGGCGCATCGCCTCTCGGACGCCGCACTCGCCCAGGGATTGATCATCAACGCCCCCAACGAGTCGAGCCTGCGACTCGCGCCTCCGCTGATCGTCGGCGACGCCGAGCTCGCGGAGTTCCGCGAGAAGTTCGGCCGCGCCCTCGCCGCCCTCTGACCTCCTCCTCCGCACGCGCCGAGCAGGCGCAGACAAAGGACCACGATGACCCGTCACTTCCTCCGCGACGACGACCTCGACCCGGCCGAGCAGCTCGAGGTGCTCGAACTGGCCGCACGGCTGAAGGCCGACCGCTTCTCGGCGAAGCCGCTGGCCGGCCCGCAGACCGTCGCCGTCATCTTCGACAAGACCTCCACCCGCACGCGGGTGTCGTTCGCGGTCGGCATCGCCGACCTCGGCGGTAGCCCGCTCATCATCCAGAGCGGCGAGAGCCAGCTCGGCGGCAAGGAGTCGCTGGCCGACACCGCCCGCGTGCTCGAGCGCATGGTCGCCGCCATCGTCTGGCGCACCTACGCGCAAGCCGGCCTGGAGGAGATGGCGGAGGGCACCCGCGTGCCGGTGGTCAACGCCCTCTCGGACGACTTCCACCCCTGCCAGATCCTCGCCGACCTCCAGACCGTCCGCGAGCACAAAGGCCGCACCGAAGGCCTCACGCTCGCGTTCTTCGGCGACGGCGCCAGCAACATGTCGCACTCGTACCTCCTGGGCGGCGCGACCGCGGGAATGCACGTACGCATCGCGGCGCCCGCCGCGTACGCGCCTGATGCGGTCGTCGTCGCCGACGCGCAGGCGATCGCCAAGCGCACCGGAGGGTCGGTGGCTGTGCTCACCGATGCCCGGGAGGCCGCTTCCGGCGCCGACGTGATCATCACCGACACCTGGGTGTCGATGGGCAAGGAGGACGAGAAGACCGAACGCGTCGCCGTCTTCGGCGACTTCACGGTCGACGCCGGGCTGATGTCCCTCGCGGCCGACGATGCGGTGTTCCTGCACTGCCTGCCCGCCTACCGCGGCCTGGAGGTGACCGCCGACGTGATCGACGGTCCGCAGTCGGTGATCTGGGACGAGGCCGAGAACCGCCTCCACGCCCAGAAGGCGCTGCTGACCTGGCTGCTGAACAAGAACGAGGAGGCCGCATGACCGCGGACGGTGTCGGCAAGACCGACGAGGGCAAGCTCTGGGGCGCGCGTTTCGCAGGCGGGCCGTCGGCCGAGCTGGCCGCGCTCAGCAAGTCGACGCACTTCGACTGGGCGCTGGCGGCCTACGACCTCGCGGGCTCCCGTGCCCACGCGCGCGCTCTCGCCGCGGCCGGGTACCTGACCGACGACGAGCTCGCCGGCATGATCGACGCGCTCGACGCCCTCGATGCCGACGTCGCCTCCGGAGCGTTCGTGGCGGCCGAGAGCGACGAGGACGTGCACGGAGCGCTGGAGCGCGGCCTCATCGAGCGCGCGGGCGCCGACCTCGGTGGCAAGCTGCGTGCCGGACGCAGCCGCAACGACCAGATCGCCACGCTCGTCCGGCTCTACCTGCGCGATCACGCGGGGGTCATCGCCGAACGGCTGATCGCCCTGGTCGACGCGATCGCGGCGCAGGCGGACGCGCATCCCGCCGCCGTCATGCCCGGCCGCACCCACCTGCAGCACGCCCAGCCCGTACTGCTCGCGCACCACCTGCTCGCGCACTGCTGGCCGCTCGTGCGCGACCTAGAACGCCTCGCCGACTGGGACCGCCGGGCGAACGTATCGCCGTACGGCTCGGGAGCGCTCGCCGGCTCCACACTCGGGCTCGACCCGCAACTCGTCGCCCGCGAGCTCGGCTTCGCGGCCAGCTCCGAGAACTCGATCGACGGAACGGCGGCGCGCGACGTGGTGGCCGAGTTCGCCTTCGTCGCCGCCCAGATCGGCGTCGACCTGTCGCGCTTCGCCGAGGAGATCATCCTCTGGAACACCCGCGAGTTCGGGTTCGTGACGCTCGACGACTCCTATTCGACCGGGTCGTCGATCATGCCGCAGAAGAAGAACCCCGACATCGCCGAGCTCGCACGCGGCAAGGCCGGGCGTCTGATCGGCAACCTGACCGGCCTCCTCACGACGCTCAAGGGTCTCCCGCTCGCGTACAACCGCGACCTCCAGGAGGACAAGGAGCCGGTGTTCGACTCGGTGCAGACCCTGGAGGTCGTGCTGCCGGCGTTCACCGGCATGGTGGCGACGCTGCGCTTCCACACCGAGCGGATGGCGGAACTAGCTCCGCAGGGATTCTCGCTGGCGACCGACGTGGCCGAGTGGCTCGTCAAGCAGCACGTGCCCTTCCGGAATGCGCACGAGATCACCGGAAGCCTGGTGAAGTTCGCCGAGGACAACGGCCTGGAGCTCAGCGACGTGACCGATGAGCAGCTGGCGGCCGTTTCGCCGCTGCTCACGCCGGAGGTGCGCTCGGTGCTGACGGTCGAGGGCTCGGTGGCCAGCCGTGCCGGTGCCGGTGGCACGGCTCCCGACCGGGTCGCCGACCAGCTCGCGACCCTGACCGAGCGGGTCCGCGCCCTCACCCAGACGATCGCCGCGACCCGGCGGGACCTCGGCTGATGGCGCAGGGCTCGAACGGACCGCGGCGGCTGCCGCCGTGGCTCATCCCGCTGATCGTGGTCGTCGCCGTCGCGGTGATCGTGGTCGGCCTGATCGTGACCGTCGTCGCCGGCGGCCGCATCTTCTGACGTGACGCTCTATCGCCCCGACCGCGACGTGTTCAGTGCGTCGGCGCTGGAGGCAGCGCCGAAGCTGCTCGGCGCGGTGATCCGCCACGAGACCCAGGACGGCGTCGTCGGCATCCGCATCAGCGAGGTGGAGGCCTACGTCGGCGACGGTGTCGATCCCGGATCGCACTCCTTCCGCGGGCGCACCAAGCGCAATGCGGTGATGTACGGCGGCCCTGGCCACCTCTACACGTACTTCACGTACGGGATGCACGTGTGCGCGAATGTGGTGTGCTCGCCCGAGGGAGAGTCATCGGCGGTGCTGCTGCGAGCGGGGGAGGTCGTGGAGGGCGCGGAGCTGGCGGCGCACCGGCGCGCCGGCTCGCTCGGCCGGGTCGTACCGGCTCGCGACCTGGCGCGAGGACCGGCGAGGCTCGTCGTCGCCGCCGGCATCCTGTTGGCCGAGAACGGCTCCGACCTCTTCGCGCCGCCGTTCGACCTCCAGCTGCCGAGCGTGCAGGTGGACTACGAGACCGGCCCGCGCACGGGCGTCTCGGGCCCCGGCGGCGGCCTCGCCTTCCCGTGGCGCTACTGGATCGCGGGCGACCCGACGGTCTCGCCCTACAAGCGCCACGCCAAATCGCACGACTGAGCGAGCCTCCTCTGCCGAGGGGCACGTTGTTGTCACATTCGCACGCCGTACGCGACAACGACGTGCCCCTCGGCGTGGAGGGCGGGGTCAGGCGGCGGCGAAGCGGAAGAGCCCGGCGCAGACGCAGGCCCAGACGAGGCTGACCAGGGTGCCGATGATGAACCGCTCGCGGGCCTCCGGCGCCTCCAGCTCGGTGAAGCGGCCGACGCCCTTGATGGCGATCAGCACGCCGAGCGCCTCGGGGAAGCCGGCCATGATGGCGCCCGTGGTCGCGAACCGTTCCAGGAAGCCGATGGTCGTGCCGCCGCGCAGCACCTCCCTCGTCTCCTCGATCCCGCTCACGCGGTCGTGGACGACGATGCCGCCGTGGACCCCGGGCACCGCCGTGCTCCTCGTGGCGAGGGCGAGGGCGAGTTGCGCGGCCGGGCCGCCGCCGATCACGCTCAGCACCAGGGCGACGATGCCGATCAGCACCCGGAACATCAGGGGAGCGCCCTGCTGTGGGATCGCGACCAGGAGGAACGCCAGGGCGAGCAGTCCCGCGGCGGTGTAGACGAGCGGGCGTCGCGGGGTGCGCAGCGTGGCGATGACGCAGCAGACGGACGCGATGGCGACCACGAGCGCGAGCGCCCACAGGGCGATCGGCAGAACGGTCGCGAAGAACTGGGTCAGAGGCAGGGCGGTCATGCGGCTCACGTTCGGTCGGTGGTCGTTCGGTCGGAGGTCGTTCTCTCTGAGGTCGTTCTCTCGGAGGTGCGCGGGGCGGCGGCGGTCATCCGGTGGTCGTGGCCTGGGCGGCGTCGGCGCTCTGCAACAGCCTAACCAGGGCGGGCTGCGCAGCCAGGTCGGCGCGCAGCCCGGCGGCACGGGCGCGGTCGCTGGCCGACTGGGGCGTGATGCCGAGCCGGGCTCCGGCCTCCGCCTGCGTCAGACCCGTCGAGACGAGGTCGTAGAGCTCCCAGCCGGCCTCGGTGCGGCCCGCCCGCAGGGTGAGCAGGAGGCCGACGAGCGCCTCGACATCGGCGGCCGGTTGCGGGGCGGCGATCGCGTCGGCGGCGAACCGCGTCGGGGCGCGCTTGGCGCGGGTCACCGCTGCTCGCGCTGCGACGAACGCGTCGCCTCCCGCCTCTCTGGTGTGGGAGGGGAGTGGCGTGCGGACCTCGCCGATTCCGAGGCCGACGCTCCACGCGTCGCCGCGCGCCAGCGTCGTCACGAGGTCGAATGCCGTGGCCGCGTCGGCGGTGAGGGCCTGGAGCTCGTCGCCCGCATTGCGGTCGACCGGCAGCAGGAGCCGGTCGCCGGATCGTTCGTTGAGCGCGGCGAGCACCGGTGCGACGATGTCGGGCCGGCCTCGGCTGTCGACCTGGTCGGCCGTGATGACGAACATGACACTCCTCTCATCAGGGCTGATAGCCTGATGAGGACTATATCAGGATCTATAACCTGATTCAATTCCGATCAGGACCACAGGCCTGATTGCCCAAGAAAGCCCGGCGAGTGCCGCTGCTAGCCTGGGGGACGTGCCAGAAACCGCCGCAGCCGCAGAACGGAGCAGCGCAGAGCAGACGCTCAGCGCGCAGACCAACGACCCGACGTTCGCCGACGTCTGGGACGAGCTCAAGTGGCGCGGACTCGTCCACGTCTCGACGGATGAGTCGGCGCTCAAAGAGCTCCTCGCCGGCGACCCGATCACGTATTACTGCGGTTTCGACCCCACGGCGCCGAGCCTCCACCTGGGCAACCTGGTGCAGCTCCTGCTGATGCGCCGCCTCCAGCTCGCCGGGCACAAGCCTCTCGGGCTCGTCGGCGGTTCCACGGGCCTCATCGGTGACCCGCGCCCGACCGCCGAGCGCACGCTCAACACCAAGGAAACCGTGTCGGAGTGGGTCGGCTACCTGCAGCAGCAGGTCACCCGTTTCCTGTCCTCCGAGGGCGACAACGCCGTGCGCCTGGTCAACAATCTCGATTGGACGGCCCCGCTGTCGGCCATCGACTTCCTGCGCGAGATCGGAAAGCACTTCCGCGTCGGCACGATGCTCAAGAAGGACGCCGTCGCGGCGCGCCTCAACTCCGACGAGGGCATCTCGTACACCGAGTTCAGCTACCAGATCCTGCAGGGCATGGACTTCCTCGAGCTGTACCGTCAGTACGGCTGCGTGCTGCAGACCGGCGGCAGCGACCAGTGGGGCAACCTCACCAGCGGCACCGACCTCATCCGCAAGGTGGAGGGCGAGCACGCCCACGCGATCGGCACACCGCTCATCCTGAACGCCGACGGCACCAAGTTCGGCAAGAGCGAGGGCAACGCGATCTGGCTCGACGCGAGCTTCACGAGCCCCTACAAGATCTACCAGTTCTGGCTCAACGCCGACGACGCCGACGTCATCGACCGCCTCAAGGTCTTCACGTTCCTGCACCGCGACGAGATCGAGCGTCTCGAGCGCGCCGTGGCGGAGGAGCCGTTCCGCCGGGAGGCGCAGCGCCGCCTCGCCTACGAGGTGACCTCGCTCATCCACGGCACGGAGGCGACGGAGGCGGTCATCGCAGCGTCCGAGGCGCTGTTCGGACAGGGCGACCTGGCCGGCCAAGACCGCGAGACCCTGGAGTCAGCCCTCCGCGAGCTGCCCAACACGACGACGGCGGCCTCCACGACCATCGCGCAGGCGCTCGTCGACACCGGGCTCACCAAGAGCCTCGGCGAGGCGCGCCGCGCCGTGGCCCAGGGTGGCGTCTACGTCAACAACGCCAAGGTCGACGACGCCGAGTCCGTGGTCGGCGATCACCTGCTCCCGGGTGGGATGGTGGTGCTGCGACGCGGCAAGAAGACGCTCAGCGGCGTCTTCGTCGAGTAGCGGGCGCCCGCGAGGAGCGCTGTAGCCAGCTCAGAACGCTCAGCGTCTGCGACCGTACGTATTCTTCGAGCACCTCGACGCGATCATCGAAGCGCCGGGTCGTGTCGACGTTCACGAGTTCGGCTGCGAGTGACTCGGCCACGCCGGGGACGGTGGCGATCAACTGGTCGCAGACGAGAGGTCGCAGCTCGTCCAGCGCGGCGCTGTCCTGCGTGATCACCGCACGACCGCAGGCGAGCCCTTGCCAGACCTTGTTCGCCAGGACGCTTCGCGCTTTCGTGGAAGCCCCGAATACTCCCAGCACCACGTCGTGGGCGCCGATGTGCTCGCACAGTACGGCCTCGGGAACCGGGCCGAGAAACGTGGTGATCGCGGTGAGGCCTGCCTCTTTCACTGCGTCTTCGATGGGAGGCCGTCCCTCGCCCGCGCCGATGAGCGTGAGCCGGATCGGTCGTCGCCGATTCGCCGAGTCCACCGCTTCCACGATCAGGGGAAGACCGTGGAGCGGGATGTAATTGCCGTAATAAAGCACCCGTAGAGGCCCGTCGTGGCCGACGTGCTCGAGAGGCCGGGCCCACTCCGGCGCGCCCACCGGTACGGCGAAGGTGTTGCCGGGCGTCCGCCGCCGGTACCGGGCGACGATCGCATCGGCTCTCAGTCGGGTGTCGATGAGGTACGCGTCTGCCATGGTGGCGGCGAGCGCATCCACCAACCGGTACGCCAGGCCTTTCGCCGACGACCTGCTCGTCGTCGCCCAATCGTCGACGTGTGTCTCGGCGAGGCCGACGAATCCGTCGACGATCAGCGGGATGCGGCGCACGCGCGACACGAGCCACGCGCCGGGTACGAGTTTGAGCCCGAATTCCGAGACCACGATCGCCCGGCTCCCGCGCGAGGCGGTCCACGCGGACCGCAGTTCGGCCAGCGTGTTGCGGAGGCCGCCGTTCCGCGACTTGTCGGCCGTGGTGACGCTCAGTCCGGCAGACTCGAGTGCGGCACGGAGCCGGGTGTTCCGCGGGTACGCCGGGTCGTGGATGCCGACATACGCGACGTGTCCGCAGAGCTGCACCGTCGTGGAGGCGTCGCCGGGACCAGTCATCTCTGGTCCTCTCTGATCTGGTCTTGCGCTGAGGTCGCGTCGCGGTGGCGGGTGAAGACACGGGGGATTCGCGCCGCCATCATGCGGGACGTGCCTGGAGTGCTCTGCGGGCGCGCAGGGCGCGGACGGTGTCGAGAGTCGCGAGAGCGGACCGGAGGGCGAGCGGGAGAAGCGATGGGAACGTCTTCAAGACGACGACGACACCGCCGAGGCTCGGGGACCGCCGGAACACCGCCCGTGTCGAAAGCGGACGTGCCCACTGCTGCGCCGACCGGCAGGTCTCGCGCATCGCAGCCCCCTCCACTCCCCAGCGCACGGCGGTCTTGACGGCGGCGAGACAGAGGAAGCGGGCGGTGAAGACGTCGCGTTCCGCTTGGCCGACGGCGTGTCCGAGCTCGGCGAGAACGGCGTCGTGCGCGCTCTTGAGCGCACCGATGTCCGGAGTGCGCGAGCGCGTGATCGAGCCGGGCTGACGGCGGTAGACGTACACGACGTCGGGGATGACGCGGATCGTCCCGGCGGCGGCGATCGCGCGGGCGACCCCCACGACATCGCTCTGCGAAACCAGCGGGGGGAACGGGGTGTCGCCGAGCACCGATCTGCGGAACAGCTTGGACCAGAGGAAGCCGTGGACCGTGCCGCCGATGACCAACTCCGCGGCGGACTCCGAGGAGATCGTCCGCGCTGTGCTCCACTCGCCCACGCCGTCGATCAGTCGCCGATCGCCCGATCCCCAGTCGAAGTCGGCCCGGGCGAAGACGATGTCGGCATCGCCCGAGTTCGCGAGCAGTGTGGATAGCCCGTCGATCGACCATTCGTCATCGTGGTCGGCGAACCAGATCCACTCGCCACGCGCGGACTGCAGGGCTTCGTTGCGGCGGGCTGCGATCCCTGCCGACTTCTCGTGGCGGATCAGCGTGATCGCGGGGACGCCGCCCACGGCGTCCTCGAGCATCTCACCCGTGCCGTCGACCGATCCGTCGTCGACCACCACAGCCTCGATTCCCGGCCGGCTGACGGCATCCAGGAGCCGCGAAGCGAGGACGGGGGCGGCATCGCGGCCGTTCCGGACGCCGACGATGATCGTCGCCGTGGGAGAGGGTGCGTCGGTTGCGCGAGCTGTCATGGGGTGTCCTCCGCGGGCGAAGTCGATAGAACGAACCTGCGGTATGCTACACGGATATCTGACCTTTCGAATTCATATGGTCAGGTGTAGTACGACGAAGCAGGACCTCATTGTCTCCCTCTCCCACCCGGGCACGACAGCTCGCTCGCGGTCGACGCCGATTCTTGGCCGGCGCGCTGTTCGGTTACGCCATCATTCCCGTCCTGAACGCGGTGTCGCCGCTGCTGGCGTTGCCGACGGTCACCGCCTCCTATGGGAGCGCGGCGTGGGCGGCCATCGCCATCGGGCAGTCCCTGGGAGGCACGGCCGGTGTCATCGTCGAGCTGGGCTGGGGGTTGTCGGGGAGCCAGCGCGTCGCGCGGATGTCGGCTCGGAGCAGAGCTCACGCGTACGGCGTCTCGCTGGTCGCGAAGGCTGTCGTGGGCATACCCGTGATCGCGGTGACCGTGTGGTTGTCGTTCGTGCTCGCGCCGGCCGGCTTCGGAGGCACCGCAGCGCTCGTCGCCGCAGCCGCTGCGATAGCGATGTTCTCCGCGGCATGGATCTTCACCGGCATCCTGAAGCCTCGGCTCTTCCTCTTCACGGAGGTGCTGCCGCGAACGCTGCTCATCGCGGGGTCGGCGATCGCGATCCACCTCGGGGGAGCCCTGTGGCTCTACCCCGCGGCCCTTCTCCTCTCGTCTGTGAGCGCGCCCGTCGCCGGGGCGGTGGTCCTGCGGCTACAGCTCCGAGATCTCGTATCCATGGGGCCACGTCGCCTGTTGAAGGTCATCGGACATCAGCGGGCCGCGCTGAGTTCGAGCGTGTTCTCGAGCGTCTACATCTCGCTCGGCACGACAGTGGCAACGCTGGGCGCAGCCAATGCCACCCTGCTTTTCGCCTCCGTAGACCGGTTGCAGCGAATGGTCCAGCAGATAATGCGCACGCAGAACTACGTTCTCAAAGGCTGGGTCGGTCGCGAGGTGCAGCCCGGCAACCGCATCCGCCGCGCAGTGCGTGCCGCGATGGTGAGCAGCGCTCTGGGGCTGGCCTGCGGCATCCTGTTCGCCGTCGCAAGCCCGTGGGCCGCCGAGATCATCTTCTCGGGCACTGTCCACGTCCCTCCTCTCGCCGCAGTGATCTCCGGGCTGAGCATCGCGGTGATGTGCGCGAGCGTGTCGACGGGCGGAGTTCTCCTGGTCTCCCTCGGTCGTGTGAGCACGATCGCGACGTCCGCGGCCGTCGGTGCGATCGTCGGGCTACCCGGCATCTTCTTCGGCGCCGTCTTCTTCGGAGGAACGGGCGCTCTGGCCGGGCAGCTGCTGGCCGAGGCGTCTGTGCTCGTCGTGCAGGTCGTCGCGGCCCGGCGAGCCCTGCGGGCGATCCGAGAATCAGGTCGGTGGCAGGTGTCCCCGTCCGATCATCCTGCGCCGGTGCGGCCGGCCCCGAACGCATCATCGTCCACCTCGGATCGCCGCAGCGGACCCGAGTCCGATCCGGTGTAGCGTGATCGCATGCCTGAGAACCGTGCGGACGTCGCCTCTCGCGACGACGACGCTCTCGTCGAGCGCCTCGACCTGATCGAGGCGCAACCGCTCGCGGAGCGCGCCGACGCGTACGCGCAGCTTCACGAAGTCCTTCGGGCCCGGCTGGAAGTCAGTGACCGGCTTGGGGACGACTGAGCGGCTCGACGTCGCCCTGGTCTCCCGAGGGCTCGCCTCCTCGCGCACACGGGCGGCGTCGCTCATCGTCGATGGTCTCGTGACCGTCGACGGCCGTCCGGTCCTCCGCGCCTCGACGAGGGTGGGCGAGGCGCAGGAGCTGATCGTCGCCGGTGCCGACCATTACGTCAGCCGCGGGGCGCACAAGCTCATCGCGGCCCTCGACGGGTTCGGCGTGACGGTCGAAGGGCGGATCGCGCTGGATGCCGGCGCCTCGACCGGCGGGTTCAGTCAGGTGCTGCTGGAGCGGGGTGCGCGGCTGGTCGTCGCGGTCGACGTCGGGCATGGGCAACTCGACCCGAGGCTCGCGGGTGCCGAGCGGCTTCGCTCGTTCGAGGGGATCAACGTGCGGTCGCTCGACGTCGCGACCTTCGCGGGGCTGGTCGGCGATGCGATAGTGCCGGAGCTGGTCGTGGCCGACCTCTCGTTCATCTCTCTGACGCACGTCCTCCCGGCTCTGCGATCGGTCGCGGCGGACGATGCGGAATTCATCCTGCTGATCAAGCCCCAGTTCGAAGTGGGCAGACAGGGTGTCAAAGAAGGGATCGTGACCGACAAAGGGCTGCGCCTCGACGCGGTCGAGCGTGTGCTCTGGGCCGCGCACGACGTCGGGCTGGGGACCGCCGGCGTGATGGCGTCCCCGATCGCCGGGACCCACGGCAATCACGAGTTCCTCGCCCGGCTCCGCGCAGGCGCTCCGGACCCGTCGGCAGCGCGCGAAGCACTCCTCCACTTGTCGACGTGAGTGAACGTTCTCCACAATTCCGGCGCCTCCGCACACTCGCCGCTCGAAAACCGACAGAATGGAGGGACGCAGCCAGAAGGAATCGACGAACTCGTGAGGAGGCGACGTGACGGCATCGGGTGACGCGCAGCGATATATCCTCGTCGTCGCGCACACCGGTCGTCAGGATTCCCTCGAGGCCGGCGTGCAGGTGTGCCGCCAGCTCGTGTCCGCGGGCGTCGTCCCCGTGCTCAGCGAAGACGAACGGCGCGATCTGCTCGTCGCCGCCCCCGACCTCGACTCCGTCGCCGTCCTCGGCGACGAGGTGAGTGCCGGCGACCTCGAGCTGGTGATCGTGCTCGGCGGCGACGGCACGATTCTGCGGGCAGCCGAGCTGGTCCGCGGCTGCACGGCGCCATTGCTCGGCGTCAACCTCGGCCACGTCGGCTTCCTCGCCGAGAGCGAGCGCGACGATCTCGAGATCGCGGTCGCGCGGGGGCTCGCCAAAGACTACGAGGTCGAGGAGCGCATGACGCTCTCCGCCCGTGTGAAGGTCGGCAAAGAGGTCGTCTACGAGAGCTGGGCGCTCAACGAGGCCACGGTCGAGAAGGCCAGCCGCGAGCGGATGCTCGAGGTCGTCATCGAGGTCGACGGCCGGCCGATGTCGAGCTTCGGGTGCGACGGCGTCGTGATGTCGACACCGACCGGCTCGACCGCGTACTCGTTCTCCGCGGGAGGCCCGGTGGTCTGGCCGGGCGTCGCGGCCCTCCTGCTGGTGCCGCTCAGTGCGCACGCCCTCTTCTCGCGACCGCTCGTTGTCGACGCCGACTCGTCGCTCGCCATCGAGCTGCTCGACCGCGCGGGCGGCGAGGGCATCCTCTGGTGCGACGGCCGCCGGGCGTTCGACCTCCCGCGCGGCGCCCGAGTCGTGGTGCGCCGCTCGCCGATCCCCGTGCGACTCGCGCGTCTGCACCAGGGGCCGTTCACCGACCGGCTCGTGCACAAGTTCGACCTGCCCGTGACCGGGTGGCGGGGGCCGGCCGGTCGTGAGTGACGTGCGTGGAGGCATCGAAGAGATCTCGATCCGCGACTTGGGTGTCATCGCCGACGCATCCCTCCCGCTGGGGGCCGGATTCACCGCGATCACCGGTGAGACCGGCGCGGGCAAGACGATGGTGGTCTCGGCGCTCGGGCTGCTGCTCGGCGAGCGGGCCGACACCGGCGCCGTACGTGTCGGCAGCCCGCAGGCCTGGGTCGAGGGCCGCTGGCGCGTGGCGGGTGCGGGCGACGTGGTCGAACGCGTGCGCGACGCCGGCGGCGACGTCGACGAGTTGGGCGGGGGAGAGGCGGAGCTGGTGCTCAGCCGCTCGGTATCGGCAGAGGGGCGCTCACGGGCGGTCGTCGGCGGCCGGGGCGCGCCCGTCAGCGTGCTGACCGAGCTCGGCGGGCAACTCGTGGTCGTCCACGGCCAGTCCGACCAGATCAGGCTGCGTTCCTCCGTCGCACAGCGCGAGGCTCTCGACCGGTTCGCCGGCCCCGCGTTCGCCGGGCTCGTCGACACGTACGCCCAGGTCTTCCACCGCTGGCGCGACAACCGCTCCGAACTCGACGAACTGGTCGCCGACCAGGAGCGCCGCGCGCGAGAGGCCGACGACCTGCGCGCCGCGATGTCCGAGATCGAGACGGTGGCGCCGCAGCCGAGGGAGGACGACGAGCTCGCCGAGCGTGCAGAGCGCCTCACCAACCTGGAGGAGCTGCGACTCGCCGCAGCAGGAGCGCGCGAGCTGCTCTCGGCCGAGGAGTCGGAGGGCGTCGACGCTCTCGGTCTGCTCGACAACGCGCGCCGTCAGTTGGAGCGGGTCGCGCCGCACGACGCCGAGCTGCGGCCGCTGGCCGACGCGGTCGCCAACGCCAACTACCTCGTCTCCGACATCGCCGCGCAGCTCTCCACGTATCTGGCCGCCCTCGACACCGACGGCGCCCGCGAGCTGGAGGTGGTGCAGGAGCGTCGCGCGGAGCTCGCCGGGCTCGTCCGCAAATACGGCCCGACTCTCGACGACGTCATCGCGACGCTCGAGACCGGCAGCCTCCGCCTCCTCGAGCTCGACGGCGACGCCGACCGCATCCAGGAGCTCGCGCGCGAGGTCGAGGCCGATGCAACGCTCGTGACCGAGCTCGCCGCAGACCTCGGCGAGCGTCGCCGGGAGGCCGCACAGCGCCTCGCCGACGCGGTCTCCGACGAGCTGGCGATGCTGGCGATGCCCGACGCGCGGATCGTCGTGGAGGTCACCGAGCGCGAAGAGTTCACGGCCAGCGGGCGCGACCAGGTCGCCATCCTGCTGCGGCCGCACCCCGGCGCGGAGCCGCGGCCGCTCGGCAAGGGCGCGTCCGGCGGCGAGCTCTCCCGCGTGATGCTGGCCATCGAAGTGGTCATCGCCGGCGCCGACCCGGTGCCCACCTTCATCTTCGACGAGATCGACGCCGGCGTCGGCGGCGCCTCCGCGATCGAGATCGGCCGCCGGCTCGCCCGGCTGGCCGAGAGCTCCCAGGTGATCGTCGTTACGCACCTCGCCCAGGTGGCGGCGTTCGCGACCAACCACCTCACGGTCGTCAAGGGCAGCGACGGCGCCGTCACCGAGTCCAGCGTGCGCCGGCTCGACGGCGACGAGCGCATCGCCGAGATGGCGCGCCTGCTGTCGGGGCTCCCCGACTCCGAGAGCGGGCTCGCCCACGCGCGCGAGCTCGTCGAGATGGCCGCTGCCGCGCGGTGACCTCGCAGGCGTTCGCGGCGGGCGCGTCGCGGCGGTCGCGCACGGTCGTCCCGTCAGCAGGTGATAAGCTACAAGCCCGTGGTGGATTATTCAGACGCGGGCCAGAACAACAGCAAAACCAACGGCACTACCAAGCACATCTTCGTGACAGGTGGTGTCGTTTCTTCGTTGGGGAAGGGCCTCACGGCGGCTTCCCTGGGCAACCTTCTGACGGCACGCGGCCTCCGCGTGGTCATGCAGAAGCTCGACCCCTATCTCAATGTCGACCCTGGGACGATGAACCCGTTCCAGCACGGCGAGGTGTTCGTGACCGACGACGGTGCGGAGACCGACCTCGACATCGGGCACTACGAGCGGTTCCTCGACATCAACCTCGGCCAGTCCGCGAACGTCACCACCGGCCAGATCTACTCGAACGTCATCGCCAAGGAGCGCCGCGGCGAGTACCTGGGCGACACCGTGCAGGTCATCCCGCACATCACCGACGAGATCAAGCGCCGGATGCGCCTGCAGGCACAGCCCGGACCGGACGGCGAGCCGGCGCCCGACGTGATCATCACCGAGATCGGCGGCACCGTCGGTGACATCGAATCGCAGCCGTTCATCGAGTCGGCCCGCCAGGTGCGCCACGAGCTCGGCCGCAAGAACTGCTTCTTCGTGCACGTCTCGCTCGTGCCGTTCATGAACGCGTCGGGCGAGCAGAAGACGAAGCCCACGCAGCACTCCGTCGCGGCGCTGCGCTCGATCGGGATCCAGCCGGACGCGCTCGTGCTCCGCAGCGACCGCCCGGTGTCCGAGTCGAACAAGCGCAAGATCGCGCTCATGTGCGACGTGGACGAGCAGGCCGTAGTGAACGCGGTCGACGTGCCGAGCATCTACGACATTCCGACGATGCTGCACGAGCAGGGCCTCGACGCCTACATCATCGCCCAGCTCGGCCTCGATAGGGCTGCCGAAGTCGACTGGCACGGCTGGGCGCGCCTCCTGGAGGCGGTGCACGACCCCAAGCACGAGGTCACGATCGGCCTGGTCGGCAAGTACATCGACCTCCCCGACGCCTACCTCTCGGTCACCGAGGCGCTCCGCGCGGGCGGGTTCGCACACCGCACCAAGGTGAAGCTCAAGTGGATCCCCTCCGACGAGTGCCAGACGCCCGAGGGCGCCGCGCAGCAGCTCGGCGACGTCGACGCGATCTGCGTTCCCGGCGGGTTCGGCGTACGCGGCATCGAGGGCAAGGTCGGCGCGCTGCGGTTCGCGCGCGAGAACGGCATCCCGGCCCTCGGCCTCTGCCTCGGCCTCCAGTGCATGGTCATCGAGTACGCGCGTCACGAGGCCGGCCTGGCCGGCGCGTCGTCGTCGGAGTTCGACCCGGAGACCGAGTTCCCCGTGATCGCCACGATGGCCGAGCAGGTCGAGATCATCGCCGGCGGCGACCTAGGCGGCACCATGCGCCTGGGCCTGTACCCGGCCACGCTCGCCGAGGGCTCCCTGGTCGCCGACCTCTACGGCGCCCCGGAGGCCAGCGAGCGTCACCGTCACCGCTACGAGGTGAACAACAACTACCGCGAGCAGATCGCCGACGCCGGCCTCTGGTTCTCCGGAACCTCGCCCGACGGCCACCTCGTCGAGTACGTGGAGCTGCCGCGCGACGTGCACCCGTTCTACGTCGGCACCCAGGCGCACCCGGAGCTGCGGTCGCGGCCGAACCACGCGCATCCGCTGTTCGCCGGACTCGTCGGCGCGGCGCTCGAGCGCCAGAAGGCCAGCCTCCTGTTCGAGGTGGCGGCTGAGGAAGCCGAAGAACTGGTGACGGAGGCCTGATGGCCACCGAGGTCGGCGTGATCGGCGACGAGCCGTTCCGCCCGGAGATCGTCTCGTCCGAGATCGCCTTCCACGGCAAGATCTGGGACGTGCGTCGCGACACCTTCCGCTACAACGGCGAGGAGATCACCCGCGAGTACGTCGACCACACGGGCGCCGTCGCGGTGCTCGCGCTGGACGACGACGGCCGCGTGCTGCTCATCAGGCAGTACCGGCACCCCGTCCGGCACCGCGACTGGGAGATCCCGGCCGGGTTGCTCGACATCAACGGGGAGGAGCCGCTCGCCGCGGCCCGGCGCGAGCTGGCCGAGGAGGCCGACCTGCAGGCCGGGCAGTGGAACGTGCTGGCCGACATCTTCACCAGCCCGGGCGGCAACGACGAGGCGATCCGCATCTATCTGGCCAGGGACGTGCGGCCGACCGGTGAGGCGTTCGCCCGGGAGGCCGAGGAGGCCGACATCGAGGTCGCCTGGGTGCCGCTGGAGGAGGCGGTGGACGCCGTGCTCGAGCGACGCGCGCACAACGCGCCGCTGAGCATCGCCGTGCTCGGCGCGCTGGCAGCGCGCGAGCGCGGCTGGGCGAGCCTCGGCGCGGCAGACGCGCCATGGCCGAGCCACCCGAAGCTGAGCGGCGCGAGCGCGCCGAGCGCCGAGGGATGACCCTCGCGGCCGACGTGGACGCCTATCTGAGGCATGTCGCCATCGAGCGCGGCCTCTCGGCGAACACGGTCGCCGCGTACCGGCGCGATCTCGCGGTCTACACCGCGTGGCTGGCCGAGCAGGGCGTCGACGACGTGCACGCGGTGTCCGGCGCGACCGTGTCGGGCTACCTCTCGCACCTCGGGTCGCGCGAGGAGTCGCCGCTGACCGCGACCTCCCTCGCCCGCATGCTGTCGACGGTGCGTGGGTTCCACCGGTTCCTTCTCGAGGAGGGGCGGGTGGAGGTGGACGCGGCACGCGACGTTCGGCCTCCCAAGCTGCCGAGCACCCTGCCGAAGGCGATCAGCGTCGACCAGGTCGCCGCACTGCTGGCGGCGACCGACGGCGACGAGCTCGACGACCTCCGTGACAAGGCGCTGCTGGAGCTCATGTACGCGACCGGAGCCCGCGTCAGCGAGGCGGTCGGGCTGAACGTCGACGATGTGATCGACACCGATGTGGTGCGGCTGACCGGCAAGGGGTCGAAGCAACGCATCGTGCCGCTGGGCAGCTTCGCCCAGGCCGCCGTCGCCGCCTATCTCGTGCGGGCGCGCCCGGTGCTCTCGACCCGCGGCCGGGCGACGCCCGCGCTGTTCCTCGGGATGCGCGGCGCCCGCTTGTCGCGCCAGAACGTCTGGCTGATCATCCGCGCAGCAGCGGAGCGCTCCAACCTCGGCGTCGAGATCTCGCCGCACACCCTCCGGCACTCGTTCGCCACCCACCTGCTCGCCGGAGGTGCGGACGTGCGCGTCGTGCAGGAGCTGCTGGGCCATTCGTCGGTGGCGACGACGCAGATCTACACGCTGGTGACGGCAGATGCGCTGCGCGATGTGTACGTGTCGGCTCACCCGCGGGCGCGGTGACGCCCCCGCGGTGCCTTGCGGTAGAGCCAGACCAGCACCTTCGGGCCCTCGCCGGTGATCCGTGACGGCGTGAATCCCAGCTTCTCCAGCACCCGGAACGACGGAGCGTTCCAGCGCTCCACGGTCGCCCACAGCACGGGGATGCCGCTCTCGAACGCCGCGTCGGCCACGGCGGCCGCCGCCTCGGTCGCGTAGCCGGTGCCGACGTGGCGGCGCAGCAGCTCGTAGGCGAGCTCCGGCTGAGTCGGAGTCGCACGCCCGATCACCAGGCCGCAGTACCCGACGGCCTCACCGGTGTCGGCCACCTCGATCGTGTAGAGGCCGAAGCCGACCTCCTCGGCCGCGTGGCGCTGGGCGTCGAGCCGGTCGCGCTCCTGGTCGAGGGGGAGGGGCTCGCGCGACGGGTCCTCCGCGATGAGCTCGAGGTTCCACTCGGCGTCCCTGCCGTCGCGCAGCCGCAGGCGCAGGCGTTCGGTGGTGAGCTCGGGTGGCATCGTCGGCACGCGCACAGCGTACGCCCTGAGGACCCGCCGCCGAGACGCCGACGTAGCCGTGAGCACGCGGATAGGATGGATGGAAGTGAACAGGCCGGGAACGGCCGCCGATCGACAGAGGACGAGGAACATCCAGGTGACGCGCAACGACGAGGTCAGGACGGAGCTTCCCGGCATGGACACCGCAGCCCTCGCCGCACCGCTCGGACCCACCGGGCGCCCCCTGCGCGCGTTCCCGGCGCCGGCCGAGCTGAGGCAGCACGGGCCCGCAAAGATCGTCGCTCTCTGCAACCAGAAGGGCGGGGTCGGCAAGACCACGACCTCCATCAACCTCGGCGCCGCCCTGGCGGAGTACGGCCGCCGTGTGCTCGCGATCGACTTCGACCCGCAGGGCGCCCTGTCGGCGGGCCTCGGGGCGCAGACCCACGACGTCACCACGATCTACGACCTGCTGCTGAACCGGCACGCCGACGTGCAGGAGGCCATCCAGTCGACGGGCGTGCCCGGCCTCGACATCATCCCGGCGAACATCGACCTCTCGGCCGCCGAGGTGCACCTGGTCAACGAGGTGGCGCGCGAGCAGATCCTCGCCGGCGTGCTGCGCAAGGTGGCCGGCGATTACGACGTCATCCTGATCGACTGCCAGCCGTCGCTCGGCATCCTCACCGTCAACGCGCTGACCGCCAGCCACGGCGTCCTCATCCCGCTCGAGTGCGAGTACTTCGCGCTGCGCGGTGTCGCCCTTCTCATCGAGACCATCGACAAGGTGCGCGAGCGGCTCAACCCGGCGATCGAGCTCGACGGCATCCTCGCCACCATGTACGACTCGCGCACGCTGCACTCGCGCGAGGTGCTGGAACGCGTCGTCGACGCCTTCGGCGACCGCGTGCTCGAGACCGTGATCTCGCGCACGGTGAAGTTCCCGGACGCGTCGGTCGCGGCCACCCCGATCACCCAGTTCGCGCCGGAGCACCAGGCCGCGGAGGCCTACCGCCAGCTGGCGAGGGAACTGATCTTCCGTGGCGCCGTCGCCTGAGGACCCTTCGAGTGCACTGACGCCGAAGGGCACGTCGTTGTCACTTCCGGAGGCCGAAAGCGACAACAACGTGCCCCTCGCGGAGGCCGACAGCGGGTTCCGCGTGGCGGTGGGGACTTTCGAGGGGCCGTTCGACCTGCTGCTGTCGCTGATCAGCAAGCACGAGCTCGACATCACGGAGATCTCGCTGAGCCGCGTCACCGACGAGTTCATCGCCTACCTGCGCCGCCTCGACGCCGACGAGAGCCTCGACGAGGCGAGCGAGTTCCTGCTCGTCGCCGCAACCCTCCTCGACCTGAAGATCGCCGGCCTCCTGCCGCAGGGTGAGCTCGTCGACGCGGAGGACGTCGCCCTGCTGGAGGCGCGCGACCTGCTGTTCGCCCGACTGCTGCAGTACCGCGCGTTCAAGGAGGCGTCGGCGTGGTTCTCGGCGCGGCTCGACACCGAGGCCGCCCGGCACGCGCGCGCCGTGCGCCTGGAGGACAAGTACCGCCAGCGCACACCCGAGCTGGTCTGGACGCTCACCGCAGACGATTTCGCGGCCCTCGCGACGCTGGCGATGACGCCGCGCGAGATCCCCGTCGTCGGGCTCGACCACCTGCATGCGCCGCTCGTGAGCATCCGCGAGCAGGCCGCGGTGGTGGTCGGGATGCTGCGCAGCGGCGATCAGCTGTCGTTCCGGCAGCTCGTCGCCGGCGCCGAGCAGAAGGGCGTCGTGATCGCGCGGTTCCTCGCCGTGCTCGAGCTGTACCGGCACGCGGCCATCGCGTTCGAGCAGCTGGAGCCGCTGGGCGAGCTGACGCTGCGCTGGACGGCCGAGCACTGGTCGGAGGAGAACCTGTCGAACCTGGGAGCGGATTATGACGGTTGACGGAACCGAGCTGGAGACCGAGCCGGCGAGCGTGGACGACGCGCAGATCGAGCGCGCCCTGGAGGCCATCCTGATGGTCGCCGACGAGCCGATGAGCGTCGTGACGCTGGCGACCGCCGTCGGCGCGCCCGTCAGGCGCGTGCGCACCGCGATCGACACGCTGGTCGCCGACTACGACGGCGAGCCCGGCGCCGACGGCAGGCCGGGCCTCCGCCGCGGCTTCGAGCTGCGGGAGGTCGGCGGCGGCTGGCGCGTCTACGTGCGCCCCGAGTTCGATACGGTCGTCTCCGGCTACGTGCTGCAGCAGAACCCCACCCGGCTGTCGCAGGCCGCGCTCGAGACGCTCGCCGTGATCGCGTACAAGCAGCCGATCAGCCGCGGGGCCATCGCCTCCATCCGCGCCGTCAACGTGGATTCGGTGGTGCGCACGCTGCTCGGCCGCGGTCTCATCACCGAGCTGTTCACCGACAGCGAGACCGGCGCGATCAACTACGGCACCACGGACCTGCTGCTGACCCAGCTCGGCATCAACTCGGTCGACGAGCTGCCCAAGATCTCCCCGCTGCTGGCCGACGGCGCCGATGGGTTCGACGATGTCCGGTAGCGCGGGCGGAGGCGACGCCGCGCAGGGCGAGCGCCTGCAGAAGGTGATGGCGGCAGCCGGTGTGGCCTCCCGCCGCGTGTCGGAGGACCTGATCGTCGCCGGCCGCGTGAGCGTGAACGGCCAGGTGGTCACCGAGCTCGGTCGGCGCGTCGATCCGGCGACCGACCGCGTCGCTGTCGACGGCACCGCGGTGCAACTCGACACCTCCCGCCGCTACGTCATGCTCAACAAGCCGGTCGGCGTGGTGAGTTCGATGCGCGACGAGCAAGGCCGTCCCGACCTGTCCCGGTTCACGGCGGGCTACTCCGAGCGGTTGTTCAACGTCGGGCGCCTGGACGCCGAGACGTCGGGGCTGCTCATCCTCACCAACGACGGAGAGCTCGCCCATGTGCTCGCGCATCCGAGCTTCGGGGTGACCAAGACCTACATCGCACGGGTGCGTGGAAACGTGACACCGCAGACCATCGGCCGGCTGACGAAGGGCGTCGAGCTGGAGGACGGCCCGATCGCCGCCGACAAGGCGCGGCTGCTGCAGTCGCGGTCGGGCGGCAGCGACAGCCTCGTCGAGCTGACCCTGCACTCGGGCCGCAACCGGATCGTCCGCCGCATGATGGCGGAGGTCGGGCACCCGGTGATCGAGCTCGTGCGGCGCCAGTTCGGGCCGTTGCACCTCGGCACGCTGAAGATCGGTGCCATGCGCGACCTGACGAAGGACGAGCTCGGCGCACTGCTGACGATCTCGCGGCAGGGCGACGGCGAAGGCGAGCGCGGCTGACGCGTCCGGGCGGCCCGCGCCCACTGACTAAGGTGGATCCGTGAACGATTCCGCCTCCCGCCTCGCCGGACCGGTCCGCGTCGTCGGGGCCGGGCTCCTCGGGGCCTCCGTCGGGCTCGGGCTGCGCGCCCGCGGCGTCGATGTGCTGCTCGCCGACGCCTCGCCCGCCCACCTGCGGCTGGCGGCCGATTACGGCGCGGGGCGAGCGGACGACGGGGAGGCGGATCCCGCGCTGATCGTGGTCGCCGTGCCGCCAGACCTGGTGTCGCGCGTGGTCGCGGAGGAGCTCGCCGCGCATCCCGCCGCCGTCGTCACCGATGTCGCCAGCGTCAAGGGCGCACCCCTCGCCGAGTTGCAGGAGGCCGGGCTCGACCTCTCCCGGTACGTGGGTTCGCACCCGCTCGCCGGGCGGGAGCGCGGGGGCCCGAGCGCCGCGCGCGCCGACCTGTTCATCGGCCGCCCGTGGGTGGTCTCGGCCCGGCCGGAGAACCCGCGCTCCGCGGTCAACCTCGTGGAGGCGCTCATCCTCGACCTCGGCGCGACGCCGATCGAGATGGCCGCCGCCGACCACGATGCCGCCGTCGCGCTCGTCTCGCACACCCCGCAGATCGTGTCGTCGCTGATGGCGAAGCGGCTGGCCGCCTCCACCGACGCCGCGCTGGGCCTCGCCGGCCAGGGCGTGCGCGACGTGACCCGCATCGCCGCGAGCGAGCCAGAGCTCTGGGTGCAGATCCTCGGCGCCAACGCGCCGGCGATCGTGCAGATCCTGCGCGCCTACCGCGACGACCTCGACCACGTGCTCGCCGCCCTCGACGACGTCGACGCCAGCGGCTCGCGCCGCGCCATCGCCGAAGAGATCGCCGGAGGCAACCTCGGTGTCTCGCGCCTCCCGGGCAAGCACGGCCAGGACAAGCGCTTCTCGAGCATGATCGTCATGGTCGACGACCGGCCGGGCGAGCTGGCGCGACTGCTCAACGAACTGGGCGAGCTCGACGTGAACCTGGAGGACCTCCGCCTGGAGCACTCCCCGGGCGCGCCCTTCGGCCTGGCCGAGATCGCCGTGCTCCCCGAGGTGTGGCAGCGCACCGTGACCGACCTGACCGACCGCGGCTGGAGGCTCGCAGGATGACCGACACGACCGACTCGCAGACCGGCGCCGACGCTGACGACCCGCCCGTCGTCGTCGCCGTCGACGGCCCCGCGGGCAGCGGCAAGTCGTCGGTCTCGAAGGCGACGGCGCGCAGACTCGGCTGGGAGTACCTCGACACCGGCGCGGCGTACCGCGCGCTCGGCTGGTACGTCGTGCAGCGCCGGCTCGACCCGACCGACTCGGCGACCGTGATCGACTCGCTGCCCGACTTCGACTACCGCATCGGCACAGACCCCGACACGTACCACGTGTTCGTCGGCGACCACGACGTGACCGACGTCATCCGCGAACCGGAGGTCACCGCTGTTGTGAGCGCGATCGCACGGGTTCCGGAGGTACGTTCCTTCCTCACCGGCCTGTTCCGGTCGATCGTGGCGCGCACGGAACGGCCGGGAATCGTGGTCGAGGGACGCGACATCACCACGGTCGTCTGCCCGGATGCGCCCGTGCGCATCCTGCTCACGGCCGACGAGCAGGTTAGAATGGCCAGGCGTTCCGCTGAGCTGACCGGCCATTCCGCCGCTCACGTCGGCGAGGCGCTTCGCAGGCGTGACGCGGCCGACTCCCGGGTCGTCGACTTCATGAACGCCGCAGACGGTGTGACCACCGTCGACTCCACCGACCTCGACTTCGACCAGACCGTCGACGCGGTCATCGCGGTCGTACAGAAAGAGACCCATGTCTGACATCGAGAACGAGCCCAGCGGCGCCGACGACCTCGTCGAGCGCCTCGCCGGCCTTGACGACAACCTTGCGGTGCAGCGCGCCGCCGCCCTCCGCAGCGGCCTGGAGGAGTACGAGCTCGACGACACCGACCTCGACCTCCTCGGTACCGCCACCGAGAACCCGGACGAGATCACGTACCTGCCCGCTCTGCCGGTGCTGGCCATCGTGGGCCGCCCGAATGTGGGCAAATCGGCGCTCGTCAACCGCATCCTGGGCCGCCGCGAGGCCGTCGTGGAGGACACCCCTGGCGTGACGCGCGACCGCGTCTCGTACCAGGCCGAGTGGAACGGGCGCCGGTTCACCGTCGTCGACACCGGTGGCTGGGAGCCCGACGCCCGCGGCATCGACGCGTCGGTCGCCGCGCAGGCCGAGGTCGCGATCGACCTGGCCGACGCCGTGCTGTTCGTCGTCGACGCGACGGTGGGCGCAACCTCCACCGACGAGCACGTCGTTCGCCTGCTGCGAAAGACCAGGAAGCCTGTGTTCCTCGCGGCCAACAAGGTGGACGACGCGCGGCAGGAGCCCTACGCGACCGAGCTGTGGTCGCTGGGCCTCGGCGAGCCGTGGCCCGTGTCTGCACTGCACGGCCGTGGCGTCGCCGACCTCCTCGACCAGCTCCTCAAGGCGCTGCCGGAGGTGTCGGCCGTCGCGAAGCGGGAGGTCGGCGGTCCGCGCCGGGTCGCGATCGTCGGCCGCCCCAATGTGGGCAAGTCGTCGCTGCTCAACAAAGCCGCGGGGGAGGAGCGGGTCGTCGTCAACGAGCTCGCCGGCACCACCCGCGATCCCGTGGATGAGCAGGTCGAGCTGGGCGGCAAGGTGTGGCGCTTCGTCGACACCGCCGGCATCCGCCGCCGCGTGCACCTGCAGCAGGGCGCCGATTTCTACGCGTCGCTGCGCACCTCCACCGCGCTCGAGAAGGCGGAGGTCGCGGTCGTCGTGCTCGACGTCTCCGAGCCGATCAGCGAGCAGGACGTGCGCATCATCGACCTCGTGCTGGAGTCGGGCCGCGCGCTCGTGCTCGCGTTCAACAAGTGGGACCTCCTCGACGACGACCGCCGTCGTTACCTGGAGCGGGAGATCGAGCAGGATCTCGCCCACGTGTCGTGGGCGCCGCGCGTCAACATCTCGGCACGCACCGGGCGGCACCTCGAGAAGCTGGTTCCGGCGCTGGAGCTCGCGCTCGAGTCGTGGGACACCCGTATCCCGACCGGCAAGTTCAACGCGTTCCTCGCCGAGCTCACCGCGGCGCATCCGCACCCGGTCCGTGGAGGCAAGCAGCCGCGCATCCTGTTCGGCACGCAGGCGTCGAGCCGGCCGCCGACATTCGTGGTGTTCACCACCGGTTTCCTCGACCCGGGCTACCGGCGCTACATCATCCGCCGCCTCCGCGAGGTATACGGGTTCGAGGGCACTCCGATCGTGCTGAACATGCGGGTGCGCGAGAAGCGGAAGCGTTAACCTCTTCGTCCGCCCGGTCGGCCCGTCAAATCGACGCGCCGACCGCGGAGGTGAACAGATGGGTCCACGTCACCCCCAATGAGGGGGCGACCATATTGGGGGTATTTGTACCCCGGGCTGTCCTCACTAATGTGGACAACCGACGGAGCTACCCGACCGCGCTACCCGAAGGCGCGGGCTCTGTCCATGAAGGACGCATACCCGACCATGAGTTCTACAAGTTCATATTCGCCTGCCCGGAAACGGCAGTGGGGCTCCGAGCGCCGCACCGAACCGCTTCCGACCGTTCATCCCAAGCCCTCCGATCGCAAGATCACCTGGAGCCGAGTCGCCATCGTCGCGACCATCGTCTTCTGGGCGATCTATGTCGTGACGACGATCATCCGTCAGTTCCTCGTGCTGGGCACGCAGGACTTCCGGTTCACGATGGAGGCCATCGGCTACACCGTCGTCGTCACGTTCCTCACCTTCTCCGCGCTGATGTACCTGGTCGCCCGTCAAGGCGCGCTGCAGCGTTTCCAGAAGCACGTGCGCGTTCCCCGCGCCGAGCTCGACCGCCACTTCGCGCAGAACCAGCCGTCCATCACGGTGCTCGTGCCCTCCTACGCGGAGGAGCCCGAGGTCGTGCGGATGACGCTGCTCTCCGCAGCCCTGCAGGAGTTCCCCTCCATGCGGGTCGTGCTGCTGGTCGACGACAACCCGAACCCGACCGACCCCGCCGTGGCCGAGAAGCTGAACGCCACCCGCGACCTCGCCGACAGCATCACCGGTCAGCTCGCGGAGCCGCGCTTCCGCTTCACGGACGCGCTGATGCGCTTCGAGCTGGGCGACGAGCGCGCCTTCGTCACCGACGAGGCCGCCCTCGAACTGGCCGAGCACTACCGCTGGGCCGCCGAGTGGCTGTACGCCCAGGCCGACGCGCACGGCATCGACGACCACGTCGACGTCTTCTTCGCCGACCAGGTGCTCCGCGCTCTCGGCGACGAACTGGCGCTGACCGCAGAGGCCGTGAAGGCAGCCGTGGCGGAGGGCGCCGAGCTGTCCTCCGACCGCGTCGCCCAGCTGTACCGCCGCCTGGCGTGGACGTTCGACGCCGAGCTGATGATCTTCGAGCGCAAGAAGTGGGCCTCCCTCTCGCACGAGGCCAACAAGGCGATGAACCTGAACGCCTACATCGGCCTCATGGGCGGCACCTACCGCGTCGAGCAGACGCCGGACGGCCCCATCCTGAACCCGGTGCCCGCCGGCTCCCGCAAGCCCGGCGACATCGAGATCCCGGACAGCGACTTCTTGCTGACCCTGGACGCCGACTCCATCCTGCTGCGCGAGTACTGCCTGCGGCTGACCTACTTCTTGCAGCAGCCGGACAACGCGCGCGTCGCCGTCACGCAGACGCCGTACTCCTCGTTCCGGGGCGCGGGCACCCGCATCGAGCGTCTCGCCGGCGCGACGACCGACATCCAGCACATCCTCCACCAGGGCAAGAGCTACTACGGCGCGACGTTCTGGGTGGGTGCGAACGCGGTGATCCGCAAGCGCGCACTGGAGGACATCGTCGAGACCGAGTGGGTCGGCGGCTTCGAGGTGCGCCGGTACATCCAGGACCGCACCGTCATCGAGGACACCGAGTCGAGCATCGACCTCGGCACCCACGGCTGGACCCTCGTCAACTACCCGGAGCGCCTCAGCTACTCGGCCACCCCGCCGGACTTCGGCTCGCTGATCGTTCAGCGCCGCCGCTGGGCGAACGGCGGCCTGCTGATCCTCCCGAAGCTGTGGAAGCAGGTTCGCGAGCGCAAGCGCCGCGGTGAGAACGTCTCGCGCATCGAGCTGCTGCTGCGCGTGAACTACATGGCCTCCATCTGCTGGGCGAGCTTCGGACTCGTGTTCCTGCTGGCGTACCCGTACGACGGCCGCCTGCTGAGCCCGATGGTCCTCCTGGCCGCGCTGCCGTACTTCATCAGCCAGGCCAGCGACCTCCGCTACGCCGGCTACAAGGGCACGGACATCTTCCGCATCTACGGCTTCAACCTGATCCTGCTCCCGGTCAACCTGGCTGGAGTGCTCAAGTCGATCCAGCAGTCGCTGACCGGCAAGAAGATCCCGTTCGCGCGCACCCCGAAGGTCAAGAACCGCACCGCGTCGCCCTTGCTGTACGTGATCGCTCCGATGGCGATCATCGCGTTCTCGCTTTTCACGCTGTGGCGCGACTGGAACGCGCACAACTGGGGCAACGCCGCGTTCGCCGCGTTCAACGCCACCCTGGCCATCTGGTCGCTCGTCGCCTACATCGGCATCTGGAACTCGATCGTCGACATCTGGCTCGGCCTGACCAAGCCGCTCTATGTCGACAAGAAGCGCAAGCGCTCGACCCCGGCCTCCGCTCCGGTGACGGAGTCGATCGACTGGCGCTCGGTGCTCTACCACGGCCACGCCGGCGGGGAGGTGCCCCACCTGGAGCGCACCGCGCTGCGGGATGACGCCGTCGCTGCCTCCGACGCTCCGGTCTCCGACGATCAGAAGCAGGCTGCGTGATGGCCCGCAAGAGCAAGAACACGAACGCGAACACGGACGCCGCTCAGACCGATCGGCTGCAGACTCCCGAGTCGGACACCGGCCGTCGTCTCTCGCCGTGGCGCGTGATCGGCGCTGCGCTCGTCGCCGTCGTGGTCGTCTCCGGCGGAGTCGTGGGCTTCCAGTGGTGGAGCGCTCGCGCCTCCGTCGACGTGAAGCCGTGGTTCGCCTCCTTCGTGGATGTGACCGCCACCCCGAAGTACGCGTTCGAGAACCTGGGGTCGACCTCCACCAAGGACGCCGTGCTCTCGTTCATCGTCTCCAGCCCGTCCGACGCGTGCACGCCTTCGTGGGGTGCGGCGTACACGATGGACCAGGCGCGCGGCGCGCTCGACCTCGACCGCAGGATCGCCCGCCTGCAGCAGCAGGGCGGCGACGTCGCGGTGTCGTTCGGTGGCCAGGCGAACGACGAGCTCGCCGTCGACTGCACGGACGACGCGGCACTGAAGAAGGCGTATTCGTCGGTCGTCGAGCGCTACAAGATCGGCACCATCGACCTCGATCTGGAGGGCGAGGGCCTGGTGAACGCCGACGCCGCCTCCCGCCGGGCCACGGTCATCGCCGAACTGCAGCAGGAGCGCCGCGCCGCGGGCAAGAGCCTCGCCGTGTGGCTGACCCTCCCGGTGGCGCCGACCGGCATGACCACCGACGGCACCAACGCCATCGAGGCCATGCTGAAGGCCAACGTGGATCTCGCCGGCGTCAACCTGATGACCATGGACTACGGGCAGGCCAAGGACGCCAAGAAGTCGATGGAAGCCACCTCGGAGGCTGCGCTCACCGCTGCGCAGCGCCAGCTCGGCGTGCTCTACAACCGTGCCGGCACCCACCAGTCCGACCCCAGCCTGTGGGCGAAGATCGGCGCCACCCCGATGATCGGTCAGAACGACGACCAGGGCCAGATCTTCGGCCTCGCCGACGCCAAGGCGCTGAACGCTTGGGCGGTCTCGACCGGCCTCGGCCGAATGTCGATGTGGTCGGCGAACCGCGACAAGACCTGCGGATCGAACTATGTGGACCTGACCGTGGTCTCGGACGCCTGCAGCGGCGTGAACCAGGGCAAGCTGACCTTCGCCGGCCTCCTGTCGAAGGGCTTCGACGGCCGCATCGCGCTGGGGGAGGGCGCCGTCACCACGGCCGAACCCACCTCCGCTGCCGCCACCGACGACCCCGCCCACTCGCCGTACCCGGTCTGGACCGCCACCAACTCGTACCTCAAGGGCACCAAGGTCACCTGGCACCACAACGTCTACGAGGCCAAGTGGTGGACGAAGGCCGACGTGCCGGACAACCCCGTGCTCAACCAGTGGGAGACCCCCTGGGAGCTGGTGGGCCCGGTGCTGCCCGGCGAGACCCCGATCCCGCAGCCGACCCTCCCCGCCGGCACCTACCCGAATTGGGCCGGCGCCACCGCCTACGACAAGGGCGCGCGCGTGCTCTTCGACGGCGTGCCGTTCGAGGCCAAGTGGTGGACGCAGGGCGATAGCCCGGAAGCCGCCAGCTCCAACCCCGACTCGTCCCCCTGGACCCCGCTCACCCAGGACGAGATCGACACGATCCTGGGCGGTGACACCGCCCAGAAGTGACTCGGCGGCGGGATGCAGCCTCCCCGCGCATCCCGTCGCCGACCCACTCGGACCAACCGCTGCGGGGCGGGACGTCCGTGGCGCCTTGCGTGATTGCTCGTCGGGAGTGACGCGTTGGGTGCCGGTGCTGGTGGGGCCAACAGTGGCTTTCGGGTTGGTCCCGACCGGCCCCGCCAGCACGCTAAGATAGACGAGTTGTCTCATTTGGCGCCCCCCGGCCTGGGTGGGACAGCAACGGGCTGTGGCGCAGCTTGGTAGCGCACTTGACTGGGGGTCAAGGGGTCGCAGGTTCAAATCCTGTCAGCCCGACGTTCTGAAAAAGCCGGTGGGCACGGAGGTCGCAAAGCGACCACGTGCCCACCGGCTTTTTCAGAACTCGCTGCTGTCTAATGGGGTCCCCGCGCGCGAGGGGCCCCGGGCGCCGACCCGAGCGCAGCGAGGGCCGGCGTTTGGGGGAGCGTGTGGGGCGCAGCCTGGTGACGGGCGTGGAGAAGACTTGAGGACGTGCTTGCTCACACGGCCCTTCTTACGAATGTTGGCGTAGTTGGCGCGCATGCACCATGAGCGCGCAGAGAGGCATCCGCGGACGTAGCTCTTAGAACGCGTTGCGCTCATCGGCGGCGATCCGTCGGCAGAGGACCCTTAGCTCGTCGAGTTCCGCTAAGGCTGCCGGGTTCCCATCAAGGTTCAGCAGCGGAGTGAGCGCGGTGATGAGCCCCGACTCGACCGCGCGAACTTGCTCAAGCCGCAACTCGATCCAACTGACCTCGAGGTGTGAGTTGGTCCATTCGACGATGGCGGCGCGGTCAAGTTTCACGAACATGAAGTTGTACTTGTTGACACGCGTTGCGAGGGACCCCGCAAGCGGACGGTAACCGAGCACGGCGCCGATGCTCCGGAAGAACGTGCCGTGACCGCGCCCTCGCAGCTCGTTCCCGAGCATCCGGGACTTCAGCGACGTGGCCTTCCCGATGTATATCAGGCGGGTACTGCGCATAGCAAGAAACGACCCAAACGGCTCAGGAAGGGTGGATCCGATCTTGAGTCGAATTGCGTAAATGCCCGACCCGACTGGCACATCTTCGTCGATTGTTCCGGCCGGGAGAAAGGATGCGTCGTTGGTTAACCCAGCCGCTGCTTCGAAGAATGCGTCGTCGTCCGCTGCCATATTCATTTAGATTCGACGTGTGTTGACCATTATCCGAATTCCTACCTGGAGCACTACCTCGACGTAAGGCATTGCCGCGACCGCCAGCTTCGCACGCCGAGCAGCGTTCGCCTGCTCTGAGATCAGCCGGTTGGCCTCCGCAGCAACCTCGGTTGCCTTGTCCTCGTTGTCTGTCAGCTTGTTGATGAGGTAGTGCCAGCGTTCATCGCTGAGGTCGGGCTTGTTTAGCTCGCCGGCGATGATCCCGCGGGTTTCGCCAAGCGCCTCAAGAGCTTGCCCGCTGTTCTCGCTGAAAGCCGAGAGCGTAGTGCGCAGGTCGTCTTCGACCGCCGCGACCGCCTTCAGCGCGTACGCCTGAAGTGGTGGGCTCGTCTTGATCAGATGTAGCTGAAGCTCGGAAGGGAGCTCGCCGAGGCGCTGTGCCAGCGCCATCACCTGCGATTCGGTGAGGTCATCGAGAGAGTCGGCGCCGATGGCTTTCGCGATTGCATCTTCATTGTCGAGCGTCATAGTCCTCCGTTCGGCGGCCAGTGCGAGTCCTCCTCGCACGACGCTACCGGCCCGCCCGCAATTCGCACGGCTAGGATCTCGGGCGAGTTCCGGCATCTTCGACGAGCATCGGAGGCCGCGCAGTCTCTGCTGGTCCAGCGAAGACAGGAGTGGGCACGAGATCACAGGTCGACCACCAGGGCGCTGGCAGATACGCGCCGCGGGCGGGGCCGCAGGGGCCGAACCGGAAGTCGGTGAGGCGTGAAAAGTGAACCGACGAGCGGCGACCTATTCGGCTGCCCAAGCGCGCCTTTTTTGGCTATTCGTCAGGTGCGCAGTAGAAGCCCATTTTCCCGTCCTTGGTAATGTGAACAGCGTTGTGATAGCCAGGCGGGCATCCGACCACGCTGGGCGGCAAGGAGATCGACCCGAAGTACTGGAAGGTCGGGTGGTCCAGTCCTAGATTATCCAGGTACTCGTTCACGTCGTCCTCGCGTCCTTCGGCCTCGTAGTCTGCCAGGGCGGAAGCGACCTCGTCGGATACGCCGCCTTCGTTCACAGGCGGGATCGCGACCTCGATGGTCGGGATGTGCTCCCAGTCCTCTTCGGGCGACTGGGCGGGGGTTCGCTCGCCTGCGCCCACGCCCAGGCCCTCGAACCGGACGAACACGACCTTTGTCCACGGATCGTCGTCCTTGGGTCTGCGTCGCTTGCCCTGTTGGTCGTTCTCGTTCATGGTGACAGCGTCCCTTCCTGTGAGCTGACGATCTGTACGCGGGTCGGCTCGGGAGTCGTGGGGTGTGTGGCGCTCCAGAACGAGCTGACGAGCGCGATCGCGAGGAAGACGAAACCGACAGCGGTCAGCCATCCCCGAACGTTGAGCCAGCGCTGATTGCTGCTCAGCATCCCAATCTTCTTCTCGGTGAGCTTCTCTTTGCCCTCGTCGGGGCTCAAAGTATTGAGCCGCCCTTTGACGACGTCGAGGTCGAGGACGCGAGTGCCTATCGGTGCAGCCACGATGATCCCGATCGTGGCCGCAAGAGCGGATGCCACGAGGTTCCACAATGCGGCCGATGGGGAACCGATGGAGGCCTGAAGGGTTCCGACGACGCTCGCAGCGGCGACGAGGATTCCCGCGCGTCCTTGCATGGCGTCGTTTCGCGCCGCGTAGGAATCGAGTTCGCGATCGACTTCTGCTGAGAGGAGGTTCAGGCGGGAGGCCTGTTGGGCGGCCTCTGCTCGACTCGCACCTAGCCCATGCATTGACGTCTCGATTCGGTGGCGGCTTATCGTTTAAAGTGAGTATGACTCATGAAATGCACCGATTGAATGCCGGACACTCTCTGAAAAGTCACTCGATAACGCGACGGTGTGATATTCAGGTGTTCCGTCGCGTGTTTCGGTGTCGATAGCATCCAGCCATGTCCGATCGCGCGTCCAAGACTTCCGCACGCTCCCGCCGCGGCCCCAACCTGCCGTTGACGGTTCTCGCCGCGATCTACATCGTCGCGCTGATCGCCGCGGCCGTCCTCTACTTCATCGCTATCGCAACCATGGGCGCCGATCCGCGGGGCGCCGCGGGCTACTTCCTGTTCGGGAACGCGATCGGGGCGCTCGGCGTTCTCGGCGGGATGCTGCATCTCGCGGTGGCTGCGGTGCGCAACGTTGTGGAGGACAACGCCCGCTGATCAGGACTTAACCCACCGCCCGTCGCACGACCTCCCGCACCCGCTCCCACGCCTCCTCGGTCGGCTCGATGAGCGCGTACGACGTCGGCCAGAACCCGCTCGCGTCGTCGAGCGCCGCCTCCGGGCTCACGCCGAACGTGGAGTACCGCGTCTTGTCCATCTGGCCGCTGCGGAAGAACACCACGACCTTGCCGTCGCGGGCGTAGCCCGGCTGGCTGTAGTAGAGCTTGGGGGAGAGGTTCGGAGCGACCTCCAACACGATCGCGTGGATGCGTTCCGCCATCTCGCGGTCGCCGTCGGGCATCTGGACGATCTTGGCGAGCACGTCAGCCGCCTCCGCGGCGGCCTTCTCTGCGCCCTTCGCGCGGATGGCCTCCGCCTTCAGCTCAGCCGCTCGTTGCTTCATGGCCGCTCGCTCCTGGGCGGAGAAGCGTCCCTCTGGTGTCGTGTTCGTCATGCCCCCATCTTCGCGTGAGCGTGTCCGATCGAGGAGCGGACATCGCCCCGGCGTACAGTGACCCTCGTGACCGACGACACCCCTATCGCCTACACCGCCCTCCAGAACGGCACCCCCGTCTTTACCGCCGGTGGCATCGAGATCGGCCGCGTCGAGCATGTGCTGCAGGATCCTTCGCTCGACCTCTTCGACGGCATCGCAGTCAGCACCGACGCCGGCCTGCGGTTCGTCGACGCGAGCCAGGTCGGGCGCATCACGGAAGCCGCCGTGCAGACCACCCTCACCGACGACGAGGCGCGAACGCTGCCCGAACCGCAGGGCAGTGAGGTGCTCGACGCCGACCCCGACGAGTACGGCGGCAACGGTCTCAGTGCGTGGTTCGGGCGGATGTTCATGCGCGAGCACTGGATGCGCCGCAAGGACTGAGGTCTACTCCTGTGTCTGCACGTTCTGCAGCATCGCCTCCAGAACCCGCAGCGTCGTCTGGATGTCGGAATCCGGGATGCCGGCGGCCAACGATTTGCCGACGCGCTCGAACACCCCCGGCAGCAGCGGAATGAGGGCGGCGCCTGCGTCGGTCAGGGCGACCACGATCGCGCGCCGATCCCCGGCGTCGCGCTCTCGCTGAATCAGGCCCTTGGCTTCAAGGCGATCCAGGAGGCGGGTCACCCCCGCGGTGTCGGTGCCGAGGAGGTCGGCGATGCGTCGGGGGCTCGACTCGCCGCCGTAGACGCGGATGAGGACGCCGGCCTGCTGCGACGTGAGGTCGTGCGCGGCGAACTGCTGGTCCAGCGCCGTCCGCGCGTCCCGCGCGAGCCGGACGATCACGCTCGTGAGGGTCACTACCGGACCGGGCATACCGTCCTCCTATAGCTGTCGCGACAGTTACTGTCTATACTTCCATCGTAGAGCGCCCGCCGGCCGACCGGCCGGATTCACGAGAGGAGCATACCGATGGCGACAGTCACCGCGACCGCGCAGGGCGATGTCAGGCCCGACGTCCGCGACTTCGTCGAAGCCTTCGCGGCTGCGAGCGAGAGCGATCCCGCGTCGTCCGCGGCCTTGTTCTGCGACGACTTCCTGAGCCTCGATCCGACCTCCGTGCGACCCGTCACCGCGCAGCAACTGGCCGCGTCGCTGCCGCGGCGAGCGGAGATGTTCGCCTCGATCGGAGCGCAGGGCACCGAACTCGTCGAGTTCTCCGAGCGGCCGATCGACGACCAGCACACGCTGCTGCGGACCGCCTGGCGCGTGCGGTTCGCCGACGCGCACGCGGAGCCCCTTACACTGCACTCGAGCTACCTGCTCCACCGCGACGAAGGCGGCTGGCGCGTCGCCGTCTACCTCAACCACGCGAACATCGTGGCGATCATCGAGGACCGGCAGGCGCGGTCGCATCCGGAACCGTGAGGTTCACCCCTGGCCCTCCGGGGCGTAGATCACTAACGGTGTGCCGTTTGCGTCGCACTGCTTCTTGACCTCGGCCACGGCGGCGACGAAATCCGCGCCGTGCGGGTCGAACGTCGCGCCCGGAACCGTCGGCGGCGAGGTCTTGACCGCTTCTTGGAGGTTCCAGACCTCCGACTGCATGCCGGCCGCCGAGTTGCGGCGGAGCCCCATGAGCGTGTTCGTCGTCGTGTTGATCACCGCCGCGTAGCCGGAGGCGTCCGTCTTTCCGAAGTGCTGCTCGATCGCCGTGTCCTCCAACGACGTATCCAACGACCCGAGAACCGCGCACGTGAGCGCGATCGACGGGTTACTGTGCGGTGTCGGCGAGGCGGTCGCCCGTGGTGACGGGGAGGCCGTCGATGCCCCGGCGCCAGGCGAGCTGCAGCCGGTGATGGCAGCGGCGAGCAGCGCCGCGTTCCCGAGCGCAAACGCGACCTTCGCCTGGAGCCGTGTTCGTCGTGTCATGGACGGGTCACCCTTCGAGCAGATCGAGCCGGATCACCTTGCGGACCGCGTCGATCCGGGAGGTGGCGCCGAGCTTGGCGTAGATGTTCGTGGTGTGGCGTTTGACGGTGCCCTCGGTGATGTTCAGGCGCGCGCTGATCTCACGGTTCGTGTAGGCCTGCGCGATCATCCTGATCACCTCGAGTTCGCGGTCGGTGAGGACGCGGTCGGACGGCGCGGGGGCGTCCACCGGGGCGGCCTCCCTAGCGGGCTTCGCCGAGGCGAGCAACTGGATGAGGGATCGCTCGTCGATGTTCTTCGACGCGAACGCCGACGCGCCCGCACGCAACAGCTGCCGTTGAAGCACTGCATCGGTGTGCATGGTGAGGATGACGACGGCCGTCGACGGCGACTGCCGGCGCACCGTGGTGATCGTGCGCTCGGCCGAGCCGCCCGGCATCTCGACGTCGAGAAGCAGGACGTCCGGCCGGGCCTGCTCGACGAGCGCGACCGCCTCCTGGCCGTCGGCGGCCTCCCCGACGACGTCGAAGGAATGCTCGATCAGGGCGCGCACGCCCTTGCGGAAGAGGGCGTGGTCGTCCGCGAGCACGATCGTGCGATTCGTGGTCGAGCCGTTCACCGGCGCCCGCCCGGCTCTGCGATGGTCAGCGTCACCGTCGTCCCTGATCCGGGCGTGCTCGCGATGGTCAGCTCGGCGCCGATCAGTTCTGCGCGCTCCTGGGCGGCGATGAGGCCGAGCGCGCCCGGCCGGATCCGGTCGCGCTCGAAGCCGATCCCGTCGTCGGAGACCGAGATGATCAGCCGGTCGACGAGCCAGTGCGACTCGAGGCGGATGCGGTCGCCGCGCGAGTGGCGGCGCGCATTGTGGACGACCTCCCGGACGATGATGAACGCCTCCTCCTGCACGCCGGTGGGCAGCGAGCGCGCGCTGCCGTAGCTGTGCGCTTCGACCGCGGGCGCTTCCGGGCTGAGGTCGGCGACGTAGTCGCGGATCGCTTCGTCCAGGTGCTTGTCGCCGACCGAGTGCCGCAGATCCAACGCCAGCGAGCGCGTCTCGTCGAGAGCGGCCTCCAAAAGCCGGAGCGCCTCGTCGATGGGCGCGGAGGCCGCGCCGTCGTGCTGCCGGCTGAGCTGGACACGCTGGATGCCGGCCGCGATGCCGTGCGCGACGCGATCGTGGAGTTCGCGTGAGATGCCCAGCCGCTCCTCCGTGTGCGCGACGGCCAGGCGCTCGATGAGCACATCGACGTAGGTGAGGGAGGCCGGGACGACCTCGTCCATGATTGACGCGTTGAGCGCGCGTGCGACGTCGGCCGGGTCGCTGTCGCCCGCGGTGAGCTCCGCGAGCGCGATGTCGAACAGCAGGGTCGCCGCGGTGAGGCTGTCGGCGGGGTGGATGTTCTGCCGCGCTCGGTCGCGCCCCACCTGCGAACCGGGCGAGGCCGAGGAGGCCGGAGTACCGGGCGAGTCCGGCCCGGCGCGTTGTACAGGCCTTGCCGCAGTACCGAGTCGCTTGCGCGTCCGCCGGAGCACGACGTGCACCTGGGCGCGCAACTGCGCGGCCACCGCGGAATCGGCCGCCAGCGCGTTGCCGCGCACGCGCAGCTCGCGAACCAGCGCGTCGGCGATGCGCGCGTCGACCGTTGCCGAGACGTCGTCGACGTCGACCGGGCGGATTCTCGGAACCACAGCACCATCATGGCGCGCGACAGCGGCGATAGGCGGGAGGGCGGATGTGACCTTCGTCACATTCCCTCCGCGCGCCGGTCTCCCTAAGCTGTTCGTGCGCGTCGCATCGGGGGAGCGCGACGCTCGGGTGGCAGGTGCGCGGGGGCCCTGCCACCCCGATCCCTCCCGCTGGCCCACCCGCCGTGCGCCCCCAACTGGTGGCGGACATCCCGTACAGCAACCTCATAGACTCGACCGCATGTTCGTCTTCTACCTGCTCACGTTCGCATTCTTCGTCGTGGCTCTGCTGGATGTCATCCTGCGGCGGGAGGATCAGATCAAGCACCTGCCGAAGATCACGTGGGTGTTCATCGTCATCTTCCTGCCGCTGGTCGGCGCGATCCTGTGGTTCGCGATCGGGCGGGAGTACGAGTCGTCGCCGCGCCCGCGGCGGGTCCCGAGGCCGACGAGCAGCGCGACGAACACGCACGCTCCGTACGCAGCGAGCACCGAGGCGCAGCTCGCTGCGCTCGAGCACGAGATCGAGCTGGCCGAACGCGACAAGCGCATCCGCGAGCTCGAAGAGCAGATGCGGCGCCAGGAGGGCGAGACGGCCTGAGGCGCTTCAGCCTCCCTTCACGACCCGGGTTCGCGGAGCCGCGCTCGGCCAGACCTGCACGAGCAGGTCTTCCACGGGCTCCGTGACGCCGAGGTCGTAGGCGACGTCGTAGCCGCGGTTACCAACACGCACCTGGTAGCTGCCAGGACCGGACGTCGCCATGTTCACGTCGGGAGCCGCACCGCCGAAGAGCGTGCTGAAGACGATTCGTCCCTCCGGCGTATCGATCGGGACTTCGACCACCGTCTCCCACGCGTCGAGGTCGACCTCCGGCTGGGCCGTGGCGGCCTCCAGATGAAGGCGAACCGGCCCCATCGCGATTCCGGTGAGCAGCATCAGGCCCGAGTCGGTGGAGGCCGCCAGCTTGGTGAGCGGCCGATGCACAGGCTCTATGTCGTTCAGATCCGGGTCGATCCCATCGAGGGCTAGCGAGTGGTAGTCGATGTCGGCGGTCGACTCGAGCCGGAAAGGCGGGGAGGACCGCGTCGGCACCGGTAACGGCTTCCCGCGGCGCAGGATTTCTTCCCGCTGCCGGCGTCCTTCGCGCTGACGCTCGGGATCCGTGGCCCACTTGTATGCCGCGACCGCGCGGGCGAGGGTGCCGGTCGGGTTCGCGCGCTCGGCGACGTAGCGTTCCCGCCGCTCGCGATCGAGCTCTTGGCGCGTGGGGGAGGCCGGGTCGGCCCGCCTGAAGACTGCGGCCTGGTCCCGTTGCCGACGCTCGCGTTCGGCCCGGCCCCGTTCGGGAGGGCTGTCCAGCCTTCGGATGCTCAGGAAGACCTGTCGATCGGGGTCGTCGCCGTCCGGTTTCTGCATGCGCCGACGCTACCGACCGGTTCGACGCCACTGCCATTCCCCGAGCGGGGCACGAACCACCCAGCCCGATGAGGAATGCTCGAACAGACATTGTCGTAGACGATGCGGTCTGCCACACTGCTGGCCAGCAGGGGTTGATGTCCTCCGCCGCGACGGCGGCCCGAGAGGGAGGCCTGGCATGATCCTGTCGAAGCTGTCCACCGACACCCCGACGCCGACGCCGGCGCCGAATCCCGGGCCGGCGATGTCGGCCGACCTTGCTCCGTGGCTGCCCACGGTCGCGCTGCTCCTGGCCATGATCCTGGCGTTCGGGGCGTTGCTGGTCTACCTGTCGAAGATGTCCAAGAAGAAGAAGGACGCCGACACGAGCGTGGTCCGGGCCTGGATCGCGGTGACCCTGATCGCGGGGCTGCTGATCCTGACCGCCGTCACCCTCGGAGGCACCGACGCCAACCTGAGGAACATCCTCGTCGGCGGGATCGTCGCCTCGGCGGGAACGGCTGTCGCGTTCTACTTCGCGACCAAAGCCAACGAGGCCTCGAACGCCGCAGTGCTCAAGGCGGCAGGGATCGACGGCGGAGGACCGTCACGTTCGACGCTCACGCTGACGCAGATCGCGGTCCCGGCTCTCAGCACTCCGCCTGCGACCGCGGACACGATCACATTCCATTTCAAGGTGACGAACAATACGACTCAGACCCTGAACGACGTCGTCCTCGTGGATTCACTGCAGCCTCCCTCGGCCATCACCTATGTGTGGCCGACGCCGTCCAAACCGGGCCAGCTGAAGGGAGGGGAGTCGGTGGCGGCATCGACGACGTACACGATCCAGGGCGGCGACATCACCGCCGGCGCCGTGAAGAGCCGCACCGTCGCGACGGGCGCGCCACCCAGCGGAGCCGTGATCACCTCGGCTCCGGAGATGTCGACCACGGCGCTGAAGACGCCATCGCCGTAGTCGCCGGCCTCGGCGCCCTTACTCCTGGAACACCCCCAACATCCGCTCCCGGTTCTCGCCGAGCGCGCGCTCGCAGCCGGACGCGCAGTGCACGTCCTGGGGCGCAGTGCGGAATCCCGCCTGGCCCGGGTTGCCGAGCATCTTGACTGTTCCGTCCATCCGCTTTCCGCAGATCGGGCAGTTCGCCGAACGCAATTCGATCCTGATCGCCATGACGACACGCTAAGCCCGATCGTGTCCCCCGAATGCGGGGCACGCGGTCGGGCCGCGAGATCGCGCCGTCCATTGCCGTAGACAACCCGGTCTGGGACACTTCTCGCGACAACCCGAGACCGCATCCAGCGAGAGGGAGATCACCATGGCGAATCCAGGACAGCCGACCGTCCAGCAGGGCGACACCGGAGACGCGGTCAAGCGGGTGCAGCGGGCACTGCGGAGGACGCCGAACCTCTCCATCGAGGTCGACGGGATCTTCGGGCCGGCCACGCATGCGGCCGTCGTCGAGTTCCAGCAGGGCGCAGGGCTCACGCCGGACGGCATCGTCGGCCCGCTCACGTGGGCGGCCCTCCCGGACGGCGGACCGATGCCCGTGCTGAAGGAGGGCGACTCCGGACCGGTGGTGTCGAGCCTCCAGACCATCCTCACGAACGGCGCCGACCAGTGGGGAGGCGTCACCCCGCAGGGCATCGACGGGATCTTCGGGCCGCACACGCGCGCGGCGGTGGAGGCTTTCCAGGGATGGGGCGGCGTGACCGCTGACGGCATCGTCGGCGACCAGACGTGGAGCGTCCCGCTGCATGCAGCCAGCGCGACGCTCGAGTCTGCGGTCGGACTGCAGTACGTGGAGTCCTGAAACCCGCTGGGCCACTCCGTGAAGTGACCATTGCTCAAATCACTGAGCAGGGCTATCGTGTGCCGAGCCGGTCGGACGACCGGTTTGGCATCGGCTGAGGAGGACCGACATGAGTGATCGCACCGAGTCTGCAGGCGTTTCCGGCACCACGGCGGGGGCGGGAGGCTCGACCGTCGCGCCGCCGCCGCAGGTGAACGCCGCGTTCTGGCTCTACATCGCCGGAGCCGCGCTGAGCCTCGTCGCGTTGATCATCTCGCTCGCGACGATCGGGTCGCTGAAGTCGACGCTGATGCAGCAGCAGAGCGGCCTCTCCGACAGCGCAGCCAACGCGGCCATCGGAATCTCGGTCACGATCGCCGTCATCTTCGGCATCCTGTACATCGCGGCGTACGTGCTGTTCGCCGTCTTCATGCGCCGAGGCGCCAACTGGGCCCGCATCGTCCTGCTGATCGTCACCGTGCTGTCGCTGTTCGGTGTGCTCGGCGGCTACGGTGTGGGCGCGGCCAGGGTGATCGTTGGCGTGATCGCGACCATCCTGATCTTCATGAAGCCGGCCAACGAGTACTTCCGTTCCGGCCGGCCCGGCCGGGCCTGATCAGCACACGCCTCGCGGCGGCGTGTCGCCCGTTCTGGAGGCGGGCGTGCGCCGCCGCGGAAACGTAGGCTGACCGGGTGACCTACGCTCCACCGCTGCTGCCGCCGAGCGGCTGGTATCCCGATCCGTACGACCCGCGCATGCTGCGGTGGTGGAGCGGCGCCGAATGGACGGGGTACACCTACCCGGCCGGCCCGGTGAACCCGCCGAAGAAGCGGGAGCCCCGCAAGTGGATCGGGCGCTTCGGCGGCTGGATCATCGCCGGAGCCAGTGCGGGCGTGTGGCTGTGGGTGTTCGGTTTCAGCCTCCTGTTCGCCGCGATCGCTCCGCACGCGCGCGCCGAGGGGCCCAGCGTGCTCTCGCCGTTCCTTCTGCTGACGGGGGCCGCGACCGTGGGCGTCGCACTCATGTACACGATGATGTACAAGCTGCGTCCCGACGATGAGCTCTCTGCCCCGCGCCTGCTCTTCATCGCCGGCCTGGGCGGGTTCGCCGCGACCCTGGTGGCGGCGCCGGTCAACTCGATCATCGATCTCGCCAGCGGAGGCACCTCCACCCATCCGAGCGAGCTCGCGCTGACGATGGCCGGTGTGGTCGAGGAGACCGTGAAACTCGGGTTCGTCCTCCTCCTTGCGCTGAAGCTCCCCGTCAAGGATGCCCGGATCGGCCTGTTCGTCGGCGGTGCGGTCGGCATCGGCTTCAGCGTCATCGAGAACCTCGGCTATCTGCTGGAGGCTTTCGCGCGCGGCCAGGCGGACGGCTACGGGATCGGGTTGTTCATCGGGACAACGATCGGTCGCCAGCTCACCGGGCCGTTCCTGCACCCGGTCTTCTCGTCGCTTCTCGCTGCGGCAGTGTTCGCCGGGGCGAGGGAGGGGCGCTACCGCTTCTCGATCGGGGGGCTGCTGGCGTATGTGGGCGTCGTCGTCGCGCACGGCGGCTTCGACGGGTTCCTCGGGTGGATGCAGACCGTACATCTGAACGCCGCCGCTCGGGGAGGCCTCGTGCTGCTCTTCGAGTTCGTGTTCGTCGTGGCGAGTGGCCTCACGTGGTTCTTCATCGCCCGGCACATCCGCAGGACGGGTCGGGCAGCGCCGGCCGACGACGGGTTGCCAGAACACGCTGTCTGACCGGGCGCCTTCGCGGCGTGTTCTGCCAGGTGGAGGGGCGCGCGGTGGCTCGTCAAGCCCCTCTGCTGCATTCTTTTGCGGTGTTGTGTTGGGGCGGACGAAACGGAGGAATCGCATGTCCGACACCGAACAGCAACAGCCCGCCCAGCAGCAGACCCCTCCCGGGTCGACGGAGGAGCTGAACCCGCGGCCCGACCACGGCGAGCAGACCTACCGAGGCAGCGGACGGCTGACCGGCAAGAAGGCGCTGATCACCGGTGCCGACAGCGGAATCGGCAAAGCCGTCGCCATCGCCTACGCCCGCGAGGGCGCCGACGTCGCGATCGCCTACCTGAACGAAGACGACGACGCGGCGGACACCGCGAACTGGGTCCGCGAGGCCGGGCGGAAGGCCGTGCTGCTCCCCGGCGATGTCTCCGACCCGCAGCACTGCCGCGACCTGGTCGCACGCACGGTGGAGGAGCTCGGCGGCATCGACATCCTGGTCAGCAACGCTGCCTTCCAGATGACGCACGAGTCGCTCGACGAGATCCCCGACGACGAGTGGGACTACACGCTGGCGACGAACCTCTCCGCCTACTTCCACCTCGCGAAAGCGGCTGTGCCGCACATGAAACCGGGGGCGAGCATCATCGGCTCCTCGTCGGTCAACTCGGACATGCCGTCGCCGACGCTGGCGCCGTACGCGGCGACCAAGGCGGCGATCGCGAACTTCACGGCATCGCTGGCCCAGTTGCTCGGCGAGAAGGGCATCCGCGCGAACAGCGTCGCGCCCGGACCGATCTGGACACCGCTCATCCCCTCCACCATGCCGGAGGAGAAGGTGGCGCAGTTCGGCGGCGACACACCGCTCGGGAGGCCGGGGCAGCCGGCCGAACTCGCGCCGGTGTACGTGCTGTTGGCCTCTGACGAGGGCTCCTACATCTCGGGCGCCCGCGTCGCGGTCACCGGAGGGCGGCCGATCCTCTGACGACGGAATCGTCCGTCGAGGGGCACGTTGTTGTCGCCTTCGCGCCGCGAAAGTGACAACGACGTGCCCCTCGGCGTAGCGGTTTGGGCGGGGGGTCAGCTTGCCGCTTCCGCAGCGCGGGAGCCTGCCTGGCCGGGCGCGATCGGCGCCGGGCCGATCGCCGCCATCCCGGTCGGCGTGAAGAGCTGGTCGCTGAGCGACTCGATGCACATGCGCAGGCAGCCGGTCAGCACGCTGGCGTCGCCGTACCGGGAGCCGCGCAGGCGCACCTCCAGCGGCCTCTCGTTGCCGGCGAGCTCCTTCTCGAGCGCCGGGATGAGGAGATCCTGGATGGTGCCGAGCGAACCGCCGAAGATGATCTCCTCCGGGGCGAGCAGCCAGGCGATCAGCGTGATGGTGGCCCGCAGGGCGCTCGCGAGCCGCTCGACCTCCTCGACCGCGTAGGCCTCTCCGGCCCGAGCCGCCGTGACGAGCTCCAGTGTCGCCGCGTGGCCAGGCGCGAGTTCGTCGGCGAGGTCGACGAGCAACGGGCTGACCATGTCGTGGAGGCCGAGGTCGCGCGCCCAGCTGACCTCGCCGGCCGCGCCGTCGCGCCCCCGGTAGAGCTCGTTTCGCAGCACGAGTCCGATGCCGATGCGCTCGCTGTCGGAGAAGATGTAGGCGAAGTCCTGCACCTCGCCGTCGCGCGACCACTTCTCGCCGAGCGCGGCGATCTTCGCGTCGTTCTCGACGCGCACCGGGCAGTCGAACAGCTCGCCGACGGCGTCGCTGAGGGAGAATCCCGTCCACTCGGGCATCGTCATCGGGAGGTCGACCATGCCGTCGTCGCGCACGATCCCGGGCGTCGACACGGTCACCGCGACGACGGCCGAGCGATCGACTCCCGCCGTGTCGAGCAGTTCGGTGACGCTGTCGTCGAGCAGGGAGAGCCGCTCGGCTCGGGAGGTCTTGATCGGCAGCGGCACGCGCAGGTCGCCGAGGATCTCGGTCGCCAGGTCGGCCACGGTCGCGTGGATCTGGCCGGCCTCCAGCTGCAGGGCGACCACACAGGCGGCGTCGTAGCGGAACGCGTAGCTGCGCGCCGGTCGCCCGACAGGCCGGGCAGCGGGACTGGCCGAATGCACCTCGGTCACCCACCCGCTCTGCATGAGGTCGTCGAGGATGAGCTCGATCGTGCGCCGGGAGAGCCCGGACTCGCGCTGCAGCGCCGTCATCTTCGCCGGACTGGAGCGATAGAGGATGCCGAGCGTGCTCGCAGCGTTGCGCTGCCTCATGTCCTGATGGTCCATAGCGGTCTACCCCTTCGTGCCGAGGCCGATACTACGGGATCGAAAAAAGTTTTGCTATCAATCCGCATAATTGTTTTGCTATCACCTCGCATAATTGGTACTGTCCCCTTCAACAGCCGATCGCGGAACTCGCGGACAGGCTTTCAGCTTCAAAGAAGAAGGGCGAACGTGACTCGCAACTCAGATCGGATCGGCGTCGGCATCGTCGGTTGCGGCAACATCTCCGGCGCGTACTTCCGCGGTCTCGACCGGTTCGACGGCCTCCACATCGTCGGCTGCACCGACCTCAGCGCAGACCTCGCACGAGCCGCGGGAGAGCGGTACGGCGTGCGGGTCTTCGATTCCGTCGAGGCGCTCGCCGCCGACGACGAGGTGGACATCCTCGTGAACCTCACGCCGCCGCTGGCGCACGAGAGCGTCACCCGCGCCCTGCTCGCGACCGGCAAGCACGTGTTCACGGAGAAGCCGCTCACGGCCTCCTTCGCGACCGCGGCCCCGCTCGTGGCCGAGGCCGAAGAGCGCGGAGTGCTGTTCGGCTCCGCCCCCGACACCTTCCTCGGCTCGGCCGGGCAGACCGCCCGCGCGGCCGTCGACGCGGGCCTGATCGGCGAGGTGATCGGCGCCAGCGCCTTCGTCACCCACAGCAAGGCCGAGCTCTGGCACCCGGACCCGACGTTCCTCTTCCAGCCCGGAGGCGGCCCCGCGCTCGACATGGGCCCGTACTACATCGCCGCGCTGGTCAACCTGCTCGGCCCGGTCGCCAGCGTCTATGCCAGCGCCCGCGTCGGCAGCACCGTCCGCCCGGTGTCCACGCCCGGCCGGCGCGTCGAGTCCATCGACGTGACCATCCCCACGCACGCCTCGGCCACCCTCGACTTCGCTTCGGGGGCCATCGGCACCGTGCTCGCGAGCTTCGACGTCTGGGACCACCAGCTCCCGTTCATCGAGCTCTACGGCTCGAAGGGCACCCTCAGCGTGCCCGACCCGAACAACTACGACGACACCGTGAGGGTCCGCCTCCACGGCGAGACCGAGTGGCGCGAACTGACCCCTGTGATCGACGGCTTCACCGACGGCGTGCTGGAGGACCTCCTGCCGCTGCGCGGCCCCGGCGTCGCCGACCTCGCCGGCGCGCTGAACGGCGAACCCTTCCGCACCAGCGCAGGCTTCGCCCTCCACGTGCTGGAGGTGCTCGACGCGATCGCGAACGGCACCGACGGCGTCCACACCCTCACCACCACCTGCGAGCGTCCGGAACCCTCCACCGGGACCTGGACCTCCGCGACCGCCAAGGAGACGGCGAACGCATGACCACCACCACCGCCCCCGTCACGACCCGCGCCTTCGGCGTCGACCTGATCACCTTCTTCGACCCCGCCTTCTACGGCGTCTCCTCCCGTGAGGACCTCCAGGCGCTCGCAACGGCAGAGCCGCGCCAGGTCTGGGACCGGATCCTCGACGCTCTTCAGGAGGCCGGCATCGCGGAGTTCGAGATGACCTTCGCTCCCGCCGACCGCCTCACCGCGATCGCGGCCTACGGCTCGGCCGAGGCCTTCGCGGCCGAGATCGCCTCCCGCGGCCTCTCGGTGGTCAGCGCCTATTTCGCCGACATCGAGCACGCCGACGACGTCACCGACCCGGCCACCCGGGAGGCCATCCTCGCCGCGGCCGAGACCGAGTCGGCGTTCCTCGCCGAGATCGGCGCCTTCTACCTCGTCGCCGGGCTGCCGATGCGCCGCAACAACGCGCAGGGCGACAACCTCGCCCCTGTCGACCTGGCCACAGCCCTCCCGATCGCCGACATCGCCAACGAGGTCGGCGCGATCACCGCCCGACACGGCGTGACCCTCGCCCTCCACACCGAGAGCCACTCGGTGTTCTGGACTCCGCGCGACGTCGACCTGTTCCTGCTGCTCACCGACCCGTTCCTCGTGGCGTTCTGCCCCGACACCGGCCACATCGTGCTCGGCGGAGGCGACCCGGTGCAGCTCGTCTCGCGCCACCGCGAGCGCGTCGTCATCGCGCACTGGAAGGACGCGGCAGGCGCCTTCCGCGAGAAGGCCCTCGTCGACGGCGACATCTTCGACCGGCACCGCCCCTACTTCCGCGCGGCCGGCCAGGGCATCGTCGACTGGCCCGCGTTCGCGCGCACCCTCGCCGAGATCGGCTACGAGGGCGGCATCCTGCTCGAGCTCGACGCCGCGTCCGACCCCGTCGGGCAGCTCATCGCAGCCCGCACCTACCTGGAGGACGTCACCGCCGGCATCCTCTGACCCCGATCCCCACCCGCCAGGAGTGGATCATCAGCACCACACACAAAGGAGAGAAAGACGTGAACAACTCACGCAGCAGCAAAGGGCAACGGCGCCGCTCCATCGCACGACGGACCACCATCGCCGTCGGAGCAGCCGTGGCAGCAGCCGTCGCCCTGACCTCGTGCTCGCTCTCGCCGAGCGCATCGGGCAGCGACAGCAACACCCTGACGGTCGCCATCTGGAAGGGCTACGGCGCCGACCTGCCCTGGGTCGCCACCGACTTCAAGAAGGAGACCGGCGCGACCCTCAAGTTCCAGTACATCGACTCGGAGGCCAACGAGCTCCAGCTCGTGCAGAAGGCGAACGGCGGCATCGACGTCGCGCTGCCGAACATCCAGTACATCGGCCAGGGGATCGACGACGGGATCTTCCACGAGCTCGACACCTCCAAGCTGACGAACTACAAGGACTACTACTCCGACTTCTCCGGTCGCAAGGAGATCCGCAAGGACGGCAAGCTGTACGGCGTGCCGTGGACGTGGGGCAGCACCGGCCTGTTCTTCGACGGCAGCAAGGTGACGCCGACCCCCGACTCGCTCAGCGTGCTGTGGGACCCGAAGTACAAGGGGGAGATCGCCCTGATCGACGACCCGAACGTGCTCGTGCCGATCACCGCGCTCTACCTCGGTGAGGACCCGCAGAACCCCGACATGACCAAGGTCACGCCGGCCCTCCAGAAGCTGAAGGACAACGCGAAGCTGCTGTACTCGTCGACCGACGACCTCGCCAAGGGCATCGCCAGCGGCTCGATCGTCGCCGGCATCGCCAACTCCGACGGCATCGGCGGCCTCATCGCGAGCAAGGCTGCGGGCACCGACAACTTCAAGTACGAGATCACCAAGGAGGGCGCGGTCGGCTGGATCGACAACTGGGCGATCGCGGCCAAGACCCAGCACCTCGACCTCGCCTACAAGTGGCTGAACTACATGACCGGCAAGGACTTCCTCACGAAGTGGGCGAACACCCCCGCGGACTCCTCGCCGGCCCCGGCCAACAAGTCCGTCGTCGACGCGCTCGAGCCGGCAACGCTCGACCGGCTGCAGGCGAACCCCGACAAGATCTCGAGCCTGGCCCTGCAGCTGCCCGAGCCGGCCGACCGGCTCCAGTCGTGGCTGGACGCCTGGACCCAGGTGAAAGCCGGCTCCTGATGACCACCGCCCCTCTGTCCCTGGCCCGCCGTCCCCGGCGGCGGGCCAGGGGGGCCCTGGGCACGGGCTTCCTGCTCACGCCCGGCGGCATCCTTCTCGTCCTGTTCGCGCTGCTGCCGCTGATCGCCCTGCTGGTCATCGGCTTCACGAACAGCGCGGGAAGTCTCACCTTCGAGAACTTCGCGCAGATGTTCGGCAGCCCCGTGTACATGTCGCTGCTGGGCCGCACCCTGCTGATCGCGTTCTGCGTGACCGTGCTCAGCATCGCGCTCGCCTGGCCGGCCGCGTGGGCGCTGGCCCGCTACACGAGCCCGAAGGCGAAGCCGCTGATCCTGGGCTTCGTCATCATCCCGTACATCACGTCGCAGCTGCTGCTGATCTACGGATTCGTCAGCCTCATCCAGGCGGGCGGGCCCGTCATGTCGCTGCTCTCGGCCATCGGAGTCGCCGGCCCGCAGGCGTCGATCATGTACACGCCGGCCGCCAACATCCTGATGCTGGTGCAGGAGTCGATCCCCACCGCGATCCTGGTGATGTACTCGGCGTCCGAGCAGATCAACGGCTCGGTGCTGGAGGCCTCCCGCACCCTCGGCGCGAGCAAGGGCTTCGTGTTCACTCGGGTGATCTGGCCGCTGTCGACCGCGATGATCGGTGTGAACTTCGCGCTCACCTTCGTGCAGACCGTCGGCGCGTTCGCCGAGCCCGCCATACTCGGCGGCCCGAACGGGCAGATGCTCGGCAACACGATCTCCGCGCAGCTGCAGGCGGGCGTGCACCAGCAGTTCGCGGTCGCGATGTCGCTCGTGCTGCTGGTGGCCTCGCTGGCGATCGTCGGCGGAGTGACCGGCCTGCTCACCTGGTCTCGCAACGCGCTCTCCGGCGTCTCGAAGGCCGGCCGGCCGCGCGCCGAGCGCATCGTCGCGCAGACCCGCATCGCCGAGGATGCGCTGACCACCGAAGGGGTGCTCCGATGAAGACCGCCGTCCTGCCCCGCCTGATGAAGATCTGGCTCTACGTGGTGCTCGTCATCCTGGCGCTCCCTCTGCTGGCCATGACCGCGCTCAGCCTCAACCAGTCGCGCTACGGGACGTTCCCGTTCCACTTCACCTTCGACTGGTACGCGAACCTCGCCCACGACCAGGCGCTCGTCGACGCGCTACTGACCAGCCTCAACCTGGCGACGCAGGCCACGATCGCCGCGGTGATCGTTGGCACCCTGCTGGCGCTGGGTATGTCACGGGCGAAGGTCTACGTCACCCTCCCGATCAACAGCCTGCTGCTGGCCCTGCTCACGGTGCCCGCCCTGATCCTCGCCGCCGGCTTCGTCGTCGTCTTCGGCTGGCTGGGCCTCGGGTCGAGCACGCTCGGGTTGATCCTCGCCTCGATCGTGACGTCGCTGCCGTTCGTCGTGCTGATCGTCTCCGGGCGGCTGCGCGATCTCAACCCGAACTACGCGGAGGCCGCCCACTCCCTGGGCGCATCGCCGCTGCGCACGTTCCTCACCATCACCATCCCGCTGATCGGACCTTCGATCATCGCGGGCGGTCTGCTGGCGTTCGTGATCACGTTCAACAACTTCGCGATCCAGCTCTTCCTCGCCCCGATCGGCGTCTCCACCCTCCCGGTGCAGATCTACTCCATGGTCCGCCTCGGCGTGACCCCGGACGTGGATGCGCTGGCGACGATCATCATCCTCAGCACGGTGCTGCTGGTCGTCGTGCTCAACTGGCTGTCCGGCAACGCCGCCAAGCTCTTCACCACCTCCACGAACAAAGGAAACTGATGGCCGAGCTCACCGTCTCGCGCGTCTCCAAGACCTTCAACGGCACGCGCGTCCTCGAACCGCTGGACCTCACCGTCGGCGACGGCCGGTTCTGCTGCATGCTCGGATCCTCCGGATCCGGCAAGTCCACCCTGCTGCGCATCATCGCCGGCCTGGAGGAGCCCGACGAGGGCGCCATCCGCGTCGGTTCACGCGACATCACCCGGCTCTCGGTCGAGAAGCGCAACATCGGGTTCGTCTTCCAGAACTACGCGCTGTTCCCGCACCTGAGCGTGCTGTCGAACGTGATGTACGGCCTGCGCGCCCGCCGCACCCCGCGCACGGCCGCGAAGAAGAAGGCCGAGGAGATGCTGGCCCTGGTCGGCCTCGGCGACTTCGGCGGCCGCTCGCCGGCCCAGCTCTCGGGAGGCCAGCAGCAGCGCGTCGCCCTCGCCCGCGCACTGGTCACCTCACCCGACCTGCTCCTGCTCGACGAGCCGCTCTCGGCACTGGACAAGAAGATCCGCGGCGAGATGCAGCGCGAGCTCAAACGCATCCACCAGGAGACCGGTCTCACCACGATCATGGTGACGCACGACCAGGAGGAGGCGATGGACCTCGGCGACCAGGTGATGATGCTCGACCACGGCGTCGTGCAGCAGAACGACACCCCCGAGTCGATGTACCGGACGCCGGGCAACCGGTTCGTGGCGCAATTCCTCGGCGGTCAGCTGCTCGGCACCGGCGTCGTGCACGGCACCGGGCCGTCGGCCACCGTGGAGATCGGCGGCCTCTCGCTGACGACCGCGCAGGGCGACCTCCGCGAGGGCGACCGTGTGGATGTGCTGGTCATGGCCGAGCGGGTGCGCATCGTCCGCGACGACGCGGCGACCACCCCGGGAACCGCTGTCGGCGTCCTGAGCGCGATCGACTTCTTCGGTCCGTTCGCGCGCGCCGAGATCACCGCCGGTGACCTCCGCATCCCTGTCACGATGCTGTCGCAGGAGGCCGACACCCTTGCCGCCGGCCAGCAGGTGCGCTTCGCGATCTCGCCCGAGGGCCTCCACGCCTTCGCGGGGGAGCGCGCGGCCTGACCCGGACGGCCGGGGCGCCGAGACGTGAGCAATCGCGGGAATCCTGGTGCGGATTCGCGCGATTGCTCACGTCTCGCGGTAGAGGCGGAGCCGGGCCCGCGGGTCCGTGAGCACGTCGACGTTGTCGGTCAGCTGCTCGACTGAGCCGCGGCCTCGGGGGAGGGTGCGGACCTCCGGATCGGTGATCGGGTCGAGCAACTGGGCGATGATCGCAGGGTCGGGATGGAGGAAGGGCCGGTCCCAGAACGGGATCGTTGCGCGTGCGACGTTCGTGAGGCCGAGTTCGTTCTGCTGAGCCAGGAGGTGCTGGAGGGCCGTGGCGAGCGCCTCCTGCCGATCGGCCGCATCCGTCGCCGTGAGCGCGGAGGCGATCGGCGGCTGCAGCTCGGGAGCTCCGGGAAGGCGAGCGAAGAGCGTCCCGAACCACTTGGCGTATGGAGGCCAGCGACGCTCCAGCAGGAACGCCAGGTGCATCGCCACGTGAGTGAGCCGTGCGGTGATGATGCGCGCACCCGCCTCGTCACCGAGTTCGGCTGCGCGACCCATGAGCGGGAGCTCCTGCGCCAGCCGGATCCAGTCGCACGCGAGCACGTACCTCCAAATGTCGTCCGGATACCAGTCGAGTGCGCGACGGGCTCTGCCGAGTTCCCCGTCCCCATCCACGAAGACCGGCCCTGCCGTCACCTCGAGTACGGCCTGCCCGGTGAGCGAGAGCCACTCGGGCACGGAGAGACCGGCGCGGGGATCGACCCCCAGCCGCGACCGCAGGAACCGTTCCACCGAGGTCACGTCGACGTGATGGCGGGGCTCGCCCTCGCCGGTGAACGGGTACCGGATCGGCAGGCCCTCGAAGGTTTCCGGGAGTGCGTGATCGAGATAGGCAGAGACCGCACCGATCACATCGTCGGCGACGAACACCTCCATGCGCAGACCCCAGTCGTGGTCGCGGGAGGTCCCGTCGTCGAGGCCGAGCACGTCGGATCCGGCTCCGAGCCGTCCCGCGGAGTGGACAAGTCCGGGGAAGCGCGACGCCAGGAGAGGAGCGACTACGTCCTCCCAGTAGTCGCGCGCCAGCGCTATGCCGGTCGTGGAGTCATCGATCACATGCTCCATCGTGCCCGAGCGGCGCCGTCGAGACGCGAGCAATCGCGGGATCCGTCGTCGAAGGCGCGATGTTCACGTCGGTCGACCGGGCTGACCAGGTCGGCCGGTCGAATCAGTCGCAGTCGATGACGGTGAGGCCCCAGCCGTCCGCAGTGGTGAACGTCTGGTAATCGTAAGGGTTGTCGTAGTCGAGGGTGATCAGCAGCATGCCGTGCTCGCCGGACTGCATCGTCTGGAATGCACTCCCGGAGCACCCGGGTGTGTAGGCGCCCTCGGTGGTGACTTTGGGCACGTGGTTGCGGAACACCGGCGGCGGAGCGGGGTTCGGCCGGCCGTTCTGCGTGCCTCCGGAGGCGCCTCCCGAACCGGCGCCCGAGCTTGTGCTGGTCGAGTGCTTGGTCGCCGACGCGGCGGCAGCGGCTGCGGCAGCTGCGGCAGCCGCTGCCGCCGCGTCGGCGGCCGCCTGCGATGCGCGGAGGTTCTCGACGCTGGCGGCGTAGGCGAGCAGCTCGGTATCGACGGTGGCACCGGCGTCAGCAGCGATCCCGGCGGCCTTCGCCGCCACCGAAACCGAGTCTTTCGCCGATGAATCGGCCCGCGGGTAGAGCGCGAGCGCGGCAGCGGACGCGTCGCCCAGACCGGGGATCGCCTGCTGGTCGCCCTCCGCCGGGGCGCCGCTGACCAGCGCTCGGAGGACGGCGGCTGCGACCGCATGCTCGACGTCGACGGCGCGGGTGGTCTGCTCGGTCGTGGAGAGCCAGCCGCGCTCACGGCCGTCCTGCTGTTCCAGGGTGGCGGCGGCGGCTGCGAGTTCGTCCGTCGTGGCATGGGCTGGCGCCGCGGCCTCCGGGGCGGTCGCCTTCTCGCCGGGAGTCAGCGCGAGCGCGGCTGCGATGCCGACGGCGGCCTCGTCCACGGCGGCCCGCTGGGCGGTGAGGAGCGTGCCCGTCGGGGCTGCGCTGAGCTTATCGATGGTCGCGCCGATCCGAGCGAGATCGTCATGTGCGGCGTCGAAGTCGGCGATGGCGCGGTCGAGACGGCTCGCCTCGCCGGGCAGAGCCGACCGTGCGGAACGGTACCGGGCGAGCGCCTGCCCGTTTGCATCGGCGGACGCCATGAGAGGCACCGAGATCGCCGCCGTGATGACGGCCACGATCACCACGATCGACAGCCAGACGCGCATCCGCACTCCAAACTCGCAGGCGAACGCCCAACAGAGCGACACTGCCAGGACCGCCACCGGCTATCAAGACCCCCAAGATGGAGTCACGAGCTGAGTCGCCCGGCAGTCCCGTCAGGCGCGATAGACCGTGCGACCGTCGACGATGGTCTCGACCACGCGGGCCGTGTCGAGGTCGCGGCCGTCGGAGATGTCGCGGTCGAGGAGCACGAGGTCGGCTGCGAGACCGGCCTCCAGCCGCCCGGTCTTCGCTTCAAACCGGCCGACCCACGCGGCGGTGCCGGTGTAGGCGTCGAGCACGGTCGGCAGCGGCAGCGCCTCGGAGGCCAGCAGCGGCTCGATGAGCGCGCGGCCGGTGGCGTGCGGGTCGGTGGAGGGCGCCAGCCGGGTGACGCCGGTGTGCATCGCCCACAGCGGGTTCGGGTCGGAGACCGGCCAGTCGCTGCCCGCCACGATGCGCGCGCCGCGCGCCCGCAGCGTCTCGAACGGGAAGTGCCGCGCCGCCCGGTCGTCGCCCATCATCGGCAGCTTTCGTCCACGATCTCGGTGTCGGTGCGCGCCCACAGCAGCTGCGCGTTCACGGTCACGTCGAGCTCGGCGAACCGCTCGACGTCGGCCGTGTCGACCACGTCGAGGTGCGCGAGCTGATGGCGGCCTCCCGCCGGCCCGTTGACGGAGCGGGCGTGCGCGACCGCGTCGAGGCACTCGCGCACAGCGCGGTCGCCGACCGCGTGCAGGTGCACGTCGAAGCCGCGCGCGTCGAGCTCGGCGACGATCGTGGCGAGCTCCTCGGCCGGGAGGAACGAGTCACCGCGCACCCCCGGCGCGTCGGCGTAGTCGTCGAGGAGGGCGGCGGTGTGGTTCTCGATCATGCCGTCCTGCATGATCTTGACGGTGCTCGCCACGAGGCGGGAGGTCTGCGCGACCCGCTCGCGTCGCGCCTCGAGGTCGGCGAGCTGCTCGAGGCCGCGGTCGCGGTCCCACCACTGGCAGAGCACCACCCGGGCGGTGAGTGCGCCCTGCGCCTCCAGGTTCAGGTAGGCGTCGAGCGAGTCGGGGCCGAGCTCGCTCCTGCCCACGGCGGCGTCGTGCCACGTGGTCACACCGACCGAGTGGAGGCGGCGCTGCGCGGCGAGGATCGCCTCCTCCATCGCGCCGGGTGCGGGCTCCGGGAGGATCGCGTCGAGCGCCTGCATCGCGGTGTCGAGCAGCACGCCGGTGAGCTCGCCGCGCGCGTCGCGCACGTAACGACCGCCCGAGGGGTCGGCGACGTCCGGGCCGATGCCTGCGGCCTCCAGTGCCCGGGTGTTCACCCAGACGCCGTGGCCGTCGTGGCTGGTGAGGATCACCGGGCGGTCGCCGACCACGGCGTCCAGGAGCGCGCGCGTGGGGAAGCCTCCTGCGAAGACGTCGCCGTACCAGCCGACCCCGACGATCGTGGCGAGCTCGGGATGCGCGGCCGCGTAGTCGACGATGATCCGCAGGTAGGCGTCGGCGTCGTGCACCGGCATGAGGTCGATGCCGAGCAGCGAGCTGCCGGCCATCGGCGGGTGCACGTGCGTGTCGTGGAAGCCGGGGAGGAGGGACGCGCCACCGGCATCCCGCACCTCAGTGCCGGGGACGCGCTGCGCGGCGAGGTCGTCGTCGGCGCCGACCGCCGTGATGACGCCGTCGCGGACGAGCACACCGCCCTCCTGCCAGCGGCCGTCGCCGAGGTAGAGGCGGGCGTTGGTGATGTGCAGACTCGTCATCGGCGTCCCTTCGCGTATCGGACCAGTCTCCGCCGCCAGGGCTGGATCACGCAAATAGGTTCGCGTGGATCACTTCATCAGCGCGTCAGATGCCGAAACGTACGCCGGACCGTCGCCCAGATCACGCCCGCGACGGTGCCGGGTTCAGCGACTCCGCGACCACCTGCGCGGCGATGTCGCTGACCGCCCGCGCCCGCGCCGTCGCCCGCACCGAGCGCATCGCCGCGAGCACCACCGGCAGCGCGGGGACGCTGTCGGCGATCGGGAGGGCGGCCACCCGCTCGCCGTCGTAGCTGAGGTCGTGCCGCGGCCGTTGGTTGAGGATCGAGAAGCCGTGACCGTGCGCGACGAACGCGCGCACGGTCTCGTAGTTCAGCGAGCGGTGACGGATCTCGGGCTGGAGGCCGGCTCCGGCGAGGATGCCGAGGAAGTACTCGCGGCTGTGCGGCAGGTCGAGCAGGATCATCGGCTCACGGGAGAGCTCGCGGAGGAACACTTGGGGGGAGGCCGCCAGCGGGTGATCGGCCGGCAGGATGACGTGCGGGGGAGCGTCCGACAGCACCGCCGTGCGGATGTCGTTGCCGAAACCGAAGTCGTAGCCGATCAGCAGCTCGACACGGCCGCTGCGCAACGCCGCCCGCGCGCCGTCGGTGTCGAGTTCGTCGACCTCGATGTCGAGGTAGGGGTGCTCCGCACGCACCCGGCTCACGATCGCCGGGAGGACGAACGGCGCGAGCGTGACGAAGCAGCCGATGCGGATGGTGCCGCGCACCTGGTTGTCGATGCCGCGCGCGGTGTCGAGCGCCTCCTCGAGATTGAGCAAGAGGGCGCGCGCGTCGCCGAGGAATTGCTGACCCGACGGCGTGAGCGTGAGGCCGCGGGAGCGCTGGCGAATGAAGAGCTGCGCGCCGACCTGCTGCTCGAGTTGCGCGATGGCCGACGAGACGGCGGACTGGGCGACGAACAGCTCCTCCGCGGCACGCGTCATCGAGAGGTGCGTCGCCGCCTCGATGAAATAGCGCAACTGCGCCAGGGTGACGTCGGGCTTCTTGCTCATCGGAATGCCTCCCGGTTACGACGACGTTTCGGCTGTGTTTCCTTCGGCGCGGTATCTGCCGAAGTGATGCAGTGCTTCAGGCAACCTTAGTTGATTGATGCGGAAAAGCAGCAGAGGCTTCTATGCCAAGCCACGACGAGGAGCACACCATGAGCACTGAGGCCCGCATCGAGCCGCGCAGCGACGCCCTCGGCGTCGAGACCCGCACCATCGACTACATCCCCGAGGACGAGCGGCACGGCAAAGCCCGCAACCTGTTCACGATCTGGTTCGGCGGCAACATCATGATGCTGTCGATCGCCACCGGGCTGCTGGCGACCGCCGTGTACGGCCTCCCGATCTGGGCGGCGATCATCGCGCTCATCGCGGGCAACCTCATCGGCGGCGTCGTGATGGCCCTGCACGCGGCGCAAGGGCCGCAGATGGGCGTGCCGCAGATGCTGCAGACCCGCGCGCAGTTCGGGTCGTACGGCAGCCTCCTGGTCGTCGTCATCGTGGTCGGGATGTACGTGGCGTTCTTCGCCTCCAACGTGATCCTGGGAGGCCAGGCGCTCGACTCGCTGACGCACATCGGCGACTTCTGGTCGACCGTGATCGTCGGGCTCATCAGCGTGTTCGGCGCCGTATTCGGTTACCGCCTGCTGCACGTCTTCGGCACGGTGATGAGCATCGTGGCAGGCCTCACGATCGCGCTCGTGTTCGTCTACATCTTCGCGGCGGGCACCCTGCCCGCGAGCGCGCTCAGCTACGGCTCGGTGACCGCGACCGGCATCATGGGCACCATCTCGGTCGCCGCGCTCTGGCAGATCGCCTATGCCCCGTACGTGTCGGACTACACGCGTTACATGCCCAAGGACACCGGCGTGCGCGCAGCCTTCTGGGCGACCTTCGCCGGCTGCGTGCTCGGCTCCGTCATCCCGATGGTGCTCGGCTCGATCGTCGGCGCCGCCTTCCCCAAGGACGACGTCGCGACCGGCCTGAGCGCCCTCGTCCCCGGGATCGCCGGGCTCGCGCTGCTCGTCTTCGGCGTCGGGATCAGCGTCAGCAACGGCATGAACCTCTACTGCGGCAGTCTCGCGATCATCACGATCGGGCAGACGCTGTTCCCGAAGTGGCTCCCGCGGGCCGTCACCCGCGGCGCCGTCGCGGTGATCCTGTTCCTGGTCGCGCTCGTGCTCGGGTTCGCGTTCTCGGCCAACTTCTTGGTCAACCTGTCGAATCTGATGATCCTGCTGCTGTGCGTGCTCATCCCGTGGACGGCCGTCAACCTGGTCGACTACTACGCGGTCAAGCACGGCAAGTACGACATCGCCTCGCTGTTCCGCCAGGACGGCGGAATCTACGGCCGCATCAACCGCAACGCGGTGATCTGCTACGTGCTCGGCATCCTCGTGCAGCTGCCCTTCCTCAGCACCGCGTTCTACACCGGCCCGATCGCCACAGCCCTCGGCGGCGTGGACATCTCGTGGATCGTCGGCCTCGCCGTGATCTGCCCGCTCTACTACGCGCTCATGAAGTGGGCGCCGTCGAAGAACCCGGTGCTCGACGCGCCGGCCCCCGCCTCCATCACCCCCGCAGGAGCAGAATGACCGTCACCAGCGCCACCAGTACCACCGCCGCCGCCGAGTACGACTATGTCGTAGTCGGCGGCGGTACCGCGGGCGGCATCCTCGCCGCGCGGCTCTCCGAGAACCCGGACGTCACCGTCGGCCTCCTCGAGTGGGGGCCGAGCGACCGCGACGAGGGCCGCGCGCGCTCGATCCGGCGCTGGGAGGAGATGATCGAGAGCGAGTACGACCTCGACTACCGCAGTGTGCCGCAGGAGCGCGGCAACTCGACCATCCGGCAGTCGCGCATGCGTATCCTCGGCGGCTGCTCGACGGCCAACACGATGATCGCGTGGCGACCGCCGGCCTCCGACCTCGACGAGTGGGTGGAGGCCGGAGCGGCCGGGTGGGACGCCGCGAGCTTCCAGCCGTACTTCGACCGGCTGCAGATCCCGATCCACCCGGTGGCTCCGGCCGATCGGAACCCGTTCGTCGCCGACGTGGTCTCGGCCGCGAGCAGTGCGCTCGGCCTCCCAGTGCAGGAGCGGTGGAACGACGGTCGCACCGACACCCTGGCGCGCGGCGCCGGCTTCTTCGAGGTCGGCTACGAGCCGCGGAGCAACGTGCGCGGGTCGAGCTCGATCCACTACCTCCACGACGTCATGGACACCCGGGACTCGCTCGACGTGATCACCGGTGCGCGCGCCGAGCGGGTCGTCGTGGAGGACGGACGGGCGGTCGCCGTGCACTACCGTTCGGCCGACGGGGAGCTGCACGTGGTGCGGGCGCGCCGCGAGATCGTGCTCGCCTGCGGGGCGATCGACACACCGCGGCTGCTGCTGCTCTCGGGCATCGGGCCGGTCGAAGTGCTCGAGGCCGCGGGGGTGGAGTCCGTGCTCGACCTCCCGGGCGTGGGGGAGAACCTCCAGGACCACGCCGAAGGCCTCGTGGTGTGGGAGGCCGTGTCGGCCCCGCCCGCGATCTCGGCCTCCGGCTGGGACGCCGGCGCGATGGTCGGCGTCGATGGCGACCCGGCGAAGGCGGACGTGCTCATGCACTTCCCGGTCGAGCCGGTCGTCGACCACCCGCGTGCCCGCGGGGTGAGCTTCCCCGAGACGATCGTGGCGATCGCACCCAACGTGGCCAAGCCGCACAGCCGCGGCCGGGTGACGATCGCCTCCGCCGACCCGGACGAGCCTCCCGTGATCGACTACCGCTACTTCACCGACGCCTCCGGCCACGACGAGCGGATGCTGGTCGCCGGCGTGCGCCTGGCGCGGCGGATCGCGGAGGCGGAGCCGATGCGCCGGCACCTGGTGCGGGAGGTCTTTCCCGGCCCCGAGCTTCAGACCGACGAAGAGCTCTCGGCCGTCCAGCGCGACATCCACCAGACCGTCTACCACGTGAGCGGGACGTGCCGGATCGGCGCCGCCGACGACGAGCTCGCGGTGGTCGACCCGTCCCTCCGCGTGCGCGGCATCGACGGGCTGCGGATCGCGGACGCGTCGGTGTTCCCGACGCTCACTTCGGTGAACCCGGTCATCACGGTGATGATGGTCGCAGAGCGGGCGGCCGACCTGATCGCGGGTTGACTCGTCCGGAGATCTCACTCGAGACGCGGGCTGAACGGGAGTAACGCCGGAGATCCCAGCCGATATGGCTGGGATCTCCGGCGTTAGGCGCCGTGGGGCGAGCGCGTCAGTCGCGTACCGGCTCCAGTAGCAGCTCGGGCTCCGGGGCGACGCGGCGGTCGCGTGCCCGCTGCCAGAAGTAGCCGGCCAGCGCGAGGATCGTGATGACGATCAGGGTGCCGACCGTGAAGCCCTCGAAGGTCGGCCGGTCGACGCCCCAGGTGTCGACGAAGTCGTATTTGAGGCCGAAGAGCGATTCCAGCGTTCCCGGGAACACCGCCACCCACGAGCCGAGCAGCACCCAGGCGTAGATGACGACCACGGCGGTCCACAGGCCGGCCGTACCGCCGGGGACGCGGAAGGGTCGCTCGATGTCCGGGTACTTGCGGCGCAGCCGGATGATCGACGGGAAGATCACCAGGTACGACAGCAGCAGGGTCGAGATGGCGACGGTCAGCACGACGGTGAACACGGCGGCGGTGCTGCCCTTCAGCAGCAGGGTCGCGGCGATGCAGAAGACGGTGGCGACGATCCCGGAGAGCAGGTTCATCCGCACCGGGGTGCCGAATCGCTTGGAGAAGACGCCGAAGTAGCGGAAGAACGCGCCGTCGGCGCCGGCGGCCGCCTGCACGCGGTCGGAGGCGATCATCCACGCGCTCGCCTGGGTCAGCACCACGAACACGAACAGCAGGGCCGCGATGAACATCACCGGGCCGGTGGCGATGCCGTAGACCGAGAAGACCTCCTTGAAGGCGTCGAGGAGGCCGCTGGCGCCCTGCACCTTGTCGGCCGGCAGCACCGCCAGGATGGCGAAGATCGGGACGAGGTAGCACAGGATCGAGATGATGCCGGAGGAGGTGATGGCCTTAGGAACGTCCTTCTGCGGATCGCGCATCTCCTCGGCCGCGCCGTTGGGCGCCTCGAATCCGACGACCGCGAACAGGATGACCGGCGTCACCGCGAGGAAGCCGCCGAGCGTCGGCGAGAACGCGCCGGCGGCGTAGCCGTGCACACCGTTCTTCAGGGCGTAGACGACCACAGTGACGACGAAGACCAGCAGCAGCGCGACCTTCACGACGGCTCCGGCTGCGACGATGTGCTTGCCGTAACGGAGGCCGATGATCGCCGTGCCGATGGCCAGCCAGATGAACACCAGCTTGAAGACGATGTCTCCCGCACTGCCCTCCGGCAGCGGCGCGATGTAAGCGCCCCAGGTCGCGGCGGAGATGAACACCAGAGAGCCGCCCATCCAGAGCGGGTTGGTGATCCAGTAGAACAGCGTCGCGATCGCTCCGGTGAGCTTGCCGAACGCGAGCCGCACCCAGACGAAGGGGCCGCCCTCGTCGTGGAAGGTGCTGCCGAGTTCGGAGATGACGAGCGCGTAGGGGAACAGGAACGTGATGCCGATCACGGCGGTCCAGGTGAACGCCTCGGCGCCGCCTCCCGCCGCGATCTGCGCGACGGTGTCGATGGAGATGACCGCGCCGATCGAGAGGAAGACGATGTCGAGGCGGCCGAGCGTCTTATGGAAGCGCTGGGCCCGGATGCTCGAGGTCGCGAGCTTCGCGTCGTTTCGGGTGGATGAACTCATCGGGGACTCCTTCGTCCTTACATTCTCGTGGGGGGTGGGGTGAGTTACGGAGCAGGGTTGAACGCCCGGTCGAGCTGCAGGATGCGCTCGGCTTGGCCGAGGCGGGGGAGGTCGCTGCCGTCGCGCACGACGCGGCCGGAGGCGTCGAACTCCTGGATGAAGTCGCCGGCCCACGACACCTCCTCGGCCGAGGGCGCCATCACCTCGTTGACCACCGCGACCTGGGCCTCCCGCAGGCAGAGGCGCCCGGTGAGGCCGAGGGCCGACGCCGAGCGGGACTGCTCGGTGACGATCGGCACGCCGTCGACGACCGACGGTCCGTCGATCGGGCCGGGGAGGCCGCCCACGCGGCTGGCGACGACGAGCCGCGAGCGCGGGTAGGCGAGCGCGAGTTCGTTGTTGGCGACGCCCGTGTCGCGGCGATAGTCGCCGCTGCCGAAGGCGAGCCGGAAGACCCCGGCGGCGCGCGCGATGGCGGCGGCGTTCTCGATGCCGAGCGCGGACTCGATCAGGGCGACGACCGGCGTCTCACCGCCGAGGCGTTCGGCCGTCTCCGCGGCGTGGCCGGCCTCGTCGGTCTTCGCGAGCACGACGCCGAGCAGTCCGGGAAGGCCGCGGAGGCGGTCGACGTCGTCCGCCCAGAACGGCGTAGTGCGGTCGTTGATCCGCACCCACGCCTCGCCTCCGGTCGCGAGGAAGCGGGCGACGCGCTCGCGCTCGACGTCTTTGCGGGAGGCGTCGATGGCGTCCTCCAGGTCGATCACGATGGCGTCGGCCCGGGAGCCGCTGACGGCGACCGCGTCGAGGCGGGCGGCGGAGATGAGCAGCCACGTGCGGGCGACGTCCGCGGGCACGCGGAAGCCGGGCCGGGTGGGCGTGTCGAGCTGCAGGGTCATGGTGCGGTGCGTCCTAGTCGTGCTGGAACCACGTGGTCTTCAGGCCGACGTAGTTGTCGATGGCGTGCCGGGAGAGGTCGCGGCCGAAGCCGGACTGCTTGAACCCGCCGAACGGGGTGGTCGACCCGAGCGCGTCGACGGTGTTGACCGACACCGTGCCGGCGACGAGCCGCTCCGAGACCCGGTGGGCGCGCGACAGGCTGGAGGTCCAGACCGACGCCGCGAGGCCGTAGTCCGTCGCGTTCGCCGCGCGCACCGCGTCGTCCTCATGGTCGAAGGCGTGCACCACGACCAGCGGCCCGAAGATCTCGTCGCGGTGCAGCGGGTGCGAGAGCGGGAGGCCGGCGACGATCGCCGGGTCGATGAACGCGTTCGAGTCGCCGCGCTGGTGGCGCTCGCCGCCGATCAGCTCGCCGTCGCGGGCGGCCAGTTCGATCGCTGCCGCCACGTCGTCGGCGTGCGCGGCGGAGATCAGGGCGCCGTTGCCGCTGGCCTCGTCGAGCGGGTCGCCCGACCGGTAGGCCCGGGCGGCGTCGGCGAGCAGGCCGACGAACTCGTCGTAGACCGGCAGCTCGACGAAGATGCGCGAGTTGGCCGAGCAGACCTCGCCCTGGTTGTAGAACGCGCCGAACGCGGCCTTCTCGGCGGCCAGCATCAGGTCCTCCGTGTCGGCGAAGATCAGGTTGGAGCTCTTGCCGCCGGCCTCCAGGCTGAGCCGCTTCAGATTGGACTCGCCCGCGTACGTCATCAGCTTCTTGGCGACCGCGGTCGACCCGGTGAAGGTGAGCGCGTCGACGTCGAAATGGAGGCCGAGAGCGCGGCCGATGACCGAACCGGGACCGGGCACGACGTTGAGCACGCCGGCGGGGAGGCCGGCCTCCAGGGCGAGTTCGCCCAGTCGGAGGGCGGTGAGGCTCGTGGTCTCCGCGGGCTTCAGCACCACGCTGTTGCCGGCGACGAGCGCGGGTGCGAGCTTCCAGGCGGCGATGTCGAGCGGGTAGTTCCACGGCACGATCGCGGCGACGACGCCGAGGGCGACTCGGCTGACGATCGCGGTCGAGCCCGGGGGAGTGGCCGGCACTTCGTCGGTCAGCTTGTCGGCGAGCTCCCCGTACCACCGGAAGGTCGCGGCCGTGCCCGGCACGTCGACCGTGCGGGTCTGCGACAGCGGCTTGCCCATGTCGAGTGATTCGAGCAGCGCGAGTTCCTCGGCGTCGCGTTCGATGAGCTCCGCGAGGCGGCGGAGCACCGCGCCGCGGTCGGCGGCGCCGAGGCCGCTCCAGACCCGGCTGTCGTAAGCGGCTCGGGCAGCGGCGACGGCGCGGTCGACGTCGGCGAGGCCGCTCTTGGCGACCTCCGCGAGGGCTGCGCCGGTCGCCGGGTTGACCGTGACGAAGGTCTCGCCCGATGCGGCGTCGACCCTGTCGCCGTCGATGAGTGCCCTGCCGTCGATGCGGACAGTTGTGTCGATCGTCATGCCGGAAGAGTACGCACGGTGAGTGCATCGAAACGAGCGACGAAAAACGTTGCAGTGCATCGACCCAACTGATGAAACAGCGGATGCAACCTGAAACGGTGCGCAAGCCAGGAGATGTTCGCGCGCGCGGTCCGCGCGTAAAGCATCACTTCAACTGATTCGATTCGTCGATTCTCATTGTTTTACAGATTCAACTGCTCCTGCCGACAATGACTGGACGAGCCGCGGGACCGCACGGACCGCTCACGGTTCAGCTCACGGATCAGCGGATCAGCGAAGGGAATCAACATGTCGAGCCAGGAAATCGAGGTCGTCGTCGTCGGCGCCGGCCAGGCCGGTGTGGCGATGAGCGACCATCTGACCGACCGCGGCATCCCGCACCTCGTGCTCGAGAAGGGCCGCATCGCCGAGCGCTGGCGCTCGGGCCGGTGGGACTCGCTGGTCGCCAACGGCCCCGCCTGGCACGACCGCTTCCCGAAGCTCGAGTTCGAGACCGTCGGCGCCGACGACTTCGCTCCCAAGGAGGACGTGGCCGACTACTTCGTCGCGTACACGAAGCTCATCGACGCGCCCATCCGCACCGGGGTCGAGGTCACCCGCGTCGTGCGCAACAGCGACCGGCCCGGCTTCACCGTCGAGACCTCCGACGGCGATCTCCAGGCCCGCTACGTCGTGGCGGCGACCGGGCCGTTCCAGGTCCCGGTCATCCCGGCCGTCGTCCCGGACGGCTCGAGTCTCAACCAGCTGCACTCCAGCGACTACCGCAACCCGGCGCAGCTGCCGGAGGGCGGAGTGCTCGTCGTCGGCGCCGGGTCGTCGGGAGTGCAGATCGCTGACGAGCTGCGCCGCTCCGGACGGGAGGTCTGGCTCTCCGTCGGCCCGCACGACCGGCCTCCCCGTCGCTACCGCGGGCGCGACTTCGTCTGGTGGCTGGGCGTGCTCGGCAAGTGGGACCTCGCCGCGCCCCCGCAGGGCGCCGAGCACGTCACCATCGCGGTGAGCGGCGCCGACGGCGGTCACACGGTCGACTTCCGCGAGCTCGCGGCGACGGGCATCACCCTGGTCGGACGCACCGACGCCTACGTCGACGGGCGGATGCGCTTCGCGCCCGACCTCGCCCGCAACGTGGCAGCCGGCGACGCCAACCTGTTCGCGCTGCTCGACGAGGCCGACGCCTACGTCGCCCGCAACGGCCTCGACCTCCCCGAAGAGCCGGAGGCACGCGCCGTGCTCGCCGACCCCGCGAGTCTCACCGACCCGATCCTCGAGCTCGACCTCCACGCCGCCGGCATCACCACGATCGTGTGGGCGACCGGTTTCCGCACCGACTACAGCTGGCTGCAGGTGGACGCGTTCGACGAGAACGGCAGGCCGGCGCACCAGCGCGGCGTCTCGACCGAGCCGGGCGTCTACTTCCTCGGCCTGCCGTGGCAGTCGCGGCGCGGCTCCAGCTTCATCTGGGGCGTCTGGCACGACGCCCGCCACATCGCCGACCAGATCCAAATCCAGCGGGGCTACGTCGCCTACGACCAGCAGGCCGCGCTCGCGGCGCAAGGAGCAGTTCTCTGATGCCGACCCACAACCGGATCCGCCCGTTCAACACCAAGGACACCTACCCGGAGCAGAACCTCGACAACGACCTCTGCCAGGCGGTCGTCGCGAACGGCGTCGTCTACCTGCGCGGCCAGATCGGTCAGGACCTCGAGACCCGCGAGTCCGTCGGCATCGGCGACGTGGAGGCTCAGGCCGAGAAGGCGATGGCGAACATCGCGATGCTGCTCGAGGAGGCCGGCTCGAGCGTCGACGACATCGTGAAGGTCGTCATCTACCTCATCGACCCGCGCTACCGGGAGGCCGTCTACCGGGTCGTCGGCCGCTGGCTGAAGGGCGTCTTCCCGGTGTCCACCGGCATCGTCGTCTCGGCGCTCGCCCGGCCGGAGTGGCTGGTGGAGATCGACGCGACGGCCGTCATCAGTGGCGGTGCACAGTGACCTTCTCCATCCTCGCCGTCGACGACACCGGCGCGATCGGCTCCGCCATCTGCTCCTCCTCGCCGGCCGTCGCCGCCCGCTGCGTGAACCTCGCCGACGGTGTCGGGGGCGCCCACTCGCAGAACATCACCGATCCACGGCTCGGCCCGCAACTCATCGACGGGCTGCGTGACGGCCGGCCGGTGGAGGAGGTGCTGGCGTGGGTCGTCGACTCCACGCCCGACATCGACTACCGGCAGCTTCTCGTGATCGACCGCGACGGCCGCTCCGCCATCCACTCGGGTTCACAGGTGCTCGGCCACCACGGCGAGGCGCAGTCCGCGCACGCCGTGGCCGCGGGCAACATGCTCGCACGCGCCGACGTGCCGCAGCTCATGGTGGACGCGTTCGAGGCGGCGACGGGCGACCTCGAGGTGCGGCTGCTGGCCGCACTGAAGGCCGCGATCGCCGCCGGCGGCGAGGAAGGGCCGGTGCACTCGGCCGGCGTCGCGGTCGTGCGCGACGCCGGCTGGCGGGTCACCGACCTCCGCGTCGACTGGGCCGACGACCCCGTCGAGCTGCTCGATGAGATCCTGGTCGAGACCTGGCTGCCGCAGCGCGACGCGTACGTCACCCGCGGGCTGATGCCGGCCGGCGCGCCGAGCTACGGGGTGCCCGGGGATGAGTGAGCGCGATGAGTGAGTCTCTCGCGGTGGCTGATGCCGCCACGCTGAAGGCGCGCGTGCGCGAGCTCGTCGACGCCGACCTCCCACGGCTCGTCGCCCTGTCCGAGGCGCTGCACGCCGACCCGGAGACCGCCTGGAACGAGCACCGCTCGGCCGCCCGGCTCTGCGAGGCGCTGGCGGCGCACGGCTTCACTGTGACGCCCGCCTACCTCGGGCTCGAGACCGCGTTCCTCGCGACCGCCGGCTCCGGCCCGGTGCGCATCGGCGTCTGCGCCGAGTACGACGCGCTGCCCGGGCTCGGGCACGCCTGCGGGCACAACCTCATCGCGGCGATCGCGGTCGGGGTCGCCTCCGCGCTCGCGCCGCTTGCCGACGAGCTCGGCATCACCGTGGAGGTCTACGGCACCCCGGCCGAGGAGGGCGGCGGAGGCAAGATCGAGCTGCTCGACCGTGGCGCCTTCGCCGGGCTCGACCTGGCGGTGATGGCGCATCCCGGGCCGGTGGATGTCGCTGAGGCGCGGCCGTTCGCCGTCGCGCACTCGCACGTTCGGTACGACGGCAAGGCCGCGCACGCGGGCGCCTATCCGGATGAGGGCGTCAACGCGAACGACGCGTTCGTGGTCGCCCAGGTGGCGATCGGGCTCCTGCGGCAGCAGCTTCCGCACTCGGTGCGCGTGCACGGCATCCAGACCGTCGGCGGCCAGGCGCCCAACGCCATCCCCGACCGCACGGAGGGCCGCTGGTACGTGCGCGCGGAGACGCTGGAGGAGCTGGGGCGCGTCGAGGAGAAGGTGAACCGCTGCTTCGAGGCCGGCGCCCTGGCCTCCGGGACCACGATCATCATCACGCCGGAGAGCAAACCGTACTCGGAGTTCCGCAACGACGAGCGGGCGCTCGGCTTCTACCGCGCCAACGCCACGGCGCTCGGGCGGATGTTCGACACCTCCGGCTCGGCCTCGGCGGCCGGCCGCATGAACCGCGCGTCGACCGACATGGGCAACGTCTCCCAGGTCGTCCCGGCCATCCATCCGTACGTCGGGATCAACAGCCTCCCGGCCACCAACCACCAGCCCGAGTTCGCGGCCGCGTGCGTCGGGGCCGACGCCGAGAAGGCGCTGCGGGATGCCGCGGTCGCTCTCGCGCAGACTGTCGTCGACGTCGTGCGGGCCGCCTCGTGAGCGCGACGCGCATCGAGCACGACTCGCTCGGGCCGGTCGCCGTGCCGGCCGACGCCTACTGGGGTGCGAACACGCAGCGCGCGGTCGAGAACTTCCCGATCTCGGGCCGGGGCGTCGGCACGTACCCGGAGCTCGTCACCGCCCTGGCGCTCGTCAAGCAGGCGGCGGCGCGGGCCAACGCCGAGATCGGCGTGCTCGATCCCGCGATCGCGTCGGAGATCGACGCGACCTGCCAGGAGATCGTCGACGGCGACCTCCACGACCAGTTCGTCGTCGACCTCATCCAGGGCGGCGCCGGCACCTCCACCAACATGAACGCCAACGAGGTCATCGCCAACCGGGCGCTCGAACGGCTCGGTCACGCTCGCGGGCGCTACGACCTCGTGCACCCGCTCGACCACGTCAACCGCAGCCAGAGCACGAACGACGTGTACCCGACCGCGGTGAAGATCGCCCTGACCATCGGGCTGCGACGGCTGATCGCCGAGCACGCGCTGTTGTCGGCCGCGTTCCGGTCGAAGGGCGTCGAGTTCCGCGAGCACGTGAAGATTGGGCGTACGCAGCTGCAGGACGCGGTGCCGATGACGCTCGGGCAGGAGTTCACCGCGTTCGCGGTCACGATGGAGGAGGACGAACTGCGGCTGAGCGAGACCATCCCGCTGCTGGGCGAGATCAACCTCGGCGCGACCGCGATCGGCACCGGGATCACCGCGTCGCCCGGCTACGCCGCCGCGGTCGTGCGCCACCTCGCCGCGCTCACCGGCCTCCCGCTCGTCACTGCCTCCGACCTGATCGAAGCGACGTCGGACACGGGCGTGTTCATGCTCGTCTCGGCCGCGCTGAAGCGTGCAGCGATCAAGCTCTCGAAGATCTCGTCGGATCTGCGGCTGCTCTCGAGCGGGCCGCAGTTCGGGCTCGGTGAGCTGCACCTCCCGCCGCGCCAGGCCGGCTCGTCGATCATGCCGGGCAAGGTGAACCCGGTGATCCCGGAGGTCGTCAACCAGGTCGCGTTCGCCATCGCGGGCGCCGACGTGTCGATCACCATGGCCGCCGACAACGGCCAGCTGCAGCTGAACGCCTTCGAGCCGGTCATCGCGAACGCGCTGCTGCAGGGGCTCACCTGGCTGACCAACGCCTGCCGCACGCTGCGCGTCAACTGCGTCGACGGCATCCGGGCCGACGCCGAGCTGCTGCGCACGCGCGTCGCGTCGTCGGTCGGACTGGTCACGGCGCTCACGCCGCGCATCGGCTACTCGACCGCCGCGCTGATCGCACACGAGGCGCTGGAGACCGGAGTCGACGTGCGCACCGCGATCGTCGGTCGCGGGCTGCTCACCGCGGAGGAGTACGACGCGATCACCGATCCGCGGCTGCTGACCGGGGCGGCGGGCTGAGCGTTCCTACCGCAGCCAGCCGCGCAGCGTCTCGGCGGCCGGCGAGGTCGCCTCGCCCAGCCAGGGCGCGACCGCGGTCGCGAACGACCGGCGGGCCTGGCGTGGGTCGTCGTCGACGGACTCAGCTGCCCAGATGACCTGCTCGCCCGCGTAGACCGAGTCGAGGAGGCGCACCAGCGGCTCGATCGGCGTCGCCTCGACGAGATCGCCGTCGGCGACCGCATCCCTCAGCGCGACGCGGGTGCGGTCGGTGAACTCGCGCGGCCGGCCGAACGCCGAGCGCGTGTCCGCGTCGGGCAGCACCTGACCCCAGAAGGCGACGACGACGCGCGCCTCCTCGCGGGTGACATCGGTGATCGGGAGGATCTCCTCGGCGATCGCGAGCAGGGCGGCGAGCCCGCGCAGGTCGCCCGAGCGCTCATCGATGCGCGCGAGCGTGCGCTCGACTCCCCGCTGGGCCGCTGCCTCCGCGATCTGCTCGACCGAGTCGAAGTAGTGCCAGAGCGTGCCGGGCACGACGCCGAGCTCGGCCGCGACCGACCTCCCGTGCGTGCCCGCGACGCCCGAGCGCGCGAGCACGCGGAGGTAGGCCTCGACGATGTCGCGGCGGCGCTGGTCGTGGTCGACGATCTTGGGCACGCCCTCCATCTTGCCCGACGAATTCGGTCGTGCGGCGAACGGAGGAGATCGGCTGTGCCGAACCCCGAAACCGCAGGTACCGGAGGAGATCGGCCCGGACCTCCGGTAGATCTCCTCCGTTGCCCGCTTTCCGGCGGTGTGCCGGCCCGGATTTCCTCCGTTAGCAACTGCCCCTTCCGTGCGTGGGATTTTGACGCTAGAGTCAATAACAATCGGGAGCACCGACGAAGGAGTATGGAATGTCCCTGACCGTCCCCACCACGACGACCACCCACCCGCTCGCCGCGCTCACCGGCGCCGAGATCGACCGCGCGCGCGAGGTCCTCACCGCGGCCGGCCTGGTCACCGAGCACACCCGGTTCACGTACGTGCTGCTGCACGAGCCGCACAAGCGCGACGTGCTCGACCCCGAGCGTGCCTCCACGCTGCACCGGGAGGTGGAGACGCTGCTGCTCGACTTCTCGACCGGCGCCGTCACGCAGGTGGTCGTCGACGTGACCGACGGCCTCGTCGTCAGCACCCGCGAGCTCGACCCCGTGACGGAGGGCACCGCCCCCGTGCTCGACGAGGAGTTCGCGCTCGTCGACGAGATCGTCAAGGCCGACGCCGAATGGGCGGCAGCGCTCGCCCGGCGCGGCATCCACGACATCGAGAACGTGCGCACCTGCCCGCTCACCGCCGGGCACTTCGACTACGACGACGAGGAGGGCCGCCGGATGTTCCGCGTGCTCGCCTTCTACCAGGCCGACCAGGCCGACCTCGCGTGGGCGCACCCGATCGACGGCATCGTCGCCCACGTGGACACACTCTCGCGCTCGGTGATCCGGCTCGTCGAGACACCGATCGACACCGTGCCGATGGAGTCCGGCGACTACCTCGACCCGCAGCTCACCGGGCCGCTGCGCACTTCCCTCAAGCCCATCGAGATCCGCCAGCCGGAGGGCGTCAGCTTCACGTACGACGACGGCGTGCTGCGGTGGGAGAACTGGGACCTCCGCGTCGGCTTCAACGGACGCGAAGGCCTGACCCTGCATGACGTCGCCTTCACCTACCAGCAGGAGCGCCGGCCGATCCTGTACCGGGCCTCCATCTCGGAGATGGTCGTCAACTACGCCGACCCGACGCCCATCCACGGCTGGCAGAACTACTACGACGCCGGCGAGTACCAGTTCGGCCGCCTCGCGAACTCCCTCGAGCTCGGCTGCGACTGCCTCGGCGAGATCTTCTACCTCGACGCCGTGGTCGCCGACGACTTCGGCAACCCGCGCACGATCACGAACGCGATCTGCATCCACGAGGAGGACTACGGGATCCTCTGGAAGCACACCGACGAGTTCAGCCACACCTCGGAGGCGCGCCGTCAGCGCCGCCTGGTCGTCTCGTTCTTCACGACCGTCGGCAACTACGACTACGGGTTCTACTTCTACTTCTACCTCGACGGCACCTTCGAGGTGGAGGCGAAGGCGACCGGCATCGTCTTCACCGGTGCGCACGACGGCGGCGACGACCCGTACTCCACCCCGCTCGCGCCCGGGCTCGGCGCTCCCGTGCACCAGCACATGTTCTGCGCCCGCCTCGACCTGACCGTCGACGGCGTCGCGAACGCGGTGGACGAGATCGACGTGACGCGGGTGCCGGTGTCGGGGGGCAACCCGTGGGGGAGCGCCATCGGCCGCACGATCACACGCCTCCAGACCGAGGGTGGTGCGGTGCGCGACGCCGACGGTAGCGTCGGCCGCGTGTGGAGCATCAGCAGCGCCGAGCGCACCAACCGGGTCGGCCGTCCGACCTCGTACGTGCTGCACCCGGAGTCCGGGCCGGCGCTGTTCAGCGCGGAAGAGGCGCACCAGCGCCGCCGCGCCGGGTTCGCCGCGCACCACCTCTGGGTCACCCGGTACGAGCCCTCGGAGCTCTGGGCCGCAGGCTACGCGGTCAACCTCCACCCGGGCGGCGCGGGCCTGCCCGCGTACGTCGCCCAGGACCGCCCGATCGACGGCGAGGACATCGTCGTCTGGCACACCTTCGGGCTGACGCACTTCCCGCGCCTGGAGGACTGGCCGATCATGCCCGTCGACTACGCGGGCTTCTCGCTCAAGCCGTACGGCTTCTTCGACCGCAACCCCACCCTCGACCTCCCGCGGTCGGCGTCGGCCTCGTGCCACACCGCCTCCGGTGCGGAGTCGTCGGCCTGCGGCCCCGATTGCAGCTGCGGGCACTGATGATGCTCGACGTGGGCGCGCTCGGAGCCTCGACGGTCTCCGCGTGCTGCCTGCTCGGCTCGCCGCGTCCGCGGCGGGTGTGGATCTCGGCGTCGCTGATGGTGCTGGCGATGCTCGGGTGCGTGCTGGCCTCCGCCGCGCCCGGTCTGGGGCTGGTGTCGATCGTGCTCTCGCTGGCGTCGGCCGGATTCGCTCTCCAGAGGCGGGAGGGACGGGTCGCGCCGATGAGCCTCCATCGTGCGCTCGGCGGGGTGACGATGGCGGCGCTCGTCGCGATGTCGCTCGGGATGGCGGGGGCGCATACCTCCGCTGCCCCCGGGCATTCGCACGGGGTGCCGCTCGCGGCGATCGCGGTCGCCTTCGTCGCGGGGTATCTCGCCTACAGCGTGTGGCTGCTGGTCGCGATGTCGCGGGCGCGACGGGTCGCGGGGGCTGCCGGTCGCCCCGGCCTCCTCGCGTTCGGCGAGGTCGCCGGAATGGCCGTGGGCGTCCTCCTCATGTGCGCGATGTGACCACTCAGACGTGAGCAATCGCGGGAATCCGAGGCCGGATTCCCGCGATTGCTCACGTCTCGTCGTCTTCCGGCTGCGCGCTCTCGGCGATGGCGACGCGCAGCTCGCGGGTCACGTCCTCCAAGGTGCGGCCCGAGCCGACGGCCATGCCGGCGATGTAGGCGGTGAGCGGCGCGGCCGGGCGCGTCACACCGTGCGCGGCGTCCTTGGCGAGGTCGAGCAGGGCCGACACGTCACCCGGCTCGAGCGTCACCCCGAGGCGTCGTGCGGCGGCTCCCGCCCAGGCGTCGAGTTCTTCGGGTGTCATGAGTGCTCCTTCATCCTGTCGAGGTCTTCCGGGAAGTCGATGTCGGCGACCGCGCTCGGGGAGGCCGGCACGAGCGGCAGGCCCAACTCGCCGACGATCGCGCGCGCGGGTCGCCCTGCCGTTCCGCCCGCGGCCTCCAACTCGCTGAGCCGCCCGCGCAGGGCGGCGGCCGGTGCGCGGGCGAGGAGCCACTGCGGCGCGCCGTCGAGGTCGGCGAGCACGCCGGCGTCGAGCGCCAGCAGGGCCGCGATCGCGGCCTCCGGGTGCGCCAGGTCGGCGGCGACGATCAGCGTCTCGCGCACCTCGGCCGGCAGTGCGGCGACCCCGGCGCCGATCGCTGCGGCGGGTCCGCTCCAGCGCGGATACTCCGAGACGCGCACGACATCGTCCGGCAGAGAGGTGGAGGAGGCCGAGACCAGCACGACGGGCGTGCATCCGCTGACGGCCGCGAGCGTGCCCTCGAGCACGGTGCGGCCGTGAAGCTCAGCGGCCAGCTTGTCGCTGCCGAACCGCGACGAGCGGCCTCCGGCGATGACGATGGCCGCGGGCGGTCGGGGAGGGTGGAGGGCCACCCCTCCACCCTCCCACGATCAGCGTGGAACAGCGATCGGACGCACTACCCGATCCAGGTCATCCCGCCCCAGCCCGAGCCGATCTGCACCCGGCCGCTGCGGAAGCCGGAGGCACCCGTACCGCGGTAGAGCCAGAGGATCCCCGCGGTGTCGGTCGCGACGATGTCGTTCGCCCCGTCGCCGTCGAAGTCGCCCACGCTCAGCACACCGACCATGCTGCGCCAGCCGCTGCCGACCTGCTTGCGGGCCGACCAGCCCGAGAGGGAGTGCGGGTAGAGCCAGAGCGCGCCGGCCGTGTCCTCTGCGAGAACGTCGGGCTGGCCGTCGCCGCTGAAGTCGCCGATGCTGATGATCGAGACCATCGTGTTCCAGCCGCTGCCGATCACGCTCGCGCTCAGCCAGCCTCCGGAGCCGTTGCCGGGGTAGAGGAGGAGCCGGCCGGAGGTGTCGGCGGCGACGATGTCGGCCGTGCCGTCACCGTTGAAGTCGCCGACTCCGACGATCTTCGACATGATGTTCCAACCGCTTCCGACCGCCCGCCGCGCGCCCCAGCCTCCCGTGCCGTTGCCCGGGTACAGCCAGAGCGTGCCGGTGGTGTCGCGAGCGAGGACGTCAGGGTGGTGGTCGCCGTCGAAGTCGCCCGCCGCCACGATGGCGGTCATGCCGTTCCAGCCGCTGCCGACCTGCGTCGCGGTGGGCACGTTCCAGCCGCCGGTGCCGTTTGCGTGGTACGAGAACAGCGCTCCGCCCGTGTTGCGGCTGAGGAGGTCGGGGTGGCCGTCACCGGAGTAGTCGTGCAGGCGGGGCTGCGGAACCGACAGCGTGATGTCGACGGTCGCGGTGGAGCTGGTGCTCGCGGTGACGCGCACGCGGATCGTGCCCGAGTCGTTGCGGACCGTCGCGTTCTGATAGGTCCGGCCGTTCCCGTCGAGCATCCCGTTGATGCCGGCGACGTCGTTGTACGAGTAGTTGTCGTCCGGCTGTGTCACCACGACGGAGCCGCTGTCGCCGTTGCTCGTGAGGAGGCGGACCCCGCGCCCCTCCAGTGCGACATCGTTGCCGGCGAGGGGGAGGAGGAGGTAGTCGTCGTAGCCGGGCATGGGATCCCATTCGTTGCCGGACCGGTACTCCAGGTAGTACGTCTGCTGCGTCACCGGGTCGACGATCGCGAGCATCCCGGGGAGATGCGTATCGCCTCGCCACTGCAACGAGATGGACGTGAAGGTGCGCGTGGCCTGACCGGCCGACAGAGCGTAGCTCGTGATCGCGGCGGGCGCCCACCCGAGCTGCACGAGAGTGGTGGGGTTGAGGTCGTTCAGGTTGTCGTACCCGTCGATGATGAAGCCCATGACGTCGTAGCCGTCGCCGTACGCGTACCGCGTGCAGTCCGGCGCGGAGGTCGTGCGTTTGCAGAAGTCGAGATCGGACGAGCCGACACCGAAGTTGACGCCGATCCCCTGGGCGAGGAGGGTGCGGTCGGCTCCGATGCCGAGGGTCTCCTCGATGAGTCCGCTGCTGCCGATGCCGTCACCGATCGTGGAGATGCCCGTCCAGTCGTTCTGGCAGCCCGGCGGGAGCAGGAGGACCAGATGGTGCCCGGCTCCGGCCGGCGGAGTGTCCAGATAGTTCTGTGCGGACGTGTAGCCGAGCGCGACGGCCGCCTGATCGAACAGCGTGACGATGTCCTGGGAGCACGGCTGCGCGGAGCTGAGCACCGGGACGGTCGGCGTCGTGGTGAACGAGACGACCTTCGACGGGTCCGTCGTGTACTGGCTCGACTGGCCGTGCCAGAAGTCGGTGACGTGAGTCGCCAGGGTGGTCACGACCGAGGTGCTGTAGGACGCGTCGACCGGTGCGACGCCGGCGGGGTTGATCACCACGAGGTCGAGGACGTGGTTCTGAGCGCTGGGCACCACGCTCGGAGTGACCGTCGCGGCCGTCACCGTGAGAGGGGCCCCCGAACCCGACGTCGAGGGGGAGGCCGACCGGCCGGCGGGCACTGCGACTGTGCCGTCGAACTGCGCGCCGGTGGTGGCGCCGGCGGGCACATCGCCGGTGATCGCGACGTGCCGGCCATCGCTCGTAACGACCGTGTAGCTCGTCTTCGGCTTCGCGCTTCCGAGCGACTTGCCCTTCTCGATGACCGGCTCGGTCCGCGTGACGAGGAGGGTGCCCTGCAGGTGCTCGGGCTGGGTCTCGGTCGCTGCGGCCGGTGCCCCGACGCCTGGGGCCGCGGCGATCCCCGTGGTCGGGATGAGCGCTGCCACCACGAGGGCGGTCGCTGCGAGCGCACGTGAGCGCACGGCGGTTCTGGTGGGTGTCACTGTGATCCTCGAGGTTTCTCACCGGTAAGTGATCACAAGCTAGCAGCCGCCGAGTGGCGCCATCGCCCTCCCGAACAGGGGTCGTGGACCCCTCACCGTGGAACGGCGCGGCGGCGACCCCAGGGTCGCTCGCCGCGCCGTCGGGTCCGGGTGCCTTCGGGCCGGCGCCGTTCCCGCTTTCGGTCGTGTGTCAGGTCAGGCGTCGCTCACGCGCTGGCCCGCCTCCTTCGCGTCATCGGTGACGTCGCCGGCCCGGTCGGTCGCCTCGGCTTTCACCGTCTCGACCGACTGCTGGGCGGTCTCCTTCACCGACTCGACGGCGTCCTGAGCCGGCTCCTTGAGGTCGTTCGCGACTTGCTTGCCGACCTCGGCGGCCTCCTGCAGCATCGGCTGGGCCGCGTCCTTCGCCTTGGCGGCGAGCTCCTGCTCCTTGTCGCTGGCGGGGATGAGCGAGGCGGCGAGCAGGCCGACGCCGAAGGCGATCAGCCCGACGGCGACCGGATTGCCCTCCGCCTTCGCCACGACGCGGCGGCCCGCATCGACGGTCGCGTCTTTCGCGTCGCCGATCGCGTCGCCGGTCGTTCCGACCGCGCCGCGATGCTGGTCGTACGGATCGTCGGAGCCCATGATCTTCTCGGTGAAGGAGTGGAATGCACCCTTGACCTTGCGCTTCTGCCGGTCGGCGATCTTGCTGGGCGTGACCTTGTCGGCCAGGGCGTCGACGTCGCCGCTGAGGTTGCGGCGCGTCGATTCGATCTCGGCGCGGATCACATCGGGGTCGTCGGTCATCGGTTCTCTCCGTTTCGTTTCAGGGTGTCGGGGAACTCCTTGACCGTCTCGACGGTCTGCGGCATCCCCTTCACCGCCTTCAGCTGATTGCGCCCGACCAGGTAGAGGATCAGCGCGATGATGGCCCAGATGACGGCCACGACGACGCCGGACCAGGCGTTGCCCATCAGGTAGCCGAGCGCCCACCACAGAGCGATCGACAAGAAGAACACCGCCATCAGAGCGGCATAGCCGGCGCCGCCCATCATCCCGGCGCCCTTCCCGGCGCGCGTGGCGGTCTGCTTCAGCTCGGCTTTCGCGAGTTCGACCTCCTGCCGGATGAGCGTCGACAGGTCGCGGCTGACCTCGGCGAGCAGATCGCCGAGGGACTCGCGGCCCGCGCGTTCCTCCGAAGGAGTGGGCTGATCGGTCACAGCGGACCTCCGGCCTGGTTCTCGCCGCCCATCGTGCCACCCGGGACGTAGCCGCCGCCGCTCGGCAGGGCCGTGCCGGGTGTACCCGCCGACGTGCCGGTGACCGGCGCGGAGGTGGGGGAGCCGAGGGTGGAGGTCGTGCGGACGCCGTCGAAGCTGCTGCCGGAGGTCGTGCTGCCGCTGCCGCTCCCGCTGTCGTCGCCTCCGGAGGCCAGCGCCCGGGTCAGGCGCCCGGCCAGCACACCCGTGAGCGCCGCCGCGGCGATGAACGTGCCGGGGTTGCGTCGTGCGTACGACTTCACCTCCTGCAGCAGTGAGCCCGGATCGCGCTCGTCGAGCCAGCGAGCGACCGACTGCGTGCGGCTCGCGGCCTGGCCGACGATGTCACTCGCGACACCCTGCTGCTCGGACGAGCGGGCCATCTGCTGCAGCTCGTCGCCGATCGACCGGAGGCCGTCGGCCACGCGCTGCTGCTGGACGGCCGCCTGCTCGCGCAGCTCCGACTGGGTCTGGTGGTACAGCTGCTTCGCCTGCTGCTGGGCTTCGTGCGCGACGGTCGCCGCTTCGTCCTTGGCGACCTCCGCGACGTCGGCTGCGGCGTCCTTCGCCGAGTCCGCGACGCGGCCCGCCTCATCCTTGGCGACCTCGGTCTTGCTGCTGTCGCCGCTGTTGCCGCCAGTCGTGCCGGCCGTGCCGGACTCGTCGCTGCCGGTGAGGAAAGTGCTGCCGACGGGCGGCTCGGCCCCCGTCACCACCTCGGCCTCGCCGTAGCTCTGGCGTGTGTTCTCGAAGATCGGAGTGCCTTCGGGGTCGTCTCCCGAGATCGTCATGCTCCGGCTCCCTTCCGTTTGGTTCGAACGTGTGTGGCGTCCATGAAGCCACGGAAAGTTCGCTGTGCGAGTCGGTTGACAGGTGCCGTGCGGGAGGGGATAAGAAGGGGTGGGAGTATGCCCGCTTACAGGACGGAATCCGTACCTCCACTGATTCGTTCGGCGATGCGGCGCCGCTAGCCTCCGACACATGACCGAGGCCACCGCCCCCGCGCCCGCACCCGAGTTCGACCGTTTCGGCTGGGTGAGGAGGCTGCTGCCGCGGATCGTGATCGGCGCGCTGATCGCCGCCGCGCTCGTGGGTGTCTACGCCGTGATCATCGGCCGGTGGGACGAGACCTGCTGGAGGCTGATCGGCACGATCGCGCTGCTCGTGTTCTTCTCGCTGGTGTCGTGGTACGACGCCGATGTGTCCGCGCGACGGGCCTCGTGGTTCGGCGCGGTCTCCGTGACGCTGTCGGCGTTCCTGCTGCTCGACGGTCTGTGGAAGATCTGGGCGCCTGCACTCGACGGCAGCGTGCCCGACGACTGGTGGTGGGGCTTCTTCTCGTGGATGCTGCTCGTCGCGGTGACCCGCCTCGGCCTCCTGCACATCCACCTGGTGCTGAACACGCAGCGCCGCTTCACGGGGCCGATCATGTCGAAGGTGACGCTGGTCACCCTCATCCTGGTCGGAGCGCTGACCGTCGCGCTGGCCACGCCACTGGTGTTCCAGCACGTGGACTTCGGTGAGGCGTTCTGGAGGCTGGTCGGCGCGATCGCGATCCTGGACGCGCTCGGCACGATCCTCATCCCGCTGACGTACACGCTGTTCGGGCCGAAGCGGGAGCGGGTGCAGGGGGTGCCGCGTGCGGTGGTGGCGCCGGGGGTGGTGCCGGTCGCTCCCGGACCCGTTGTCTCCGCGGCTGGCGCGTATACCGCGCCTGCTGCGGCCGCGGCTCCAGCGGCGCCGGCCTCCGCGTACCCCAATGTGCTCACGCCCACGGGCGGCTTCCGGTTGGAGTGGCCGCGCTATGTGAACGGCACCCCGCTGCCGGCGAAGGGGGACGGGTCGCCGGACTTCACCGGGGTGGTCGGGTACTGAGCGTTCGCTCCGAGGGTCAACCCATCACGCGCTGGTGACGTTCGTGCCACCGTTCGTGGTGATCAGCGCGATGGTGACGACCGCCGCCACCAGCACGAGCGCCCCGGCACCGAGGGCGATGCCCCAAACGGCGCGCGCCCTTCCCACGTGCGGCTGGAGCCGATTGGCGCGGACAAGCGCCGGGATTCCCGTCACGAGCGAGACGATCGTGCCTGCGACCATGAACAGCAGGAGGAGGGGATCGATTCCGATCGCGGTGATGATGGCGAGCGCCGCGACTGCCGCCGCGACGATCCCGCCGACGAGGGACGCCGTCGCGAGTCCGTTGCTCTGCGCGAGCAGAACGGGCGCAGACGGTGGCAGCGCCTGCAGCGAGTCCGTCCAGCGCTGCCCGTCCCACCACCGCTGGTAGCGGGTGTCGGCATCGGGGTACCAGCCGGGGGGCGGCAACTGGCTCATCGGGCTCCTCGTCGAGAACATCTTCGGGTCGACCGAATGTATCGCTTTCGTTACCGAATCGTGAGATTTTGCGCGTGCGTGCACCTGTACTGGGGGTGGGAGCACCCTCCCCTGTTCGCGGGGTAGACCGGTCGCGGCGCCCGAGTCCATGCTTGCGAGTGCGCATCACGTCTCGAATGTGCAGGGGGAATCGAAAGCTCTCGGGGGAGAGACCGCCGGTGGGGACCGGAGACGGTCGAACGCGCCCTCGTCTGTGTGCACACCTGTGCCTTCCGTGGCGTCGTGCTGTCCACGACAAGAAGGGGAGATCACAATGAAGTCATCGGAATCCAAGCCGGGTCGCACGATCCGGCGCCGCGCCGCCCTCGCCCTGGTGGTGTCGGCCGCGATCGCGGCGCCCGTCGTCGGCCTCGCCGCTCCCGCCAGCGCAGCGGACGGCTGCTCCTGGGGCGGCTACACGAACGGGTCGGTGCCGCTGTCGGCCATGACGGTCGTCTCGGGCAATGGCGCCTCCTATTACAACTGGGCGCCGGTCGGCCAGCAGGGTGACCTGGGTGCCATCTACCTGGAGCCGTCGGCCGCCTCCAACCTCACCAGCATGCTGGTCGCCTACCACTCGCAGACGGGCGACTACCTGCACCCGAACGAGGGTTACCGCAATTACGCCGGTCAGGTCTACTGGTCGGACAAGGGCGGCACGACGCCCGGAACGTCCAACCACGGATGCGGGGTCGCCGTCGATTTCTCGTTCTCCGGCAGCCAGCGCGATTGGGTCGTCGCTCATGGGTCGGCCTACGGATACTTCCAGCTCCCGGGCGATGCGGTGCACTTCAACTACTTCGGGGCGACGAGCACGCCGCCGACCTCATCCACCAACCCGGCAGCAACCGTGGTCAAGATGCCCAACGGCACCGTCGCCGCCGCGTCGATCGACCAGTTCGGCAGCCTGTTCGAGACGAACCAGACATCCCCGGGCGCAGGCTTCACCGCCTGGACCAAGCTGACGAGCGGAGGCTTCACGGGGGCTCCCGCCGCCATCGTCGCGTCGAACGGAACGCTGGCCATCTTCGGTCGCACCTCCAACAGCTCGTACGGGCTGGTGGCGCAGAGCTCGGTGGGCAGCGGCTTCACGAACTACGGTCAGATCGGCGTGAACGGGCCCGCTTTCGCCAGCGACCCCGCCGTCGCGATGGCGCCGAACAACACGCTCGTCGTGGTCGGTGTCGGCACGGACGGCCGGCTCTGGGAGTCCAACCAGGTGTCTCCGACGAGCACGTTCACCGCGTGGACGCCGATCGGCAGCGGCAAGGCCGGACGCCCGGCGATCGTGAAGGCCTCGAACAACACCATGGCCGTGGCCGTGCGCACCACCTCCGGCGCGATCAGCCTGGTGGGCCAGTCGAGCGTGGCCGGCGCGTTCGTCGACTACGGCGCGATCGGCTCGAACGGACCCGCGTTCACCAGCTCGCCGGCGATGGCCCTTGCGCCCAACAACACGGTGGTCGTGACGGCGGTCTCGGGTGACGGCCGCCTGTGGGAGACGAACCAGACCAGCGTGACGAGCACCTTCACCGCCTGGACGCCGATCGCCTCGGGCAAGGCCGGCTCCCCGGCCATGCTGCAGGCGTCGAACCAGACCATGGCCGTGGCGGTGCGAACCGCGTCCGGCGCGATCAGCCTGGTGGGGCAGTCCAGCGTCGCCGGCGCCTTCGTCGACTACGGCGCGATCGGCGGCGCAGGCACCTTCGTCAGCGACCCGGTCATGACACTGGAGGCCGCGGGCACCGTGGGCGTCATCGCCACCGACTCGGGCAACAACCGCGACTACACGCACCAGACCAGCGTGTCGAGCACGTTCGTGCCGTGGGTGAGGCTCTGACCGAGTAGCGCGCGGGCCCCGGTCGCTCTCCCTGGGAGGGAGGCCGGGGCCCCCGCGTGCGCGGTCGGGTGGATGATGGGCGGGAACTCTTGAACTGAGCGAACACGAAACGAGGAGCCACATGCGAGTCATCGTCATCGGCGGCAGCGGACACATCGGCACGTTCTTGGTCCCGCGCCTGGTGCGGGCCGGGCACGATGTCGTGTCCATCAGCCGCGGCACCCGTGTCCCGTACGCGGAGGCTCCGGAGTGGGCCGACGTGGACGTCGTCACTGCTGACCGCGAACAGGAGGACCGCGACGGCACGTTCGCCGACCGGGTCGCCGCGCTCCGCCCTGATGTCGTGATCGACCTCCTGTGCTTCACACTCGCGTCGGCGACCGCGCTGGTCCAGCGGCTGCGCGGCTCGCTGGGTCAGTACGTCTTCTGCGGCTCGATCTGGAGCGCCGGCCCCAGTGTCAGCCTCCCGATCACCGAAGAGACGGCGACGCCGCCGTTCGGCGAGTACGGCATCCAGAAGGACCTGATCGCGCGCATGCTCAGGGACGAGACCGCATCGGGAGGCCTCATCACGACCTCCCTGCACCCCGGCCACATCAGTGGCCCCGGCTGGGCGCCGATCGGCCCGACCGGCAACCTCGACCCCACCGTGTGGGCGACGCTCGCCTCCGGGGCGCCGTTGTCGATCCCCGGCCTCGGCGCCGAGACGATGCACCATGTACACGCCGACGATGTCGCGCAGGCGTTCGAGCTCGCGGTGGACCACCCGCTCAGCGCGGCGGGGGAGGCCTTCTACATCGTGGCGCCGACCGCCCTGAACGTGCGCGGCTACGCCGAATTGGCAGCGTCGTGGTTCGGGCGGACTGCGTCGCTGGAGTCGGTGTCGTGGGATTCGTTTCGGGATGGGTTGAGCGCGCGAGATGCGGAGACGAGCTGGGAGCACCTGGTGCGGAGCCAGGTCTTCTCGATCGAGAAGGCGCGGGACGTGCTCGGGTACGCGCCGCGGTATACCGCGGAGGAGACGGTGCTGGAGGCTGTTCGGTGGTTGGTGGAGGCGGGGGAGGTGCAAGGGGAGTTGGTCGTGTGAACTGGGCTCACGGCTTCAACTGAGCCACCAGAGAGATCGCGACCGCGAAAGCGGTGAATAGAGACCAGCGGGTCGCAATGCCACCCGGCCGCGGGATTCATCGAAATCCCCCACAGCGACGTCGAACGAAGCCTGTAGCTGTGGTCTATCGCCCGGCCCGTCGAAGTCGATCGAGCTGCCTGAGTGGGGGCATAGAGCTCGTCCGAGCTTGCATGACGGGAGTTACATAACCACTGCTGCTTCTGGCCGGAATCATCGAGTTCACCACACACCATCACTGCGCCGCGCCCACTGGAAGTCGCCTGTACCCCACGTCACGCTGGCGCAGTCGCGGTGGGGTTGTCCTGCTAACGGTCTCGACAGATCTCGGTTGGACGTCGGTCGCCTCCCGTAGGTTTGACTTATGACTACCTCAGCATCGCGCCCGCAGGTTGGCCTTCTTATTGTCGACTTAGACGACACCTTGTGGACATGGTTTGACGCATGGTACGCGTCATTCTCCGCGATGCTTACGGAGCTGAAGGCGATCACCGGCAAGTCGGATGCCGAGCTGATTCCTGCGATAAAGAGCGTTCACGAGGAACGAGGTACTGCCGAATATTCGTGGTTGCTCGACGAACTCATTGTCTTGGAGGGCTTCCGGGCAGGTCGCAAGGCGTCCGAGGTGTTTGACTCAGTCCTTCATGCGCAGAACTCAGCGCGCAAGGGCAACACGATGCTCTATCCGGGCGTCAGGTCGACGCTGCAATACGTGAAGTCTCGCGGCGTAAAGATTGTCGCATATACAGAATCGCTGAGCTTTTGGACCGAATGGAGGGTGAGGAACACAGGACTTGATGGATTGATCGACGTTCTCTATTCATCCCCCGACCACGACTTCCCAGCTGGAGAAACAGCCGAAACCGTTCGGACTCTTCCAGCCGAGGAGTACGGTCTCAAACTCACCACGCACTTGAACGTCGCGCGCGGGATTGCTAAGCCGGATCCGCAAATTCTCCAAGAGATCATTGCAAACAATGCGGTTGCAGGACAGGCAGTTGCTTACGTAGGTGACAGTCTCGACCGAGACGTTGAGATGGCGCAGAAAGTCGGTGTGATAAGCGTTCACGCCAAGTACGGCGAGACCTTCATGAAGCCGGGTTATGACTTGCTCCGACAAGTGACTCACTGGAAGCCAGCGGCCGTAGAAAAGGAGAAGTCCACCGATCCGGCAATCAAGGCGAAGGCAGACTACGTGCTAGATGAAGGGTTCTATCAACTGCTGAGCTTCTTCGACTTTGGACCCAAATTGGACGTGGGCAAACATCTCGATATCTGGAAGGAAGCTGTCGGAGTCCAGATGCATTTCAATGACATAGGTTGGCGAATTCGCGCGTTGGCGCTAACAGTGCTCACATTTACACTTGGTGCGGTTGGATTTGTGTACTTAAATACCACCGCCGCTCACCTAGGCGGTTGGCACTTCAGCCCGGCTGTCGTCGTCCCCTTACTTGGTGCAGGTCTCTGGGGTGCGTTTTGGTTCGCCGATCGTGGATGGTTTCACATGCTTCTGATTGGCGCAGTAATCGAGGGCGCGGATCAAGAGAAACTTCTCACGCAAAGTGGCATAAAGGTCGGGTTAGGCGCGCACATTACGGACCAGAGTCACATCACTTTCAAACACTGGAAATGGAAAAAGAAGCCCGTGGTATGGCGATCGTCCCGGAAACTGAACGTGTTCTATCTGATTGGCATGGGCCTACTCGCCGTAACCTTCGTTGCGATCGCGTTGTACGGACCGCGACCTATCGCATCGCAACCGGCACAGCCGGCACCTGTCGTCAACAACCGAGTGACGATACTCCCCGCTTCGCCGGTGCCGACCCCGTCTTCCGGTCCGAAAGGCTAATCCATCCCTTGTTCTCAGATAGCGGCCGCCAGCAGCCGAAGCGATCGAATTAGCTGTACTTCTCTGGGACGTAGAGAACGCACGACGTGGGGGAAGTCCTCCGGGACTATGCGGCTACCCACACCGCGCGCCAGCTGGCGGTCTTCGTGAGTCACCCTGGTGCACCCTCGACGCCGGGAAGGGCGTCGCCGGCTGGCGGAAACTGGTCCTGAGGGATGGTGGTCGTTGCGACGGGCCGCAGAAACGTTCCGATCTCCGGCCACAACGAAACGTCGGGTAGACCGCGCTCGCTGGGCCTGCCGATGAGGGATCCAGCCCTCGTGTATCTCTTGTCTTCGAATGAGTTCGCAATCTGTGCCAATTGGCCTTGCTTGTCCCTCGACCGTTCTGGTAGGTGGCTCAATGGCTGATTTCCGTGGGTGGACTTAGGTGATCGGTATACACGTCGGACGAGCGAAGCCCGTATTCTCGTGGCTTCGCGGCCGAAGCGTTCATGCTCACTGTCGCTCCGACAAGTGAGCTGCGAGTGGCCTGTGCCCGTGCGGGCCAGGCTGGTGGCTCATCCCAAATCGTCGCTCATCCGTCAAGGCGCGGTAACGCCAGGCGTGTTATGCAGTGCGCGGCGATGATGCTTTGGGCCGGCCCCGATTGCGCTTCTTCACCCCGGCGCGTTCGAGAAGTGTTCGCACCCGCTGAATGCTGTAACCGGTGTCCTCGGCGAGCTTGCTGATGCTAGTACCGCGCTCATATTCGTCGGCAAGGATGTTGGCGATCCGATTGGAGAGCCATTCACTGGTTCGCTCGTGCGGTTCGAGCATCGGCACCCGGTCAAGTTCACCGCCGGCGTAGCCCCTATGTGACTGGCCTCGGGGAATCACTTCGGCGTCGGCCTCGTTGCCCCAGGCGCTCCAGCCCTCTCGGGCATACCGCGCGAACATCTCGAGGTACGGGCCGGGCGAGCACGACTCAATGAGGTCATACTGCTCATCAGGCTTGCGTGAGTGTTCCCTCTTTCGGGTCTCGATCATGTTGACTGTCGAGCGAGCCGGCGCAAGGGTACGCATCGAGCCTTTGACGCCGAAGAGGATCGGCTCGGTCACGTTACGGAAGTAGAAGCCCACGCCTCGCCCGTCCGGGCCGCCGTCCTTACGCCGCTTCGCCCAAATAACGTTGGAGACATATCGAAAGCCCCACGCTTGGAGGACGTCGATGCCCTCTAACAGCAGCGCATTCGGCACCCAGAGGTAGAGGTGCGCGTTCTTGGCAGTGACGTCACCCACCGGAAGCGCCTTGATCTGTTCGAGATCCATGGTGCTGTAGCGGTCCAGCCGGCGGTGTTCCGGTGCCACCTTGCCCGTTCGGTTAGTGAAGCGCCACGGGGGGTCCGCCAGCACTGTCTGGAAGCCGCCATCGATGGTCGGCAGCGGCGCGATGTCGTGGGTCTGGTCGATACTTAGGGCAGTGCTCGTCACATAGCCATTCTAGCAAACAAAGATCTATCTGTTGGTAATGGATCTTTATGCGATTGCCGTGTCGACGGTGCGCGGGTGCGCTCAGTAGAGGGTGGTGTGCTCGTCGAACGCGAGCTGCACGAGCTCGATGCCCTCAATCCTGGCTGGTTCGATTCCCACAAGGATCAGCGGACACTCTCCGCCACCACCTAGGTTCACGCGAGGGATGAGCTTGTTCCAGTGCGTAGTGGACTGCCCGTACTTGGTATTGCCAGCCTTCTCTGCTGTTTTGATAGTCGGCCCTATGATCCGCTGAAGCTCGGGACCACGGGTGACGATGACGCCGACGGCCAAGGCGCCCTCATGATGGAGCGCCTGGAAATTGAGCAGATCTCGGTCGTAGAAGGGGTCCTTGTTGTTCCACTCCATCTCGACCCCGATCCCGGGGTAAGGGTCGTCCGTTGAACCCGTCGCGAACATGTCGATTTCGTGACCCTTGGTGACATGCAGTGGCTTGCCATCGATGTGGCGAGATATCGAGATGTTCCGCTTGCCCCAGCCAAACCCTGCAAGAGTGGCATCGAAGCGAGCGGTATGGCTCGCCCGGCCACCGCCTCCTTTGAGGAGCTCCTCGACCTTGATGCTGTAGCTCTCCAGCGTCTGGACAAGCTCTGAGAATCGTTCAGGGAAGGCCTCGCGCAGGATGATGTCGGCGTATCTGGTTACGCCGTAACGATAGCCGGCGGGGAATTCCGCGGTCGGTGTCCCGACGACACTTGGAAGGTCGGGATGGTGGTCCTGGCCGGCGGCTTCCTCGTTTGGCATAGACCCAGTCTGGCGGAGAGGCGCTCAGGACGAATCCGACATGAGCGCGTGACCCCCACACTGGGGTAATTGAAAGCTCTTGTGGTCAAGCCGTCCAAGGCTCTACATTTCAGATGTGCCTGTAAAGGCGTGCGTAACAACGATGCTCCGCAAGGAGCGCGGTAAGTGATCAGCAAGTTCCCGGATAGGGCTTCTGGATTAACCACCACTGGGTGGATAACAGTGGCCGGCCGCGTGCCGGTTTTTTTGTGCCCAGAAGCTCTTCCCCCAATGAGAGGAAGAGTTATGACCATCGCAACAACCACACCGGTCGAGACGAAAGCCGCGACCATCAAGTTCGAGCAGCCGTTCGAGCAGACCATCCGCGGCATCACCCGGATCTCCGGATTCGTTCGCGGACGGCACTTCATGCCGCTGATCGATGTCCTGGACCTGGAAGCCAACCCGCGTTCTTCCAAGGTCGGCCGCGTGACGACCGCGATCATGGAGTCGATCGCCACCACGCCGGACGAGTTCCCCTTCAAGTCCAAGGGTGTCCTGCTCGGAGCCACCGAATATCAGCGCCTTGATCGTGGACGCATCCGTGCTACCTTCCGTGACGCTCACGTGGAGGGCATCCTGGACGGCGGTCACAACACGCTGGCCATCGGGCTTCACATTCTCAAGCTCGCCAGCGTTCCCGAGCAGCAGCTCCGCAGGGCAAAGAACTGGTTCACCTTCCGCGAACTCTGGCAGGACCAAGCAGAGCGCCTGAAGGACCTTCGCGGCCGCGCGTCCTCCTTCGACGTGCGCGACGACGAGCTCGATTTCCTCATTCCCGTGGAACTGATCGTTCCGGCTGATCCTGATGACCAGGTGCAGATCGACGAGTTCCAGTCCTCGATTCTCGAGATCTGTGAAGCAAGGAACAACAACGCCGAACTGGTCGTCGGCGCCAAGTCGAACAAGGCTGGCTTCTACAACGACCTGCGCAAGTACCTGCCGGACAACATCGAGGCACGCATCGAGTGGAAGCCGAACGAGCCCGGAGCCTCCGTGAAGGTGCAGGACCTGATCGCACTGGCGTGGCTGCCCCTCGGGCTTCTCGACCCAATGCCGGTGGACGATGGTGAGCGTCCCGTCGTTCCGCCGATCCCTCAGAACCTCTATCGGAACAAAGGGGAGTGCATGCAGAAATTCCACGATCTGATGAACATGGAAGCGGTCACCCACGACCGCGCTGGTGTCGCCGAGCTCTACAACCCCAACGTCAGGAGTGCACTCAAGCTTGCGTCGGAACTGCCCGGTCTGTACGACCTCATCTACGACGAGTTCCCGAAGGCATACAACGCAAACGAGGGCCGTTATGGCCGCATCACCGCTGTGAACAAGATGAACGCGTCTGGGCGCTCCAAGACCGCGCGGTTCTCTGGCGGCGAGGTGTCGTTCAACAGCCCGGACGGCTACATGTATCCGCTTCTCTGGGGTCTCACCGCACTCATGCGGCGCGACGAGGATGGCCGCATTGAGTGGGCTGTCGATCCGGCCGCTTTCATCAGGAAGAACCTCCCCGAGATCGCCCAGAAGTTCAAGCTCATCATGCAGGTGCTTGACTATGATCCCGTCAAGATCGGTAAGGCTCCCGCCGCGTACGAGGTAGTTCGCGATGCATACACGGCGCTGCTGGCAGAGCAGAAGCGAGTGAGTTAGCGCCAGCCACTAAGTAGAGGGCGGAGGCGCGTATTCTCCGCCCTCTATCTTGCACGGGACATGCGGCTGTCGGCCCCGACTGAGTAGCCCTGTGGCATCTAAGCCTCCTGTTCCTCATTTCAGGACTGAACTGAATATGCTGCGCCAAAGATGTGAGTTCCCCGAACCCCCTCCCACTCCAGGCCCGAACGATATATCGTGAACTATCGTTACCCGCTTCTCCCGAGGAGGACACATCATGAGCGGAACATTCACCGGTGGCGGCGGCTGGGGCGCCAACATGAACCCGGACAACCTGTGGCAGGCGTTCGATCAGCTGCGGTCGCAGTTCGAGAAGAAGGTCGGCACCCGGATGGGGCGCGGGGATGTGCGGTCCGCCGTGCTCGCGCTGCTGTCCGAGAAGCCGATGCACGGATATCAGATCATCCGCGAGATCGAGGAGCGCAGCGGCGGCAGCTGGAAGCCGTCCGCCGGGTCGGTCTACCCGACCCTCCAGTTGCTCGCCGATGAGGGGCTGATCACGGCCGAGGAGTCCAACGGGCGCAAGACCTACGCGCTCACCGAGGAGGGCAGGGCCGCGGCCGAAGAGGCTGGGCCAGCGCCCTGGGACACCGGCAGTGAGAAAGAAAGCAGCAGCAACCGCGGCCCGTTCGGCGGTGGCCACAACCCGTTCGACGGCGACCTCCCGAAGGCCGGCGTCGCGCTCGCCCAGGCGGCGGCGCAGGTGCGACGCACGGGCACGCCCGAGCAGATCAAGGAGGCGGTGACCGTCCTGGAGGACGCGCGCCGCAAGCTCTACTCGATCCTCGCTCAGGACTGACGGGGTGGCGGCCCCGGCCACACGCAACACGGCGGGCGCGGGGGACACCCGCGCCCGCTACCGCCGCATCCTGCGCTTCGCGGCACGCAACCTCATCCACATCTGGTGGTACGACCTCTTCCTGCCGCGCATCGGGCTCGCCCGGTTCAGCGAACGCGGCCGCACGAAACGGCTGACGGCGTTCGCTCGCCGGTTCCACGACCTCGCGGTCGAGCTCGGCGGCCTGATGATCAAGGTCGGTCAGTTCATGTCGTCGCGCCTCGACGTCCTCCCGCCCGAGATCACCAAAGAGCTCGAAGGGCTGCAAGACGAGGTGCCGGCGGTGCCGTTCGACGCGATCGCGGCGTTGGCCGAGCGGGAGCTCGGGATGCCGCTGGACCGCGTGTTCGAGAGCATCGACCCGGTCCCCGTCGCCGCGGCCTCCCTCGGCCAGGCGCACCGGGCGCGGCTGGCGCAGGCCGACCGGGAGGACACGGGGCTCGACACGGTCGTCGTCAAGGTGCAGCGGCCCGGCATCGACGCGATCGTCGACGTCGACCTCGCGGCGCTGCGGCGGGTGGGAGGCTGGCTCAAGCGGGTGCGGGTCGTGGCCGACCGCGTCGACATGCCGGCGCTCGTCGAGGAGTTCTCGGTGACCTGTCTCGAAGAGATCGACTACCTCCACGAAGCGCGCAGCTGCGCGCGGTTCGCCGACGACTTCGCCCACGACCCGCGCGTCGCCAACCCGGAAGTGGTGTGGGAACGCACCACCCGGCGCGTCCTCACGCTCGAAGACGTGACGGCGATCAAGATCACCGACGCGGCCGCCCTGCGCGCGGCGGGGATCGACCCGGCGCACGTGGCTCCGGTGTTCGCATCCGTGATGTTCGATCAGCTGTTCACGAACGGGTTCTTCCACGCCGACCCGCACCCGGGCAACATCTTCGTCACCCCCCGCGTGGCCGACCCCGCCGACGCGATGGACGCGACCACCGAGCACCCCTGGAAGCTCACGTTCATCGACTTCGGGATGATGGGGGAGGTGCCCGACAGCACGCGCAGCGGCCTCCGCAAACTGCTCATCGCGGCGGCCTCCCGCAACGGCAAGGGGCTCGTCGACGCGATGCGCGACGTCGGTGTGTTGCTGCCGAGCTCCGACACGACCGAGCTCGAGCGGGCGATGACCCAACTGTTCGCGCGGTTCGGCGGCATGGGGTTCGCCGAGCTGCGGGAGGTCGACCAGCGCGAGTTCCGCGACTTCGCCGTGCAGTTCGGCGACGTCATCCGGTCGCTGCCGTTCCAGCTGCCCGAGCACTTCCTGCTCATCATCCGGGCGATGTCGCTGACCTCCGGCGTGTGCAGCGCGCTCGACCCCGACTTCAACCTGTGGGACTCGATCGAGCCCTACGCCTCCCAGTTGCTCCGCGACGAGAGCGGCAACGTCATCCAAGACGTGCTCAAGGAGGCCGTCTCGATCGCCGGCGTCACGGTGCGGCTGCCGAAACGTCTCGACACCGTCATCACGCGCATCGAGAACGGCGAGTTCGCGGTCAAGACGCCCGACCTCGACCGGCGCATCGCGCGGCTCGAGCGGGTGACGCGCCGCCTCATCGGGGCGGTGCTGTTCAGTGCACTGCTGGTCGCCGGGGCGGTGCTGCTGCCGACCGTGCTGCCGCTCGGGATCGTGCTCATGAGCGTGTCGGTGCTCCCGCTGCTCTACACGCTCGTCGGCGGCCGACGGCGCTAGGCTGCAGCCGCCGAAGGGCACGTAAACGCCCCAAAAACGCGGTTTTAGGGGCGTTTACGTGCCCTTCGGCGAAAGCTGGAGGCCGCGACTCAGGCGCCGGTCACCCAGTGCGCCGTCACGTGCTGCACGTGCGACCCGTCGAGGTCCGCGAGCTTCACGCCAGCGAACCTCTGTGCGGCCTCCGACGTCTGCACGCGCGCCGGCGGGTTCTCGGATGTGAGAACTTGCACGATGACGTCGGCCACGCCCTCCGGAGTCTGGGCGTTCGCGGGGTCGAACGCGGCGGCCGTGCGCGCAAGGTACGCGTTCAAAGCACCCTCGTACGGCGTGCCGTCGACCGAGCGCTGCCCGCCGACGTTGGCGACGAACTCGGTCGTCACCGCGCCCGGCTCGATCACGCTCACCCGCACGCCGACGGTCGCGGCGACCGGGGTCAGCGACTCCATGAACCCCTCGACGGCGAACTTGGCCGCGCAGTACGCCTCGTTGAACGGCTGGCCGACGACGCCACCCACGCTCGAGACGCTGACGACGCGGCCACGGCTGGCACGCAGCAACGGGAGGAACGCCTTGGTGAGTGCGACGGTGCCGAAGAAGTTGACCTCCATCACGTCGCGCACGTCGTCGACCGACTCGAGCTCGATCGTGCCGAGGTGACCGGCGCCGGCGTTGTTCAGCAGAGCGTCCAGTCGGCCGTGGGTGGTTTCCACGTACGACAGGCACGCCGCGATGGAGGCCGGGTCGGTGACGTCCAGCGCCTGGAGGTCGAGCGAGACGCCCGCGGAGTCGGCCGCGGCGCGCAAGGCGTCGGCCCTGGCGAGGTCGCGCATGGTGGCGACGACGGTGAATCCGGCGCGGGCGGCGGCGACGGCCGAAGCCAGGCCGATGCCCGAGGAGGTGCCGGTGATGAGAAGAATCGATTCGGTCACGATGCCATCCTGCCACCGCCGCCGGCTTGACACTCAGTGCCGAATCCCGCATTCTGTGCTGGCTGCCACCGTCGGCGGCGCCTAGCACGTCGTCACGATGGAGTGTCATGAAGTCGGTCCGCCGTCCTCTCGTCGCGGTGTCCGCCGCCCTGGTCCTGGTCGTCCTCCAGGCGGTCGCCGACCCGACCGGGCTGCTGGCGCTGGTCGGCTACTCGGGCGCGCAGCCGACGATCGAAGCGGGCAGCTGGCCGTTCGCTCCCTACCTCGTCTACCTCCCGGTGCTGCTCGCGATGGTGTGGTGGGTGACGCTGCGTGCAGGCGAGCGCTACTGGACGCTGGCCGCCGGTGTCGTGCTGGCTGTCCTCGTGGCGCAGGCGCTCGCGTGCCTGCTGATGACGGGAGACCTGGCGATCAGTGCGTGGGCGGCCGGGTATGTGACGGCCAAGGCGGTGCCGGCCGCGTTGATCGTGGCTGCGATCGCGCGCTGGTTCGGCGGCACGACGACCCGGGAGGTGTACCGCTGCGGGCCGCCGTGGATCCCGGCGGCGCTGTTCGCGGCCGCGGCTCCGCTGCTCGCGGGCGAATGGTGGACGAGCGCGGCGTACGCGCCGGGCGTCCCCGTCGCCCGCCCCGACCGCGGTCCGCTCTCGGTCATCGTCGCCGTGCTGCTGATCGGGCTGGCCACGGTGCTGTGCCTGCGCTGGATGCGGCGGCGGGTGCCCGGCGTGCTGGGCGGCTGGCTCGCGGCGCTCGTCGCGGGAGGCCTGGTCGGCCTGGTGCAGGCAGTCGTCGCGTTCGCCGTCGACGGCGGGTTGAGCGGCGACCTCTGGCCGGCGATGGCAGCCTACGTCGCGGTCGCCGACGGGCTCTCGTTCGGCGCGTGCGTGGGCTGGATCGTCGGGGTCGGAGCATTCGTCGTCGAGCGCATCCCCGCCGCGGGCAGGGTGCGCGTCGCACGCGTGTCGGCGGCGGCCATCGTGGTGGTCGCGGTCGTGGTGGCGCTCGGGGTGCCGGCGATGGCACCGGCATCGGCGGCGGACGCCGCTGCTGCGGCCAGCGCGACAGACCGCAGCGGCACCGCACCCGCCGGCTTCCTCCGCGCCTCCGGAACCACCATCACCGACGGCCGCGGCGACCAGGTGCTGCTGCGTGGCGTCAACGTCAACCAGCTCGTCGACTTCTACCAGCCGAAGGCCGGCGTCGCGGCGACCCGGCCGCTGACGGAGGGCGACTTCGCCGGCATCGCTGCGCAGGGCTTCAACGTGGTGCGCCTCAACCTCTCGTGGTCGGCGCTCGAGCCGACCCGCGGCGTGCTCTCGAAGACCTACCTCGCCAAGGTGCAGGAGGCCGTGGGCTGGGCGCGCCGGCACGGCATCTACATCGTGCTCGACATGCACCAGGACGGTTGGTGGAACGGTGCGACCCCCGCAGGCACCGACTGCCGGCCGGGCACCGACCCGATGTGGGGTTACGACGGCGCACCGTCCTGGGCGACGATCACCGACGGCGCACCGCGGTGCCAGTTCACCGGACGCGACATCTCACCCGCGGGCGACCGCGCGTTCCAGAACTTCTACTTCGACACCTCCGGAGTGCAGTCGGCGCTGGTCACGACGTGGGGAAAGCTGGCGGAGGTCTTCCGGGACGAGCCGACGGTCGCCGGCTACGACCTCCTCAACGAGCCGGGCTTCGGCGAGACCGCGCCGGTGACGACGTCGTACCTGCTCGGCCGGTTCTACGACCGCGCGATCGGGGCGATCCGCGCGGCGGGGTCGCGGCAGCTGGTGGTCGTCGAGCCGAGCATCCTCTGGTCTGGGCTCGGCTTCGACACCGGACCGACGCCGGGGTTCACGACCGACGGGAACATCGTCTTCTCGCCGCACCTCTACGCCGAGTCGATCACGATGGACCGCTCGCTCGGCCTGCCGCCGATCGTCGGGCTCGACCGGCAGTTCACCCTCGCCCAGCGGGTCGCCGCCGAGTACGATGCGCCGCTCTGGTCGGGGGAGTACGGCTACTGGGGCGACACGGCCGACGTGGATGCGCGGCTCACCCGCTACGCGAAAGCCGAGGACGCGAACCGGCTCGGCAGCGCCTACTGGGTGTGGAAGCAGGCGTGCGGCGACCCGCAGAACGGCATCGGCCCGACGGGTAATGGGCTGCAGGTGCAGAACTGCGCCACGGGAGGCGATGCGGCGCCCCGCACCGACCTGCTCGCCATCCTGAGCCGCGCATACCCGCGATCGGCTCCGGGAACGCTCACCATGCTCAGCGCCAAGGGCTCCGATCTGCTTCTCACCGGCAACGCGACGCAGGACAGCTGCGGGCTGGAGGTGTGGGTGCCGGGAGCCGCGAGGCCGACCGTGCACTCCACGGGCGTGACGGCGCTCGCGACCGCGCGGGCGCCCGGGGGCTGGCTGATCACCGGATGCGCCTCCGGCCGATACACCCTCAACACGAGCAGCTGAGCGCGGCCGCTGGGCGCCGAAGGGCACGTTGTTGTCACTTTCGGGCGCCGAAAGTGACAACACCGTGCCCCTCGCGCTGCTCGTCGCGACGTGCGCCTCGGCGTCAGGTGCGGACGAGCAGCGCGGGGCGCGCCGCGCCTCCCGGGTAGACGCGGCCGCGCACCGCGAAGAGGGCGACGATCGTGAGCAGGAGGTACACCAGCGTCGACATCCCGGCGAGGCCCGCGAGCGGGCTGAGGGTGGTGCCGGCTGCATCCACTCCTCCAGTGGCCAGGATCGTCGACGGGTCGGTGACGGCGTGCAGCAGCATCGGCCAGACGAGGTTGCCGGTGACGCGCAGTGTCAGGTACATCGCGACGCCGAACACGAACGTGAACCCCATCGTCGCGCCGACCGTCAGGATGTTCTGGCCGCTGAGCAGGTTCGTCGAGTGCATCACCGCGAAGATCACGCTCGACAGCAGCATCACGACACGTTCCGAGTAACCGCGGCGGCGCAGGAGGTCGACGGCGATTCCGCGCGTGACCAGCTCTTCCGCGAAGCCGATGAACAGGCCGGTCGCGTAGACCGTCGCGATGACTCCGACGTCGAGGTGCGCGTAGTCGGTGCCGGCGATCCGCAGCACTGTCGCGAGGAGGACGACGGCCGGCGCGATCCACATCCACACTCGGCCGCGGAGGGGCTGGCGGCCGAAGAGTTCGCGCAGCCACCCGAGCGACCACGCGAAGAGGACCAGGATCACGCTGCCGACGATGATCGGCAGCGCGATGCCGAAGAACACGCTCTGCGGATTGACGATGAGGTCGGTCTTGTCGATCTTCGAGCCGAACAGCGCGCCGACGACTTGGCCGGCAACGAGATAGAGCGCCAGGTAGACCAGGGCGACGAGCACCGCCTTCCACCAGCCGCCGCGATTCCAGAAGCGACGCCAGGCGGACTCGGGAGGCGCGGAGGAGGTCACGGCGCGACGGTACCGGCCGTCCGCGCCGTCGTATAGCCCCGCAGCGCTCACATTGCACTTTCAGGTACACAGTGCAAACTTGCACTTTGTGAGTGAGAGTGCAATGTCTACCCGGGAACGGCGCAAGGCCGAGACCGCGCAAGGACTGAAAGACGCGGCCCGCCGGCTCACGATCGAGCACGGCCTCACCGGCTTCACGATCGAAGAGCTGTGCGAGGAGGTCGGCGTCTCGCGCCGCACCTTCTTCAATTACTTCGCCTCCAAAGAGAACGCCGTGATCGGCGTGCCCGCCGACCTCGACGAGTCCGGCGCGGCCGAGCGCTTTCTCGCCGCCGGCGCCCGCGGCATCCCGCACCTCGTGGACGACCTGATCGCCCTCCATCTCGAGCGCTGGTCGTTCGGCGGCATCACTGCGGCGGAGGTCGCCCAGCTCATTCAGGCGTTCGAGCGCGAGCCGCGGCTCATCGGGCACATGCTCCAGCTCGCCGGCGAGGGCGAGCGCGGCGACATCGAGCTCGTCGAGCGCCGCGAGGGCCTCGCGCGTGGCGATCTGCGGGCGGCGGCGGCGGTGCAGCTCGTCGGCGCGATCATGCGTGCGAGCGCCGAGCAGTACTTCAAGCGCGACCCCGACAGCGGCAGCACCGGCGCCGAGCCCGCCGACGACCTCCCCACGATCGTGCGCCGCCGCCTCGAGGTCGTGCGCGAGCTCTTCTAGACCTCCCCAGCATCTGCAGACACCACGAAACACGAACGAACGGACACCATGACCACCGCCCTCGCGCCGGCCCCGATGCTGCTCACCAAGCGCCGCATCTGGATCATCTTCAGCGCCCTCATCGCCGGGATGCTGCTCTCCAGCCTCGACCAGACCATCGTCTCCACCGCCATGCCGACCATCGTCGGCGACCTCGGCGGCGTCTCGCATCAGGTCTGGATCACCACCGCGTACATCCTCGCCACCACCATCGTCATGCCGGTCTACGGCAAGCTCGGCGACGTGCTCGGGAGGCGGTGGCTGTTCATCGCCGCCATCGCGATCTTCACGGCGGCCTCCATCGGCTGCGCGTTCGCGGGCGACTTCTGGACGTTCGTCGTCTTCCGGGCCATGCAGGGTCTGGGCGGCGGCGGTCTGATGATCCTGTCGCAGGCGATCATCGCCGACATCGTGCCGGCCAACGAGCGCGGCAAGTACCTCGGCCCGCTCGGCGCGATCTTCGGCCTGTCGGCCGTCGCCGGCCCGCTGCTCGGCGGCTTCTTCGTCGACCACCTCACCTGGCAGTGGGCGTTCTACATCAACATCCCGGTCGGCATCGCCGCCCTCGTGATCGCGATCTTCGCCTTGACACTGCCGACCAAGAAGGCCACGCACCCGATCGACATCCTCGGCATCCTGTTCCTCTCGATCGCGACGACCTGCCTGATCTTCTTCACCGACTTCGGCGGCGACAAGAACTACGGTTGGGGCTCGCTCGCGACCTGGGCGTGGGGCGTCGGGATGCTGGCTGCCGCCGTCGCGTTCGTGATCGCGGAGGCGAAGGCGAAGGACCCGATCATCCCGCTCAGCCTCTTCAAGAACCCGATCTTCATCAACGCGACCGCAATCGGGCTCGCGCTCGGCATCGGGATGTTCGCGGCGATCGGCTTCGTGCCGACCTTCCTGCAGATGTCGTCGGGCACCTCGGCCGCGGCCTCGGGACTGCTGATGATCCCGATGATGGTCGGGCTGATCGGCACCTCGATCCTCTCGGGCGCGCTGATCACCCGCACCGGCCGGTACAAGCTGTTCCCGGTGCTCGGCACGATCATCACCGGCATCGCTATGGTGTGCATGACGACGCTCGCAGCCTCCACCCCGATCTGGCTGATCTGCGTGTACCTGTTCGTGTTCGGCGCCGGCCTCGGCCTGATCATGCAGGTCGTCGTGTTGGTCGTGCAGAACGCGGTCCCGGCCGCGCAGCTGGGCACCGCGACCTCCACGAACAACTACTTCCGCGAGGTGGGCGCTGCGCTCGGCACCGCGGTGTTCGGCACGCTGTTCACCACGCGCCTCACCGACAACCTGACGGCGGTGTTCACGAAGGCCGGAGCCTCGGCGTCCGACGCGGCCGGAGCGACCTCCACCCTGAGTCCGGAGGCCCTGAACAAGCTCCCGGAGGCCGTGCACACCGGCGTCGTGAACGCGTACGCAGACGCTCTCGCCCCGGTGTTCTGGTACCTGCTGCCGTTCATCGCGGTCGCGTTCCTGCTCGCGCTGTTCCTCAAGCAGATCCCGCTGTCGGACCAGTCGGGCCTCGTGGCCCGCGGTGAGGCGATCGGCGGCGAGGAGGCCGAGCGCCTGGAGGCCGAACAGCGCGGGGCAGGGCAGCGCGGCGCCGAGCGGCGCGGCGCGAAGCGTGCCACCACGCCCACCGACGCCGACCTCGTGGACTCCTCACCCCAGTAGTTCTCGACCCTCGAAGGGCACGTTGTCGTCGCTTTCGCGCGCGAAAAGCGACAACAACGTGCCCTTCGGCGTTTTGTCCCCCGGATCGGCGCGGATGCTGTCTTGCCGAATGCGAAGGCGCTGGTGCATCATGCGGCCACGAGGAGGCCCCGTTCGGGGTCGATGACGACTTGCGGGGGTCGGCATGCCAGCGTTGGACGAGGGCGGTGCGCACGGCAGTTTCGTCGCCGTGCTGCTCTACCCGGACGAGTCGACGGCGAGCATCAGCAAGCGCCTCCCGATCGTCGATGGAGGTCCGCCCGCCGTGATCCGGGCGGCTGCGGCGTTCGAGGGCGCGGCCGCGGTCGACGTGTTCCGGCTCGTGGATGCCAGCGCGTGGCCCGAAGCGGCCGCCTACCTGTACGCCGAGACCGTGCCGCGCACCCTCGCCGACGGAGACGGCGACGTGGTGCAGCAGATCTCGACGCCCAACGACTGAGCGCCGACCGGCAGCGAGCGGTTACCGCGGCGTGTACTCGTACACGACCGCCGACCAGTGGTTCTCGATCTCGTCCCACGCGGCGTCGTCCATGTAGGCGAGCCGGTACTGAAGGTTCAGGATCGGCCCGAGCACGTCGAGCACCTCCGGACGGAAGGGCGTCTCCGGGGCCAGGCCGAGCCCGAAGCTGTGGATGATGCTGTCGTCGGCGGCGCGCAACCAGACGCCCCAACCGCGCTCGACCGGCATCGCGACGACGCGGAACACGTGGGCGGGGTCGTAGTCGGCGGGCAGCGCGTCGGGAAGGTCGGCCATTCCTCCAAACTACCGCGAGCCACCGCTAGCCGGGGGAGTGCGCCGTCGCCTCCGGATCGCGTTCACGCGCCCGCCGCACGTCTGCGACGACGGCGCAGGCGGTTGCGCCGACGGCCGCGAGCACGACCACGATCGCGTCGATCACGCGCACCGGGCCGAGCGCGGGGCCGCCGGTGGTCGCCAGGGCCACCAGCGCGATCACCGCGACCGCGCCGCCGAACCTGGCGAGCTCCCGCATCCGACCTCCGGCCTCCTCAGCGAGCGCAACGCGTGCTCGCCACCCGCTCGGGAGCCGGTGCCCGGGAGGCCGGCGCCGGGGAGGATGGCCGACCCTTCCCGTGACACCGGCTCGTCCAGTGAAGCTCAGCCCCCATCGCGAACCTCCCCTCGGGCCACAGGATGCATGAGCGCGACGTCGTTGGGGAGAGGTCAAATTCAGGTGTAGCCACAGCACCGCCGCGAGAGTTACATTCCCGTCGCCGGCAGTGGGCCGGCCATCACCGGGAGGTTCATCATCAACACTTTCTGGAGCATCGTCTGGTGGTTCTTCTGGTGCTTCGCGTTCATCGCGTATCTGTTCGCGCTGTTCGCGATCATCGGAGACCTCTTCCGCGACCGCAGACTCAACGGCTGGTGGAAGGCAGTCTGGATCATCTTCCTGATCTTCGTGCCGTTCCTCACCGCGCTGGTCTACCTGATCGCACGCGGCCGCGGCATGGCGGAGCGCAGCGTGAAGGAGGCCGCCGACACGCAGGCCGTCGTCGACGCGCACATCCGGTCGGTCGCGTCGTCGAGCCCGTCGGACGAGATCGCCAAGGCCCAGCAGCTACTGGCCTCCGGCACGATCACGCAGCAGGAGTTCGACCACCTGAAGGCCCGCGCCCTCGCCTGAGCGGGTCGAACACTCCTCGCGTCGATTTCGCGCGTCGGGTGCCGCAGCATCCAACCCCTGCGCTGCGGCACCCGTACTCGGCGTCCGTCGCGATTTCTCTCAGAGGAAACGCGCCCGGGGATCTCCTCCTCGGCGGTGTCCTGGGGGAGTTTGCGGGCGTGTCGCGAGCAGATCTCCTTCAGGAGGACGTGGAGGCCGCGGTGCGCTCGGCGGAGTCGAGGATGGCGTCGACGCCCATGCGGAAGATGTCCTCGTCGCGCAGGTCGCGCAGCTCGGCGGCGACGGAGGCGATGTGGGAGTGGGTGAGCGGGTCGACGAGCAGCGGGCCCTCGAACCAGGCGTTGCTGGCGCGCGCCTCGCCGGCGCCTCCGGAGGTCGTGGTGCGGCCGCGCGCGATGCCCGCGGCCTCCGACAGCACGTACGACGCGAAGAGCGCGTAGTGGCGAACCAGGTCGGCGCCGCTGAGCCCTGCCCCCGCGAAGGCGGTGAGGATGTACTCGATCGTCGCGAGTTCCGCCGGGCCGTTGGTGGTGAGCACCGTGGCCTCCAGTGCTATGGCGGGGTAGAGGACGAACGTGTCGAGCGTCGCGCGGGAGAGCGTGCGGAGCCGGTCGCTCCAGTCGCCGTCGTGCGCTGAGGCCTCGGCGAGCGCGATGGCCTGCACTTCGTCGAGCAGCGCGCGCATGAGGTCGTCCTTGCCGCGGAAGTGCCGGTAGACCGCGGTCGGGTCGACGCCGAGGGCGGTTCCGAGCGCGCGGATCGAGATCGTGGAGGTGCGCGGGCTCGCGGCGATCTCGAGCCCCGCCCTCACGATCGTCGCGCGGTCGAGGCGCTTGCCGTGGTCGTGCGTCATCGCTTCAGTCACACCTCTAACGATAGCGGATGCCAACAGCAATGTCAGCACTGTTGACATCAGCGTTGGAATCGTCTTAGCATCGGCTCGATCCACTCGACGACGAAGGGAATCGGCACGATGGCCGACGCAGCAGTGAACCGGGCAGGCGACCTGGCGGACGTGATCCTCACCGGGGGCCGGATCTTCACCGGGGCGGGGCAGCCGGTGTCCGGCCGGGCTGTGCTGATCGCCGACGGGCGGATCCTGGGCCTCGTGCCGCAGCGATCGGTGGAGGCCCACCGCGGCCCGGCGACCGAGGTGATCGACCTCGAGGGCGCCCTCGTCAGCCCCGGGTTCCAGGATGCGCACATCCACCCGGTGGGCGGCGGCGTCGAGCTGCTGCAGTGCGCGCTCGCCGAGTCCGCCGACGCCGCGGAGACCCTGCAGCGGGTCGCAGCCTACGCGGCCGCCAACCCCGAGGGCTGGATCGTCGGCGGCGGCTGGTCGATGGACCACTTCGCGGGCGGGGCACCCACGCGCGGCCTGCTCGACGCGGTGGTCGGCGACCGCCCGGTGCTCGTCGCCAGCCGCGACCACCACAGCGTGTGGGCGAGCACGGCGGCGATCCGGCTCGCCGGGCTCGACGCGAGCACGCCCGACCCGGTCGACGGGCGCATCGAGCGGGAGGCCGACGGCTTCCCGGCCGGGACGTTCCACGAGGGCGCCGGCGACCTGTTCGACGGCGTCAAGCCCGAGATCGACGACGAGCTCGCCTACGCGGGGCTGCTCCGCGCACAGTCCGAGCTGCTCGCGCTCGGCATCACCGGCTGGCAGGACGCGATGATCGGCACGGTCGCCACCCTGCCCCCGAACCTCCCTGCCTACCGCCGCGCGCTCGAGGAGGACACCCTCATCGCGCACGTCCGCGGCGCCCAGTGGTGGCTGCGCGACACCGGCGCCGAGCAGATCGCCGGGATGGTCGAGCGGCGCGCCGAATACGCGCGGCTCGGAGACGACCGCTTCGACCTCGGCACCGTGAAGATCATGGTCGACGGCGTCGCCGAGAACTTCACGGCGGCGATGAAGTCGCCCTACCTCGACGCGCACGGCCACGAGACGGACAACGCGGGCCTGTCGTTCATCGACCCCGACCTCCTCAGCGCGTATGTCACCGAGCTCGACCGCCTCGGCTTCCAGGTGCACTTCCACGCCCTCGGCGACCGTGCGGTGCAGGAGGCCCTCGACGCCGTGCAGGCGGCGCGGGAGGCCAACGGCGCGACCGACGGCCGCCACCATCTCGCGCACCTGCAGGTCGTGTCGGAGGAGGACGCCGTGCGCTTCCCCGAGCTCGGCGCGATCGCCAACCTCCAGGCGCTCTGGGCCTGCCACGAGACGCAGCTCGACGAGCTGACCCTGCCGTTCCTCCACGACGAGCTGGAGGCACGGCAGTACCCGTTCGGCGATCTGCAGCGGGCGGGTGCCCGGCTGGCCGCCGGCAGCGACTGGCCGGTGTCGAGCGCAGACCCGCTCGCCGCCATCCACATCGCCGTCAACCGGGTCTCCCCGGGTGCGGCCGACGCCCCGCTCGGAGGAGCGCAGCAGCGGCTCGACCTGGCGACCGCGTTCGCCGCCTACACCTCCGGCTCGGCCTACGTGAACCACCGCGACCACGACACCGGGACGATCGCCCCCGGCTACCGCGCCGACCTCGTCGTGATCGAACCCGATCCGTTCGCCGTCCCGGCCGACCGCATCCACGAGAGCACAGTCGTCTCGACCTGGGTGGGCGGCGTGCCGGTGTACGTGCGTGACGCCGCCGTCGTCCCCGCGAACGCGTGACGCCTCGCCGCCCGACCACCCACCCCAAACCCCCAGCGCACCACACAGGAGGATTCACGAAATGCCTCGACACCGCACCCGACACCGTCTCGTCCTCACGACGGCGGTCGTGCTCTCCACCGGTCTCGCGCTCGCCGCGTGCTCTCCCGCCGGCTCCGGCTCCACGTCGACGGGGTCGCACCCGTCGTACCAGCTGACGGCGCAGACCCCCGCGCCCTCCGGCGACATCGACTCGTTCACCTGGGTCTCGTACTCGGAGCCGTACTCGCTCGACTACGCGTACGCGTTCGACTACTCCGACAACCAGGTGCTCTCGAACGTCTGCGAGTCGATGCTGAGGCTCAACCCCGACTACACGATCACGCCGGGGCTCGCCGAGTCGTACTCCAACCCGACCCCGACCACGTGGGTGTACGAGATGCGTCCCGGCGTGACCTTCCACGACGGTACGCCGATGACCGCGGCCGACGCCGTCGCGTCCATGCGGCGCCACCTCGACCCCGCCGTCGGCTCGTCGTGGTACTCCGTGTACCAGAACGTCGCCTCGATCGACCAGACCGGGCCGATGGAGGTCACGGTCACCCTGACCAAGCCCGACTCGCAGTTCAACCTCGGCATCAGCGGCGCCGCCGGCGTCGTGGAGTCCGCGGCCACGCTCGCGGCGAAGGGCAAGAACTACGGCAACTCCACCGGCCTGGTCAACTGCACCGGGCCCTTCGCGCTGACCTCGTGGAAGTCGGGCGAGTCGGTGACGCTGACCCGCTACGACAAGTACTGGGACCCGAAGCTCAGGGCCAAGGCGGGCACGGTCACGATCCTGTTCATGACCGACCCGAACGCGCGCGTGAACGCACTGACCTCCGGCCAGGTCGACGGCGGCTGGATGGTGCCCACCGAGGCGATCACCAAGCTCAGCACCTCCGACGCCGGCAAGCTGTACTTCGGCCTTAACACCGCGGTGGGCAGCCTGATCGTCGGCAACCTGAAGGGGGTTCTCGGCGACCTGAACGTGCGCAAGGCGCTGCTGATGGCGATCGACCGGCAGGGCGTCGTGGATGCCGCGGTCAAGGGCTACGGCTCCGTCACGAACGCGCTCACGACCGAGTCGGTGTGGGGACAGGCGTCCGACGCCACGAAGAAGGCGGCGTTCAGCGGCCTGGACCCCTACACGTACGACGTGGCGGCCGCGAAGAAGCTCGTCGAGAAGGCGGGAGCCACCGGCAAGACGATCACCATCCGCACCGCGCCGATGGGAGCCGACTTCAGCGTCGTCGCGCAGGCCACGGCCGCCGCGGCGGAGTCGATCGGCCTCACGGCGAAGATCCAGACGATGACGCCGGACTCGTACACGACGCTGTTCTCCGACCCGACGGCACGCGAGGGCGTCGACCTGTTCTACACCTCCTGGTACCTCTCGACGCCCGACCCGCTGGAGATGTACGGCGTGCTGCGCACCGGCCAGTTCAGCAACTACGGCAACTGGTCGGACCCGAGCTTCGACGCCCTGGTCGACCAGGCGGTCGCGATCGCCGACCCGAAGGCGCGCGCGGAGAAATCGGCCGAGCTGCAGAAGATCGCGAACCAGCAGCTGCCGTGGCTGCCGCTCTTCCAGGGCCCGATGACGGTGTTCGTCGGCAAGAAGATCACCGGGGTGGCGCCGTCGGTCGCCTTCCTCTACTACCCCTGGGCGGCCACGATTGGCGCACGGTAAGGCGGCCGCGCGGCGGGTCGCGGGCAAGCTCGGCTCGCTCCTGCTGACGCTGTTCCTCGCCTCGCTCCTGGTCTTCTTCTCGCGCTTCCTGGTTCCCGGCAACCCGGTGAGCTTCCTCCTCCGCGGGCGCAAACCGTCCCCGGAGGCGGTGGCCCAGGTCACCGCGGAGTTCGGCCTGAACCTCCCGCCCTGGCAGCAGTACCTGAACTGGGTCGCGGGGATGCTGCACGGCGACTTCGGCCGGTCGCTGCAGTACCGCCAGTCGGTGGCCACGGTGATCGGCGACCGGCTCCCGGTGACCCTCGGGCTCGTCGTGATGGCCGGCCTGATGATCACCGTGGTCGGCCTGGTGGCCGGAACCGTCGCCGCCCTCAATCGCGGCAGGATCGCCGACCGCGCGACGCTGACACTGCTGACCGTGCTGGGTGCCATCCCGTCGTTCGTCGGGTCGATCGTGCTGATCTCGCTCTTCGCCGTGCAGCTGGGCTGGTTCCCGGCCTTCGGCTCGGGCAGCGGGTTCTTCGACATGGCCTACCACCTGGTCCTGCCGTCGATCGCGCTGGCGATCGTCTTCGTGGTCCTGATCGGAAAGGTGACGCGCATGTCGATGGTCGAGCAGCTCGGCCGCGAGCACGTGGAGGTCGCGACCAGTCGCGGGCTCGGCCGGGCGGCGGTCGTGCGCCGGCACGTGTTCCGCAACGCGATCGGGCCGATCCTGACGGTGAGCGGCATGCTCGTCGCGGGTCTGCTGGTGGCGACCTCCATCGTGGAGTCGGCGTTCGGAATCTCCGGGATGGGATCGCTGCTCGTGCAGTCGGTCGACCGGCTCGACTTCCCGGTCGTCCAGGCGATCGTGCTGCTGGTGGTCACGGCGTTCATCGTGGTGAACGCGATCGTCGACCTCCTGGAGCCCATCATCGACCCGCGAGCGGCGGCGGGGGAGACCGGACGATGAGCGCCCCGACCCCCACCCTCGCGCTCAAGGTGATGCGCTCGACGGCGCGCCGGCCGGCCCGGGTCGGCTTCACCGTGGCCATCGTCGTGCTCGGCGTGATCACCCTCGCGGCCGTGTTCGCACCCTTCATCGCCCCGTACGACCCGGACCACGTGGACTTCTCGGCCGTGTACGCGAACCCGAGCCCGGCGCACTGGCTGGGCGCCGACGCCCTCGGCCGCGACACCCTGAGCCGGATGATCTTCGGCGCCCGCACGGCACTGCTCGGCCCGCTGCTGGTGGTCGTCGCCTCCACGCTGCTGGGCATCGTGCTCGGGCTCATCGCGGGCTGGCGTGGAGGCTGGCTGGACGCCACGCTGGCGCGCGTCTTCGACGTGCTGTTCGCCTTCCCCTCGCTGCTCATCGCGATCATGGCGGTGGCGCTGTTCGGCAAGGGATTGGTGGCGCCGGTGATCGCCATGAGCATCGCGTACTCGCCGTTCGTGGCCCGGCTCACGCGCCAGCTCGTGGCGACGGAGCGCGCGCGTCCCTACGTGTCGGCGTACCGGGTGCAGGGCTTCGCGGGGTCGTGGATCGCCGTGCGCCGGGTGCTCCCGAACGTCGCGCCGACCGTCGGCGCCCAGTCCACGCTGAACTTCGGCTACGTGCTGGCCGAGCTCGCCGGCCTCTCGTTCCTCGGACTCGGGGTGCAGGCCCCGGTCGCCGACTGGGGCGCGATGATCAACGAGGCCCAGGCCGGGGTGGCCGGAGGCTACTTCCTGCCCGCGATCGTGCCCGCCGTCGCAGTGGTGATCGTGGTCGTCGCCGTGAATGTGATCGGCGAGGAGCTCTCTGACCGCATCGGTGGAAGGACGCCCGCATGACCCTGCTCGAGATCTCGGGGCTGACCCTCGACCTCCCGGCGCCCAAGCACGGCTCCGGCCGCCGTCTGCTGCACGGCATCGACCTCGCGGTGGCCGACGGCGAGACCGTCGGGCTGGTGGGTGAGTCCGGCTCTGGCAAGTCGCTGACCGCCCGCACCGTGCTGGGCCTGTTGCCTGACCGATCCGCGAACTCCGGCTCGGTGGTGCTCGACGGCACGGACGTCCTGACCGCCGACCGCGCGACGCTGAAGCGGCTGCGGCTATCCACGGCCGCAATGATCTTCCAGGACCCGCGCGCAGGCATCAACCCGATGCGCACGATCGGCGACCATCTCACCGAGGCCCTGCGCCTCGGCGAGGGGCGGCCGGCGGCGGAGGCACGGGCACGCGCCGTCGAACTGCTGGCCGCGGTGCATCTGCCGCACCCGGAGGAGCACCTGCGCCAGTACCCGCACGAGTTCTCGGGAGGGATGCTCCAGCGCGTCATGATCGCCGGCGCACTCGCCGGGTCGCCGAAGCTGCTGGTGTGCGACGAACCGACGACCGCGCTCGACGTGACGACGCAGGCGCAGATCCTCGACGTGCTCGCCGAGCAGCGCGGGCAGCGCGCGATGGGGATGCTCTTCATCACCCACGATCTGACGCTGGCGGCCGCGTTCTGCGACCGCGTCTACGTGATGCGGGAGGGCAGGGTCGTCGAGCAGGGAACGGCCTCCCGCGTGCTGCGAGAGCCGGTGAACCCGTACACGCAACGGCTGGTGGCGGCGACGCCGACGATCGAGGTCACCGGCGACGAGCCGCGCGAGCGGGCGCATGCCGACGCGGCGGGCGCGATCGAGCCTCCTGTGCTCGACGTGCACGACCTCGCGAAGACCTACCAGCTCCGCGGCCGAGAGCCCTTGCGGGCCGTCGCCGGCGCGACCATCGCCATCCCGGCCGGCGAAGCGCTCGGCGTGGTGGGGGAGTCGGGGTCGGGCAAGTCGACGCTCGCGCGCATGATCGTCGGCCTCGAGCAGCCGGACTCGGGAACGGTGTCGATCGACGGCGCCGTGCAGAAGGACACGCCGCGCACGCGCACCGACCGTTTGCGGCATGCGAGGCGCATCCAGATGGTGTTCCAGGACCCCTACCTCTCACTCGACCCGCGCATGAGCGTGGGCCGCGCGGTGGAGGACGCCCTGCGCCTCCACCACCCCGGTCTCAGCGCCGCCGACGCGCGCTCGCAGGTGCTCGGCCTCCTCGGCCAGGTCGGGCTCGTCGAGGCGCACGCGCAGGCGCTGCCCCGCACGCTCTCCGGCGGCCAGCGGCAGCGGGTGGCGATCGCGCGGGCGCTCGCGATCGAGCCGGCCGTGCTCGTCATGGACGAGGCGACGAGCGCGCTCGACGTCTCGGTGCAGGCGCAGGTGCTCGACGTCGTCTCCGGCATCCGGCGCGACCGCGGGCTGACCGTGCTGTTCATCAGCCACAACCTCGGCGTCGTGCGCACCGTCTGCGAGCGGACGGTCGTGATGCGCTCCGGCGAGATCGTCGAGAGCGGACGGACGGTGGACCTGCTCTCGAACCCGCAGCACGAGTACACGCGTCTGCTGCTCGACTCGGTGCCGCGTGCCGAGCCCGACCGGGTCGCCTGAGCCGCCCGGGCGGGCCCGACGCGTAGCGCCGCAGGCCGCCGCCCCGTAGGGTCTTACCGAGGGCCCTTTCCGTCAGAGGGGCTCTCTTCGCCACGATCACCCAGGGCCACGACCCCGTCACAGTAGGAATAAGGAGCAACATGAGCTACGCCGTGACCAATCCCGCCACGGGCGAGACGGTCAAGACCTTCGACACGATCACCGACGAGGGCCTGGAGGCCGCGATCGCGTCGGCCGACAACGCGTTCCGCACCTGGTCGAAGAAGACCACGGTCGAGGACCGCGCTGCGCTGGTGCGCCGTGTCGGTCAGCTGCACGTCGAGCGCCGCCAAGAACTGGCCGACATCATCGTGCGTGAGATGGGCAAGCCGGTCGAGCAGGCGCTGGGCGAGGTCGACTTCGCCGGCGCCATCTACGAGTACTACGCGGACAACGCGTCGGAGTTCTTGAAGGACGAGCCGATCCAGCTGCTCGACGGCAGCGGCTCCGCGGTCGTCCGCCGGTCGGGCCTGGGCGTGCTGCTCGGGGTCATGCCCTGGAACTTCCCGTACTACCAGGTCGCCCGCTTCGCCGGACCGAACCTGATCATCGGCAACACGATCCTCCTCAAGCACGCCGAGCAGTGCCCGGAGTCGGCCGCAGCGATCGAGAAGATGTTCCTCGACGCGGGCTTCCCGGAGGGCGCCTACGTCAACATCTACGCGTCGCACGACCAGATCGAGACGGTCATCGCCGACCCGCGGGTGCAGGGCGTGTCGCTCACCGGCTCCGAGCGCGCCGGGGCGAAGGTCGCCGAGATCGCCGGCCGCAACCTCAAGAAGGTCGTGCTCGAGCTGGGCGGGTCCGACCCGTTCATCCTGCTGTCGACCGACGACCTGGACGCCACGGTGCAGAACGCGGTCGACGCACGCCTCGACAACAGCGGCCAGTCCTGCAACGCGGCCAAGCGGTTCGTCGTCGCGGACGAGCTCTACGACTCGTTCCTGTCGAAGTTCACCGCCAAGCTCGCCGAGGTGGAGGCCAGCGACCCGACCAGCGAGAGCTCGGCGCTCGGCCCGCTCTCGTCGCTGAAGGCGGCCGAGGGTCTCGACGACCAGGTCAAGCGCGCGGTCGCTGCGGGCGCGACGCTGGTGCGCGGCGGCGGCCGCAACGGCGCGTTCTTCGAGACCACGGTGCTGACCGACGTCACGCCGGAGAACCCGGCCTCCAAGGAGGAGTTCTTCGGGCCGGTCGCGCAGGTCTTCCGCGCGAAGGACGAGGCCGACGCGGTACGCATCGCGAACGACACTCCGTTCGGTCTCGGCTCGTACCTCTACACCACCGATGAGGAGCAGGCCCTCCGGGTCGCCGACCAGATCGAGGCCGGCATGGTCTTCGTCAACGTGGTGCTCGCCGACGGCGCAGAGCTTCCCTTCGGCGGCGTGAAGCGCTCCGGCTCGGGCCGCGAGCTCGGCCGCTTCGGCGCCGACGAGTTCGTCAACAAGAAGCTCATCCGCATCGGCGGCTGAGTCCCCGCGGGATTCGTCACGAATGTCACGTTTCGGGCCACGAACGTTGACATTCGTGACGAATCTTGCCGCGCCCCGTTCCGCTGCGCGACAGTGTCACCGTGAACGAGCTTCCGATCGTCTACTGCCGCGGGTATGCCGGCCCCACCAGTCAGATCGACTCCACGGTCAACGATCCCTTCTACGGCTTCAACGAGGGTGCCACCCACACCCGGGTCAACGGCGACGGCGACCCCAAGTTCTACCAGTTCGAGGGCCCGCTGCTGCGGCTGCTCGGCGAGCGCGACTACCAGGTGCTCGTGCGGGGGAGCCAGAAGGAGCTGCTCGCCACGGCGGCCGACGGCACTCTCCCGCAGAAGTCGATCTGGATCCACCGCTTCTACGACGAGGCCGCCACTACGTACGCGGCGCCGACGCCGCGAACGGGCAACCTCTTCGACCGCGCGATCACCTGGACCGAGGACCTCGTCCGTGAGCACACGACGGCGCAGGGCTTCGACATCGAGCAGGCGGCGCGCGAGCTCTACGACCTCGTCCTCCAGGTGCGCGAGAAGACCGGCGCGCCCCAGGTGTTCCTCGTCGCGCACTCGATGGGCGGTTTGGTCGCGCGCTGCATGATGCAGAAGGTCTGCGAGGAGGACGGCCGCATCCCCGCGAAGGAGCTGGTCGCCAAGTTCTGCACCTACGCGACCCCGCACGGCGGCATCGTCTTCACCGGAGGCCTGATGAACTGGCTGATGGAGACCTTCGGCCCGGCCGGATCGGACATCTTCTCGCCGCCCAAGATGTACGGCTACCTGACGCCGGGCAAGAAGTTCGGCGACAAGCCGATCGGCGAGGCGTGGGATCCCCGCGTCATCCCGCCCGAGGTGTTCGACGTCGACGACGTGTTCTGCATCATCGGCACCGACTCGAACGACTACAACCTGGCCAAGCTGGGCGTCGGGCCGCGCAGCGACGGACTCGTGCTCATCGAGAACGCCTACGTGAAGGGCGCGCACCGCGCGTTCGTCTACAAGTCCCACTCCGGCCCGTACGGCGAGGTGAACTCCGAGGAGGGCTACCAGAACCTCGCGCGCTTCCTCTTCGGGCACTGGTCGGTGCAGGTGGAGCTGAGTTCGCTGCCTCCCGCGTCGGCGGTAGCCGCTCGGCCGGACGTCGCCTGGCAGGCCGACCTCCAACTCGCGATCCGCGGACTGTCGGTGCTCATCACCGAGCAGAAGGCCGTGCACTACAACCCGGTGCAGCTGAACGCCGAGATCGCCCAGCACGCGCCCGGAGCGCCCGGTGACGACTCGGTGGACGCGCCGATCCCGCTCGTCGGGACCTTCCTCTTCTCGAAGGAGCCGCCGAGCGACCTCCCGCCGACGAACGTCACGCCGGGAGTGGGGGATGACCCGACGCCGGCGGTCGCGCCGGCGGCCGCACCGGATGCTGCGCCCGCAGCCGGCGCGGAGCCTCCCCGCCAGGGCTGGTGGCGCCGCTTCCTCGACTCGTTCAGCGAGGGCGAGGAGGAGCGGGAGCGGGAGGCGCCGACGATCGAGCCCGTGAATGTGGCGTTGGACAACCCGCTCGACCCGACACTCCCGGCCGTCGCGGCGGCGGCGGTCGCGTCGGTGGCTCACGATATGGCGACGCGAGCGA